>NZ_JAMOII010000001.1 GCF_024448985.1 Stutzerimonas stutzeri
ATGCGGCGTTCCTCGTCGCTTATTTGGAACACCAAACTTCACTCCTCGTTTCTTGCCTCGCGCAAAAACAGGCACCGGCGCGGCCGCGAACGAAACGTCAACAGACCCAAGGCCTGCCATTAGCTTAGACAGCCGATCAGCGAGGAACGCTGGCGAGTGTTTCTTGGGCTTTGCGTTCGGCAAAGTAGGTGTTGGTCAGCTTGACCACCACGGGGCTCAGCAGCAGCAGCGAGATCAGGTTCGGGATCGCCATCAGGCCGTTGAGGGTGTCGGCGACCAGCCAGGCGAAGTCCAGCTGGGCCACCGCGCCGAAGGGCACTGCCAGTACCCAGACCACCCGGAATGGCCAGACGGCCTTGGTGCCCACCAGGAACTCCCAGCATTTCTCGCCGAAGTAGCTCCAGCCGAGAATGGTGGTAAAGGCAAAGACCACCAGTGCGATGGTAAGGATGGCGCCGCCGAAACCGGGCATCGCTGATTCGAAGGCCGCCGCCGACAATGCTGCGCCGCTCTCGCCGCTGGTCCAGACGCCGGAGCAGATGATCGCCAGGCCGGTCATCGTGCAAATGATAATGGTGTCGATGAACGTGCCCAGCATGCCGATCAGGCCGGAGCGAACCGGGCATTTGCTGGTGCCTGCGGCCTGGGCAATACCGGCGGTGCCGAGGCCTGCTTCGTTGGAAAAGATGCCGCGTGCCACGCCGAAGCGAATCGCCGCTATCACCGCCGCGCCGGCAAAGCCACCGGTGGCTGCCACCGGGTTGAAAGCGGATTCGAAGATCAGTGCGAACGCACCGGGAATGGCGTCGACGTTGACCACCAGTACCACCAGGGCGGCGATGATGTACGCCACGCACATGAAGGGCACCAGCGCCGCGGCGACTTTGCCGATGCGCTTGATGCCGCCGAGGATCACCAGGCCGACAATGGCCATCGATGCCACGCCAGTGAGCCACATCGGTACGCCGAAGGTCGTCTCCATCGCATGGGCCATGCTGTTGACCTGCACCATGTTGCCAATGCCGAAACCGGCCAGGCCGCCGAAGATGGCGAAGGCGCCGCCGAGCCACAGCCACTTCTTGCCCAGGCCGTTCTTGATGGCGTACATCGGGCCGCCAACGTGCTCGCCGCGGTCGTCCTTCTCGCGGTAATGCACCGCCAGCACTACTTCGCAGTATTTGGTCGCCATGCCCACCAGCGCCGTGCACCACATCCAGAACAGCGCACCCGGCCCGCCGAGGAAGATGGCAGTGGCGACGCCAGCGATATTGCCGGTCCCCACGGTCGCGGCCAGGCAGGTCATCAGTGCCTGGAACGGGCTGATTTCACCTTCGGCGCCGGGTTCATTCTTACGTCCCTGCCACAACAGGCGGAAGCCGCGTGGAATGGTGCGCCAAGGCATGAACTTGAGGCTGATCATCAGGAACAGCCCGGTGCCTAAAACCAGCACCAGAGTCGGCGGCCCCCACACCAACGCGTTTAGTTCATTGACCAGATTATTCAGAAATTCCATGTCGACTCCGTTTGTTCTTGTGGTTTACGGCATGTCGGTGTGCGAAAGACAAGGCACCCATCCGAGGTTCTGTTGGCAAGGTGCGCCCTGTTACCTGATGGACGGCACGGTCGCCATTCGGACCCGTTGCGGATAACAAGGCAATACGAGTGCCAGCTTTAAGGAAAGAGCTTGTTTATCAAAGGTTTATGAATATGCAGAAGCGCAGCTTTCGATTGTCTTGTATCGAATTCGATACAGGAGCTATGCCTAGCCTCGGTTTGTCGCTCTCAGACGTTCGTATCTATTTCAATACGCTGTATCTGAATCAATACGGAATCTTCGGCAGATGGGCGCGCCGATGGGTTGATTGCGGACAGAAGGGAAAGGAGCGTTGTTTCCGACGGTGACGTTCACGGCAACCTCAGCCGTGCCCGCCGATACCGTATTTACGCAGGCGCATGGCGATGGCGCTGTGCGAGCTTTTCAGTCGGGCCGCCAGCAGCCTGGTGGAGGGGTAGCTGGCATAGAGCTTTTCCAGGATCGAACGTTCGAAAGTTTCCATGGCTTCGCTGAGGCTGGAGATTTCATCGTCCTGGCAGGCCAGCTTGGTGCGAGCGATATCCAGGTCGTCGAGGCCGATCATGCCGCTGTCGGACATCGCCGCGGCGCGGAAGATGATGTTCTGCAGTTGCCGCACGTTACCGGGCCAGGGATTGCCGAGCAGCACCGGGTAGGTCGAGGGGGCGAGCCGGCACGGCGGGCGCTGGATCTGCGTGCAGGCCTGCAGCAGGAAGTGCCGGGCCAGCGATAGGATATCTTCGCCGCGCTCGCGCAACGGTGGGACGTTCAGGTTGAGGACGTTGAGCCGGTAGAACAGGTCCTCGCGGAACGTCTCCTCGCCGACCAGCTGTTCCAGGTCGCGGTGAGTGGCGCTGAGGATGCGCACGTCGACGCGAATCTCGCGATCGCCACCGATACGCCGGAAGCTGCCCTCGCTGAGAAAGTGCATCAGCTTGGCCTGCAGGTAGGGCGACATCTCGGCGATCTCGTCGAGAAACACCGTGCCGCCGTTGGCCAGTTCCAGCAGGCCGGGTTTGCCGCTACGCTGGGATGCATGCGCGGCGCCTGGCGCATAGCCGAACAGTTCGCCATCGGCCTGGTTTTCCGCCACGGCCGCGCAGCTGAGCGTCAGAAAGGGCGCGTTGCTGCGCGGGCTGGCGGCGTGGCAGGCGCGGGCGACCAATTCCTTGCCGGTGCCGGTTTCGCCCTGGATCAGCAAGGGTGCATCGAGCGCCGCCACACGTTTGCCGCGGGCCTTGAGCGTGCGGATCGCCGGCGAATCGCCGAGCAGCGCATCGAAGCTCTCCGCATGGTGCGGGTGCAGCGCGGCCAGGCGCTCGCCCAGGCGGCTGGGTGCGTAGAGCGTGAGCAGGGCGCCGGCAGCCGGCTGAGAGCCGTCTGCCATGAGTGTTTCGGCGATCGGCATCACGTCGATTAGCAGGGATTGGCCGTTGAAGATGATTTCGCGCATCGGCAGACGAAAGCCCTGCTCGAGCATAGCGGCCTGTAACTCTGGGGCTTCGAACAGCTCGCCGACGAATTGGCCTTCTGGGTCGAGCCCGACCAGGCTGATCAGCGCCGAGTTGGCCATGAGGATCTTGCCGTCGCCATCGACTGCCATCAGCGGGTCCGGCATGGCGTGCAGCAGCGCGTCGAGTTGCAGGCGTCGCTGCTGGCCGGGCAGCATGCCAACCACCTGGATGTCCTGCACGCCACGTACGCCGCGCAGCGCCTGGCGCAGCTCGTCGAGCACGTGCGCATCGATCGCCGGCGCGTCTATATAGACGTTGGGCGGCACCATTTCCACGGCATCGAGGTTCAGGTTGCGCGCCACTAGCAGGGCGAGCACCTCCTGGGTGATGCCGATGCGGTCGATGAAGGTAACGTGGATGCGCATGCTGTTCGGGCCTCGGTCGAGGCCCGAAGTATGCCTGCTTGCCGGGCCGAAGGCATCGCCGGCGCAGCGTCGTTATCGGCTCGGTCCGCCCCAGGGTTTGGCTTCCAGGCTGTTGTGCACCGCCGTGGCTGCTTGGGCGGCCTGACCGATGGCGACGCTCATCTGCTTCAGGCCCATGGTCACGTCGCCGATGGCATAGAGTCCGCGCATCGAGGTTTGTAGATGATCGTCGACCAGTACGCCGCCGGACTCGTCGCAATCCACGCCCAATTGCAGGGCGAGATCCGAACGGAAACGCGCGCCAAGGCTGGGGTAGATGATGTCGAAATGGTGGACGTCGCCGTTGCAGGTGATCAGCTCGATGCCGGTCTCGCAAGGGCGCAGGGCTTCGACGCGATCGCTGATCAGGCGGATGTCGTAATGCTCGGCCAGGGCGATGGACTGATCGCAGGCATCCTGCTCGCCATGCACCACGACGGTGACGCGATCGCTGAAGGTGCGTAGGAACACGGCGTGGCCGATGGCGCACTCTGCTTCACCATAGACCGCGACGTTGTCCCCCTTTACCTCGTAGCCATCGCAGATGGCGCACAGACGCACTTTGCCTTCGGCAATGGCCTGCTCGACGTCGGGCATATCCGGCAGCGTGTCCTCGATACCGGTGGCGAGAATGATGCGCCGGGCCACACAGCTTCGATCGCCATAGCGCACGCTGAAGCCTTCCGCATGCGGCTCGATATGCTCGACCCGGCCGTGTTCGAGCCTGGCGCCGTAACCGCTGGCCTGCTCGCGCAACCTCACCAGCAGATCATTGCCGTTGATACCCGGCGGGAAGCCCGGGTAGTTGTGCGATCGCGGGATCCACGAGGCGCGGCTGGAACCGGCGTCGACCACCAGGCAGCTGCGCCGGAAGCGCGCCAGGTAAAGCGCTGCGGTCAGTCCACCCGGGCCGCCACCAATGATCAGGCAGTCGACAACCGTGGGTTGCGGGTTCGGAGAGCGTTGGTTCATGGCATTGGCCGTTGGCTTTCTATTGCCAGTAGAAGTGCTTGGCTGCGTGAAAGTTCGGTC
This sequence comes from Stutzerimonas stutzeri, assembly GCF_024448985.1. Taxonomy (GTDB): domain Bacteria; phylum Pseudomonadota; class Gammaproteobacteria; order Pseudomonadales; family Pseudomonadaceae; genus Stutzerimonas; species Stutzerimonas stutzeri_AP. The sequence goes on from NZ_JAMOII010000001.1 coordinate 4,524, forward strand.
AGTCCGATAAATGCAATATGCCGTTTTGAGAGCTGGTTGGACTTCCTGCGCTTGTGTCATGTGCGCCTATGCCGAAAACTTCCCCCTCTCGTGAAACACCGCTCTAGCATCGGTGTTTTCACGATCCTCATTCCAATAAAGGCCAGCCGCCGGCGCTCCGTTGCCGTGATGAGCGGGCCATTCACGTTGAAATGGGCCGGCCGCGCGCCCGCGCGAGTTGGGTCCGATCACGATCGATAAAACCACTCGAACGGTGCTTACGAGGCGCCGAGGTCGAGCTTTTCCTATTTGGGGACAAATGTTCAAGTCTTGTGTCGCTGCGCTGGTCGCAGCCCTGTATTGGTTGAGTGCCCCGGCTACAGCGGCCGAAGGGGAACCCTTCGTCATCAAGTTCGCTCACGTGGTGGCTGATGACACGCCCAAGGGCAAGGGGGCGTTGCTGTTCCAGAAGTTGGCCCACGAGCGCCTGGCTGGCAAGGTGAGAGTCGAGGTGTATCCGAATTCGACGCTGGTCGGCGATGCCGACGAAATGCAGGCGCTGCTGAACAATGAAGTCCAGATCCTCGCGCCGTCGCTGTCCAAGTTCGGGCCGTACACGAAGAAGCTGCAGGTTTTCGATCTGCCGTTCCTGTTCGATGATGAGGCGGCGGTCGATCGGTTCCAGAAGCGTAAGATGAGCCGTGAATTGCTGCGCTCGATGGCCGACTCCGGCATCTATGGTCTGGCGTACTGGAACAACGGCTTGAAGCAGCTTTCGGCGACCAAGGCGCTGCGCCTGCCCGAAGATGCCAGTGGGCTGGCCTTCCGCATTCAGCCCTCGGCGGTGCTGGAAGCACAGTTCAACGCGGTCGGGGCCAAGCCGGTGGTGTTGCCCTTCGCTGACGTCTACAAGTCGCTACAGGCCGGCGTGGTGCAGGGCGCGGAAAACCCCTGGTCCAACATCGCCAGCCAGAACATGCAGAAGGTTCAGCCGTTCATCACCGAGAGCAATCACGGCGTGCTCAATTACATGCTGGTGACCAATTCGAAGTTCTGGATGAGCATGCCCTTCGCGGTCCGCTCGGAGCTGGAGGGCATCATCCTGGAAGTGACCGACGCGGTGAATCGCGAGGCTGCGGCGCTCAATCAGCGCGACCGCGATCGGATCCTCGCGAGCGGCAGCAGCAAGCTGGTGACGCTCACGCCCGAGCAGCGCCAGGCCTGGCGCGAGAAGATGATGCCCGTGTGGCAGGCCTACGAAGCGGAGATTGGCGCCGACGTCATCCGTGCGGCGCTGACGGTCAATCGCAAGCACTAAGGCTGTTCCGTCCGTCGCCGTCGCGACGGACCTCACGACATCCGCTCGCCGGCATAGCACGTCGGCGAGCTCGGCGCACCGCGTCGCTCCAATTCTTCCTCCAGCCATTCTGCCAACACCCGCGCATTGTTCTGCTGCTCGTCGCGAGCGGCGTAGATCAGCGTCAGCGGGCCCTTCATGGCGATGTCCAACAATGGCCACCAGTGCTCTGGGTGGGCGGCCAACTCCTGGCGATAACGCTCACGAAAGGCATCGAAGCCCAACCCGTCATGCTTGAACGCTTGGCGCAGCGCAGCTGAGGGCGCCAGTTCCCGCAGCCAGTCGTCCAGTGCCAGGTTTTCCTTGCGCAGGCTTCGTGGCCAGAGACGGTCGACCAATACGCGGTATCCATCGCGGGTTTCGCAGGCCTCATAGGCGCGTTTGCAGAGAATCATCGCCTGCCTCCTAAGGTTTCAAAACGATGAGGGTTTAAAATACTTGTTGTTAGGTAACAAATACCCTTTAGTGCTGGGTACAAATTACCTTTCTAGTTGCATCTTATTGATTTTAAAAGCTTAAAAAGCGGCACGCTTCGTGACTAAGAGCTAAGGAACATAACCTCTATCAAGGAGCATTACATGAAGAATCTAGCCGCTTTGGTTGCCGGTGCAATGTTGCTGACCAGTAGTACGCTGGCGGGTGCCGATGAGGTCGTGGAGATTCGCCAGGATCGAGTCGTGGGCGGCGGGTTTGGGGCGCTCAGTGGTTTCATGCTGGGCGCGGCAGCTGGACCAATCGGCGCGTTGTTTGGCGGTGGGCTGGGCTATTTCCTCGGTCAAGGGGCGCAGCAGGCGGCGGGGCTTGATCAGACGCTCTATGTGATTAAGGCCGAGGATGGCAGCCGCTCCCGAGTACGAACTTCGACGAACGGTTTCGTTGCCGGGCAGCAGGTGCAGCGTGACGGCGCCAACCTGACTGCGCTGAATCGCTGAGTATGGGTAGCCATTTCCGATGCCGTAAGCGACTACAGCGAAGCGGAGACAAATCCTAAACTGGCCGGCAGGAACGAAGGAGCCGCGATGAGTTATTCCCTGCTGCATGTGATCCACCTGCTGGCGGCCATTTTCTTTATCGGCGCGCTATTCGTTGAGGTCTTGGTGCTTCATCAGGTTCGCCAGCAGATCGAACCGAATCTGATGCAGAGCGTTGATAAGGCCGTCGGTGCGCGCTTGAGAGTGGTGCTGCACTGGGTCGTGCTATTCGTCTATGGCGCCGGCATCGGTCTGGCCTGGCATCACCGCCATGCACTGGCCAATCCTCTTGCGAGCAGTTTCGCAACCTTGCTCTCGTTGAAAATCCTGCTGGCGATCGGTGTTTTCTTCACCTTCGGCATGGTCGCCATGCTGTTGCGCAGCGGCCGCATGACGCCAGCGCGTTATCGGCGCATCCAATGGGCAATCTTCCTGCAGATGATCGGCATCGTGTTGCTGGCCAAAGCGATGTTTTATCTGCACTGGTAGTGACCCTTCGGTTACGCCTCCGGCTAACCAACGAGCGGCAGGCGGCGCCTGCTGCGTAGATGAAATGCTGGGTAGCAGCCAGAACCTAGATAGGTCGGGTTGCGCGAAACAGAGGGGGCTGCAGTAAGGGATGGCGGCGTCCCGCTTCAGCCGCCAGAACACCGCACATTCAAAATTTACGGTGGGCTGAAGCCCACCCTACGAGCTGGTAGCCAGACCGTTGCGAATCCCGCAAGAACGATGCTCTGGTTTCGCGAGCAGGCTCGCGCGTCGCAGCCCCGCACCGTAAAAGGCCGAACAAGTTTGCCCCTACGACAATCATCGATGCCGTAGGGCTGAATTTATTCGGCCATAGCTTTGTAGGATGGAATCGCCGAAGGCGCTTCCGTCGTTCACTGCGAAGAGGCGATGCTGAGGCAGGCCCTAGCAGGCCCTTCGCGCGCGGTAATGATTTCCGTCAAGGTCGGCGGCGCTTTTGATGGTGCTGATGACGGCCAATTCAGCCGCTGCACGCTCGTTGCCTTCGGCTCCGTGGCGTCTATGGTGACGGCATCGAATCCGGATCAGCAGAGGTACCGTATGAATTTCGCCTACAGCCCGCGCGTGGAGGCGCTGCGCCAGCAGCTTCGTACCTTCATGGATCAGTACATCGTGCCGCGCATCGGTGCTTGGCATGAGGAGGTCGCCGCCGGCCAGTATCCGGTCTCGTTCATGGAGGACCTCAAAGCCCTGGCCCGTTCCGAGGGGCTGTGGAACCTGTTCCTGCCGTCGTTGCGCGAGGATGAGCCGGGCATGGGCCTGAGCAATCTCGAATACGCGCCGCTGGCGGAAATCATGGGCCGCGTGCACTGGGCGTCCGAGGTGTTCAATTGCAACGCGCCGGACACCGGCAACATGGAGCTGCTGCACATGTTCGCCACGCCCGAGCAGCGCGAACGATGGCTCAAGCCGCTGCTCGAAGGCGAGATTCGCTCGGCGTTCGCCATGACCGAGCCGGACGTGCCGTCGTCGGATGCCACCAACATCCAGACGCTGATCCGCCGTGACGGTGACGACTACGTCATCAATGGCCGCAAGTGGTTCATCACCAACGCCTCGCATCCCAACTGCCGGCTGCTGATCGTGATGGGCAAGACCGATCCCGACGCGCAAACCCATCACCAGCAGAGCATGATCCTGGTGCCGTTCGACACGCCCGGCGTCGAGCTGGTGCGCAACATTCCGGTGATGAACCACCTCGCCCCGGAAGGCCACAGCGAGCTGCTGCTGAAAAACGTGCGGGTGCCGGCGCGCAACCTGCTGGGCAAGGAGGGCGACGGCTTCATGATGGCCCAGGCGCGCCTCGGGCCGGGGCGGATTCACCATTGCATGCGTTCGATCGGCATGGCCGAGCTGGCGCTGGAGCTGATGGTCGAGCGCTGCCAGGAGCGCAAGGCCTTCGGCAAATATCTACAGCAGTATTCCAACGTCGCCGACTGGATCGCCGAGTCGCGCATAGAGATCGAGCAGGCGAGGCTGCTGGTGCTTAAGACCGCCTGGATGATCGACGAGGTGGGCGCCAAGGCGGCGCGCAAGGAGATTTCCATGATCAAGGCGCTGGTGCCGCGCATGCATACCCGCGTGGTCGATCGCGCGATCCAAGTCTACGGCGCCATGGGCCTGACACCCGATACCCCATTGGCTGACATGTGGACCGGTGGCCGCGCGCTGCGCTTCGCCGACGGTCCGGACCAAGTGCACCTGCGCAGCATCGCGAAGATGGAAATCAAGGCCAGCGAAGCGAATCGTGGTGCTACCGCGGCCTATCTCACGCCGCCTGGTCGACGCTGAGTTTTTCATAAGCGCTTCGCCAGCAAGCTGGCTCCTACACTACGGATTTCGCTGAGCAACACCGCCGCGGCTGGCAGTTTCGTAGGAGCGAGCTCGCTCGCGAACGGGGCGGCATGGGGTTATCGGAATCGCCGTAAAAGCTTCGCCAGCAAGCTGGCTCCTACAAGACTGCAGGCCGTGCATTACCCGTAGGAGCGAGCTTGCTCGCGAACAGGCGCGGCGCGGGGCCGGCAGTGGCATGGCTCGATGGAATCATTCTCCCGGGTTCAATCTTGATACCAATCAAGGAGAGACGTCCGGCACCGCTCCTACTATGGCCCCCACATTCCGCAATGAAGTGGGCATGTCATGCAGCCGCATCGTTATCTCACCATTGGCGCCAAGTGCGTATGGGAGCGAGGCTTCGTCCTGTTGCTGGCCTTGATGCTCTGCACCTTTACCTTGCAAGCCAAGGAATACGCAGCCGAACAGCAGCGCATCGAGCTGTTCTTTCCGAAGGCGACCCAGGTCTCCGAGCCCGAAGGGGTTTATCAGGTTCGAACCCTCAGCGATGGCGAGGGCACCGTCTACGGCTACGCGTTCCAGAGCATCAACGTCACGGACATGCCGGCGTACTCCGGCAAGCCGATGAACATTCAAGTGTTGCTCGACCGTGACGGCCTGATCGTCGATGCCTATGTACTGGAGCACCACGAGCCCATCCTGCTGATCGGTATTCCCGAGCAGAAGCTGCATGACTTCACCGCGAAATACGCCGGGGTCAAGGCCGATCAGCGTGTGGTGGTGGGACGTTCCAGCGACAAGAGCGCGGTGACCGTCGATGCCGTGACGGGCGCCACCGTGACGGTGATGGTGGTCAACGAAATCGTCATGCGCTCGGCCCATGAAGTGGCAGCGTCCCTCGGCCTGGTCAAGAGCAACCTCGACGCCAGGCAGAAGCCGGCCATCGTCCGCGAAGACGTTTACCAGCCTGCCACCTGGGCGGAGCTGACCGGCAACGGCGCGATCCGTCGTTTGCATCTGACCAATGCCGATATCAATGAGGCCTTCAAGGGCACCGCAGCCGAAGGCATCGACGAGGCGCCCGCGGAGGACGTCGACGAGACCTTCATCGATCTCTACACCGCCCACCTGAACCCGCCGACCATCGGTCGCAACCTGTTGGGCGACAACCAGTACCGCTTCCTGATGCAAGACCTGAAGCCGGGCGAACACGCCATCGCCGTGCTGGGCAGCGGCGAATACTCCTTCAAAGGCTCGGGTTATGTGCGTGGCGGCATCTTCGATCGGGTGCAGGTACGCCAGTTCGGCAACATCCTCAGCTTCCGCGATCTGGACTATCAGCGGCTCAACGATGTGTTCGCCGAGGGCATGCCGGAATTCAAGGAAATGGCGATCTTCATCATCCGCGAGCATGTCGGGTTCGATCCGGGCACGCCGTGGTCGCTGGAGCTGCTGGTGCGCCGCCAGACCGGTCCGGTGGACGGCATCTTCACCAGTTTCGAGCTGCCCTATCAGATTCCTGGAGACTATATCGAGCGCCCGCAGCCGACCGCCGAGGAGCTGGCCGCCATCGAGGAAGCCAACCGGCCGATGTGGGTCAACATTTGGTACCAGAAGAGCTTCCAGATCGGCGTGATTCTGGTCGCGCTGGCGCTGCTGACGGTCATCCTGTTCATGCAGGACACCTTCGCCCGGCGTCCGCGCTTCCTGCGCATCCTGCGCCATGGCTATTTGATCTTCACCGTGGTGTTCATCGGCTGGTATGCCCTGGGGCAACTGTCGGTGGTCAACGTGCTGACCTTCGTCCACGCGCTGGTGCAGGACTTCCGCTGGGAGCTGTTCCTGACCGATCCGGTGATCTTCATCCTCTGGACGTTCACCGCCGCGAGCCTGCTGCTCTGGGGGCGCGGCGTGTTCTGCGGCTGGCTATGCCCCTTCGGCGCGCTGCAGGAGCTGATCAACGAGGCCGCACGCAAGCTGAAGATCCCCCAGTACGACGTGCCGTTCACCGTTCACGAGCGGCTCTGGGCGATCAAGTACATCGTGCTGCTGGTGCTGTTCGGCATCTCGCTGGAATCCATGACGATGGCCGAGAAGGCCGCCGAGGTGGAGCCATTCAAAACCGCGATCACGCTCAGGTTCGACCGTCAGTGGTGGTTCGTCGCCTACGCCGTGTTCCTGCTGGTGATCAACATTTTTACCCGCAAGGTCTTCTGCCGCTACGTCTGCCCGCTGGGCGCAGGGCTGGCGATCACTGGTCGCTTCCGCCTGTTCGACTGGCTCAAGCGGCGCAAGGAATGCGGCAACCCCTGCCAGCTCTGCGCCAACGAGTGCGAAGTGCAGGCAATCCATCCGGATGGGCATATCAACCACAACGAATGCCACTACTGCCTGGATTGCCAGATGACCTACTTCAACGAAAACAAATGCCCACCGCTGATAGCGAAGAACAAACGCGCCGAGCGTGGCAAGAAAGCGCCGGCCGGGCCTCAGCTGATCCCCGTGCAAGTCGTGGAACCCTGAACCAGACACAACCCTTCACTTGACTGTTGGAAGTACATCCCGAAAAGGAGCAGACCATGAGCGACAAGGCAAAAGGTAACACCGAGGTGCTGGAAAAGAGCGGTCTGAGCCGCCGCGGCTTCCTGGGTGCGACTGCAGTGACCGGCGCGGCGGTTGCCGCCACGGCGTTTGGCGGCGCGGTGATGACCCGCGAAGCCTTCGCGGCTGCGGCGAAAGACGCAAAATCGAAGATTCATGTGGGGCCTGGCGAGCTGGATGATTACTACGGCTTCTGGAGCGGTGGCCACCAGGGTGAGGTGCGCGTGATCGGGGTGCCGTCGATGCGCGAGCTGATGCGTATCCCGGTATTCAACGTCGACTCGGCCACCGGTTGGGGACTGACCAACGAAAGCCGCGCGATCATGGGCGAGAGCGCCAAGTACCTCAACGGTGACTGCCACCATCCGCATATCTCCATGACCGATGGCAAGTACGACGGCAAGTATCTGTTCATCAACGACAAGGCCAACAGCCGCGTGGCACGTATCCGCCTCGATGTCATGAAGTGCGACAAGATGCTCACCGTGCCGAACGTCCAGGCGATCCACGGTCTGCGCCTGCAGAAAGTGCCGCACACCAAGTACGTGTTCGCCAACGCCGAGTTCGTGATTCCGCATCCCAACGACGGCAGCACCTTCGATATCAGCGGCGAAAACGCCTACACCATGTTCAACGTCATCGATGCGGAGAAGATGGAGATGGCCTTCCAGGTCATCGTCGACGGCAACCTGGATAACACCGATGCCGATTACACCGGACGTTTCGCCGCTTCCACCTGCTACAACTCGGAAAAGGCCTTCGACCTGGGCGGCATGATGCGCAACGAGCGCGACTGGGTTGTGGTCTTCGATATCCCTGCCATCGAGGCGGCGATCAAGGCCGGTGACTTCATTACCCTCGGCGACTCCAAGGTGCCGGTGGTCAATGGCCGCGACGGGTCCAAGCTGACTCGCTACATCCCGGTACCGAAAAACCCCCACGGCTTGAACACCTCGCCGGACGGTAAATACTTCATCGCCAACGGCAAGCTTTCGCCGACAGCCACTATCATCGCCATCGACAAGCTGCCCGAGCTGTTCGACGGCAAGCTGGCCGATCCCCGCGATGTGGTCGTGGGCGAACCCGAGCTGGGTCTCGGTCCGCTGCACACCACCTTCGACGGTCGCGGTAACGGCTACACCACGCTGTTCATCGACAGCCAGGTGGTCAAGTGGAACCTGGAAGAGGCCGTGCGCGCGTACAAGGGCGAGAAGGTCAACTACATCAAGCAGAAGCTGGACGTTCACTACCAGCCGGGGCACATCCATGCCTCGCTGACCGAAACCAGCGAAGCCGACGGAAAGTGGCTGATCGCCCTGTCGAAGTTCTCCAAGGATCGCTTCCTGCCGGTCGGCCCGCTGCATCCGGAAAACGACCAGTTGATCGACATTTCCGGCGACGAGATGAAGCTGGTGCACGACGGCCCGACCTATGCCGAGCCGCACGACTGCATCCTGGTGCGCCGCGACCAGATCCGAACCAAGAAGATCTGGGACCGCAACGATCCGATGTTCGCCCCGACGGTGGAAATGGCCAAGAAGGACGGCGTCAATCTGGATACCGACAACAAGGTCGTCCGTGATGGCAACAAGGTGCGCGTCTACATGACCTCCATGGCGCCGGCGTACGGCATCACGGAGTTCACGGTGAAGCAGGGCAACGAAGTCACCGTGGTCATCACCAACATCGACCAGATTGAGGATGTCTCTCACGGCTTCGTCATGACCAACCACGGCGCGAGCATGGAGATCAGCCCGCAGCAGACATCTTCCATCACTTTTACGGCCGATAAGCCCGGCCTGCACTGGTACTACTGCAGCTGGTTCTGCCACGCGCTGCACATGGAAATGGTCGGTCGCATGCTGGTCGAACCGGCGTAAGCGGAAGGCCATTCGCGAGCAAGCTCGCTCCTACAGGGCGGACGGTGTACCGCCGGGTTTTGTAGGAGCCAGCTCGCTGGCGAACCAGGCGACGCTGCTGGCCCATTCGCGAGCCGGCCCGCGCTTACAGGACGGTGGTATGCCACCGAGGTTTTGTAGGAGCGAGCTCGCTCGCGAACAGCGGACCAGCGACATTCGACAGCCGCACGATTGCCTGGAAACCGGAGAAGGTAAACGCAGTGCTCAGATTTCAGGTCACCCACCCGCTACCTCCCTTGGCACTCTCGATATTGCTATCGCTGCCCGGAGTCGCGCTGGCGGAACCGCAACCCATCACCTCGCTGCCCCTGGAGCAAGGAGACAACCGCTGGACGCTGCCCGCTGGCGAATACACCGGGCAATTTCTCATCGATCAGCCGCTGACGCTGCACTGTGCGCTCGGCGCGGTGATCGAGGCGCAGGGCCAGGGCAATGCGCTGACCATCCGCGCACCGCATGTGACTATCGACGGCTGCGAGCTGCGCGATTGGGGTCGCGATCTGACCAAGATGAACGCGGCGATCTTCATCGAACCCAGCGCCACCGATGCGGTGATCCGTAACAACCGCTTGCAGGGGCCGGGGTTCGGTATCTGGGCCGATCGCAGCCAGAATCTGCTGATCGAAGGCAACCGGATCGAGGGCGACCTGAGCCTGCGCTCCCAGGACCGGGGCAACGGCATCCACCTGTTTTCCATCAAAGGTGCCCGGGTGCTCGACAACCATGTCTGGCATACGCGCGACGGCATCTACATCGACAACTCCAATGGCAACAGCATCGAGCGCAACCTGTTCGAGGATCTGCGCTACGGCGTGCATTACATGTTTTCCCACGAGAACCGGGTGATCGGCAACGTCACGCGCCGCACTCGCACCGGTTACGCGTTGATGCAGAGCCGCAAGCTGACCGTGATCGGCAACCGCTCCGAGCGGGATCAGAACTACGGCATCCTGATGAACTACATCACCTACTCGACGCTCAAGGACAACGTCGTCACCGACGTCGAGCGCGGCGACACCGGTGGCGACAGCATGATCAGCGGCGGCGAGGGCAAGGCACTGTTCATTTACAACTCGCTGTTCAACACCATCGAGAGCAACCATTTCCTGCGCAGCGAAATGGGCATTCACCTGACCGCAGGCTCGGAAAACAACCGCATCGTCGGCAATGCCTTCGTCGGCAACCAGCAGCAGGTCAAGTATGTCGCCGTGCGGACCCAGGAGTGGTCGGTCGAGGGGCGCGGCAACTACTGGAGCGACTACCTGGGCTGGGATCGCGACGACGACGGCCTCGGCGATATCGCCTACGAGCCCAACGACAATGTCGACCGTCTGCTGTGGATGTATCCGCAGGTGCGGCTGCTGATGAACAGCCCCAGCATCGAAGTATTGCGCTGGGTACAACGCGCCTTTCCGGTGATCAAGTCGCCGGGCGTGCAGGACAGCCATCCACTGATGAAGCTGCCTACCGAAAAACTGTTGAAGTCAGACCAGGAACCCCTGTCATGAATGCCGTTGAGATCAAGGGTGTCAGCCAGCGTTACGGCAACATGACCGTGTTGCACGATTTGAACCTGAACCTCGGCGAAGGCGAGGTACTGGGCCTGTTCGGCCATAACGGCGCCGGGAAGACCACCAGCATGAAGCTGATCCTCGGCCTGTTGCAGGCCAGCGAGGGGCTTGTCAGGGTGCTCGGTCGCGACCCGCGCACCAGCGATGTCCGTCGCCAGCTGGGCTATTTGCCGGAGAACGTCACCTTCTATCCGCAGCTGACTGGGCGCGAAACCCTGCGCCACTTTGCGCGCCTGAAGAGCACACCGCTGGGACAGGTGGATGATCTGCTGGAACAGGTCGGCCTGGCCCACGCCGCCGACCGCCGGGTGAAGACCTATTCCAAGGGCATGCGTCAGCGCCTCGGCCTGGCCCAGGCGGTACTCGGCGAACCGCGTTTGTTGCTGCTGGACGAACCCACTGTCGGCCTCGACCCCATCGCCACTCAGGACTTGTATCTGCTGGTCGACCGTCTGCGCCAGAGCGGCACCAGTGTGATCCTCTGCTCCCACGTATTGCCCGGCGTGGAGGCGCATATCAACCGCGCGGCGATTCTCGCCAAGGGCCGTCTGCAGGCCGTCGGCAGCCTGAAGCATCTGCGCAGCGAAGCCGGCCTGCCGGTGCGCATTCGCGCCAGCGGCCTCGCCAGGAGCGACGCCTGGCTGGAACGCTGGAACACGGCCGGCCATGCGGCGCAGCGTCATGGCGAGGACGGGGTCGAGGTGGTCGCGATCAACGGCCACAAGCTGCCGTTGCTGCGCGAGCTGCTGGGTGAAAGCGAGCCGGATGACGTCGAGATCCACCAGCCATCGCTGGAGGATCTGTATCGCTACTACATGGGGCGCGCCGGAGATGTGCAGGCAGCGGAGGGCAAGGTATGAACCAGGTCTGGAACATCGCTCGCAAGGAGCTCAGCGACGGCCTGCGCAACCGCTGGTTGCTGGCCATCAGCCTGTTGTTCGCTGTACTGGCCGTGGGTATAGCCTGGCTTGGCGCGGCCGCCTCGGGGCAGGTGGGGTTCACCTCGATCCCGGCAACCATCGCCAGCCTAGCGAGCCTCGCCACCTTCCTGATGCCGCTGATCGCGCTGCTGCTGGCCTATGACGCCATCGTCGGCGAGGACGAGGGCGGCACCCTGATGCTGCTGCTGACCTATCCCTTGGGCCGCGGCGAAATTCTGCTCGGCAAGTTCGTCGGCCACGGGTTGATTCTCGCGCTGGCGGTGCTGATCGGCTTTGGCGGCGCCGCGCTGGCCATCGCCGTGCTGGTCGAGGATATCGAGCTGGGGCTGCTGCTCTGGGCCTTCGGCCGTTTCATGATCTCGTCAACGCTGCTGGGCTGGGTGTTCCTGGCGATGGCCTACGTGCTCAGCGGCAAGGTCAACGAGAAATCCAGTGCCGCCGGCCTGGCGCTGGGCATCTGGTTCCTGTTCGTGCTGGTGTTCGATCTGGTGTTGCTGGCCCTGCTGGTGCTCAGCGAAGGCAAGTTCAGCCCTGAATTGCTGCCCTGGTTGCTGCTGCTCAACCCCGCCGATATCTACCGGCTGATCAACCTGTCCGGTTTCGAGGGTGGCAACGCCATGGGCGTGCTGTCGCTGGGCAGCGAACTGCCGGTGCCCGGCGCGGTGCTCTGGCTGTGCCTGTTGGCCTGGGTCGGGGCGTCGCTGCTGCTGGCCTATGGCATCTTCCGCCGTCGGCTGACCTGATTTCCTCCGTTAAAGGAACTGCAATGATGAATGCGTTATACGTACAGGCTTCTCGAGCGTTGGTTGCCATCTTGCTGCTGGCTTTGGCCGGCTGTAATGAATCCGAGCAGGTGGAGCAGGTTCTGGAACCGGTCGCTTTCCATGCCGACGATGAGTGCCATGTCTGCGGCATGGTCATCGCTGACTTTCCCGGTCCAAAGGGGCAGGCGGTCGAGAAGGGCGGAGTGCGCAAGTTCTGCTCCACGGCGGAGATGCTCGGCTGGTGGCTGCAGCCGGAGAACCGCGTGCTGAACGCCAAACTGTACGTTCACGACATGGGGCGCAGCAGCTGGGAACAACCGAATGATGAATATCTGATCGATGCCACCAGCGCTTATTACGTGGCCGGAACTGGGCTCAAAGGCGCGATGGGTGCGGTACTGGCGACGTTCGCTGAGGAGGCGGCCGCGCAGAAGCTGGCCGCCGAACAGGGCGGGCGGGTATTGCGCTTCGAGGAGATCGATCAGTCGGTGCTTCAACAGTCCTCAGGCATGCATCAGCACATGTCGGATCACCACAACGCTCACGCCGGTCATTAGGCCGGCTAACAAGAGGTATAGAAAAATGATGGGTATCAGCATTTGGCAGCTTCTGATCGTGTTGCTGATCGTGGTGATGCTGTTCGGTACCAAGCGCCTGCGCGGCCTTGGTTCGGACTTGGGCGGCGCCATCAGTGGCTTTCGTAAATCCATGAGTGATGGGGAAAGCGCAACGCAGGGGGATGCGGTTAAGCAGGAGTTGAAATAGGTTTTTCGTATTTCAGCGGCATGGTTGCTGGGCGCTGGGCTGGCAAGTTGGGATGTGTTGAATGATGTTTTGGGTTTATAAGCGCTTATCGAGTTGCTTGATGGCTTGGTTTCGCCCTGCTGGGCGAGTCACTTTTTTCAATCGCGAAAAAAGTAACCAAAAACGCTTGCCCCTGCATCCGGCCCTGCGCTTCGCTCCGGGTCCGTTCGCTCCATCGCCGCTCCGAGGGTCGCCGTACAAGGGCCATCCATGGCCCATTACGGCTATCGCCGCATCCATGCGGCTCGCCCCTCTGCGCAACGATTCCGCTCACCCTTCTGATGGGGCGTTTCGCGTCGCCTGTTAGGCCGTGCATGTGAACAAGCAAAGCGCTTTGCTTCTATCGCTGCTAGAGAACTTCCAGACGACTCGGTCCCGAGTCCCCCTTCAGGAGGCCGAGCGAAGGCGCTGCGCAGGGGACGAGCGGCATGGATGCCGCGAGAGGCTTAAAGGGCCATGGATGGCCCTTGTAAGCCGGGCCCCGGAGCGGCGCCGGAGCGAGGGAAGTTTTGCGAAGCAAAACCCGGATGTTGGGGTGGCCTTCTTTTTGGTTCCTTTTTCTTGGCCAAACAAGAAAAAGGGACTCGCCCAGCAGGGCGAAACCTGAAGTGTCAGCACGCTCGGTAATAGCCCTGATCTCCAAAGTGCAAGCTTAAACGAGCTGGCAGTATCACCTGCCCGTCCGATACCAATCTTTGTCCCCCGGAAAGCGCGATGAACCTGAAATAAGCGGCACGGCTGACGTCACGCTCACGCACGGGAACCCCAACCTGACGCCCCTGCGTCCGGGCCCTGAAGCCTGCCAATCGTCGGCACCGAGGCGGCTCGGCAAAAAGATGATCGCAATCAAGTCTGTCGGAGCCTTCTAACCTGTAGAAAGTAATCCTGGCTCCGCGATATCGGAGCGATCACGGTTCTGCCCGGCAGACTTCATCCCGCCGGGCGGACACGAAGAAGATCAGGAGGCCTTTGTGCAAGTAATCGATCGGCGAAAAGCCCTGAGTATCCCGCCTCTGTGGCGGCTCGCCTTTCGCCCGTTTTTTCTCGCCGGCAGCCTCTTCGCCATGCTCGCGATTCCGCTCTGGGTCGCCACCTGGACCGGCATCTGGCCCGGTTTCCAGCCAACCGGCGGCTGGTTGTCCTGGCATCGCCACGAAATGCTGTTCGGTTTCGCCATGGCGATCGTCGCCGGTTTCCTGCTCACTGCGGGGCAAACCTGGACCGGCCAACCCGGCGTTTCCGGCAATAAGTTGATGGCACTGGCCGCCGTCTGGCTGCTGGCGCGGCTGGGCTGGCTGTTCGGCCTGCCGCTGGCGCTGGTGGTCCCGCTGGACTTGCTATTCATGCTCGGCGTGACCGGGCTGATGGCGCGCATGCTCTGGGTGGTCCGGCAGAAGCGCAACTACCCGATCGTCGCGGTACTTACGCTGATGATCGGCGCCGACGTGCTGGTGCTTTGCGGTATTGCCCAAGGCAATGACGGATTGCAGCGCCAAGGCATCCTCGCCGGGCTGTGGCTGGTGGCGGCGCTGATGGCGATCATTGGCGGGCGGGTGATTCCCTTCTTCACGCAGCGCGGCCTCGGCCACACCGAAGCCGTGAAACCCTGGGTCTGGCTGGACGTGGCTCTGCTGGTCGGCACCGGCCTGATCGCCGTGCTCTATGCCGCAGGCGTCGCGCTGCAACAGCACCTGTTGATCGGCGTGTTGTTCCTGGCCATCGCCACCGGCCACCTGCTGCGGCTGGTGCGCTGGTACGACGGCGGCATCTGGCGCGTGCCGCTGCTCTGGTCACTGCACGTGGCGATGCTCTGGCTGGTGGTCGCAGCGGCGGGGCTGGCGCTGTGGAATTTCGGCTTGCTGAGCAGCTCCAGCCCTTCGTTGCATGCGCTGTCGGTGGGCTCCATGAGCGGCCTGATTCTAGCGATGATCGCGCGCGTCACGCTTGGCCACACCGGGCGCCCGTTGCAGCTGCCGAGTGGCATCGTCGGTGCCTTCGTGCTGTTCAACCTCGGGGCGGCCTCGCGGGTGTTCCTTTCCGGCCAGTGGCCGGTGACGGGCCTTTGGCTGGCAGCGATCTGCTGGGCGCTGGCCTTCGCGCTCTACGTCTGGCGTTACGCGCCGATGCTGCTGAGTGCACGGGTCGACGGCCATCCGGGCTGATATCTCCTTACCAGGCACTGCCCGCTTATTCATTCAACAGAGAAAACGCTGCCTGCCCAAATCCGGGACGGGCAGCCTGCGGCTCGGCGGACGCCGGCATCGGAGATGATGATGAAAAACGAGTTCAAAGACCGCCTGGCAGTCGTCACCGGCGCCAGCTCGGGGATCGGTCTGGCGCTGTGCACGGCGCTGCTGCAGCGTGGTGCTCGAGTGCTAGCCCTGTCGCGCACGCTCGGCGGCCTCGGGCAATTGATCGAAACCTATCCCGAGCACCTGCACTGGATCGCCGGCGACGTGACGTCTGCGGACGATCTGGCCGCGTTGCGGTGCCGCGCGGCGGAACTCGGCCCGGTGGATTATCTGGTGCCGAACGCCGGCATCGCCGAGCTGGGCGATAGCCTCGACATGGCCTGCTTCGATCGGCAATGGACCGTCAACGGCGCCGGTGCGCTGAACACCCTGGCCGCGCTGCGCACCGAGCTGGCCAAGCCGGCGTCGGTGGTCTTCATCGGTACCTTTCTGGCGCGTGGGACCTTCCCCGGCCTCGCCGCCTATATCGCCAGCAAGGCCGCGCTGATCGCCCAGGCGCGCACCCTGGCGGTGGAATTCGCGCCGCTGGATGTGCGCATCAACGTTGTTTCGCCGGGCCCGACCGCGACGGCGATCTGGGGCTCGCTGGGGTTAGCCGACGAGCAGCTCGAGCAGGTCGCCGAAGGCGTGAGCAAACGGCTGCTACCGGGGCACTTTCTCGAGTCGGCGGCGGTCGCCAACGTCATCCTGTTCCAGCTGTCGCAGGGTGCCCGTGGCGTTTACGGTCAGGACTGGGTCGTCGACAACGGTTACACCATCAACTGATCGCGAGGCCGACGATGTTCAAATGGAAGCGGACCGCGCAGGACCTTCAGCAACAACGCGATGCTCTGCAGCGGACCTGCACCGACCAGGCTGCGCGTATCGCGGCGCTGGAAAAGCAGTTGGCGGCGGCGAATGCGGAGAGCGCCGCGGGTAAACGCCAGCTGGACTATTACCGTGGCGTGGCCGGTAACCTGGTGCGCTTCAGCGATTCGGTAGCGCACCTGGGCGACTCGTTCGAATACCTCACGGGCCGGCTCGGTGATAACCGCGATCGCGCGGAGCAAGTCGCCAACGCGGCGCTGAGCAACCAGCAGCATTTCGGCGAGCTGCGCAGCAAGGCCGTCGACATGGAAAGCGGGCTCAATGAGGCTTCACACAAGGTCGACACCCTCGCGCAGCGCTCGCAGGAAATCAACGGCATCGTCGACCTCATCAGCGGCATCGCCAGTCAGACCAACCTGCTCGCGCTCAATGCCGCCATCGAGGCGGCGCGGGCCGGGAAGTCCGGTCGCGGCTTCGCCGTGGTCGCCGGTGAGGTTCGAACGCTGGCGGAAAAGACCGCACTGGCTACCGCCGACATCGTGCGCAAGATTGCCGAAGTCCAGCGCGAGATCGCTCATGTGCATGACTACATCCAGCTGCAGGGCGAACTGGCCCAGGGCTTCAGCCGAACCACCGAACGTGCCGTCGCGGCCATGCGAGAGCTTCATCAACTGGCGGGCGCCATGCGTCAGGGCATCGAGCATTCATCGTTCCGTGCCGGCGTCGAATTGGCCAACCTCGATGAGCTGTCGCTGAAGTTCGTCGTCTATAACCATGTGCTCGGCTCGGGTGACCCAAGGCTGTCGGCTCTGCCCAGCGAGCGCGAGTGTCGCTTCGGGCGCTGGTATTACGCCCAGAGCAATCGAGACATGCACCGGCTGCAGCAGTTTCAGCAGATCGAGCGGCCCCATATGGCCGTGCATCATCAAGGGCAGCAAGCGCTCGATGCGTTCGGCCGGCATGCGTTGGAAGATACGCTTACGTATTTGAGCAGGATGGAGGAGGCCAACCTGGAGGTGATGCGCATTGTCGCGGCGCTGATCCGAGCGCATGAAAAGGCCGCTCAGCCGGTGACCGAGGCGTCATAACGGGACCGAGACGGCCTGCTCATGCGTTTGCTGCAAAAATATTGCAGCTGCAATCCAATACTATTCATTGGCGATGCGTTGGCGGCGCATCGACAATGTCGCGCGCCATATGACAGGTGCGACTTTCAGCGCGCCGGTCTACCGTCACACAGCTAGCAGCGCGCGCCGCTGGCTGGCGAAACAACCTCCCAACCAAAGCAGAAACAATGCAAGAACGCCTTCTCGACTGGTGCCGGTCTTTTGCGCCCGCGCCATTGTCCGCGCGTCCCGCTGAATGGTTGCGCGCCGCGCTGGGTATCGGCCTGGCACTGCTGGTGACGATACCCGTCAGTGCCTGGATATTCGGCGCCTCGATCGCCCTGCCTCTCGCGGCACCGGCAGCCGCATCGGCGGTGCTGGTGTTCGTCGCGTCGTCGAGCCCTTTTGCCCAGCCATGGTCGGTGCTGGCCGGCAACCTGTTCGCGACCGCGATCGGCGTGGCGCTGGGTGTCAGTGACGTGCCCATCGCGACCGCCGCGGGTCTGGCCGGAGCGTTGGCGATCTTCTGTCTGTTCGGCCTGCGCTGTCTGCATCCGCCGGGGGCGGCGCTGGCGCTGGTCGCGGTGGTGGGCAGCCCGGAAATTCATGCGTACGGTTTTCAACTGCTCTATCCGGTGGCGTTCAACTCGGCTTTGTTGATCGCGGTTGCGCTGATCTACAACAACCTCAGCGGGCATGCCTACCCGAAGCCGCGCCCGCAGAAGGGCAACACCCATCACACACAGGACGCACTGCCCAGCGAGCGTATGAGCTTCAGCGAGGATGACGTCGAGCGTGCGCTGGCCGACTTTGGCGAATACGTGGACGTCACGCGCGACGACCTTGCGCAGCTGATCAAGCAGACCGAAAAGCATGCCTTGCGACGCAGCATGGGCGAGATCACCGCAGCCGACATCATGTCCCGCGACCTTTACTGGGGCACACCGGACTGTTCGATCCAGCGCGCTTGGCAGACCCTGCGCGAGCACCGTCTGCATTCGATGCCGGTGCTGCAGGCTGACAGCCACAAACTGGTGGGCATCGTGACCCTGGTCGACCTGCTCAAACACTTCCGTCCCGCGTCTGCGCGCATCAACTTCGGGCAGCTGAAGTTTCTTCGCGGCGTGCAACTTCGCGCGATCATGAGCAGCCCGGTGGTCTCGGTGACCGAAGACACGCACATGGTCGACCTGGTGTTCCTTTTGTCCGACCGGGGGCTGCACTGCTTACCGGTGGTGGACGACGAACAGCGCTTGGTAGGCATGATCACCCAGACCGATCTGATCGCCGCGCTCTATCGAAACTGGCTCAAGCACCTGCCTGACTAGGCGTGATGCCTGGAGACCTGCGGCCGAATAAATTCGGCCCTACGGAGGGTGGGGTGGCTGGCGCTCAGATCTGGTAGTTCCAGCGCGACCAGTCGTAATCGTCCTCGGCCACCTCGCGCAGCAACTCGATCGCCTTGAACAAGGCGGGTGACTGCGCCGCGCGCGCATACACCAGATAGACGGGATAGCTGAATTCCGGCGCGTGCTCGACGCGTTTGAGAACACCTTCGTCCAGATAGCGCTGCACCACCCGCGTGCGGAAGTAGCCGCGACCACCACACTGCATCAGGTACTGCAGGGCCAGCGGGCCCAGGCTGAACGATATTGCTGTGCGGATGTGGCCCGGCAGCGCGAGGTCGTGCTGTTGGCGGAACGCGGGGCCCCAATCCACGTAGACGTAGGGCTCCGCGATGCTGCAGTGCTCCACCTGGATCAGCTTTTCTTCCAGCAGCTGCTCGACCTGCAGGCCCGGCCAGTATTCGGGTTGATGCACCAGCGCCGCGTCCAGCGCGCCGAGGTCGAGTTGCTTCTGCAATGCGATCCCACTGTCCACTTCGTTGCGAAGCGCGTGATCCGGCATTTCCTGGCGCAGGCGCTGGGCCCAGGCGAGCATCAGCGGGTTGCACAGACTCACCTCGGCACCGAGCGACAGCAGATTGTCGAAACCGCGCGGCAACGGCAGATCTCGCCGCGCGGTTTCCCAGGTCTGCACCAGCTGCGTGGCATAGGTGACGAAGCGCTCGCCATCACTGGTCAACCGCGCGCCGGCACGGTTGCGTATGAACAGCCGACAGCCGAGCTGCGTTTCCAGACTGCGCACCCGCGCGGTCACCGCCGTTTGCGTGATGTGCAGCCTTTCAGCAGTGGCCACAAAGCTGCCACTGCGAATGATCTCGAGAAAGGTACGGGCGAGATCGATATCCATGGAATGCTCGTATCAGAAAAATTGTTATGAGAGCACTTTTGGATGAGAAGCTGAAGATATAAGCAATAAGAGCGCTGGCGTAGGGCGGGCCGGCCTAATTCGATGCTCCCTTGGCGAATCCACCTGTTGCCAACGCTATGAAAACACCGGTGGGCTGAAGCCCACCCTACGGTATCGTCCAAGCCTGTAGATACCGTCTTACTCCCTAGTGAGCAAGAGCCAGTTTTGGATCAAAAGGCTGGTTCGATTTCAGCACTCCATAAGCGATGTGCAATAACTTACGCATCGCTGCACAGACGATCTGTTTGCCGGTCTTGCCGCGGGCTTTGAGGCGGTCACGTAAGGCGCTGATGGCTGCGTTGTGCTTGAGTGAGCTCACGGCTGGCATATAGAGCCCAGCCCTCAGACGAGACGAGCCTGTCCGGGAGATGCGCGTCTGGCCCTTAAAGGTGCCGGACTCCTGCAGCCTGGGGTTCAGCCCGGCAGAGGCAGTGATCGCGCGTGAGCTGGCGAAGCGTAAGGGGTCGCCGAGCTCGGCCAGCAATAAAGCTGCTGACCGTTCGCCGATACCATCGATGCTGGTCAGCAGGTCGCGTTTGTTGCGCAGGTCCGGGTCATCATCGATATGGTCTCGGATCGCTTTGAGCGTTTCGGTGATTTGCCGATCGACGTGTTGAAGCACCGAGTGGATCGAGGCCTGCACGCTGGTATCGGCAATCTCCAGACGGTTGCGCTCCATCTGCTGGATATCCTGTAGATCCTCCAAGCGGCGCACCAATGCTTTGAGGCGGCGGATGGCGTGAGGCTCGGGCTGCCAAGCCCGCAGCTCATCCTGATGCCGCTCGCCATACTCGGCAATGAGCTTGGCATCAACCTTGTCGGTCTTCACGCGCTGCAGTTGGCTGCGAGCGTAGTAGGCAACCTGGGCCGGATTCAGGACACAGACGCGATACCCCTTGCCGTGCAACCACTGCGCTAACGCTTCGTGGTAGGTGCCGGTCGCTTCCATAACGATCCAGGCCTCAAGGCCGCTGTGCTTGGCCAGCCACTGCATCAGCGTTTCGAAACCGGCTGCATCATTGGCCAGTTTGGCCTTGGTGCGGTACTTGCCGTTGGTCTGCAGGGTGGCGATATCGAACGTGCGCTTGGCGATATCAATGCCGATGATGCAGGGCATGAGAACTCCTTGTGCTGATTCAAAACGATCATCACTGCACTCAGCTCAACCTTGTGGATGCGAGCTCTCGCCAACGGCGGGCTCTGGATACCGTTCGAGCTGTTCGAGTGAGTGTGGAAGGCCGAAGCGCTATCTACGTCGCAGGCTCGCGGCCTCAGGGTGGGCACGGCTTCCGACCTTCCCCCGATGATCAGTCGGGAACTATCACCCCAAATGGTGTGGTAGTCGAGATACAAGGGTGGGCTTCAGCCCACCAAAAACGAGGTACCGGGATCACACGGACGGGCTGAATCGAAACGCCGTCCGACAACGTCACGGTTTCTCGCCCAGCTTTCCATCCTTCAGCGCTTTTTCGTCTTTCGCTTTCAATGCGATGTCCCTTCGGCGAACTCGATCTTGTTGCCGACGTTGTACTTGCCCGAGGGTTTGTTCATCGGGATGCGCTTGATCTCCTCCAGGGTATCGCTGTCATAGACGATCAGCGCGCCGTCGGTGTCCCAGACGCTGAGCAGCAGGTGCTCGCCGTCCTTGGTGAACTCGACATGTGCGGCGTTCTTGCCGGGCATCGGGCGCAGGGTGTGGGCGACTTCCAGGGTCTGTTTGTCGATCAGGTGCACGGCATCGTTGTTGGGGCCAAAGAACACATCGGTCCAGGCGTACTTCGAATGCTCGTGGCTGCGCATGAAGAAGCCTGGACCTTCGGTGGGAATCTCCTTGATCAGCTCCCAGCTGTTCATGTCGAGCACCGAGATCAGGCCCTTGCTGACGTTCGGGGTGGCGAACACCCAGTCGCCGCCGCGTTTCCAGTAGATGCCCGAACCGAGGTGCGGCATGCCGGGCAGAGGGATGTCGGTGACCGCCTTGCCTGTATCCAAATCGATCACCTGGCCGCCGTGGGCCTTGCGCGAGGTGGCGAGCAGGTGACGGTAGTCGGGTGTGAAGGAGAAATCATCGAGAAAGTCCGCGGCTTCGATGCGTCGCGGCACGAAGTCCGGTTCGCCGGCGTAGGACAGTTCCCAGGCTTCCTTCACGTCCTTCAGCGCGACCACGAAGCTGTCGCGCGGTGGTGCGGTGTACACGGCGCTGACCCGTGATGGCGTGCCGGCCAGGCCCACCGCGGGTATGTGCTTGACCAGCGACAGGTCGCGGGCATCGAGCAGCACCAGATTGCCCGGCAGGTAGTTGCCCACCAGCACCCAGCGGCCATCGTTGCTCACGGCCAGGTTGCGGGTGTTCAGCCCAGCGCGGACTTCGGCGACCATCGTCAGGTTATGTAGGTCGTAGACGCTGACCCAGCCATCGCGCGAGGCGAAGTAGACGAAGCGCCCGTCGGGGGAGAATTTCGGTCCGCCGTGCAGGGCGAAATGCGAGGGGAAGTTGGCCAGCTCCTCGAAGCGATCACCGTCGAGAATGCGGACATGATGGTTCCCGGCCTCGACCACGACGAACAGGTTGAGCGGATCGGCGCCGTGCTGCGGACTGTCGGGCAGCTGGGTAACGTCCGCCAGTATCCGGTGGCTGGCGCGAATGTCGGCATCGCTCCAGGTCGGCGGTACGGCGGAAGGCCGATAGAGGTAGCTGACCAGACTGTCGATCTGCGCCTCGTCGAGCACCGTCGCATAGGCCGCCATTTGGCTGGCCGGACGGCCGTTCCGGATGACCTTGCGCGCCTCGTCCGACTTGATCCGCCCCAGGCTTTCCGGCAACAGCGCGGGGCCGGCACCACCGAGGCGATCGACGCCATGGCAGCTCTGGCAGTGCTGCTGGTAGAGCGCATGGGCATCGGTTGCCTCGGCGGCAGCGGCGCGTGGAATCGCCATGTCGAGCGCGACGAAGGTGGCGGCGGGCAGGGCGGCGGCGACCAATAACGTAGCAATCAGCCGCATAGGGCCTCCGATTGTCTGGCGACTTCACTGCGCAGGCGCGCGGGATACTCGACCTGCCGGCCTTCGAACAGTCCGACCACCTTGCCGATCACGGTCAGCGTGGGCGGCGTCAGCTGTTGTTCCTCGGCCATGCTCGGCAACTGCTTGAGTGTGCAACGCACCACCTGCTGATCGCGGCGAGTGCCATTGCCAATCAGCGCGGCAGGCGTATCCACCGGCAGGCCGGCGGCGATCAGGTTGCGCGAGATTTCGCCGAGGCTGGCCAGCCCCATGTAGAACACCAGGGTCTGGTTGCCTTCGGCCAAGGCCGTCCAGGGCAAGTGCAGCTCGCCGTTCTCCTGCAGGTGGCCGGTGATGAACTGGCAGGAATGAGCCAGATCGCGGTGCGTCAGGGGGATTCCCGCATAGGTACTGCAGCCGGCGGCAGCGGTGATGCCCGGCACCACCTGGCAGTCGATGCCGTGTTCGAGCAGGAATTCCAGTTCTTCGGCGCCACGGCCGAAGATGAAGGGATCGCCGCCCTTCAGGCGCACCACGCGCTTGTCCTGCCGCGCCAGGTCCACCAGCAACTGATTGATGTGCGGCTGCGGCAGGCTGTGGTAGCCGCTGGTCTTGCCGACGTAATGGAGGCTGCAGATATCCGGCAGCAGGTCCATGAGGTCCTTGCTGACCAGACGGTCGTAAACCACCGCATCGGCCTGCTGCAGCAGGCACCAGGCGCGCAAGGTGAGCAGGCCCGGGTCGCCAGGGCCGGCACCGACCAGGGCAACTTCACCAGGGGCGAATGCGGCGCTCAGCGAAGCGGGGAGTGTGATTGGCTGGTCCATGCGGACTCCTGTGTTTCTCATCAGGTTGACGGTTGCGCTTGGCTGAGTACGGTTCTGACGACCGCTGGGTGTTGCTGATTTACAGGGCGCTGATTTCCACGCTGGGAATGCGCAAGGGAAGCGGCAGACCGATTTCCTCGTCGCTCAGGTAGCAGCCGGGATCTTCCGCCCACAGGTCACCGGAGGCCCAGGCGCGGGTGCGGGTGTTGCCGTTGCAGATCGGCAGCCAGCGGCATTCGGCGCAGCGCCCACCCACGGCGCGAGGGTGCTGGCGCAGTTCGCGCAGCAGCGGTTCGGGCTTGTCCAGCCAGAGTTCGCGGAAGCTCTGTCGGCGCACGTTGCCGACGGTGTGCTGCCACCAGTAGGTATCGGGATGCACATCGCCGATGTTGTCGATGTTGGCGATACCGTTGCCCGAGGCGTTGCCGCCCCAGGCGCGCAGCATCTGCTCCAGACGGTCGCGATGCTGCGGCAGAAGCTCCTCGACCCATTGGAGCAGCAGGATCGCATCGGCGTCGTTGTTGCCACTGACGAAGTCGGTCTCGCGGCCGTTCTGCACGTCGTCCCAGGCCTGTTCGAACAGCTGGCGCATGGCGTCGCGGGTCATCTGGTGGTGGGCGTCGGCCTTACGGCTGCGCTTGCCACGCCCGCTGTAGTTCAGGTGCGAGAGATAGAACTTCTGCACGTCATGCTCGCGCATCAGCTCCAGCAGGGCGGGCAACTGTGGATAGTTGTTCTGCGTCAGGGTGGTGCGCAACCCGACGCGAATGCCGTGCTGGCGGCACAGGTCGATGGCGTGCATCGAGGCGACGAAGCTGCCCTTGAGCTGGCGCCATTCGTCATGCACCGCCTCCAGCCCATCGATGCTGATGCCGACATAGTCGTACTTCGCCGCAGCCACCTGCTCGATGTTGCCCTCGTCGATCAACGTGCCGTTGGTCGACAGCGCCACGAAAAAGCCCTTTTCGCGGGCGTAGGCCGAGAGCTCGAAGATGTCGTCCCGCAGCAGCGGCTCGCCACCGGAGAGGATCAGCACGCGCACACCGGCGTCGTGCAGATCGTCGATCACCTTCAGGGCTTCGGCCGTATCCAGCTCATCGCGAAATTCGCTGTCGGCGGAGGTGGCGTAGCAGTGCTTGCAGGTCAGGTTGCAGCGCCGCAGCAGGTTCCAGATGACTACCGGCGGGCGGGTTCCCTGTGTGCCTCGTGCACCGAGCACCGGGCCGGAATCCGGGCGGGCCAGGGCACGCAGGTAATGGCTGATTCTCAACATCGGGCGTCTCCTCAGGAAGCGGCGGCTTCGTGGGTGAATCGATGGCTGCAGCATTACCGAGGTGGGGTGGCCGGTCCTTGATCCGAAACAAATAAAGGGGTGGTAGCGCGAGAGGCTGGTGACCGGATCATGGCAGACGTAGGGTGGGCTTCAGCCCACCGTAATCGCCGACGGCGCGGTGTCCTGCTGGGCTGAAGCGGAGCGCCTCGGGGACCAAGCTGCGATGCTTGCGGGTTGCAACGAGACTGCCGTCAAACCCTGTAAAAGGCCGCTTCGCATAGACTGCCGCTCCTTGACCGCTGAGGGGTGATCCATGGATATCGGAGAGTTCGTTGCGCTGTACTGCCTGAACAGCCTGTTCTGGAAATGGATCATCAGTTGGGGTGGCGCGCACTGGCTCGAGGGCTGGAAAGCCATGGCCTTTCTGGAGTGGTTCGCCTGGCCATGGAACGCCGAGCAGATTCGGCTCTATGCGGTCGTGATGTGGGGCTTTACCACGCTGTTTTTCGTGGTTGGCCTGTTCAAGCCCGAATGGCGGTTCTGACAGGCTCGTGGCTGCGTGGAATTTCTAATCAGCATGCTCGTGCAATGCCTCGGTTATGTGGTTTCCGAGCTGATTCTGAGCACCTTCTTCTTTTTCTGCGGCTGGCCAGTGGTCCGGCTTTTCACGCTGGGCCGTTACCCGACGCACCTCCGACCGGATGGCTCGCGAGCAGACACCTACGTGTGCTGTGTCGGGTTGGTGGTGTTATGTCTGCTGCTCCTGGCGCTGTGCAGCCAGTTCTGACTCAGTGACGTGTCGCTGACTAGCGCCGGTTGCCTACGTGCAACCGGTCTTTCTCCACAGACGAAAAATTAAGCCGTGCCGCGAAGCGGTATCGGTTTGAATGAATTGTTAGGTGCGTTTACGACGTTGCACCGAAATCTGCTGCGTAATCCGACGATTGATCTTGCGCTTCCACTCAAGCTGTTTTTCGGAGAGCTTACGCTTTAGGCGGGTGCTAACCAAAAAGTCGTATTCAGTGTCATAGATATAGCCCATTTTTCGGCCAAGCTCGATGACGTCAAGGTTTGCGTTTGCATATGAATCCTTCGCAATGCGCTTCAGGCCGTCGAACAAGTTGCCAGTGTCGATCCCAAGGAAGCGATTGATGCAAACGTTTCCAACGTAGGTCGATTCGCCTGTGATGCGATTTGTTATGTAGCAGTGCTCCTTGATCTCTTGCCCGCAGGGGCAGTGGTCGAACACTTCCGTGATCTCAACACTTACCAAGTCCCACTCAGTACGGGCTGTCTCAAACTTGTCTGACCGTGAGAGTGGGAGTATGTGGGCTTTTAGTTTTTCGAAATTGTGTTCCACAGTGTTCTCCGATACGCACTTATCGCTTCAATAACCGGCGCAGCTTTGCTGCGTCGGCGCCAAAGGCTCGAAGTTGATTTATTTTAGGGCTTTATACTCCAACCAATGACTCTCTTGTTTCACCGAATTTTTCACTGACTTCTTTGGCTGCATCAAGAGTTACCTTGTTAATGACTGTCTTGGTGGAGTAATGGTTGCCGTATACATCGAATACCTTGATCTTTATCGTCATTCTATTGTTGCGTGTTTTGGGTAGATAATCACCCCAAGACTCATCTTGTTCAAAATAGACAACTCCGTTACACCTTTTTCCCTCAAGCAAATAGGTATCAATTTGGTTGTTCGTAAGCTGGTTTCTTTGCATAAGAAACGGGAAAACCTTTGAGTCTTTTCCAAGTTTCATGACGAAGTCAGATTTTGAAACTGTAATTTCTTTAAGCCAGAACCAACGAAATGGGATGGAGTGGTTTTTCGATCTGTAGCCTACGTAAATAAACTTTATGTCAGTCGGCGCACTGCCAATATTTGTGATGGACAGATAAAGTGAAATAGCAGTCCGATGTGTTTTATGCCCGTTCCATGTTCTAGACGTATCAAACGAAGCACAAAATGTTGGCCCCTGTAGGACCTCTATCTTTAGCTCTGGCTTTCGTTTCAGCGCTTTAAAAACTCCAGATATCCAGCCCAAAAATAAAGTTGCCAAAAATAAGACAAGAGCTAGAAAGCCTGAGTTTTCATTTGTCCAATTGATTATATGTTCCATAAACTCAGTTGCTTGTGAGCCCTAACAGTAATTGGATGGAATTTCACCCTAATGCATAACAACGTGTATAACTGCGCTCGCCCTGCTTGCGCTAGGCCCAGAACTTTCTCTTCTCGAAGCTCTACCGCGCACTCTGCCCGATCTCCCATATTGGCTTAACCTTCTTTTCCAGACAGCGGCTCACTGTCGGCACACGAAACAATTCGTACCGGTACGGTGGCCATTCGAGGTGGTAAGGGAGGAGTATGAGTTGAAGTCACGCAACGATCCCGATTTGAGTTTTGGGTCGAAGCTACTATTTTGACATCATTATTGTCCAGCCTACGGAAGTTGAGGTGGCGTAGAAATGAATCTGGACTTGGCTGCAGGCGCTGGCTCTGCGGTTACACCCGCAACCCCGTCTTCTTCAATATCCGGCTGCTCACCAGCATCTCGTCCCCCCGGCACGCTTCGCCAAGCAGTTGGCGAATCTGTGCGCGGTAATCTTCGATCTCCTCGGCGCTGCGCCCATGCACCATGGCGAACAGGTTGTAGCGCCAGCCGTCGCGGCGGGGGCGGCGGTAGCAGTGGCTGACGAAGGGTTGTGAGCCGAGCAGTGGACCGAGGCGGGGGAGGTGGGCGTCGTCCACGTCCCACACGGTCATTCCGTTGTGCTTGTAGCCCAGGCGGTAGTGGTTGGGTACGGCGGCGATGCGGCGGATGGCGCCGTCGTCCTGTAGCTGGCGCAGTAGGTCAAGCACGGCGTCTTCGTCGAGGTCCAGGCGCTCGCCGATCCATGCCCAGGGATTGTCCACCAGCGGCAAGCCCGACTGGGTGAGTTCCACCAGGCGGCGCACCAGGTCGGGATCAAGCCGGCCATCAAATCGAGAAATGCAGGCCGACATGGTAGGTCTCCTCCTTGGGCAGGTTGAGTACCGGCAGGCCGGTCTGTGATTCGATGTGGGCAATGGTCTCGGCAATGCCTTCGGGTGTCGCGCAGCCCAGTACGAACCACATGTTCCACTCATGTTCGCGGCGGTAGTTGTGGGCGACTTCCGGCAGGGCGTCGAGGATGGCGACCACCGCGTCGAAGCGTTCTTCCGGCACCGATAGCGCCGCCAGGGTGAAAGCACCGCCGAGGCGATCTATGTCGAACATGGGGCCGAAGCGGGTCAGGGTGCCGTCGTCCAGCAGCGCCTGAACCCGCGCACGCAGGGTGTGCGGATCACTTTCCAACTCGTCGGCCAGCGCCTGCCAGGGCTGCTTTACCAGCGGCAGGCCATGTTGCAGGCGGTTTATGAGTTTGCGGTCGAGATCATCCATGGGCTTGCTCGGCCGTGACGGACGGGGCATAGCGGCCACCGCACTGCTTGAAGGCTCGGGTGCTGAACAGCAACCGGTGCGGCACTTCGCTCAATCCGTGTTCGGCCAGCAGGTTTTCGATCAGCTGGCAGACCTGTTCGCGCTCGCGGCCGTGGACCATGCAGAACAGGTTGTAGGGCCAGTCCGGCAGGCGGCGCGGGCGCTGGTAACAGAGGTTGATGCCGGCGGCCTGGCCGAGACGTCGGCCGACTTCGTCGACCTGATCGTCGGCGATGTCCAGCACCAGCATGGCATTGGCGCGAAAACCCAGCGCGCGATGCTTGAGCACCAGGCCGACGCGGCGAAACAGCCCGTCCTCGCTCCAGTGCCGGACCTGTTCGAGCACTGCCTGTTCGCTGGCACCGATGCGTTCGGCCAGCATCCGATAAGGACGGGCGGCAAGCGGCAGGCCCGCTTCGAGCAGGCTGCGCAGCTGCATGGCCTGCGAGTGGTCGAGGGTGCCGGTCATGGCGCATCTCCAATGGGAAAGCCAAGGTCGATGCGGTAGGCGCATTCCATCGGCAGGTCCAGCGGCGTGAGGCCGGTTTCCGCCTCGATCTGCGCCAGCAGGGCGTCCAGGTGCGCGCGGTCAGGGCCGGTGACCACGAACCAGAGGTTGTAGTCATGCTCGCGCAGGTAGTTGTGGTTGACCTCGGGGTAGCTGTTGATACGCGCCGCCACGGCTTCGAGGCGATTGGTCGGCACGGCCAGTGCCACCAGGGTGCTGGCGCCGGCGCGGCTGTGCTCGAAAACCGGGCCGATTCGGGAAAGCCCGCCGCTGCGTTCCAGCTGCTCAAGGCTGGCGAGGATTTCTTGTTCGCTGCACTCCAGCGCCTCGGCCATGGCGCGGTAGGGTTCGGCGCACAGCGGCATGCCGTGCTGGAAGCGGTCGATCAGGCGGCGGCTGAGGCTGTCCAGTTGCATGTCACAACCCCGTCTCGTGGGCGCGGCTGCTGAAGAAGATGCCGCTCGGGCTTTCCGCCGGCAGGCGCTTGAGCAGTTTCAGCGTGTAGGGGTCCCAGACCTGAATTTCGCCGCCGTCGCGCACCGACAGCCAGAGCTGGTCGCCGCGCGCGGTGAACTCCATGTGCAACACGGCAGGGCCGGGCTCCAGGGTGGCGATGATGTCGTGGGTTTCGCTGTCGATGACCTGAATCTTGCCGTTGTCCGGATGGGCGAAGTTGACCCAGATCTGCCGCGCATCGGGGCGCGCCATGACGAAGATCGGCTGGCCGGCGACGTCGATGGCACCGGTCTGTTGCCAGTTCTCGCTGTCCATTACCAGCACGCGATGCTGGCCGATGGCGGGCACGAAGGTCTGGTTGCCGGCCACGGTCCAGCCTTCCAGGTGCGGCATCTTATAGACCGGCAGTTTCTGCTGGCCACGGCCGTAGCCGTCGAGGATGCGTTCGACGCCGCGCTCGGGGTGCCAGAGGTCGAGCTTGGCCATGCCGTCCTCGCCGAACAGGCCTGCGATGTAGTAACGACCCTCCGGCGTGAGCAGCGCATCGTAGGGCTGGTTGCCGATGTTCTCGAAACGGCTGATCTGCGGCGTGCGGCTCTGGCTGAAGTCCAGCAGCCAGGTTTCGCCGGTATCGAACAGGCTATAGATGAAGCGTTGGCCCGGTACGTCGGTGACGCCCACCACGCGGGAATTGCGGCTGCCGTCGGCCAGCGGCGTGGCGGGAATGTCGGCGATCTGCTCCAGGGTCTTGGCGTCGAAGACCTTGACGCCGCCCGGCTCGTAGTTGCCCACGGCGATCAGACTGCCGTCCTGACTGATGGCGCCGCCGATGCTGTTGCCGCCCTGGATCAGGCGCTTGTCGATGCGCTGGCGCAGCAGGTCGACTTTGGTCAGCCCGCCGTCGCGGCCGAAGACATAGGCGAAGCGCTGGTCGCGGGAAAACACCACCGACGCGTGGGACAGGTCGCCCAGCCCCTCGATGCGCGCCAGGCTGCTCATGCGCTGCTCTCGATCAGTTGCAGGCTGCCGGTGGCGCGTTCCACCACCACGCCCAGGTCGCCGGTGCCGCGCAGGGGTTGTTGCGCGCAGGCGCAAAGCAGGCCGGCCGCAGCCAGCAGCAGGAAGGGACGGATCATGGCTTTGGATATCCTTCGAGAAGCAGATCGACCAGCCAGACGATGTCCTGCTCGTCGAGCAGGGCATTCCAGCCGGGCATGGCGGTGCCGGGTCTTCCGTGGGTCACGGTGGCGATGAGGCTTTCGCGGGGTTTGCCGGCCAGTGCGTCGCGGGTGATGGCGGGGCCGAGGCCGCCGGTCATGCGCAGGCCGTGACAGGAACCGCAGTCCTGCACGAGAAGGTGTTCGAGTTGAGCCTGGCGTTCGGCATCAGGTGCCGCGGCCAGGGCTGCGGGAATCAGGAGGAGGGACGCCAGGGCGAGCCCCAAACGTGATACTGCGTGTCGGGACACTGTCATGACGTCCTCCAGGACGCTAGGTTACTTCTGGCTAAGAACCCACTCGGCGAGGATCTTGGCTTCTTCTTCGGTTACAGCGTTTGGCGGCATCGGGATCGGACCCCAGACGCCCTGGCTGCCGTTCTTGATGTGGCCGGCAAGCAGGTCGGCTGCGCCTTCCTGGCCCGCGTATTTGGCGGCGACTTCCTTGAATGCCGGGCCAACCAGCTTGTCATCGATGCTGTGGCAGGCTGCGCAAGGCTTGCTCTTGAACAGCGCTTCGCCGTCCTGAGCAATCGCCGGTTGCAGCATCAGCGCGCCGCCCAGGGCGAGCAATGGAACTAGGATTTTCTTCATCAGTATTTCCTCAAGGCTAATGGGGAGGATCTTGACGTCCTCCCCGGTTTGACACTCAGTAGACGTCGTGCTGAGTGTTATGGACGTTAAATTTACCCGTTGGGGTAATCAATCTTTTGTCCCTGATCACCTTTTTCAGTTTCAAGGTCTTGTCATCGACTACCACGATAGCCGAATCCTCTTCCTGACCGCTCCACACAGAGAACCAGACCTCGTTACCCGCCTGGTTGTACTCGGGTTGTACGACACGCTTGGCACCGTCTTTGATCCCTGACCAGTCGCCGATCGGCAATACTTTGTAGCCGGCTTGGAGGTCGTTGATGTCGAACACGGCGGCCGACTGGCTGACCTTGGCGTCCGGGTGGAAGGTGGTATCCAGATACAGATGGCTGGAGTTCGGGTGCGTCTTGATGAACAGCGATCCGCCGCCCTGGCCCTTGAGCGTCTGCACCACTTTCCAGGCGCTGTCCGGATGCTTGTCCGGGTCGGTGCCGATCAGCGAGATGGTCTCGTCGCCCAGGTGGCTGGTAGCCCACACCGGTCCGAATTCGGGGTGCACGAAGTTGGCGCCACGGCCGGGGTGCGGGATCTTGCCGACATCCACCAGCGCCGCCATCTTGCGGGCCTTGGAGTCGATCACCGCTACCTTGTTGGAGTTGTTCGCCGCCGTCATGAAGTAACGGTGGCTCACATCCCAACCGCCATCGTGCAGGAAGGGCGCGGTGCCGATGATGGTGGTGGACAGGTTGTCGATGTCTTCGTAGTTGACCAGCATGACTTTGCCGGTTTCCTTGACGTTGACGATGAACTCGGGGTGCTCGTGAGAGGCGATGATCGCCGCCACGCGCGGTTCAGGATGATATTCCTGGGTGCCGACGGTCATGCCGCGGGTCGACACGATCTGCAGCGGCTCCAGGGTCTCGCCATCCATGATGGTGAACTGCGGCGGCCAATAGTCGCCGGCGATCACGTACTTGTCCTCGTAGCCCTTGAACTTGGAGGTTTCCACCGAGCGGGCTTCAATGCCCACTTTGATCTCGGCGACCTTGACCGGCTCCTTGCCCCACAGGTCGATCATGTCGATCTTGGCGTCGCGCCCGATCACCAGCAGGTAGCGGCCCGAAGCGGACATGCGCGAAATGTGCACGGCGTAGCCGGTGTCGATGGTCTTGATAATTTCCTTGCTGTTGCCGTCGATCAGCGCGATCTTGCCGTCGTCACGCAGGGTGACGGAGAACAGGTTGGGCAGGTCCAGTTTGTTCATCTGCTTGGTCGGCCGGTCCTCGGGCTTGACCAGTACATTCCAGGAGTCCTTCATTTGCGCCATGCCCCACTCGGGCGGGGTCGGCGGCGTGTGCTGGATGAACTTGGCCATCAAGGTGATTTCGTCCTTAGTCAGCGCATTGGAGGTGCCCCAGTTGGGCATGCCGGCGGGCGAGCCATAGGTGATCAGCGCTTCGAGAAAGGCCTGGCCGCGTTCCTGGGTGATGTCCGGCGTCAGCGGCTTGCCGGTGGCGCCCTTGCGCAGCACACCGTGGCAGCCAGCGCAGCGCTGGAAGTAGATTTCCTTGGCCTTGTCGAACTCGGCTGCGCTCAGGTCCGGTGCGCCGGGGGAATGCACCACCTGGGCGCTCGAAGGATCGATGCTGGAGGCACGCCCCTTGTAGGCCGCGTCGGCGCTTTCGGGATTGGTTGCCGCCTGGGCGACTGCCAGGCCGAGCAGTGAAAAGCCGGCGATGAAGCCCGCCAATACTGGTTTGCTCATACTCTTTCTCCTTCTGACCGCATCTTGCGGTTCCTGCTAATGACGGCGATGTGGCAGTTCCCGGGGCTTGCTGTGCGCGGTTTGCATCCTAGAGAGAGCCGCTGCGAATGCGCTTGATGGCAATCAAGAGTGCCCACGGGATGGGCCAGACGTGACGTCGTGTCGCGGGGAGATACCGGCAAATTGCTAGCCAAAAGCGGCCATTTCTCTCCGAGCTTGACCGTAATCAAGCTTCGCCGGCGGATGGCTTGAGAGGGCAGGGTGTGGCGGGTAGTTTGGTGGGCAGATGAATAACCAACTGCCGCAGTGAGGTATTGCCAATGAACGCGCCCGAGAATCTTGTCGGTGTGCCCGATGCGCCGTTCTATCAATCGCTGGGTAACGAAGAGGCGCTCTTCGAGCAGGCCTGGCGTCACGGCATGCCGGTGCTGATCAAGGGCCCGACCGGCTGCGGCAAGACCCGGTTCGTACAGTACATGGCGCATCGTCTTAATCTGCCGCTATACACCGTGGCCTGTCACGACGATTTATCCGCCGCCGACCTGGTCGGTCGCCATCTCATCGGCGCTCAGGGCACCTGGTGGCAGGACGGCCCGCTGACCCGCGCGGTGCGCGAGGGTGGCATTTGCTATCTCGATGAGGTGGTCGAAGCGCGGCAGGACACCGCCGTGGTGCTGCACCCGCTGGCTGACGATCGCCGCGAACTGTTCATCGAACGCACAGGTGAAGCACTGAAGGCGCCGCCGGGCTTCATGTTGGTGGTCAGCTACAACCCCGGTTACCAGAACCTGCTCAAGGGCATGAAGCCCAGCACCCGGCAGCGCTTCGTCGCCATGCGTTTCGATTACCCATCGGCTGCCGAGGAACAGCGCATCGTCGCCAACGAGGCGCAGGTGGATGCCGCCCTGGCCGCGCAGGTGGTCAAGCTCGGGCAGGCATTGCGTCGCCTCGAACAGCATGATCTGGAGGAAGTCGCCTCGACCCGCCTGCTGATCTTTACCGCACGCATGATCCGTTCCGGTATGAGCCCGCGCGAGGCCTGCATGGCGTGCCTCGCCGAGCCGCTGTCGGATGATCCGCAAACCGTAGCCGCTTTGATGGATGTGGTCGATGTCCACTTCGCATGAACACCCCGCCCTGAGGAGCCGCCGGCTGCCGGGCGATCTGGCGATGTGGTTCTTCATCCTCGCCGAGCTGACGGTTTTCGCCATCCTGATCCTGGCGTTCGCCGTCACTCAATTACTAAACGCCGAGACGTTTCGCGAAAGCCGCGCGGCGCTGGACAGCTCCATCGGGCTGGCGCTGACGTTGAGCCTGCTGACCTCCGGTCTGCTTGCCGCGCTGGCGGTGGAGCAGGTGCGCATGGATCGGCCACGTCGCGCGGCGGCGTTGCTGTTGGCGGCGCTGGTGACGTCCTGCGTCTACGTGGTGCTCAAACTCAACGAGTACAGCCACCTGTCCGGGCTGGGTCTGGGACTCGAACACAGCACCTTCTTCACGCTTTACTGGATTCTGACCGGCTTTCATTTCCTCCACGTATTGCTGGGGATGGTGATCCTCGGCTGGATGGCCGAGCGGTGTCGTCGGCGGGCCTATACCGCGCGTGACTGCGCCGGGTTGGAATCCGGCGTGCTCTATTGGCACATGGTGGATGTGGTCTGGGTGGTGCTGTTTCCGCTGGTCTACGTGATCAACTGACGAGGTCGTGATGTCTGCTTCGAATGTGCTGATTGTTTGCTGGCTAGCGCTGGCCGCACTGTCCACGGCTACGGTGGTGCTCGGCAACGCCGGTTCGACCTTGCTGCTCGCTGCGGCGGTATTGGTCATCGCATTGCTGAAAGGCTGGGTGATCACCGAACGCTTCATGGAAATGTGCCACGCCCCCGTCATGTGGCGCTTGCTGATGCTCGGCTGGCCGCTGGTGATGGTGGTTGGGGTGATTCTGACGTTGGTTTGAGTTGTGCCAGGCCGGGCATTGGAAGCTCGCGCTCTGGTGGGCTGAAGCCCACCCTACGGTCCGGTTTCTGGCTGAAGCGAGCAGGGTGGGCCGGGCGGCGTTCCGCTTCAGCCCACCGATATCAGCACTCTTGATCGTCCCCATGCTCCGCATAGGCGCGTTGCGCTGGGCGCTCTGTGTCCGTTTTCAGTACTCCCGCGCACCAGTGCCGTGCCGGATGCGTTCTCACGGCGCGTGGGCCGCTCTCTGGTGGGCTGAAGCCCACCCTACAGCCCTGCGGTTTGCCACGCGGGAGCATGGGAACGATCAATGCTGCGGTATTCCCGTACCGGAGCAGTCTCCTCCCCCGGCACTTTGTCTGGGTTAGAACGCGATGGTTTTCGGGGAGTGGGTTAGGGTCAGGGGAAGCTCGGAGCATTCTCTTTCCTTCCAAACGGTTTCAGCGAGGTAGGGTGGGCTTCAGCCCACCGATACCGGCAATAGCCTGTACTGCTGCGTCTTTTTACTCCGGCTCAACCTTCGTCTGCCCGTTTTGCATGGGTATCGGTAAAGCCCACCTACAAGACTGGAGACGAAAAGCTCTTGGTTGCCCACACCGGAGCAGTCCCCTCTCCCCGGCAGTTTGTCCCGATTAGAGCGCGGTGTTTTTTGGGGAGAGGGTTAGGGTGAGGGGCTGCCCTTGTTGCCCTGCACCGTCCCCCAAACAAACGCCAAAGTGCTATTTCAACCTTCGATCCAGCCCCTGCCGTGCTCTCAACGCTGCCCCTATACGCCTCATCTAAACCCGACTAAAACGTTTGGTCTTTTTTCTTGATTACCATCAAGCAGGTTTAGATAGCTGCCTTCTTAAACTGGCCACGCCAACGCCATGAGGAGGCGACCATGTCCGAGACCTTTACCAAGGGGATGGCCAGGAATATTTACTTCGGGGGAAGCGTGTTCTTCTTCCTGGTATTCCTAGGCCTGACCTATCACACAGAACAAACCTTCCCAGAACGAACGAATGCATCGGAATTGACCGAGGCGGTAGTGCGCGGAAAAGAGGTCTGGGAAAACAACAACTGCATCGGCTGCCACAGCCTGCTGGGCGAAGGTGCTTACTTCGCGCCGGAGCTGGGCAATGTCTTTGTTCGTCGTGGCGAAGATGCGGCGTTCAAGCCCTTCCTGGCCGCCTGGATGAAGGCGCAGCCGCTGGGCGCCCCGGGACGCCGCGCGATGCCGCAATTCAACCTGAGCGAGCAGGAAGTCGACGATCTGGCGGAGTTCCTCAAATGGACTTCGAAGATCGATACCAACAACTGGCCGCCAAACAAGGAGGGCTAAGAGATGAGCATCATGAATCCGCATCTCAAATTCCAATCGCAAGCGGTCGCCAAACCCTACTTCGTGTTCGCGCTGATCCTGTTCGTCGGGCAGATCCTGTTCGGCCTGATCATGGGCCTGCAGTACGTCGTCGGTGACTTCCTGTTCCCACTGCTGCCATTCAACGTGGCGCGGATGGTTCACACCAACCTGCTGATCGTCTGGTTGCTGTTCGGCTTCATGGGCGCGGCCTACTACCTCATTCCCGAGGAAGCGGACCGTGAACTGCACAGCCCGAAACTGGCCATCATCCTGTTCTGGGTGTTCGCCGCAGCCGGCGTGCTGACTATCCTCGGCTACCTGTTCGTTCCTTACGCCGGGCTGGCGGAGATGACCGGCAACCACCTGCTGCCGACCATGGGCCGGGAGTTCCTGGAGCAGCCGACGATCACCAAGATCGGTATCGTGCTGGTCGCCCTGGGCTTCCTCTACAACATCGGCATGACCATGCTCAAAGGTCGCAAGACCGTGATCAGCACGGTGATGATGACCGGTCTGATCGGCCTGGCGGTGTTCTTCCTGTTCGCTTTCTACAACCCGGAAAACCTGGCGCGGGACAAGTACTACTGGTGGTTCGTGGTGCACCTGTGGGTTGAGGGTGTGTGGGAACTGATCATGGGTTCGATGCTGGCCTTCGTCCTGATCAAGATCACCGGTGTCGACCGTGAAGTGATCGAGAAGTGGCTCTACGTGATCATCGCCATGGCCCTGATCACCGGCATCATCGGTACCGGCCACCACTTCTTCTGGATCGGTGCGCCCGAGGTCTGGTTGTGGTTGGGTTCGATCTTCTCCGCTCTTGAGCCGCTGCCCTTCTTCGCTATGGTGCTGTTCTCGCTGAACATGGTGAACCGTCGTCGTCGCCAGCATCCGAACAAGGCCGCCTCGCTGTGGGCCACCGGTACGACCGTGACGGCGTTCCTCGGTGCCGGCGTGTGGGGCTTCCTGCACACCCTGGCTCCGGTGAACTACTACACCCACGGTTCGCAGCTGACCGCCGCCCATGGCCACCTGGCTTTCTACGGTGCCTACGCGATGATCGTCATGACCATGATCAGCTACGCCATGCCGCGTCTGCGTGGCTTGGGTGAAGCACCGGATGCACGGGCTCAGCGCATCGAAGTGTGGGGCTTCTGGCTGATGACGCTGTCGATGGTTGCCATCACCCTGTTCCTCACCGCCGCTGGCGTGGTGCAGGTCTGGCTGCAACGCATCCCGGCGGACGGCGCGGCGATGTCCTTCATGAATACCGCCGACCAACTGGCCGTGTTCTTCTGGCTGCGGCTGATCGCCGGGGTGTTCTTCCTCGTTGGCCTGGTCTGCTACCTGTACAGCTTCAGGCAGCGTGGGCGGGTCACCGCGGACGTGCCTGCAGCCGCCGCTGCAGCCTGAGACTAACCGCAAGATGAACGACGGCCCGGCTGACTCCAGCGGGCCGTTGTTGTTTATACACTGCGCTACGGAGTCGCAAATGGCCTTTACCATCGAAGTCGAGGAGTGGGTTGGCAGTGTCTGGCACCGTTTCATCACCCGCCGCGCCAGTCCCGATTTTCCCGAGGCGTGCGTCGAGCTGGAAAGCATGCGGCGACCCCTGTCAGTCCTGTTCCGCGCCATGGGCGGCGCCAGCGGTATCGGCGTCGAAGCCGCCAACGCCCGCGACATGATGCTGCGCCGCGACCTGCTGCAACAGGTCGCCGGCACCTGCAAGCAACTGCCGGTCGCCTGGTGCGACGCAAGCAATCTGCGTCTGCCGCAACGCCTTGCGGTCTACCCGGACGTTTCACTCAATCAGGATCTGTATCGCTGGCTGGCGCTGCTCGCGGCGCAAGCGGGCGAGATGCGCCACTGGGCGCGTGACAACCAGCGCTGGGCCCAATCGATTCTCCAGCGCTTCCCCGCCATGCGGCCGCGCTACGAGCGGCTGGTCGAGGCACACCTTCAACTGCGTCCCGATCCGGCCACGCTGCCGCGCGCCGAGGCCGCACTGGAACGCGCGCTGTGTCAGGCGTTGCGCGAGCCAGGTAGTGTCGAGCAGTTTCCCCGCAGCGAAGTGGCGCCCTGGCCGCTGCCGATGTGGCTGTACCCGGCCGAAAACCTCGGCGTGCCGCAAGCCACCGAGCTGGGCGAGGAAGACCAGGACAACACTCTTCAGGCACCGCCTACCGAGCAGAAAGGCATGCGCAAACGCGCCAAGCGGGTCGAAGAAACCACCGGCAAGGGCGGCCTGATGCTGTTTCGCCTGGAGAATCTGTTCAGCTGGTCCGAGCACGTCGAGCTGGATCGCCAGGGCGATGACAGCGAAAACGAGGACGCCTCGCGCGTCGCCGAGGATCTCGATGAAATCGCCATGTCGCGCCAGCGCATGCGCAAGGGTGGTGGCCTCAAGCTGCACCTCGATCTGCCGCCGTCGGACGTGGACGACATTCCACTGGGCGATGGCATCAAATTGCCGGAGTGGGACTATCGCAAGCAGCGCCTGCAGAATGATTTCGTCAGCCTGCAGATGATGCTGCCGCGCGGCTCGGAGCCCAGGGGCCTGCCGCTGCGGCTGAGCCCGCTGGCGCGCAAGCTGCGCCGGCAATTCGAGAATCTGCGCAATGACCGTCAATGGCTGCGCGGCCAGCCGCAAGGCTCCGAGCTGGACATGCAGGCGTGGCTGGATTTCCACGTCGAGCGTCAGCATGGCCAGTGCGCTGAGCGCGGGTTGTTCATGGAGCAGCGGCAGAACCGTCGTGACCTGGCCTGTCTGCTGCTGGCGGATCTGTCGATGTCTACCGATGCGCACCTGGATGACGAGCACAAGGTGATCGACGTCATCACCGACAGCCTGCTGCTGTTCGGCGAGGCGCTCTCGGCGGTCGGCGATGAGTTCGCGCTGTACGGCTTCTCCTCGCTGCGCAGGCAGCAGGTGCGCATGCAAGAACTCAAGAGCTTCAAACAACGCTACGGCGACGACACCCGCGGGC
The DNA here is from genome assembly GCF_024448985.1 of Stutzerimonas stutzeri. Taxonomy (GTDB): domain Bacteria; phylum Pseudomonadota; class Gammaproteobacteria; order Pseudomonadales; family Pseudomonadaceae; genus Stutzerimonas; species Stutzerimonas stutzeri_AP. The sequence continues at coordinate 43,622 of NZ_JAMOII010000001.1, forward strand.
GTATCCAGGCGCTCAAGCCCGGCTATTACACGCGCATGGGCGCGGCGATTCGCCAGGCCACCGAGCTGCTCGGCAATTGCAAGCAACGGCGCAAGCTGCTGTTGCTGGTTACCGACGGCAAGCCCAACGACCTGGATTTGTATGAGGGTCGCTATGGCGTCGAAGATACGCGCCAAGCGGTACTCGAAGCCCGGCGCCAGGGCCTGGTGCCGTTCTGCATCACCATCGACCAGGAAGCTGGCGATTACTTGCCGTACATGTTCGGCGCCAACGGCTACACCCTGATCAAGGAACCGCAACAACTGCCGTTCCGCCTGCCGCAGCTGTACAAGCAGTTGACGAAGGGGTGAAGGGGCAAGTTGGAATTAAAAGCTGGATGGCGGCTTTGAGAGCCGTGGTGTTCCGCTTCGGCCCGGTGTTGCCGGGCTTGGTGGGCTTGGTGGGCTGAAGCCCACCCTACCGGATCGTGCAGAGTAATCCCGTAGTCTCGTAGGGTGGGCTTCAGCCCACCAGCCTGTTCACCGGGCGGCGCTCCGCTTCAGCCCACCATTCCCGCTTCCCCGCTAGAAAAGATTTCGCGGCAGCCAGACGATCATTGCCGCGCAGAAGACGGTGAGCCCAATACAGAACCAGAAGAACTTGCGTTGGCGGCGCTCGCCGGCGGTATCGGCGTGCGCGGGGAGGGGCATGCCGCAGTGGCTGCACTCGGCTTCTTTCGGTGGGTTGGGTTGCTGGCAGTACAGGCACAGGGGCATGGCGGCGTCCTCGTTACGTCGGGTCCAGCTTGCCACGCGTGGCGGTCGATTGAGGTTGACCGCAATCAACCGCCGGATAAACCGCTGGCCCAGCCGGACGGGCACGGGGCGCAGCTCCGATCACTCGAATTGTTCGAGGCGCTGGGGGTCGAGAATGGTGATCTGCCGGCCGTCCTGGGTGATGATCCCTTCGTCGATCAGGCGGCGGATGATCCGCGAAAAGGTCTCCGGCTGGATCGACAGGTGGCCGGCGATCAGTTGCTTGGCCATCGGCAGCTCGAAGCTGTTGCCGTCGCCCTTCAATCGCGCCAGCTGGGTCATCAGGTAGCGCACCACGCGGTGGGTGGCGTTCTTCAGCGACAGCGTTTCGATCTCGTTGATGCGCTGGTGCAGCCGCACGCTCAGCTTGCCGAGCAGGGCGAAGGACAGCTTTTGGTTCGCTTCCAGCAGGCGCATGTAGGCCGTGTTGGAGAACCGATAGACCTGGCTCGGACAAACGGCCTGGGCCGAGGCGACGTAGTTGGGCGTATCCATAAGCATCATCGCTTCGGCAAAGGTCTGGCGATTGCCTATCACCTCGAAAACCTTTTCCTGACCGTCCGGGGTCAGGCGGTAGATCTTGATCGCGCCGGAAATCACGAAGTAGAACGAGTGAGCCGGTTCGCCCTGATGAAAGAGGTTGTCGCCCTTGTCGAGATTGAGCAGTTGGCTGGCGCTCATCAGTTCGTCCATTTGTTCGTCGTTTAGCGGTTCGAACAGATGGTGGCTACGGAGAATCTGGTTGTGTACGCGATGAAGCACCATGCAAGACATCCTGTTTTCTAATAATTGGCCATCCGCAACCTGCCTGCTTGAGGCGGTAACGCGGCGCTGATTCGGTACTGAGCCTAGCGCAGCCGCATGGCTCGAGTATTGATGCAGGCCAGTGTTCAGGTCGTACGGCGCTGGCGCTGCATCGTGGATCGTTTCAATGATCGGCTGTTGCCGATTCGCTCCAATGCGGCGCGGCGAACACGTCGGGGTAGCGTTGCAGCGTAGCCAGAACGAGCTGCGCGCCCTGTTCCTTCTCAGCAGTTTCGGCCAGCGCCTTGGCGCCCTTGAGCAAATCGGCCAGCAGGCCATGCAGCGCGGCATCGGCTTGCTCGGACAGCTCGCAGTTGGCGATCAGAAACGAGACGTTGTCTTCGACCGCGGTCTGCAGCTGCTTCGCCGCCTGTGCATCGATCGGTCGTGCCGAGCCGTCCGGCAATACGCCCTCCGCCGCGTCACGCAGTTGCGTCATGCCTTTGCGCAAGGCGGCGTCGGTCGGCCATTTCTGATCGTTGATGGACGGTGCTGCTGCTAAGTGCCTGTCATGGTCGTGATTGTGAGGGGCAGCGGCTTGTGCGCTGTCCACGACCAGATCGAGTGCCACGCCGCTGGCCAATGCCAGCATGGACGCCATGGCCACGCCCCATGCCAAAGGTTGGATAACTGCTTTCATATCGCCTCCGATGCCTGACTCAGTGCGCCGCTGCGTTGGTGAACAGGATGTTGTTTTCCAGATGGATGTGCTGCATCAGGTCGTTGCGCAGCTCTTCCAGTCCCCGATAGAGCGCGCGCCAGGTGTTGCAGGCGTTCGCCGGCGGGGTGATGTCGTGGGTCAGCTCGGCCAGGCGCTCTAGTGCGGCACCGTGCTGATCGTGCTCGTAGCGCATCACGGCGATCGGGCCCTGGGTCTGCGGCAGCTGGATATTGCGTCGCAGCATCGGGAAGAGGATCTGCTCTTCCTTGAGCATGTGGCTTTCGAGTTCCTGTTGCATGGTCCACAGGTGCTCGGCGAGACCGGTCGGGCAGTCCGCCTTGTTGCCATGCACCTGCTCGACGCGGCTGGCCAGGCGGATCAATTCGGGGAACTGTTCGCGATGGCGTTCATGAAAGCGTTCGAGAAGATGATCGATGAGAGTGTCGGCCGGCTCGCTCCGCCAATCCGGTTCGTCCGTCGGAGTGCTCTGCAGCGCGGCGAGTTCGTCTGCGATGGCCTCTGCATCGAGGCTGCGCTGCTGGGCTGCATCGCGTAGCGGGGTGTTGCCACCGCAGCAGAAATCCAGCTTGTACTGGCGAAACACGCGTGTGGCGCCAGGAATGAGGCAGGCCAGGCTGCCCAGGGTTTGCTCGGTAAGCGCGGTGGTCATGGCAATGTTCCGTGTGGGTTGGCTGGGTTAGGTTGACGGAACTAGCGCAAGCCTTGTGCCATGACGCAACTCGTTGATTTCTGGTTTGAAAAAAATCGCCCTGGTGAAATTGACCTGAGCGGTTTAGGGTTTAAAAAACCTTGAGGGTATTTGTAACCATGATGGAAGAAGCGCTGCTTGCCGACCTCGTTACCGAATTGCCGAATGCAGTTCGCCTGCAACGGCTGGTGCATACGCTGCATGAGCGTTTTCGCTGTGGTGCGGTGGTGCTGCTGCGCCTGGACGAAGACACGTTGCGCCCGTTGGCGGCGGTGGGGCTGGTGCAGGAAGCGCTTGGCCGACGCTTCGTCGTGGCCCAGCATCCGCGGCTCGCCGCCATTCTTTCGCAGCGCGAGCCCGCTTGGTTCGAGCCCGACAGTCGTTTGCCCGATCCCTACGACGGCCTGCTCGACGAGCACGTCGGCGAGCCCTTGCCAGTGCACGACTGCATGGGTGTCAGTCTGTTCATTGAGGGCAAGCTGTGGGGTGCGCTGACCCTCGATGCGCTGCACGCCGGCACCTTCGATGACGATGCGCGACGCGACCTGCAGCGCTATGCGCTGGTGATCGAGGCGGCGATCCGCATCACCCGGCTGGAACATGAAAATCGCGGTCTGCGCCTGTCCCGCAGCGATGTGCTGGAAACTACGCAGGTGCCGGGCGATGGCGAAATTCTAGGGCAGAGCCAAGTGATCGCCGACCTGCTGCGCGAGCTGGAAGTGGTCGCCGACTCCGAGCTGCCGGTGCTGCTGCTGGGCGAGACCGGCGTCGGTAAAGAGCTGTTCGCCCGCTGGCTGCATCGCCATTCGCGGCGTCGGAACAAGCCGCTGGTGCTGGTCAATTGCGCCGCATTGCCCGAATCGTTGGCTGAAAGCGAGCTGTTCGGTCATGTCAAAGGCGCGTTCTCCGGCGCGACTACCGATCGGCCTGGCCGTTTCGACGCAGCCAACGGCGGCACCCTGTTGCTCGACGAAGTGGGCGAGCTGCCGCTGGTCGTTCAGGCCAAGCTGTTGCGCACCCTGCAGAACGGCGAGATTCAGAGACTCGGCGCGGACAAGCCGCGTCAGGTCGACGTGCGGATCATCGCCGCAACCAACCGTAACCTGCGCGAGAGCGTGCGTGACGGGCACTTTCGCGCCGATCTCTATCATCGCCTGTCGGTCTATCCAGCGCCGATCCCGCCGCTGCGTGAGCGCGGCAACGATGTGCTGATACTGGCCGGTTATTTCCTCGAACTGAACCGCGCCCGGTTGGGCCTGCGCAGCATGCGTCTGTCTCCCGCTGCGGAACGCGCCTTGCTGGGCTATGCCTGGCCAGGCAACGTGCGCGAACTGGAACACGTGATCAGTCGCGCGGCGCTGCGGCTACTCAGTCGTGGGGCTTCGCGCAGCGAAATTCTCACGCTGGAGCCCGACCTACTCGACCTGGACAGCACGCAGTCCGCCTCGCTCGTGCCGGTCGCCGATACCCAGCCGTTACCGACCGAAGCCGAAATCGTCTCGCTTCGCGAAGCCGTCGATAACGCCCAGCGCCAAGCCATCGTTCGCGCGCTGGAAGCCAGTGGTGAGAACTGGGCGAAGGCAGCACGGCTGCTCGAAGTGGATTCCAGCAACCTGCACAAGCTGGCAAGGCGGCTGAAACTGAAGTAAGCGCAGGGGACTGAAGACATTTGAAAGCCGTGTGTCGCTTGGTGTGAATGGGTGAGCCATCACAAGGGTCTACCACCCATCACTCAACGAGACGAGGACACGACATGGCTCTGGATCAAGAAGCGTTCGAAGCGTTGCTGTCGGAAGTACGGGTGCATGCTGATCGCGCGGCCAGCGAAAACGACCCTCAGCACTACCGCGCCGCCTTCGAAGCCAGCCTCAAGGCCATGCAGTTGCTGGCCGATGAGTCCGGCGCCTGGCGACAAATGGTGGCGCGCGCCACCGAAGAATTCGAGGGCGACGAGGGGATCTAGCGAAGCACGAGGCTGAACTGTGCACTTGCATATGTGCGCCCTGTCACACCCGCGTCGCCCGGATGTAGGAACGGGCATGCTCGCGAAGCCCTTGAGTTCCGGTTCGCGAGCAAGCTCGCTCCTACCGGTCAGCCGTAGGCGGGTGCAATCCGCCGAGCAGAGTTGAAGTCCCTTGAATCTAGCGGTTTCACCCGCCCTGCGATTTGGTATGCCACGCGCAAGCCGTGTACATGTGTACTAGACAGCCGGTCGACACACCTGTTTGGTGGGCTGAAACGGAGCGCCGCCCGGCCCACCCTACGGGTCAGGAACAGCGCAGACTTCGAGCCACTGCCTTGTAGGGTGGGCTTCAGCCCACCAGCGGTGCCAAGTCGGAATGAATTCCGCCCTACAAAGCACATGCCGATGAATCATCCGTACTGCCGCGCCGCGGCCACCTTGACCTTCATCAATGCTGACCTCCGGTCGGCTACCTAGACTGCCGGCTTTCCGTCCTCCCAGGGCGGGCGCCATAGCCACTGGCACGGCGCGCATGTATTCGAATGTCTAGGAGTTGCCATGCACCTGGTCTGCCCGGCAGGAAGTCTGCCCGCGCTGAAGGCCGCCGTCCAGCAGGGCGCCGATGCCATCTATGTCGGTTTTCGAGACGACACCAATGCCCGCCATTTCGCCGGTCTCAATCTGGATGAGAAGCAGCTCGACAAGGGCTTACAGCTGATCCGCGAGAAGCGCCGACAGCTCTACGTCGCCGTCAATACCTATGCCCAGCCGGACGGCTGGTCGCGCTGGCAGCGTGCGGTGGATCAGGCTGCCGATCTGGGTGTCGACGCGCTGATCGCTGCCGACCCCGGTGTGCTGGGCTATGCCGCCACGCGTCATCCGCAGCTCAATCTGCATCTGTCCGTTCAAGGCTCGGCAACCAACGCTGCGGCGCTGGCTTTCTATCAACAGCGCTACAACATCAAGCGCGCCGTATTGCCACGGGTTTTGTCGCTCAAACAGGTCAAGCAGGTCGCGGCCAGCAGCCCGGTGCCGATCGAGGTCTTCGCCTTTGGCAGCCTGTGCATCATGGCCGAGGGCCGTTGTCATCTGTCTTCGTATCTCACCGGCGAGTCGCCGAACCTGTGCGGGGTCTGCTCGCCAGCCAAGGCGGTGCGCTGGAGCGAGGAGCCCGAAGGCTTGACCTCGCGGCTGAACAATGTGCTGATCGATCGCTACGCCGAAGGCGAATCGGCCGGTTATCCGACGCTGTGCAAGGGCCGCTTCATGGTCAATGGCGAGCGCTTCCATGCGCTGGAAGAGCCCACCAGCCTGAACACCCTCGACCTGATTCCCGAACTCGCCAGCATCGGCGTCACTGCGATGAAGATCGAAGGCCGCCAGCGCAGCCCGGCTTATGTCGAGCAGGTCACCCGGGTCTGGCGCGCGGCGCTGGACTCCTACCTGCAGGCCCCCCAGCGTTATGCCGTCCAACCTGGGTGGCGCGAGGTGCTCGATGGCCTCTCCGAGGGCTCGCAAACGACGCTCGGCGCCTACCACCGGGCCTGGCAATGAACGAGGAGCCAACCATGAAACTCAGCCTCGGCCCCGTGCTGTTTTACTGGGATCGCCAGCGCACGCTGGAATTTTATGCCGACATGGCCAGCGCGCCGCTGGATGTCATCTATCTGGGCGAGACCGTCTGCTCCAAGCGCCGTGATATGGGACTGGATGACTGGATCGGGCTGGCGCGCGAGCTAGCCCAGCAGTCGACGGCGCAACTGGTGCTGTCCGGTCTCACGCTGGTCGAGGCGGCGTCCGAGCTGTCCAGCTTGCGCCGGCTCTGCGACAACGGCGAGCTGCTGGTGGAGGCCAACGACCTGGGCGCGGTGCATTACCTGTCCGAAAAGGGCCTGCCTTTCGTCGGCGGTCCGGCATTGAATCTCTATAACGGCCATGCCCTGGCCGAACTGGTCAGGAGCGGCATGCAGCGCTGGGTTCCGCCGGTGGAAATCTCCGGCGCGATGATCAGGGATGCACGGGCGCAGCTGTCCCAGCTCGAGGTGCCAATACCGGAAATCGAAATCTTCGCTTACGGCCACCTACCGCTGGCCTACTCGGCGCGCTGCTTCACCGCCCGCGCGGAAAACCGGCCGAAGGATGACTGCCAGTTCTGCTGCCAGAACTACCCCGAAGGTATTCCGTTGCTGAGCCAGGAAGGCGAGGCGCTATTCACCATCAACGGTATCCAGACCATGTCGGCGTCGGTCAGCAATTTACTGGCGGACTATCCGGCACTGGTCGACAGCGGCGCCGACCTGTTGCGTCTGAGCCCGCGCGCATCGGGCATGACTGAGGTCATCGCGGCCTTCGATGCGGTGCGTAAGGGTGGCCTGCCGCCGCTGGCGGTCGAAGGTTGCAACGGCTACTGGCATGGCCAGCCGGGCATGCTGCGCGCAGAGGAAGCCGGTCTATGCTGAAGCCCCACGCGCGTCTGATGAAACTGGGTGAGCACCTGTTGCCGCTAGCAGCACGGACGCCGTTCATGCTGCAACGGATCGCGCTGGAACGCAGTCTCAACCAGCTGTTTGCCGAGCCGCTGGCCGATGACGCCTTCGAGGCATTGGAGGGTCGCTGGATGCGCCTGGAGGTCGTCGACCTCAAGCTGGCCTGGTGTCTGAGCTGCGACCGGCGGAGGCTGCGCATCGCCGAACAGGCGCCGGTTCAGGTCACTATCCGCGGCAACTGGCGGGAGTTTTTGCTGCTGGCTAGCCGTCAGGAAGATCCGGACACGCTGTTCTTCCGTCGTCGGCTGGTGATCGAGGGCGACACCGAGCTGGGGCTAGCGATCAAGAATCTGATCGACAGCCTGGACCCGGATCTGCTGCCGCCCTGGCTTTGGAAATTCCTGCAAGGGGCCGGCGCTCAAGCTCGTAGTGCCGAATTCATTCGGCCGCAGGTTTTGTGAATGCCGACAAGTTCGGCCCTACGGGAAGGACGGGGCCGTCGAAAGTGCTGTGGAGCTTCTGGAGCGCTCAAGCTCGTAGGGCCGAATTTATTCGGCCGTGGACTTTGTGATGGCCGAATGAGTTCTGCTAGACCGAATACAGCCGCGGCCGCGGCTTCATGCGGTCGCTGGCGATGATGCTGCGTATGTCCTCGAACAGCGCATCGGCTTCCGCCTCGGAGCAGTCTTCACGATAGCGCTTGCGCAGGCCGTAGCTGCTGAGGGTGATGTGCACGTCGGCGATCACGTCGTGCTGCGCCAGACAGGCGCGTGCGCAATGCAGCGGGCAGCCGTCGATAGCCAGAATCGGCCGGCCTGAGTTGGCCTTGTTGACCAGCGAACTGACCCGTCCACCGACACCGGCAATGCAGGACATCTCCGCCAGCCCGGCGCGATCGAGACGCACCGCGAGGGTATTGGCCAGCTGTGCCACGTTGGAGCAACCCGAGCAGGAATAGACCAGCGGGAGTAGGGGCGTCGACATCGCGTTCTCCAGTTCTGTAGGGCGATCGGCAGTATCCCGGCTGGGGTGGCCAGCGCATTTGACGATCATCAAGACCTGAGGCGATCGGCCACAGGTCACTCCTGGTAGGCGGCCAGGCCCTGGCTGTTGAGGATCTCGATGCGCCGACGTTGCACGCTGATCATTCCCGACTCGATCAAGCGGTGCAGGATGCGCGAAAAGGTCTCCGGCTGGATGCCCAGCTTGGACGCGATCAGACGCTTGGGTACGTCGAGGGTGACCACGCCGCTGTCGTCCTCTTGCGACTGGTAGAGAAAGCGCACTACGCGGTGGCTGGCGTTGGCCAACGTCAGGGTGTCGATCTCGTTCATGCGCTGGTGCAGGCGGATGCTCAGGGTGGCGAGGATGTCGAGACAGATGCTCGGGTGCTCTTCGAGCATCCGCCGGTAATGCTGGCCGTGCAGGCTGGCGACGAGGCTGGCCTTGAGCGCCGTGGCACTGACCGGGTAGTTCGGCGTGCCGGTGAACAGCAGCGCTTCGGCGAAGGATTCACCGCCGCGGATCACTTCCACCAGCTTTTCCTGGCCGTCGCAGACCACGCGATGCAGCTTCACCTGGCCGCTGAACAGGAAATAGAAACGCTCGGCCTTGTCGCCCTGGTGAAACAGCGAGGCGCCGGCCGACAGTCGCTTGAGATTGGCCGATGCACAAACCTCCTGCAGAGCCGCCTCCGGCAGGCGGCTGAACAAGTGGTGGCGGCGAAGCTCCGCAACAAGTGATGTTTCGCTGAGCATGGTTCCTCCGCCGGTACGAGTCCGGGAATGTTCGAGATTGCATCCTATGAGCCTGGGTCATGCCGCTTCCTTGATCACGGACAAGATCCCCGCCCGAGGACCGAACCGTCGTCCCTTTTGAAAAAACACTGAGGCGAATTGACGATGGTCAATTCGCTTCCAGCCTCAATTCTCTACATTTTCATCATCTTGTGTTCTTGGTTGTTTTTTTTACTACATATGGTGTTGGAGGCATGATGCCTGGGGTTGAGAAGAGGGGGCGACCCGTCTCGCTACGCAAGCGTGACGGACGGCTGGTGGCGTTCGAACTGGACAAGATCGGCGCAGCAATCGAGGCGGCGGGCCTCGCTACCGGTGAGTTCGATTCGGCCGTTGCCCAGACGCTGGCTGCGCAGGTGCTGACGCGGTTGCCGCAACGCGTGGTCGAAGTGGAGCAGGCGCAGGATGCCGTCGAGCGGGTGCTGATGGAGGCTGGGTATTACGCAACGGCGCGCGCCTATATCGTCTATCGCGAGCGTCATGACCGGCTGCGTCGCGACCGCAAGGCCATCGTCGATGTCGCCTCCTCGATGAACGAGTACCTGTCGCGTGAGGACTGGCGCGTGCGGGCCAACGCCAACCAGGGCTATTCGCTGGGCGGGCTGATTCTCAACGTATCCGGCAAGGTCACTGCCAATTACTGGCTGGACGAGGTCTACAGCGCCGAGATCGGCACTGCGCATCGCGAGGGCGACCTGCATATCCATGACCTCGACATGCTCGCCGGCTACTGCGCCGGTTGGTCGCTGCGTTCGCTGCTCAACGAGGGTTTCAATGGCATTCCCGGGCGGGTCGAGGCCGGGCCGCCGAGGCATCTCTCCAGCGCGCTGGGGCAGATGGTCAATTTCCTAGGCACGCTGCAGAACGAGTGGGCCGGCGCCCAGGCGTTCAGCTCCTTCGATACCTATTTGGCGCCTTTCGTGCGCAAGGACAACCTGAGCTATGGCGAGATCCGCCAGGCGATCCAGGAGTTCATCTACAACCTCAACGTGCCGTCGCGCTGGGGCACGCAGACGCCCTTCACCAACCTGACCTTCGACTGGGTCTGCCCGGAGGATTTGCGCGAGCAGGTCCCTTACATCGGCGGCGAGGAGATGCCCTTCGCCTATGGCGATCTGCAGGCTGAGATGGAGCTGATCAACCGCGCCTATATAGAAGTCATGCAGGCCGGTGACGGCCTGGGTCGGGTGTTCACCTTCCCGATCCCGACCTACAACATCACCCACGACTTTCCCTGGGATAGCGAAAACGCCGACCGCCTGTTCGAGGTGACGGCACGCTACGGCCTGCCGTATTTCCAGAACTTCCTTAATTCGGACATGCAGCCCAACCAGGTGCGTTCCATGTGCTGTCGCTTGCAGCTGGACGTGCGCGAGCTGCTCAAGCGTGGCGGCGGGCTGTTCGGGTCCGCCGAGCAGACCGGCTCGCTGGGGGTGGTGACCATCAACTGCGCGCGCCTGGGCTACCTGCATCAGGGTGACCGCCGCGGGTTGTACGAGCACCTCGATGCGCTGCTTGAGATGGCCAAGGAAAGTCTCGAGGTCAAGCGCAAGGTCATCCAGCATCACATGGATGCAGGGCTCTACCCCTACACCAAGCGGTACCTGGGCACGTTGCGCAATCACTTTTCCACCATCGGCGTGAACGGCCTGCACGAGATGGTGCGCAACTTCACCGAGGACGCCGAAGGCCTGCAAACGCCGGCCGGTCGTGCTCTGGCCATCGAGCTGCTGGACCATGTGCGGGCGGTGCTGGTGCGCTTCCAGGAGGAAACCGGCCACCTCTACAACCTGGAGGCGACGCCGGCCGAAGGCACGACCTACCGCTTCGCCAAGGAAGACCGCAAGCGCTTCCCGGACATCCTGCAGGCGGGCACGGCCGAGGCGCCGTATTACACCAACTCCTCGCAGCTGCCGGTGGGCTTTACCGACGACCCGTTCGAGGCGCTGCAACTGCAGGACGAACTGCAGACCAAGTACACCGGCGGCACCGTGCTGCACCTGTACATGGCCGAACAGATTTCGTCGGCCCAGGCCTGCAAGAACCTGGTGCGCAAGGCGCTCGGACGTTTTCGTCTGCCTTACCTGACGATCACCCCGACCTTCTCGATCTGTCCGGTGCACGGCTACCTGAGCGGGGAGCATGAGTTCTGCCCGAAATGCGATGAGGCGCTGCTGGCCAAACAGACCAGCTGCGCCTGCCCGACTTGACTTGTAGGAGCGGGGGGACGCCGAGTCCTTGTCCGCGAAATAGGCGCACCTCGCGGCTCGCGAGCGAGCGCGCTGCTACGAATGTTTCACCCATCCGTTACTCAAGGAGCGATATATGAAAGCAACTCAACTGCCCGAAGCCCAACGCCAGCGCTGTGAAGTCTGGACCCGTGTCATGGGCTATCACCGCCCGGTTGCCGCGTTCAATCCCGGCAAGCAGTCCGAGCATCGCGAGCGCACTCATTTCACTGAGCAGGCGGCTGGGTTGGCGCGTTAGCTATGGGTGCTGCGCTACGGATTGGGGGGCTGGTCCCCCTGACCACTCTGGATTTTCCCGATCACCTGGCCTGCGTGCTGTTCTGCCAGGGCTGCGGCTGGCGCTGCCGTTACTGCCACAACCCGCAGCTGATCCCGACCTGCGGCGCCGAGGAACACCGCTGGGATGATGTGCTGGGGTTTCTCGAACAACGTGTCGGACTGCTCGAAGCGGTGGTCTTCAGCGGCGGCGAGCCTACCCTGCAATTGGCGCTGCCGGATGCCATCGATCAGGTGCGCGCGCTGGGATTCAAGGTCGGCCTGCATAGTGCCGGTATCAAGCCGAAGCTGTTCCGTCAGGTGTTGCCGCTGGTGGATTGGGTAGGCTTCGATATCAAGGCGCTGCCCGAACACGGCCCGATGATCACGGGTGTCGAAGGCAGTGGCGCAGCCAACTGGAAAAGTCTTGAGCACCTGTTGGAAAGTGAGGTCGCCCATGAATGCCGTACCACGGTGCATTGGCACCTGTTCGATGCCGAGCGCCTGCTGGACATGGCCCAACGCTTGAGGGCGCTGGGCGTCGATCGTTTCGCCGTGCAATGCGTGCGCACCGCACGGATGCTCGACGAGAGCCTGCCTGACAGCCGCGCACCCCATGATCAGCTGCGTCTATGGGAGCGCCTGGGCAAGCTGTTTCCATCATTCGTATTGCGCGGTTGAGCAGGCGCCTTATCGGTGTATGACGCGTAGGGTGCGCTTCGCGCACCGCCACCTCGTACAAGCTTGTTGGCGGAGCGCAAGGCATCGGTGGGCTGAAACGGAACGCCGCCCGGCCCACCCTACGGCGATGGCGCAGCGGCGATGGGGGCGGTGGCGTTCTGCTTCCACCATGTCAGGCCTGCAAAGACAGGCTGCCCCAAATTGCAGATGCCAGCCGTAGCCCGCAGGGTGCGCTCCGCGCACCAAGAATCTTGTACGAGATGCCCGGGAGCGCACCCTACGAGCAGGTGGGCTTCCGCAGTGTAGGGTGGGCCGGGCGGCGTTCCGTTTCAGCCCACCAAATAATGGCTACAGGCCGGCTCGTCTCTCAGCTCCAGCCCCAGAACTGCAGGTACCAGCCGTAGCCAACAGCAGTGCCCAGGCCCACACAGGCAAAGACGAGCAGTCGGCGCAGGCCGTGGGCGCCGTGACGGCTGATCACCTGTTCGAGCGGCCAGAAGATGTTGCGATCGACCAGCCATTCGGCGTCGGTCTGCTTGAGCGAAATGAACCAGGAGCTGACCGTCCACTGGAAGCGCCCATCGTCAGCCCGATCATGCTGAACAACAGCGTACTGTCCCAACGATCCTGTTGCGGCCGCTCGCCGACGATGGCATTCGGACGTCATCGTGTATCCGTCGGAGCAGCACCAAGGAAAATCTGATTGAGTGCCGCGGCCGTTGGTGAGTCTGGAAAAGCATCGAACCGGCCATTTGCCAGAGCCTGAGCTGCGTTATGAAAGCCATTCCATGCCGCGCGTGCCAAAGCTCCGCCAACGCTGATTCGTCTGACGCCCAGTTCCGATAGCTCGCTCACCGTTAGTTCACTATTCCAACCAATCAGTATGTTGACGGAGACCGTTGCGGTATCGGTGGGCTGAAGCCCACCCTACAGGTGAGCACGTAGCCGCAAAGTAGGGTGGGTTGGGCGGCGTTCCGTTTCAGCCCACCCCTCTATGCCAGGGCGCACAGGCCCGCGCCGAGCTCAGCTCCAGCCCCAGAACTGCAGATACCAGCCATAGCCGACGACCGCGGTGCCCAGGCTCACGCAGGCAAAGGCGGTCAGGCGGCGCAGGCCGTTGGCGCCGTGGCGGCTGATGACGTTCCAGGCCAGGTACAGACTCCAGGCAATGGCACCGGCCAGAAGCAGTGCGCGAGTTGGCTGCGCCCAGGCGAGGATGAAGCCTTCGTAGCGAAGCAGTTTGATGGTGGTCGCCGACAGGCCGAGAAACAGCCCGGCGCCGCCGAGCGGCGTCAATGTCAGCGCCAGATGGTGGAATAGGTTGTCGCCCCGCTTCATCAGCCGTACCGCGCCGCGCAGCAGCAACCAGAGTGCACCGCCGATCACCAGCGAGCTGGCGCCGATATAAGTCAGGATCGCCGCGCCATCGAGCCAGCTGAAGGCATCATTGGCCTGCGGATAGTGCGTCAGCAGCCACCAGGGCGCGTTGGCTTCGAGCGGCCAGAAGATGTCGCGATCGACCAGCCATTCGGCGGCGGCCTGCTTGAGCGTGATGAACCAAGGGCTGACTGTCCACTGGAAGGCGCCCATCGCCAGTCCGATCATACCGAACAGCAGCAGCGTGCTATCCCAGTGCCCGTTCTGCGCCTGGTTGCCGACGATAAGGATTTCCTCGTTGGGCGATCGAGCGGCGAGGGCGACAGCGCCACGCTGGCCGCTGCAACGGCCGCAGGCATGGCATTCGCTGTTGCCCCGCATGCGGCGGATGTCGATCAGCGGGGCGCAGTTAGGCGTGGCCAGCCGCGGCCCCTGATTGGCCTGCCAGCGCTCTTCGTCGACCTTGTAGTGGACCGGTGCGAGACGCGCCAGCAGGTTGAACACGCCGCTCACCGGGCATAGATGCTTGCACCAGACGCGCTTGCCGCGGCCATAAAGAAAACCGACCAGCATCGCCGCGACCGTTGAGCCGCCGAGAATCAGTGCTGCGGCTCGGCCATAGTCATAAACGCTGATCAGCTGACCGTAGACGGTCGTCAGCACGAAGGCGATGGTCGGCCAGCCGCTCCAGCGAATCCATTGCGGGGTGCGCTTGTTCAACCCGCGCCAGCTGATCCATTCGCTGAGCGAGCCCTCCGGGCAAAGCACGCCGCACCAGAGGCGGCCGAAAAACACCATCGACAGCAGCACGAAGGGCCACCACAGCCCCCAGAACAGGAACTGGGCGAACACCGTAATGTTGTCGAGCATGCGCGCCTCCGAAGGCGGCAGCGAAAGAACGGCAGGCACCAACAGTAGGACAAGATAAAAACCGACCACCAGCCACTGGATCAGTCGGATGGCCTTGGCATGCTGGCGCAGCAGATCGCCGATGCGCGCCAGCCAGGGAGCGTTGGTGATCATGCGGTGCGAGCCTCCAGACGAGCCTCCGGTTTCGGTCGCAACCAGGCCCAGACCGCCAGCCAGTATAACCCCATCAGCACCACGGCGGCCAGCGACGGCATGGCGCGGTAGCCTGTGAGTCCCGCAACGGTGCTACCCAGAGTGCCGCCGTCATCGAGCAGGGCGGAGGTGTCCCACAGCGGATCGCCGAAAACTGTATAGAGCACTTCCGGCACTTCCATGCCCATCAGCTGACCGCTGAAACGGTCGAGCCCGGCCATGAGCAGGGCCGCACCGAGCAGCAACAACAGGGCTTCGCTGACCTTGAAGAAACGCTTCCAGGAAAACAGCCGGCTGCCGGCTTGCAGCGCGGCGTAGCTGAGAAGCGCCAGGACGAAACCGAGCACGCCGCCGATGACGAAGCTCATCAGGTCCGTACCTTGCTGCTGATGGCCGATGCCATAGAGGAACACCACCGTCTCGCTACCCTCGCGGGCCACGGCGAGCATCGCCAGCACCAGCAGGCCGACGCCGCTGCCCTGGGTCAGGTGTGCGCTGGCGCCTTCGATCAGGCTGCGCTTGAGGTCGCGCCCGTGGTGGTGCATCCAGCCGACCATCTGCAGGATCAGCAGGCTGGCCGCCAGCAGCATGGCGCACTGGAACCATTCGCCCGCTGGGCCGGCCAGCCAGTCGCCAGCGCTGAGAATGCCCCAAGCCAGGAGTGTCGCCAGGCCAAGCCCGGCGGCCACGCCACCCCAGAGCATGCGCAACGCGTGGCGGTTATCCGGTTGCTGGCTCAGCCAGGCATGCAGAATGCCGATGACTAACAGGGCCTCGACGCTTTCGCGCCAGACGATGAACATGGATTGGCCCATGGCGCTTCTCCTGTTGGGTGGCCTGGAGGCGGTTCGGTTTCGCTATCGAGACTGCCGCCTACAGACCACAGGGACTACTTGGCGATGATTTCCCCTTCGGGAAGATCCATGTGGAACTCGTCGAAGAAGGGGTAACGGCCCGGTTTCAGAGGGTGTATCACGACGAACGAAGTGACGCCGGACGAGAGGACCTTTTCCACTCGCAGCGGTGTGCTCTCGAATTCGGTGGGGCCGCTGCCGGCGTTGTTGATGACGATTTTGAAGCGTTGCCGGGCCGGCACCTCGAGAGTTACCGGCTCGAAATGGCCGTCGCGGATGGTCAGCTCGTAGGTAGGCAAGCCGGCCTGGGCGCCGCCGGCAAAGCCGACGACGAACAGGGGCAGCAGGTGGAACAGGACGCGTCGCATGGCTGGCCTCCGGCTCAATAGCCGCCTTTCTTACCGATGCCTGCGTAGGTGAACTCGTAGTTCAGCTCGCAGCGTTCGAACCAGGGCGCGACGCCGGTTTCCTTGTCGACGTGGCGGCCGAACACGGCGTGACCGCCGCCCGGCGGCAGGATGGTGAAGGTCAGCTGGTACTTACCGGGTCCCATCAGCTTGACGTTGTCGCCGTAATGCGGACCGTCGTTGGCAACCATCGCGTGGAAGTCGCCTTCGATCTTCTCGTCTGAGCCTTTCTTGCTCAGTGAGTATTTGATGTTCAGGTAGGGCACGAAGCTGCCTTCCTGCCAGCCGTTGCGATTGTCTTCGGTGGCGGCAATGTCGGCTTCCAAATGGACGTCGGATTCGGCTGTGGCGCGCATCATGCCGGTCGGCTCCATTTCCACCGGCTGCAGGTACACCGCGCCGACTTCCATGCCGCCGCATTGCTGCGGTTCACCGATGGGGTATTCCTTGGCTTGGGCGAGGGGAGTCAGCACCAGCGATGCGATGGCGAGGGTAACGGAAATACGCATGTAGCCTCCGGAAAGGGCGTTTGGATGACAGTCCAAGGTTCGCATTTGCGGCGGTTAACGATAATGATTCGCGTCAATTTTGAACGAAATGATTTGTTACGTATAGGCCGGTTTCGCTACCGTCACGCTGTTCGGAAGGCTCAAGCGCGCAGGTGACGTGGGCTAGCAGCATCCCGCTGCGTTGAGTTGTCACACCCAATGCGGGCCGACATTCAATGCTTCGCGCTGGCCGCTGAGCTCGCGCTCGAAAAATTTCTACGTGCTCTCCGAGGCGCGGCCTACCATGTGCTTTTCGAGTCAGGGGAGCCTATGCAAACCGTTGTGCTGGACGCCCGAACCGCCCGAGTACTGCCTTGGCTGGTCGCCATCGCGTTTTTCATGCAGACCCTCGACGGCACCATCCTCAACACCGCGTTGCCGGCCATGGCGCGCGACCTCGCCGAGGACCCGCTGCGCATGCAAGGCGTGGTCATCGCCTACATGCTCACTGTGGCGCTGTTGATACCGGCGTCGGGCTGGTTGGCGGATCGCTTCGGCAGCCGGCGGATATTTTTCTCGGCGATCCTGTTGTTCACGCTTGGCTCGTTGCTTTGCGCGATGAGCGTGAGCTTCAACCAGTTGGTGATGTCGCGTGTGGTGCAGGCCGTTGGCGGCGCGTTGATGTTGCCGGTCGGGCGGCTGGTCGTGTTGCGTGCCTATCCACGCAGCGAGTTCGTGCGCGTCATGACGTTCATCGCCCTGCCGGGCATGGTCGGTCCGTTGATGGGCCCGACCCTTGGCGGCTGGCTAGTGGAATATGCCTCGTGGCACTGGATATTCCTGATCAACCTGCCGGTCGGCCTGATCGGCTGCATAGCCGCGTTTCGCTTCATGCCCGATCTGAAGAGCGACGAGCGAATACGCTTCGATACCTTCGGCTTCCTGCTGTTCGGTAGCGCAATGGTGCTGATCACCATCGCGCTCGAAGGGCTCGGCGATATGCACATGCCGCACGCGCGCGTCCTGCTGCTCATGGTAATCGGCACGGCCTGCCTGACCGCGTACTGGTTGCGCGCCGGGCATGTCGATAAGCCGCTGTTCAGCCCGGCACTGTTTCGCGTCCGAAGCTTTGCCGTCGGCATTTTCGGCAACCTGTTCGCGCGTTTGGGGAGTGGGGCCTTGCCTTTCATGCTGCCGTTGTTGCTGCAGGTGGCGTTGGGTTATTCGCCGGCGCAGGCGGGCATGCTCATGATCCCATTGGCGCTCGGTGCCATGCTCATCAAACCCTTGGCCAAGCCGCTGATAGACCGTCTCGGCTATCGACGCATCTTGATCGGCAATACCCTGCTGCTAGGCTCGCTGATTGCCAGCCTCGCGACGATCGATACGAACACCCCGATGGTTCTTCTCTTGCTGCACCTGAGCC
The DNA here is from genome assembly GCF_024448985.1 of Stutzerimonas stutzeri. GTDB lineage: Bacteria > Pseudomonadota > Gammaproteobacteria > Pseudomonadales > Pseudomonadaceae > Stutzerimonas > Stutzerimonas stutzeri_AP. The sequence goes on from NZ_JAMOII010000001.1 coordinate 61,634, forward strand.
TAATCGGCATGGTCAACTCCATGCAGTTCACCGCCATGAACACCGTGACCCTGGTCGGGTTGAGCAACCAGAACGCCAGCAGCGGCAACAGCCTGCTATCGGTGGTGGTGCAGTTGTCGATGAGCCTGGGTGTCGCTTCGGCGGGTGCGCTGCTGGGCGGCTTCACCGTGCCCGGAGCCGATGGGGAGGCCGTGCTGCGGGCATTTCATCTGACTTTTCTGTGCATCGGTGCGATGTCGATGCTGGCTGCATCGCTGTTCTCTCAGCTAGACAGCAAGCGGGTCATGGCCGCCCGACTCATTGATGATGAATGACGGAGGGTCAGATCAACCAATGCACAGATCGGCTTCCTCTTCCTCCGGCATCTCATCCGTCACGATCACCCGCGCGTGATAGCAATCTTCATCCTCCATGCGCAGGCCGAAGTAACGGGTGTCATTGGCATCCCAGAACGCTTCGACCTGATCCATCGTGGCGGCCTCGAGAAGGACCTCCAGGCTGTGTTCCAGGACGATCGTATAGAGTTTTTCAGCAGACATGATCAACAGGCTCGCGCTCGATTCGGGACAGTGGCTGCGCCATTGCAGCGGTGATGTCATTCTGACAGCTAACGGCTTAACCACAGCGCCCACTCATCGCCTTCCTGTTGTCATCCGCTGAACGGTTGATGTGTCACAGCCTTGCTGATGAGCAGCCAGAGCCATTGAACGGACTCATGTCTCGACGCCTCGCCGGACCAGGCCGGCGGCGCCTCGGTTTCGCGCTCGGGCTTGTCGTTCAACGCCTCTTCTTCGGAGCCGAGCAGCTCATTGGTCGACTTCTGCACTAGACGTGCGGTAGTCAGTCCGAGCACGCATGGCATGCTGGTCGCGCCCTCGCTGTTAAAGTTTAAAGCTTCCCATTTGACGGTTGAGGTCGTCGGCAAGGCGGGTCAGCTCCTTGCAGTCTTGGAGGCAGCTCTGCACGTCGGCGGCCGTCGAGTGTGCTAGTTCAGCGATGCCATGTACGTTGCGGTTGATTTCCTCGGTCACCGAGCTCTGCTCTTCGGTGGCAGTGGCGACTTGAGTGTTCATGTCGCTGATGCGCTCGATCTGATCGGTAATCGCGGCAAGTGAGCGGCTCGTGCGCTGACTCGCTTCTACGCCAATGCCTGTGGCTTTCTGCCCTGACTGCATTGAGTTGACAGCCGCTTCAGCAACTTTTTGCAGGCTCACTGTCATCTGCTGGATTTCGTCGGTCGACGCCTGGGTCCGGCTCGCCAGTGTCCGGACCTCATCGGCAACCACAGCGAAGCCGCGTCCCATTTCACCGGCTCGAGCCGCCTCGATGGCCGCGTTTAGCGCCAGCAAATTGGTTCGCTCGGAAATGCCACGGATCACAGAAAGTACTTGGTCGATAGAGGCGACTTGGGCGGCCAACTCGGCTACGGTCCCTGCGGCACTGCCGATCTCATCGGACATGTGCTCGATATGCGTGACGGAGTGCCCGACCTCCTGCCTCGCTACAGTCGCTTCGCTATGAGCAAGTTGCGAGGCGTCTGCCGCCTGGTTGGCATTCTGGGCGATTTCCTGCACGGTGAGGCCCATCTCGTTAACGGCGGTGGCCACCATGTCGGTCATCTCTTGCTGACGGCCCGAGCGCTTAGCAGTGTCACCTACCACCCGCGCCACTTGTACCACTGCGCTGCGCAGCTGTTCGCTGGTGGCAAGTACGTCACCAATCAAGGTGCGCTGGCCAGCAAGAAAACGGTTGAATCCGCGGGCCAGATCGCCTAGTTCGTCGGCACGGCTGTCGTCTAGCCGGCGAGTCAGGTCGCCGCCTCCGCCACCTATCTCAACCAGTGCGGCTGTAACCTGACGGATGGGCTTGGCCAATCCGCGAGCAAGTAGCACGACCAGGCCGAGCGAAAGTAGTGCGATAGCCAAGCCGATAGCGCTAGTCATCCATAGCGTGCGTTGGGTTTCGGAGTAGATCTCTGCCTCCGGCACCTCGCTAACCAGCGTCCATCCGAGGCTTTCGATCGGTTGCGCCAGCGCTATAAACGTCTCGCCGCTACGCTCGAAGCGCACCGCCTTGCCGCTATTGGCAACCAGAGCTATCGCCGCTTCTGGACTGGTCAGTGTCGAGAGGTCTATCGCGTCATTGTGCTCGGCCTGAGGATGCACTTTTATCCGGGCGTCCCTGCCAACGAGATAGACGTGCCCACGCTCGCCGAACTGGAACCCTTTAACCATATCCGAGAGGCTCGCCAGGCTGTAGCCCAGGCCGGCAACACCCAGCGTCTTGCCATTGGCGCTGATGCGCTGGTTAACGAATAGCGTAGGTAAGCGTGACGCTTTATCGATGTCGACTTCAGCGCGCCGCTCAACACCCGAGTCGATAAACGAGTAGAACCAGCCGTCACGAGGATTGCCGCGTTCAAGATGCCTGGCCAGGCCGGTCTCGGCGTAGTAGTTGCCGCTTGCCAGCACTGCGATTGAGGTGGTCAGCGCGTTCTGACTGGTCTGCACGCCTTTGAGATAAGGCACAAAGTCCCCCACACGGCTGGCGTCTTCGCCGTCAGCCAGCCAGCGCTCGACCATTACATTATTGGCAATACCGGACACAGCGGTGAGTGGTGCGGTGAGGGTGCGTTCGAGATCGTTGCGGATCGCCTCGATACTTGCCGGCAACGCCTGCTCGATCAGGTGGCGGTCAGTCAAACGGTTGAGGGCGTTCGAATAGATCGCCAGTACGATCAACACGCTCGCGAGTAATGCAGCGCCCATGCTAAGGACCAGCTGGCTTTGAATACTGCGTCGCCAAAATTGCATAGCCATTGACTCCTGCGCCCGGCCTTACCTATAGGTTTGCCGTGAAGTTTGAATAGACCAGGCTATCGGCGCGGCTGACCTAACATTTAGGGTCGCCCAGGCATTACGTTCGATGCACCAGACAAGCGGGAGGTGCGGCTTTGCTCGTGGCGGTTGCGATCGGCGTGTAGCGTCAGATTCAGCGCCAGCAGACTGCTGTCGTGCTGCTGTGGGCCAAGGTTTCAACGGCAAGCGCTTCGAGTGGCTTACGAGAGGATGAAACGCACACTTAAGGAATGGTGACGTGCCCCTCCTTTCCTGCTTCCCGATAACGCGCTTCCAAAACCTCGGCCAGACGCTGCTTGGCTGGGGCTTCGCCATGGATGAGGCGGATTTCTTTTGGCCACTCCCTCATCCGGGTGACGAAGCCGACCAGATCAGCTTGGTCGGCGTGGGCCGAATAGCCCCCTACGCTATCGATGCCGGCACGGATGTCGATACGTTGCCCGTCCAGGTCGACGAAGCCGCCTTCAGGCCCATGCGTCTGAATGTCTCGCCCCGGCGTGCCCTTACCTTGATAGCCGACGAACACGACATGGTGCCGTGGATCGCCCAGCATCGCTTTCAGGTAGTTGACGATTCGCCCGCCTGAGCACATTCCATTGCCAGCGATGACAATAGCCGGCCGCGCGGTTTCGGTGAGGTGTTCGACGATGCGCATATGTTCGTCGTGGCTGTCGACAGTGATGAGTTGCTTGAAGGACAGCGGCTTGCGGCCTTCCTCCAGGCGGTGCCGGGCATCTTCATCCCAAAAGCCTTGCAGCTCTTTGTAGGTCTTAGTGAATCGGCCGGCGAGCGGCGAGTCGAGAATGATGGGGATCTGCGGCCAGTCGATATCGGGAGCGCCTTCCTTTATCGGTTTCCCAGGTTCGCTGGCGGAGGGGGCTTCTGCCGATTCGCTTTTCTCATGAAGAATTTCTTCCAGCTCGTATAGCAGTTCCTGAGTTCGGCCAATGCTGAACGATGGAACAAGCACCGTGCCCTGGTCCGCCAGAGCACGCTCAATGGCGGCCTGCAGACGTTCGCGGCGGTGTGCACGGTCTTCGTGACGGCGATCACCGTAGGTGCTTTCCAAGATCAGCAGGTCTGCACGTTCGGGCGGAACCAAGTCAGGCAGAATCGGCGAATGGGGCGCACCCAGATCGCCGCTGAATACGATGCGCTCGTTACCTGTCTCGTGGATGCCCAGCTCCAATTCGACATAAGCCGAACCCAGCACATGACCGGCCGGCTGTAGACGCACCTTACACGCAGCCGTATCGGTTTCGTGCAGGGTGAACCAGTTGCCATAGGGCAGGGCGATGATGCGTTGTTCCACTACCTTGAGGTAGCGCTCCAGTTGCTCCTGATCGCGGCTGATGGAGAGGCGGAACGCGTCCTCAAGCACAATGGGCAATAATTGGGCTGAAGGCTCGCTGCACAAGATCGGTCCTTCGAAGCCCGCCGCCAGCAGGTTCGGAATACGCCCGACATGGTCAATGTGGACGTGGGTCACGATCAGAGCCTTTATGCCTTCGATAGAGAAGTCCAGCGCCAGCTCGTCCTCATTCGCCCCTTCGTCTGTACCTTGAAACTGGCCGCAGTCGATCAGGAGGCTATAAGCGTCATCCATCCACAATTGATGGCACGACCCGGTCACGCCTTCGCGAGCGCCGTGATGGATGAGTTTCGGATGTTTCATCGGTTTTCCTAGGCTGGCGACGGAAGCGCCGGCGCTGATTCGGCAGGAGGAAAGCGATAGCAGGGCTTTCTCGGAGCAACTTTTGGCAACGCGCCGAATGGCATAGTTTCCTGGGTAGTACCGATTCCTGACGAGCTCAGCCATTCGGGAGCCTGACCAGGTTGGTCAGCTTGGCGATCCGTTCCGACGAGCCCTGGCAAGCCGGGCGCTGTCGCTCAAGAGCGAAAAGAAGGTGAAGCTCGATGCATAGCTGCAAGGATCACTGAAGAGAAGGCGATCACCAGGTTCTCACCGATGCCTTTTACACGCTATAGGTCAATGCCAGCGACAAAGGGCGATGAACAAGGCCGACGCTGCCAATATTGGCTGGCTGTGCCGCTGACCAGCAGAGACGTCAGAACGACCTCGAATAGTCTGCAGTTTGAACCGGCTGGCATGTGAAGCACGACGGCTTTTTCGATGCTGAACATCACATACAAATTGGTTCTGAGCATTTAATCGAGCGCCTCGTCCGCCCGCTGCACCAGTTCGTGGCATAAGGCTTCGTCACGAATACAGCCTGCAGGGCGACCGCCTTGCGACCGGCCAGGCGATTGGACTCTTGGTAGGTGGTCGCACCATGATCGGGTTGCGGCTTCACAATTTGTGCCCGATGCTGTCTTCGTAGGCTTTACCTTATCCGGCAAGCCTATGCGCTTTGCCTTGCCGGCGACCCGTCGGGCTGCGCTGCCTTCTCTCGAATACAGCCTCCTGCTTTTCTTCAATCCGAAAGCCCCCATCGTCTCCTGTCTGTGCCCGTCTGGAAGATAGGTGGAACTTCGCGCGCTTTACTGGCATCGCACAAAAACCTCCCGTCTCGCGCATCTTGGAGCTTTAACTCCAGATCGACAAAGGTATCGCCATGCGTCCAGCCTATTTGTTGTTCCTTCTTTTGCCACTCGCCGCGCCTGCTACATCGGCTTCGCTACCGGAGCAGCTGAAGGATGCGAAGAACCCGGACGTCGCGGTGACGGGGCACATTGTGCGACCGAAAACAAAAGACATTCCCCCGTCACAGCTGGTCGTACCGCCGGGATTTCAGGTAGAGGTGTTCGCCCGGGACTTGGTCAATCCGCGCATGCTTGCCGTGCATAACAGCGGCAACGTTTACGTAACCCGTCGCAAATTGGGTGATGTGATCATGCTGCGTGATACCGATGGCGATGGCCAGGCGGATGAACGTCGGGTAGTGGCCAATCGGTCAAACGCACATGGCATCGCTATCGATGGCGACACCCTCTATCTCGTCACCATTAAAGAGCTCTACAAAACCAGCATTCAGGCCGATGGCAGCCTGGCTCCATTGCAACGCCTGATCAGCGATCTGCCCGATGCCGGGCAGCACCCCAATCGCACCTTGATCGTCGGCCCGGACAAACAGCTCTATTTGTCGGTTGGATCGACCTGCAATGCATGCGCTGAAGACAATCCCGAGAACGCAACGCTGTTGCAGGTCAAGCCCGATGGATCGAGCCGAAAGATTTTCGCCAGTGGCCTGCGCAACACCATTGGCTTTGCCTTCGAGCCGAACAGCGGAGCGCTTTACGGCATGGATCACGGGATGGACTGGCTCGGAGACAATGTACAGCACGAAGAGCTGAACCTGATCCAGAAGGGTAAGGACTATGGTTGGCCTTACATTTTCGAAGAGAAGGGCATCAATCCGGCCGATCAGCCGCCAGGCAAGATCACTCATCAACAATGGGCTGCGCGTAGCGAACCACCGGTGGGACTTTATGTGCCGCACTCTGCGCCCATGCAGATGGCGTTCTACACCGGCGACCAATTTCCTGAGGACTACCGCGGTGATGCGTTCGTTGCCATGCGTGGTTCGTGGAATCGACGCCCCCCATCAGGTTATGAAGTTCTGAGAATCCGATTCGATGATGGTAAGCCAGTCGGCTTCGAGCCTCTTGTCAGCGGCTTCCTCGTACGGGACGGGGAGGGCTGGGCGCAGTCGGCACGCCTGGCTGGCCTGGCACAGACCCGTGATGGTGCGCTGCTGGTTTCCGATGATGACAACGGCGTGATCTATCGCATCAGCTACGCGGGTAATACCCGCGAAGGCGGCGAGTCGAGCCAACAACCGACCTATGCCGAGGGCACACGGGTGGGCATGCTGCAAGGTCCGCAATCCACGCCCGAAGCACAGCCGGATAAGCCCGCGAAGCTCAGCAGGGCAATCCTCGATACCGGAGGTTCTTCGCTCGAACTGCAGTCGGCAGCCTTTCAGGATGGCGCCACGCTGCCAGACGAACACGCAGCTGAGCAGGACAATATTTCCCCTCCGCTGAAATGGAAGGCGGGGCCGGACGGAACCAAAAGCTATGTGGTGATCATGGAAGATCCAGATGTCACCAGCGAGCCACCTTTCGTTCATTGGCTGCTCTACAACCTTCCGGCAGACACCACTGCACTCGCGCCGGCCATCCCCGGCACGGCTGCGCTGGAAGCACCCGAAGGCGCACTGCAAGGACGCAGCGACCGAGGCGGTCTCGGTTACTACGGGCCGCGCCCACCCAAAGGCGACTCCGCGCATCACTACCACTTCCAGGTGTTTGCCCTGGATCGCATGTTGGATCTGCCCCACGGCGCAAGCCGCGCCGAATTGTTGGACGCTATGCAGGGCCACGTTTTGGCAAGCGATGAGATTGTGGGTCGCTTTTCACGATGAGCTTTGGCGGGCCGATCGTGTTCGATAAACACATCAAACAATGAGAGGAGCGCACAATGAGTGGAATGACAGTCGGAGATTACTTCGTCGAACGGCTCTATCAGTGGGGGGTGCGCCGCATCTACGGCTATCCCGGCGATGGCATCAACGGTGTGCTCGGCGCCTTGAACCGAGCCGGTGGCAAGATCCGCTTCATCCAGGCACGCCATGAAGAAATGGCGGCTTTCATGGCCTCGGCTGACGCCAAATTCAGCGGCGGCCTAGGTGTCTGCCTGTCGACATCAGGTCCCGGTGCCTCGCATCTGCTTACCGGACTCTACGACGCGCGCCTCGACCATATGCCGGTACTTGCGATCTGCGGCCAACAGGCTCGTACCGCGCTAGGCGCCCATTACCAGCAGGAAATTGATTTACCGGCAATGTTCAAGGACGTCGCCGGTGCCTTCGTCCAGCAAGCCTCGGCGCCCGCGCAGGTGCGCCATCTGGTTGATCGGGCGATCCGCACCGCGTACGGCGAGCGCAAGGTGGCCGCTATCGTGTTGCCCAACGACCTGCAGGAAGCCGAGTACAGCGAACCGCCACGTTCACACGGTGCGGTGATGTCCGGCGTCGGCTACACCCGACCGAAGACGGTGCCCTACGAAGCCGATCTGCAACGCGCAGCTGAGGTACTCAACGCGGGCAATAAGGTTGCCATTCTGGTCGGTGCTGGTGCGCTGGATGCGACCGACGAAGTTATCGCAGTAGCAGAAAGATTGGGCGCTGGCGTTGCCAAGGCGCTGCTCGGCAAGGCGGCACTGCCCGACGACCTGCCGTGGGTCACCGGCTCCATCGGACTGCTCGGAACAGAGCCGAGTTACAAGCTGATGACCGAGTGCGACACCTTTCTGATGATCGGATCGGGCTTTCCCTATTCGGAGTTTCTGCCCGAGGAAGGCCAGGCGCGCGGCGTGCAGATCGATATTAAGGCCGACATGCTGAGCATCCGCTACCCGATGGAGGTGAACCTTCAGGGCCAAGCCTCCGAAACGCTTCGCGCGCTGCTGCCGTTGCTACAGGAGAAAACCGACCGCGGCTGGCGGCAGCAAGTCGAAAAGTGGCGTGGCAAGTGGGAAGAGGAGCTGGAAGAGCGGGCCATGGCCACCGCCAACCCGATCAATCCGCAGCGCGTGGCCTGGGAGTTGTCGCCACGTTTGCCGGATCAGGCAATCATCACCAGCGATTCGGGCTCCTGCGCTAATTGGTTCGCCCGCGACATCAAGATCCGCCGCGGCATGATGTGCTCGCTGTCTGGCGGCCTGGCTTCAATGGGTGCCGCGGTGCCCTATGCAATCGCTGCCAAGTTCGCCTATCCGGACCGTCCAGTGGTGGCGTTAGTCGGCGACGGCGCCATGCAAATGAACAACATGGCCGAGCTGATCACCGTGGCCAAGTATTGGAAAGAATGGACCAGCTCGCAGTGGATCTGCTGCGTATTCAATAACGAGGACCTCAACCAGGTGACCTGGGAACAGCGCGTGATGGAGGGCGATCCGAAGTTCGAGGCATCGCAGAACATCCCCAATGTCCCGTATTACAAGTTCGCCGAATCGATTGGATTGAAGGGCATCTACTGCGATCGCGAGGACCAGGTAGCGGCCGCCTGGGAAGAGGCGCTCGCGGCCGACCGGCCAGTAGTGCTCGAATTCAAGACCGACCCGAACGTGCCGCCGCTGCCGCCCCATATCAAGCTGGAACAGGCCAAGGCGTACGCCTCGGTGCTGTTGCATGGCGACCCGGACCAGCGCGGGATCATCAAGCAGACCGCCAAGCAGGTGCTCGGCTCGATCATGCCGGGGCACCACAAGGACGAAAAATGACGTTGCGGCCGGACGCCGCCATCCGCGCTTTGCGGGTGGCGGCTTACCGCATCCCGACCGACGCGCCCGAAGCTGACGGCACCTTTGCCTGGGACGCCACCACGCTTGTAGTGGTCGAGCTGGACGCCGCAGGCGAAACCGGCCTTGGCTATACCTACGCCGACGCGTCACTGGTGCGGCTGATAGAGGGGTATTTTCGTGAGCGGGTCGAAGGCGAGGATGCCTTTGCCATCGGCCAAATCAATGAACGCCTCTGGGCCAGCGTGCGCAACCTCGGCCGTTCGGGCCTGGCGGCTTGCGCCATCTCGGCGGTGGATTGTGCACTTTGGGATCTCAAAGCGCGCCTGCTCGGTCTGCCGCTGGTTCGCCTGCTTGATGCGCGTCGTGACCGAGTTGCGGTCTACGGCAGTGGTGGCTTTACCAATTACGACGATGCCCGACTGCGCGAGCAGTTCGGCCGTTGGGTTCATGACGATGGCTGCCAGTGGGTGAAAATGAAGATCGGCGCTGATCTTATGCGCGATGCCCAACGCATTCGGAGCGCGCGCGAAGCCATTGGCGAGGCCGGACTGACGTGGTGACGGTTACCGCGACGCGCGTTTACCGCCGCTGCAACAGGCGTGGACGATTGGACTCGAAGCGCTGGACCACAAATCAACTGATCGTCACTAGCGACCATTCGCCGATCTGCCCGTCGCCCAGCAGGATGAGCTGCTCGGTGCCATGCAGCGCGACGAGGTGGAAAGCGCTGCGTGGCAAGGCATGCCCGCTGCGGTGTTCTTCGCCCATCGAGTAGTCCACGACATCAGCGCCGCCTACTACAGCCATCCGACGACCTGGAATGAGCTCGGTTTCGGCGGGCCGGCCAGCCCGCGCGGTTACGTGCGCCTTGGCCGAAGATGCCCGCGACAGCTGGGAAGCCGCTGAAGCCCATCCAGGCGAGGAAGCCAAAGCACGGAAGTTAAACCGCCATGTCCGCTGATCGCTGGCTCGATGCCCTATACACACCGCGCGGCCGACACGGACGTGCACCGGACGTGTTCCGGCGCGGCGGTTGGGTGCCGATGTGCGAATACCCTGAGCACGAGCCGGTGGATTTCGCCATCGTCGGCACCGGCGCCGGAGGTGGCACGCTGGCGTGCAAGCTGGCCGAAGCCGGCTTCTCGGTCGTCGCCTTCGACGCTGGGGCCTGGTGGCGACCGCTGGAGGAGTTCGCCTCGGATGAGGCCCACCAGGAAAAGCTGTTCTGGACTGACGAGCGCCTGTGCGACGGCCAGAATCCCATCAAGCTCGGCACCAATAACAGTGGCAATCGGTCGGCGGCAGCACGGTCCACTTCGCCATGGTCTCGCTGCGGATGCGTCCGGAATGGTTCAAGGCGCGCTCACTGCTCGGCTACGGTTTCGACTGGCCACTCGACTGGCGTGAGATGTGGCGCTACTACGAAGAGGTTGAACAGGCGTTGAAAATCTCTGGTCCGGTGCGCTACCCCTGGGGCCCTAAGCTGCCACGCTACCCGTACCGTCAGCACGAGATCAACGCATCAGGCATGGATTTGCGACGGCTCGGTGTTTCCAACCCCGGGCGGGGTCAACCCGTCGCGGACCATCCAGGCGATCGCCTGCCGAACCGCCGATCGCATACGTGCGCTGGCCGCACGTGGCGAGCTTTGATGTGATTGCCTATTAGCGAAGGGCAAGTCCGCCGATACCTAGAGGGCGCGACCGTCCATTCGGCCTATGGCTGACCGTTGCCACCAGAGGCGCCGTAGACCTGACCGGTAACGTAACTGGCTTCGGTCGACGCCAGCAGCACATACAGCGGCGCGATTTCGGCAGGTTGGCCCGGACGGCTCAAAGGCGTGTCGCCGCCGAAGCTTTTCAGATTCTCCATGGTCTGGCCGCCGCTGACCTGGAGCGGCGTCCAGAACGGACCCGGTGCCACTCCATTGACTCGAATGCCTTTCGCGATCAATTGCTTGGCCAACCCCTTGCTGAAGTTGGTGATCGCGGCCTTGGTCAGTGAGTAGTCCAGCAGGTTGGCTGGCGGATCGTAGGTGGTAACCGACGAGGTATTGATGATCGACGATCCGGCCGGCATGTGCGGTACGGCCGCCTTGGTAATCCAGAACATGGCGTAGAGGTTGGTCTTCAGCGTCCAGTCGAACTGCTCGGTGGTGATGTCGAGAATCGACTGTTCGCTGTTCTGCCGCGCCGCATTGTTGACCAGGATATCGAGCCCGCCCAACCCCTCGACGGCCCGCTGCACCAGCTCGCGGCAGAAGGCTTCGTCACGAATATCGCCGGGCAGGGCGACCGCCTTGCGTCCCGCTTCGCGGATCTGCTCGACTACCGCTTGGGCGTCCGGCTCTTCATCGGGGAGATAACCGATGGCCACGTCAGCGCCTTCGCGCGCGAAGGCAATTGCTGCAGCACGCCCGATGCCCGAGTCGCCGCCTGTGATCAAAGCCTTACGACCGGCCAGGCGGTTCGACCCCTGATAGCTGGTCTCGCCATGATCGGGTGGCGGCTGCATGTCTCGGGCGAGCCCCGGCCATGGCTGCGATTGCTTTTCAAACGGCGGCTGCGGGTAAATGGCTTTTGGGTCCCGCAATGGAGCCGGCGCCGGCGGCAATTCAGTACTCGATCCGGTTGACTGGGCAAAGACCGGCAACACCATACCGGCCGCCAGCGTGGCGGCGGCGCCTTGAATGAGTTTGCGGCGTGAATCGTCATGATCGTCCGAGTGCATGGAGGCTCCTGTAAAGGGGCTGTGCTGCATCCGGCACTCCATTACCCGATGGTGGCTGGAAGGTATTGAGCCATGCCATTGGCTCTTGGGCTGGTGTGAAGATAGACGCGCCGGGAAAAAATATCGTTCCCTCGGCCGGATGGCCGGGCTGTTGTCGTCCAAGCCCGGCGGCAGAGCCGGCAACTCAGAGCGGCCTGGTTGCCAGCGGCTGGTGGGCCGGACCGTGGATGACGCCGCCGTTGGCCTCGAAAATCGAGCCGTGGCACGGACAGTCCCAGGTGCGATCAGCGTTGTTCCAAGTAACGGTGCAGCCCATGTGCGTGCATGCCGCGGAGACGCCGTGCAGTACGCCGGAATCGTCTCGCCATACGGCAATCTTTTCATCACCGCGGGTGATCACGCCGCCCTCGCCACGGCCGATGGCATCCAGCCCATCGACCTGCGAGTGACTGTCGCTGCTCTGATTGAAATCGTCCGGAGATGGGCGCGTCGGATCATAAAGGGCTTTCCAGGGCCGGCGGCCAGTCGTGATCTGGCGCGCGATGCCCAACCCGGCAGCGGTGCCGTTGCTGATACCCCAGCCATTGAAGCCGGTCGCAACGAACAGGCCGGGCGATTGCTCGCTGTCCGGCTCGCCGACATAAGCCATGCGGTCGGCGGTGTCGTAGTCTTCGTTGCACCAGCGCCATAGCGGTTCGTTTACCGGCAAGTTGCTCCGCGCCCAGTTTTCCAGATCGACGAAGCGTCGGGCGACATCGCCGTCCTGCCCGGTTTTAAAGCGCGGCCCAAGCACGATCAACAGCGGACCTTCGCTATCGCGGCCCATGCGGATCGAATGGGTGGGCTCGTCGATGCCGATGAACATGCCGTCCAGGTGTATGCCTGCCTGGGGTCGGAAAGCCATGGCCACATGGCAACGTGGTTGGGTGGGGCTGACCAGGTCGACAGGAGTCTGAATGGGCATGTGCGTGGCGAGAATCACCTGATCGGCCTCGACGCTTCCGTCCTCGAAGCCGACCTGCCAGCGACCCTTGCGCTCGACACTCTGCGCGCGGGTCTGCTGGTGAATGCGTCCCCCGCGCGCCTGTACCGCAGCGGCAAGGCCGACCAAATAATTGGCCGGGTTGAATTGCGCCTGGTCTGGAAATTCCAGCGCGCCGGCGGTCTCGAAGGGCAGCGGCGCATGCTCCCACACCCGTGCGGCAAACCCGAGGCAACGCGCCGCTTCGGCTTCTTGCTCGATGGCCGGCCTCCATTGCTCGGAGCAGGCGTAGGCGAAGGCGGACTGCCGTTGATAATCGCAGTCGATGTGGTGGGTTTCGACCCAATCGCGGATCCGCTCCACGGCTTCACGATTGGCATCGGCATAGCACTGCGCCAATTCTTGCCCAAAGGTGTCGATCATGTGCCGGTAGATGAGCGCATGCTGGGTGGTGACCTTAGCCGTCGAGCGACCGGTTACCTGTCGGCCAACCTCGCGCGCTTCCAACACCACGACGGACTTGCCAGCCTCGCATAGCACCATGGCGGCGCTCAGCCCGACGATGCCGGCACCCACTACGACGACGTCGCATTCGGTGTGCCCGGTCAGCCGGGGAAAGTCGCCGCGTTGCGCGTTGGCAGTCCAGCAGCAATCGGGAGTGGCGGAGAGTGCGGGCATGAGCGGTTCCTCGTTGGCTGATTTGATCGGTATTTCAGTAGAACGACCCCGTCCGGCCAGGTTCCGCCCATCGGGCAGGAGAGACTGGCCTGCGCCGCATCGTTGTGGGGTGCGCCTTCGGCGGAGTGGATCGACCATCGTCAACGCCAGGTTTTTTAGGGACGCGCTTCCTCAGAGCGATGGATGCGGAGGGCAAAAACGACAGGAATAACCCAGTTTCCGGGGCCCTCGTGCCGTCCCCTCTTGTCGGTTTGTGGCTGAAAGGCAAAACCGTAAACGATTGTTCCGGTCATTTCCTTGAACCCAGTGCGGAGGTGAACGATGAAGCTCTATTACTACGACCACTGTCCCTTCAGTGCCCGAGTACGCATGGCATTGAACATGAAAGGGATCGAAGCCGAGCGTGTGGTGTTGCCCGCCGATGACGAGCAGACCATCACCCGCCTGATCGGCAAGCACCAGATACCGGTGCTGGTGCGTGATGACGACACGCCGATGGCCGACAGCATGGGTATCGTCAAATACCTCGATTATCTCGACGGCCAACCCATGATCCAGGAGCCGGATACCGCTGCACTGAACGAATGGCTCGAGCCTTTTGTACCAAACCTGCAATACCTCGGTTACCCGCGCTGGACGCAGATCGGTCTGAAGGAGTTCGCCAGCCTTTCGGCATACGAGCATTTCCGCAAGAAAAAAACCGAAACCATCGGCGACTTCGACGAAGCGCTGGCCAACACTGAGGCCAAAGCGCGCGAGGTCGAAGCACAGCTGAGGCGATTGCCGGAGCTCATCGACCTGACTCCGACCCATCAGCAACCGCGCTGGGATGACGTCACGCTATTTCCCATGCTCCGTAGCTTGAGCGTGGTGAAGGCAGTCGACTGGCCTGAAGAAGTGCGCGCCTATACCGTGACCCAGGCGCAGCGCTACGGACTCGACACTTTTTTCGACCGGGCGCTCTGACACACGGCAGCCGGCGGCGTGCGAGGTGGCGCAGCGCTGTCTCGTAGATGACCATCGGCCAGCGTAGCGTGCGGAGGAGACCGTCTCGTAACTGTCCGCGACCCGCTCGGCAACCGTTCGCCGGAACGTCGAGGCGCCTCGAAGCTCCAAGCAGGAGCCGTATACAGAGTGCTTCATCGATGTCTTGCCCAAACCTTGCTGCCGAATGCCATAGCGTCTTGCCCAGGTTCGCCTTTGAGCCGACGGGGGCCGTGTACGGATGAAAACCAGCCGATGGATCATCCTCGCCCTGCTGATCACGGCGGTTGCATGCTTTTTCATTTTCGATCTCGGCCAATACCTCACCCTCGAATCGATCAAGGCGCACAGCGGCGCCCTGCACGGACAGGTGCAGGCCCATCCGTGGTGGGCCGGTGGGGTGTTCTTCGCCGTCTACGCCGCGCTCACCGCGCTGTCGTTTCCCGGTACGGTGGTGCTGACGCTGCTCGCCGGCGCCTTGTTCGGCTTGATAGAAGGCACCGTGCTGGTGTCCTTCGCCTCCAACGTTGGCGCGCTGGTTGCGATGCTCATCAGCCGCTTCATGCTGCGCGATTGGGTGCAGAAGCGCTTCGGCAAGCAGATCGCCGGGATCAACAAAGGGCTGGCACGCGACGGTAGCTTCTACCTCGTCTCGCTGCGGCTGATTCCGATAGTGCCCTTCGTGCTGCTGAACCCGGCGCTGGGCCTGACGCGGATCAACCTGTGGACCTTCTGGTGGACTACCCAACTGGGGATGCTGCCCGGCAATGCCATCTACGTGAACGCGGGCGAAAAACTGGTCGGCCTGCGCTCGCTGTCCGGCATTCTGTCGCCAAGCATTATCAGCACACTGGTGCTGCTGGCAGTGTTCCCGCTCATCGCGACACGACTGCTGACCTACTACAAGGGGCGCAAGGTTTACCGCGGCTGGCGCAAGCCCGAACGCTTCGATTACAACCTGGTAGTGATCGGTGGCGGCACGGGCGGGCTGGCGACGGCGCGCACCGCCGCCTCGCTCAAGGCGCAGGTTTGCCTGGTCGAGCGCGAGCGCCTCGGCGGTGTGGCCATGCATGAAGGCGGCGTGCCGACCAAGGCCTTTCGGCGTCTGGTGAGCGGCATTCACGCCAGGCATGACGGCCAGCCGTCGGGCGAAGCGTTCGCCGGGCTGATGAAGCAGGTGCAGCAGCTGACCGAGGCCGCCCGTCATGATGCGTCGGTCGAGCATTACTCGCGCCTCGGCGTCGAAGTGATCGAGGGCGAAGGGCGGCTCAGCTCGCCCTGGACGGTTGAAGCAGGCGGACGCACGCTGACCACCCGCGCCGTGGTCATCGCCACCGGCAGTCGGCCGTGGCCGCCGCCGATCCCCGGTCTTGAGGCGGTCGAGCCGCTGACCTGCGACACCCTGCTGCAACTGCGTGAGCGCCCCGACCGGCTGCTGGTGCTCGGCAGCGGGGCAGGGGCATGCGAGTTCGCCCAGCTCTTTCAACGTCTGGGTTGCCAAGTCACCCTGGTCTGCGAAGAGGAGCGCCTGCTCGATCAAGAGGATGTCGAAGCCGCCCAGGCACTGACCGCCGCGCTGATCGCAGATGGCGTCGACCTGCGGCTTGGCCTGACGGCGCAGCGGGTCGAGATCATCGACGGCACACGTCGGTTGGTTTGCCGGGCCGGCGAAGGCGACGAGCAGTCGCTGCCCTTCGATCAGGTCCTGTTGATGCTCGGTCAGCAGGCCGATGTCGAGGGGCTGGGAATGGAGGCCTTGAAGCTCGATTGCGGCGATGACGGCACGCTGGAGGCGGACGAATATCTCGCCACGCGATATCCGAACATCTACGCAGTCGGCAGCGTCGCCGGACCCTACGGGGCTTCCTATGTCGCCGAGCACCAGGCCTGGTACGCCGCGTTCAATGCGCTATTCGGCGGGCTCAAACGGTTCGTCGTAAGCGACCGGGTGATACCTCGCGCCGTCTTCACTTCCCCGGAGATGGCCACCGTCGGATTGACCGAGCATGAGGCGCGGGAGCTGAAGCTTGAATTCGAGACCACCCGGCTCGATCTGACGACACTGGCCGGGGCGGTAGTCGAAGGCGCCGGACAGGGATTCGTCAAGGTGCTCACCGAGCAGAACAAGGATCGCATCCTCGGCGTCACCATCGTCGGCGAGCATGCGAGCGAAACGCTTGCCGGGTTCGTCGTAGCGATGAAGCACAAACTCGGATTGAACAAGCTGGGCGACACCGTCCAGCTCAGCCCGACCCAGGGCGAAGTGCTGCGAAGGGCCGCCGAGATCTGGCGACAACAGCACCGATCCGCACGGATGCTGGCCTGGGCCGAGCGGCTGAATCGCTGGCGAATCAAAAGGTAAGCGCGCCAGCGTAGTTGGGTGATGTTGCCGCCTTCGGCCCAACCCGTCGAGACTAAACGCGACCTTGGTTGGAGCGCTCGAGTAGCTCGATGACCTCTTCATCGGTGGTCTGATCGAAACGCTCATAGTGCAGGCCGACGGCGCGGAACGGCTCGGGCGCGAAGGGACAGGCGAGTTCGTCGACCAGCGGTCGCAGCAAGGCCAGCGATTGCTCGGCACCGACCGGCGCGGCGAAGATCAGCCGGCGCGGTTTCACATCGGCCAGCGCCAGCAGCGCAACCTTGGCCGTGTTGCCGGTGGCAACCCCATCATCGACGACCACCACGACCCGTTCGGCCAGCGATATCGGCGGGCGACCGGCTGTGTAAATCGCACGCCGGCGCTTGATTTCTTTCAGCTGGCGGGCCTTTTCCTGCTCGAACCAGTCGGGCGATGCGGCGAAGTAATCGAGTGCCGCTTCGTCCATCACCCAGCGCGGGTCGGCGCCGTCCACCACCGCACCCACGGCGTACTCCTCATGTCCGGGCGCGCCGATCTTGCGCACCATTACCAGATCCAGCGGCGCGTCGAAGGCTTGGGCTATCTCGAAGGCGACCGGCACGCCGCCGCGCGGCAGGGCGAGCACCACCGGCGTTTCATCGAGCATTGGGCGCAGCACCTTGACCAAGGTTTGGCCGGCCTCTCGACGGTCGGCGAACAACGGGGAAGCAAGCTGAAACTGGCGCATGGTCAGACTCCAAAAGGAAAGGTGTCGTCCTCGCCGCCTGTGGCGGGGCGACCGGGAAGAGGGGTGACGGCGCGGGTCTGCTCGAACCACAGGTAGGCGTCGTACTGCTCGGAGAGCACCGCCTGCGAATAATGGCCCTGGCGCTCGGTCTGAGGCCGATAGATCACGCCGATGGCCCGCGCCAGCAGAGGTTCGGCGAGCAGCTCACGCAACGCTTGTCGCTCCGCGCCGCGCCAGTCGGTCAGCGAGGCCGGGATGCCGGCGCGCAGGAACTGGCCTTCCCAACTGTCGGCGCGCGAAGGCAGCACATCCTTGATATGCATTTCGCCGTCCCAGTGATCGGCAGCGGCGACCTGGCCGCGGTCGGTGCCCATGCCGAGCAGCACCGCTGCCTTGCCGAAGGCGATGCGGCACAGCTCGCCCAGGTTGAAACGACCCCCCCAGCCCATACCGGTCGCGCGGGCATCGCCGATATGTGAGTTATGCGCCCACACCACCGCCCGCGCGTCCTTGCCACGGTGTGTGAGCAGTGCACGAAGCGTGTCGAACATGTGCCGATCACGCAGGTTCCAGGATTCCGCGCGACCGCGGTACATCGCCCGGTAGTACTGCTCGGCACTGCGGATGACGCGGGCGTTCTGCGTCGCGTCGAAGAAGGCCTCGTCATCTTCGGCGAAGCGTGCCAGGCGCTGCCCTAGCAACTGTTCGAGCTGATCAGCGACGACGTCCTCGCAGGGCGTTTTGCCGTCGCGTTCGACCAGATGGCCGTACATCGCCGGCTCGCCCTGCCAGGGCGAAAAACAGGCATAGCGCTCGCGTGCCTCCTGGGCCAGCTGCGGGTCCGTGCGTTCGAGGTAGCCCAGCACTTCGCCGATCGAATGGCACAGGCTGTAGACGTCCAGCCCGCGAAACTCCACGCGCCGGGTCTTCGCCAGGGTTTGGTTGTAACCATGCAGCCAGCCGGCGAACTGGGCGACTTCAGCGTTGCGCCACATCCAGGTCGGGAAGCGCGCAAAGGCCCGCTCGCGCCAGGCCGAGGGGCCGAGGTCACGTACGTAGCGGTCGATCTGCCCGGCGTCCGGCCAGTCGGCCTCGGCGGCGACGATGGTAAACCCGTGCTGCTCGATCAGCCGCCGGGTGATGGCCGCACGTGCCCGGTAGAACTCGTGGGTGCCGTGGCTGGCCTCGCCGATCAGCACCACGCGAGCATTGCCGAAACGGTCGAACAGCGCACCGAAGGCTTCGCTGTCGATATCGGGCAGCGGCTCGGCGGCTTCGCGCAGAGCGGCCGTGATGTCCTCGCGCGGGGCGACCGCCTGCTGGCGGGCGAATTGTTGCAAGCGTTCCCGGGCCGACGCGGCCATGATGGGCCCCCTTGTAAGGTTGCTGATGATCAGCAGACCGGGCACGTCGGGCGCTGTTCCACTCGATGCGATGCAGGCGATGGGCGTCGCATGACAGGCGGTGGTCTCGCGCGGTGGCCGTACGGATCTGGCTGGCGACGCACTGGACCAGGTGCGTGTCCCGACCATGCAGATCGTTGGCAGCGAGGATGATGTGGTGCTGCGCCTCAACCGCGAGGTCAGTGATCGCCTGCGCTGCGAGCAAGCGTTGACGGTGGTATCCGGCGCTACTCATCTGTTCGATGAACCCGGCACGCTGGAGCTGGCCGCCGACGCTGCGCGCGACTGGTTCGAGCGCTACCTCAACCCCCGGGCCTGAGCGGGCCCGCCGTCTGGACTGCATGCCACGACGCTTCTTTCGTTCCACATCCTTGGCCGGTAAACCTTGGCGCTTGCCGTCCGGCGGCCCACGCTTTGTGGCGACGAAAGGGCGGCGTCTCCTGCGGCTACGGCCGGTCCCAACCCTATACCTGCCGAAGCCCGGCCGGACATAGCCGGGCCATCCCACTCTATCTGGAGGTGCTAAATGGGCAAACTCACCGGCAAGATCGCCGTCATCACAGGTTCCGATTCAGGCATAGGACAGGCCATGGCCACCGCTTTCGCCCGCGAAGGGGCAGATGTTGCAGTGACCTGGCACACCGACGAAAAAGGCGCGCAGGCCACTGCCGAACGGGTGCGTGAGGCCGGCGGCCGCTGCATCGTTTGCCAACTCGACGTTACCAACGAGGCGAGCGTCAAGGCACTGTTCGAGGCGGTGGATGCTCAGCTGGGCGTGCCGCATATCCTCGTCAATGATGCCGGCATGGGCAAAAGCAAGGCCTTCACCGAGCTGACCCTCGATGAGTTCGATCAGGTGCTCAAGACCGATCTCTACGGGCCGTTCCTCTGCGCACGCGAGTTCGTCACGCGCCGCCAGAGCGAAGGTGGCGGTGGCAAGCTGCTCAACATCACATCGGTACACGACGCCATTCCCAGTCCTAAAAACGTCGCCTACGGCGCTGCGAAGGGAGGGCTATTGCTGATGACCCGCAGTCTGGCCATGGAGCTGGCGCCGATGAAGATCAACGTCAACGCCATAGCACCCGGCCTGATCCGCACGCCCATGACCATGGAGCGCGTCGACGATCCCAAGAAGCGCGAGGAGGAAATGCCACGCATACCCTGGCACCGCCCCGGCAAGCCTGAAGAAGTGGCGGAACTGGCGCTCTATCTGGTCAGCCCCGAATCGGACTACGTCACTGGACAGGACTTCGTCATCGACGGCGGATTGGAGATGAACTGGGGGCAGGGCGCCTGAGCACTGTGGAGCAGGTCGTACCGCGGCGCCGCATCGGTGCGTCACCAAACAGCTTTTTCGAGCTATCGCATGGAATCGTCAACCTGTTGCTCACGCATGGCTGTCGGTGCTGATGCACATGGCCCGGCTTTGAAGTCACGAATCAAGTCACTGATGCAGGCCGCTGCGCCTGGCCAGTCAGGCTTTCGCCTGTTGCTGTCCGGTCAGCACTAGAGGAAAACGATGATGCAGATGTCTTACTGGCGCTTCGCCGCCATGATCGCAACTTCGACAGTCGTGATGTTCGGCTTGATGTATTTGAATACTTACGCATTCGAGCATGTGCTCTGGAGCGAAACCCGCGTCTGGATGGCGTTGTTAATGGGGGCCGTCATGGCCGTCATCATGCTCAGTTTCATGCTGAGCATGTATCAGAACAAGCGCGTCAATATCGCTATATATATCGGCAGTGTCGTTGTGTTTGTGTTGACGCTCTGGTTGGTCCGTAGCCAGGTCACCGTCGGTGATGCCGAATACATGAAAGCCATGATCCCCCATCATTCGATCGCAATCATGACCAGCGAGCGCGCACAGATTTCCGATCCGCGGGTGCGCAAACTGGCCGATGAAATCATCGCGGCGCAGCGTCGCGAAATCTCGGAAATGAAATACCTGATCAACGAACTTGAGAGGGTCGACTGATGTGTCTTTATCTGCACCGGAGCGGCCAGCGTTCGCCCGCTTGGAAACTGCTCATGCCGCTCGCTGCATTGTTGCTGACCGCCTGTGGTGACCCTGCGCAAGGAGAGGGCGTTGAAAAGCCGCTGATGAGCGATCCGTCGCCAGAGGTGGTCGGGGCGCGTGAAGCGGTAAATACGCCTGATATTCCAACCATCGATCCGCAGACACTGGAAGCGGCCGAAGTCGACAAGGTGTTGGGTACAGGGCCGCAGTGCATCTTTGCCTACACCGCAGAAAGCCCACCCGTGGTAGCTCTGCAGAGCACCGGGAATAACGTGGGGCAGGGTGTAGTGAAAATTCATGGCCGGCTGGTCAAGCTTGCGGCGCAGCGGGCTCAAGCCGGTGGTTTCGCTCTAAATGGCGATGGCCTGTCGGTCAAGATCCAGCCGGCGAACGCAGGAGACGAAGCCCGGCCGACCGAACTACGTGAGGCCGATATGCTGTTCGAGTTGGAGCAGGGCCTGCGCGTCGGCTATCGCGGCTGGTATCGCTGTACCGCGCCGTGATCGCCGCGTGGTGAGTATCTGCAGGATTTCGCCAGGCAATTGCTTGCCTGGCGTGAGCGGTGACGGTCCGGACCGCTTCGCCTCATTGGTCGGTCTGCTTGCCGCTGAAGGCGGTGATCGGCTTTTCCGCTTCCTTGTCCAGGCCGCTGGCGAAGGTCTTCAACCCATCGATGATCGGCATCAGTGCCGCCCACAATTCGTCGTCATGCAGCATCTTGTAGGCACCAGTCACGCCCGGCGCCTCGTCGTGCTTGTCATCCGGCTTGTAGCGCCCGACGGCGCCAAACGCCGATTGGAGCGCAAACACGATCTTGTAGAACTGCGCCGGCTCGATACGGGACAGCGCCATGCCGAGAATCGACAGGTTCTGCATGGCGTTTAGCGAGCCTTCCTTGCTCAGCCCGTCAATCAGCACCTTGAGTACCTGGTGCTGCGAACCGGCCAGGTCGTTGGCCAGCCGCAACACTCCGCCCTGATGCAGCGTTTCCAGCAAGGTGTCGAGCTCTTCCCTGGCAGTGGGGCCGATCGGGGTTGGCTTGACCTCGTAGTTCAATCGTTGGGCCATCAGAATCTCTCCGGATGCGGGGCTTGGGCGGGCGGCGCGACATAGTCGTCGCGGTACCACTTCACCTCTACGGGCACGCCATCGTTCGGGGTGCGCGTGGCGTGGCGGAAGTTGTTCGACGGTAGCGGCGGTTCGCCTTTTTTCGGCAGTACCTCAAGCTTCACCGCCGTTTCCTTGTAGGCCGGCGTGTTCACGTCGGGGTCGTGGTGCTCGCCGGTAAGCAGGTTCAGGCCTGGCTTGCCCTGGTGGATGGGCATGAACAGCGTCTTGCCGGCGACCCGGTCGGTCACCGTCGCGCGCACTTCCACCGAACCGCGCCGTGAGGTCACGCGCACCCAGGTGCCATCTTCAATGCCGCGCTCGGCAGCCAGCTCTGGGCTGACCTCGACGAACCAGTTTGGCGCCTGGGACCAGATGCGTGGCCCGCGACCGGTCTGGTTGGTCCCTTGGAACTGCTCAAGCATCCGGCCGTTGTCGAGCATGATGTCGTACTCGCTGTCGGCCGACTCGGCTGGCTGCTTCCATTCCAGCGGGAAGAGCACGGCCTTGCCATCGTCGGTGTGGAAACGCTCGGTATAGAGCAGCGGCGTGGTGCTACCGTCAGTTTGCATCGGCCAGAACAGCGACTGCCAGCCTTCGAGCCGTTCGTAACTGATGCCCTGAAACATGGTGGCGATACCGGCCACCTCTTCCATGATCTGGCTCGGGTGGGTGTAACCCCAGTCATGGCCCATGCGCTTGGCGAGATCGGTGAGGATCTGCCAGTCAGGTCGGCTATTTCCCAGGGGTGGCAGCACCTGATAGAAGCGCTGAATGCGCCGCTCGGTGTTGGTGAAGGTGCCGTCCTTTTCCACCGACGGAGAAGCGGGCAGCACCACGTCGGCGAACTCGGCGGTACGGCTCATGAAGATGTCTTGTACCACCATGAAATCGAGGCTTTCGAAGCCGCTATGCACGTTTCGGCTGTCGGCATCGGAGAATGCGGTCTCCTCGCCGATGATGAACATCGCCTTGACCGAGCCCTCGTCGGCGCCCTGGACCATGGTGAAATTGTCGTTGCCTTTTTCCAGCGACAGTTTCTCCTTCGGCACGCCCCAGGCCTTGGCCCACTTGTCGCGGTTCTTTTCCTCGGTGACCTTTTCGTAGCCGGGGTACATGTTTTTTAAACAGCCGAAGTCGCTGGCGCCCTGCACGTTGTTGTGGCCACGCATGGGGTAGCCGCCTGTGCCGGGGCGGCCGTAGTTGCCGGTTACCAGCAGGAGGTTCGACAGCGCTGTACTGGTGTCCGAGCCGTGGCTGTGCTGGGTGATGCCCATGGCCCAGAGCAGGCACACGCTTTTTGCCTGCCCGATCAGTTCGGCAGCCTCGATCAGTTTTTCTTTCGCGATACCGGTGACCTCGGCCGCGAACTCCATGGTGAAGGGCGCGAGCGACTGCTTGTATTCCTCGATCTGGTTGACGCGCGTGTTGAGGAATTCGGTGTCGGCATAGCCGTGCTCGAACATGTAGCGCGACAGTGCCGAGGCCCAGACTATGTCGGTGCTGGAGTTCGGTCGCAGGTGCAGGTCGGCGCGCTCGGCCATCTCGTGCTTGCGTGGGTCGAACACCACCCACTTCTGCCCGCGGTGCTTCTTCTGCGCCTTCAGTTTGGAGGCGATCACCGGGTGGTTCTCGGACAGGTTGCTGCCGACGATAACAATCAGATCGGCTTTTTCCATGTCCTCAATGGTGCCGGCATCGCCACCGTAGCCGACCGTGCGGAACAGGCCCTTGGTCGCCGGGTTCTGACAGTAGCGCGAAGAGTTGTCGACGCTGTTGGTGCCGATAATCGCGCGGCAGATCTTCTGTGTGAGGTATGCCTCTTCGTTGCTGGCCTTGCTCGATCCGATAAAGCCGATGCTGTCCGGGCCATGGGTATCGCGGATCTGCAGCAGGCGATGGGCCACCAGGTCAAGCGCCTCGTCCCAGCTGGCCTCGCGAAACTTTCCGTTGTCGCGGATCAGCGGGGTGGTTAGACGCTTGGGATCGTTGACGAAATCCCAGGCGAACTTGCCTTTGATGCAGGTGGAAATGCCGTTGGCCGGCGCATCGACCACCGGCTGCACCTTGAGGATATGCCGGTCACGCGTCCACATCTCGAACGAGCAGCCCACGCCGCAGTAGGTGCACACCGTCTTGGTGCGCTTGATCTCCGGCTGGCGCCAGTGCATGTCCATCTTCGAGATGGCGGTGATCGGCCGCGCACCGATGGTTTCCTCGAGCTTCTTGACCATGTCGATCATCGGTCGCTTGACGTCCTGCGGCAGCGCGGTGAACGGACCGGCGTCTGGCTGCATGGTTTTTTCCAGCAGCGCGTTGCAGGGGCAGACGGTGACGCAATGGCCGCAACTCACACAGCTCGAATCGTCGATCGGCTTGCCACCATCCCAGAGCACGCGCGGATGGTCCATGTTGAAGTCGATCGATAACGTCTCGTTGACCTCGACGTTCTGACACGCCTCGACACATCGACCGCACAGGATGCACTGGTCGGGATCGTAGGTGTAGAAGGGGTTGGAATGGTCTTTCTCGTAGGGCTTGCGCTTGAATTCGTAGCGCTGGATCGGCGGATTGATCTGCGCATAGGTGTTATGCAGCGTGCAGTCGCCGGTGTTGTGCTCGCATAGGGTGCAATACAGCTCATGCTTGGCTACCAGCCGGTCCATGCCTTCTTCGCGCGCGGCACGGGCTTCGGCGATCTGGCTGGTGATCTCCAACCCGTCGCGGGCCTTCAACGTGCAGCCGCGCACCAGTTCGCCGTCGACCTGCACCCAGCAGACGTCGCAAGTCTGCGGCGAGCCGAGTGCACGGTGATAGCAGACGTGGGGCAGGTCAATGTCATGGCTGGCCAGGAAGTCGATCAGCGGGGTATCGGCTTCGCCGTTCAGCGGCGTGCCGTCGAAGTTGATCGTGCAGTTGGTCATCAGGCCTCCGTTGTTGTTGTCGGATGGGTATTGGCGTCCTGGCCTGCGCCGGCACGGTCCGGCGGATGCGTCGATTCCTCGGTCTTCCGCCCCGGTGTTTTTTTTGACGTGGCGGAGAGTGGGTTCTTTTATCTTTAGGTGACTGATCGGCCCAGGAAAATGTTCCCTTACGTTTTGTGCAAGTAAGGACGCTGCTGGGGAACTCATCCATCGCTGGGCGGCCAGACACACATAGATACATCAGGATGTCACTCATCAGATGGCCCAACTGTTTAGCCGAACAGCCGATATGTGGTTACGGCTGGCCCTGTTCGGATTGTTCGGCGGACTGGCGCTTCTGTTCGTGGCTTTCGTGATCTTGTCGCGCTCGGACTACACCACGGACAAGGGCTGGACCGTTCATCAGCCGGTGCCATTCAGCCACGAGCATCACGCAGGTGCGTTGCAGATCGACTGTCGCTACTGCCACGACAATGTCGAAACCAGTGCCGTGGCCGGGCTGCCGCCGACGCATACCTGCATGAGCTGCCACTCGCAGCTATGGACCGGTGCAGAAATGCTTGCACCGGTTCGCCAGAGCCTGGCGCAGGGCGAACCCTTACGCTGGAACCGGGTGGCCGAGTTGCCGGATTACGTGTTCTTCCACCACGGCGTGCATGTCAACGCCGGCGTGGGATGTGCCGAATGCCATGGGCAGGTCGACAGCATGCCGCTGATGCGCAAGGCCGAAACCTTCAGCATGAGCTGGTGCCTCGATTGCCATCAGGACCCGGCGCCACGCTTGCGACCGCGCGATGCGGTTACCGATATGAGCTGGACGTACAAGGGCGACCGGCGCGAGCTTGGCAAGGCGTTGATGCGCAAGCACCACATCGGCGATGGCAACCTGACCCATTGCTATACATGCCATAGGTAGGCCATGACCGATCGATTCGACGCCCAACCACAGGACCGCACGCCCCTCGACTGGAAGGCGATTCGCGAGCGCCTGGAGGGCGAGCGCGGACCGCGTTATTGGCGCAGTCTCGAGCAGTTGGCGGACGAGCCCGCGTTCGCCGCATTCGTCGAGGCGGAGTTTCCATCGATCGCCCCGCAGATGGACCGCCGTCGCTTTCTGCAGGTAATGGGCGCCTCAATGGCAATGGCGGGGCTGGCCGGCTGCGGCAAGCCGGAGCAGGGAGTCCCCTACGTCCTCCAGCCGGAAAAGATTATTCCCGGCGAAGCGCAGTGGTACGCCACCGCAGTGACCTTTGCCGGCTATGCCCAGCCAGTCCTTGGCCGCACGCATGTCGGCCGCCCGACCAAGCTCGAGGGTAATCCGGATCACCCGCTCAGCCGCGGTGCCAGCACCGCCATCATTCAAGCGGCCATCCTCCAGCTATACGACCCGGATCGGTCGCAGGCGCCGCGTTTCAAGGGCGTCGACACCACCTGGGACAGTTTCCAGCTCGAAGTTAGCCGCCTGGCCGAACGCCTTGATCGTCAGCGTGGTCGCGGCCTGCATCTGCTGCTTGGCGCACACAGCTCGCCAACATTGCAGCGTCAGCTCGGCGAGTTGCTGCAGCGCTGGCCCGAGGCCAGGCTGTATCGGCACGAGCCGTTCGATGGTGATCACTACCGGGCCGCCGAGCGCAGCTTTGGTCGTCCGGTCGAGACCCGATATCACTTCGAGGCGGCGGAGTGGGTGCTGAGCTTCGAGCACGATTGGCTCGGCGCTGGGCCCCAAGAACTTCCGCATGCGGTGCGCTGGGGCGAACGCAAGCGCAAGGCGGCCGGGGGCGAAGGTGAAGCGCGCTTGCTGGTGGTTGAATCGGTGCCCACACTCACCGGCGCCAAAGCCAGCGAGCGTAAACGCATCGAACCGGAAGCTCTGCAGGCCTACGTACAGGCCTTGGCTGCCGCACTGGGCGAGGGCGATGGGCCGGCCCAGCCGCTGCCGAAGGAGCGCCAACGCTGGATCGAGGCCGTTGCCAACGCGCTCAAGGCTCGCGCTGGGCGCTGCCTGGTCACTGCCGGCGAGTGCACACCGTTGACGGTTCAGGCGGCTGTACACCGGCTCAATCAGCGGCTGGGCAATGTCGGCAACACGCTCACCTACAGTGAGCCGGTGGTTTGGCTCGAGGCGGGCGGCCAACGTCTGGGCGACCTGCCGGCGCTGGCCGAGGCGATTCGCAGCGATCAGGTCGACGCGCTGCTCATGCTCGATTGCAATCCGCTCGACACAGCGCCGGCTGATATCGCGTTCGTACAGCTACTCGATCAGGTGCCGCTGCGCATTCATGCCGGCCTCTATTACGACGAGACGGCTGCCTACAGCCATTGGCATTTGCCTTTGACCCATGACCTCGATGGCTGGCACGACTCGCGCGCCGCCGATGGCAGCGTCTGCCTCGGTCAGCCGCTGGTGCGCACGTTTTACAGCAGCCGCACCTTGTCCGAGGTGCTGGCGCTGATGCAGGGCGACCTCAACCCCGATGGCCGCGCTGAACTGCGCAAGACCTGGCAGACACTCGACGACACCGCCTGGCGACAGGCACTGGAGCGGGGCTTCATCACCGATACGGCGTTGCCTGCGCTGACAGTCGAGGCGGCGCCAATCACCTGGGAGGCGCCGCCGGCGCCGGTAGAGGGTTTGACCCTGCGTTTCCTGCCAGACCCCAGCGTGTGGGACGGACGGCTGGCCAACCTCGGCTGGTTGCAGGAGCTGCCCAAACCGATCACCAAGCTCACCTGGGACAACGTCATCGGCATCGCACCGAAGCTGGCCGAAGAGTATGGGCTGTCCAATGGCGACTTGGTGCGGGTCACGCTCGACCAGCGAGTGGTGATCGGACCGGCCTGGATCATGCCGGGCCATGCCGAGCGCACCCTCAGCCTGTACGCCGGGTATGGGCGCACCCGCGCCGGACGTGTCGCCGACCGTCTCGGCTATGACCTTGCGCCGTTGCGCACGGCCGCTGATCCCTGGCTGCGGCGCGGCGCCACGCTGGAGAAGACTGGCGAGTTCATGCCGCTGGCCACGACCCAGCCGTTCCACCTCCCGCAGGGCAAGGACATCATCAAGAGCGAGCCCCGCAACGAGGCTTATCAGAAAGTGCCGACGGAGCCGCTGTACCGCTTCGAGCAGGCGAAAACGCTCTATCCGCCCACGCCACCGAGCGAGCCGGTCTGGGGAATGACCATCGACCTTGATCAATGCATCGGCTGCAACGCCTGTGTCGTCGCCTGCCAAGCTGAGAACAACATCCCAGTGGTTGGTAAGGAACAGGTCGCGATGGGTCGCAACATGCACTGGCTGCGGGTCGATCACTATTACAAGGGCGATCCGGCCGAGCCTGAGTCATCGACGTTCCAGCCGGTGCCCTGCATGCATTGCGAACAGGCACCGTGCGAGGTCGGCTGCCCGGTCAACGCCACGGTGCACGGCCCGGACGGGCTCAACGAGCAGATCTACAACCGTTGCATCGGTACCCGTACCTGCTCGTCGTATTGTCCCTACAAGGTGCGACGCTTCAATTGGTTCGACTGGACTGGCGACGATGAACCGTCTATCCAGCATCAACGCAATCCCAACGTCACGGTGCGCTCACGCGGCGTGATGGAGAAGTGCACCTACTGCATTCAACGCATCAGCGGGGCGCGCATCGCCGCCCGGATCGAGGACCGCCCAGTTGCCGACGGCGAGGTGCAGACCGCTTGTCAGCAGAGTTGTCCGACCCAGGCGATTGTCTTCGGCGATCTCTCCGATCCCAGCGCGCGCGTTCGAGAAGGGCGCGACACCAAGCGTCACTATGCACTGCTCGAGGAGGTAGGGACTCGGCCCAAGACGACCTATCTCGGCGTGGTCGAACTGCCCAAGGTCGTCGAGGGCGAGCCATGAGCCGCGCTAACGCCGAACCATGCTACCTGGGCGCCGATACCCCGCATTTCTTGCCGAGGCAGATGCCGCTCGGCGAGGTTTCGGACCGGGTGCTCACCATCCCCGTGGACTTCGCCCCGTATCGCCGCGCCTGGTGGGCTCTGTTCATTTTCAGTTGCCTGTTGCTAGGGCTGTTCGTTGCCTCGGCAGCGGTGGTGTTATGGCGTGGAGTCGGGGTGTTCGGCAATAACATCCCGGTGAACTGGGGATTCCCGATCCTCAACTACATGTGGTGGCTGGGCATTGGCCACGCGGGCACCTTCATCTCGGCGATGTTGCTGCTGCTCAACCGGCCGTGGCGCAACTCGCTGAATCGTCTGGCCGAGCTGATGACCATCATGGCGGTGGTGTGCGCGGGGATCTATCCGATCCTGCACCTGGGCCGGCCGTGGCTGTTCTACTGGAGCGCGCCTTACCCGAACACCATGGAGTTGTGGCCGCAGTTCAAAAGCCCGACCGCCTGGGACTTCTTCGCCGTGCTCGGCTATCTATCGGTCTCGGTGATATTCATCTACATCGGCTCGATTCCGGACTTCGCCTCAGCCCGCGACCATGCGCGCAAACGGCGCTATAAGCTTTTCTATGGCCTGCTGGCGCTTGGCTGGCGCGGTGCATCTTCGCACTGGGCCCACTGGAGGCGTGCCTATCGTTTCATCGCGCTGTTAGCCGTGCCGCTGGTGTTTTCGGTGTCCAGTGGCTATTCGTTTCTGCTCGACCTCGCGCCCGAAACCGGCTGGCATTCCACGGTGTTCCCGCCGTACTTCGTCGCTGGCGCGATCTTTTCCGGCTTCGCCCTGGTGATCGTCATTGCCATCGGCCTGCGGCATTTTTTTGGTTGGCAGTTGCTGATCACCGTGAAGCACCTGGATGTGCTCGGCATCCTGTTGCTCGCCAGTGGCTGGATGACTGCCTACGGCTATTTCGCCGACACCTTCATTGCGTTCTATTCGGGCAAAGAACACGAGATCGCCATGGCCATGGCGCGCATGACCGGACCCATGGCCTGGAGCTGGTGGGCAGCGATCTTCTTCAATCTGGTCTGCTTGCAAGCGCTCTGGTGGCCACAGGTGCGGCGCAACGGCAAGGCGCTGTTTGCGATCGCCGTCGGTGTGCTGATCGGCATGTGGTGCGAGCGCTGGATGCTGATCATTGTGCCGGCCACGCGCGATTTTCTTCCCGCCATGTGGCAAAGCTATAGCCCGAGCTCCTGGGACTGGTCGTTGTTCATTGGCACCTTCGGGCTGTTCCTCGTGCCGTTCTGCCTGTTCATGCGGCTGCTGCCAATGGTCTCGACTTTTGAAGTCAAAGAGGCTCTGCATAGCTATCGCGGAGGCTCCGATGACTGAGCGCTGCTACGGGATGCTCGCCGACTTCGCCCACCCGGACCGTTTGCTCGAGGCGGCATACGCCGCGCGCGAGGCCGGCTACACGCGACTGGAGGCCTATAGCCCGTTCATGCTGCCGGAACTGGAACCGCTGCTCGGCCAGCGCAGCAACCGGGCCTACTGGGCCGGCATCATCGGTGCGTTGATCGGCGGCGGGCTGGGGCTGGGCATGCAGATTTACGCCAACCTCAGTTACCCACTGGATATTGGCGGCCGGCCGTTGATCGCCTTGCAGGGCTTTGCCGTGATCACCTTCCTGCTGACGGTCACCGGTGGCGCCATCGGTGCGCTGCTGGGGTTGCTGCTGTTCTGCCGTTTGCCGCTGCTGCATCACCCGCTGTTCGAGACCGAAGCCTTCCGTCGCGCCACCGACGACCGTTTTCTGCTCTGCATCCGCGCCGACGACCCGCTGTTTGACGAGGCCGGGACCGCCTTATGGCTGGCCGAGCGGGCGGTGTCGGTGAGCGAGGTGCCTGCCTGATGCGATGGGTGCTGGTACTGCTCGTGCTGCTCGCCGGCTGTGATCAGATGGCCAAACAACCGCGCGCCGATGCGCAGGAGTCCAGCCAGTTTTTCCCGGACGGCAAAGTCAACCAGGCGCCCCCGCGGGGCACGGTGGCGCGCGGCGAGTTGGCCTGGGATGCGCAACTCGCCGAGCGCCCGGCGCTGACGGCCGAACTGCTCAGCCGCGGCGAAGAACGCTATCGGATCAACTGCGTGCCCTGTCACGGGGTCGCCGGCGATGGCCTCGGTACGGTAGTCAACCGCGGTTTCCCCAGGCCGCCGGATTTTGCCGAGCCGCGGTTGGTGCAGGCCGCGGATCGGTATTTTCTCGAGGTGATCGCTGAAGGATACGGGGTGATGTACAGCTATGCCGCACGGGTCAAACCTGCCGACCGCTGGGCTATCGTCGCCCACATCCGTAGCTTGCAGCTCGCTCGCACGGCCGAGGTGGACAAACTGCCCGATGCAGATCGCCGCGAGCTGGAGGCCCTGCCATGAAGATGCGGTCCATGGCCTGGACGGCGCTAGCGGTCGGTGTGATCGGATTCGGGTTGGGGCTGCTGCTGGCGCCGCGCGACACACTGGCCGCTGCTGTGGCGAGCCTGCTGGGGCTTGCGGGTATTCCGCTCGGCGCGCTGGCCCTTGGTCTTTCGCTGGCGCCGATCAGCGGCAGCGTCCGCGACCAGCTTTGGCCTTGGACGTTGGTCGCCAGCCGGGCCATGCCGGCGCTGCTGCTGATGGTTCTTCCGGGTCTGTTCGGGGCGGGGCTGATCTACGAATGGATGCACCAGCACAGCAGTGGATTTCGCGGGCTGTGGTTGTGGTGGCCGAGTTTCCTGGTTCGTGGGCTGCTCTATGTCGGGCTGTGGTGGGCGCTGGCGCGCTGGCTGCTGCCGACCACGTTGCGCAACCCGGCGGGGGCAGGATTGGGGCTGATCGCGGTGGTGCTGAGTGTGTCGCTGGCAGCCTTCGACTGGGCGCAGTCTATGGAGCCGCACTTCGCTTCGAGCATCTTCGGCCTGCTATGGCTGGGCCGGCTGATGCTGTCCGGGATCGCCGCCTGCATTCTGTTCAGCCTGTTCGCCGGGGCCTCCCGCCCGGGCGTACTGCGCGGCCTGCTCTCGGCCGCGAGCTTGGCCTGGATCTACCTGCACTTCATGCAGTACCTGATTGTCTGGTACGGAAACATGCCTGAAGAAGTGCGCTGGTATGAGACCCGGGCACACGACTGGCCGCTGCTGACCTGGCTGGTGGCGCTGCAGAGCCTGGTATTCATCGCGACTTGGTGGCCTTTTTCGCAACGCCGCTGGCCGCTGGCGGTACTCGCAGGCGGCACGCTGCTGCTGGGGCTGGCCGAGGGCGCCTGGCTCAGCCTGGCAAGCCTGTCGGGCCTGCATCCGCTGGCGAGCGGATTGGCCATGCTGGCCGCTGTGGCCGCCGGGACTGCGCTGATGGCGCTGATGATTCTGCCGAGGAGGCCCGCATGAGCGTCCCGGTCGATCCGCAATCCAAGGAGGACGGCTTCGAGCACCACGACGCCAACGTCAAGGTATTGCTGGTGATCGGCTTCGGCCTGCTGGCTGCGTTAGCGGTCTCACTCACGGGCGTTGGATTGTTGATCAGCTACTACGAGTCGACACCCGATGCATTGGTGACACCGCTCGAGCGCGAAAAGGTCATCCCACCGGCGCCGCGACTGGAAAACAACCCCTTTCTCAACGCGCAACAGGTGATGCGCGAAGGCGAAGAGCAGCTGCGTCAATACGCGTGGGTCGATCGCGAGGCGGGCATTGCACGCATTCCGCTAGGGCGGGCGCGGGACCTGTTACTCGAGCGTGGCTGGCCTGCTCCGGCTGAGCCAGGCGATCAGCAGAATGGACGGCTGCAGCAAGCCAAGCAAAGGGCTGAGCCCCAATGAGCCGCCTGTTGCTGATCCTGGTCGCGCTGTGGTCGTTGATGCTGGCAGCCCCAACGAATGCCGCCGAGCCATTCGATCCCTTCACCGCCGCCGGCATCGATTCGCGGCCTGGTGCGCAGGTGCCGCTGGATGTGCGCTTCACCGATGACAACGGCGAGTCGGTCACGCTTGCCGAATTGCTCGACGGTCGGCCAGCCGTGCTGGTGCCCGTCTATTTCCGCTGCCCGAACGTATGCGGGTCGCAGCTGGCGAGCCTGCTCAATCTGCTCGGCGCGGTCCCGTTCGAACTCGGCAAGGATTACGTGGTGATTGCCTATAGCTTCAATCCGCACGAGACACCGGCCGATGCCCGCACCGAGCGCGACAAGCTGGTTCGACGTTGGCCAGCGCTGGCTGGCTCGCAGGCCGTGCACCTGCTCACGGGGCCAGAAACGGCGAGTCGTCCGGTCAGCGACGCTCTGGGCTTTCGTTACCGCTGGGATGGGGAGATTGAGGAGTACGCACACGCCTCGGCGATCGCCACGTTGAGCCCGTCCGGCAAACTGGTGCAGTGGCTATATGGGCTCGGTTATCAGCCCAATGATCTGCGGCTGGCACTGACGGATGCTGGCGAGGGGCGGGTAGGTGACTTCAGCGATCAGCTGCTGTTGCTCTGCTATCACTACAACCCGCGCACTGGCGGTTATGACAACTGGGTCATCGGCGCGCTGCAAGTCGCTGGCACCGGCACGGCGGTTGCGCTGCTCGGTTTCATCGGTCTTTCTTTGTGGCGTGAACGGCGCAAGCGGGAGGGCGGTGATGAACGGTGAATTCCTCCGGCTGTGGCCGCAAACCGCCTCCGAGCACGCCAGCAGCATCGACTGGCTGATCTGGTCGTTCACTGGAATGATGACGATTTTCGTGGTTCCGGTGTTCGTGCTCACCATCCTGTTCGCCGTGCGCTACCGCAAAGGCACCAAGGTGCCCCGCGATCATCGCCCGCGGGGAAGCATGAAAGTCGAAATGACGTGGATCGTGCTGCCCTTCATCGGCTCGATGATCATCTATCTGGTCTCGGCGAAGCTGTATTACGAGGTGCGCACGCCGCCGGCCGACGCGATGGAGATCCAGGTCGTCGCCAAGCAATGGATGTGGAAATTCCAGCACCCCGGCGGCCAACGCGAGATCAATACCTTGCATGTACCGGTAGGTCGTCCGGTGCGGTTGAACATGATCTCGCAGGACGTGATCCACAGCCTTTATTTTCCGGCCCTTCGAATCAAGCAGGACCTGTTGCCCGGGCGTTATACGCAGCTGTGGTTCAACGCCACCGAAACCGGTCGCTACGAGGTGTTCTGTGCCGAGTATTGCGGCACCGACCATTCGAAGATGCTCGCCACGCTGGTCGTGCAAACACCGCAGGAATATGAGCGATGGCTGTCACAGGCCGGAGCCAGTGAGTCCCTTGCCGAGCAGGGCGAAGTGCTGTTTCGCCAGTTCGGTTGCAGTGGCTGCCACGGCCCGGCCGCCGTAGCCAAGGCACCAAGTCTCGAGGGGTTGTATGGCCGTCGGGTTGCGCTGCAGGACGGCGGCTCGGTGGTGGCTGACCAGGCCTACATCCGCGACAGCATTCTGCTGCCGCACAAGCAGATCGTGGCCGGTTACGAGTCGATCATGCCGAGCTTCGCCAATGTGATCGATGAGGAAGGCGTGCTGCGCCTGACTGCCTACATTCAGTCGCTGGGAAAGGTTGGCGAAGGTGGTCAGGGTGAGCCGCACGCCAACAGCCCGCGCAGTCCGACGCCAGAGGAGACCGCCCCTTGAGCCAGAAAAACCCTGCCGCTGACCGCGCGCCCAGTTACCTTGCCGACGAGCATGGCCTGCGCACCTGGCTGTTGACCACGGACCACAAGCGCATCGCGATCCTTTACCTGGTCGGCGTCACGGCGTTCTTTTTCCTCGGCAGCCTGGCCGCCAGTCTGGTGCGCATCGAACTGGTCACCCCGGACGGGGATCTGTTGAGCCCCGATGGCTACAACCGCACCTTTACGCTGCACGGTGTGGTCATGGTGTGGTTCTTCCTGATCCCGTCGATTCCGGCTGTGTTCGGCAATTTCTTCATTCCGATCATGATCGGCGCCAAGGACATGGCCTTTCCCAAACTCAACCTGTTCAGCTGGTACCTGCTGGTGGGTGGCGGCATTTTTACGCTGTATTCGCTGCTGGCCGGTGGTGTCGATACCGGCTGGACCTTCTATACGCCGCTGTCGACGATGTTCAGCAACGGGCATGTGGTGGCGGTGATTCTCGGAGTGTTCATTGTCGGCTTCTCGTCAATCCTGACGGGGCTGAACATCATCGTCACGATCCATACGCTGCGCGCGCCAGGCATGACCTGGTTCCGCATGCCGCTGTTCTGCTGGTCGCTGTACGCCACCTCAGTGATTCTGGTACTGGCTACGCCGGTATTGGCCATCACGCTGTTACTGGTGGCGGGGGAACATCTGTTCGGCATTGGAGTTTTCGATCCGCGTCTGGGCGGCGACCCGTTGCTGTTTCAACACCTGTTCTGGTTCTACAGCCACCCGGCGGTGTACATCATGATCCTGCCGGCGATGGGTGTGATGAGCGAGCTGATCACCGCCGCGGCACACAAACGCATCTTCGGTTACTCGTTCGTTGCCTATTCCAGTCTGGCGATTGCGGTGATTGGTTTCATGGTCTGGGGGCATCACATGTTCGTCGCCGGGCAGTCGATGTACGCCAGCATGGTCTTTTCGCTGCTCAGTTTCCTGGTTGCCATTCCTTCGGCGATCAAGGTCTACAACTGGACCGCCACCCTCTATAAAAGCAACCTGACCATCGATGCGCATTTCTTGTATGCGCTGACCTTTATTGGGCTGTTCGTCATCGGTGGGGTTACGGGATTGTTCCTCGCGCTGCTGGCGGCGGACGTCCACGTGCACGACACCTACTTCGTGGTCGCGCACTTCCACTACATCATGGTCGGCGCGGCGGTGGCCGGATTCTTCGGCGCGTTGCACTTCTGGTGGCCAAAGATGACCGGGCGGATGTACTCGCAGCTGTGGGGCAAGATCGCTGCGGTGATGATTTTCTGCGGCTTCAACCTGACGTTTTTCCCGCAGTTCCTGCTCGGCTATCTGGGCATGCCGAGGCGTTACCACAGTTACCCGGAGGATTTTCAGTTCCTCCATGTGCTGTCGTCCGCTGGGGCAGGGGTGCTGGCGGTGGGCTACATCATGCCGTTCTGCTATCTGCTTTGGTCGTTGCGCTATGGGCCGAAGGCCTCGGATGACCCCTGGGAAGCCGCCGGGCTGGAGTGGCGGACCTCATCGCCGCCGCCCAAGCACAACTTCTTGGAAACGCCAATCGTCGATTTCGAGGCTTATGACTATCCGCCAGAGGCGACCCATGGCCGATCGTGAGGAATATCTGGCCGAGCCTTACCAGACCGCCGCCCAGCAAAGGGAGGCCAGTTTTCTCGGCATGTGGTTGTTTCTCGCCACCGAAATCATGATGTTTGGCGTGCTGTTTCTGGTCATCTATTACTACCGTCTGCAGCATCCCGCTGCGGTTGGCGAGGCGGTGCATCACCTGCATTCGATCCTGGCGGGCTTCAACAGCGCGCTGCTCCTGACCGGCAGCCTGTGCATGAGCCTGATGGTGCAGGCTTCGCGCCTCGGCAATTACCGGCGGGTGCAGCAGTTCCTGCTGCTTACGGCCTTCTTTGGCCTGGCCTTTCTGGCAGTGAAGTTTTTTGAGTACGGTTGGGAATACCGCGAAGGCCTGCTGCCCGGCATAGGCCCCGAGTCGCCGCTCAAAAACCTTGCTGCGCGGTTATTCATGAACATCTATTTCTTCGCCACCGCATTGCATGCGGTGCACGTGACGATTGCCGTGGTGATCGTGCTCGGCATGGTCGGGCGCATCCACTTCGCCCATATGAAACTGCCGGAGCGGGCGATCACGCTGGAGATGGTCGGTCTGTACTGGCATCTGGTGGATGTGATCTGGATATTCCTTTACCCCTCGCTGTATCTGGTCGGGAGGGCAGCATGAAGGCGCGCAAGCTGTTGCTGATCTATGCCGGGTTGCTGGCACTGTTAGCGATCAGTGCGACGGTAGCTATTCAGTTTCCGCAGTGGGCGCTGCTGGCGCTGGTCTTTGCCGGTGGGCAAGCGATGCTGGTGCTGTTCGGCTTGGCCGAACTGGGTACGCATTCGCCGCTGGTGCGCTTCTTCGCCATGGGGGCGGGGTTCTGGCTGGTGTTCATGTTCACGCTTTCGCTGGCCGATCTGCTGACGCGCGGGGGCTAGAGCGAAATACCGACATCCCTTTAGGTTCTTAGCGACCGATAGACCGACAGCAATTGGCCGATCACGGTTCTTCTCTGGCGAGTCGATAGACCGAACGCAATAGCCAATCGCCTAATTCCTTTGACGCTCAGCCACGTTATGACGGTGTTGCGTCGCGCCATGACCATCGAGGTCGGGCCGGAAAAACGCACCGGGTAGCCGCGCCCGCAGCGCAGGGCTTACCTGCGAGCGGGTTCATGACGGACTGAGGCGTGGCGCTAGTTTCGGAGTACGGATTTGCGCATGTAGGCGATGAGGCCGTGTTCAGCTTCAGCAAGCCGCACGTAACTGGGATACCCGGTAGGTTTGTTTAGCAGTGGGTGCAGTTGAATCATGACAAGCGGATGTGCGGTATCGGCTGAATGGGACATTACGGTCTTTAGCGAGGTCGGAAAAATGACTGCCATAGAGGAGTCAGTGAATGGCTAATAAACCTATTCATCCCAGCGACAACAGCGACAACAGCACCAACAAACAAAACCCAAATAAAGGCACGTTGGGCGCTAACCGCCAGCATGACCAGGCCCAGGGCAATCGTGGCAAACAATTGAACCCCAACAGAAAAGCAGCAGCGACACGCTTTGGTTCATCATCGGCTGAAACCAGCGGAGCAGCATATGTCGACAAACGATGAGCAGGAGCACGACTGTCTAGAGCAGGTAATCGACCGGATCATTAGCCTCGGCGAAGGAAAGCGCACCGTCGCGGTTGACGAAATCAAGAAGGCCATCGGTCAGCGAAGCTTCGGGCTTTTTCTATTCGTGCCAGCGATCCTTGAGATCAGCCCGGTCGGTGGCATTCCCGGCTTGCCTACTGTGCTGGCGCTAATCATCGTGCTTTTCGCGCTTCAGCTACTTATTGGTCGCCGGGAATTTTGGATTCCGGGCTTTATCGCGCGTCGCTCGGTGAAGAGCGATAAGCTTGAAAAGGGCCTGAATAAAGTTCGACCAGTCGTTCGTTGGCTGGACAGGATCAGCCGCAAACGACTGCCCTGGGCGACCGGAAGCGGTTTTTTGAAGATTATTGCAGCCACTTGCATAGTATTGGCGGCGTCGGTTCCACCGCTTGAGCTCCTGCCGTTCGCCAGTACTGCGCCTTTCTCGGCGATCTGCCTGTTTGGCTTAGGTATTACCACGCGCGACGGCGCTCTGATCTTGCTGGGTCTGAGCGTTGCGGTTGGTGCGTTTGTGCTTCTCGGAACGGGCTTTATCGGCTGATCGTTTCGGGTCTTCGAATGGTTGCGGTGTGGTTACTACTGCGGAGGAGTTGGACCGATTGGAGCTGTAAGCTCTGGCCCCTCATTCCGAACAAATTAGTCGGTCTGAAAACAGCTCGACGTAGTGCTCCGTTGCTTTCGCAAGAAACCGCTCGAATGAGGCGTTCAGATATTTAGCGAGATCGCGTGCAAGAGCTTCGTCGTGACTGAGCGCCAAGCGAATTTGCGCGGGCAGCTTGGGGTTGGCCGCGAAATGCTTCGGAAAGGTGAGGTAATACTGGAATCCAGTTTTGGCTTGATAAACGAGGTGTGGGACACCTGTTTTGCTTTGGCGCTTGGACATGATGGCATACTTTTGGATTCACAGACGGACTGTGAATAATCCAATGCCATCAAATCTGGCCTGAAACCCGCGTTATAGACGGGTTTCAGTATTGAATTGGTGGGCCGGGGTCACCTGATATGGGCACGTAAATGCCTGATTTGTAACGGGTTTGCTAACTTTAAAATATCATGGGATACATGTAGGGATACATTCTCACGGCCGCTGTGACTGTTTTCAGCTTTCCAGACGGCTGTCGAGATCAAGCATCTATGACTTTAGATGCTTGGCTGGATGCGCCCGTTTCCCAAGCGAAGTCAATCCGTCGTCCAGTCTTGATTCGGAAGTTCGTATGTCAGGCGTCTGTTTCGGTGGGTCCATCATGAGGCCGGAGCGACAACTCCCGTCACGCAGCATGAAGCAGTAGAAATTATTAACGTACGCCAGATCTTCCGGAGCATCTGTTTCGTCTTTAGCTGGTGGCTCTTGATTGATCGCGGCACGGCGGCGCTGTCTGTTGCGCTGCCGGTAACTCAACAGCAGGCCGAGTGAGACAAAGCCGAGGGTCAGGAAAACGGGTACTAGCGTGAGAATGTTCATGATGTTTCCGATGATTCCATGCGACGGTTATGGCGCGCATCAGTTTTTCCTAAGCCATGCTAGCCCTGCTGGTCTTCAATGCCTGTATGTCCGAGTCGGGTATGACTGCTGGCAAGGCATCTGAACCGGCGTCGAATGTTGCGAAGTGAAATTGGATGCCTTTCTTGTCTTTATAGTAAACCTCAGCAGGCTTGTGGCCGGCTTGATTGGCGTTAGTTGACGACCGTTCGAGATGTTTCGGTGAGTCTGTGTCATTAACGCGGTGTCGAGGAGTGCTGAGGAATCGTCGTCTTCGGATGTTTGTCAAAACGCAGGTGTGAGAGCTCACCGTTCATGCTGTGGATGAAGTGATCCCCTACCTGCGCCCCGGTTGCCCAGATCGGTGCTAGTCGTACCCGCAGAAACGTTTTTCATGGGCTGGTTTGAGTGGATACCAACTTGGATACCGCCCTTTGGATACCACTGACCTACTAACGCTAAGCGCAGGGAGAGCTAACCCGCCGCTGGTGCGAAAATGCACGTATGCAAGCTAGTGCGCATGATGGTTCAACGTTGCGTACCACGCTATTCGAACTGGCTTACGCCGGGCGTCTCCTTGTTTGTAAGCGTCCCCTTAATACCCTATGAAGGCCATCCAGTAGCCAACGCCGCTCGGCAGCGCTGGACTTGCTCATCGGATAGCGGTTCGCTGTGATCAGCCTTAGAGGATGCTGCGATAGATCGCCTCGACGTCCGCCCGGGACATATCTGCAGGGTTGCTGTCGATCAGGCGGCGAATGCTAGTCACCACTTCGTCGGCCATGGACGCAATCGCCGATTCGGGGATGTCCAGCTGCGACAGCCGCGTCTCCAGCCCGGAGCAGGCCACCAGGCGCTCGATCTCGCTGACAAAGGCAGAGGCGGCCGCGTGTTCGTCATCGAACCGGCCGCCGAGCAGGTGGCCGGCCAGTTCGGCGTAGAGCGGCTGCGCAGCGGGCAGGTTGAAGCGAATCACAGGTGCCATCACCAGCGCGTTGGAATGCCCGTGGGGAATGTGAAAGCGCGCGCCCAACGGGTAGGCCAGCCCATGGATAGCCGCGACCGAGGCGTTGACGAAGGCGATGCCTGCCATCAAAGAGCCCTGCAGCATTGCCGAACGGGCGGCAAGGTCGTTGCCATCGGCGATGACCCGCTCCAGGTTCTGTCCCAGCAGGCGAATCGCTGTGGTGGCGAGCCCGTCTGAGAGCGGGTTTTTGCGGGTGCGACTGGTATAGGCCTCGATGGCATGCACCATGGCGTCGAGCCCGGTGGCGGCGGTGACCACCGGCGGCAGGCCGAGGGTCAGGCGCGGATCGAGCAGCGCGATGTCAGGCAGCAGTTGCGGCGCGTAGACGGCCTTCTTCTGGCCCGCATCGTCAGTCACCACCGAAACCCAGGTCACTTCAGAGCCGGTACCGGCGGTGGTGGGTAGCAGGATCAGTGGCACCCGCTGGCCGGTCGCCTGGTCGGTGCCGTACATCGCCTCCAGCGGTTGTTCGCTGTTGATCATCAGTGCGACCAGTTTGGCGGTGTCCAGCGAGCTGCCACCTCCGAGGCCCAGCACACCATCGGCCTTAAACGCGCGTGCTTTTGTGGCGGCTTGCCGGATGACCTCGGCGGGCGGGTCGGCACTCACGTCGCTGAATAGCTCGACGGTGCAGCCGGCTCCTTCCAGGGCCTTGCGAGCCTGGTCGGCGAAGCCCAGGCGCACGATACCCGGGTCGCACACGATGAGCACCCGGCGAGCGTCGAGCTCGGCCATGAGCTCGCCGGCGCGGGCCAACGCACCGGCCTCGCAGATGATGCGTGGAACGCTGCGAAATTGGTAGCTAGCGGTATCTGACGGAGACATGGAGGTACCTCAGTGGGGAGTGATGGCGCCACGTTCGATGCGGTAAGCGGCATCGACGAGGTCTGCAGTGTGGGTCTGGTCCGATTCGGAGATGAGCACGCATAGGCCCTGTTCGCCGAGCTGCGCGATCACCTCGCCGAGTCGCCGTGAAAGCACCGGCGCGACCCCCTCGAAGGGCTCGTCCAGCAGCAGGAGCTTCTGCCCGGGCATCAGCGCACGCGCCAGGGCCACCAGCTTCTGCTGTCCGCCGGACAGCTGCATGGCGCGGCGGTCACGGTACTGAGCGATCTCGGGCAACAGGCTGTAAACCCACTCCAGGCGCTCGCGACTGCCAGGCAGGCGGTTGGCCCAGACCGGCATCAGGATGTTCTCTTCGACAGTCAGCGACGGAATCAGCCGGCGGTCCTCCGGCATGTAGCTGATGCCGCTGGCGGCACGGGTATGTGCCGGTCGGGGCAGCAACTCGCTGTCGCCGAAACGGATGGAGCCGGCGTCGGCCTCGATCAGGCCCATGATGCTCCGGATCAGCGTGGTCTTGCCTGCGCCGTTGTGGCCGATCAGGCCAACCATCTGGCCGGTCTCCACCGATAGCGACACGTCGCGCAGGATCGGCACGGACTCGATCGAGACATTTAGTCCTGTAATGCTCAGGCTCATACGCTAGCCCCCCGCTTTGCATGATCCTGGCCAGTCACTAGTTCACGGACCTTGTCGTTGTCGAGGACGGCATCTGGCGTGCCGTCGGCGATGATCTCGCCGCTGTAGAAAGCGAGGATGCGCGTCACGTAGCGACGCACCACATCCATGTCGTGCTCGACGAACAGCACCGTCACGCCATAGTGTTTAACCACCGCCATCACCGTATCCATCAGCGAGGTCTTCTCTTCGGAGCTGACGCCACTTGTGGGTTCGTCGAGGAGCAGCATCTGCGGCTCGCCGATCAGCGCCATGGCGATGTCGATCAGCTTGCGCACACCCTGCGGAACGGCTGTCACTTGCGTGTCGCGCCAGTCGCTTATGGAAAACTCATTGAGAATCGCCTCGGCACGGGCAATCCGCACGGTACTGCGCACCGGCCGCAGCACCGACGGACGCGGGCTCTCGGCGGCGGTCAGGGCGATCAGCAGGTTGTCCAGCACCGACAGAGCCGGGAACAGCTGCGCCACTTGGAACGAGCGGGCCATGCCTGCCCGGGTGATGGCGCGTGGCGTGTGGCCGAGAATAGATTTGCCGTTGAACAGGATCTCCCCGCGTGAGGGCGGCAGATAGCCGGTGACCATGTTGATGAAGGTGGTTTTGCCGGCGCCGTTGGAGCCGATCACGCCGACCACCTCGCCCTTGTCGATACGGACCGAGAGATCCTTGGCCGCGGTCACCGCACCGAACTCCTTGCACAGCGAGCGGGTTTCCAAGATGCAGGTCATGCTGCGCTACCTCCGTTGCGACGGGCGAACAGGCTCCACAGTCCCTTCGGCAGGAACACGATGATGGCCAGCAGGGTGAAGCCGAGAATCATCTGCCAGAAATGCGGTACCAGCTCGATGGCATAGGTACGCACCACGGCGAATAGCACCGCGGCGATGAATGGCGCGGCGACATGCGCGGTACCGCCCAGTAGGGCGATGAATATGAACTCGCCCGAAGTGGTCCAATAGGCCATCTCGGGGTCGACATGGCCGGCGGCCAGCGCCGTTAACCCTCCACCGAGGGCGGACACCGCTGCCGCGGCGACGTAGTTCATGTAAAGGATCCAGCGTGGCGACAGCCCCAGGTACTCCACGCGGACCTCATTCTCGCGAATGGCCTCGCAGACCGCCCCGGCGCCGCTGCGCATGTAGCGGTGTAGGAGGATGGCCAGCACCAACGCACAGACACAAGTCAGCAGGAACACGCCCTGGGCCGACTGGCTGCCCTCCGGAACCCAGCCGAACAGCGACCAGCTGGTGACATTGAAGCCGTCTGTGCTGCCCAGGCCGTGGCTCTTGACCAGCACGCCGAACAGGATCATCGAGAAAGCCAGCGTCAGCATGGCGAAGAAGATGTCGCGGTAGCGGGTCAGCAGCAGGCCGAGCACCATCGCTACCAGCACCGAGCAACCGACGCCGAGTAACAGCAGCACCGGCAATTCGGTGATCTGCAGGAACTGCCCTCCCATCCCCACGGCATAACCGCCGATGCAATAGAACAGCCCCTGGCCGAATGTGACCAGGCCGGCGCGCATCTGCATCACCACGCCCTGCACCACCAGCCCCTTTGCCAACGCGATGGTCAGTAGGAACACCAACCATTGCGGGGCGATAAACCCGCCGAGCATCAGCGCGACGGCCACCGCAAGGAGAACCCACTCAGTCTTGTCCAATCGCATCAGATTTTCCTCGCGAGCGTGCGGCCGAACAGGCCTTGTGGACGGACCGCCAGCACCAGCGACATCACGCCATAGATGACGAACAACTCGAACTCGGGCGCGTAGTGCACCGCCGCCGCACGGCTCAGGCCGACCAGCAGTGCGCCCACCGCGGCGCCCTCGATGCTACCCAGGCCGCCGATCACTACCACGGCGAAGGCCAGCACGATCACTTCGATGCCGATGCCTGGCACCACCGAGATCGCCGGCGCGGTCAGCGCCCCGGCCAGCGCGCCAAGGGTAGTGCCAATGACGAAAGTGATAGTGAACATGCGCCGCACGTTCACGCCCATAGCTTCGGCGATTTCCCGGTCATGAATCACGGCGCGCAGCAGCGTGCCCATGTTGGTGCGCTCGAGCCAGGCCCAGAGGCCCCCGCCGAGTACGAGCGAGACGCCGACCAGCGCCAGGTCGTAATTGGAGACCTTCAGGCCGCCCAACGCGCTACGACCCATCTCGGCGTAGGGCTGGTAGGCGAAATAGGGGTTGACTCCCCAGACGAGTTTCATCGCGTCTTCGAGGATCAGCAGCAGGGCATAGGTGATGATCACCATCAGCACTTCATCGCGGCCGTACATCAGCCGCAGCAGGCCGCGCTCGA
Organism: Stutzerimonas stutzeri; assembly: GCF_024448985.1. Classification (GTDB taxonomy): domain Bacteria; phylum Pseudomonadota; class Gammaproteobacteria; order Pseudomonadales; family Pseudomonadaceae; genus Stutzerimonas; species Stutzerimonas stutzeri_AP. The sequence continues at coordinate 105,774 of NZ_JAMOII010000001.1, forward strand.
CGATCAGCCCCACCACCATCCCGGCGACCAGGGCGCAGCCGAGCAGCAGCAGGTAGCTGACCCAGACCGGGCCGTCGCCATTGTTGAAATACCAGCCGACCAGCGATGCGGCGCAGTAGGCACCGATCGCGTAGAAGCTGCCGTGGGCCATGTTGAGGATGCGCATGACCCCGTAGATCACCGTCAGCCCTGCGGCGACAAGGAACAGCCACGAGGCGTAAATGGTGCCGTCGATCAGCACCGCATAGAAACTAATCATGTCGGGATTCCAAGCTTGGGAAAGGGCCCGGGCGCTAGCACCCGCGGCCCATGGTTCACCGGCGTGGTGGGGTCACTGGCACTGAGCGCCCGGGAAGCCGGCCTTGATCCAGTCCTGCGCTTCGGTGCCATCCGGCGGGGTAACGCATTCGCCGCTGAAGGACACGACGTTCTTAACCGAGCCTTTGCCACTGGCTTCGTCGTAGTGGTACTCACCGTAGGCGATGCCCTGCATGGCCTGGTGACCACCCGCGCGCGCCATGTTTACCGTGCCGGAGACCGACTCGAACGTGGCACCCTTGAAGCTAGAGGCGATAGCCGCTGGAGCTGGTATCTCACCCTCGGCCTTGGCTGCCTTCTCCGCGGCGTGCTTCAAGCCGAGAATGGCTTGGGCCATCTTAGTTGCCGGGTAGGTGGGGTTGGTGCCGTACGCCTTGTTGTAGGCATCCTTGAACCAACTGTTTAGCGTGTTTTCCGGGGCGAAAGCTCCGAACGGCCCCCGTCCGCCAATGATCATGCCGTTGGGCGCCTGCCCTTCGTATCGATCGATAGCCGCTTCGCCACAAGTCAGCAGCGCGGTAGCGTCTTCGAGCAGGCCGCGCGCATTGGCCTGCAGCACGAACGCTTCCATATCGCCACCCCAGAAACTGGTATGCACGATCTCCGGCCGCTTGACCGATAAGGCCGAAATTTCAGCACCGTATTGACCCTGGAACATCTTCGGCATCTGCGACTCGACCATTTTGGTCTTGGGCATCAGTTGCTCCATTGAGGCAGCGAAGTCCCCCCAGCTGTCCTGACCCCAGGAGTAATTTTGTTGTATGCCCGCGACCCTCGTTACATCCGGGCGGGTTTTGGCGAGGTAGCGAGCTGCGCCGACATTATCCACCGCGGCATCAAGGCCGGTGCGGAAGACGAACTGCGGGGCCTTATCGTTGCTGAACAGGCGCGATGTACCGCAATCGTAAAAGACCGTCAGCGCGCCGAGCTCCTCGGCCAGAGGGGCGATCGCCAAGCAGTCGCCCGAAGACACGTATCCGACCACTGCGTCAACCTTCTGCCGCTGCACCAGGTTGCGGAACTCTTCCACCTGCTTGGTTGCGCCGCCGGCCTCGTCGATGATTACCGCCTCGATTTCGGCGCCGTTGATCCCTACCGTGTTATAGGGGGCCGGCATCGTGCCCTTATTCAGAGCCTCAACTAGCAGCTTCGCCGCATTGGCCGAGGGTTCGCCGAACGGCCCGGCCGCCGGCCCCGATAAGAACGTCACGATGCCAACGCGAAACTTTCCATTGTCTGCGGCGCTTGCTGGCCCGCTGGCTACCAGGGCGAGGCTGGCGCCTGCAATGGCCAAAGCCAAACGGTTCGTGAACGCGGTTTTCTTGTACTTGTTCATGCGGTTCTCCGTTGAGGTCATGGGTGTTGCGGTTGCGAAGCGGGTATCTCCGAGCCGCTGCGCGCCTGGGCGCGACGGCGTTCGATCAATTGCGGGGACGGCTGCAGCTCGGCGGCCGGATAGACCGACCAATTGCCCACCATCACCTTCGCGGGCGGGAACCGGTCGTTGCGTTCCAGCGTGCCTACGGCCTGCGCCTGGAGGATCTGGTGGGTGTCCGGGTCGATCCAAGAGGCGAAGCCCGGCGGGTCTTCGGGCAGGTCCAATCTCAGCCCTTCGAGTGCTTCGACCAACGACTCGCTATCGGTCTTGCCGCCGGCGGCCTGTACCGCGCGCGCGGCGGCCATCACCCCGGAATAGGCGCCCTGCGCGGCGTAGGTCGGATAGCGGCCGTTGAGCTGCTCAAAGGTGGCCACGAAGCGCCGGTTGCGCTCGGTGTCGGGCCAGTTGTTGTGATGCCGCGCCGAGAGGATCAGCCCGGGCGGCGGTACTTCGCCGAGCGAGACAAGCGCGTCGTAGTTGGCGCCGGTATCGAAGTTGGCCAGCCGAGTACTTTCGAACAGCCCCGAGCCGGCCGCCTGCTTGACGAAGGCGATGAAATCTCCGCCCCACAGCGAAGTGACCACTATGTCTGGCTTGGCCTGCAGCAGCGCGGCGGTGTGCAGGGAGTAGTCCGGCTCGTACAGCTTTGGCCACAGTTCGGTGACGGTTTCGTACTGTACGCCAAGCTCGTCCAGCGATTGCTGCAGGTCGGTCCAGGACACGTGCCCGTAGTCGTAATCGGGGCCGATGAAGGCCAGGCGCTTCCAGCCGGTGCCGGCCTGCAGGTCGCGCAGGTAGCGGGCGCCGGCGGCCATCGAGATCCAGCTGTCATTGGTGACGCGAAAATAGTAGCGATGGCCCGCCTCGATGGTCATACGCGAGGAAGCATGATCGGTGCCGATCAGCACTACGCGCTCGCGCTGGGCCACACGGCTGACCGCCTGGGCAACGCCGGAGGACACCATCCCGCAGAGTACGTCGACCTCGTCGTTGCGCAAGAAGTCTTCGGCCAGGCGTACGCCGTAAGAAGCCTTAGAGAGGTCGTCGTCGATGATCACCCGCAGCCGTGGGGTATCACGCCCCGCGGCGCGTTCGGCCTCGAGGTCGCGTATGGCGATGTCGATGCCGGCAATGCTGTCCTGGCCGTACATCGCGGCGCGGCCGGCCATCGGATAGAGGCAGCCCATGGTCAGGTCGGCCTCTCCGGCGGGCGCGCCTAGTACCACGCGTGCGGCGTGGGCGTCGCCGATCGTCAGCAACAGGCCGGCGAGGAGGGCCGCGGCGTTCAGGGCCGGGTGCGCGAGGCAGGGCTGTGACATGGGTGTTCCTCTGGGCGGTTGTTTCGCCTCTTGTTCGTCTCGACTAGAGCAAGCGATGTGCCATAAGCGAGAGACGAGGCGTGGGAAAGTGGCGCGAGGGCTCTGGCCCGGCGCTTGCGGTGTTCGATGAAAGGTTACGGCAGGTGGCGCGACGAGGGGTGCTCGAGCGGCGTTGAGCGCTGGGCTGTGCGGCAGCCGCCCAGCCGAAGAGGGCTTGAGCGGTTAGCGCTCGCTCTCGTGGCTGGCGCCCAGTCGCTGCAGGCGCCGCTTGAGCGCGTGTCGCGAGATACCCAGTAGATCGGCGGCGCGGCCCTTGTGGCCGCTGGCACGCTTGAGGGCATCGAGCACCAGGTCGCGCTCGGTGATCTGCAGGTGGTTTTCCAAGCTGCTGACTTCGATGCGTGCCGCCGGGTCCGGCGCGAAGGTCTGCTGGAATTCTACCGGCAGGTCGCCGGCTTCGATGCGCTGGCCCGGGAACAGGATGGTCAGGCGCTCGATCAGGTTCTTCAGTTCGCGGACGTTGCCCGGCCAGCGGTGCCGGCGCAAGGCTTGGCAGGCTTCGGCGGTCAACTGGATCGGCTGGCAGCCCTCTTCGCGCGCCTGACGCTCGGCGAAGTGGCCCGCCAGATTGACGATGTCCTCGCCCCGCTCGCGCAGCGCCGGCACCTCCACGGTGATTACATTCAGGCGGTAGAACAGGTCCTCGCGAAAGGTGCCCTGGCGTACCGCATCGGCCAGGTCACGGTTGGTGGCAGCCACCACGCGCGCATCGGCGCTGGCGCCTTGGTCCGAGCCCACCGGCCGGTAGCTACCATCTTCCAGAAAATGCAGCAGCTTGGCCTGCAGGGGCAGCGGCAGCTCACCGATTTCGTCGAGGAACAGCGTGCCGCCATCGGCGAGTGCGACAAGCCCGGTGCGTTTCTGATGCGCGCCGGTGTAGGCACCCTTCTCGGCGCCGAACAGCTCGGCTTCGATTAGCTGCTCAGGCAGCGCTGCGCAATTAACTTCGACGAACGCCCGCTCGGCGCGCTGGCTGCTGGCATGGATCGCCCGGGCCACTAGGGCCTTGCCTGTGCCGGACTCGCCGAGCAGCAGGATGCGCGTCGCGGTGCTGCTGGCGATCCGCATGAGGGTGGCCTGCAGCTGGCCTATCACCGGGCTTTCGCCGAGCAGGCCGTTGGCCGGAATGTCCCGGCGCCGATGGTAATCCAGCTCCTGGACCACGCGGTTGTGATCGAGCGTGGCGACGATGTCGTGCAACAGCTCGTCCAGCTCGAACGGCTTGGTCAGGTAGTCGGCCGCGCCGCTCTTGACCGCCTGGACGGCCGCGCGAGTATCGCCATGTGCGGAAATCATGATCACCGGCAGGTCCGGATATCGCTCGAGCAGCGTGGCGAGGGTCGCCATGCCGTCCATACCCGGCAGGCGCAGGTCGAGCAGCACAACATCGGGCCGCTCCCGTTCGGCTTCGCTGACGCCCGCTTCGCCGGTGTGCGCCGTGCTGACGCGCATGTTTTCGTTGCGCAGGGCAAAGCTCAGCGAGCGTACGTAGCTCTCTTCGTCGTCGATGATCAGGACGTGGACCTTGGGCATGGCGGGCTGGCTCATTGGCGTAAGAATTTTGGTGGGCCGGGGAATAGCAGGCTGACGCAGGTGCCCTTGTCCGGCTCGCTGGCGATAATCATGGTCACCAGGTTCGCCTCGGCCATCTGCTGGCAGATGCTAAGGCCGAGCCCGGTGCCGGAGGGTTTGAGTGTGAAGAACGGCGTTCTCACGTTCGCCAGGTGCTCGGGCGGGATGCCGCAGCCATCATCGTTGATGGTGATTAATATCTGCTCGCCTTGCGACTCGGCGCGCAGGCTGATAGTGCCGCCGGCCGAGCAGGCCTCCAGGGCGTTGAGGCCCAGGTTTGCGAGAATCTGCAGCGCCTGGTCGGGGTCGGCGAAGACGAGCAGGCGCGAGTCGCCCACCGAGGACAGCGCAATGTCGCGATCTTCGGCCATGGGCCGAAGTAGGCTGAGCATCTGGCGGAACAGCTCGCGGACCGGCGTGGGTTTCGGCGATGGCGGATGCGGGCGACCGTATGCGAGCAGGTCGGTGGTGACACGGGACAGTCGATCAATCTCTCGCTCCATGTCGGTCAGCAGAAGGTGGCGCTCGGGGTCGCGTTCCTGCCGGCTGAGCGCCTGCACGGTTGTCTTCATGGTCGCCAGCGGGTTGCGCACCTCATGGGCGACGCCGGTGGCGAAGCCGCCCAGCACCGCTAGCTTCTCCGCCCGCACCGTGCGGTTGATCAGGTCGTTCAGACGCTCGGCCATGATGTTGAATGCATGCGCCACGCGGCTGATCTCGTCGTTGTGCTGCTCTTCGGGCAGGCGATAGTGCAGATCGCCACCGGCCAGGCTGTTGGCCCCGTGCAGCAGCGTGTCGATGCGATGGCGCAGGCGCCGCGACAGGGTGAAAAAGGCGATCAGAATGCAGCCGAGGATGGCCGCCGCGGCCACGTACAGCCAGATACGCGCAGTCACCAGCGGCTCGAGCAGCGCGCCGGGCTGAACGTTCAGCACGATGTTCCAGCCCGGCAGGATCTCCGGCCCCTCAATCAATCGACCCGAGGCGATGGCCGGCCGCCCGGTGGCATCGAGCAAAACGCCACCCGGCACACGCAAAAGCGGCTCAATCACACCGGCGACCCCGGCGCCACCGAGCAGTTCGGTGAGCGACGCCAGGCGCAGGTGCAGGGCAATGCTGGCATCACCGCCCTGGCCGGCATCGCGGATCTGCTGACGAGCGAGCAGCCAGCCCGAGCGACCATCGCGGGGTAAGGCAGGGCCGATGATTTCCAGGTTGTCGACCTGGGTGACGGGCAAGCCATCGAGCGACCAGTCCTCGCCGGACCAGTAGGGCGGGCCGGATGCGGCCTGGCCGGCCACCACGCGAATCAGGCGATCCTGCTGGTCGAAGAACAGCACGCCGTAGAGATCGGGCAGGTCGGCCTCCAGGCGCAGCAGCGCATCGGCGTCCGGCGCGCCATACCAGTCCTGGCGAACAAATTCCGGCATGGCCGGGTGATTGGATAGGGCCGACAGCTGATAGAAGCGGTTGTCGAGAAACGAGGAAAGCCGGCTGGCCGTCGCGGTGACCTGAGCATTCAGGCGCTCGCCAGTGAGGCGGTCGAGCAGGGTGTTGGCAAAGCGCTCGTAGAGGACGCCCAAGGCGATCAGCCCGAAGATCGTCACTACGATCGACAGCAACATGTAGCGGGCAACCAAACTCAGCTGCGGCCCGGACAGCCTAATAAAGTGCATGACGATGGGCTTTGCCTGTATTGCGTTGTCATGATTAAGACACGACAGCATAGGGAGCAAACTGGGACAGTGTCCACTGCCTGTTTATCGCCGGGACACTGGTGCGCTGATCTATAAATATTCGGTGCTAATTCGCAACTCAAGGGTCCCGCTCTTAGGCGCCATTGGTTCGGCCTTGAATATACGAACCCGCTGAAGGTCGCTAACGCTAGGGAGCGAGCTAACCCGCCGCTGGTGCGCAAATGCACGGTACGCAAGCTGGTACGCACGGAAATCGACGTTCAGCGTTGCGTACCATCCTGTTCGAAGCCTCTCTTATCCTTATCCTTGGTCTGCCAATTGCCTCGCCATTTTGCGAATGTGGTCTTGGAGATACAGGCTGCTTGTCCAGTCTTCAGGAATTCCGCTACTACCGTAATAGGCGCCCGCCAGTTGTCCGCAGATCGCTGCGGTAGTGTCTGCGTCATCGCCTAGATTGGCTGCGGCCAGGATTGCAGCTTCGAATGAGTCGGTATGCCAGAAGCACCATAGGGCTGCTTCCAGACTTTCCACGACATAGCCGGATCCAACGATTTCGTCTGCGGTTAAGTTTTTGAATCGCTGGTGCTTGATCCGCGTCGTTGAGTTGGGCATCTCGAAGTCGACTTCGTCTGGGAATAGCTTTGCCTTGTCTTGCTCGCCAACGAGCGCCCTTAGTAGCACTAGGGCGAAGTACTGGCAGCACGCCAAGCACTCTGCGGAGGCATGCGTAGTGCTTGAGCTCAGCGCTGCGAAATCAATAGCGTCTTTAGGCCGACGCGCGAAATACATCGGGATGGGAGCCAGGCGCATCAGGGATCCATTGCCTGATGACGCCGAGTCGGTCTCGCCGCTGTAGGGTTCGCCCGTTCGTTGAAACCGAACAAGGGCGGCGGCAACTGTCTTGCCGATACCAAAAGCGTGAGAGCGGCACGAGTTGTGGCCTTCGTTAGCCCAGCGCCAGTAACGCTGCATCTGGTCAAGTGGATCGAATCCATTACGCTCGATGAGGCTTTCACCCAGGCACAGGGCCATGGCCGTGTCGTCTGTCCACTCGCCTTTATTCAGGCGAAACTTTCCACCGCCGGTTAGCCCGGTAACAGGTGCAAATTTACCGCGAGGCAAAAATTCAACTGCAGCCCCGACTGCGTCACCACAGGCAAGGCCCAACAAACATCCCTCGAATCGCTCGAGATTCCAATCCATTCGCTACGTTCTCCCCTAACGATTGCGCGCCGCTAGGTGCTGCGGCAGGTAAGCCGCTTTTGATTTTGGAAGACTCATACAATCTATATTTACTCAGACGGCTGGATGCCTGACGTGAACTCATTGGGTTGTTGTCTCAGCCGGTAGTCCTGACGGTGATACTTCAGTTCGAAAACTTTACCTGTATGCGTAGCCAGACTGGATGTGTCTTCTCAGTGGGCATATCGTACAAGCAGCTCACCCAATACTGAACGGTTCAATATTCGACTGGACAGAGGGCCGCCATAGACGGCGTGGTGCAGGCTAACGCGGCCAATTCTGGTTTCCCAAACTGGCGGCGTTCAATTTACGGTGGAGCGCGAACCCGAACACGCAGCCCTCTATAAGCACCTATGTGGCCAACCCGCATACTGGAGAAAGGCACTGGTGAAGGAGGCGTCGCCACGCTTAGTTTGGACGAGCGGAAAGCGATCATCCGGCCTTGGTTAGCCAGCTTGGGGGGAAGCTAACTTGATGCGTTGGATATCTCAGCGTTGCTTCATCTTGGTCGAGGGGGGGGATAGGCCCGTTTAGCGGACGGTTAGGGGTTTAGCTTTACCCGATGATGGCACATGGATATTGTGACCGTCGCCGCACACCCACCGGTGTCGCTGCACGTCAAGGCTGGCTTTCAGCACCCTCTGTCAGCCGCTTTTTCTTCCGTCAAGTTCGACTGTGAATTGCTCGGCTAGGGCACCCGTATTGGTATCGTTTTAGGATTGGTGCATGGACAAGAAGTCTTTATCCGAGCGGGACATCTGCAGCAAGTTCATCTCCCCAGCCGTTGCGATGGCTGGATGGGACATGCAGAAACAGGTCCGTGAGGAAGTCAGCTTCACTAAAGGGCGCATCGTTGTGCGCGGGAAGCTGCACAGCCGCGGCGAGTCACGCCGAGCGGACTACATTCTCTATCATCAGCCGAACCTTCCGCTTGCAGTTATTGAGGCCAAGGACAATAAGCACTCCCTGGGCTCCGGTATGCAGCAGGCATTGGGTTATGCCGAGGCGCTGGATGTGCCCTTCGTGTTCTCCAGTAATGGCGATGGCTTTCTGTTCCATGACCGCAGTGGCACAGGGAATCAGGTCGAAACGGAGCTGAGCCTAAGCCAGTTCCCTAGCCCTGCCGAACTCTGGCAACGCTACTGCCGCTGGAAGGGCCTGGAAGGTGATGCCCAGAGAAAGGCCGAGGCGCCGTATTACGACGACGGCTCAGGGCGCATGCCGCGCTACTACCAGACCAATGCCATCAACCGCACAGTAGAAGCGGTCGCACGAGGGCAGGATCGCGTCCTCTTGGTCATGGCCACCGGCACCGGCAAGACCTACACCGCCTTTCAGATCATCTGGCGACTGTGGAAGTCGAAGCAGAAGAAACGCATCCTCTTTCTAGCCGACCGCAACATCCTCGTCGACCAGACCAAGAACAACGACTTCAAGCCCTTCGGTCCGGCGATGACCAAGATTGCCAGGCGGCAGATCGACACGTCGTACGAGATCTACCTGTCGCTCTATCAAGCTGTGACCGGCACTGAAGAAGAGATGAACATCTACAAGCAGTTCTCCCGCGACTTCTTCGATCTGATCGTTATTGATGAATGCCACCGCGGCAGCGCAGCTGAGGATTCCGCCTGGCGCGAGATTCTCGACTACTTTTCCGGTGCCACTCACGTCGGCCTCACCGCCACGCCGAAGGAAACCAAAGAGGTTTCCAGCATCACCTACTTCGGTGAGCCGGTGTACAGCTACACCTTGAAGCAAGGTATCGAAGACGGCTTTCTCGCACCGTACAAGGTGGTTCGGATCGATTTCGACAAGGACCTGCAAGGCTGGCGGCCACCCAAGGGCATGCTCGACAAGAATGGCGAGCTGATCGAAGACCGTATCTACAACCTCAAGGACATGGACCGCACCCTGGTCATCGAGGCGCGCACTCAGCTGGTAGCGCAGAAGGTCACCGAGTTTCTCAAAGCCACCGATCCGTACCAGAAGACCATTATCTTCTGCGACGACATCAATCATGCCGAGCGTATGCGGCAGGCGCTGGTCAACCTCAATCCCGAGCGCGTGGCCGAGAATCGCAAGTACGTCATGCGTATCACTGGGGACGATCAGGAAGGCAAGGCCGAGCTGGACAACTTCATCGATCCCGAGTCGCGCTACCCAGTCATTGCCACCACCAGCAAGCTGATGACTACCGGTGTTGATGCCCAGACCTGCAAGCTGGTAGTGCTCGACCAGCACATCAAATCCATGACCGAGTTCAAGCAGATCATCGGCCGCGGAACCCGCATCAACGAGGACTTCGGCAAGTACTGGTTCACCATCATGGATTTCAAGAAAGCCACCGAACTGTTTGCCGACCCGGCCTTCGATGGCGACCCAGTGGTGATCTACGCCCCTGAAGGTAACGAGCCCCCAGTCCCGCCCGACGACTTATTCGAAGGCGACAGCATCAGCGCTGGCAATGAGGGCGAAGGCGATGATCTAGACTTTACCGGCGAGGATGACGGCAAGAAGCGCATCAAGTACGTTATTGACAACCTGCCGATCTACGTGATTGCCGAGCGCGTGCAGTACTACGGCCCGGATGGCCGGCTGATCACCGAATCGCTGCACGACTACACCCGTACTTGCGTGCAAAAGCAGTTCGCCTCGCTGGATGACTTCCTGCGCCGCTGGAGTGATGCAGAGCAGAAGAAGGTCATTATTGACGAAATGGCCGCCCAGGGCGTGATGTGGGAAGCCCTGGCCGAAGAAGTGGAAAAGAAACAGGGTAAGCCCCTCGATCCCTTCGACCTGATTTGCCACGTCGCCTTCGACCAACCACCGCTGTCGCGTAAAGAGCGCGCCGAGCAGGTGAAGAAGCGTAACTACTTCGCCAAGTATTCCGGCGCTGCCCGCCAGGTACTGGAAGCGCTGCTGGATAAATACGCCGACACCGGCATTGAGCATATCGAAGACATCAAAATCCTCCAGCTCGACCCTTTCAGCCAATACGGTGCGCCCATCGAACTAGTCAGGGCATTTGGCGGCAAGGCTGGCTACAACAAGGCCATCCACGAGCTGGAAGACGAGCTGTATAGCGCCTGAGGCGAAATATTTAGGAGTTAACCCATGACGGGAGCACGTCAGCCCCTGGTGCGCACACCGCTATTTCCTCTTTATTCGGAGGTTGCAGCACTGCTGCGTATTTTTGACGGTATCAACAAGGATCAGGTGCGCAGCCTAATCAAAGCCGTTCACGAGCAAACGGGCACGCCACAAAACACCGTCGACTGGAGCCGGCCGAGCCTCTGGATACCCGAACGGCTGAACGGTGCCGACCGCCAGCTGGCTCAACGGATCTGGGATGAAAGCCAGCACACAGTAAACCCCCGGCACATCTATGGGGCTTATCTGTTTATCAACACCTACCAGCTGTTGAGTCTCAATGAGGCCGTGCAATACGAGCTGGAGCATCGTGGCAATGATTTTATAGCTCGTGCCCCAGCCCTGCTGCGAGAGCTGGATGAAGCCGAAGGACTTCCGCAATTGTTAGCTATTCTGGCCGCTCATTCGCCGGGTAAACGCGCCGATCTATTGGAGGAATGGACCGAGTTTCTGCTGGAAAACTCCAATCACAAGACGCCCTCGAGCATCAACGCCACCCTTCGCCAACGCTTGCTCAACCTGACGGCTCGCGGCTACGTCAGCCGCGAGGGCAATACATACAGCATCACCAGCGCAGGGTTGGACTACGCAGCACCGCAGAGTGCGCGCCCGCAGCTGCAGGCTCATCACAATGTTTTCAGCGCCATCAAGGATTACAATGCCGCGCAAACCATCGCCTTGCGAGAGCGTCTGGAATGCCTTGATCCGTATCGCTTCGAGGAATTGATCAAGGACTTGTTGGAGGCCATGGATTACGAAAATGTCCAGGTCACCAAACAGAGCGGCGACAAAGGGGTCGATGTCATCGCCAACTTCCAGTTCGGTATCACCGAGATCAGGGAAGTGGTTCAGGTCAAACGCCACAAAGCCAACATTACCCGCCCGGTGCTAGACCAGTTGCGCGGGGCCCTGCCGCTGCATGGTGCCTTGCGCGGAACCATTATCACCATCGGTGGCTTTGCTAAGGGCTGCAAGGATGTGGCGCTCTTCCCCGGAGCCGCCCCCATCACCCTTATCGATGGGGACAAGCTCATTGAGCTGCTGATTAAGCACGGCGTCGGCATCAAACAGAAGAAGCTGTCCCTACTGGAAGTTGACGACAGCTACTTTGAAAACTCGCCCGTAGAACCCCTGAACGAATAAGGTTTTCCATGTCCATCAGCTCCACCATCAAATCCATTCAGGACATCATGCGCAAAGACGTCGGCGTCGACGGCGACGCCCAGCGCATTGGCCAGCTTGTCTGGCTGCTGTTCCTCAAGATCTTCGATGACCGCGAGCTGGAATGGGAGCTGATGGACGACAACTACAAGTCGCCCATCCCCGAAAGCTGCCGCTGGCGCACCTGGGCTGCCGATCCGGAAGGCATGACCGGTGATGCACTGAAAGACTTCATCGACAACAACCTGTTCCCCCAGCTACAGAACCTGCACGAGTACAGCAACACGCCATCGGCCTTCGTGGTGCGCAGCGTGTTCGAAGACGCCTACAACTACATGAAGTCCGGCCAGCTGCTGCGCCAGGTGATCAACAAGATCCAGCAGGGCGTGGACTTCAACAAGGCGCAGGAGCGTCACGAGTTCGGCAACCTCTACGAACAATTGCTGCGCGACCTGCAGAACGCAGGCAACGCGGGCGAGTTCTACACTCCGCGCCCGGTCACCGAGTTCATGGTGCGCATGGTCGATCCCAAGCTGGACGAGAAGGTGATGGACCCGGCCTGCGGCACCGGCGGCTTTCTCACCTGCACCATCGAGCACAAGCGCAGCCGCTATGTGAAAACCGCTGAGGATGAGCGCACCCTGCAGGCGAGCATCTACGGTGTGGAGAAGAAGCCGCTGCCGCACCTGCTGGCCACCACCAACATGATCCTCCACGGCATCGAAGTGCCGAACCAGATCCGCCACGACAACACCCTGGCCCGTCCGCTGATCAGTTGGGGGCCGAAAGAGCGGGTCGACTGCATTGTCGCCAACCCGCCGTTCGGTGGCATGGAAGAAGACGGCATCGAAACCAACTTCCCCGCCGCCTTCCGCACCCGCGAAACCGCCGATCTCTTCCTGGTGCTGATCATGCAGCTGCTCAAAGACGGTGGCCGCGCTGCGGTGGTGCTGCCCGACGGCTTTCTCTTCGGTGAAGGCATCAAGAGTCGCATCAAGGAAAAGCTACTCACCGAGTGCAACCTGCACACTATCGTTCGCCTGCCCAACGGTGTGTTCAACCCCTACACCGGCATCAAGACCAACCTGCTGTTCTTCACCAAAGGCACACCGACCAAAGAGGTGTGGTTCTACGAGCACCAGTACCCAGCCGGCGTGAAGAACTACTCCAAGACGCGCCCGATGCGCATCGAAGAGTTCGCCGTAGAAGAGGCGTGGTGGGGCAGCGAGGCCGATGGCTTCGCCGCGCGGGTGGAGAATGAATTCGCCTGGAAGGTCAGCCTGGATGACCTGAAAGCTCGCAACTGGAGCCTCGACTGCAAGAACCCCCATGTGGGCGAGCAGATCAGCCATGACCCGGACCAGCTGCTGCGTGACTATGCTCAGCTGCAAGGCGAAATCAGCCAGCTGCGCGACCAGCTCAAGGCCGTGCTGGCCGAGGCACTGGAGCGGCCATGAGCGACGTCGCCATCTACGAAAGTGCCAGCGGCCAAATCGCCGTCACCGTCGAGCACGACAGCGTATGGTTGCGCCAGGAACAACTGGCCGAGCTGTTCGGCCGTGACCGCACCGTGGTCGGCCGGCATATCCGCAACGTCTTCGCCGAGGGCGAGCTGGAGCGTGAGAGCAATGTGCAAAATCTGCACATTGCTGGCTCCGACAAGCCGGTGGCCTTCTACAACCTCGACGTGATCATCTCCCTCGGCTACCGGGTAAAGTCCCGTGAAGGTACGCGCTTTCGTCAGTGGGCCAATCAGGTACTCAAGCAACACCTGACTCACGGCTATACGCTCAATCGCGAGCGCTTCGAAGCCAACGCCCGCGAACTGGAAGCGGCACTGGAACTGGTGCGCAAGGCCGCTCGCACGCCCGAACTGGGCGAAGCCGGCGGGCGTGGGCTGGTGGAAATTGTCAGCCGCTACACCCAGACCTTCCTCTGGCTGCAGCGCTACGATGAAGGCCTGCTCACCGAGCCCACCGGCAGCCCCGGCGGTGAGTTGCCCGATGCAATTCAGGCGCGCGAGCAGCTGGCCGAGCTCAAATCCCAACTGATGGCCCGTGGCGAAGCCAGCGACCTGTTCGCCCGCGAACGTGGTGATGGCTTGGCCGCGCTGCTCGGCAACCTCGATCAAAGCGTGTTCGGCGAACCGGCTTACCCGAGCCTGGAAAGCAAAGCGGCGCACCTGCTGTATTTCGTGGTCAAGAACCATCCCTTCGCCGACGGCAACAAACGCAGCGGCGCCTACCTCTTCGTCGACTTCCTGCACCGCAACGGCCGCCTGCTCGATGCTGAGGGCAATACCGTGATCAATGACACCGGTCTGGCGGCGCTGACCCTGCTGGTCGCCGAATCCGCCCCCGCACAGAAAGACACCCTGATCCGCCTGATCATGAACATGCTTGCCCCGGAAAATCGCCTATGACCGCTCTGCTGACCGACAACCTGCCGCTGCTGGCCGGCGCGCCCAATGGCATTAAAAAGCTGCGCGAGCTGGTTCTAGAATTGGCAGTACGCGGCAAGTTGGTGCCGCAAGATCCCAGTGATGAGCCGGCCAGTGAGTTGCTGAAGCGGATTGCCAAGGAGAAGGCACTCTCAGGAAACCTCAAAAAAACAAAGTTACTTCCCGACATTACAGAAGACGAACAGCCTTTCGCCGCTCCCAGCAGCTGGGTTCTTAGTCGGCTGGGATATGTCGGAGAATGGGCTGTTGGGTCAGGGTTCCCCACGCAAGAGCAGGGGCTAACAGATCAGCCCATTCCTTTTTGTAAAGTCAGTGACATGAATCTCTCAGGTAACGAGCGCTTCATTCTCACTGCAAACAACTCCATAGACGAAACCGCTGCTTCGCGGCTTCGAGTTAATGTTCACCCTGCAGGAACAGTTGTTTTTCCAAAAATTGGCGGAGCTATTGCGACCAATAAACGGCGCTTGCTAGTCAAGCCAACGGCAATTGATAACAATTGCCTCGGCCTAACTCCAAACGGAACCTTATCGTCAGATTATTTGTTTCTCCTATTGTCTTCGATCGATTTGACTAGGTATCAAGCAGGGACTTCTGTGCCTGCGCTTAGTCAAGGTGTCTTAGCCGACATCATCGTGGGGGTTCCGCCACTCGCCGAACAACACCGCATCGTCGCTAAAGTCGATGAATTGATGGCCCTGTGCGACCGCCTGGAAGCACAGCAGGCCGACGCCGAGAGCGCCCATGCCCAACTGGTGCAGGCGCTGCTCGGCAGCCTGACTCAAGCCGCCGACGCCGAGGACTTCGCCACCAGCTGGCAGCGCCTGGCCGAACACTTCCACACCCTGTTCACCACCGAACCCAGCATCGACGCCCTCAAACAATCCCTGCTGCAACTGGCCGTGATGGGCAAACTGGTACCGCAAGATCCCAGCGATGAGCCAGCGAGTGAGCTGCTAAGGCGGTTAGCTAATGGAAAAGCGGAGCTTGTACGATCGGGCCTATTAAAAGCACCTAAGCCACTACCAGATATAAAACAACATGAGATCCCTTACGAACTACCTCAGGCGTGGAAGTGGGTGCGTCTTGGCGAAGTTAGTGAGTTCGTTAATGGTGACAGAGGCAAAAATTATCCTAACCGAACGGAATACGTCTCAGCAGGTATTCCTTGGATAAACACGGGCCATATTGAACCTGACGGAACATTGAGTCAGAACAGCATGCATTACATTGCACGTGAAAAATTCGAAAGCTTAAACGGTGGAAAAATCAGGCTTGGCGACCTTGTCTATTGCCTGCGAGGCGCAACCTTTGGGAAAACAGCGATCGTTGATCCTTACAGTGAAGGCGCCATTGCTTCGTCGTTGATGATTATTCGGCCCTTTGAGCCTTGCTCGAATCGTTTTATGTATCGATATCTGACCAGCAAAATCGGCAGAGACCAGATATTCCGATTCGATAATGGCTCTGCGCAACCTAATCTTTCAGCTAACAATGTGCGGTTGTATGTATATCCACTTCCACCGCTCCCCGAACAACACCGCATCGTCGCCAAAGTCGATCAGCTGATGGCCCTCTGCGACCAACTGAAAACTCGCCTAACCCAAGCCCGCCAGCTCAACGAACAACTGGCAACCGCACTGGTCGAGCAGGCCGTGGCCTAAACAAGGGGTGCAAAGGATGCCTATTCGCACACAAGTCTGGACTGTCGGCGCGCAGCCCGTAGCCCTCAAGGCGGCGCGGTTGGTCAGCGAGCAGCTGTTGGAAAACATGATAGTCGCAGCGCCGGCGCTGCTGTCCGAGGACTGGCTGCTGATCGGCCAGCAGGAAAGCACCGGCTACGGCGGGCGTATCGACCTGCTGGCGCTGGCGCCGGATGCCTCGCTGGTGCTGATCGAACTCAAACGCGACCGCACCCCGCGCGAGGTGGTGGCACAGGCGCTGGACTATGCCGCCTGGGTCGAGCGGCTGGAGGCGGACGATATTGCCGCCATCTATCAGCGCTTCAAGCCGCGAGGCGATCTGGCTGCTGATTTCCAGGCGCGTTTCGGGGCGACACTGGATATCGAGTCGCTCAATCAAAGCCATCAGATCGTAATCGTCGCCGCAGAGCTGGATGCCAGCAGCGAGCGTATCGTCAGCTATCTCAGCGAGCGAGATATTGCGATCAATGTGCTGTGCTTCCAGGTGTTCCAACTCGGTGAGCAGCAACTAATCAGCCGCGCTTGGCTGCTCGACCCCGCCGAAACGCCACAACCCACGGCAGTCGCCAAGCCCGGTACACCCAGCGAGCCCTGGAACGGCGAGTTCTACTGCTCCTTCGGCCACGGCCCCAGCCGCTCCTGGCCCGAGGCGCGGCAGTACGGCTTCATCTGCGGTGGTGGTGGCAGCTGGTACAGCAACAGCCTGAAGGTGCTCAGCCCCGGCGACCGCATCTGGGTCAACGTCCCCGGCGCCGGCTATGTCGGCGTTGCGCGGGTTACAGGCCATGCCACCCCAGCCATCGAGTTTCGTATTCCCTATCAAGGCACCGAGGTGCCGGCGCTGGAACTGCTCAACGGCGCTAATTATCACCGTGACCTGGCCGATGACCCGGAACGTTGTGAGTACTTCGTCTCAGTGGAGTGGCTGTTCAGCCTACCGCTGAACGAAGCCATCAAGGAAGTCGGCCTGTTCGGCAACCAGAACACTATCTGCCGCCCAACCACCCCGAAGTGGCGATGGACGGTGGACCGATTGAAAGAACGCTTCGGCGTGTGTCGGCATGCTCTGGCGCGAGTTCGATGAGAGCCTTGTGCTTTCATCCGACCAGCAAAAGCTGTTCAACACATTGGATGCCGAGCATTTCTTCAATGCGCGCACGCTGGCGAGTGGTCTGACGGCTAGCCGCCTGCTGGCCGCAGCACCGAGTTTCCTGGTGGCGGTCGGTGTATTGGGTACTTTCGTTGGTTTGACCGTCGGGCTTGAGGGGCTGGTTGGGACGTCGGACGAGATCGAGGCGCTGAAGGGCGGCATCAACAAGCTGATATCAGGCGCTGCTGTAGCGTTTATGACGTCGGTATGGGGTGTCGCTTTCAGTCTGCTGCTCAACATCATCGAGAAGATGTTCGAGCGTAATGCACTTATCGATATTCAGAAGCTGCAGCACGATATCGACTTCCTCTATCCGTTCGGGGCGTCCTGTTACTTGCCCTGCGTTCAAGGGCGACCAGCCCGAATGATGCCCTTCGCTGCATAGTACATCCCGGCCAGCCCCGCGACTGTAAACACGAGTGTCAAGAATGGTGGCCCACCAGCTTCACGGCTAATGCGGGTAGCCACCGCCATGGCAGTAAAGATTAGAAAGCACGCAAACGCCGCAAATAGCCAAGTCCATAACGTCCTCATGGCCGTGCGCCCTCCGGCATGTCATCGACATCGAAAGGGCCATCTTCCATCTCTATAACGGCGCGAACGTACCCATCCACGTCTTCTATGCCCTTTTTGCGAGCTTCGGCCTCCAGGTGGAGGCGGCGTTTTTCATTGCGCTCCGCGGCTCGCGTCATCAGTCCTTTGAAATCGGTCATGCAGAAACCTCGTCGGGGGAGTTTGGGGTTGGGAATCGCCTACTCCGGCACAGGGAGGCCTGCACATTTTTTTGTGTGTGCGCTCCACGTTTCTGCGTCCGTGACAAGCGACCCGCAATCCGGGCAGACATGCGAAGGGCGACATGCGGTGACGTTCGCATTGCTCCTAGAGCCCACGCATCCAGGGCATAGGCCATAGCCCCGCAACGGGGAGTCCCATTTAGGGGGGATGGGGTCATCGCATCGGCGGCAGTACACAAGTAGCCCCGTGTGAAAATTTATAGGAATTTTTGGCACCCGCTTTTCAGCGAGTGGCGTTTTGCCATATTCGAAAGGTACTGGGGCGAAAGCCCATTGGCAAGTGACGAAGCTTCCGGGTGGCCGGGAATATGGGGGTCGCCGGCTCAGGGACTCCCAACTGGATTCTGTTTCCTGGTTCGGCCGACTTCGCTTTAATTGCCCGCATATTGCTGCGGTGGGACTACGGGGTTTCGTCTGGCCCCGGTTCTTTCTTGACTGAAGGGCACCAAAGCAAACTGCCGTCGAGAAGATAAGTAATGGCGCCGTTGGAATCTGGTCGGAGCCGTCCCTCTTATGTGGAAATTCCAAAAGCGCACAAGCGCCTCATATCTGCGCCGAATAGCATGGCGGATCTTCATTGGGGTCACTCCATTCGGTGCAAGGGTGCATGTGAGGAGCTGATGAGAGCTGTCCCCCGCTACCCCGCGCAACCACCTTTTCCACCCATTGGCGGCCCCGCCATAATGGCGCCTGACTTAAGAATTTTTTCAATGTATCAGTGGAAGAATCAGAACGCTGATAAATTAAATGCATATTTTTTCAGCCAGCTAACGGAGAGCCGCCGTCTCCGTATCGTTAAACCGTGGCTAGTAGCCTCGCTACCCCGATCCGATGGAGACACCGAAATGCGAGACGCAACCTGCGCAGCGAACATGCTGGTAACACTAAATGGAGCAACCAAGACGGCCAAGGAATGGGCTGACGAGCGTGGGTTAAAGTGGCAGACGGTGAAGATGCGGCGCTACCGGGGAGGTTCCTGGGAGGAAGCACTTCACTCCGAACTACAACGTACTTCTTGGATGAAAGAATGGGCCTTTTAGTTGGCTACTGTGCTAGGCCAGTGGTTACGCTTCCCTTGTTGACTTGTAGTTAATTGCCGACGTTCGCCTGCCTAGCGAACGCTACCTGCTTGGGCGCTTTTGGTTCTGCCAGTGTCTGCACAGCGAGGTGCGGGCCTAGCTCTAAGCCTTGAGCGCGAGCCGCAGGTAAATTTTGCCACCTCCAGGCGACTCGCCCGCAAGGCCTTGGCTGGCTAGTTTGGCGAACAAGCCAGCCATCGTATGGGCTTGGTCGACCAGCGTGTTTTCGGCACGCGACAGGTCCTCCTTGTAAACGTCAGCGGTCTGGTGCATCAGTTGGGTCGCCATTTCATCGATCCGCGGGTACTCAATCCCGTGACATATTGTAAGCACTAACTCACTGAGGTTTTCAGGGCTGGTTACTTTGCCCGAAAAGGTCATGGCACGGCCTAACCAGCAGCTGCCCAATGGCGAAGCTCGATCGTCAGGCTTTGTTTCCCCGGTGCGTCTCCAGAGAGTTTGTTTCGTGAATATAGCGGTCACGCAGTTCGCGACCCGTTGCGCAGTGGCGACCAAGCGGCGGGTAGCAATGAGGGCAGCCACCCACGGCGTGAGCGTGATAGATATCGCGGGCGGCGCGCCAGGCAGTCGAAGCGAGGTGACCAGGCATTCCTTCCGCGCTCGCTCGCGCGTACTACTCCCGAAACTCTGCCGCTGCGTTTTCGGAATGGCCTGAAGGCGGCTGCCATTCAGGGTGAGTGTGGATCAGGCGGGCTACTCGCCAAGGAGCCTGCTGGTGCTGTTCTACCAGGTCATTGCGATCAACAAAATGTTCTTTGAGCAGATAGTCCGGCGAGCACTCCAGTAGGCTGGCGAGTTGCTTCAGCCATACCCAGGCGGTGGCTGGCGCAGTGTCCATCACCTCCAACACAGCGACAACTTCGGATTTATGCTTGGCTAAATCAGCCAGCAGCTCGGTCGGCGGCTCGTGTTCAGCCTCCCAGGTCAGCCGGCCATCCACCAGCACCAGCAAGACACCCACGGCCTTCGCCTGTTCTACCAGTTCGAAGGCACTCATATCTCGCCCCGATACTTCGCAGGTGCTGCGACAACTGCGACTTCCGCGACAAGCCCCGTAGTTTCTGATTGTGGCTGGTGCGACAGGGTTGCGACCGGCTGCGACAAACGGTGGCTGCCGTTGCCGGTGTCGCAGGCTGTCGCTGCTGCGTCGCAAGCGTCCGGGCCTTGCGTGGTCAGGGTTGTCGCAAAAGTCGCGGCTGTCGCAACGGGGCTGAGATTGAAGGTCTTGCCATCAGCCGTGCTCAACCAGCGGCGCTCTACGAGTACCGCCAGGATACAGTCACGCTGCTTGGCGCTTTTGCGAACGCAGCTCGGGCCTTCGCGCTGCAGAGTACGGGCATCGAAGCTGTGACGCTGATTGCTAAGAAGCCAATCGAGCAGCGTCTGAGCTTGGAGCAACTGCGTATCGATCTTGCTCGGGTTGGCCAGGCGCAGCGCCTCTGTCAGATACCAGCGCACCAGCCTAGCGGCGCGCTCGATCAGGTCGTGGTTAATGGTCTCCCGGCCTTCGACTACGGCGAACACACCCGCGATGCGCAGCAGATTTTCAGCCCCCTTTGCGGCGGTCGGCTTGATCTCTCGCAAGTCACCGCCCTGACCAAGTTGGCGCTCGATCGCATCGTGCTCTTCGATCCACGCAGCCAGGGCGGCAGGCTCCAGCGCGAGCACGGGTGGCGTCAGTTCGCCACTCACATCCTTATTGGGCTCCTGCGCCAGCAGGCGGGCCATGCGCTGCCAGTAGCGGCTTAGGCGTGCATCACGAGTCGGATCTGCGTCACGGTAGAAGCGCGTACCGGCTAGCGACTCCGGCCAGGCAATCAAGAAGCGCGCTAGAAAACCCTGTCCCTGCATGATCGGATTGATCAGCACCCCAGTGGCCACGATGGGTTGAATCATCAGATGAGTGCTTAAACGGCAGCCATAGCGGGCCGAGCTCTCACCCTCCGAGGCGCGGGTGCGGCTGATCGGTGCGCCGTCCCACAGTTTCGATAGACCAGCAACGCTCTTGAGCGCATTCTCGGGCTTGGTGGCATGGCCGCCAAAGAACTGCCCACCTTCGTCACTGAACAACCCTTGCGAGGGATAACCACGCAACAGGGACTTTTGCAGGCCCTCAAGGGTCGGCTCTTCGGACAGAATGAACGGCGGTGGCGGTGCCTCGGGCTCCAGCAAGTTGCCCAGGTCCTCCGCTACCGCCTCGGGGTCGCCTTTGGCCTTGTCGAGAATGTTGGTGCGAGCTTTCTGGTAGGCGTCGCGAAGGTCGCGATACTCCTTGGCGTCAGCCTTGTACTGCTCCATCAATTCCCGTTGGTGTTGCTGGTGTGCCTGCAAGGCTAGGCGATCTGCTGCCGACTTTCGGTCGCCCGACTCTGCTACGGTCAAAGCAAACAGCGACAGCGGTATCTGTTGCCCAGGGCGTTGGGCGTTACCGTGCGCCTGGGCAGCCATAGCAGCGGCGGCCAGTACCGACTGAGCAGCCAAGGCATCGGGCACCTGTACGGCTTCAACGATGGACTGGGCAGCGCCACCAAGCAATTCACCCAACGCTTGAATTGGATAAGGAGCAGCCTTCTCCATCTCGGGCAACAGGGGTAGAGGTTCTGGATAGGTGGGGGAGGCGAGAAGGATAGTCATTGAACACCTCCAAGCCAGTTACGCAGGTCGTTGAAGTCACTCAGCGTTAGCGGCGCGTCAGCTGGCCATTGCGGCAATACCAAACCACAGCCCAGGGCGGCAGCGGCCTTGGTGGCAGCGGTGCGTCCGGGGTTACCCTCGGTCTGGCGGTCGTCATCCCCGGCGATGATCATCACCGCCTCCGGGTGGTTGCGTTGCAGGTGGCGGCCAACCTCCAGCAGGTTGTTAGCAGTCATTGAGCAGGCAACCGGGTGGCCGGTTTCCTCGTGGATCGTGGCGCCGGTTGCTATTCCTTCGCAGAGGTACAGCTGCCGGCCTGGCTCGATGTGGCCCAAGGGGCTATAGCAGCCCTTCACTCGGCCGCCAGCCAGGAAGCGCTTGGCGCCGTCTGCGCGGATGCGCTGCAAGTTCACCAATGCGCCTGAACAGCACAGCGGAACCAGCAGCACGTCCCCGTGCTGGCGCAGGTTGTAAGGGCGGCAGCCCTTGGCGATCAGGTAGGGATGTTTGGGATCAGCACGCCGAGCATCACGCCACAGCCGATTGGCATACTCGGTAGCGGCTCGCTGGCGCTGATGCTGCTCTGCATCTCGCTGGCGCTTGGCCTGCTCTATGCGCTGGGCAATCAGCTGTGCTTCCAGCGGGTCTGTCGGTTTGCGATTGCTCCAGGTGTACGAGCTTCCGGCCTTCCAGCTACCGAAACAACCTGAGGCGATGCTGGTGACAAACAGCACATACCAGCCGTTGTACGTCCCGGCTTTGTCACCGGGGACATGAAAGCGATGAATCGAACCGTCGGCTATGGGTAGCCAATCCATGGAGCCGAAGACGGTTGCCAGATTGTCGCGGAACAACATTACGGCGTCAGTCACCGCAAGCGGGGTGAAGCGCAGAGCGGGCCCCATTAAGCGTCACGCTCAATGATTTTTTCGGCCAGCCAGGCGTTCAGCTCGGCGATGACGTAGTAGGCCGCCGATTGGCGGCTATTGCCGAACTTGATGGGCTTGGGAAAGGTCGGGTCTTTTTTGCGCAGCTTGTCCAGCCCGGAGCGGGTCTGGCCAATGGCCTTGCAGACCTCAGTCTGAGGGATGAGAGCTTGGTCAATCGTGGGGTGGGTAGGGTGCATCTGAGCGCCTCCGTATGGGTTACGGGGCGCAACGTAAACTGCTCTGTCGGAGTCTTCTAAACCATCATAAGTGCGTTTATGGTGAGACTGTGGAGCGATCGGAAATCTGCATCAGAACGTCATCGGGTAGATACTCAAGTCCTTCTCGGAAGTCGTCGCAGGCCCGTTTTACAGTGCTTTCACTGATGTTCAGCTGTACGGCGGCATCCGCGACCGCATCCAGCCATTTGGAACCTTTTCGCAAGTTAAGGACGACTATGGCGGCAGCATGGAGATCACGCTCATAGGTATCCTCCCGTTTGTATCCGCCTCGGGTGCGCGTTAAGCCAAAGGCTTGGTCTGCATTTTTCCCTTCCATGATCAGGGCGAAAACATGTTTCATCAGCGCGTATAGCGCATCTGGATCGACATGCTCGTCGTCTTGCATCCGCTCATGGAAAAGCTCGATCACCTTGCGAGACAGGGCTGGATCGAAGTGGTGCTTCAGGATATCAATGGTGGTGAGCAGCTGATCGGAAGTTACGTTGTCCCATTTGCGCATTTGATTGATTCACTTCTTTCGATGGATGACCGGGGCAGACGTCATGCCTTGCGTTTGAGTGACACGACATTGCCTGCCGCCAGCTTGTCCAAATGATCGGCATACCACTGCATCATTACCCTGCGCTGTTCCATATAGGTGCTTTTGTCATAGACGCCCCGGACGCCTTCCTTGACATGGGAGAGCTGGGCTTCGACGTGCTGTGAGTCGAATCCATTTTCGTTGAGGATGGTGCTGGCCAGATGGCGAAAGCCGTGGCCGGTCTGGCGGCCTTCGTAGCCCAGGCGACGTAAAGCCATCAGGAACACCGTATTGCTGCGTGGCTTGGTTGTGTTGCCTCGGCCTGGAAACAACAGCGAATAGTTGCCGGTGATGTTTTGCAGTTCGCGTAACAGGGCGACCGCCTGAGTAGGCAGTGGCACTAAATGGTCGCGGCGGCGTTTCATGCGCTCCGCAGGGATCAGCCAGAGGCCCGAGTGGAGGTCGAGTTCGTCCCAGCGCGCCTCACGCAGCTCGGATGGTCGACAGGCGAGCATAGTCAGCAATTGCAGACCTATGCGCACATCGGGGGCGTGGGGGTAGGAGCGGATAGCTCTGAGCAGAGCAGGCAGCTCATCAAGGGATACATGGGCAAAGTTCTCTACCGGTTTGGTCAGTAGAAATTTATGCAGCCCTTCGAGCGGGTTGTGCGTCGCTCTGCCAGTGACGCGAGCCAGATCATAGATCTCACGGCACGTACCGCGTACGCGGCTGGTCTGCTCTACGATGCCGGTCTGCTCCATGCTGCGCAGCAATTCCATCCACTCCATGGGCAGGATGCTGGTGTAGGGGCGCTTGCCGAACACAGGGAACACGTGTTTCTCAAGTGCGCCGATGGTGCGAACGGCCGTTCCTTCGGTCCAGGTCTTACACTTGGTTGCGTACCACTCGCGGGCCAGGTGCTCGAAGGTATTGTTGGCCGCCTCAATCTCTGCAGCTCTTTTGGCTCGTTTGGTGGCCATAATGCTGCCGTCTTTACTAGTGCCATCTCGCAACTCACGTACCTTTCGGCGCGCCTGCTCGCCGGTCAGTTGGTGATTGCCCATGCCATAGCCGCCAAGCCCCAACCATGACCATTTGCCATCGGGCTTTTTGTAGCGCAGTTGCCACGATTTGGAGCCGTCGGGTTTCACGCGGAGATACAGGCCGTCACCATCCATCTCCCGGTATTCCTTAGCCTCAGCTTCAAGGCTGGCCAAAACCGTATCCGCCATGGGGCGACGCTTTATCTGGCTCCGCTTCAATTTGTATCCCCTCGGTTCATTTTTCTGGCGAGGATACATGCAGGGATACAACAGGGGCAACGGTATATGGATGCACTGAGGTACGTATAGAAACAAGAAAGCCCGCACGGGGCGGGCTCTTCAGGGGTGTTTTCAGTCATGTGGGAACATGTGAAAACTTGCATTTGGTGGAGCCGGGGGGATTTGAACCCCCGTCCGCCAGTTCTCCGCTGTCGGTACTACATGCTTAGCCAGATCTATTGAGTTAACTCCGCGCCGCCCGATTGGCAGGGTGCTTGGAGCGAGCTGTATGAGTTTTAACCGTTACGTCTACAGCGAACTTGGCGGCGATCCTGTTCTATCTGACAGTCATTTCGGGTTTACAGGCATCCCCTCATGACCGCTGGCGCCGAAGCGGCCAGATGAAGGTTAGGCGGCTAGCGCGTACCCTTCGTAGTTGTCGTCGTTGGCAACTATAAGTTTGCAACAGTGGATTTACGAGTTCTGTTACCAACTCGGCATGCACCTAGAGTTTCGTTACCGGCGTCGAATCCTAATCGGCCCCATGAAGCGGTCTGCAGCTTCATGTGCGGCGCAGTCTACGCCAAAGCAGAGGCTGCGTCGAACGCTTGATGGATTAGGTAAGTGCGTCTCGTCGGATTTCATGGGCTTTGGCTGCGAAGAGCGGGCAGGTCACCTGCCCGCGCTCAGTGGGTCAGTTGCCTGCGCCTGAACCCGATCCGCTGGTGCCGCCGCTACCGGAGCTGCCTGGTCCTTTGAGTTCCTGCAGTGCTTTGGTCGAGTGGCTGATGCAGGCTTCGGTGTCGCCGGACTGCTGTGCCTGTCTGGCCTGTTCGATGTGTTCTTCGATCTGGCTCTTGGCTGGTTCTCCAAGGGTGGCCATGTTGGTGGCCATGTTGTCGTCGACCTCCTGCATGTTGAGTTCGCAGAGATTTTTATCGGCGGCGAACGCAGCGGGGCTGGCGAGCAAAGCGGCTGCGGCGAGTAGGGCTAATCGTTTCATGAGCGTCCTCCAGGGAGTTGTCTTCCCGGCGGGCCTGCCTGAATCAGTCTGTCGTGGCGGCGCCGAGGCGGGTGGAGCCCTCAGACTGCTGGGCTCTAAACTTCGGACTGCGGTTGCGCTCAAGCGTTTCATTTTTGTGATGGCATCCTTGTCCATCGGATGTTCAGGCGGGTTGGCTGACCTTGCTGCGGCTGACGCGATCCACGAGATAGACCAGCCCGTGATAGTCGATCTCGCCGTGGCGCGAGAGGCCGATTTCGCAGGTGCGGCTGGTGGAGATGCCTTCCCTGCACACCTGCACCGCGTCCTTGAGGCTGCGCAGTGCGTGGGCGTTGAGCGCTGGCGTGGTGAAGCCTTTGTCGCCTGCAAAACCGCAGCAGTGGATGCCTTCGGGAATCACCACCTCCTTTGCGCAGCGGCGGGCGATATCGATCAGTGCCTGCGCCTCTCCCAGGTGCTGCGTGCTGCAGGTGACGTGGACTGCTATCGGCGCTTCCTGTGGGATGAGGTCCAGCCGGTCCAGCAGGTGGGTGCGGATGAAACGCACCGGATCGTAGAAGTCCAGGCGTTGATCGGTCAGGCCCTGGACCATGCGCAGGGTGCAGGGACTGGTGTCGCAGTAGATCGGGTCGAGCCCGCCGCGGCTGGCCTTGAGCAAGGCATCAAGGGTTTCCTGGTGCTTGCGCTCGGCCTGCTCGGCGTAGCCTTTTGAGGCGAAGGGCTGGCCGCAGCAGAGATCGTTCAGGTTGTCGGGGAAGATAACCTGGTAGCCGGCCTTCTCTAGCAGGGCGCGGGTGGTGTCGAGCAGCGGTTTCTGTTCCTGATCGCGCGCCGCTGGACCCATGGCGCGCGAAACACAGGCGGCCAGGTAGACCACACGCGGCCGTTCGTCCTGCGGAGCCGGCTTGGGCAGGTGCAGACGATGTAGCGGCTGCGGCAAGGCCGGTGTCCACAGTGGAACACGACCGTTGCTGAGCTTGGAGACCGCCGAGGAGGTTTTGCTCAGGGCCTTGGTGCCCATAATCAGATGCGCGCCATTGGCCGCATGCAGCATGAAGCGAGTGCCTTGCACGGCGGTCGCGAAGTGATCTGCTAGCCAGTTGGCGGTGCCGGTCTTGTTGGCTTCCTTGCTGCGCAGTTTGCGCACCAGATCGCCGGTATTGATGCCCACGGGGCAGCGTTGGGCACAGAGGCCGGTGGCGGCGCAGGTCTCGACGCCGTGGTAATGGTAGAGGCGTTCGATCTCGGTGGTATCGATGCCGGCGCGCTTGCGCGCCTGGATGTCGCGCCAGATGACGATGCGCTGGCGCGGCGTCAGGGTCAGTCCGTTGGACGGGCAGACTGGCTCGCAGAAGCCGCATTCGATGCACTTGTCGACGATCTCGTCGGCGGCGGGCATCGGCTTGAGGTTCTTTAGGTGGATCTGTGGGTCGTCGGACAGCACCACATCCGGGTTGAGGATGCCGGAGGGATCGAGCAGACGCTTGATCTTCCACATCAGCGCATAGGCCTCGCTGCCCCATTCCAGCTCGACGAAGGGTGCCATGTTGCGCCCGGTGCCGTGTTCGGCCTTGAGTGCTCCACCGAATTCCACTGCCACCAGTTGGGTGACGTCGTGCATGAATGCTTCGTAGCGGGCGACCTGCGCCGGGTCGTCGAAGCCCTGGGTGAAGACGAAATGCAGGTTGCCTTCCAGCGCATGGCCGAAAAGGATCGCCTCGTTGTAGGCATGCTTCTCGAATAGCTGGATCAGACGATTGACGCCCTCGGCCATGCGTTCGATGGGGAAGGTGACGTCCTCGATGATTACCGTAGTGCCGGTCTGGCGTACGGCACCGACGGCGGGGAAGGTGTCCTTGCGGATGCGCCAGAGCTGGTTGTAGACCGCCGGGTCTTCGCTGAAATCGACTTGCTTCTCCACCGGGAAATGCGCGATAGAGGCCATGGTCAGGTTGATTTGTTCGTGCAGCAGCGGCTGGCTGGCCGCGCGGGATTCGATCAGCAGCGCGCAGGCATTGGCGGAGAGGTCCTTGACCCACTCCGGCAGGCCTTTCATGTTTTCCACCGAGCGCATGCTGCGACGGTCCAGCAGTTCCACCGCCGAAACTGGCTGCTGCTTGAGCACTGGCACGGCCAGGCAGCAGGTTTCCACGTTGGGGAAGACGATCAGTGCGCTGGCCTTGTGCGGGTGGTCCGGCACGGTGTCGTAGGTCACCGCACTAATGAAGCCCAGGGCTCCTTCGGAGCCGACCATCAGATGGTTGAGGATATCCAGCGGCTCGTCGAAATCGACCAGGGCGTTGAGGGAGAAGCCGGTGGTGTTCTTCAGTCGGTACTTGTGGCGAATTTTCGCGGCCAATTCAGTGTTGGCGCGAGTTTGACGGCCCAGTTCGGCCAGCTCGTCGAGCAGTGCGGCACGGCTCTGGCGGAAGGTGGCGACGCTGACCGCATCCTCGCTGTCGACCAGGGTGCCGTCGGCCAGGACGATGCGCAGGCCAGCGAGGGTCTTATAACTATTCTGCGCGGTGCCGCAGCACATTCCGCTTGAGTTGTTGGCGACGATGCCGCCGATCTTCGCGGCGTTGATCGAGGCCGGGTCCGGGCCGATCTTGCGCCCCAGCGGCGCCAACACAGCGTTGGCGTTGGCGCCGATCACGCCGGGCTGCAGACGGATTTGTGAACCGCCGTTGCGAATCTCGCGGCCGTTCCAGTTGTCGCCGAGCACGATCAACACCGAGTCGGAGATCGCCTGGCCGGAGAGACTGGTGCCTGCGGCACGGAAGGTCACGGGCACGTTTTCGGCGTGGGCCAGCTTGAGCAATCCCACCACTTCGGCTTCGGATTCGACGCGCACCACCAGCTTCGGTATCAGCCGGTAGAAGCTGGCGTCGGTGCCGAAGGCCAGCGTGGAAAGTGGGTCGTCGAAGCGCCGCTCCGCCGGGATCAACTGTTCGACTGCTGCGAGAAAGTCGCTCGGCAGGGTGGCAGGCGCGTTCATGCGGACTCCGGGAAATCAAACGGGCCGCGTCGAGCGCGCGGCCTCGTGGGGCTCATTCGACGTGTTTGGTGCTCTGATACTGACCCAGCTCGCGAACTAACGAATCGGTGGTGATTTCGCTGATGGACTTAGCGCCGGTCAGCACCATCGCCACGCGCATTTCCTTGTCGATCAGGTTGAGCAGGTTGGTCACGCCGGCTTCGCCGTCAGCCGCCAGCGCATAGGCGAAGGCGCGGCCAAGCATGATGGTATCGGCGCCCAGGGCGATCATGCGAACCACGTCCAGGCCACTGCGGATACCGGAGTCGGCGAGAATTTTCAGGTCGCCTTTGACTGCGTCAGCGATGGCGGGCATGGCGCGGGCGCTGGAAAGCACACCGTCGAGCTGGCGACCGCCATGGTTGGAAACGATGATGCCGTCGGCGCCGAAGGTCACGGCGTCACGAGCGTCTTCAGCATCAAGGATGCCTTTGATCACCATTGGGCCGTCCCAGAACTCGCGAATCCACTCCAGATCTTTCCAGGAAATCGACGGATCGAAGTTGGCTGCCAACCAACCAATGTAGTCTTCCAGTCCGGTCGGATGCCCACGATAGGTGGAGATGTTGCCCAGGTCGTGCGGCTTGCCATGCAGGCCCACGTCCCAGGCCCAGAACGGATGGGTCATGGCTTGCAGCATGCGACGCATGTTGGCGTTCGGGCCGCTCATGCCGGAATGCGCGTCACGGTAGCGAGCGCCGGGGGTCGGCATGTCGACGGTGAATACCAGAGTGGTGACGCCGGCGGCCTTGGCGCGCTCCAGGGCGTTCTTCATGAAGCCGCGGTCCTTCAGCACGTAGAGCTGAAACCACATGGGCCGCTTGATTGCCGGCGCGACTTCCTCGATCGGGCAGACTGATACGGTGGACAGTGTGAAGGGGATGCCCTTCTTGTCCGCAGCGCGGGCGGCCTGGACTTCGCCACGACGGGCGAGCATGCCGGTCAGGCCGACCGGTGCCAGCACAACGGGCATCGACAGGGTTTCGCCGAACAGTTGGGTTTCCAAGCTGAGGTCGGACATGTTGCGCAGTACGCGCTGGCGCAGAGCGAGGCTGGCCAGGTCTTCGACGTTGCGACGCAGCGTGTACTCCGCATAGGCACCGCCATCGACGTAGTGGAATAGGAAAGGCGGTAGTTTGCGTTTTGCAGCAGCGCGGTAATCCGTAGAGGCAGAAATGATCATCGTGTGTTCTCACCGAATGAAACGGGGTAAGTCTCGTGGTGCTCCCGTCTGTGACGAAGGCTGTGTTCCGACCTGGTTGTCCTGATCAGGCGAGGCTGAGCGTGAACAGGACAGCATTCCAAACGTCTTTGCCCCGGGCGTACCGGGGCAAAGGACGTGCATTACATCAGACGCCAACCAGTGGGTCCGTCACGCCCAGCAGGTAGATCGCCAGCATGCCGATCACACCGGTGAACAGCACATAGTACAGAGTAGGCCAAACGGTCTTGCGCAGCGTGACGCCCTCACGACCGAGCAGGCCTACGGTAGCTGAGGCGGCGACGACGTTGTGGATCGCCACCATGTTGCCGGCAGCCGCACCGACCGCTTGCGTCGCGACGATCATCGCGCCGGAAATGCCCAGCGACTGCGCAACGCCGAACTGGAACTGGCTGAACATCATGTTGCTAACTGTGTTGGAGCCGGCAATGAAGGCGCCCAATGCACCTACGGAGGGCGCCAGCAGCGGATAAATCCCACCCACGCTATCGGCGACGTAACGCGCCATGATGATCGGCATACTGGCCAGGTCCGCGCCGTTGACGCCGGAGTTGATCAAGATGCGTACCATCGGCACGGTGAACAGCAGCACGAAGCCGGCGCTGAGCAGCACGCCACTTGATTCCTTCACGGCGGCCTTGAGCTCCGATGCGCGCATGCCGTGCAGGAAGAAGGTGATCAGCACCACCGCGACGAGAATGCCGCCGGGCAGGAACAGCGGCTCGATACTGGCGCTAATACCTGTCTCGCCAAGAATGTTACCGAAGGCGATGGATACCGACTTCAGC
The DNA here is from genome assembly GCF_024448985.1 of Stutzerimonas stutzeri. Classification (GTDB taxonomy): domain Bacteria; phylum Pseudomonadota; class Gammaproteobacteria; order Pseudomonadales; family Pseudomonadaceae; genus Stutzerimonas; species Stutzerimonas stutzeri_AP. The sequence goes on from NZ_JAMOII010000001.1 coordinate 136,513, forward strand.
GCGCTGCTGACTTCGGGGAAGACCCGGCTGATTACCAGAATCAGGCCCACCAGCACATAGGGCAGCCAGGCACGGAGGGCACTCATCGGGCGCGCGGCGATGTCTTCTAGCTTCATCTCGACGGTGCCCAGCCATTCGGCTGGCCATTCCTTGGCGTCGGCGAAGTCCCAGGCGTTCTTCGGTGTCAGGAAGTTGAAGCGAGCTGCGGTTGTAACGATGGCCAGGCCGACGAGGCCGCCCAGCAGCGACGGGAATTCCGGACCTAGGAAGATTCCGGTCGCGGCATAGGGCAGGGTGAACGCGAGGCCCGCGAAGATCGCGAAGGGCAACACTTCGAAGCCGGCTTTCCAGCTTTTCTCCTTGCCGAAGAAGCGCGTCAGCATCATCGCCATGACCAGCGGCATCACGGTGCCGACAATGGCGTGAGTGATCGCCACGCTGCTGGTGATCTGCTGCAGGAAAAGGTTCCAGCTGGAGCCCTGGGCGACCAGTTGAGCACCGATGGTGGCGGTGTCCAGGCCACTGTTGATGCCTACTACGATAGGGGTGCCGACTGCGCCGAACGATACCGGCGTGCTTTGAACCAACATCCCCATCAGTACGGCAGCCATGGCCGGGAAGCCGATGGCAACCAGCAGGGGGGCGGCAATCGCAGCAGGTGTACCGAAGCCGGACGCGCCTTCGATGAAGCATCCGAACAGCCAGGCAATGATGATGGCTTGGATGCGGCGGTCAGGGCTGACGGTGGTGAAGCCGGCGCGAATGGCGGTGATGCCACCGGAGTGCTTCAAGGTATTCAGCAGCAGGATGGCGCCGAAGATGATCCACAGCAGGCCGAGGGTGATTACCAGGCCTTGCAGCGTCGAAGCGATGATTCGGTTGAAACTCATGTCCCAAACGAACAAGCCGATGGCGGCAGTGAACAGATAGACCAACGGCATGGCGCGGCTAGCAGGCCAGCGCAGGCCAATCAGCATGATGGCGGCGAGCAAAATGGGCGTGAAGGCGAAAAGTGCAAGCAGTCCGGTGGACATGTCAGGCTCCCCCTGTGGTTGGGTTCAGACAGGACCCTGAGCGGACCGTGGAGTAGGCGCCGGATAAAGATCTCATGATGAGTCCTCGTTATTATTGGCTTCCTGTAAATTGGTCATACCACTTAACATGGAAGTGCCGCCAGCGTAAGAGCATCTCTATTTTGCCGTCAATTAACTCGCTATAGACTTTGGTCGCAGGGCCTACTCTTGCCAGTATTCAGCGCGATCGCTAGGCTCTGTACTTATTGGTAAGACCACTCGAGGAGTGGAATATGGACGTGGGAATGGTGCGTCACCGCCGGTTGGCGGATGACATCGTCACGCAATTGGAAGCGATGATTCTCGAAGGCACGCTCAAGCCGGGTGAGCGGTTGCCGGCGGAACGAACCTTGGCGGAACAGTTCGGCGTATCGCGACCGTCGCTGCGCGAGGCGATCCACAAACTAGTGGCTAAGGGGTTGCTGGTCAGCCGGCACGGTGGCGGAAACTTCGTGGCGCAGTCGCTGGGTACGACTTTCAGCGATCCGCTGTTACATCTGCTGGAGAACAACGCCGATGCTCAGCGTGATTTGTTGGAGTTCCGGCACACGCTAGAGGGCAGTTGCGCCTATTACGCTGCATTGCGCGCTACCGAGGTCGATCAGCAGCGCCTCGGCGAAGCCTTTGCCGCGCTACAGGATTGCTATTCGCGCGAGGGTGCCGTAAGCCGGGCGGAAGAAGGTGCCGCCGATGCACGCTTCCATCTGGCGATCGCCGAGGCCAGTCACAATACGGTCTTGCTGCACACGGTCCGGGGCCTGTTCGATATGCTCAAACGCAATGTGGTGACCAACATTGGTGGCATGTATGCGCTACGCGATGAGACGCGCAATATGCTCATGAAGCAGCATCAAGAACTGTACGACGCGATCGTTGGGCGTCGGGCGGACGAGGCGCGGGACGTGATCCACCGCCATATTAATTACGTGCAGGAAGTGCTCGCTGAAGGTCAGCAGGAGGCCCGCCGCCTGGCGCGCGCGCAGCGCCGGCATGGCGACAAGGTCAAGGGCTCGTAGCGAATCCTGGCGCGAAAAGCGCCCGGGATGGCTTCAAGCTTTGGGGGCTGGCTTAGTCGTCCTTGCCCTTGGTGCGCATGGCGCGCTGGATCTCGCGGGCCGAATCGCGCTCTTTCTCAGTGTGGCGCTTGTCGAATTCTTTCTTGCCCTTGGCAAGAGCGATATCACATTTGATCAGATGCTTTTTCCAGTACAGCGAGAGGGCTACGCAAGCGTAGCCTTTCTGCTGCACGGCACCGAACAGCTTGCCCAGCTCGCGCTTGTTGAGCAGTAGCTTGCGGGTGCGCGTAGGGTCGGCGATGACATGGGTGCTGGCGGTGGTCAAAGGCGTGATGTGACAGCCCATCAGCCAGGCCTCGCCGTCTTTGAGCAGCACGTAGCTGTCCACCAGTTGCGCCTTGCCGGCACGCAGGCTTTTCACTTCCCAACCAGCCAGAACGAGGCCCGCCTCGAATTTCTGCTCGATGAAGTAATCGTGTAGCGCTTTCTTGTTCAGCGCGATGGTCCCGGGGGACTGTTTCTTCTGTTTGGCCATAGGTTGCGCATTATAAGGAGAGACGCTGCGGCTGGCGATAAGCGTTGAGCTGCGGCGGCATGAAACTTGAGAGGGACGGGCTTATCCCCGACAATGTGCCATCTTTTCGTTCGCTCGTGCCGGTCGTGCTGCGTGCCGGAGGATTGTACGGGTGCCTCATTCTTGCCATCGATGCCGTTGGCGTTCGTTTGGCTGTGGCGGTCTTTGGCTGTCGACTGATGAAGTAGAAGGTCTGCATGACGACACATATCCAACGCTCGGCACTGCTGCCGTATCCGGCGCACGCATTGTTCGACATGGTCAACGACGTGGCCAGCTACCCCAAGTTCCTGCCCTGGTGTTCCGCCACCGAGGTGCTGTCTGCCAGCGAGACGCAGATGCAGGCCAGCATGACCGTGGCGAAAGCGGGCTTGAGTCAGCGCTTTCTGACCCGTAATGAGCTGCAGCCGGGCAAGCGCATCGAAATGAAGCTGGAGGAGGGGCCGTTCAGCCACCTGCACGGTATCTGGGAATTCAAAGCGCTAGGAGAGAAGGCCTGCAAGATCAGTCTGGACCTGACGTTCGACTACGCCGGGCCGCTAGTTAAGGCCACTCTCGGGCCGCTGTTCAATCAGGCGGCCAATACCTTGGTCGATGCCTTCTGTGACCGCGCGAAACAGCTCTATGGATAAGCAGGCCATCGCCATCGAGGTCGTCTACGCCCGAGTAGACAAGCAGAAGCTGCTTCGCCTGACGGTGCCGCAGGGTACGAGCGTGCGTGCGGCGGCGCTGCAATCAGGAATGGATGCGCATTTTCCCGAGCTGGATCTGAATGCGGCGCCACTGGGGATATTTGGCAAGGCGGTGCTCAAGCCGGATGAGCGGGTGCTGGAAGAGGGCGAGCGGGTAGAAATTTACCGGCCTTTGATTGCCGATCCGAAAGAAGTACGCAAGCAGCGTGCCGCGAAGGCGGCAAAGAACAAGGCCGAGGCGACAGGGAGTTGACGAGCCCGGGCGATCCGGGCTCTGCCTCGCAGCTTAGTTAGTTTCCAGAGGTTCCGGGATCGGCACCGGTACCGGCTCGGCTGCGTCGACATCGCGCTGGATCTGCTCCAGCAGCGAGCCTGGCGCGGGGCTTTCTTCCCCAGTTGCCGCAGGCTCGACGGTCGTCGGCTGGCCGCCTAGGATTGCCTCATCACGGCTGACGCCCGGCATGAAATCACCGGCCAGACCAGCGAGTTGATCGTTGCCGTTGAAGACCAGGCTGACGCGCTCCTGCTGGCGCTGCCCGCCGCCGGGCTGGATGCTGTACAGATAATCCCAGCGGCTGGCGTTGAAGGTATCGGTGATAAGCGGGCTACCCATGATAAACCGCACTTGTGACCGGGTCATTCCGGGGCGCAACTGGTCTATCATGTCCTGCGTAACGACATTGCCCTGTTGAATGTCGACCTTGTAAACCCCGGGGAATGAGCAACCGGCGAGTGCGAACAGGCCCACTAGCGTGAGGCTGGACAGCATGAGCTTGGCGTTTTGCATCGGTGGGTGACTTCCACTATCTTGGCTGGGCAAAGCCTGGATCATACCCGTATTGAAGGAGGCTGCGAAACAGCAGCAACGAGAAAGCCAACCATGGTTGAAAATAGCGAACTACGCAAAGCCGGCCTCAAAGTGACCCTACCACGGGTCAAAATTCTGCAGATGCTGGATACCGCCGATCGGCGCCATATGAGTGCCGAAGATGTCTACAAAGCGCTGATGGAGGCGGGCGAGGATGTCGGCCTGGCCACGGTTTATCGCGTGCTCACGCAATTCGAGGCGGCGGGATTGGTGGTTCGCCACAATTTCGATGGCGGCCATGCGGTATTCGAGCTAGCCGACGGTGGCCACCATGACCATATGGTTTGCGTCGACAGCGGTGATGTCATCGAATTCTTCGACCATGACATCGAGAAGCTGCAAAAAGAGATCGTCCAGCGCCACGGCTACGAGCTCGTTGATCACAATCTGGTGCTCTACGTGCGCAAGAAGGCCGAGTGATAATTAGTGCTGCGTAAAAAAGGCGACCTTCCGGTCGCCTTTTTCGTTGTGGCCGTTTACACCTGGGCTGAACTGATCATCTGGCGGGCATGGGCCAGCGCTTGCTCGGTCAGGTCGACCCCGCCGAGCATGCGTGCAATCTCCTCGACGCGCTCGCTTTCCTGTAGCACAGCGACCGCCGTATGGGTCTCGTTCTGGCCGCGTGCTTTGTGCACGAACAGGTGGTGATGTCCCTGGGCAGCAACTTGGGGCAAATGGGTAACGGTCAGCACCTGTCCCTGTTCGCCGAGGCGGCGCAGCAGTTGACCTACCACTTCAGCAGTAGGACCGCCGATGCCGACATCGACTTCGTCGAACACCAGTGTCGGTACGCGTGAAGTCTGCGCCGTGATCACCTGGATCGCGAGACTGATTCGCGACAGCTCGCCGCCGGAAGCGACCTTCGCCAGTGGTCGCAGTGGCTGGCCAGGGTTGGCACTGACGAGAAATTCCACCTGTTCCAGCCCGTATGGAAGGTGCTCGCCTTCAGTGCAGGGCTTGAGCACGACGCTGAACTTGCCACCCGGCATACCTAAGCGCTGAATTTCCGCCTCCACCGAAGATGCGAGCGTCTCGGCTGCTTGCTGGCGAGCGTTGCTCAGCTCGGATGCCTTGTCTTGATAGTGACGGCTGTAGGCGGCCAGCTCCTCGCTCAGGCGCTCCAGCGCTTCGTCATCAGCGTTCAGGCTTTCGAGTTCTTCCAACAGGCGCTGCTGCAAGGGGGGCAGTTCGCCTGGTTGTACGCGGTGCTTGCGTGCCAGGGTATAGATGTTGTCCAGCCTTTCTTCCAATGTCTGCTGGCGCTCGGGGTCGGCATCGAAATGATCGACGAAACGATTCAGTTCGCCCATGGCTTCCTCGACCTGGATCTGCGCGCTGGCCAGCAGATTTACCGCTTCAGCCAGTGCGCCGGGCTGGTTCTGGAAAGCGGACAGGCGTTGCAGGCTGCCCGTCAGTGCCGACAGCACGTTGCCGGCATCGCTCTCGCTGCACATGTCCATGACCTGGCGGCAGGCGCCGAGTAGCTGTTCGGCATTGGCCAGGTTCTTGTGCTCTTGCTCCAGTTGTTCCAGTTCACCTTCCCCGAGAGCGAGATTTTCCAACTCTTCTAACTGATAGCTGAGGAGCTGATGGCGTGCGCGCTGCTCGTCGCTGCTATTGCTCAGGCGTTCGAGTGTCTGACGGGTCTGGCGCCAGCGCTGTGCGGCCAGCTGTACCTGGCGCGCGAGTTCCTGGCTGCCGCTGTATTCGTCGAGCAGGCGCCGGTGGGTATCGGTTTTCAGCAGCGACTGGTGTTCGTGCTGGCTGTGGATATCGATCAGCAGCTCGCCGAGTGCCTTGAGGTCGCCCTGAGGGCAGGGGGTGCCATTGATGTAACCCCGCGAGCGGCCTTCGGCGGTGATGACGCGGCGCAGGATGCATGGGCCGTCATTGTCCAGATCGCGCTCGGCGAGCCAGGCGCGTGCATCAGGTATGTCGTCCAGATCGAAACTAGCGAGGATGTCGGCCTTGTCCGCGCCGATGCGGACCGCACTGCTGTCGGCGCGATCTCCCAGAGTAAGCCCGAGGGCATCGAGCATGATCGACTTGCCGGCGCCAGTTTCCCCGCTGATCACGCTCATGCCGCGCTGCAATTCGAGATCGAGATGTTCGACGATGGCGAAATTATGGACGGACAGATGAACCAGCATGGCAGGGCTCCCGAAAGCGTGGCTGGCTATTTATACAGTAGTTTTTGAGGCGGCTTCAAGCTGGAAGAAAAAAGCAGTGACGAGCTGCAAACTGCAAGCTCGAGAGGGGGTACAAGGTAAAGCCTCTCGATGCAGTCCGAGCCGCTCATGCGTTCAGCTTGCTGGCCGCCCCTTGAACCAGAATTCCGTGCCCCCATATAGCGGCACAAGCGCGGGTTCGACAGCCCGCTGACGTTTTGATGAGGAGGATCGCATGGCCGACGAGCAGAACCTGGACAACCAGAACCCTGAAGAGAGCGAGGAATTTCAAGCCGAGGTGACCGAGGATCTGGCCGCGCGCGTGCATTCGCTCGAGGAGCAGCTGGCGGCGGCGCAGGACCAGTCTCTGCGGGTTGCCGCCGAGTTGCAGAACATTCGCCGCCGCGCCGAGCAGGACGTGGAAAAAGCGCACAAGTTCGCACTGGAAAAATTCTCGGGTGATCTGCTAGCAGTGGCTGACAGTCTGGAGCGCGGCCTCGAGCTGTCGAGCCCGGATGAAGAGGCCGTCAAGGCCGTGCGTGAAGGTCTCGAGCTGACGCTCAAACTGCTGCTCGACACACTGGCACGCCATCAGCTGACGCAGCTCGACCCGCAAGGCGAACCCTTCAATCCCGAGCACCACCAAGCTATGGCGATGGAAGAAAGCACCCACGCCGAGCCTGGCAGCGTGCTCAAGGTCTTCCAGAAGGGCTATCTGCTCAATGGCCGCCTGCTGCGCCCGGCAATGGTCGTCGTCAGCAAGGCGCCGGCGCAAACCCCGCCTTCGATCGACGAGAAGGCTTGAATTTCGGCTGCGGACCCCCATCTGGTAGCCAAGCGTTTTTGTGTTACCCGCAGCCGGTAAACAGGCGCGGATTTCATCCAAGATTTCGGAGATAGATAAATGGGCAAAATCATCGGTATCGACCTGGGGACCACCAACTCCTGCGTCTCCATTCTGGAAAATGGCAAGGCCAAGGTCATCGAGAACGCTGAAGGCGGTCGTACCACGCCGTCGATCATCGCGTATGCAAACGACGGCGAGATCCTGGTCGGCCAGTCAGCCAAGCGTCAGGCGGTGACGAATCCACACAACACCCTGTACGCAGTGAAGCGTCTGATCGGTCGCCGCTTCGATGAAGAAGTCGTGCAGAAAGATATTCAGATGGTCCCGTACAAGATCGTCAAGGCTGACAACAATGACGCCTGGGTGGAAGTGAACGGCCAGAAAATGGCGCCGCCGCAGATTTCCGCGGAAATCCTCAAGAAGATGAAGAAGACAGCCGAAGACTATCTCGGCGAGCCGGTCACTGAAGCGGTGATTACCGTACCGGCCTACTTCAACGACAGTCAGCGTCAGGCCACCAAGGACGCTGGCCGCATCGCCGGTCTGGACGTCAAACGCATCATCAACGAGCCGACTGCAGCTGCGTTGGCTTACGGCATGGACAAGGCGAAGGGCGACCACACCGTGATCGTCTATGACCTGGGTGGCGGTACCTTCGACGTATCGGTGATCGAGATCGCTGAGGTCGACGGTGAGCATCAATTCGAAGTGCTGGCCACCAACGGCGACACTTTTCTCGGTGGTGAAGACTTCGATATCCGCCTGATCGATTATCTCGTCGACGAGTTCAAGAAAGAAAGCGGCATGAACCTCAAGGGCGACCCGCTGGCCATGCAGCGCCTGAAGGAAGCTGCTGAGAAGGCCAAGATCGAGCTGTCCTCCAGCCAGCAGACCGACGTCAACCTGCCGTACATCACTGCCGATGCGAGTGGTCCGAAGCACCTGAACGTGAAGATTTCCCGCGCCAAGCTCGAAGCGCTGGTCGAGGATCTCGTGCAGCGCACCATCGAACCTTGCCGCATCGCGCTGAAGGATGCTGGCGTCGACGTATCGAAAATCGACGACGTGATCCTGGTCGGCGGGCAGACCCGCATGCCGTTGGTGCAGCAGAAGGTCGCAGAATTCTTCGGCAAGGACGCGCGCAAGGACGTCAACCCGGACGAAGCTGTCGCCATGGGTGCTGCCATTCAGGGCGCCGTGCTGGCCGGTGACGTCAAGGACGTGCTGCTGCTGGACGTGTCCCCGCTGACCCTGGGTATCGAAACCATGGGTGGCGTAATGACCGCCCTGATCGAGAAGAACACCACTATCCCGACCAAGAAGTCGCAGGTGTTCTCAACGGCCGACGATAACCAGAGCGCAGTTACGATTCACGTGCTGCAGGGCGAGCGCAAGCAGGCCAGTGGCAACAAGTCGCTCGGTCGCTTCGACCTGGCCGAGATTCCGCCAGCACCGCGTGGCATGCCGCAGATCGAGGTCACCTTCGACATCGATGCCAACGGCATCCTGCACGTCTCGGCGAAGGACAAGGCTACCGGCAAGCATCAGTCCATCGTGATCAAGGCCAACTCCGGTCTGTCCGAGGAAGAGATCGAGCAGATGGTCCGTGACGCCGAGGCCAACGCTGAGGAAGACCGCAAGTTCGAGGAGCTGGCCGGTGCCCGCAATCAGGGTGACCAGTTAGTCCATGCCACTCGCAAGATGCTGGTCGAGGCTGGCGACAAGGCCACTGAGGAGGACAAGGCCAGCATCGAGAAAGCCATTTCCGAGCTGGAAGTTGCGATCAAGGGTGACGACAAGGCCGAGATCGAGGCGAAAATCGCTGCGGTGTCCCAGGCTTCTACACCCCTGGCGCAAAAAATGTACGCCGAACAGCCTCAGGGTGGCGAAGGCCAGCCGGCCGGTGACAATGCGCAGCCTGGCGACGACGTGGTCGATGCCGAGTTCGAAGAGGTCAAGGACAACAAGTAAGCCTGGCTTACTTCCGCTCCAGCCCGTCCCGACTGCGTTCGGGCGGGCCTGACCGCTGCGCGGGGGCTTGCTCCCGCGTCGGCGTGTCTGGAGGGTACGAATTTGAAGGTTCAGGAAATTTATGGCCAAACGTGACTATTACGAAGTGCTAGGTGTCGAGCGTGGCGCCAGCGAGGCGGAGCTGAAAAAGGCTTACCGTCGTCTCGCCATGAAGCACCATCCCGATCGCAATCCAGGAGACAAAGCGGCCGAGGAGAGCTTCAAGGAAGCCAACGAGGCATATGAAGTGCTCTCAGACGCCAGCAAGCGTCAGGCCTACGATCAGTACGGCCACGCTGGCGTCGATCCACAGATGGGAGCCGGCGCGGGTGCAGCCTATGGCGGCGCCAACTTCTCCGATATTTTCGGCGACGTGTTCAGCGATTTCTTTACCGGTGCCCGCGGTAGCTCCCGTGGTGGTGCCCAGCGCGGCAGCGATCTGCGTTACACGCTCGAGCTTGATCTGGAAGAAGCCGTGCGCGGCACGACGGTGACCATTCGCGTGCCGACACTTGCCGAGTGCAAGACCTGCGATGGCTCCGGTGCCAAGAAGGGCACCAGTCCAGTGACCTGTACTACCTGCGGTGGTATCGGTCAGGTTCGCATGCAGCAGGGCTTCTTCTCCGTTCAGCAAACCTGCCCGCGCTGCCATGGCAGCGGCAAGATGATCTCCGACCCATGTGGCAGCTGTCATGGCCAGGGGCGTGTTGAAGAGCAGAAGACACTGTCGGTGAAGGTGCCGGCGGGTGTTGATACGGGTGACCGCATTCGCCTGACCGGCGAGGGCGAGGCCGGGACTCAAGGTGGCCCGGCGGGTGATCTGTATGTAGTGGTCAACGTGCGCGAGCACGCAATCTTCCAGCGCGACGGCAAGCATCTGTATTGCGAGGTGCCGATCAGCTTCGCCGATGCGGCGTTGGGCGGCGAGTTGGAAGTGCCGACCCTCGATGGTCGGGTCAAACTGAAGATTCCCGAGGGTACCCAGACCGGCAAGCAGTTCCGCCTGCGCGGCAAGGGTGTCGCGCCGGTGCGCGGTGGTGCGGCGGGCGACCTGCTGTGCCGGGTTGCGGTGGAAACTCCGGTCAACCTAAGCAAGCGTCAGCGCGAAATGCTCGAGGAATTTCGCGGCACGCTGCAGGGCGACACCTCTCATTCGCCCAAGGCCAGCGGCTGGTTCGAGGGTGTGAAGCGCTTTTTCGGCGATGTCTGAGCGGAGGCTGGAAGCTTAAAGCCGGCAGCCTGAAGCGCACCGGAGCAGCTTTCAGCTTCAGGCTTTCCAGCTTGGAGCTTTGTTATGCGACGTATTGCAGTGATGGGCGCCGCTGGGCGCATGGGCAAGACCCTTATCGAAGCGGTGCAGCAGACCGCTGGCGCCGCCGGGCTTACTGCGGCGATCGATCGACCGGATAGCACACTGGTCGGTGCCGATGCCGGCGAACTGGCGGCGATCGGTCGTCTGGGGGTACCGCTGATTGGCGACGTAGCTAAGGTGGCGGATGAGTTCGACGTGCTGATTGACTTCACCCACCCCTCGGTCACCTTGAAAAATCTGGACGTGTGTCGGCGTGCCGGCAAGGCGATGGTGATCGGTACGACCGGTTTTTCCGAGGCTGAAAAAGAACGCTTGGCTGCCGCTGCGAAGGACATTCCCATTGTCTTTGCCGCCAATTTCAGCGTTGGAGTCAATCTCTGTCTGAAGCTGCTCGATACTGCGGCCCGTGTGTTGGGCGACGAGGCTGACATTGAGATCATCGAGGCGCATCACCGGAATAAGGTCGATGCGCCATCCGGCACTGCGCTGCGCATGGGTGAAGTGGTCGCCGAGGCGCTGGGGCGCGATCTACGCAAGGTCGCGGTCTATGGGCGCGAAGGTCAAACCGGTGCGCGCGAGCGGGACACCATCGGCTTCGCCACGGTGCGCGCCGGTGATGTGGTGGGGGACCATACCGTGCTGTTCGCTGCAGAAGGTGAGCGGGTCGAAATCACTCACAAGGCCTCCAGTCGCATGACCTTCGCCAAGGGTGCGGTACGTGCGGCTCTGTGGCTCGATGAAAAACCGGCCGGGCTGTACGACATGCAGGACGTGCTTGGCTTGCGCTGATTCGCCGTCAGGTGGATTCCGGCTGGACCGCAAGAGGGGTTTTCTGTAAGCTTCCCGCTTTAGTGTGTCCACTAAAAGTTGCGCAGAATGACTCCAATAAAAAGCGGGATGACCTTCACACGTCATCCCGCTTTTTTACAATCTGCGCCTGCTTCAGCCTTGATCTTTGGGAGGTCTCTTGACTAAGCCAGCCCTTACGCCAGCCATTCTGGCCCTTGCCGATGGCAGCATTTTTCGCGGCGAATCCATCGGCGCCGATGGTCAAACCATCGGCGAGGTGGTGTTCAACACCGCCATGACCGGCTATCAGGAAATCCTCACCGACCCGTCCTACGCCAAACAGATCGTGACCTTGACTTACCCGCATGTGGGTAATACCGGGACCAATCCTGGCGATGCCGAATCCTGGAAGGTCTGGGCCGCTGGTCTGGTCATTCGCGACTTGCCTTTGCTGGCCAGCAACTGGCGCAACCAGCAGTCGCTGCCCGACTACCTCAAGGAGAACGGCACCGTCGCCATCGCCGGGATCGACACGCGCCGCTTGACCCGTATCCTGCGCGAGAAAGGCGCTCAGGATGGCTGCATCCTGGCGGGTGAAGACGCGACCGAAGAGAAGGCGCTGGAGCTGGCGCGGAGCTTTCCAGGCCTCAAGGGCATGGACCTGGCCAAGGAAGTCAGCGTCAAGGAGCGCTACGAATGGCGCTCCAGTGTGTGGTGCCTGGACAACGACCAGCACGCGGAAATTCCGGCGAGCGAGCTGCCGTACCACGTGGTGGTCTACGATTACGGCGTGAAATACAACATCCTGCGCATGATGGTTGCGCGTGGATGCCGTCTGACCGTCCTGCCAGCACAGACGCCTGCCAGCGAAGCGCTAGCGCTGAACCCCGATGGCATCCTGCTGGCCAATGGTCCGGGCGATCCGGCGCCGTGCGATTACGCCATCAAGGCCATCCAGGAGATCTTGGAAACCGATACGCCGGTACTGGGCATCTGCCTGGGCCATCAGTTGCTGGCGCTGGCTTCCGGCGCGACCACGGTGAAGATGCCCAATGGTCACCACGGTGCCAACCACCCGGTGCAGGACCTGGGCACGGGCGTGGTGATGATCACCAGCCAGAACCACGGTTTCGCCGTAGACGAAACCAGTCTGCCGAGCAACCTGCGCGCCACGCACAAGTCGCTATTCGACGGCACTTTGCAAGGCATCGAGCGCACCGACAAGGTGGCCTTCAGCTTCCAGGGTCACCCCGAGGCCAGCCCAGGCCCGCATGACGTAGCGCCGCTATTCGACCGATTCATCGAAGCCATGGCCAAGCGCCGTTAAGCCTGCCGACTGACCAAAGGATTCGAGAGTAGACCATGCCAAAACGTACAGATATCAAAAGCATCCTGATCCTCGGCGCTGGCCCCATCGTCATCGGCCAGGCCTGTGAGTTCGACTATTCCGGCGCCCAGGCCTGCAAGGCACTGCGCGAGGAAGGTTTCCGCGTCATCCTGGTGAACTCCAACCCGGCTACCATCATGACCGATCCGGCCATGGCTGACGCCACCTACATCGAGCCGATCAAGTGGGCCACCGTGGCCAAGATCATCGAGAAAGAACGCCCCGACGCCCTGCTGCCGACCATGGGCGGCCAGACTGCGCTGAACTGCGCGCTGGACCTGGAAAAGCACGGCGTGCTGGAGAAATTTGGCGTCGAGATGATCGGCGCGAATGCCGACACCATCGACAAGGCCGAAGACCGTTCGCGCTTCGACAAGGCCATGCGCGACATCGGCCTGGCCTGCCCGGTTTCCGGCATCGCGCACAACATGGATGAAGCCTACGGCGTACTCGACAAGGTTGGCTTCCCCTGCATCATCCGGCCGTCGTTCACCATGGGCGGCACCGGTGGCGGCATCGCCTACAACCGCGAAGAGTTCGAGGAAATCTGCGCGCGCGGTCTGGACCTGTCGCCGACCAGCGAACTGCTGATCGACGAATCCCTGATCGGCTGGAAGGAATACGAGATGGAGGTAGTCCGCGACAAGAAGGACAACTGCATCATCGTCTGCGCCATCGAGAACTTCGACCCGATGGGTGTGCATACCGGTGACTCGATCACTGTGGCCCCGGCACAGACGCTAACCGACAAGGAATACCAGATCATGCGCAACGCCTCCCTGGCGGTGCTGCGCGAGATCGGCGTAGAAACCGGCGGCTCCAACGTGCAGTTCGGCATCCATCCGGACACCGGGCGCATGGTGGTGATCGAGATGAACCCGCGCGTGTCGCGTTCCTCTGCGCTGGCCTCTAAGGCCACGGGCTTCCCGATAGCCAAGATCGCCGCCAAGCTGGCGGTGGGTTACACGCTCGACGAGCTGTCGAATGACATTACCGGCGGTCGCACCCCAGCGTCCTTCGAGCCGGCCATCGACTACGTCGTTACCAAGATCCCGCGTTTTGCCTTCGAGAAATTCCCCAAGGCCGACGCTCGCCTGACCACTCAGATGAAATCCGTCGGTGAGGTCATGGCCATCGGTCGTACCTTCCAGGAGTCAGTACAGAAAGCGCTGCGCGGTCTGGAAGTTGGTGTTTCTGGCTTCGATCCGAAGCTGGATTTGGCCGATCCGGAAAGCGAGAGCACACTCAAGCGTGAGCTCACGGTGCCTGGCGCTGATCGCATCTGGTATCTGGGTGACGCCTTCCGCGCCGGCAAATCGGTCGAGGAGGTGTTCGATCTGACCCGGATCGACGAGTGGTTCCTGGTGCAGATCGAAGATCTGATCAAGGATGAAGAGCGCATCAAGACCATGGGCCTGTCCAGCATCGATCGCGATGTGATGTACAAGCTCAAGCGCAAAGGCTTTTCCGATGCGCGTCTGGCCAAGTTGCTCGGCGTGACCGAGAAGAACCTGCGCAACCATCGCCAGAAGCTTAAGGTGTTGCCGGTCTACAAGCGCGTCGATACCTGTTCGGCCGAGTTCGCCACCGACACCGCCTACATGTACTCGACCTACGAGGAAGAGTGCGAAGCCAATCCGTCGAGCCGAGACAAGATCATGATCCTCGGCGGTGGGCCTAACCGTATCGGTCAAGGCATCGAGTTCGACTATTGCTGCGTACACGCGGCACTGGCGATGCGCGACGACGGTTACGAGACCATCATGGTCAACTGCAACCCGGAAACCGTCTCGACCGATTACGACACATCGGATCGTCTGTACTTCGAGCCGGTGACGCTGGAAGACGTGCTGGAAATCGTCCGCGTCGAGCAGCCCAAGGGGGTGATCGTTCAGTACGGTGGCCAAACCCCGCTGAAATTGGCTCGTGCGCTGGAAGAAGCTGGTGTACCGATCATCGGTACTAGCCCTGACGCTATCGACCGTGCCGAAGATCGCGAGCGCTTCCAGCAGATGGTCGAGCGCCTCAATCTGCGCCAGCCGCCAAACGCGACTGCCCGTAGTGAAGAAGAGGCGCTGGCCGCATCGAAGGTCATTGGCTACCCGCTGGTGGTGCGTCCGTCTTACGTGCTTGGCGGGCGTGCGATGGAAATCGTCTACCAAGAAGAAGAGCTGCGTCGCTACATGCGCGAGGCGGTCAAGGTTTCCAATGACAGCCCTGTGCTGCTGGATCATTTCCTCAACTGTGCCATCGAGGTCGATATCGACGCGGTGTGCGATGGTGAGCATGTGGTGATCGGCGCGATCATGCAGCACATCGAACAGGCGGGTGTGCACTCTGGTGACTCGGCGTGTTCGCTGCCTCCGTATTCCCTGCCAGCACATATCCAGGACGAGATCCGCGATCAGGTCAAGAAGATGGCTCTGGAGCTCGGGGTCGTCGGCCTAATGAACGTGCAGATGGCGGTGCAGGGTGAAGACATCTTCGTCATCGAAGTGAACCCGCGTGCGTCGCGTACCGTTCCCTTCGTCTCCAAGTGCATCGGTGTGTCGCTGGCCATGATCGCCGCGCGCGTCATGGCGGGCAAAACGCTGGAAGAAGTGGGGCTAACCCAAGAGATCATTCCTAACTTCTATAGCGTCAAGGAGGCGGTGTTCCCGTTCGCCAAGTTCCCAGGCGTTGACCCGATCCTTGGCCCGGAAATGAAGTCCACTGGTGAGGTAATGGGCGTTGGTGACAACTTCGCCGAAGCCTTCGCCAAGGCGCAGCTGGGTGCGAGCGAGATTCTGCCGAACAGCGGCTGCGCGTTTATCAGCGTGCGTGACGATGACAAGCCCCACGTGGCTCAGGTCGCGCGCGATCTGATCGAGCTCGGTTTCGAGGTGGTTGGCACAGCAGGCACCGCCAAGATCATCGAAGCTGCCGGACTGCCAGTGCGCCGGGTGAACAAGGTGACTGAGGGGCGCCCACATGTCGTCGACATGATCAAGAATGACGAGGTCACCTTGATCATCAATACCACCGAGGGGCGTCAGTCCATAGCTGATTCCTACTCGATCCGTCGTAACGCTCTGCAACATAAGATCTGCTGCACCACCACCCTGGCGGGCGGGCAGGCGATCTGTGAGGCGCTCAGGTTTGGTCCCGAGAAAGCCGTGCGCCGCTTGCAGGACCTCCATGCAGGAATCAAGGCATGACCAAATACCCCATGACCGTCCAGGGCGCACGCGCCCTGGAAGAGGAGCTCAAGCATCTAAAAACCGAGCTGCGTCCGCAGATCACCCAGGCCATCGCCGAGGCGCGGGAGCTGGGAGACCTTAAGGAGAATGCTGAATACCATGCTGCCCGGGAACAGCAGGGCATGGTTGAAGCGCGCATTCGTGACATCGAGGGCCGTCTGCAGAATGCTCAGGTCATCGATGTAGCGAGCATCCCCCATACCGGCAAGGTGATTTTCGGAACCACCGTGGATATCGCCAACGTCGAAACGGACGAACCCGTGACGTACCAAATCGTCGGCGACGACGAGTCCGACATCAAGCGTGGAAAGTTGTCGGTCAGTTCGCCCATCGCTCGCGCCCTTATTGGTAAGGAAGAGGGCGATGTGGTGGCAGTGAAGACGCCTAGCGGAGTGGTGGAATACGAGATCGTCGAGGTTCGCCATCTCTGACCGCCAATCAATGCGTGCTGGAGTGATCAGCTGGCAGCTGGCCCAAACGTTCTGGGTCGGTGGCCTCTGGTTGCTGCAATTCGTAATGTTGCCGGCGCTGGCGAAAATTGGCCTGGCGCCGCTATTGATCGAAGAGATCGCATCCAGCCTTCGGCCATTGCTGGTGGGCTTTGCTGCGTTCTGCGTCGGGTTGCAGGCAGTCGTGTTGATCCAGTCCGAAGGCTTTTGCAGTCTTTGGCGAGATGTGCGTGGTCAATTGTTGATGACGGTATTGCTGCTTGCGGCAAGCTATTTTGTAGTGCGCACTGGCGTCATCGAATCGCCGTACTGGTTGATCTTCAGCTATTTGGTGATGGGATTTTGTGGGCTGATGCTGGTGCTGCAGGTCGCTCCCGGACGGGAGCGATAGGCGAAGATGAGAGCGGATCAGCCCTGAAAACGATGCACGTTCGATAGTTGCTTGTTCACCTTAGGGTTCTTCCGATAGACCAACGCCATTTTGCCGATGGACTGAACCAGCTCGCAGCTGCCGATCTTGCAGAGTTCTTCCATTACCGCATGGCGATCGTCGCGCTCGGTGATTCGCAGCTGTACCTTGATCAGCTCGTGATCGTTCAAAGCGCGCTCCAGTTCGGCCTGCACGCCTTCAGTCAGGCCGTTCTCGGACACGATCAAAACCGGCTTCAAGTGATGGCCGATGGATTTGTACTGTTTCTTCTGCTCATTGGTGAGCGGCATAATTCGACCCTTGCGTCAGAACTCTTGAAAACGGCGGCTAGTGTAACTGACACGTCCTGAGCCGCACAGATGAGGTATCAGCTTGGCACGTTCCAAGACCAGCCCGCGTTGGCTAAAAGAGCATTTCGATGACCCCTATGTGAAGATGGCGCAGCGCGATGGCTATCGTTCACGGGCCAGCTACAAATTGCTCGAAATCCAGGAAAAGGACCGGATTCTGCGGCCCGGCATGACGGTGGTCGATCTGGGGGCGGCTCCGGGAGGGTGGTCTCAGGTCACCAGTCGCGTCATCGGTGACCGCGGTCGCCTGATAGCCTCTGACATCCTGCCGATGGACAGCATTGCCGATGTGACCTTCGTGCTCGGAGACTTTACCGAGGACGAGGTCTTCGCAGAAATTCTCCAGGCCATCGGTGATACGCATGTTGACCTTGTGATTTCGGATATGGCCCCCAATATGAGTGGGGTGAAGGTGGCTGACCAGGCGCGCGCAATGTTTCTCTGCGAGCTGGCATTGGATTTGGCGATGCGTGTATTGCGCCCCGGTGGCGATTTTCTGATCAAGATCTTTCAGGGAGAGGGGTTCGATGCCTATCTGAAGGACGTACGGCAGAACTTCGACAAGGTGCAGATGCGCAAGCCTCTATCTTCGCGGGATCGCTCGCGCGAGCAGTATCTGTTGGCGCGTGGCTATCGTGGCCAAGGTGGCGAGGCGTAGTGCCCGGAGCGCCACGGCTCCAGTTGTCTGTTAATGATTCCGGCTGGCGCCAACTGCAGGATTACGGGCTAGCATGTTTCATATCGGGTTACAGACCAAGCTGCCCGTTCAGCAACGTTGTGTAGTAAGTTAGGCCGAGAGCGAACCATCGGCCGTCATGCGGGCTCTCGACAACGAGCTCGCTCTAGAGGGTAGTGAATTGAACGACATGGCAAAAAACCTGATTCTGTGGTTGATCATTGCCGCTGTCCTGGTGACGGTGATGAACAACTTTTCCAGCCCGACCGAGCCCCAAACGCTCAACTATTCCGATTTCATTGAGCAGGTGAAGGAAGGCGGGGTGGAGCGCGTGACCGTCGACGGCTTCGTCATTACCGGTAAACGCAGTGATGGCGAAACCTTCAAGACGATTCGTCCGGCCATTCAGGACAACGGTCTGATTGGCGATCTGATCAATAACAATGTGGTGATCGAAGGCAAGCAGCCGGAGCAGCAAAGTATCTGGACGCAGTTACTGGTCGCTAGTTTCCCGATCCTGGTAATCATCGCGGTTTTCATGTTCTTCATGCGCCAGATGCAGGGCGGGGCGGGTGGCAAGGGCGGGCCGATGAGCTTCGGCAAGAGCAAGGCGCGCCTGCTGTCCGAAGATCAGGTCAAAACCACTTTTGCCGACGTCGCCGGCTGCGACGAGGCCAAGGAAGAAGTAACCGAGCTAGTCGAGTTCCTGCGCGATCCAGGCAAGTTCCAGCGCCTCGGTGGCCGTATTCCGCGCGGTGTGTTGATGGTGGGGTCGCCAGGTACCGGTAAGACGTTGCTGGCCAAGGCGGTCGCTGGCGAGGCCAAGGTTCCGTTCTTTACCATCTCCGGTTCCGACTTCGTCGAAATGTTCGTCGGTGTGGGCGCGAGCCGTGTGCGCGACATGTTCGAGCAGGCCAAGAAGCACGCGCCGTGCATCATCTTCATCGACGAAATCGATGCCGTCGGTCGCCACCGTGGCGCGGGTCTGGGTGGTGGTCATGATGAGCGCGAGCAGACGCTCAACCAGCTGCTGGTTGAGATGGACGGCTTCGAAATGAACGACGGCATTATCGTCATTGCTGCAACCAACCGTCCGGACGTGCTCGATCCGGCATTGCTGCGCCCTGGCCGTTTTGACCGCCAAGTGGTGGTTGGATTGCCTGATATTCGTGGTCGCGAACAGATTCTTAAGGTTCATATGCGCAAGGTTCCGCTCGGCGACAGTGTCGAGCCGGCGTTGATCGCACGTGGTACTCCTGGCTTCTCGGGTGCCGATTTGGCCAACCTGGTCAACGAAGCCTCGCTGTTCGCCGCGCGCGCCGGTAAGCGCCTGGTTGAAATGAAAGAGTTCGAGTTGGCGAAGGACAAGATCATGATGGGCGCCGAGCGCAAATCCATGGTCATGTCCGAAAAAGAGCGTCTCAATACGGCTTATCACGAGGCGGGTCACGCCATTGTTGGGCGCGTTGTTCCTGAGCATGATCCGGTCTACAAGGTTTCGATCATTCCTCGTGGTCGGGCGCTTGGCGTCACGATGTTCCTTCCCGAAGAAGACCGCTACAGCTTGTCCAAGCGTGCTTTGATCAGTCAGATTTGTTCCTTGTTCGGTGGTCGTATCGCCGAGGAAATGACGCTTGGCTTTGATGGGGTTACGACCGGTGCATCGAATGACATCATGCGTGCTACCCAGCTGGCCCGTAACATGGTCACCAAGTGGGGCTTATCCGAAAAGCTCGGTCCTCTTATGTACGCCGAAGAAGAAGGCGAAGTATTCCTGGGGCGCAGTGCCGGCAGCCAGCACACTAATGTCTCCGGGGATACAGCCAAGCTGATCGACCTTGAGGTACGTAGCATCATCGATCACTGCTATGACACGGCCAGGCAGATTCTGGCTGACAACCGCGACAAGCTCGATGTGATGGCCGAGACGTTGATGAAATACGAAACCATCGACTCCGACCAGATCGACGACATCATGGCGGGGCGGACCCCGCGCGAGCCTCGCGATTGGCAGGACGGTTCAGGCCCAACGGGAACGCCCGCTCAGCCTGAAGGCGATCGCCCGCAGGCTCCAATCGGTGGCCCCGCTGGCGAGCACTAGCTAAGGCGTTTAAATGACTGAGATGTTGCACCCAACCCGGCTGTCTTGTGGCAGCCGGGTTCTTGATTTGTCGCGCCCACATGTCATGGGCATCCTCAATGTCACACCTGACTCGTTCTCTGACGGAGGTCGACATGTCGGAGTCGATGCGGCGTTGCGTCACGCTGAGGCGATGGTGTCTGCCGGTGCGACACTGGTTGATATTGGTGGAGAGTCGACGCGCCCGGGTGCTCGTGTCGTTTCGCCGCTAGAAGAGCTGGAGCGTGTGGCTCCGGTGGTCGAAGCGATATCGCGCGAGCTGGACGTGGTCATCTCGGTGGATACCTCGACACCGGCGGTGATGCGCGAGAGTGCACGTCTTGGTGCTGGTCTGATCAATGACGTTCGTTCGCTTTCCCGCGACGGCGCACTGGACGCAGCGGCCGATTGTGGTCTTCCGGTGTGCTTGATGCACATGCGGGGCGAACCGGCCGACATGCAGAATGATCCGCGCTACGATGATGTCGCGGCCGACGTGTTGGGCTTCTTGCGCGAGCGCATGGAAGTTTGTATTGACTCGGGTATTCCTGCGGAGCGGATCGTGCTCGATCCCGGGTTTGGCTTCGCGAAGACCCTTTCGCATAATCTCAGCCTGTTCAAACATATGGAGCAGCTTCATGTTTTGGGGCGGCCGTTGCTGGTTGGTGTCTCGCGAAAAAGCATGATTGGACAGACGCTTGAGCGGGATGTGGCGCATCGTCTCCATGGGAGTTTAGGGCTTGCTGCGCTTGCTGTAGCCAAGGGTGCCAGCATCCTGCGTGTGCATGACGTTGCCGAAACGATTGATGTGGTTCGAATGGTTGCCGCCGTGCAAGCGGCGGAATAGGAATTTAGTCATGGCTAGAAAGTATTTTGGAACTGACGGCATACGCGGCCATGTGGGGCAATTTCCAATCACCCCGGACTTTATGCTTAAGTTGGGGTGGGCGGCCGGCATGGCGTTTCGCAAGCAAGGCAAGTGCCGTATTCTGATTGGCAAGGACACCCGCATATCCGGATATATGTTCGAGTCGGCGTTGCAGGCCGGACTTTCCGCGGCAGGTGCCGACGTGCTGCTGCTCGGTCCAATGCCTACACCTGCGGTTGCCTATCTGACCCGTACCTTCCACGCTGACGCGGGTATCGTGATCAGCGCCTCGCACAATCCTCACCACGACAACGGCATCAAGTTCTTCTCCGGACGGGGTACGAAATTGCCGGATGAGGTTGAGTTGATGATAGAAGAGTTGCTCGATACGCCAATGACAGTCGTGGAGTCCGCGCAGCTCGGCAAAGCATCTCGCATCAACGATGCTGCTGGTCGCTACATCGAATTCTGCAAGAGCAGCGTTCCCACCAGTACGGACTTCTCCGGCATGAAGATTGTGCTCGATTGCGCCCACGGCGCGACCTACAAGGTGGCCCCCAGCGTCTTTCGTGAGCTTGGATCAGAAGTGGTGGTGATCGCTGCCCAGCCCGACGGGCTGAATATCAACGCCGACGTTGGGTCGACTCACATCGCACAATTGCAGAAAGCTGTGGTCGAGCACGGCGCGGATCTCGGTATCGCCTTCGATGGAGACGGCGATCGAGTGATGATGGTCGACCATACTGGTGCGCAAGTGGATGGGGACGAGTTGCTCTATATCATTGCTACCGACTTGCAAGAGCGCGAGTGCCTAGCAGGTGGGGTCGTTGGCACCTTGATGAGTAACCTGGGCCTCGAGCTGGCACTGAAGGAACGTGATATACCCTTCGTGCGAGCGAAGGTCGGCGACCGTTATGTAATGGCGGAAATGCTAGAGCGTAACTGGGTGATCGGCGGGGAAAACTCAGGGCACATTGTCTGCGCCCAGCATGTGTCTACCGGAGATGCCATCATCGCAGCGCTTCAGGTCGTGCTTGCTCTGAGGCGGCGGGGGCGAAACCTGGCGCAAGAGCGACTGGCCTGGAACAAGTGTCCGCAGGTCCTGATTAATGTGCGTTTCACAGGTGATCGCGATCCGATCTCGCACCCCCAGGTTCAAGCCGTTTGTGACAGTGTCACCGAGCGAATGGCTGGTCGGGGGCGTGTATTGTTGCGCAAATCTGGGACCGAGCCTTTGGTGCGTGTGATGGTCGAAGGCGACGACGAAAAGCATGTTCGCAACTACGCCGAGGAGCTGGCCAAAGTGGTTGCTGAGGTTTGTGCATGATTCCCGCTTGCCAGGTGTGTTGCCGTTGAGTACCATCTGCGCCCACTTTGACCGACGAGGTAAGGCATGCGTCGCCCACTGGTAGCTGGTAACTGGAAGATGAACGGTACCCGCGCTAGCGTCGCAGAGCTGATCGATGCGCTTCGTCAGCAGGATATGCCTGCCGATGTAGAAGTAGTGATATTTCCAAGCTGTCTGCATTTGGCGCAGGTAGTGAGCGATCTGGATGACAAGGCGATCGCGGTAGGTGCCCAGGACTGCGCAGCGCAAGCTGGCTTCGGTGCCTTTACCGGCGAGGAGTCCGCATCGCAGTTGGCTGATATGGGTTGCAAGTGGGTGCTGGTTGGGCATTCTGAGCGACGCCTGATAATGGGCGAGAGCGACGAAGTGGTAAGTAGAAAATTCGCGGCGGCATTGGAGTGCGGGATGACTCCGGTGCTTTGTCTGGGGGAGACGCTTGAACAGCGTCAGGCCGGACAAACGTTAGAAGTGGTAGGGCGTCAGTTGGCTCGTATTATAACTGATGCCGGTATCGCTGCTTTCGAGCGAGCGGTTGTGGCATATGAGCCGGTGTGGGCGATAGGCTCCGGGCTCACAGCGACTCCGCAGCAGGCTCAGGAAGTACATGCGGCCATTCGAGGGCAGCTGGCGCTGGAGAATCAACGTATCGCTGATGGCGTGCGTCTTCTCTACGGCGGCAGCGTGAAGGCGGAGAATGCTTTCGGGCTTTTCGAGATGGCGGATATTGATGGGGGGCTTATCGGTGGTGCCTCTCTGAAAGCGAATGATTTCGGCGCGATCTGTCGTGCCGCAGGGAACTGATCAGATGTTGCAGACTGTTGTGATTGTGGTGCATCTGCTGGTTGCCATTGGTGTGGTTGTGCTGGTGTTGCTGCAGCAGGGCAAGGGGGCGGACGCTGGTGCGTCTTTCGGTTCGGGTGCTTCGGCAACTGTTTTCGGGAGTCAAGGTTCCTCTACCTTTCTAAGTCGTTTTACTGCTATACTCGCCGGCGTTTTTTTCGTGACGAGTCTGGGGTTGGCGTTCTTTGCAACGCAGCAGGCCGATCAGATGTCG
Organism: Stutzerimonas stutzeri; assembly: GCF_024448985.1. GTDB lineage: Bacteria > Pseudomonadota > Gammaproteobacteria > Pseudomonadales > Pseudomonadaceae > Stutzerimonas > Stutzerimonas stutzeri_AP. The sequence goes on from NZ_JAMOII010000001.1 coordinate 159,782, forward strand.
CAGGCAGGTTTGCCGGATCCGGCGGTGCTGGAAGTTCCAGTTAGCAAGCCGGTGGTTGAAGATGTTCCGGTCCTGGAATCTGCTCCGTCCGCGCCTAGCGTAGATGATGTGCCACAGGTTCAGGAGCAGAAGTAAGGTTTTTGCCGAGGTGGTGGAATTGGTAGACACGCTACCTTGAGGTGGTAGTGGCCATAGGCTGTAGGGGTTCGAGTCCCCTCCTCGGTACCAAACAAGTAGGCCCGCAGATGCGGGCTTTCTTGTTTTCAGGTGTTTGGGTTGACCTGTTTTGGATGCGGTCGTATAATTCGTGCCCAGTTTGACGCGGGGTGGAGCAGTCTGGTAGCTCGTCGGGCTCATAACCCGAAGGTCGTTGGTTCAAATCCAGCCCCCGCAACCAGTTAATGAGAAGCCCCTGTCGAGGGGCTTTTTATTAGCTCCAAGCCAGATCGCCGGCATCTACAGGCGATCATAAGGGATGGGCGTTTCGCCCATTTTTCATTTGTACAGCATGCGCGAGGGACTTCGATGTCGAGCAAGCTAGAACAGTTGCAGGCCTTGTTGGCCCCGGTGGTCGAGGCGCTCGGCTATCAATGCTGGGGCATCGAGTTCATTTCGCAGGGTCGGCATTCCTTGTTGAGGGTCTATATCGATCACTCCAATGGGATTCTTGTCGACGACTGTGAGAAGGTCAGCCGCCAGTTGAGCGGTGTTCTCGACGTCGAGGATCCGATCAGTTCCGATTACACGCTTGAAGTGTCCTCGCCTGGTATGGATCGACCTTTGTTCACACTCGAACAGTACTCGGCGCACGTAGGCGGACAGGTCAAAATAAAGCTGCGCTCGCCCTTCGAGGGCCGGCGCAATTTCCAGGGTCTTCTCCGCGGGGTTGAAGAGCAGGACGTGGTAGTGCTGGTAGATGATCACGAATATCTATTGCCGATCGATATGATCGACAAGACCAACATAATTCCCCGTTTTGAGTGAATCGCGGATCCCGCGGACCCCAATGGATTGCGAAAGGCGAGGCGTACGATGAGCAAAGAAGTACTGCTGGTTGTGGAGTCGGTATCCAATGAAAAAGGCGTACCGGCCGGTGTGATTTTCGAAGCATTGGAGCTGGCTCTGGCCACGGCTACCAAGAAGCGCTTCGAGGACGAGGTGGATCTACGAGTTGAGATCAATCGTCAAAACGGTAGCTACGAGACCTTTCGCCGCTGGACGGTGATCGAGGAGGAGGATTTCGACGATCCGGCTCATCAGCTGACGGTCGACATGCCTCAAGCTCGCGAAGCCGATGCAAAGGTTGGTGACGTCCTGGAAGAAAAAATCGAGTCGATCGAATTCGGTCGTATCGCTGCGCAGACTGCCAAGCAGGTCATTGTGCAGAAGGTGCGTGAGGCCGAGCGTGCCCAGGTGGTCGAAGCGTATCGGGACCGTCTGGGCGAGATCATCTCTGGCACGGTGAAAAAGGTTACCCGTGACAGCGTCATCGTCGACCTGGGCAACAATGCCGAAGCGTTGTTGGCCCGCGAAGATATCATCGCTCGCGAAACCTTCCGGGTCGGTGCTCGCGTTCGTGCACTGCTCAAAGAAATCCGTACCGAAAACCGCGGCCCGCAGCTCATTCTGTCTCGCACCGCGCCGCAGATGCTGATCGAGCTGTTCCGCATCGAAGTGCCGGAGATCGCTGAAGGCCTGATCGAAGTGATGGGTGCTTCGCGTGATCCCGGCTCGCGCGCCAAAATTGCCGTCCGGTCGAAAGACAAGCGTATCGATCCGCAGGGCGCTTGCATCGGCATGCGTGGTTCGCGCGTTCAAGCTGTTTCTGGCGAAATCGGTGGCGAGCGTGTCGATATCGTGCTTTGGGACGAAAACCCCGCGCAGTTCGTCATCAACGCAATGGCACCGGCGGAAGTCGCTGCCATCATCGTCGATGAAGATGCCCACGCCATGGATATCGCCGTCGGCGAGGACAATCTGGCTCAGGCCATCGGCCGTGGCGGCCAGAACGTACGCCTTGCCAGCCAGCTGACCGGTTGGACGCTGAACGTGATGACCGAGGCGGACATCCAGACCAAGCAGCAGGAAGAAACCGGCGATATCCTGCGCAATTTCATCGAAGAGCTGGATGTCGATGAAGAATTGGCACAAGTACTAGTCGAGGAAGGTTTCACTTCGCTCGAAGAGATCGCCTACGTTCCAATGGAGGAAATGCTCGGCATCGAAGGCTTTGACGAAGACATCGTCAACGAGCTGCGAACCCGCGCCAAGGATCGTTTGCTGACCAAGGCGATCGCAACGGAAGAAAAACTGGCAGATGCTCAGCCGGCCGAGGATTTGCTCGAGCTGGATGGCATGAACAAGGAACTGGCGGTCGAGTTGGCAATGCGGGGTGTCATTACCCGCGAAGACCTGGCCGAGCAGTCGATTGACGACCTGCTCGACATAGACGGCATAGATCAAGAACGTGCCGGCAAGCTGATCATGGCCGCCCGAGCCCATTGGTTCGAGTAAGTAATTTAGCGGCCTGAGGAGAGAGATGCATGACGCAAGTCACGGTGAAAGAACTGGCCCAAGTGGTCGACACACCGGTCGAGCGACTGCTGCAGCAGATGCGTGAGGCAGGACTGTCGCACACCAGCGCCGAGCAAGTAGTGACCGATAACGAAAAGCAAGCGCTGTTGGCGCACCTGAAGAGCAGCCACGGCGCCAAGGTGGATGAGCCGCGCAAGATTACTTTGCAGCGCAAGACCACCACTAAACTGAAGGTGGGTGGTAGCAAAACCATCAGCGTTGAAGTTCGCAAGAAGAAAACCTTCGTCAAGCGTAGCGCTGACGAAATCGAGGCCGAGAAGCAGCGCGAGCTAGAAGAGCAGCGTGCTGCCGAAGAGGCGGCTCGTCAGAAGGCTGCCGAGGAAGAGCGCCTGCGCGCTGAGGAAGAGGCTCGCCTCCAAGCGGAAGCAGCGGCGCAAGCAGAAGTTTCTCCCCCTGTCGAGGCACCGGTTCCGGCAGTTACTCCTGAGCCCGCTCCGGCCGTCCCGGTCGAAGAGCGCAAGAAGGATGAGCCGCGTCGCGCAGACAAGGTCCGGAGCGACGATGATGAGCGTCGTGATCGTAAACAGGCGCAGCATCGCCCATCGCTGAAGGCCAAAGCGCCACTGTCGCGCACCGTCCGTAGCGGCGAAGACGATGCGGACGGCTTCCGTCGCGGTGGTCGCGGCAAGTCGAAGCTGAAAAAGCGCAACGCGCATGGTTTCCAAAGCCCGACTGGCCCGATCGTTCGTGAAGTTGCAATTGGGGAGACCATCACTGTCGGTGATCTGGCACAGCAGATGTCGGTCAAGGCGGCTGAAGTCATCAAGTTCATGTTCAAGATGGGCAGCCCGGTGACCATCAACCAGGTGCTGGATCAGGAAACTGCCCAGCTTATCGCCGAAGAGTTGGGCCACAAGGTCAAGCTGGTCAGCGATAACGCGCTGGAAGAGCAACTGGCCGAACTGTTGAAGTTTGAGGGTGAAGCCATCAATCGCGCGCCCGTCGTGACCGTAATGGGGCACGTCGACCACGGTAAGACTTCGCTACTCGATTACATTCGTCGCGCCAAAGTGGCTGCTGGCGAAGCGGGCGGTATCACTCAGCATATCGGTGCCTACCACGTAGAAACCGATCGCGGGATGGTCACTTTCCTTGATACCCCGGGCCACGCTGCGTTTACCGCTATGCGTGCCCGCGGTGCCCAAGCGACCGATATTGTCATTCTCGTCGTCGCTGCGGATGACGGTGTGATGCCGCAGACCATCGAAGCCATTCAGCATGCCAAGGCAGCTGGTGTGCCGCTGGTGGTGGCAGTGAACAAGATCGATAAGCCCGGCGCAGACCTCGATCGGATCCGTAGCGAGCTTTCGGTTCACGAAGTCACTTCCGAAGAGTGGGGCGGTGATACGCCGTTCGTGTCGGTATCGGCGAAGATGGGTACCGGTGTTGACGATCTGCTCGAGGCTGTTCTGCTCCAGGCGGAGATACTCGAACTGACGGCAACGCCATCGGCTCCTGGTCGTGGTGTCGTGGTCGAGTCGCGTCTGGATAAAGGTCGCGGTCCGGTTGCAACCGTACTGGTTCAGGACGGTACGCTACGCCAGGGTGATATGGCGCTTGTCGGATCGAACTACGGTCGTATTCGTGCCATGCTCGATGAGAACGGCAAGCCGATCAAAGAAGCTGGCCCGTCGATACCGGTTGAGATTCTTGGTCTTGATGGTACGCCAGACGCGGGTGACGAACTCAGTGTCCTTGCTGACGAGAAGAAAGCACGCGAAGTTGCTTTGTTCCGTCAGGGCAAATTCCGCGAAGTGAAGCTGGCCCGTGCGCATGCCGGTAAGCTGGAAAATATCTTCGAGAACATGGGCCAGGAAGAGAAGAAGACGCTCAACATCGTCCTCAAGTCTGACGTACGTGGCTCACTCGAAGCGCTGCAGGGATCGCTTAGCGGTCTGGGCAACGACGAAGTGCAGGTGCGCGTGATCGGTGGCGGTGTCGGTGGCATCACCGAAAGCGATGCCAACCTGGCGCTGGCATCCAATGCGGTATTGTTCGGCTTCAACGTTCGTGCCGATGCTGGCGCACGAAAGATCGTCGAGCAGGAAGGTCTGGATCTGCGTTACTACAACGTGATCTACGACATCATCGAAGACGTCAAGAAGGCCCTGACCGGCATGCTTGGCAGCGATGTTCGCGAGAATATTCTCGGCATTGCCGAAGTTCGCGATGTGTTCCGCTCGCCCAAGTTCGGTGCTGTGGCCGGTTGCATGGTTATCGAGGGTATGGTTCATCGCAATCGACCCATCCGCGTATTGCGCGACGACGTAGTGATCTTCGAAGGCGAGCTGGAATCCCTGCGTCGCTTCAAGGATGACGTCGCCGAAGTCCGTGCCGGCATGGAATGCGGTATCGCGGTGAAGAGCTACAACGACGTCAAAGCTGGCGACAAGATCGAAGTATTCGAGAAGGTCGAAGTGGCGCGTTCGCTCTAACAGCAGCTGTATGGCAATAGGCGGCAAGCTTTCAGGGGCAACTCTGGAAGCTTGCCGTTTGCCTTTACAGCATGATGATTTTTAGGCTTGCAGCTTGCTGCTAGAGGCAGATTTTCATGGCCAAAGAATTCAGCCGTACCCAACGTATCGGCGACCAGATGCAGCGCGAATTGGCGGTGTTGATTCAACGTGAAGTGAAAGACCCGCGTCTGGGTCTGATAACGATTACCGCCGTCGAGGTCAGTCGCGATCTGTCCCATGCCAAGGTGTTTATCACCATCATGGGCAAGGATGACGATGAAGATGCAGTCAAGGCTAATCTCAGGATCCTCAATGACGCAGGTGGCTTCCTACGGATGCAACTGGGCAAAGCGATGAAGTTGCGCACCGTGCCTCAACTGCATTTCAATTTCGACGCCAGTGTGCGTCGCGGTGTCGAGTTGACTTCGCTTATCGAGCGGGCCGTAGCTGAAGACCGCAAGCACAGCGACGATAACGGAGAGTAGTACGTGGCTCAGGTCAAACGAGTTCGCCGCGCAGTGAGCGGCATCATTCTCCTCGACAAACCGCGCGGCTTCACATCCAACGCGGCGCTGCAGAAGGTCCGCTGGCTGCTCAATGCGGAAAAGGCCGGGCATACCGGTAGCCTTGATCCGCTGGCGACCGGTGTGTTGCCGCTGTGTTTTGGCGAAGCGACCAAGTTTTCTCAGTACCTGCTGGACGCCGATAAAGGCTACGAAACCCTGGCTCAGCTTGGCGTGACCACCACGACAGCGGACGCCGAGGGTGAGGTAATCGAGCGCAAGCCGGTCGCTGTAAACGAGGAGCAGATCGAAGCTCTGTTGCCACGGTTTCGTGGCGATCAGATGCAGGTGCCACCGATGTATTCGGCACTTAAACGCGACGGGCAACCGCTATACAAGCTGGCGCGTGCCGGTGAAGTAGTGGAGCGCGAGCCGCGATCTGTTAAGATCGCTCGCCTGGATTTGCTATCGCTCGAAACTGACAAGGCGCGGTTTGCCGTCAGTTGCAGCAAGGGCACCTATATTCGTACGTTGGTCGAGGACATCGGCCGCGAGCTGGGCTGCGGTGCACATGTCGCTGAGTTGCGACGGACTCAAGCCGGCCCATTCGACCTTACTCAGACAGTCAGTCTGGAAGCGCTCGAACAAGCGCATGCCGAAGGCGGTCCGGAGGCGGTTGACGCCTTTCTCAAGCCGTCGGATAGCGGGCTTGGGCATTGGCCGCTGCTGCAGCTGTCAGAGCACAGCGCGTTTTATTGGCTGCATGGTCAGCCGGTACGTGCACCGGAAGCGCCGAAATTTGGCATGCTCAGGGTGCAGGATCACACTGGTCGCTTCATCGGTATTGGTGAAGTGAGTGAAGACGGGCTCATTGCGCCGCGTCGACTGATTCGGTCGGAATGACCGATGCGTTCACCGCTTAGGTGGTGGGCGTTACTAGGGTGGCTGTTGGCAGGCACGGTCACTCCTTTTATTAACACGGGACATGTCCCGGCCTGTTCACAATAGGAGCCCATCATGGCACTTAGCGTTGAAGAAAAAGCTCAGATCGTTAGCGAGTACAAGCAAGCTGAAGGCGATACCGGTTCCCCGGAAGTGCAGGTTGCCCTGCTGACCGCCAACATCAACAAGCTGCAGGGTCACTTCAAAGCCAACGGCAAAGATCACCACTCCCGTCGTGGTCTGATCCGCATGGTTAACCAGCGTCGTAAGCTGCTGGATTACCTGAAGGGCAAGGATACTACTCGCTACAGCACCCTGATCGGTCGTCTGGGTCTGCGTCGCTAAGCGATGCTTGTGCGAAGCTGAATGCTAAAGCTGGAAGTGGGTTTGCCCTGCTTCCAGCTTTTGCCTTTCAGAAGCGCGCGTTTTGGACAGGGAAAGGGTTCGATTCCCCTCACTGCCCACGAATTTGCATGACATGCCCCGCGCGAGGCAGAGCCCGCGGGCATGAGAACGATTCCCCCAAGGCAACATAGAGAAGGAACCACCGTGAACCCGGTAATCAAGAAATTTCAATTCGGTCAGTCGACCGTAACCCTCGAGACTGGCCGTATCGCCCGTCAAGCCTCCGGCGCAGTGCTGGTCACCGTTGATGACGACGTAACCGTACTGGTCGCCGTCACAGGTGCTAAAACGGCTGACCCGAGTAAAGGCTTTTTCCCGCTGTCGGTCCATTACCAGGAAAAAACCTACGCTGCCGGCAAGATCCCGGGCGGTTTCTTCAAGCGTGAAGCGCGTCCGTCGGAGAAAGAAACGCTGACCTCGCGCCTAATCGATCGCCCGATCCGCCCGCTGTTTCCGGAAGGCTTCCAGAACGAAGTGCAGGTCATCTGCACGGTGGTTTCCACCAGCAAGAAGACCGATCCGGACATCGCTGCGATGATCGGCACCTCGGCTGCCCTGGCAATCTCCGGCATTCCGTTCAACGGCCCGATTGGTGCCGCGCGCGTCGCCTTCCACCCCGAAACCGGTTACTTGCTGAACCCGACCTACGAGCAGCTCAAGGCTTCTAGCCTGGACATGGTCGTAGCCGGTACCAAGGACGCCGTACTGATGGTCGAATCGGAAGCCAAAGAGCTGACCGAAGACCAGATGCTGGGTGCTGTACTCTTTGCGCATGACGAATTCCAAGCCGTCATCCAGGCCGTGAGCGAGTTGGCTGCCGAAGCCGCCAAGCCGACGTGGGACTGGCAGCCTAAAGCGGAAAACACCGCGCTGCTCGATGCCATCCGCAGCGAATTTGGTGAGGCCATCTCTCAGGCCTACACCATCATCATCAAGCAAGACCGTTATGCGCGTCTGGGCGAACTGAAAGACCAGGTCGTCGCCAAGTTCTCCGGCGAAGAAGGTCAGCCTTCTGCTGGTGAAGTCAAAGAAGCGTTCGGAGAGATCGAATACCGCACCGTTCGCGAGAACATCGTTAACGGCAAGCCGCGTATTGACGGTCGTGACACGCGTACCGTGCGTGGTTTGAACATTGAGGTTGGTGTTCTGGATAAGACCCACGGTTCGGCGCTGTTCACCCGTGGCGAAACCCAGGCATTGGTCGTGGCGACCCTTGGCACTGCACGTGATGCGCAGCTGCTGGATACCCTCGAAGGCGAAAAGAAAGACCCCTTCATGCTGCACTACAACTTCCCGCCGTACTCGGTGGGTGAGTGTGGTCGCATGGGCGCAACAGGTCGTCGCGAAATCGGGCATGGCCGTCTGGCTCGTCGCAGTGTCTCGGCCATGCTGCCAAGCGCTGACGAATTCCCGTATACCATCCGCGTGGTTTCTGAAATCACCGAGTCCAACGGCTCCAGCTCCATGGCCTCGGTCTGTGGTGCTTCCCTGGCTCTGATGGATGCCGGTGTGCCGATGAAGGCTCCAGTAGCCGGTATCGCGATGGGCCTGGTCAAGGAAGGTGAAAAATTTGCCGTTCTGACTGATATCCTGGGTGACGAAGATCACCTGGGCGACATGGACTTCAAGGTGGCCGGCACTGCCAAGGGCGTCACCGCTCTGCAGATGGACATCAAGATCCAGGGCATCACTGAAGAGATCATGGAAATCGCACTGGGTCAGGCGCTGGAAGCCCGTCTCAACATCCTTGGTCAGATGAACCAGGTCATCGGTCAGTCTCGTACAGAACTGTCGGCCAACGCTCCGACCATGATTGCGATGAAGATCGATCAGGACAAAATCCGCGATGTCATCGGTAAAGGTGGCGCCACCATCCGCAGCATCTGCGAAGAAACCAAGGCATCGATCGACATCGAAGACGATGGTTCGATCAAGATCTTTGGTGAAACCAAGGAAGCGGCTGAAGCGGCCAAGCAGCGCGTCCTAGGCATCACTGCCGAAGCCGAGATCGGCAAGATCTACGTCGGCAAGGTTGAGCGTATCGTCGACTTCGGCGCATTCGTCAACATCCTGCCGGGCAAAGACGGCCTAGTGCACATCTCGATGCTGAGTGATCAGCGCGTCGAGAAGGTCACCGATATCCTCAAGGAAGGTCAGGAAGTCGAAGTACTGGTGCTGGACGTGGACAATCGTGGTCGCATCAAACTGTCGATTAAAGATGTGGCGGCAGCGAAAGCCTCTGACGCATAACGATAGCGATGCTGGAAAGGACCCTTCGGGTTCCTTTGGTTGAGACGAACCCCGCCAATCGGCGGGGTTCGTTTTTTCAGGGAGGGGATATGCTCGAGTGGTCTTCTGCAGCAGAGCCTAGGCACCAGCGCCTGGCGGCGGTTCATCCAGTCGTCCACGCAGCGCACTGCTTCGTTAGTCGTGCAGTCGACACTTAACGTTGTGTTTGTAGCTTTAAGTGAGGGCTTCGCAGAAAATTTATACGCTGTCAGCGGCATTGCACTTCCACGCCTTTGAAGCGGTCGATCCAATAGCCTATCAAGTAGCAAAGAATCAACGCTTGTTGCAAGTTGCACGCTTCGCTGGAGTGGAACATGCAGTGTGCTAGTGGCGTTCAGCTACTTGAATTTACAAGTGATTGATTTAATTGAAATTTAAAAAAACAAAAACATGGCATGGCGCTTGCGATATTACCTGTGAATCTGCGTCGGAGTGATGCCGCAGACATTTGAAGAAAAACAGGAGTGCCATATGAACATTCAGAACTCTCTTACCGCTGTTGCCGTCGCCGCTGCTCTGAGCCTACCGATGGCAGGTGCCGCTTTCGCCGACACCACTCCAGCCCTGGATAAGACCGATACCGTCATGCTGGCAACCAACGACACCATGAAGGAAGCCGGTGACGCCACGTCCGATACCTGGATCACCACCAAGGTGAAATCGTCCCTGCTGGCCGAAGACGCCACACCGGGCATGGATATCGAAGTGGAAACCAAAGACGGCGTTGTATCGCTGTCAGGCACTGTAGCTACCGAAGCTGAGCGTGAGGCAGCGATCAGTAAAGCCAAGTCCATCGAGGGCGTACGTGAAGTCTCGGCTGATGGCCTGAAAGCTGCCGACTGATATTCGCGGCCGTCGCAGCAACAAATGAAGCCCCACTTTACAGTGGGGTTTTTTATTTACGTGTTCAGCGACCGCGCTGGCTTTCGATCCGGCGCAGCCGGTTTCCTTCGAAACGCAAGAAATGGTACATGCCGTTGGTTGGCCCGTAAGTCCATTCCTCAACTGGGACCTCTTGGCGAAAGCCATAGTCATCGAGGATTTCCTTGTAGCCAACCAGGGCGGAGCTGGAGGGCTCTCCGCACTTGGCGCTGACCTCGCTGGTGGACGCTTCAAGGCTAACGAGCGCACTGCCGCAGCGATGCGTAGAAGACGCATGGGCGCCGGTGGCGAATACGAGCAGGCTCAGCAGGAGCAGGGGGGAACTGGGAGACATGTTGAGGCCTGTTAACGAGCGCGACGGGATTCGATGCGTACCAGCCGGTTGCCTTCGAACGTAAGGATGCTGAGCATGCCGTTGTCAGGCCCATACAGCCATTCCTCGACTACCGTTTCCCTCCGGGCGTGAGGGCCCAGCGCGTAGCCGACCAGATCCCGCCGCACTGGCGCGCCGCACTTGTTCTCAACTTCGAAAGGCCGATCTCCGGTACTGATCAGCGCGCTGCCGCAGCGTAGCGTGTCCGCCTGGGCGAAAGGGGTTGCCAAAATAGTGCCGAGCAGCAGGGTATGGATTATGACTGGCATCATTCGCTTCCCAAATGCAGGGGCGTTGGGACTTGTCCGTCTTGCTCGGCTTCCGCAATGCCAGTATCTAGCAGGTACACTCGCGAAGCATCGAGGCCAGCCTGATCGACCAGATAATCCTTGATCGAGGCGGCGCGGGCGCGACTCAAGCGGCGTAGCAGGGCAGTACTGTCCGCTCGGCTGGTCAGTATGGCGTCGCGCATCTTCTCGCTGCGCGCCTGCTCGTCGAGCTCGCTCCATTGATCGGGCGGTTGTTGGCCGAGACGGCTGCGATAAATGCCTTCGAGCATGGCGGCTTTCTCCTCATCGCCAATTTCCAATTGCCCAGCGTCGGCAGGCACCTTGTCGCCGCGACGCTGCAGCATCTTGTACCAGGTTTCTTGGTATTCGTTCTGCAGCCATTGTTCGGCCAACAGCGGTCCGTCGGCTTGAGGTGAGCTCTGTCCTTCGACTTCGAGGCGCAACACGGGGCGTTCATTCAGCGCGCGGCCCAGGGTGTCCAGGCTGGCGCGCGCCGGTTGATCGAGGTCGCTACTGCCGGGTGCGAAGAGCACTTGGCTGAGATCTTCCTGATCGCCGCCGACCACGCCGGCGAGAAATTTGAACGGTGCCTTGACTGCACGAGTCACGAGGTTGCGCAGTGTCTGCCAGACGATCGGCATGACATCGAACTGGGGGTTGTTAAGGTCGCCCTGAACCGGCAGCTCTAACGAAATCGTGCCTCGACTGTCCTTCAACAGCGCGACGGCCAGGCGTACCGGCAGATCGACCGCTTCGGGACTATCCACCTTCTCGCCAAGTTGCAACTGTTGCAGCACGACCTTGTTCTCGGCGTTCAGTTGGCCCTGCTGAATGCGGTAGTGGAGATCGAGATCCATGCGGCCTTTGCGGATGCGATAACCGGCGAATTTCCCTGAGTAGGGTGAAAGGTTGGTCAGTTCAATCTGCCGGAAGCGCGTGGCAATATCGAGGCTCTGTAGCGGATCGAACGGCGTGAGGTTTCCCTTGATGCTGACCGGCGCATAGCGATCGACCTTACCGTTCACGTCGACCGTGGCCGGTTGCTGCGCCTGGTTGTCGATCGCACCGATCTCACCGCTGAGCTCCTGCACCGCCGTTATGAAGGGAGGGCGCAGACTGAGGTCAGAAAAATTGGCCGAACCCTGGTTGATGGCGATGCCGCCGATACGGATGCCCAGCGGCTCCGCTTGTTCGGTTGCCGCGGAAACCGTGTTGTCGCTGTCGTCCGCAGTCGTCTTGTCCACCAACAGATCATTGATATTGGTGGTGAGGTCCGGATTGATGATGAAGCGCGCGTAGGGTTGGGCCAGGTCGATGCGTTCGATTTGCAATTGTTGGGGATGCTGGTAATCCAGCCCGCCGAGTTGCAAGCGTTGCCATTTGATGAAGTCGCGGTTGTTGATGGTATCCAACGTGTGCAACTGGGTGATTTCGGCCGCCCCTCCGAGATTGAACGCCAGTGGTTCGGTGCCGGTCAGCTCAAGTTCTAGCTGGCTGGCCAGCATGCCGCTGCGCAATTCGAGATGCACGAAAGGCGTCAGGTAGGCCTGAGCGATGCGCAGATCGATATCCTGCGTGCTGATGCTTAAGCGTCCAGACGCAGGTTGCAGTTGCAGCTGTCCTGCTGCTTGCAGAGCGCCCTGGTTGCCGACGCCGGTGGTCAGTTCCAGCCCGAAAGGCGAAGTGCCCAGGCTGTCGAAATCGGATACGGCTAGATTCAGCGGGCCGAGTTCCAGGACGACTTCTTCCGACGGCACGCGGTCACGCAGATGTATTCGATAATCGCGTAGCTGGGTGTCATTCAGCAGCACCTGCCAGGCTGTCGACTGGTCGTCTGCGGTAGTTGTTTGTACGGGTTCGACGGCGTCCGTCTGTTCGGCGGTTTCCGGCTGGGTGTTGGTGGACGATGACGGGGCCAGCAGTTTCTGCCAGTTCAGCTCGCCGTCGGGTTCGCGGGTTACCCAGGTATCCAGAGCATCGCTGCGCAGCTGGCCGATCACCACCTGTTGCTTGGTCAGATCCAGTGATGTCTGGCTGATTTCAAGCTTGTTCAGGCGAACCATTGGCTGTCCGTCGGCGGTGTCGAGTTCGAGCGGCGCCAGTTGGGCGTTCAGGTTGCTCAATTGCAGCTCGGTGCGCTCCGCCAGATCGACCCGATAATCGCTCGCGAAACTCAGCCGGCCTTGCTGCAGGCGCAGTGGCAAGGCGTCATGGGCGTAGGCCCAGAAGTCCTTCAATGCCAGATTGGTGATTTTCAGCTGGCCGGACGAGCTGATGGCTGGCACCAGATTGAACTGTCCATTCCAGTCCACCCGGGCCCCGCTGGGGCCGGTCGCGACCAGCACCGCATCGGCTGCGTCATCCGAACGGGTGGCGAAGTTCAACAGCTCGAAATTGAGTGAATCGAGGAGGAAGTCGATGGGCTCTTCAGGGCGTTGGTCGGCGAAGCGGACCGAGCCTTCGACCAGCTGCAGTCGGTCGATATGCAGGGCGAAGGGCTCTTCCGGCTCTTGCGTCACTTCATCATCAGCAGACGGTGGCAGGTCGAACAGTCGTGTCAGGTTGAGCGTACCGTCCTTGTCGAATACTACTTCGGTGTGCAGCTGGATCAGTTCGATATTTTCTAACTGCAGGGCGCGGTGCCAGAGGCTGCTCCATTGCAGATCGAGATACAGACGTTCGAAGCCGAGCTGCGGCTGATCGGCTTCGCCGAGGCGCAGGTTGTACAGCGTCAGTTCGAGACTAAACGGGTTGAATTCGATCCGCTCCAGGCGCGCTGGTACCGTCGCGTACTGGATCAGTTGCTGGTTGGCGACACGCTGGGCGACACCGGGCAGTATCAGAAAGCCAAGCAGGCAATAGCAGACCAGTGCGGTCATCAGGCCGATGAGTGCGCGCTTCATTCCGTTGGGCATGCGGACCTACATTCCGAGCGATGGACTGCCTTGGAGTATGGCACGCCATGCGGGTTCCTCTATGCCACCAGTAACCCGTACCGCTTCACAATTGCAGCGTGAGAATCTTCAATGGCGGTCGCCCGTCGGCGGAAGGGAAGTCCAGCGCCGGCGACAGCGCCTGACAATCGCGTACCGACCGTCCAGCTTTTGTTGCGCACCGCAGAACCTGCTCGCGCCAGCCGTCGAGGTCGACCTTCGCCAGGTTGTTGCAGCAGACCAGCACGCCATTTTCAGCGGTGGTGAGCAGTGCAGGCTTGAGCAGGCTCTGATAATCGCGCAGCAGGTCGACGGTGCCGAATGCGCTTTTCGACCAGGCTGGCGGATCGAGCAAGACCAGGTCGAACTGTTGCGGTACGAGGCGTGGATAGTCGGGCAGTGCTCGCCCACGGCGCTGTGGGACCGGCAAGCCCGCCAGCTGGCGGATCGCAGGGAAATAATCCGACTGGATAAACCGCATCGGCGCCAGTTCGGGATTGAGCGCGCCGTTCTCCCTTCCGACTGCGAGGTTGCTTTCAGCAAAGTCCAAATTACACACCTCCCGCGCACCACCAGCAGCCGCGCAGAGGCCGACGCCACAGGTGTAAGCGAACAGGTTGAGCACCGACTTGCCGGCACTGTTGGCCTTGATCCAGCCGCGCGCGTTGCGCAGGTCGAGAAACAGCAGCGGATCCTGCCCGCTGTGCCGTGCGCGGACCCGGTAGTTCAAGCCCCACTCCCGACCGACCTGATCTTCCAGCGCCGCGGGATCGGCGCGATAGACTGAATCGTCGCGATCGATACGCGAGTTACCTTGGGAACGGTCGTTGTAGACCAGCGAGAGGGCTTCGCCCAGAGCGGTGCAAAGCTGCTGGTGCACGGCCAATAGCACGTCGCGTTCGAGCGGCTGATGAAAGCTTTGCACCAGCAGCTGCGGGCCGTAACGGTCGACCGTCAGACCGGGCGCGCCTTCCTGGCTACCGTGGAAGAGTCGGTAACAATCGGTGGCCTGGTCGTGTAATTGGTCGAGCAGAGTTTTGCGATGGTGGAAGGCGGCGCGCAGCGCCTGTTCGAGAGACGGCATGCGCGGCGACTCGGAGAAATGGCCGCGCAGTTTATCGGAAATCGCCGGTGCAGGGCGGCTGGGTACTAGGGTCTGTCACCGTTTCGTCGCGAGGCGCGTTGCTGCGCCAAATGTCGCCAGGCCGGGCGGCGCTCCGCAAGGCGCGGGGCGCAGGTAATGGCCTGGGCCGACCGCCTCGTTCCCAAGCCAAGTCCCGCGACGCCGCATGGCGAAATTTGCCGCGCAACCCTTCGGGCCGGGCCTGTTTTTGCGCGATGCGGCGTTTCTCGTCGCTCATTTGGAACAACCAAACGTCGCTTCTCGTGCGATCTCCATGGATGGAGTGAATGCCGCAAGCCCGCCGGGAGCGGGCGCGGCCTTGCCTCGCGCAAAACAGGCTCCGGCGCGGTCGCGCACGAAACGCCGACAGACCCTAAGCGGTGCGCGATCACCGCTCGATTGCCATGGCCACACCCTGTCCGCCGCCGATGCACAGCGTGGCCAGCCCTTTATGGGCGTCGCGGCGGATCATTTCGTGCAGCAGGGTGACCAAAATGCGGCAGCCGGAGGCGCCAATCGGATGGCCGATGGCAATGGCGCCGCCGTTGACGTTGACCTTGTGCGCGTCCCAGCCGAGCTCCTTGCCGACCGCAAGCGCTTGGGCGGCGAACGCCTCGTTGGCTTCGATCAGGTCCAGTTGATCGAGCGTCCAGCCTGCTTTCTCCAGGCATCGGCGGGTGGCCGATACTGGGGCAATGCCCATGATCGCCGGATCGACACCCGCATTGGCGTAACCGGCGATACGCGCCAGCACCGGCAGGCCTAACGCCTTGGCCTTGTCCGCACTCATCAGCAACACGGCGGCGGCGCCGTCGTTGAGGCTGGAGGCGTTACCGGCCGTTACGCTGCCGTCTTTCTTGAAGGCGGGCTTTAGCTTGCTCAGGCTCTCGGCTGTGGTGCCCGCACGCGGCTGCTCGTCGGCTTCAAACACCAGTGGATCGCCCTTGCGCTGAGGAATCTCGATCGGCGTGATCTCGTCACCGAAGCGCCCTGCCTCGATGGCGGAAACCGCCTTCTGTTGGGAAGCGGAGGCGAAGGCATCTTGTTCCTCTCGGGTAATGCCGTACTTCGCTACGAGATTTTCGGCGGTGATGCCCATGTGATAGTCATTGAATGCGTCCCACAGGCCATCCTGGATCATGCTGTCGAGCAGTTTGCCATGGCCCATACGCAAGCCCGTGCGGGCCGCAGGCATGACGTAGGGCGCCAGGCTCATGTTTTCCATACCGCCGGCAATCATTACTTCGGCGTCGCCGCAGCGGATCGCCTGTGTCGCGAGGTGCAGCGCTTTCAGGCCGGAGCCGCAGACCTTGTTTAGCGTCATGGCCGGGACCGCGGTGGGCAGGCCAGCATTGATAGCGGCCTGGCGCGCCGGGTTCTGGCCGGCGCCCGCGGTGAGGACTTGGCCGAGGATGACTTCGTTCACCTCGGCAGGGTCGATACCGGTTTGCTGCAGCAGACGGCGAATCACGGCTGCGCCCAGGTCGGCTGCCGGGATATTGGCCAGCGCGCCCTGAAAGCTGCCGACGGCGGTACGGGTAGCGGCGACGATGACGACTTCTTGCATGCTGGTTGACCTCGAAAGGGAGCGGGTTCGCGCGAAGTGTCCATGGTGGCATACCGCTCTGGGCGCCTCCACTTGCGGAACCTGCCGGTCACGTTAGCGGCTGGGCAGTCCCATGCGCCGGCGTGCCCGGTGTACCGAACCGTTGCGTACGGCCCAGCGCAGCAACGGGGCGGTGCGTCTGACGCCGAACCGTATCAACTGACGCTGAGCCGGGCTCTGCTGCAATGCGAGCATGGCGCTCGCCCAGTCCGGTAGCAGCTCGACTCCCGCCTGCATCATCAGTGCGCCGAATGGCCGGGCCAGCGCGCTGGGTGCCGGTGCGTCGAACAGCACGCGAACAATTTCGCGCGAGCGCTCGTCGCACTGCAGCTGCGGCTGTACCTCTAACAGATATTCGTCCACCTGCCGCCTCGAGCGCGGCACCTGGCATGCGCCAAGAGATTCGGCGATCTGCGCGACCTCATCGTAATAGCGGTCCTGATCATCGCCAGACAGGGCCGGGTTGAGGTAACGCAGGTGCGCCTTGAGAAAGCTGCTGACCTCGGCCACATGCACCCACGTCAGCAGTTCGGGATCGTAGGCGGCGTAAGGGCGGCCATCGGCTGCATGGCCGGTGACCTTCAGATGTATCGAACGGACCCGTTCGATTAGCCGCTGTGCATCAGCCTGGCTGCCGAAGGTTGTCGCCGATATGAATTGCCCGGTACGTCGCAAGCGGCCGAGCAGGTCTTCGCGGAAGTTCGAGTGATCCCAGACGCCGGCCAGCGCCAGCGGATGCAGTGCTTGCAACAACAATGCGGAAATGCCACCGATCAGCATCGAAGTGAAGTCGCCGTGGACCCGCCAGCAGACGGAGTCCGGGCCGAACAAGCCAGGATCGCCCGGCGGATGCTCATAATCGACGCCGCCAAGGGCCAGACCGGTGAGGCTGAGCACCTGTGATTCGACGTGACGACGAATGAATTCCATGACCGGGGCGTCTGCAGCGATGGGTGAGCCGGAATGTTACCCGATGGATGCTGTTAGCGATTGGGGGGGGCTGGGTTTCAACCGGACAGCGAGTGCCGCCCGGTTGCAACGCAGGATCAGCCGCGATGACGGCCGCGGAAGAAGTCGATCAGCCCCTGAGTCGAAGCGTCTTCGGCTGGCGGCGCGTCAAAGCTGGTCATCTGACCGTAAACGGCCTTGCCCAGGTCCTTGCCGAGCTCCACGCCCCACTGATCGAAGGAATTGATTCCCCAGATCACGCCCTGGACGAAGACCTTGTGCTCGTAGAGGGCGATCAGCGCACCGAGACGGCCGGGGCTTATGGTTTCCATGACAACGGTATTGCTCGGTCGATTGCCCGGAATGACCTTGTGCGGCGCCAGGCGCTCGATCTCGGCTTCGCTCATGCCCTTGGCGCGCAGCTCCGCCTCGGCTTCTTCGCGAGTCTTGCCGCGCATCAGCGCCTGGCTCTGAGACAGGCAATTCGCATACAACCACTCGTGGTGGTCGGCCACTGGGTTGTGGCTAACCACCGGCACGATGAAGTCGGCCGGAATCAGAGGCGTGCCTTGGTGTAGCAATTGGTGGTAGGCGTGCTGTCCATTGGCGCCGACACCACCCCAGATCACCGGGCCCGTGGTGCAGGAAACTGTGGTGCCGTCCTGACGTACGCTCTTACCGTTGGACTCCATGTCCATCTGTTGCAGGTGTTTGACGAAGTTGCGCAGGTAGTGGTCGTAGGGCAGGAAGGCGTAGCTCTGCGCACCCCAGAAATTGTGGTACCAGACGCCCAGCATTGCCAGCAGGACCGGCATGTTGCGTTCGAACGGCTCGCTGAGGAAATGCTGGTCCATGCTGTAAGCGCCGGACAGCAGATCCTTGAAGTTGGACATGCCGATGGCCAGCGCGATCGGCAGGCCGATGGCTGACCACAGCGAATAGCGACCGCCGACCCAGTCCCACATCGGGAAAATATTCTTCTCGCGGATGCCGAACTCAACTGCGGCTTTTTTGTTGCTGGTCACCGCGATGAAGTGACGGTAAAGCTTCTCCTCTGTGCCGCCCTTGCCGAGGTACCAGGTGCGTGCGGCCTGGGCGTTCTTCAGTGTCTCGAGCGTGCCGAAGGTCTTACTGGAGATGATGAATAGTGTGGTTTCGACGTTCAGCTTGGCGGTCACTTCGCGGAATTCGCTGCCGTCGATGTTCGCCAGGTAATGCGTGCGCACGCCATGTTGAGTGAAGGGCAGCAGTGCCTCGGAGACCAGCTGCGGACCGAGAAATGAGCCACCGATGCCGATGTTCACCACGTCGGTGATGGTTTTGTCGCTGAAGCCGCGCCAGAGGTTGTTGTGGATGCGCGTGACGATGTCGGTCATCTGCGCCAGCGCGGCGTGCACGTCGCGCATGATGTTCTGCCCGTCGACCATTACCGAATCGCCCATCGGGCGGCGCAATGCGGTGTGCAGGACCGGGCGATTCTCAGAGGCGTTGATCCGCTCACCTTCGAACATGGCGCGAGCGGCCTGCTCGACACCGGCCTCGCGGGCCAGGTTCACCAGAAGGGTGCGCGTCTCGGGTGTGATCAGATTCTTCGAATAATCGAGAAACAGACCGCAGCAGGAAACCGACAAGTCATCGAAGCGTGTCGGGTCGGCCTTGAATGCGTCGCGCATGCTGAAATTCTGCATGGCAAGGCGGTGTTCTTCCAAGGCCTTCCAGGACGACAGGCCGGTGGCATCGAGAGGGTGCTCGTAATAGCTCATGGTAGTGCGGCTTCCTTTGCTTTGGCGGACTGTCTCGATTCTGCTCTACCCCAGGCGTAGCCCTGGAGCTGCGGTTGGACAGTCATGCGATGATGCTGACACGCTGGCACTCATCCTGAATGCATCGGGCGCGTACCGCTCCGGTTCAATGAAGCGAGGGTGGCGCATCCTGCGCCGCCGAGACAGTCTGACTTGGAAAAACGCTCGGCGTTCCGAATGCTCGCAGCGCCCGGTACCGATACCCGTCATGGCCCTCTACGACCATTACAGATTCGCGCGTCAGGGGGAACCCTCAGCGTCTGTTCAGGATCTGCTGCGCGTCGGCCCTGCTGCGTTAAAAACAGGCTCAGAATGCTCATTTACACCGGTAAACTCGAGTGCGAGCCCAGTCCGCTTCCTCGCCTGTTTTTGCCTTGCAGGTCTTTAGCTCGCGAGATCGTGAACAAGCTCTCGGGGCAGAAAAAAGCCCGCGACGCGGGCGGCGTGCGGACTTTCGAACGACTCATTCGTAGTCAGGCGACCTGGACCGGAATGGCGTTGCTGGTATGGCTGAGCTCGCCATCCGCGCCCATGTACAGGACGTGTGGCTTGAAGCTGGCCAGTTCGGCTTCGCTGTAGTGGGCGTAAGCGCAAATGATCAGGCGGTGGCCGACGCCGGCCTTGTGCGCGGCTGCGCCGTTGACAGAGATGATCTTCGAACCTTCTTCGCCACGGATGGCGTAGGTGGTGAAGCGCTCACCGTTGTCGACGTTATAAATCTGGATTTGCTCGTATTCACGAATGCCGGCCAGGTCCAGCCAGTCGCCGTCGATGGCGCAGGAGCCTTCGTAATCCAGCACCGAGTGGGTTACCTGGGCGCGGTGCAATTTGGCCTTGAGCATGATGGCGTGCATGGCGGGTTCCTCCGGGTGCGCAAGCGGCGCAGAGTGTGCCCGAACCCACAAGTGTGATCAATACCGGGGACGGGCAGGGTTGTGCCGATGGTCGGCGGTTATACCGATGCGGGTCTGATATCGACCAGCAGGTTATCGATCAGGCGGGTCTTGCCGAGGAACGCCGCTGCGAGGATAACCAGCTCGCATGTATCGGCTGTGGCTGGCTGCAGGTCCGTCGCGTTGCGAATTTCCAGATAATCGGGACGTAAGCCGGCTGCTTGCAATGTCTGCTGCCCCTCGGCCAGTAGCGCCGAATAGTCGTGATCCCCGTTGCGAATCGCGTCTGCCAACTGATTCAGCGTGCGATACAGGGTCGGGGCAATGGCGCGTTCCTCGGTACTGAGGTAGCCGTTACGCGAGGACAGCGCCAAGCCGTCTTCGGCACGCATCGTCGGCTCACCAATGATTTGCACCGGCATATTTAAGTCGCGCACCATGGTGCGGATCACCGCCAGCTGTTGGAAGTCCTTCTGGCCGAACACGGCAAGATCGGGCAATACCATGTTGAACAGTTTGCTGACGACGGTCGAAACGCCATCGAAATGGCCAGGCCGGCTGCCGCCACAGAGCCCTTCGGATACACCCGGCACACGCACGATGGTCTGCATGGTCTGGCCGTGGGGATACATTTCCTCGACGCTGGGTGCGAACAGCAGGTGGCAGCCCGCCTCGAAGAGCTTTTCCTGGTCCGCCGTGAGCGTGCGCGGATAACTGGCTAGATCCTCGTTCGGACCAAACTGCAATGGGTTGACGAAGATGCTGGCCACAACGAAATCCGCACGTTGGCCGGCCTTCTTCACCAATGCGATATGGCCAGCATGCAAATTGCCCATGGTCGGCACGAAGCCGATGCGCTTGCCCTCGCCACGTGCGCGGGTCACTGCAGCGCGCAGGTCGGCGACGGTTCTGACCACATTCATGCGGAAAATCCGTGTTCGGGTGCAGGGAACTCTACTGCCTTCACTGCCTGGACGTAGGCGGCGATGGCTGCTGGGATATCGCCGTGCTCTTTCATGAAGTTCTTGACGAACTTCGGTGCGCGTCCACTTAGGGACAGGCCGAGCATGTCGTGTAAGACCAGCACCTGGCCATCGGTCGCGCTGCCGGCGCCGATGCCGATCACCGGCACCGCCACTGCCTGGGTGATGCGGGCCGCCAGCTCGCTGGGTACGCACTCGAGCAGCAGCATGGCAGCGCCCGCCGCTTCGAGCGCCTTGGCGTCGGCAATCATCTGCAGCGCCTGGGCCTCCTGGCGGCCTTGCACCTTATAGCCGCCCAGTATGTTGACTGTCTGTGGCGTCAGGCCCATGTGGGCGCAGACCGGGATGCCGCGTTCGGCCAGCAAACGGATGGACTCGGCCAGCCATGCTGCACCCTCGACCTTGATCATATGTGCACCGGCCCGCATCAGCGTGGCCGAGTTGTCCAGGGTCTGCTCAATGGTGGCGTTGGCCATGAACGGCAGATCGGCGACGATCATCGCGCCGCGGTTGCCACGTTTGACGCAGGCGGTGTGGTAGGCCATCTCTTCAACGGACACCGGCAAGGTGCTGTCGTGACCTTGCAGGACCATGCCCAGCGAATCGCCGATCAGCAGCATCTCGACTCCCGCTTCGCAGGCGGTCTTGGCGAAGGTGGCGTCATAGCAGGTGAGCATGACGATCTTCTCGCCTTTCTGCTTGAGGCCTTGCAGGGTGGTCAGGGTTACGTCTGGCATGAATGCCGTCCTCCTAGAGCCTCTGAGGGATCACGGTAGTCGGAGCGTCATCGATGGGCAGGATTACCAATTCGATGCGTGCCGGCAGAGGGCGCTTATAGTCCTGATGGCGGCGAGCTAAGTCAATCGTGAGTGTTACCCGCACGTTACACCTGTTACCGGTGGGTTACAGCGGTTCGTCGAGACGTTCGAGGCCTTCGAATGGGCAGGCCGCCAGCAGATTGGCCAGGTTGCGTCCATCTGGAAGCTGCAGATTCTGCGGCGCGATTTCGGCGAGCGGATAGAGCACGAAGGCTCGGGCATGCAGATGATAGTGAGGGACGGTCAGGCGCGGCTCGTCGAGTAACCGATCGCCGAACAGTAGAACGTCGAGGTCCAGTGTTCGCGGTCCCCAGCGCTCGGCCTTGCGCTCGCGGCCATGAGCTTTTTCGATGGCTTGCAGCGCGTCGAGCAGATCCAACGGGGCCAGCAGGGTTTCGAGCGCGGCGACGGCATTGTTGTAGCGCGGCTGATCCGGGGGGCCGAGCGGGTCGCTGGCGTATAGCGAAGACACCGCAACGAGCCGAGAAGAGGGGACGTCCGCCAGTGCCCTGAGCGCACCGCGCAACTGCTCGCGTGGTTCGGCCAGATTGCTGCCCAGACCGATATAAACCCGTTCCATTATTCGCCGGAGGTCGGTGCGCTTTCGTTCGGGCCGCGCTTGCGTCGACTGCCACTACGGCGGCGTTTGCGCGGCGCTCCGCTGGCGTTGTCCTTGCTGCTGAGGCCGCGAATCATGTTGCGACGCTCGCTTTCACTGGCCTCCTGGTAGTCGGTCCACCAGTCGCCCAAACCATCGGTCTGCTCGCCGGCACTCTCGCGCAGCAAGAGGAAATCGTAGCCCGCACGAAAGCGCGGATTGTCCAGCAGTTGATCGGCGCGACGCCCCTGGCGCCGCGGCAGACGCTCCTGCATGTCCCAGATTTCCCGCATCGGCATGGTGAAACGTTTGGGTATGGCGGTGCGCTGGCACTGTTCCCAGATCAGCTCATGCGCGGCATCCTGCATCGCCGGTATGGGCGGCAATCCTCTGGCTTGAGCATCGGCGACGCGCGCCGGCAGAGCCGGCCAGAGCAGGGCGGCGAACAGGAACGCGGGAGTGACGGGCTTGCCCTGAGCAATGCGCTGATCGGTATTGACCAGCGCGTTGCGGATCAGCGTTTCGGTGTACTCGGGATTGTCTTCCAGCGCCTCGGCGCTGGCCGGGAATAGCGGCGCGAAAAGGTCATGCTCCAGCAGCAAGTCGAAGGTGCGCTCGGCCTTGCCGCTGAGGAACAGCTTGATGATTTCGTCGAACAGGCGGGCTGAGGGCACATCGTTCAGCAGGTCGGCCAGATCGGCGATGGGTTCGGCGCTGTGCTGCTCGATCTCGAAGTCCAGTTTGGCGGCGAAGCGAACCGCTCGCAGCATGCGCACCGGATCTTCCTGATAACGCTGCTCGGGGTCGCCGATCAGGCGGATCAGCCTGTTACGGATGTCATGTACGCCATGGGTGTGGTCGAGGATGTGCTCGCTCGAGGGGTCGTAATACAGCGCGTTGATTGTGAAGTCGCGACGCTGGGCATCGTCTTCCAGGGTGCCGTAAACGTTGTCGCGCAGGATGCGGCCGCTTTCGTTACGCGAAGCCAGGTGGCTGGCCTCGTCGTCATCTTCTTCCGGATGGTTGGCGCGGAAGGTGGCGACCTCGATGATCTCGCGTCCGAAGTGCACATGGACCAGCTTGAAGCGTCGACCAATGACCCGAGCGTTGCGAAATTCGGCGCGTACCTGCTCAGGCGTGGCGCTGGTGGCGACATCGTAATCCTTCGGGTCCAGATCCAGCAGCAGATCGCGGACACAACCGCCCACGACATAAGCCTCGTACCCGGCATGCTGAAGCCGCTCGACGACGCTGACGGCATGTCGGCTCAGATCATTGCGGTGCAACGAGTGCTGCCGGCTGGACAGTATTTCGGGTGTGCGACGGGGGTGCGGCAAACGGCGCAGGGGCAAACGAAAAGACTGGAACAGCTTTTTCAGCATGGGAGGCACTGTGTGGCGAAAGGACTGAGTGGCGAAGCGAATGGCCACGAACGAGCGTGGATTCTAGCACCGGGAGCCGGGATGGTGAACGAAGCGTGGGAAGGTGTCAAAAAACGGCCGGTGCCAGAAAGCACTAAGGGGAGCCGAAGCTCCCCTTTTAAATGATGTCGCGTGCTTTGTTGTTATTAGTATTTCGGGCGTGTTGTTTTTGTTTGATCACCCGTTCCTTTCAGCTATCGCTTCCAGGAATTGCTCCTACATTGGGAGCAAAGAGCAAACGGATTGCTTTGGTCGCTGACTTGCCATCGATCATATGATCCAACCAGTTCAGGCTCTGCTTATGCAGTTCTTGTTGTTCTCAGCCTGGTTGTGGGGCAAAACCCCATTTAGCAGTTCCTCTCCAAAAGAATCAGTTAGCTACGCCTCTGCCTTCTTGTATTTGTTCTGCTAGAGCCGGTACGTCTTGTTCTTATTGTGGGTCTGCTTGTTATTGTTGTTGTGCCAGATATAAAGCATTTGCTGTGCCAGTTTTTGAAATTCCTTATAAAACAGGCAGTTATGTTTCGGTATCGTTTTTCGGTCTACAAAAAAACCGGGTTCCCGTTACCGATGAACCCGGTTTTTGTTACGTCTCGATGGGGTGGGTAACAACCGCTACCCGGTGGCGCTCGATTTGCGTCGCGGGATTCCCAGACGCTGGCGACGTTCCCACAGGCACTTGCGGCTGATGCCCAGCTTGCGGGCCAGTTCGGTCTCGGTCATGTGGTCTTGATGCTCGAGCACGAAATGCTGGAAGTAGTCTTCCAGGGAAAGGTCCTCGGTCGGCTCGTTGTTGGTCGAGACGGCGCCGCCCAGCGGAGCGCAGGGCTCATCGAAATCGTCGTCGAGAGTGTCGAATTCGATATCGATGCCCAGCAGCTCAGCGCTGATTTCCTCGCTCTCGCTGAGGATGGCGGCACGCTCGATAGCGTTCTCCAGTTCACGCACGTTACCCGGCCAGGCGTAGTGCCGCACCGCCTGCTCCGCCTCGCGGGAAAAGTGCATCTCATCGGAACCCATACGTTCGCTCTGCCGCGCCAGAAACGCCTTGGCGATTTCCAGGACGTCGGCGCCGCGCTCGCGCAGGGGCGGCAATTTCAAGGCGATGACATGGAGCCGGTAATAAAGGTCTTCGCGAAACTGGCCGTTCTTGGCCAGCGTTTTCAGGTCGCGGTGGGTCGCGGCGATCAGGCGCACGTCGACCTTCTGCGACTGGGTAGAGCCGACACGCCGGATTTCGCCTTCCTGTAACACGCGTAACAGTCGCGCTTGTGCTTCCAGCGGCAGCTCGCCGATTTCGTCGAGAAACAACGTGCCGCCATCGGCTGCTTCCACCAGGCCGGCGCGACCGGCACTGGCGCCGGTGAATGCCCCTTTCTCGTGGCCGAAGAGTTCGGATTCGATCAGGGTTTCGGGAATGGCGGCGCAGTTGACTGAGATCATCGGGGCTTTGGCGCGGCGGGAAAGATTGTGCAGCGCGCGCGCGACGAGCTCTTTGCCGGTGCCTGATTCACCCTGGATCAGCACGTTGGAATCGGTTGGCGCGACCTTGCGAATCTTGCTGAACAAATCCTGCATCGGGCCGCTGCGGCCAATGATGCCGATCTCGCTGTTACCGGAGCCACTATCTGTTACCGGGCCCGCGGCGCTGCGCGAGGCGGCAGCCGGAGCGGTGGCTGCCTTCTGTCGGTCGTGGAGAATGCGGGCCACGGTTTGCAGCATTTCGTCGTGATCGAAAGGCTTGGCGATGTAGTCCACCGCGCCCATCTTCATCGAGTCCACCGCGGAGCGCAGGCTCGCGTAGCTGGTCATGATCAGAACCGGAGTGCCTTCGGCGAGCTTGATCAGCTCGGTTCCGGGCGCACCGGGCAGGCGCAGATCACTGACGATGAGGTCGAAACCCGGAATGCTGTAGCGCTCCTGCGCTTCCTGCACCGATCCGGCTTCGCTGACTTCGTACTGGTTGCGCTCGAGGAGCCGGCGCAAGGCGGAGCGGATGATGGTTTCGTCTTCGACGATCAGAATATGTGACATCAGTACTCTCTCGACGGTCTGAAAGCGGCTGCAGCTCGGTAGAAAGGGCGCGTAGCGGAGCCTGTTCCGCAGCCTGTGCAAGCGGTCGCGATGGGGCGGGGCCTGCCGCCGGGCTGGAGGCCGCTTTCGCAAGCCCAGACTCGGCCGGTTCCCCGCTGAGTTGTTCATGGCAGCTATGCCTAAACAACGCCCATCGCCTCGTCAATCAACGGTATCGTTCGTCCCGACATATCGCGGCAAAGTAATGCGGAAACGAGTTCCGCGTTGGGTTTCAACATTTGCCGGACTGTCGATGTTGATCTGCCCATAATGCTCTTCCACGATCGAATAGACCAGCGCGAGGCCAAGTCCAGTGCCTTCGCCCGGGTCCTTGGTAGTGAAAAACGGCTCAAAAAGACGGTCCAGAATCGATTGGGGAATACCGCTGCCTTCGTCTTCAACGATGAGGTAGACGGTCTGCTCGGACACCTCGCTGCGGACCCGAATTGCGTCGCCTGGCTCCGATGCATCGCGGGCATTGGATAGTAGATTGATCAGTACTTGAGCGAGACGCTGAGGGTCGCCTTCGGCCAGATGCTCCGGGTCGCACAGGTTGAAAAAGCGCACCTCGGTTCCGTGGCGGTTGAGCGAAAGCAGAGCGATCGCATCCTGCGCCACTTCCGCCAGGCTGACCGGATAAAAATCCTGCTGCCTGCCGCCGGCATGCGCGAAGCTCATCAGCGATTGGACGATGCGCGAGACGCGCTTGGTCTGTTCGACGATCTGGTTGCTGATTTCGCTGATCTCGTGATCGGCTTCGCGCTCCTCACGCAGGTTCTGCGCCAGACAGGCGATGCCGGTGATCGGGTTCCCGATTTCGTGGGCGACGCCGGCTGCCAGGCGTCCGATGCTGGCCAGGCGTTCGGAATGCACCAGGCGATCTTCCAATTGCTGGGTTTCGGTGAGGTCTTCAATCAGCAGGACCAGGCCACTGTTGCTGGGCGCCAGGGGCTCGGCGATCGCGGCTTTGTGTAGATTCAGGCAGCGGCTGTGGCCGTCCAGCTGCAGCCGTTGCTTATGCAGGTGCTCGTCGCTCTGTCCGATGAAATCCATCAGCAAACTCTGCCAGGGTTCGGCGATGGTCGACAGGCGCGAGCCGACCACTTGCAGTGCCGGGATATCGGTGAGCTCTTCCAGCGCTCGGTTCCACATCAGGATTTCCTGATCCTTGGCCAACGAGCAAACGCCCATGGGCAATTCTTGCAGGGTCTGGCGGTGATAACGGCGCAGCGCATCGAGCTCCGCGGCGAGACCGGTCAAGCGCGAGTGATAGTCCTCGAGACGGCTTTCGATGAAGTGGATGTCTTCGGTCACGTAGCCGTTCGCGCCGTTCTTGTAGGAGAGGAAGTTTTCGACGATGTCTTGGGCAACGCTCGGCCCCATCAAGCCGGACAGGTTCGCCTCGATGCGATCACGCAGCCGGCGCAAGGCGTAAGGACGGTGTTCATCGAACGGCAATTGCAGATCTCTCAGCGCTTGCTCCACCTCGCGCTGTGCGGTCTTGGCGCCCAGCGGTTTGGCGAGTTGGGTAGCGAATTCTTGTGGCGAGGCGGCGGCCAGTTCGCGTCGCTGTGGCCGGCGGACGTTCTCGACGGCGCAGGCTTCCGCTGCGGCCTGTTCCTCGGCGCTGGTCTCGGTGAAGATCGAGAACAGCGAAAAAGCCAGCACGTTGACTGCCAGCGAGGCGATCGCAGCCAGGTGCCAGCTTGTGTCGTCGAGTACGTAGACGACGTTGAACAGTGGGATGTAGATGCCATCCAGATTGCCGACCAGTGGCAGCAGCATGGTCAGCACCCAGACGGCAATGCCGGCCAATAGCCCGACGATATAGCCGCGGCGATTGGCGGTCGGCCAGTAGAGCACCGAGAGCACGCCCGGCAGGAATTGCAGCGTGGCGACGAAGGCGACGATGCCCAGGTTGGACAGGTCCTGCTCGGCGCCCAGCAGGAGGTAAAAGCCGTAACCGGCCATGATGATTGCCAGGATCAGGCTGCGTCGGGTCCATTTCAGCCATCGATAGATGTTGCCTTCGGTAGGCGGCTGGTACAGCGGCAACACCAGATGGTTGAGCGCCATTCCCGACAGCGCCAGGGTGCTGACGATGATCAGCCCGCTGGATGCGGAAAGGCCTCCGACGAAGGCCACCAGCGTCAGCATTTCGCTCTGCGCGCTGATGCCGAGGCCCAAGGTAAAGTATTCCGGGTTGGTACTGACGCCGAGTTTGAGGCCAGCCCAAAGAATCAGCGGCACGGCCAGGCTCATCAGCAACAGATACAACGGCAGGCCCCAGCTCGCGCTCACCAGCGCCCGAGGATTGAGGTTCTCTGTGAACGTCATGTGGTACATGTGCGGCATGACGATGGCCGAGGCGAAAAATACCAGTAGCAGAGTTCGCCAAGGGCCTTCCTGCAATGGTGTGTGTAGTGCCTGCAACGCAGACTGATTCTGCAGCAGCCAGATCTCCAGCTGATGCGGGCCGCCGAACACGACATAAAGGGCATAGACGCCAATGGCGCCGAAGGCCAGCAGCTTGACCACCGACTCGAAGGCAATGGCGAATACCAGCCCCTCGTGCTTCTCCCGCGTCGCGATATGCCGAGCACCGAAAAGAATGGTGAACAGCATGATCATCACGCAATAACCCAGCGCTACGCGTTCCTGCAGCGGTTCGAGCGTGAGAATGCCGATGGCATCGGCTACCGCCTGGATCTGCAGCGCCAACAGCGGCAGCATGCCGACCAGCATGACGATCGTGGTCAGTGCGCCGGCCCAGGTACTGCGAAAGCGGAAGGCGAACAGGTCCGCTAGCGAGGCGAGCTGGTAGGTGCGGGTGATGCGCAGGATTGGATAGAGCAGCACTGGCGCCAACAGGAAGGCGCCGCAGACACCTAAATAAGTGGCAAGAAATCCGTAGCCGTACTGATAGGCCAGACCGACCGTGCCGTAGAACGCCCAGGCGCTGGCATAGACGCCCAGTGACAGGGTGTAGGTCAGCGGATGGCGGATCACCCAGCGCGGAATGAGCCCGCGTTCACTGACCCAGGCGACCCCGAACAGCACCAATAGATAGGCGACGCTGATCAGGATC
Source organism: Stutzerimonas stutzeri (assembly GCF_024448985.1). GTDB lineage: Bacteria > Pseudomonadota > Gammaproteobacteria > Pseudomonadales > Pseudomonadaceae > Stutzerimonas > Stutzerimonas stutzeri_AP. The sequence continues at coordinate 188,803 of NZ_JAMOII010000001.1, forward strand.
AGATGGCTGAGGCTAAAGCTCGTCTGCATCGCGCTGGCTCTGAAGGATGAAGGTCACCACGATAAGGATCAGCCACAACAGATAAGGCCGATACCAGGCGCCGTTGGGGTCGATCCACCATTCCATGATTGCGGGGGAGAACAGATAGATCCCCACCACCAGGAGCAGCACCAGTCGGTAGATGTACATGCTGGAACTCGTGTCGGAAGTGGGGGGATGGTAAAGGAAGCAGCTGGAAGCCTGAAGCTGGAAGCTTGAAGTAAGAGCAAAAAGCTTGCGGGGTTCCGGCTTAGCCCTCACGTTGGCTTCCAGCTTCCAGCTTCCAGCTTCCAGCTTCCAGCTTCCAGCTTCCAGCTTCCAGCTTCCAGCTTCCAGCTTCCAGCTTTAGGCCAATTGCGCTTCGGCCAGCGTCAGAGTGCGCGGGATGAGGCCGGCATCCCAGCGCGGGACCGCCCATGCGAGAACTTCGCTGGGCATGGCGTCGTTCAGTTCCGGGGCGGTCGGTTGGCCGAGGGCGCGCAATGCGCGGAGCAGCAGCGGGGTGGCTTGCTCGGGTTGCAGGGGCGGTGAGCGGTAGCTTTTGCCCAGTTTGTGCCCGTCCGGCTGGATGATCAGCGGCACATGCAGATAGCGCGGCTGCGGCAGGCCGAGCAGTTCTTGAAGGTAAAGCTGGCGCGGCGTGGAATCGAGCAGGTCGGCCCCGCGGACCACGTCGGTCACGCCTTGCCAGGCGTCATCCAGTACCACGGCTAGCTGATAGGCGATCAGGCCGTCGCGGCGACGGATGACGAAGTCGCCGACCTCGCGGCTCAGATGTTGGGCGAATTCGCCCTGGACGTGGTCGGTGAAGCGGTATTCCAGGGTCGGCACGCGCAGGCGGATCGCCGCGTTTTCCAAGGGCTGGCGTGCGTCGCGGCAGAAGCCGGGATAGGGACCTGGATAGGCTTCGAGCTGCTTGCGCGAGCAGGTGCACGGGTAGGCCAGGCCCTCGTGCAGTAGACGCTCGACCGTTTCCTCATACACCGCGTGGCGTCCGCTCTGGCGCTGCATGGGACCGTCCCACTCGAAACCATAGGCGTCCAGCGCCTGCACGATGGCAGCCTGCGCGCCGGGCATTTCCCGTGGCGGATCGAGGTCTTCCATGCGCAGCAGCCAGCGGCCGCCCAAGGCGCGGGCATCAAGGTAGGAGGCGAGTGCGGCAATCAGCGAGCCGAAGTGCAGGTAGCCGCTGGGTGTCGGGGCGAAGCGTCCAATGTAGTTGGATGTCGAGGGCAGGGGAGAAAGCATGGGCCGGCTCGGGTGGTGGATCAGCGAGGCGGATACTGCGCAGACGCGCGAGGTGGAAATTAAGCGGGGCGCCGAAGCGCCCCGTTCAGGATCAGGAACCGATCTGCTTTTCCTTGATTTCCGCCAGCGTCTTGCAATCGATGCACAGCGTGGCAGTAGGGCGGGCTTCCAGACGGCGGATGCCGATCTCGACGCCGCAGGAGTCGCACCAGCCGTATTCGTTGTCTTCGATCAACTGCAGCGTCTCGTCGATCTTCTTGATCAGCTTGCGCTCACGATCGCGGGCGCGCAGCTCCAGGCTGAACTCTTCTTCCTGACTGGCGCGATCGGCTGGGTCGGGGAAGTTGGCCGCTTCGTCCTGCATGTGGTGCACGGTGCGATCGACTTCCTCCATCAGCTCCTGCTTCCACTTGTTGAGGATGCCGGTGAAGTGAGCGCGCATGTCGTCGCTCATGTACTCCTCACCCTTGGATTCCTTGTAGGGCACGAAGGCGCGAATCAATTGGTTGTTGGGTGTTGTTTTGGTAATGGGCATGGATGAACGCCTCTCGCTATGTCCATTGCGCAGGATAATGAAATCCCTCTGCCGGCCCGTGCCGGCCCTGCGGCTGCAAGCGGGCGAACTTACCAGATCGTATCGGGGTGCGCTACTCCCGAATATCACGGTGGCTGCGGCGTCAGAGGGACCTTCGGTAGAATTCACGTTTTGTACTCTTCAGGACGGTCAGATGACCTCGTCATATAGCGCGCGTAGTCGTGCAATCGAACCCTTTCATGTCATGGCATTGCTGGCGCGAGCCAACGAGTTGCAGGCGCTGGGCCGTGATGTCATCCACCTGGAAATCGGCGAGCCGGATTTCACGACTGCGGCACCCATTGTCGCGGCCGGGCAGGCTGCCCTGGCGGCCGGACATACGCGTTATACCGCTGCCCGAGGGCTGCCACAGCTGCGCGAGGCGATTGCCGATTTCTACGAGCAGCGCTATCAACTGTCTATTGACCCCGAACGCGTGCTGATTACTCCCGGCGGGTCGGGTGCGTTGTTGCTCGCCAGCAGCTTGTTGGTCGACCCGGGTAAACATTGGCTGCTGGCCGATCCTGGCTACCCCTGCAATCGGCATTTCCTGCGCCTGGTCGAAGGCGCCGCGCAACTGGTTCCGGTGGGTGCCGATGTCCGCTACCAGCTGACGCCTGATCTGGTCGAGCGCCATTGGGACCAGGATAGCGTTGGCGCCCTGGTCGCCTCACCGGCCAATCCCACCGGAACCTTGCTCAACCGGGACGAACTGACGGGTCTTTCCGCAGCGCTGAAGGCGCGGGGCGGACATCTGGTGGTGGACGAGATCTACCATGGCCTGACTTACGGCACCGACGCGACCAGCGTGTTGGAGGTGGATGACGAGGCTTTCGTGCTCAACAGCTTTTCCAAGTATTTCGGCATGACCGGCTGGCGTCTGGGCTGGCTGGTGGCGCCGGAGGCGGCCGTGCCCGAGCTGGAGAAGCTGGCGCAGAACCTCTACATCAGCGCACCGACCATGGCTCAGCATGCGGCGCTGGCCTGTTTCGAGCCGGCCACGCTGGAAATCCTCGAAGCGCGCCGCGCCGAGTTCGCCAAGCGCCGCGACTTCTTGCTGCCGGCCCTACGTGAGCTGGGTTTCGGCATCGCCGTGGAGCCCGAGGGCGCATTCTATCTATATGCCGATATCAGCGCGTTTGGCGGCGATGCCTTCGCGTTCTGCCGGCACATGCTGGAAACCGAGTTCGTGGCGATCACGCCGGGTCTCGATTTCGGCCGCCATCAGGCCGGGCATCATGTGCGTTTCGCCTATACCCAGGATCTGCCGCAGCTGGAAACGGCGGTCGAGCGTATCGCCCGGGGCCTGCAGAGCTGGCAAGGCTGATGCGCTTCGCTACGCCGTTGGAAACGGGCCGGCTGGTGCGGCGCTATAAACGTTTTCTCGCCGACATCGTCACAGATGCCGGCGAGCATCTGTGCATTCATTGCCCCAACACCGGCTCGATGCTCAACTGCATGGGTGAGGGCGCGCGCGTCTGGTTTCAGCGCAGCATCGACCCGAAACGCAAGCTGCCGGGTACCTGGGAACTGGTAGAAACGCCGCAGGGGCGGCTGGCCTGCGTGAACACGGCGCGCGCCAATCGCCTGGTGGAAGAGGCGTTGCTGGCCGGGTGGATCGAGGAACTGGCGGGCTTTACCGTGCTCAAGCGGGAAGTTGCCTACGGTACGGAAAACAGTCGGGTGGACTTTCGTCTGGAGTATCCGTCGGGACCGGCGTTCGTCGAGGTCAAGAGCGTGACGCTGGGCTTCTGTGACAATGCGGTGGCGGCTTTCCCCGATGCGGTGACCACTCGCGGCGCACGCCATCTGCGCGAGCTGGCGGCGCTGGCGCGTGATGGTATACGCGCCGTGCAGCTGTATTGCGTGAACCTGTCGGGCATCGAGGCGGTGCGTCCGGCGAGCGAAATCGACCCGCTGTATGCCGCCGCGTTGCGCGATGCCGTGGCGGCCGGCGTCGAGGTGCTGGCCTACGGCGTCGAGCTGTCGCCCGAGGAGATTCGCCTGTCTCGCCGGCTGCCGGTGGTTCTATGAGTCCTCTCAGTCATCGTTTGGCGTCACGCGCCAGATGATATTGCCGACGTCATCGGCTATCAGCAGCGCGCCGGCCTTATCGACGGCGACACCCACCGGGCGGCCCATGGCTTCCTCGCTGGCGCTGAGAAAGCCGGTGAGAATGTCCTCGGTCGCGCCGTCCGGCTTGCCATCCTTGAACGGCACGAAGACGACTTTGTAGCCACTGCGTGGCTTGCGATTCCAAGAGCCATGCTGGCCGATGAAAGCGCCGTGCCGGTAGCGCTCCGGCAGCAGGGAGCCTTCATAGAAGGCCAGCCCCATCGAGGAGGTATGGGCGCCCAAGGCGTAATCGGGAACGATGGCTTTTGCCACCAGATCCGGTCGTGGTGGCTCGGCGCGCGCGTCGACGTGCTGGCCGAAGTAGCTGTAGGGCCAGCCGTAGAAGCCGCCGTCGCGCACCGAGGTCATGTAGTCGGGCACCAAGTCGCTGCCGATCTCGTCGCGCTCGTTGACCGTGGTCCAGAGTTCTCCGCTGTCCGGCTGCCAGGCCAGCCCATTGGGGTTGCGCAGGCCCGAAGCGAATAGGCGCAGGGTTTTGTGCTGCGGATCGACTTCGAGAATGGCGGCGCGGTTTTCCTCGGCCTCGATCCCGTTTTCCGCGACATTGCTGTTGGAGCCGCTGGTGACATAAAGGCGCGAACCGTCCTGGCTGGCGATTACGTTCTTTGTCCAGTGATGGTTGATCGGCCCGGCGGGCAGGTCGACGACCTTCTCGCCTTCGCTGTCGATGCGGGTGGTGCCTTCTTCATAGGGATAGCGCACCAGTGCATCGGTATTGGCCACGTAGAGCTGATCGCCCACCAGCGCCATGCCGAACGGTGAATTCAGCCCTTCGAGAAAAGCCGTACGTTCTTCCGGTGCGCCATCGCCGTCGGCATCGCGCAGCAGGGTGATGCGATTGGCGCTCTGGCCACCGGAGCCGGCCCGGGCCATGACCTTTTTCATGACCCAGCCGCGCAGACCTTTGTTGCCTTCCGGCTTTGGCGGTGCGTCGCTTTCGGCTACCAGCACGTCACCGTTGGGCAGGACGTAGAGCCAGCGCGGATGATCGAGATCCCGCGCGAAGGCTTCCACCTGCAGACCGGGCGCCGCTTGCGGCTTCGCTCCGTCGGGCCAGCCGGTGGCCTTGGCGATGTTGACGGTGGGTATCAGGGACTCTCGCAGCTGCGGAAGGGTCGGCTCCGGCCCGTAACCAGTGTCCACCGGAACGGTCGCGGTATCGCCACAGCCGGCGAGGCCGAGCATCACGGAGGCGGTGACCAGATAGGTGTAGCGGTTTGGCATGGGTGGCTCCTGGCTCGATGGCGATGTCGCTTCAAGGATGTGAATCGCGGTCGCGGCCCTGTTTTTCATCGTGATCGTTGTCGGCCGCCTTGCTGGCGTGTTGCTCCATCCGCGGCATGAGCAGAAAGATCACCAGCGCGAAGCCGGTCGTGAGTACTGCCGTGGCCTCGTGGCCGAGCCCGGCGGCGACACCGATGGTGGCGGTCAGCCAGATGCCAGCCGCCGTGGTCAGGCCTTTGACGTCTTGTTGCGAATTGCCCTTGAGAATGGTGCCGGCGCCGAGAAAGCCGATCCCCGTGATGATGCCCTGCATCACTCGCGACAAGTCCTCGAGCGGCATGCCTGCCTCGAGCGGCACCAGCACGAACAGCGCAGCGCCGAGCGCCACCAGCATGTGCGTTCGCAGGCCCGCCGCCTTGCCCTTGTATTCCCGTTCATACCCCAGAATGCCGCCGAGCGCCGCTGCCAGGAGCAGGCGCATCGACACACGAATCAGATGCTCCAGATCAGGGATGTCGGAGAATTCCGATGCAACGGTACGGGTCAGGATTTCCCACCATTCCATGCATGCCTCCGCCTGGCTCCGCGATGGTGTGTGTCTGATTTCGAGTCGGGACCGGCATGGCGGTTCACTGCGTGACGTCGAAGCGCAGCATGCCGATCATTTGCCCGGCTTCGGTCAGGACCCGCACGCGCCAGCGGCCCTCCGGCTTACTCGGGAAGTTGCGCTTGTGGGTCCAGGCGCGATAACCCGCCTCGCGTCCCCCGCTTATGTCCAGGGGAATGCGGTCGACGCGCCGGCCGTTGTGCTCCCAGACATGATAGATGCGCTCTTTCAGGCCGCGCGGTGCGTTGATTGCGGTAAAGGCATAAAGACCATTGGCATGGAGCTCCCGGCTGGAAAGCTGGCGCAAGCGGTTACCAGGTTTGCGCGAGGCGTCGTCGATGCTCATGGTCACGGCGACATCGGTCAGCCACAGCGTCGCTGGTGGGACCCAGGTGCGGCCCATCCAGCCCGCTAGCCCGACGCTGAGCGCAAGCAACGGGATGGCAATCAGGCTTTTCCAGTTCCATTCGGGGAAGAAGCTGAGAAGGCTGGGCAATGCCAGCAACACGGCAATGGCCAGAGAACACAGATAGCTCTGCGGCGTGGACAGGTGAAAGATGATCGGTAGTGCCGTCAGCAGGACCGCGAATAACGTCAGCGCATGGAAGGCCAGGTAGATCCAGCGGCGCGGCGCCAGCCATTTGTAGTACAGCGGGTCGATCAGCGAGACCAGCGCGGCGACTCCCAGCATCACCGTGAACACGGACTGGCCGCTGTTCCAGGTCGTGGTGATGAAGAAGAACGGAATGATGAAGAACAGGCTTTCCTGATGCACCATTTGCGTGACGTAACGCAGCAGCGGAGGCGGGACCTTCCAGCCGAACCGGCGCTCCACGCCGCGTCGCAGGCTGTTTTCCAGCATCAGCCAGAGCCAGCTGGCCAGCATCACCGCCGCGATTACCTTCGCCAGCCCGGCATGGCGCTCCACCAGAACGAAACTGGCGACGCCCGAGCAGAATCCGAACAGCGCGACGACGCCCGGATAGCGAAGAATCAGGCGCGAGGCCAGATTGAAAAGGCCGGCAAGGCGGGATTTCAGCAGCATCTAGGTTTCACGCTAAGCGGTGCCTTCTGTGACTGTTGGGGCCGGCTGGAGGCTGGGGAGCCTGTGCAAGCTAGTCGTCTGATTAATCGCGACGCACGCGGATGCGATATGCGTTTGCAGGTTGCGATTATCCGTTACCGAATAGGAATTGGCTCCCTTGTCCGTTCAAGCGTGCTGAAGTCGGGCAGCATGGATAGCTGACTACTGACGGTCCGCGGTGGCCTGAACGATCGCAGCCCGTACATCCGTATAGGAACGTGCCGTTTCCGGCGACAGGCGTACCAGCGGCAGACCGACGGTCTGGCTGAGTTCGTCGAGGAAGGCATTGGCTTCGGTTGCCTGCTCCATCTCGATCGCGCAGCGAGGCTCCAGCGTCTCCCGGTCGCACAGAAGAAAGTCGAAGCGCGCCGCCGAAATCCGATTGACTGCCTGATACCAAGGGGCTCGCCGTGGTATCGCCGTCACCTCGATCACGTCGGCGACCCGCACCTTGCTGAGAATCAGATAGTCGTTTGCCGCTTGCTGTAGTAGCGCCAGCAGTTCAGTTTCGCTTGGCTGAAAGAACGGGCGTTTCAGCTGGTAGGGCATGCGCAGCGCAGGATGCCTGTATTGTCGCTGCTTGATGAAGAAGACCAGGACGAAACAGGCAAATGCCACCAGTACCAGTCCTATGAATCCAGTCATTTCGCCCCCGGCGATTGCGCGCGCGCCTGGGTTGCCGCAACAGAACGGACAAGCATACGGATACTCCAGCTCAAGTTGTGAATTCGAACATTGGAGCGAGCGGATGCAGGCGAGTTCGTTCGGTGATGATCGTGTTTCAGCTGTGCGGGGCTTGGGTGGGGTGTGTGGTCCCTGCTTGAAAGCTAGATGGTTATCCCCGGTTACTGTGGAGAGGCTTGTGGATAAGCCCTAGTAAACGCTATCGAAGCGCCGATATTGCTGGGCTGCGGGACATTGTTCGTTTTTCATCCGCCATGGGTTTGAAATAGCGAATGGTGGCAAGCGGGTCGGTTAAACGACCGGTTCGCCAGCGCAACTGCCAGCGGCTGCCGAGGCGTAATTGGCAAAAAGCGTCTGAAAGAAGTCGAAGTTGGGCATGGTCGCGGTCCTTGTGAAATTTGAAAGAAGGTTATCGCTCTGAATCGTTGGTCGCTCTTAGTTTCTAGGTATGGCTACGATAGCCTCTCGCGGTGCTTACAGTTATCCCCGTCTGCTGTGCAGCGATCTGTGGATAAGCTCTTCGTGCCTTTCTAGGTACCGCGCCGATAGCGGCGTTGCGCTGGCTGGTTACTTTTTATCCAAGTTTGTCTTGGGAACATGTAAGTCTTTGAAAATGCGCCATCAACAGGCCGAGTTGAGGCAAAAAAATGACACGGAAATGGAGTTTTGCACTTATCCCGAATAGCTGTGGGGCGTTCTGTGGATAAGGTGGGGAGATGAGCCGCCCGAGCCCGTTGCGGCTCGCTTGCAGACGGTCGTACAAAAAATAGCCAGCGTTGCGCTCGATCATTCGAGCCGGGACCGACCTCGCTATCATCCCGCAGCGTTATGCCGGGGCATTCATTCACGGCCGTTTGATTGTGAGCCGTACTCGCCTCGTCGACACTCGCGGCACCTTTGCAACGTCATCCAATAACAATCTGCTGGAGGAATTTCGAATGACTGAAGCCATCCGCTTCGAAGACAAGGTGGTGATCGTGACCGGCGCTGGTGGCGGTCTCGGTCGCGCCCATGCACTGCTGTTCGCTCGTCATGGTGCCAAGGTGGTGGTCAACGATCTCGGTGGCAGCGCTCAGGGCGAAGGCGCCAATAGCTCGGCTGCCGATCGCGTGGTCGAGGAAATCCGTCAGGCTGGCGGTACGGCCGTCGCCAATCACGACTCGGTGACCGACGGCGAGAAGATCGTCCAGCATGCGCTTGATAACTTCGGGCGCATCGATGTGGTGGTGAACAACGCCGGCATCTTGCGCGACAAGACCTTCCACAAGATGGAAGACGCTGACTGGGATCTGGTCTACAAAGTGCACGTCGAGGGCGCCTACAAAGTCACCCGCGCCGCCTGGCCGCACATGCGTGAGCAGGGTTATGGTCGGGTGATCTTTACCGCGTCCACGTCCGGTATCTACGGCAATTTCGGCCAATCCAACTACGGCATGGCCAAGTTGGGTCTCTACGGCCTGACACGCACCCTGGCACTGGAAGGACGCAAGAACAACATTCTGGTCAACGCCATCGCGCCTACCGGCGGCACGCGGATGACCGAGGGCCTGATTCCTCCTCAGGTCTTCGAGCAGCTCAAGCCTGAACTGGTCAGCCCGCTGGTGGTGTATCTGGCCAGCGAGCAATGCCAGGAGACATCTGGTTTGTTCGAAGTGGGCGGTGGCTGGATGGGCAAGGTGCGTTGGGAGCGCAGCCTGGGCGTCGGTTTCGATCCGAAGGCGGGCTTCGATGCCGAAGACGTCGCGGCCAACTGGCAGCAGATCTGCGATTTCGAGAATGCCGCGCACCCGGCTGACAACCTGGCAGCGTTGAAGGAAATGATGGCCAATCTGCAGAAGTATGCCGGCTAGCTGCCGCGCGGTACCTGGGCTCAGCGCGCAAACGCGCCCTGAGCCTACCGCCGGACTTGAACGGGTCAGCCTGCTTTAGCCGGCAGCAGGCGCAACGCCTTCGCTCGAGCCTGGGCGAGATCACGTACGTAGTACAGATGCCCTTCGAGCCGACGAATGCCGGCGCGACGTAGCTTGAACCTCACCCGGGCATTGCTGCCGCAGAGAATCAGCGCAATGCCCTGCTTGCGATAGTCCAACAACACGTTTTCCAGCGCCGCCAGAGCGGTCATGTCGAGCATCGGCACGCCGCTGATATCCACGATCACGATCTGCACGTCCGGATTGAAACGTCGCAATACGCTCAATGCCTTTTCCGCAGCGCCAAAGAACAGCGGGCCGCAAATCGCATAGGCGGCAACGTGCTCGGGTAGATCTTGGAGCAGCTGGTTCCGGCCGTTGCGCAGGCTGGTGGTATCGGTCAGCTCGCTCATCCTCTTGATGAACAGCCCGGCGGCCAGCAACAAGCCGACGCCCACCGCCAATACCATGTCGAACAGCACCGTCAGGATCAGGCAGGTCAGCAAGACCAGCACGTCGCTGCGCGGCGCGATGCGTAGTGTCTTGACCACATGCGGCGCTTCGCTCATGTTCCACGCCACCATTAGCAGCAATGCCGCCAGTGCCGCCATCGGCAGGTAGCTGAACAGCGGCGCCAGCCAGAGGATTGCCACCAGCACCACGCCCGCATGAATGATCGCCGCCAGCGGCGAGAAAGCGCCAGCTCGCACGTTGGTGGCGCTGCGAGCGATGGCTGCGGTGGCCGTGATGCCGCCGAACAGGGGCGCGACCAGATTGCCGAGACCCTGGCCCAGTAGCTCGGCGTTCGGGTCGTGGTTGGTGCCGGTCATGCCGTCGGCAACCACGGCGCAGAGCAGCGATTCGATGGCTCCCAGCATGGCGATGGCGAAAGCGGGCGCCAGTAATTGATGAAACAGCTCGAAGCTCAGGGTTAGCGGTTGCCCGTCCGGGCCGGGCAGCAGCCAGGGCCAGGCGAAATCCGGAAGCAGCGGTGGTATGCCGGGATGCGCGACGCCATCGACCGTGTAGCTGAAACGCTCACCCAGTGTGGCCACGGCCAAGCCGGACGATTCCAGCGCCATTCCCGCCAGCGCACCGACGATCAGCGCGACCAGATGGCCGGGCACCTTCGGCACCAAGCGCGGCCAGACGATCAATATCGACAGGCACAACGCGGCGACCAATGCATCGCCCGGCTGTGCGCTGGGCAGAGCGCGAGCCAGCATGCCCAGTTGTTCGACGTAGTGGTGGGGTTGTTCGGTAATCGTCAACCCAAGGATGTCTTTGAGTTGCAGGGTCGCGATAACGACACCGATGCCCGCAGTGAAACCCAGAATGACCGGGTAGGGCACGAACGGAATCAACTTGCCTGCGCGTAGCAGCCCGAGGACGATCAGGATGAGCCCGGCAAGCATGGTGCAGAGCAGCAAGCCGCCGAGGCCGAACTGTTGGGTAATCGGCAGCAGAATCACCACGAAAGCAGCGGTCGGCCCGGACACGTTGAAGCGCGAGCCACCTGTCAACGCGATCAGCGGCGCGGCAATCAACACGGTATACAGGCCATGCTGTGGCGCAACGCCCACGGCAATCGCTAGCGCCATGGCCAGAGGGATGGCGATGATCCCAACCGTCAGCCCGGCAATGAGGTCACCGCGTAGCGCGGCGCCACCGTAGCCCGACCGAAGGGCCTGACGCCAGGCAGCGAATAACGGCGGAACGTTCATGGTGGCCACGTCCTGTGCGCAAAGCGCCAAGTATAAGCGCCGCGCTCGACAGATGGGCTGCCGGACGGCGACATCGGCGCCAAATCGAGGATTTTCATGTACGACCTTGGTCGCAAGCATCCCTGGCGCGTTGAGTGCGCTCGCCTCGCGGAGTAAACTGCGGCCCCCGTAAGGCCCGTCGAACCGGAGAACGCATGCGCAAAGAAAAGAAACAGGTGATCGGCGAAGAGATCAGCGACGAAGCGATCAAGTTGTTTCTTGAACCGGAACCGGCTGATGAAACCCCGGCGTCCTTGTACAAACTGATCAAGGCCTACCGTGGATTGCGAGTCGCTGATTTCGAGCGTTTCCTGGGCTTCTTTGTCGAAGCGGGCTTCGATCTGAATGCGAAGGATGCCAAGGGGCAGGACTTCGTTGCTCTGATCGCTGATCAGCGCCAGGCCGAGCCTTATATCGAACTGATCAAGGCCGCCCGCGGCTGATACAGAGGCTTTGAGGGCGCGTCCGTCGAAGCAGGCAACATCCTTGACCCCGGCTGAGCAAGCGGCAGCCAAAAACGTTTTTTTCTCGCTGCATGTATCCCGTAGAGCCCTGGCCCCGGTCGCCTCGCTCCGGGATGCTTCGAAGCGAGGGGGAGAAGGCCATAAGCCGTTCTCCTGACAGCGGACCGACATCTTTGGGTGCCGGTCTTCGGGCACAAGCCCGAGCAGTGGCATGGAAACCTTCCTCCGTTTCTAGCCGCCTGGCTGGTGGTTCTACACGATGGCGTACTGCGGTCGTGACAGTTTAATGCTGTGATTCTGGAGAACGCGTTAATGACGCAACACGATAGCGAAGCCGTGGACTTGGTGCTGGTGGGAGCCGGCATCATGAGTGCGACTCTGGCAGTACTGCTCAAGGAACTCGATCCCAACATCAAGCTGGAGATCGTCGAACTGCAGGAGTCCGGGGCCGTCGAGAGCTCGAATCCCTGGAACAATGCTGGCACCGGCCACGCCGGGTTGTGTGAGCTGAACTACACCCCGGACAGTAAAGACGGCTCGATCGATATCAAGAAGGCCGTCACCATCAATGCCCAGTTTGAGGTCTCCAAGCAGTTCTGGGCTTACCTGACGGGTCGCGAAGGCTTCGGCAGTCCCAGAGACTTCCTCAATGTCGTGCCGCATCTGAGCTTCGTTCGCGGCGAAAAGAATATCGACTATCTCAAGCGTCGCTTCGATGCGATGAAAACCCACCACGCTTTCGAGAACATGGTCTACACCGAAGACCGCGCCACGATGGAAGAGTGGATGCCGCTGATGATGCCAGGGCGTCCAAGCGACGAGCCGATCGCCGCCACCCGTGCGCTGAACGGTACCGATGTCAACTTCGGTGAGCTGACCCGGCAAATGCTGGTGTATCTCGAGAGCAAGCCCGGCGTGAAGATGTCCTATTTCCAGAAGGTCACCGGCCTGGAGCGCAACGGCAAGGGCTGGCGCGTGGAGATCAAGAACACCCGCGACGGCAGCAGCCGCGAGATCGATACAGGCTTCGTGTTCCTGGGCGCGGGCGGTGCGGCGCTGCCGCTGTTGCAGTTGTCCGGTATCGAGGAAGGCAAGGGCTACGGCGGCTTTCCGGTCAGCGGCCAGTGGCTGCGCTGTGACAACCCGGAAATCGTCAAGCAGCACCAGGCCAAGGTCTACAGCCTGGCCGCCGTCGGTGCGCCGCCAATGTCCGTTCCGCATCTGGATACCCGCGTCGTGGACGGCAAGAAGTCGCTGCTGTTCGGACCTTACGCCGGCTTCACCACCAAGTTCCTCAAGTATGGATCGCCGCTCGACCTGCCGATGTCGATCCGTCCAGGCAACCTCAAGCCGATGCTGGCCGTCGCGCGCGACAACATGGACCTGACCCGCTATCTGATAAAGGAAGTGCGGCAGTCCATGGAGGATCGTCTGGAAACCCTGCGAGGTTTCTACCCCGAAGCCAAGGCCGGGGACTGGCGCCTGGAAGTGGCCGGCCAGCGCGTGCAAATCATCAAGAAAGACCCGAAGAAGGGCGGCATTCTGCAGTTCGGCACCGAACTGGTCTCCGCCAAAGATGGTTCGATCGCCGCGCTGCTGGGTGCATCGCCTGGTGCTTCGGTCACGGTGTCGATCATGCTCGACTTGATCGAGCGCTGCTTCCCTGAGCAGGCGCAGAGCGAAGCCTGGAGCCGCAAGCTCGGCGAAATCTTCCCTGCCCGTGAAAAGGTGCTGCAGGACGATGCGGCGGCGTATCGTGAAGTCACCGCCATCGTCGACAAGCGACTGGGTCTAGCTGACTGACAGATTCGGCGTTACCCGAAGCCGCGCTGCGTTACGAGCAGCGCGGCTTTTTTATTTCTGAATGGATGCTGGTAACTCAGCGGGCCGGAAGTGCGTCAGGCGGCAGCGGTTGGCCAATCATCCCGAGGGCGATTTCGTCAACTTCTATCCAGCCGCCGCCGTGCGGACGCTCGATGGCCGTCAACAGCATGCGGCAGCGGTGCTGATCATCGAGCAAGACGTAATGGCGCCTGGCCGGGCGCCGGAACAGAGCAGTCAACAGCGGCATGTAGGTCTCTGAGGGCTGGGCGCGTTATCGCACATGGGCGTTACCGTTCGATGAACGGAACGATGCCAGACCTGGACGGGTCTTTAGCGCATCCGCTGTCAGACAGTTACGGCGCTGGTTATACTGCGCGCCATTCATCCCTACTCTGGAGAAGACAGCATGCTGAAACGCCTGTTGTTCAGTGTGGCCGCCGCGTCGGCACTGCTACTGACCGGTTGCGCACACAGCCCGCAACAGCTCGATCCGACACCGAAAATCACCGGCACCATCAATCCTGTCGGCCAGGGACAGCCGGTCTCGGTGCGGGTGGTGGATGGTCGTTCGTCTCCAACGCTGGGCACGCGTGGTGGCCTGTACCCGGAAACCAGCGCCGTGATCGTGCCGAAGGAAAAAGTCATACCCAAGCTGCAGGCTCAGGTCGAAGCGGCGGTTCGCCTGCTTGGCTTCACGCCGTCGCCTAATGCCTACAATGCCCCGCAGCTGACCCTGACCCTGGCCGAGCTGAAATACCAGTCGCCGAAGGAAGGGCTCTACGTCACCGAGGCCACCATCGGCGCAACGCTCCGTGTCGAGGTGCAGAACGGCGGTCGTCGCTATACCGGTCGTTATGGCGCTTCGCTGAACCAGCGCTTCGGTATGGCGCCGAACGAGCAGACCAACACCAAGCTGGTCAGCGAAGTGTTGAGTGATGCGCTGAGCCGCGCATTCCGTGACCAGAGCATCGGTCAGGTACTGGCTCAGTAACCACGCCGGCACACTTGTTCAGACGAAAAGCCCGCATCTCGATGCGGGCTTTTTGTTTCCATCCGAGCAGCTGGGAATGGCGAGCCATCGCTTCTGTGAGAAGCCAGCTGGTGCTGGCGAGGTGGCTGTTCGCTGTGTCTGTGGCCGGAACGGAAAAGGCCCGTGTCCGGTGCAATACCAGACACGGGCCTTGAATCACGCTGACTGCCCTCTGGAAGACGGTTCAGCGGTGGGCGTCAGCCTGCAGTGCTCGAATCAGCGCACGCCGGAGTTGCGTAGGGCAGCCGGGGTGTACTGGTTGGAGTTGGCCTTGTAATCGTAGGTGTAGGGGTTCTTTTCCTCGTTCTTCATGCCCATCACCAGGTAGCGACCGGATACCAGGTCATACAGGGTTTCCATCGCATACAGTGGAACCTGATAGTTGTAGACCTGCTGAGCGTGAGCCTCGGCTACGCGCCACAGCGTGTCGCGACCGTCGTAGTGGTCGATCACGGCGGCTTGCCAGGTGTCCTCGTCGATGAAGAAATGGCGCTTGGCGTAGATGTGGCGTTCGCCCGTCTTCAGCGTCGCTTCGACTTCCCACACGCGATGTAGCTCGTAGCGGGTCAGGTCCTGGTTGATGTGCCCGGCCTTGATGATGTCGTCGTATTTCAGCGTCGGCGAGTCGAGGCGGTAGGAGTTGTACGGAATATACATTTCCTTCTTGCCGATCAGCTTCCAGTCGTAGCGGTCCGGCGCGCCGTTGAACATATCCAGGTTGTCCGAGGTGCGCAGGCCGTCAGCAGCGGTACCTGGGCCATCGTAGGCGACCTGCGGGGCACGGCGTACGCGGCGCTGGCCGGCGTTGTAGATCCACGCCATGCGCGGCTCTTTTACCTGGTCCAGGGTTTCATGTACCAGCAGCACGTTACCGGCCAGGCGCGACGGCTCGGTCACCTGCTGTTTGAAATAGAACAGAACGTTGCCGTGCTTTTCCGGGTTGAAGTCGCTCAGGGTGTCGGTATAGACCACTTCGTCGACGAACTTGACCAGGCTGTAGCTGCCATTGACCTGCGGCGTGGCCTGCGCCACGACCCGACGGGCAGAGCCGCCGCGATAGCGGGTGATGTGGTTCCAGGCGACTTCCAAGCCATCCTGCGGGACCGGGAAGGCGATGGCGGTATCGAAGTTCGCCAGGCCGTTGCCACCGCGGACCAGCTCGGTCTGGGTCGCGTTCTTTTTCGCGGCGTCATAAATACGCTGTGGTACCGCAGCGCTGCGGCGGGTCTCGAAGACCGGCAGGCGATAGGTTTCAGGGTAGCGCTTGAGCATGGCGATCTGGCCGGGGCTCAGGTTGTCCTTGTACTGCTCGTAGTTCTGCGCGGTGATGGTGAATTTGGGCTGATCGTTCGGGTATGGATCGCTGACGAAGCCGTCGGCGGTAATCGCTGCGGCATCCTTCGGCAGGCCGCCCGTCCAGGCCGGAATGGTGCCGGCGGCATTGCCAGCCTTCTCGGCTCCAATCGGGGTCAGGCTATCGCCGAGCTTGGCCGCTTCCGATTCGGATACTGCTGCTATGGCTCCGTTTGCCAGCAGGGCGCTTGCCAGCAAAGAGAGTGTGAGGGCCCCCGTCTTAAACTTGTTCTTATTCACTGTTCGGTCCTGTTGATCTTGATAACTGGTTTCCTGTGAGCCTACTGCCGTAAGCGCGGCGCTCTCAGGAGGCGACTTCCATGAAGTAGCGGGCCATTAGCCCGGTAAATGACGCCACGGTCGTAGCGATTTACAAGTTGCCGTTTGCTCGATCCGCGGCAGTTTCGCCCAGTTGCTCAGGCCAGGCGCACGCTCTATTTCGGTTGCTCGAGACAAGATGAGGGTGAAGCCGAGAGGGACTATAAGTCAACAATCGAGACGGCGCCTACCTGCATAAATGGCACAAATACCCGGCAAATTG
Source organism: Stutzerimonas stutzeri (assembly GCF_024448985.1). Lineage (GTDB taxonomy): Bacteria > Pseudomonadota > Gammaproteobacteria > Pseudomonadales > Pseudomonadaceae > Stutzerimonas > Stutzerimonas stutzeri_AP. The sequence continues at coordinate 205,284 of NZ_JAMOII010000001.1, forward strand.
CCAGCTCAGGGCCGCGCTCCTTTTGGTCGGGAACTGGCTGAAGCAGCGGACGTGCTTAGGTAGACTCGCTGCCGCGTCACTGGTCGGTTCGAGCCAGTAGCTTTCGCGGATCGTGGGGGGTTGGATTGTTACTGAAAACTGATATTTCGCAGCTGGCCGTTCTGGCCCCTTTGCTCAATTCGATGGCCTTGCTGATTGCGATGTGTGGCGCCTGGTTGCTGCTGGCGACACGCTGGCGTCAGCGGCTCGCGCTCAATGCGGCACGGCTGGCCGCGATACATCCAACGGGAGGGCAGGTCGGTGCGGCGGCGACGCAGCGAATCGATCGGTTCTTCCATGGCTTCGGTTTTGGCAGCTTGGCGCTGGCCTGCTTGCTTTCCTGGTTTTCCCGACTGGTCTGATTGCCAGCCGGGCGTCTCTGGCATTAGAGGCTCAGACCCGCCTTGAGCCTGTGCTGATTGCGAACCGGGGTGGCGTACTGCTGAATCAAATAGGGCTGCTGAACGCTCGGGCAGGCGGCCAGGCGCGTGCTCCACTCGGCTTCGGCCGCTGCGATTTCTTCGCAGCTGAACAGCTCGGCAATTTCCGGTATCGGTAGCTGCGGATCGCGTCCGTCCCATATCCGGTACGCCAGGTAATTCACCGGGAACAGTCGGTAGTCACCAAGGATCTGCTGGTCGATCGCAAGGGCCAATTGCTTAGGGTCGTCGGGAACATCGCAGATCGGCGTGCCGAAGCTGACGTGCACGCGTCCTTTGTAGCCGGTGATGCCTAGCGCGATGCTGGTGTCATCCTCGCCGGGCGCCTTGGTATAAGTGCCGGTGGTGGCGCGGATGTAGAGTTCGCGAGCCTTGGCCTGATCGCAGGGATCGTACTCGTAGCTGATAGACACCGGCGTCGGCCGCAACGCCGCCAGTGCCTCGGCGAAAGGCTCGTCCTTGCGGCTCATGTGCAACATTTTCAGGATCGCCGAGTCGGTGCGGTCGTCACCATCCTTGGCGCGCCCCTCGGCCTGAGCGATCCAGATCGACTCGCCGTCGTTGCGAATCGAGTGGTTGATGTAGGCGGAAAGCACTTGATAGGCCGCGAGCTTCTCGCGCCGGCCGGTAACCGAGCGGCGTACGATGAAACTCTTGTTCAGTCGCATCAGATCGCTGACAAAAGGGCGTTGCAGCAGGTTGTCGCCAATGGCGATACGCGGCGTACGCATTTTTGCTTGAAACACCGCGTAGTTGACGAAAGCCGGGTCCATCACGATGTCGCGATGGTTGGCTAGGAACAGATAGGCGCGGCCCGGCTGAAGGTCTTCCAGGCCGGAATAGGTGATGCCGTCCGTTGCGCGTTCAATGGTGCGGTCGAGGTACAGCTCGATCCGCGACTGCAGCGTATCGACCGAATGAATGCCTGCGAACTCGCGTCGCAGGCGGTGCGCTATGAGTGGTTTCAGCATCCAGCCCATCGGGCTGGCCAAGCGCGGGAAGCGGAAATGCGCCAGGATGTCGAGGAACTCTCGGTCGGCGAACAGTCGCTCCATCACGGCAGGGACTTCAGCGTCGGCGTAGGGTCGGATGGCTTCGAATTCGTCCATCATGCTCTCTGTAAGAAACTGAATAACCCCAATCGTTTGGGGTCGATATTAGGTGCTGGTGACACTGGACGGCGATTATAGCGGCAAGTCACGCGGGAGACGCTGATGCTCGAATCACAGGATTATCAATGCCCCTATTGCGGTGAAACGGTGGAGGCGCTGCTTGATCTGAGCGGCGGTGATCAGCGCTACATTGAAGATTGTTCGGTCTGCTGTCGGCCGATAGTTTTCGATCTGCGAACCGATGGTGCGGATTGGCAGCTCGATGTACTGCGGGAGGATGAATAGATGCAGCGTATTTACGAGCCCCGTGACCTGCTGGAAGCCGAAATGCTGTGCGGCATGCTGGACGCCGAAGGGATCGAGGTGTTTCTGACAGGACGGCATCTGGTCGGTGCTGTAGGCGAGCTTCCGGCGGCTGGTCTGCTTGGGCTGATGGTGGATGGTGCGCAGGCCGAGCGCGCGCGACAGTTGATCGCTGAGTACAATGGCGCCGAGCCGCTGCCCGGTGACGAGCCGGAAAGCTATCCGGGCGAGCTTATCTGCTGACGTAGGCCGGATGGCCGGCTCGCAGTCGTGCCGGTCGCCCGGTGCGCTCGATCTATTTACAACGAGTCCTGTATTCATGTGTGGCCGCTATGCCCTGTTTCGCTGGAGCCCGGCCTTCGCCGCGCTGCCCGGTTTTCCCGCTGATCAGCAGCCGCATTGGAGTCTGGCGCCCGGCGCGTCGGTCTTGCTGCTGCGGCAGCTGAACCACGAGCTGCAACTCGACAGCGTGCGCTGGGGGCTGACCCCGGCTTGGCTCACCGATTTCACACGGACGCCGGCCCAGGCGCGGGCGGAAACACTGGCCGAGCAGCCGATGTTTCGTGACGCCTTTCGCCTTCGTCGCGGCGTGCTGCCAGCCAATGGGTTCTATGAGTGGCGCGGTACGGCGCGCAAGCGGCCGTTCTGGATGACCGCTGAAGATTCCCTGATGTATTTCGCGGCGATTTGGGAGGCCTATCCGGTGCAGGGCCATACCTATCTCAGCGCTGCGGTGGTGACCCTGCCGGCGGCCAATCAACGGCGGCCGCTGATGCTGGGTCAGGCAGAGATGAGTGCCTGGCTCGACCCCGAAACCCCGCTGGAGGCGCTTCAGGCGCTATTGGCGACGCCCCAACCGCCACTGCGTGAGCGCCCCTTGGCGACATTTATCAACGACCCTAAGCTGGACGCTCCGGAATGCCTGACGCCAGTGAATTAGGCCTCCATCGCGAGCGGTTGCCCGAGTGGCAGGCTCGCTCTAGCATACGGCGCAGAATCCATCGGAGACACGACATGCTCAAGCCGCATTCATTAATCCTCTTTCTTGCAGCCTCCGCGCTTGCAGGTTGCCAGGCGGTCAATACCACCAGTGGTGGCGCAGTCGGAGTCGATCGCAAGCAATACATGTTCAGCATGTTGTCGACCGATCAGGTCAATCAGATGTATGCCCAGTCCTATCAGCAGACCCTGAGCGAGGCTTCCCAGAAGGGCGTGCTCGAGAAAAACAGCGCGATCAATAAGCGCGTGAATACCATCGCCCAGCGGCTGATCGCCGAGGTGCCGGCGTTCCGCCCGGATGCGGCGCAGTGGAACTGGGAGGTCAATGTCATTGACAGTCCGGAGCTGAACGCCAATTGCGGTCCGGGCGGCAAGATCATCTTCTATACCGGGCTGATCGAGAAGCTGAAGCTCACCGATGACGAGATTGCCGCGGTGATGGGGCACGAGATCGCACACGCCCTGCGTGAGCACGGTCGCGAGGCGATGTCCAAGGCTTATGGTGTGCAAATGGCGACGCAGATTGGCTCGGCCTTTGGCGTCGGTGACGGCAGCCTGCAGCTGGCCAACATGGGCGTCGAGTACCTGATGACGCTGCCCAACAGCCGCAACAATGAAAACGAGGCTGACCTGATTGGATTGGAATTGGCGGCGCGCGCCGGTTACAACCCGAACGCGGCGGTCAGCTTGTGGCAGAAGATGGGCGCCGCCGGCGGCTCGGCACCGCCAGAATTCCTCAGCACGCACCCGTCCTCGAGCAGCCGCACGCAGGCGTTGCAGCAAACCATTCCGAAGGTGATGCCGCTGTACGAGCAGAACCGCTGAGTTCGTTGTGCCGCTGACCGATCAGGTCAGCGGCAGCGTAACCGGAATCGGGCTTTCCATGCCCAGCTGTTTACGGGCACTTTCTAGATCGAACAGGGTATTGATTTCTTCGATATCGCCGGCCGGATTGAGCGTCCAGATCGACATGGCGGCGATGGTCAGGATCTTGTTGCTTGGTGCCAGTCCGAACACCGCTTTCTCCAGGGTGCCGAACAGCGTACTGGAGGTAACCACGCGGTTGCCTTCGCTGAGGCATTCATCCACGACGACTTCCAGGTCGGGCATTGCCTGGCGAATTTCGCGCACGATCAAACCGAAGCCGGCGTTGTTGACCGGCTGGGCAATGAACGAACTCTTATAGGTGAAATAACGGCTTTGCAGCTGTTCGGCCAACGCCAGTCGGCCTTTGCTCCAGCTCAGGTCGATGTGCTGCCGAACCCGCCGTTTTCGTTCCTCCGGTGACATGCCGCCTGCTCCCGTCAATGCCGCTAGAACGCGGTGAGGTCGCACTCTAGCAGCACCTGCGCTGCGGCAATTTGCGCTGCGTATCAGACTGGAAGCATGCCGCTCAAGCTCAAGGCCTGGTAGACGGCATACAACGCCAGGGCGGCGAAGCCGATAGCGGCGATGCGGCGGATCAGCGTGAGCGGCATGCGATCGGCGGCGAAGTTGCCGGCCAGTACCACCGGTACGTTGGCGATCAGCATGCCCAGCGTCGTGCCGATGATCACCAGAATGAAATCGGGATACTGCGCGGCGAGCATGACGGTCGCCACCTGGGTCTTGTCGCCCATCTCCGCCAGGAAGAAGGCGATCAGGGTGGCGACGAAAGGACCGAAGCGGCGTCCGCGCGAGGCTTCGTCTTCTTCGAGTTTGTCCGGTACCAGCGTCCACAGCGCCACGGCGGCAAAGGAGGCGGCGAGAATCCAGCTCAGGATCGAGGGGGAGACCAGCGAGGAAACCCAGTTGCCCACGGCTCCGGCGACGGCATGGTTGGCCAGCGTGGCGACGACGATGCCCCAGATGATCGGCATCGGGCGCCGATAACGAGCGGCCAGCAGTAGGGCGAGCAGCTGAGTCTTATCGCCAATCTCGGCGAGCGCAACGATCAGGGTGGGGATGTAGAACGATTCCAAGCGAACTTCCTTGCAGGGGCGGGTCGACGAAATCACCATGACACGCAACGCCTGCCCGCCCCGGGTCAGGTGTACGTGTCATGGGTCTTGTCAAACCGGGCACGACTGCCGAAGCAGCCCGTGCGGGTCGCATGCGCCATGGTCTGTGGACCAAGTATGTTGACGCATGCCAGGCGAGCAGGGCGCTCGCCGGAGACTACTCCCCCAGGACGGGCCGGAGTTTGCCCAAGCATGCCGCGTTGTGCAAGTCAGAGCGCTGGCCATCAGCCGCGTTTGGCGCGGTAGATGCGAAAGCCGTCCGCGTTGACGAGGGTTTCGCAGGGCCCCAGATGGGCCTCGATCAAAGGTGGATATTTGAGGAAGGCGTTAGCTACCAGGCGTAGCTCACCGCTGGGCCGAAGATGACTGGCGGCGCGCTGCAGCAGGGTTTCGCTGGCCTCGTAGTGGGTATGCACACCCTGATGAAACGGCGGATTGCTGATGATGGCGCTGCAGTTATCCGGTGCGGCGTCGATGCCATCGCCGGCAATGACCTCGGCTTTCAAGTCGTTGGCCGCCAACGTCATGCGGCTGCTTTCGACCGCGAATGCATCGACGTCCAGCAGCACGACTTCGCTATCCGGATAGCGCTTTTTCAGCGACGCGCCGATGATGCCGGCGCCACAGCCGAAATCCAGTAGCCGGCCGGTCGGCAAGTCGCCGAGCTGGTCCAGCAGCAATTCGGTGCCGCGATCGAGCCGGCCATGGCTAAATACGCCAGGCAGGCTGACGATCTGCAATGGACCATCCGGCCGCTCCAGCTGGAAGCGTTGTGCCAGGGTCTGCAAGTCGGGCGCCGGCGGGGTGTTCTCCACCCGGACCTGCCAGAGCTGGCAATGGCGGGCGCTGTCGAGCTTGCGCGCCTCGCCGAACGGCGCCAGCTGCCGGGCGGCCCGCTCCACACCGGCGCGCTTTTCGCCGACCAGATACAGCAAGCCGCCCGCCAGTCTGGCTGCCAGTGCGTTCAGCAAGTAATCGGTCAGCTCCCGGGACTTGGGCAGGAACAGTACCGCTGCTTCGAAAGCGGCCGCGGGAGGCTCCACGCCGAGGGTACAACGTTCGGCGAAGCGAGCCTGCAGCCGCTGATGATCTCCGGCGTGCCAGCTCCAGCCGGTGGCCTCGGGCAGTTGGCCGAGCAGGTCATCGGCCGGCAAGCCGGCGAGCAGCAGATTACCGCTGAACAGGTCGGCCTGGCGCAGCAGTACTTCGCTTCGGGGATCCATATCGCCTCCGGGCAAAAGCGGGCGAGCTTAGCAGCCTTGTCGCGGGCTGTATAAGCGGTGCATCAGCCAACCTGGCGCTTCGGTGTGCCGGCGAAAAACGCCTCGGCGTTTTCGACCATCTGCCCCACGATGCGCTGCCGTGCCTCGCGGCTGCCCCAGGCGCTGTGCGGCGTCACGATTAAACGAGGCACGTCCGCAGCCAGCAGCGGGTTGTCGTTGCTCGGCGGCTCGCTGGTGAGTACGTCGGTGGCGGCACCGCCCAGATGCCCACTGCGCAGCGTGTCCGCCAGCGCCTGCTCATCGATCAGGCCGCCTCGGGCGGTATTGATGACGAATGCCGATGGCTTCATCAGCTGCAATTCTCGGGCGCCGATCAGGTTGCGGGTCTGTTCGGTGAGTGGGCAATGCAGCGTCAGGGCGTCGACCTGGGGCAGCAGTGCGTCGAGCTCCAGGCGATCCGCACGCGGCGGGCGCCCCGGCAAGTTACCGGTCAACACTTGCATGCCCAACGCTTCGGCCAGTCTGGCCACGGCGCTGCCCAGCTCACCATGACCGAGCACGCCGAGGGTCTTGCCCGCCAGCTCGACGATGGGGAAATCAAGCAGGCAGAATTGCCCGCTCTCCTGCCAGCGTCCACGGGCCACGGCGCCTTGGTAATCTGGCAGTCGCGTGGCCAGCGCGAGTAGCAACATCAGTGTGTGTTGGGCCACGGTGGCGGTGCCATAGCCTTGGCAGTTGCTGACGACGATGCCGCGCTGCCTGGCAGCCGACAGATCGATGTTGTTGACGCCGGTCGCGGCGACCAGAATCAGCTTCAGGTCGGGGCAGGCGGCGAACACCGTGTCGTCCAGCGCGATTTTGTTGACGATGGCGACTTCGGCCCCCTGCAGCCGTTCGATGAGCTGCGTTTCGCTGGTCTGTGCATGGCAGATCAGCTCATCGAAGGCTGACTGCAATGGCGTCAGGTCCAGGTCACCCTGGTCGAGCGGGGAAAAGTCGAGGAATACGGCGCGGCGATTGGTCATGGACTTTACTCGTATGAATCAGCGGGCAGATGCCCGGAAATAGCGGAGTCGATAGATGTACTGGATGGAATTTCTCACCGTGGCGCTGGTGCACTTGCTCGCTGTGGCCAGTCCCGGACCGGACTTTGCGGTGGTCGTGCGTGAAAGCGTGACCCGCGGTCAGCGGAGCGGCAGTTGGACGGCCATCGGTGTCGGCAGCGGCATTTTGCTGCATGTGGGTTATTCGCTGCTCGGGATTGGCCTGATCGTCTCGCAGTCGATCGTGCTGTTCAACCTGTTCAAGTGGTTGGCTGCCGGTTATTTGTTCTATCTCGGCTTCCAGGCGCTGCGCGCAAAGCCGATGGGTGTCGACGAGCTGGCGCCTTCCGGCACCGGTAGTGTGCATTCGAGCCGACGCGCTTTCATGGTGGGATTCGTCACCAACGGCCTGAATCCCAAGGCAACGCTATTCTTTCTGTCGCTATTCACGGTGGTTATCGACCCTTATACCCCGCTCGCCGTTCAGGCTGGCTATGGGGTATATCTGGCGTTCGCGACCGGCCTGTGGTTCTGCCTGGTGGCTTGGCTGTTCAGCCGTGAGCGCGTCCGCGCCGGTTTTTCCCGGATGGGGCACTGGTTCGACCGAGTAACTGGCGCCGTCCTTATTGGCCTCGGCGTGCGTCTGGCAGCAAGCGAGATCGCTTGATCGCCACTGTGCAATCTGCTGTTGCACAGTGGCGACTCGGAGGGTGAACGGCTGCGCTGCCGATGGTCGGAGTGGAGAGGTGCAGCGCAGTCCCGCGGCAAAGGCGCTGGCAGGATTGAGCAACCGGATTCAGACCCTAGCGTGCCTGGCATAACATCAATAAAAGGAAGCCCTATGTTGCAGACCCGAGTGATCAAACCCGCCGCCAATGCCTACCAATATCCGCTGTTGATCAAGAGCCTGCTACTGTCGGGGCAGCGCTACGAGCGCACCCGCGAGATTGTCTATCGCGACCAACTGCGGTTCGACTATCGCACGCTCAATCAGCGCATCGCCCGGCTCGCCAACGTGCTGACTGCCGCCGGGGTCAAGGCGGGGGACACCGTGGCGGTCATGGACTGGGACAGCCACCGTTACCTCGAGTGCATGTTCGCGATCCCGATGATTGGCGCGGTGGTTCACACCATTAACGTGCGCCTGTCTCCCGAGCAGATCCTCTACACCATGAATCACGCCGAGGATCGTTTCGTCCTGGTCAACAGCGAGTTCGCGCCGCTGTATCAGGCCATCGCCGGGCAACTGACCACCGTAGACAAGACGCTGCTGATTACCGATGCCGAGGACAAGAGCTGCGACTTGCCCAACTGCGTCGGTGAATACGAAAGCCTGCTGGCAGAGGCGGAGCCGCATTACGTTTTCCCGGACTTCGATGAGGATTCGGTGGCGACCACCTTTTACACTACCGGCACGACCGGCGACCCCAAGGGCGTTTACTTCACTCACCGTCAGCTTGTGCTGCATACCCTGGCTGGGGCCGTGACGGTCGGTTGTCGCGAGAACCCGCAGTTGTTAGCAGCGGGCGACGTCTATATGCCGATCACACCAATGTTCCACGTTCATGCCTGGGGGCTGCCGTACATCGCGACGATGCTGGGGCTCAAACAGGTCTATCCCGGGCGTTACGATCCAGAGTTGCTGATCGAGCTGTGGCGCCGCGAAAAGGTGACCTTCTCCCACTGCGTACCGACCATCGTGCAGATGCTGCTCAATGCCAAGGCAGCCAAGGACGTAGATTTCAGCGGTTGGAAGCTCACCATCGGCGGTAGCGCGCTGACTCGCGGTCTTTACGAATCGGCGCGTGCCTGCGGCATGCAGCTGGTGGCTGCCTATGGCATGTCGGAGACCTGTCCGTTGATCTCGGGCGCGCATATCAACGATGAGCTGCGTCAGGCCAGCGAAGACGAGCAAATCGGCTATCGACTCAAGGCCGGGATTCCGGTGGTTCTGGTCGACGCAGCGATTCAGGCTCCCGATGGCAGCTTCCTACCGGCCGATGGCGCGTCACAGGGCGAGCTGGTGCTGCGTGCGCCATGGCTGACCCAGGGGTATGCCGGAAACCCTGAAAAGAGCGAAGAACTCTGGGCGGGCGGATGGCTGCATACCGGCGACGTCGCGACTATCGACGAAATGGGCAATATCGATATCCGCGATCGCATCAAGGATGTCATCAAGACCGGTGGCGAGTGGCTTTCGTCACTGGCACTGGAAGGTTTGATCAGCCGCCACGATGCTGTGCGCGATGTGGCGGTGGTAGGTGTGCCGGATGAGCGCTGGGGCGAGCGGCCTTTCGCCCTGCTGGTGCTGGGCGAGGGCAAGCAGCTCGATGCGCGGACGCTGCAGAGCTTTCTGGAGCCTGCGGTGGAACAGGGGCATATCAACAAGTGGGCGATCCCGCAGCAGATCGCGGTCGTCAACGAAATTCCCAAGACCAGCGTCGGCAAGCTGGACAAGAAGCGTATACGGGTCGACATCGCACGCTGGCTGGAAGAGGGCAACAGCGCGATCTCGTCGATTTAGACCTGGTTCGTATTCTGGCCAGGCTCCAGCATGCTGCGAACCTTTTCTTCGAGGTCGTTGATGGTGAAGGGTTTGGTCAGGACTTCGTAATCCGACAAGGTGTTGCTACGGTCCAGTACCGAGCTCTCGGCGTATCCGGTGATGAACAGTACGCGCAAGGACGGCCGCTTTTCCTTTGCCGCATCGGCAAGCTGGCGCCCGTTCATGCCGCCGGGAAGGCCGATATCGGAAATCAGCAGGTCCAGGTGCGCATCGCTATCGAGGATACGCAAGCCGCTTGGGCCTTCGGCAGCCTCCAGGGTGTTCAGCCCCATTTCCTGCAAGACCTCCGTTACTAGGGTGCGAACGTTGGGCTCGTCATCCACCACCAAAACGGTTCGGCCCTCGACCGAGGTGGAAGCCGGCTCAGGCGTCGCCGGCGCTTGCAGGCTGGCCGACTGGCCGTGATAGCGGGGCAGGTAGATCCAGGCGCTGGTTCCTTCGCCCACGGTGCTTTCGATGCGCACGGCGCCGCCCGATTGCTTGGCGAAGCCGTAGACCATCGACAAGCCAAGCCCGGTGCCTTCACCCAGAGGTTTGGTGGTGTAGAAAGGATCGAAGACATAGCCGAGCCGCTCCGGAGGAATGCCGACACCGGTGTCGCGTACGCCGAGCGCGACATATTCGCCTGGCGGCAGAGTGAGTTCTTCGGCGAGCGGCTCGCCCAGCACCAGGTTTTCGCTGGTCAATGTCAGCCGGCCGCCATCAGGCATAGCGTCACGGGCGTTGATGGTCAGGTTCAGTAACGCGTTTTCCAGCTGATTGGTGTCGCAGAGCGTCAGCCAAAGTTCATCAGTTAGCTGCGTCGAATAACTTACCAACGGGCCTATGGTGCGCTGCAGCAGCTCCATCATCCCTTCTATCAGGGCGTTCAGATCGGTAGGGCTGGGGTCGAGCGTCTGTCGACGGGAGAAGGCCAGCAGACGATGGGTCAGCGCCGTCGCTCGATTGGCGGAGGTCAGCGCACTGTGAATGTAGCGCTCCAAGTCCCCCGTACGGCCTTGCTGCAAGCGCACGGACAGTAGCTCCAACGAGCCGATTACGCCCGCAAGGAGGTTGTTGAAATCGTGGGCGAGGCCGCCGGTCAGTTGGCCTACCGCTTCCATTTTCTGCGACTGGCGCAGCGCCGCCTCGGTTTTCGCCCGTGCGGCTACCTCGGCGTTGACTCGTTGTTCGAGGGTTTCGTTGAGGCGCTGCAGCGCCCGTTCGGTACGTTTGTGCTGGGTGATGTCGAGACAGGCACCAACCATGTACGTGGGTCTGTCGTTGCTGTCGGTGAACGTTTGCCCTTTATCGAATATCCAGCGCTCGGTGCCCTCCGGCAGGAGGACCCTGAATTGCATTTCCAGGTCGTCACCGTAGCGCGCGCAGCGTTCGCACTGCTGGGCAATGGCAGCCCGATCGTCTGGATGAATCCTGTCGAGAAGATCGTCGAGCCAGCCCGAGGTCAGCCCCTCCAGACCGAATAGCCGTTGCATGGGCAGGTCCATGTCCAGGCGGTTGTTGCGCAGGTCCCAATAGAATGTACCGGTGCCGGAAGCCAGCAATGCCGCATTCAGGCGCTCGTCGCTCTCGCGCAGCCGCAGCGCCGCCGATTCCCGTTCGAGCAGGCTTTCGGTGACGTCCTCGGCCTGATGAATGATGTAAGCGACCCGGCCTTGCTCATCGAACACCGGAACGTTGACGACGTCCCAGTAGCGGTTTTCGTAATGGCCGCGTTCGTCATTCGGCACGCGCAACGGATAGCCGACCGTCTTCAACTGTTGCGTGTGCCCGGTGCGTGCCACTTCGGCCAGCGATGCACGCAGCTGGTTGACGCCAGACGAGCTCAATGCCGAAGCCGTTCCGCCGTTGTAGATATGGAACAGGGGATGACCAATGACGTCTTCACGACGCGTCATGGTCGCCCGCAGGCGCTCTTCGCTGGCGGCCACCATCGTGTAGTCGGCATCATTGGCGACCACGAGAAAGTTTCCAGGCAAGGCGTCGAACGCGCGCTGCAAATCCGCAATGTCGATGGTTCGGCTCTCCGACTGAGCGGCACGCCATGCGTGCCGCACAAGCAACTGTGGCTGTTTACGAAAAATTTGGTTTCTGAGATTGTCAGAACTGCAATGCCGCATGTTGGTTCGCCCGACAGGCAGTGCAGCTCCGGATTCATGGCAGGCCGGCCATGAAGCGTTGCGGCATTGCGCTGTCTACACCGGGCTTTGATTACGCAAGACGAAGCCTTTGATTGCCGATGTTCAGATTCGCTGAGTTGGCCGCGCGATCTGCGGGCGGCGATTATGCCACCATCGAGGGATGGAACAGTTTGATGGCTGTAGCGTCTCGACGAATGCGATCGAACGGCGTCGCCTTCGATGTTGAGGACGATGCGCAAAAATCTTTTTGCCAAGCACTGATCCGGTGCGGGTTCGTCGGTCCGTTCCGGTTCTGCGCTCAGCTGGGTGTTAACCTAGGGGCTGTTCCCGTTCGTCGCGGCCGCCTAGGTTGCGCGGCAAATGACGCTATGCGGCGTTGCGAGACTTGGCAAGGGAACAACCATTACCTGCGTCCCGCTCCTTGCGTAACGCCGCCCGGCCTGGCGTCATTTGGCGCAGCAACGCGGCTCGCAGCGAAACGGGAACAGACCCTAGCGCCGTATTTTCAGCCTGTAACGGCATAACTGCCGGCAGGCTGACGTCCCGGAGATGAAGGAAGTAATCATGAAAAAGCTCAGCAACCTGACCGTAGTCGCCGCCACCATCGCTCTGCTGTCGGGCTGTACCAATAATCCCTATACCGGCGAGCGAGAGGCCGGCAAGGCAGGCATTTATGGCGGTATTGGCGCGGTGAGTGGCGCGGTAATCGGTGCCGCCACCTCTAGCAAGAAGGACCGTGCCAAGGGCGCTCTGATCGGCGCGACGGTCGGCGGTGCTGCTGGCGGCGGCTATGGTTATTACGTCGATACCCAGGAAGCCAAGTTGCGTCAGACGCTGCAAGGCACGGGCGTTCAGGTCCAGCGCGACGGCGACAACCTGACGTTGATCATGCCAGGCAACATCACGTTCCCCAGCAACTCGGCGGATATCTCCAGCAGCTTCTATCCGACCCTGAATTCCCTCGTCCAGGTGTTCAGGGAGTTCAACAAGAACGGCATCGATATCGTCGGACACACCGACAGCACCGGTTCGCAACAGCTCAATCAGGATCTGTCCAACCGTCGTGCCCGTAGCGTGGCGGCATACCTCGAAGGCAACGGTGTCGCCGCGTCACGAATTTCCTCTTATGGCGCGGGCCCGAGCCAGCCGATAGCTAGTAACGACACGGCTTCAGGCCGTGCCCAGAACCGCCGCGTAGAAATCAATCTGCGGCCGCTGTAAGCCGCTTCGAGCAGGCGGGACCGCAAGGGTCTCGCCTGTGGCAGTTAAGTGACGCCAATTTTACATCTTTTCCTTGTCGGACATTGAACCTCTCGGCGATTCGCGACTCTGAAGCTCGTGACAGCGAGCCATGTAGTGGCACTGAGGAGGTCGAATGGAAGATCGTTCCGCTCTCCATTCTCGTAAGCCTTGGCTGCCATTGGTAGTAACGCTGGTTCTGATGGCGGGGCTCGGAGGATGGGTCGGCTGGCAATGGCATGTTCAGGAAGCGCGAATCCACGCAGAGCAAGCGCAGCGATTCAATTTGGTGGTCAACGACCTCGAGAGTAATCTGCGCGAGCGCATGCGCGCCTACGAAATGGTCATGCGCGGTTTGGCCGGCTTATTCGTTGGGAGCGATACCGTCAGTCTGGAAGACTGGAATCGCGCTTCCGATCAGCTTCAGCTACAAGACTTCTATCCCGGCATCCAGGCGATCGCTCTGTCGCGTCACGCGCGCGCAGATAATATGGCCTCGGTGCTGGAGAAGATGCGGGCCGGCGGCAGCGATGTCCGCATGTATCCGGCCGGAGTGCGCGATGAGTACCTGATTACAGACTACATACATCCTCTAGACTGGCGTAATCGCCGGGTGCTGGGCTTTGACCTGTTGAGCGAGGGAACCCGCAGAGAAGCCATCCTTGCCGCGCGTAACATTGGCACGCCGATGCTGACGGGGCCCTTGCGTCTCAAGCAGGAGACCGGACAGAACGTTCAGGTGGGTATTCTGCTGTTTCTTCCGCTTTACCGAGTCGGGGAGCCCATCACAACATTGGAGGAGCGCCAGAAGGCGTTCGCCGGGACGTTACATGGCGCATTCCGGCTTACCGATTTGTTGGAGGGCGTGCTGGGGTCGCGGAGCAAACTGTTCCAGATACAGCTGTTCGACGCTGCGGCCCCGGACGAACCGTTGCTGGTGGGCCGCGCGCCGGTCAGTGCCGATGCGAGTTTCCGTCGCACCCGAAATATCTATATGTACGGCCGTAGCTGGCAACTGGATGTGGCCAGTACGCCGGAGTACGAAGCCATCCTGACCCGAGCCAGCGGAGCCTTCAACTTGGCGGCGGGACTGTCCGCCGCGGTGCTGTTTGCGCTGTTGATAGGCGGCTACCTATACCTGCGTGAACGGGCGCTGCGCAACAGCCAGGCGCTCGGTGCGCAACTCCAGGAGCGTGAGGCACGCTTCCGACAGCTGATCGAGCAACTGCCCGTAGCGACCCTGATGTGCGATGGCCAAGGGCGAATCGAACTGGCCAACCAGAGCGCTGCTGCGCTGCTCGGAAGCAGTGCTGGTCTGCTCGCTGGCGAACGTCTTGGCCGTTATGTGCCCGGCGTGCTAAGCGAGGCCGCAGGCGGGCAGCGGGGTGAAACCAGCAATCAGGAAAGTCACGCGTTACGGGAGGATGGCGCGCCGATACCGGTTTCACTGAGCCTGACCAGCTTCAATCGCGATGACGGCATCCACCACCTGCTCAATCTGGTCGATCTGCAACAGCGCAAACGGGACGAAGAGCGCTTCCGCAACGTCGTCGAAGCGTCGCCGAATGCCTTCATTCTGTTCGACCAGGAAGGGCGAATCGTCATGGTCAATCGACAGACCGAACTGCTGTTCGGCTATAGCCGGCAAGAGCTGGTGGGCGAGCCGGTCGAGCTGCTGATCCCCGAGTCGATGCGCAAGATCTATCTCGAGATACGCCATCGTTTCGCTCAGGAGCCCGAGTCGCGCCGCCTGGGTGAAAACCGCGAATTGTTCGGTCGTCACAGCGATGGCCGTCTGTTGCCCGTCGAGGTCGGCCTATCTCCGCTGCGCAGCGGTGAGGAGCAGCTGGTGCAGGCCGTGGTGATCGATATCGGTCACCGCAAGGCGGCGGAGCGGCGTCTGCGCGATCAGGCCAACGAACTGGTCGTCGCCAATCGCTACAAGTCCGAATTCCTTGCAAACATGTCTCACGAGCTGCGTACGCCGCTCAACAGCATCCTGATCCTCAGCGATCAACTGAGGCAGAATGCGGCGGCCAATCTGACCGAGAAGCAGGTTCGGCACGCCGATATCATTCATCGGGCCGGGCATGACCTGCTGCAGCTGATCAATGATGTGCTCGACCTGGCCAAGATCGAAGCGGGCCATATGCAGATCAAGCCGGAACCGCTCAATCTGGCTGAGCTACTGGCAGAACTGACCAATGGGCTCCAGCCGATGGCCGAGCAGAACGGGCTGGCGCTCGGTACCCGAATCGCGCCGGACGTGCCGGTAACGATCATTACCGACCGCTCACGCCTGCAGCAGATCCTGCGCAATCTCGTCACCAACGCATTGAAGTTCACCGAGCAAGGCTTCGTGGATATCCATGTCACCTGCAAGCCGGCCGAGCAGCCTGCTGATGAAGACATGCTGCAGATCTGTGTGACCGATACCGGTATCGGCATCGCTGAAGACCAGCACGAACGGATCTTCCAGGCCTTCCAGCAAATCGACGGCTCGATCAGCCGGCAATACGGCGGCGCCGGGCTGGGATTGGCCATCGCACGGCAGCTGGCCGAAGTGCTGGGCGGCGGTATTCATCTGCGAAGCGCGCCGGGTCAGGGTTCGAGTTTCACTATCGAGTTGCCGCTGAGACTGGCCGCAGCCACGGAGATCCGGACGCTGCGGCCGTTTCAGCTCCGAGGCCAGGGCGGCGGCGTATTGATCGTCGAGGATGATGCCGATTTCGCCTCGGTAGTGGCTGAGGTCGGGCAATCTCATGGTTTTCCCAGCACTGTTTGCGGCACCGGACAAGAAGGGTTGGAGGCCTTGGAGCGCGACCGTTTCGCGGCCGTCATCCTCGATATCCTGTTGCCGGATATCAGTGGCTGGCAGGTCCATCGGATCCTGCGAGAGGATGCCCGGCATCAGGGCACGCCGGTGTACATCATTTCGTGCGTGCCGCAGCCGCATGGCTGGTCCGATGACAATTCGCGCTATTTGCTCAAACCTGTGACGCACTCGGAGCTCGAACGCCTGTTCGTCGACCTGGCTCGGCAGGAAGCCAGTCCAACGCGATTGCTGCTCGTGGAAACCGAACCGGAGCGGCGACGTCAATTGCATGAGCACTTCGAGCGTCTTGGATACCGTGTCACCGACTGCCAGAGCAGCGAAGATGCGCGGCTGGCCTATGCGGAGCATGCCTTCACGGTCCTGGTCATCGATTTCGATCTGCCTAACGAAGACGGCCTGGAGCTGCTCGAGGCGCTCGACAGGCTACGTTCGCTCAAGGATGCACGGGTCATACTGAACAGCCGTGCACCGCTTTCAGAAAAGAATCTGGAGCGGCTACGGCGTTACTCATCGGTTGCGTTGTCAAAAACAGAGGGACTGGAGCATATGGAAGATGCATTGAAGCCCGCTGAGGCTGAGGCTGAAGCTGTGGCGCTGAATATGGACGAGGTGGAGCATCCCTTGCTGGGACGACGGGTGCTGCTGGTGGATTCCGACGTGCGGTCGATATACGCCATCAGCGCCCTGCTCGACGAGCAGGGGCTGCAAGTGGTGCCGGCTACGACAAGCACCGAAGCGCTTGAACGATTCGATGAAGATGCCTTCGATCTGGCATTGGTGGACATGGCATTGCCGAATAATGACGGCCCTGCACTGATACGCCAGCTCAGAAACGACTATGGTTGTCAGGTGCCGATCGTGGCACTGGCGGCCGGAGCCGATCCGGCCGTCCGAGATCAGAGCGTCACTGCCGGGGCCGACGATTTTCTGTTCAAACCGGTCGAACGCGCCAAGCTGGTCGAGTTGCTGCGACGCTGCCTGGAGCGCGTCGATGGCCCTCACGAGAGTCCATAAGGAGAAGTACGTGACGCATCGTTCGTCCAGAGTCGGCCGCCGTGCAGCCGCCATTGAAATCGGAAGTAACTGCGCAGCGGGCAGGAGAGTCAGGTAATGGCGCGGGCACAAGCCAAATCACAACCTCGTACCCGCACACTGCTGGTGGTGGACGATCGCGAAGCGAATCTGGTGGCTATGGAAGCCCTGCTAGGTGATGGCGACTGGCAGGTGCATACGGTCAACTCCGGCGAGGCTGCGTTGCAGGCGCTGCTTGATCTGGACGTGGAACTGGTTTTGCTGGACGTGCAAATGCCAGGCATGGATGGCTTCGAAGTGGCGCGCCTGATGCGCGGCAGCCCCCATACACGTTACACACCGATCATCTTCGTCTCGGCCATCGCGCATACCCGCGAGTCGGTGCTGCGCGGTTACGCAACGGGTGCAGTTGACTTCATCCTCAAGCCGTTCGATCCGCAGGTGCTCAAGCACAAGATCAACACCCTGCTCAGTCATGAACACAACCGACGCGATCTGCAATTGCTGACTCAGCAGCTCGACAGCGCGCGCGCCTTCAATGCCTCGGTGCTGAACAACGCTGCCGAAGGCATCCTGGTGGTGGGCGAGGATGGCTATATCAGTTTCGCCAATCCGGCGATCGCGCAGATGCTGCACACCAATGTCGATGATCTGCAGGGCACGGCGCTGGTCGATCATCTGGCGTCCCCGCAAATGCCTGAAGTCTGGCGCGATACTGACTTCTACAAACAGTGGCGTAGCGGCAATACCTACCGTCTGCACGAGGCGCAGCTCTACACCGCCAATGGCGGTACCTTGCCGGTTGCCTTGTCTTCGTCGCCACTGCCTCGCCAACAGCGCTCGATGGTGGTGATCGCGCTGGACATGTCGGTGGTGCGCAACCTCCACGTCCAGCTGGAAACCCAGGCGGTAACCGATTCGCTGACCGGGCTGCTGAATCGGCGTGGGTTTCATCAGGCGCTGGAGTCGGCCTTGGCGCGGATCGATCGGAACGGCAAGCGCATGGCCATCCTTTATATCGACCTCGACGGCTTCAAGCGCATCAACGACTCGCTAGGCCACGATGCCGGCGACGAGATTCTTTGCCGCGTCGCGCGGGTGCTGGAAGCCTGCATGCGTCCCTACGACATCATCGCGCGGATGGGCGGGGACGAATTCACCGCCTTGCTGGATTCTCTCGATCATCCCGAAGACGCGGCGAAAGTCGCGGAGAAGCTTATCGAGCTGATTTCGGTCCGACACACCATCAACGGCACCGATGTGACTTTGGGCGCCAGTATCGGCATCGCCCATTTTCCCGATTGCGGGCAGAGCGTCGAAGAACTGCTTCGCTCGGCGGACATGGCCATGTATGAAGCCAAGCGCGCCGGGCGTCAGCAATACCGCTTCTTCTCCAGCGAAATGAATGGCCGCGCCCATGCGCGTCTGATGATGGAGGAAAACCTGCGCAGCACCATCGAGCGCAATGGTTTCGCGCTGGCCTATCAGCCGCAGATAGAACTCAAGACCGGCGAGCTGCGCGGATTCGAGGCCTTGCTGCGCTGGGACTTTGCCGGACGCGGCGAAGTCGAACCCAACGTCTTCATTCCCTTGCTGGAGGAGACTCGACTGATCGATCGGGTTGGCGAATGGGCGCTACGTGAAGGGCTGGCTCAATGTCGGGATTGGCGCGAGCGATTCGGCGACAAGCTGATACTGAGTTTCAACGTCAGCCCGGTGCAGTTTGCCCGGGCTGGACTGATAGGCGAACTGCGCCGTCTGCTCGACGAATACCAACTGGATCCTCGCCAGTTGGAGCTGGAGGTCACCGAAGGCGCGCTGATGCAGGATCTGGAGCAGAGCTGTGACAAGCTTCGGCAATTGCGGGAGCTTGGCGTCAAGGTCGCGGTTGACGACTTTGGCACCGGCTATTCGTCACTGGCCTACCTGCGCCATTTCGATCTGGATACGCTGAAGATCGACCGGTTGTTCATTGCCAATATGCTCGACTCGCCCCGTGACGCGGCGGTGGTCAGCACCATCATCGACCTGGGACGGAACCTGGAGTTGGAAGTGATCGCCGAGGGGGTTGAGACCCTGGCCCAGCGCGATTGGCTGATTGCTCATGGCTGCCAGGTCATGCAGGGCTTTCTGGTGGCGCCGGGCTTGGTCGTCGAGGACGCCCTGGTCTTTCCTCGGCGCGTAGATTGGCAACAGCTCGACCGGTAACGTCGGCCGCTGCCAGGTTCAACGGAGCGGCTGCCTCGGCGGATACTGTCGATGCAGCTCTTCGAGCCTAGCGTCCTTTTCGCTCCATAGCTCGTTGACCCATTCCTGAAAGCTGAGTCGATAACCCTCATCCTGATCGTAACTACGATGCAGGAATTCGGCCGGGATGGGTTGCGAGTCGATGCGCATGACCACCTGGCCGATCCGGCCGCAGAGCAGATCCCAGAAGCTCGGATTGCCATTCGGGTAGTGGATGGTGACGTTAATCAGCGAAGTCAGTTGCTCACCCATCGCATCGATCACGAATGCGATGCCGCCAGCTCTGGGTTTGAGCAGGTAGCGATAGGGCGAGGCCTGTTCGGTGTGCTTGTCCTCGGTGAAGCGCGTGCCCTCGAGAAAGTTGAACACGGACACCGGGTTGGTCCGGTAGCGCTCGCAGGCCTTGCGGGTCGTGGCCAGATCCTGGCCGCGCTTTTCCGGGTACTTGGTCAGGTACTCCTTCGTGAAGCGTTTCATGAAGGGAAACTCCAGGGCCCACCAGCACAGGCCAATGACCGGTACCCAAATCAGCTCCTGTTTGAGGAAAAACTTCAGGATCGGCATTTGCCGGTTCAGTTGGTACTGCAGCATCAGGATATCGGCCCAGCTCTGGTGGTTGCTGGTGACCAGATATGAATGCTGCATGTCGACCTTTTCCAGCCCCTGCACATCCCATTCGGTGCGCCGCACCAGGTCCATCCAGAAGCCATTGACCGCCATCCATGACTCAGCAATCCAGTGCATGCCAAAGCGCAGCGCACGCTGAACGCGAGGAATCGGCAGCGCCAGTTTTAGCAGCGAAAGGAAGAACAGCGGCCAGCACCAGAACAGCGTGTTCAGCGCCAGGGTCAGGCCAGCGAGGATGCCTCGCAGGGGCGCGGGAAGGAAGCTCAGCATAAGTTGTCTCGTCGATACGGCTGATTCGAGGCGCCAAGGGTAGCGATTGCGCGCCGAACTGCAAGTCACTGGCCGCAGGCGATAGGCGATAGGCGATAGGCGATAGGCGATAGGCGATAGGCGATAGGCGAGAAGCTTGAAGCCTGAAGCGATCCGAGCGAGCGTAGGGTGGGCCGGGCGGCGCTCCGCTTCAGCCCACCAGAGCTTCTCAAGCGAGTGGTGGCTGAAGCGGAGCGCCGCCGGCCCACTTTTTAGGGTAGTGGGGCGCGCCTTGGTGGGCTGAAGCCCACCCTACGGATTTGGCTGGCCTTGGCATCGCTAGTGGGCTGAAACTCTTGCTTCAAGCTTCAAGCTTCAAGCTTCAAGCTTCAGGCTTGTCGCCAGCGCTATCGGCCTGTAGCGCGGTGAGTGCGATGGTGAAGACGATATCATCCACCAGTGCGCCGCGGGACAGGTCGTTCACCGGCTTGCGCAGGCCTTGCAGCATTGGCCCGACGCTGATCACGTTGGCGCTACGCTGAACCGCCTTGTAGGTGGTGTTGCCGGTGTTCAGGTCAGGGAAGATGAACACGGTCGCCTGACCGGCAACCAGGCTGTTCGGCGCCTTCTGTTTGCCAACGCTGGCGACCGACGCGGCGTCATACTGCAACGGGCCGTCGATTGGCAGGTTGGGTGCGCGTTCCTGGGCGATGCGTGTGGCTTCAGCGACTTTCTCTACCTCGGCGCCGCTGCCGGACGTTCCGGTGGAGTAACTGATCATGGCTACACGTGGATTCACCCCAAGGGCGACGGCCGACTCGGCACTCTGCAGGGCAATTTCCGCAAGCTCCGTAGCGCTCGGGTTGGGATTGACCGCGCAGTCGCCGTAGACCAGTACCTGATCCGGCAGCAGCATGAAGAACACCGAGGACACCAGACTGTAGCCAGGGGCGGTCTTGATCAGCTGGAGCGCCGGGCGAATGGTATTAGCGGTGGTATGCACGGCGCCGGATACCAGGCCATCCACCTCATCCAGCGCCAGCATCATGGTGCCGAGCACCACGGTGTCCTTGAGTTGCTCGCGGGCATCGCTGGGGGTGAGTCCTTTCGACTTGCGCATCTCGCACATGGGCTCGATGTACTGATCGATGATCAGCTCCGGGTCGAGAATCTCCAGGCTGGCCGGCAGGTTGATGCCCTGTTCGCGGGCGACCGTCTGCACTTCATCCGGCTTGGCCAGCAGGACGCAACGGGCAATACCTCGTTCCTGGCAGATGGCCGCGGCGCGGATGGTTCGCGGCTCGTTGCCTTCCGGCAGGACGATGCGCTTGTTCGCCTGCTGGGCGCGCTTGACCAGCTGGTAGCGAAACGCTGGGGGCGACAGGCGCAACTCGCTGCGCGGCACGCTGAGGCGTGTATGCAACAGGTCGGGCTGCAGGTGCTTGGCGATGAAATCGGTCACCTGGCTGGCGCGCTCGATGTCATCGGAAGGGGTTTCCTTGTTCAGGCCGAACAGGTTGGTTGCGGTGTCATAGGAGCCGGTCTGCACGGTCATCACGGGTAGGCCGCGGTCCAGAGCCGCCTTGCACAGTTCGAGGATGCGTGGGTCCGGGGCGAAGTCGCTGCAGAGCAGCAGGCCCGCGAGTTCGACTCCGTTGAGCGAGGCCAAGCTGGCGGCCAGGATGATGTCGTCTCGGTCACCCGGCGTGACTACCAGCACACCAGGCTGGAGCAGCTGCACGGTATTGGGAACTGCACGGGCGCACAGGACGATCTTGCTCACGCGACGATGTTCGGCTTCGCCAGCGTGAAGCACCTTGGCATTCAGCAGCTGAGCGATGTCGCGGGTGCGCAGGGCGTTCAACTCCTCGGCGAAGGGAATCGCGCCGAGCAGCTGGAAATCTTGGGTGCCGAGCAGCGGCAGCTGTTCTTTCATGCGTTCGACAAAGGCCGCCACGCCGTCGTCGCTCTTGACCTTATTCAGGACCAAACCGAGCACCTTCGGGTCCTTGGCGCCGCCGAACAACTGCGCCTGGATTTCGATGCGTTCGGCCAGGCGCTTGAGCGTGTCGTTGCCCTGCGCGGCGATCAGAATGATTTCCGCATCCAGACTCTTGGCCAGGTGCGTATTGATTCGCGAGGTGTGGTTGAACTCTCGCGTCGGCACCATGCCCTCGACGATCACGACGTCCTTGCCCGCTGCAACCTCCTGGTAGCGGCTGACGACATCTTCGAGCAGCAGATCCAGTTCGCCATCGGCCAATTGGCGCTCCACCTGTTCCAGCGGGAGCGGCTCTGGAGAAGTAATGTTCAGTGTGTTTTCTACCAGCACGCAGGACCGCTCGCGGCCCAGGTCGAGCGGAAAGGGCTGGGCGATGGGCTTGAAGAATCCGACTTTCAGTCCGGCACGTTCCAAGGCACGAATCAGGCCGAGGCTGATGGAGTTGAGGCCGCCACCGAAACCGCAGGGGGCGAGGAAGAGCGTGTGCATGGTGATCTCCTGTCGAACAAAGGGCGAAGGCGATACTGAGTAGATGAAACCCGACGCCTTTCTCGGTCGTCGGGTTTGCAGAGGCGCGTTCGTGTCGGCGGGTTGTCAGGCGTCGAGGATTGCCAGCGTGTCCAGCGCGATCTGGCGTTCTTCATTGGTGGGAACGACCAGGACGCGCGGGCTGCCTGCGGCCTGGATTTCTCCACCAACGCCGCGGGTGCAGCGCGCGTTGGCTTCTTCGTCGAGTTGGAAGTTGAACAGCTTGAGGTGTTCCAGGGTGCGGCTGCGTACGGCTACGGAGTTCTCGCCGATGCCGCCAGTGAAAATCAGGCCGTCGAGCTTCGGCAGGGCGCAGGCCATGCTCGCCAGGGATTTGGCCAGGCGATAGCAGAACACCTCCAGCGCTAGGTTCGCGCCTGCGTGGCCAGCGACGCGGGCTTCATGAAGTGTACGCAGGTCGTTAGACAGGCCAGACAGGCCTTTCAGACCGCTGTCGTGGTTAAGCATGCGGTCGATCTGCTCGAGGCTCCAGCCCAGCGTGCGGTTCAGGTAGCTGTGTAGGTTGGGATCGACGTCGCCGCTGCGCGTGCCCATCACCAGACCTTCCAGTGGCGTCAGGCCCATGCTGGTGTCGCGGCTTTCGCCGTTGACGATGGCGCAGGTCGAGCAACCATTGCCCAGGTGCGCGGTCAGCCAGCAGCTGTCGTCCGCTGCCAGCCCGGTCATTTCAGCGGCACGCTTGCTGACATAGTTGTGGCTGGTGCCGTGGAAACCATAGCGGCGGACGTTGTGCTCCTTGTAAAGGAACTCGGGCACGGCGTAACGGAAGGCGTGTTCGGGCATGGTCTGGTGAAACGCCGTATCGAATACGCTGACTTGCGGCAGGGTAGGGAACAGTGTGATGGCGGCTTCGATGCCGACCAGGTTGGCCGGGTTGTGCAGCGGGGCCAGCTGAGCGCTGTCACGGATGGCTTTGAGCACATGCTCGTCGATCAGGCTGGAGCCGGTGAAATGTTCACCGCCATGAACGACTCGATGCCCGATGCCGTCTAGCTTGCCGCCAGCCGCTTCCTGCGCGAGCGGTAGCAGTTGCTCCAGCGCGGCGCGATGGTCGGCGCCCGGGATCTCCAGTGTCTGCTTGTCGTCTCCCCGTTGCCAGTGAAGCACCGCTTCAGGACTGCCTATACGTTCTGCCAGGCCTTGCAGAGGGAAGGTCGCTTGCGTTTCGCTGACCAGTGCGAATTTGATCGACGAACTGCCGCAGTTAATCACCAGAATGTTTCGAGCCGACATCGGTGCTCCTTGGAACGCGCATTAATTATTGGAAGTTTCGCTTAGCTTGCGTGACGGGATACTGACATAGCTCATGACTGACCGATGCTCTCCAAAGGTTGTATGCGGCACTCGCATCCTAAGGTTTTGTCAACCAGTTGCTGGTCCCGTTTATCCGGGCTCGGTTCGCAATCGCCGCAGCTCGCGGTTAAACTTCGACATCACATTCCCTAGCAAAAGGTTTTGCCTCATGCAGATTGCCGCGAACAAGGCTGTGTCAATCGACTACACACTCACCAACGACGCTGGTGAGGTAATCGACAGCTCGGCCGGCGGCGCGCCGCTGGTCTACCTGCACGGTGCAGGCAACATCATCTCTGGCCTGGAAAAGGCCTTGGAAGGCAAACAGGGCGGTGATCAGGTGACGGTCGCCATCGAGCCGCAGGATGCCTACGGTGAGTACAGCCCGGAGCTGGTCGCGACGCTCAATCGCGCCATGTTCGAAGGCGTTGACGAGCTGGAAGTCGGCATGCAATTCCACGCATCCGGTCCGGACGGCGGTATGCAGATCGTCACTATCCGTGATGTCGAAGGCGACGACGTGATCGTTGACGGCAACCATCCGCTGGCTGGTCAGCGCCTGAACTTCGATGTCAAGATCGTCGATGTGCGTGATGCCAGCGAAGAAGAAGTCGCCCATGGTCACGTTCATGGCGAAGGTGGCCATCACCACTGATCCCCTCGCAGCGAGCGGGTGGCGACAGGCTCGACCGAGAAGGTCGGGCGACGAAGCGCTTCGGTAAAGCCGGAGCGCTTTTTTACCCTCTGGAGAAGAGAGAATGAGCGCGTTCCACGATTTGGTCCTACCCGGCCTCGCTGGCCAGGAGCTGCCCCTCGGGCCGCTTAAAAATCAGCTGACGCTGGTGGTCAATGTGGCTTCCGAGTGCGGCCTGACTCCTCAGTACGCGGGACTGCAGGCGTTGCATCAGCGTTATCAGGATCGTGGTTTCGGTGTGCTCGGCATTCCCTGCAACCAGTTCGCGGCGCAGGAGCCGGGCAGCGACGCGGAAATCCTGCAGTTCTGCAACGAGAACTACGGCATCAGTTTTCCGTTGAGCAGCAAGCTCGAGGTCAACGGCCCGCAACGTCATCCGCTCTACCGTCTGCTGGCGGGCGAGGGTGCGGATTTCCCCGGTGACATTAGCTGGAATTTCGAGAAGTTTCTCGTCGATAAGGACGGTCGTGTGCTGGCGCGATTCTCGCCCCGTACCGCCCCGGACGATCCGGCGCTGATCCAGGCGATCGAAAACGCGCTCGCCTGACCCTTCGCTCATCGGGCGCAGCGGTATTTGCCGCTGCGCTTTCCATCATCGCTAAAAAGCCCCCGCCATCGTCGCGATCGTATCGGCGCAATAAGCCTCATGGATGATGCTGTTCGCACGAGACGACCGGTCATATGCTCGGTTTCATGAACAGCCGAGCTCGAATCGATAAGCGTGAACTGATCCTGGCCAAAGGCGCGCAGGTGATGACCCGTCGTGGCTATCACGGCACTGGCGTGCTGGAAATCGTCCAGGCTGCCGGTATTCCCAAGGGTTCGTTCTATCACTACTTCGCCAGCAAGGAAGATTTCGCCCTGCAGGCGCTCGACCATCTATATACGCCACGTTTGGCGCGTTACCAGGCTGCGTTGAGCAACCCTGTGTTGAATCCGCGCGCCCGTATTCTTGGCCATTACGCCGAGCTCGTCGCGCATTTCGCGCGTCAGGAATGCCCTGAATACCATTGCTTCATTGGCAGCCTGAGCTTTGAGATGGCAGAGTTGTCGCAGCCAATCGGGTGTCAGGTGGAAGCCATTCTGCTGCGCTCTGTCGAAGTGCTCGCGGTCTGCCTCGAACAGGCACGCGATGCCGGTGAAATCGATCAGAGCATCGATTGTCAGGCGCTCGCCGAATTCATCGGCAACGCCTGGGAAGGCGCGCTGCTGCGCATGAAGGTGGGCCGCAGTGTCGCGCCGCTGAACAGTTTTCTAACCCAACTGGAGCGTCTGCTGACGCTTCGCTGATTTTTTTGTGGCGAGTGGTGAGACGACCGGTCGCTTTTGTAACCCGGATCAACAAGGAGATAACGATGACCGCAGCCGTAAATGCCCTGTTTCAGCCATTCCAGCTCGGCAGCCTGCAACTGCCGACCCGCGTGGTCATGGCGCCGATGACCCGATCCTTCTCGCCCAACGGCGTGCCGACCGCTGACGTCGTCGAGTACTACCGCCGCCGTGCCGCTTCGGGCGTTGGGCTGATCATCACCGAGGGCACCACGGTCGGCCACCAGGCTTCCAATGGTTACCCGCAGGTGCCGCGCTTCTATGGCGAGGATGCGCTGGCCGGCTGGAAAGACGTGGTCGATGCGGTGCATGCCGCGGGGGGCAAGATCGTTCCGCAGCTCTGGCACGTCGGCAATGTGCGCCGCAAGGGTACCGAGCCGGAGCCGGAAGTGCTGGGGTTTGGGCCAATGGAGAAGCGCAAGGACGATCAGGTCGTCGTCCACGGTATGACCAAGCAGGATATCCAGGACGTGATCGCGGCCTTCGCTCAGGCGGCTGCCGATGCCAAAGCCATCGGCATGGATGGCGTCGAAATTCACGGTGCTCATGGCTACCTCATTGACCAGTTCTTCTGGGAAGGCAGCAACCAGCGCGCCGATGAGTACGGCGGTAGCCTGGCCAACCGCTCGCGTTTCGCCATCGAGCTGATCAGCGCGGTGCGGGCTGCGGTGGGCGCGGACTTCCCGATAATTTTCCGTTTCTCGCAGTGGAAGCAGCAGGACTACACCGCGCGTTTGGTGACTACTCCAGAAGCGCTGGGCGAATTCCTCGCACCGCTGTCGGCTGCAGGCGTGGACATCTTCCATTGCTCGACGCGTCGTTTTTGGGAGCCGGAGTTTGAAGGCTCTGATCTCAACCTGGCCGGCTGGACCCGCCAGCTCACCGGCAAGCCGACCATCACCGTGGGTAGCGTGGGGCTGGACGGCGAGTTCCTGCAGTTCATGGTCAAGACCGACAAGGTGGCGCAGCCGGCCAATATCGAAGGCCTGCTCGAGCGTCTGAACAAGGAGGAATTCGATCTGGTTGCGGTGGGACGTGCGCTGATCTGCGATCCCGACTGGGCGCTGAAGGTTCGCGAAGGACGCATGCAGGACATCCTGCCGTTCAGCCGTGAGGCGCTGAAGACGCTGGCTTGAGCCGGCCAATTGCCTGAGCGCGTCGTTGCATCGTCGCGTGCCTAACCAATCAGATTGAAGGGTTTCGTCTACGCGTCCCTCGTCCCCTCCTTACAAAAGGGGATGGGTCGGGTCGCGTAGGTGCAACTCAGCCATCTCTACGCCGAGCGTCCCGATCTCGGCGCTGATCTACCTGCTACTCCGAGGCTCCCGGATAACCAGACTGTTTGAGCAGTTTCGCCAAGTGCACCGCGTTGCGAGCCAGCATCGCATTGGTATTGGCGGTTTTCTCGCGGGGGCCTGCATCCTTGTAGTCTGTCGACCCCATCGCTTCTCCGACCCAATAGGTGCAGCCGTTGGCGGGGATGCTGAACCCTACATCGTTCAGCCCTTGGTACAGCTCGGCCACCACATGGTGCGCACCGTCTTCGTTGCCGACCACGGCGACACAGGCGACCCGACCATAGGAGACCATCCGTTGCTGATCGTCGGTTTCGCTGAGAAACGCATCGAGACGCTCGAGTACCCGTTGGCAGATGCTGGACTGGTGCCCCAGCCAGATCGGCGTGCCCAGCAAAAGGATGTCTGCGGCGAGTATCTTCTCGCGGATCATCGGCCAGTCATCGCCCGGGCCTTCGTCAGAGGTCACGCCCGGTTTGATGTTGAAATCCACCGCGCGTAGCTGCTCGCAGGTCACGCCGAGCTTTCCCAATTCCCGCTCGGCCTGGCTCAGCAGCAAGCTGCAGGACGACGTGTTGGGAGAGGCTTTGAGTGTGCAGTTGATCGACAGTGCGGAAAGCGCCATTGGGAAGGGCTCCTGAATTCGATGTGTTCGAATCTAGACATCAACCCCTCCCGCAGTTCACTGGGTGGCGACAGGCACCGGGTGTTTCCGGCCGCCTTCACGGACCCAGAACAGGGTCGCGCCCGCCACCGCTGCCGGCATGATCAGCAGGTTCAACACCGGCACCAGCAGCGCGGCATAGGTCACCGCACCGAAACTCAGGCTTTTCCAGCGCCGCTGGCGTAGCCAGACCATCATTTCCGCCCAGCTCAGCTTGTTGTTGTCCGCCGGGTAATCGATGTACTGCACAGCCATCATCCAGATGCCGAACAGCAGCCACAGCGGAGCGGCGAACAGGTTGACCACCGGGATGAAGGAAAGAATCAGCAATGCCAGCGCACGAGGTGCGAAATAGGCCAGCTTGCGTGCTTCGCGGCCAATGGTGCGCGGCAGCATGGCCAGCAGCTCGGTCCAACTGAACGGTGGCGAACTGTCCTCGCCACGCGCGACCGTCTCGACTTTTTCGGCGAGAAAACCGTTGAACGGGGCCGCGACGATGTTAGCGAGCATGGTGAAGGTAAAAAACACGATCAACACGACCAGAACCACGAACAGCGGCCAGAGGATGTATTCCAGAAACATCAGCCACTCGGGCAGGCTCGGCATGAAGGCATCGACCCAGCCGCCGAACTGGCGAAGGGCAAGGTAGATGAGCCCGCTGAACAGCAGCAGATTGACCGTCAGCGGCAGGATGACGAACAGCCGTAGCCCTGGGCTCAGGATCAGCTTCAGGCCTTCACGCAGGTACTGCGGGCCGGAAAGGGCAGCGATGGGCATGTGAAGTACTCCGATAAGACCGGTTCGGACCTTACCGGCTTTGGTTGGGCGGGAAAAGCCTGACAGGGGTTATGCATAACCATTGGGCAACGCCAGCAAGCTGACTCCATGATTGAGGTCGGTTTACCGTTGCGGCAGTTCCTGCAGTTTCGATTTGGCGGAATCGCACCGGCCTGCTTTCTGCAGCCTCGGTCCAATAGCATCCGCCTATTCCGGCAATCGGGATTACGCAATGGCCGGCGTTGCTTCGGACCGTCAGACTTGGCCGGCCTCTTTGGTTTCAGGGCCGTCCGCTATCAAGCCTTCCCCAAGTGCCTGGCCGGCCCTTTTTTTATTCCTTGGCTGTCAGCGGCTGCTGATCGAAGCGCACACCCGGCAGGCCGGTCTCCATCAACGCGCGGATATTGCGGTGGTCGGTTCCGCTGGGGTTGGCTAGCACCGATTGATAATGCTCGCCGAACGCCAACAGCGCCTCTTCAGTGGTGAATCCTTCTAGCACCGCCAGCCCAAGCGTCTTGCACGAGCCTTCGTTTTCGCCGGCAGCGTTTTCCACGTTGCCGTTGATGAAGCGGCTTGGCTGGTAGTCATAGGCGCTGTCGATATAGGCCAGTGTTTCGCTGAAAGGGTGCTTGCGATTGCGCAGGCTGGCGCGAAAGTCCGCAAGGCTGGTCATGAATTTTGCCCCTTGTCGAAGGCGGCCTGCTGCTCGGGTGTGGCTTCCTTCTGGTAGCGCTTCTTCCACTCGGCGTAGGGCATTCCGTAAACCTCTTCGCGCGCCTCGTCGAGGCTGACTTCAATGTCCAGGTCGTCGCCAGCGGCTTTGTACCACTTCGACAGGCAGTTGCGGCAGAAGCCGGCTAGGTTCATCAGGTCGATGTTCTGCGCATCGGGACGGCTGCGCAGGTGCTGGACCAGGCGGCGGAAGGCGGCGGCTTCGAGTTCGGTGCGTTGTTGATCATTCATGTCATGGGCCTCGGCATTGCAGACGTGGGCGGATCATAACCTCGGTGGTTGCCATGAGCCAGACAGCGACGCCGACCCGCATCCCTAAGCAGAATGCTCAGTCGCGATGCGCGGCCAGCGTGATCGACACCGATTCGGCGAAGCGCAGCGCATGAGGTTTGTCGACCTCGACCTCGGCGTAGCGCACCTGCGGATGTTCCATGACCAGGTCGAGGATTTCCTGGGTGAGCCGCTCGAGCAGGGCGAAACGGTTGTTTTCGACGTGCTGGATGATTGCCTTGGTGATGGTGCGGTAATTCAGCGCGTATTCGATGTCGTTGTCGCGCACGGCGTCCGCCGCGGGATAAAGCATCGTCAGGTTGATCAGCACGTCTTGCTGGTTGAGGATTTCCTCTTCCTTGATGCCGATGAAGGTGCGTAGTCGCAGATCTTTGACGCGGATGCGCGCCATGGCGGGTTCCAGTCTAGGCATGGGGTTCCTTCGCAATCAGATCAGATGACGGCCGCCATTGACGGTCAGTGTAGTGCCGGTGACGTACGGATTATCGAGCAGATAGCGCAG
The DNA here is from genome assembly GCF_024448985.1 of Stutzerimonas stutzeri. Lineage (GTDB taxonomy): Bacteria > Pseudomonadota > Gammaproteobacteria > Pseudomonadales > Pseudomonadaceae > Stutzerimonas > Stutzerimonas stutzeri_AP. Next base: position 235,508 of record NZ_JAMOII010000001.1, read on the forward strand.
GCTCTGATAGATCACCTCGGCGCCGGGCTCGATACCCAGCGCGGATTTTGCCAGCGCCTTGCGCCGATAGTTCGCGTCATCGCCCGGGTTGAACTGTATCAGGGCCGGGGCGATGCCATTGACCTTGATCGCCGGCGCCAGGCTGGCGGCAAACGAAAGGGTGAGGTTGTCCAGCCCGGCTTTGCTGGCGGCATAGGCGATGTGCTTCTTGCTGCCGATACGGGTGACATCGTCGCCGATGTGGATGATATCCGCCGGGCCTCCGTGCCGCAGCAGGTCCGCGCAGTGAAGGTTGATCAGATAGGGCGCGAGCATATGCACGTCGAACATGCGCTGGAACACCTCGGCCTCTTTGCCCGGTGTTTCGGGGTGCCAGTCCGATGCGTTGTGAACGATCGCACGCAGCGAGCGGGTCTGCTGTTTCAGCGTGGCGATAAACGCATGAATGCCGGCCGCTCCTGAAAAGTCCGCGTGCAGGGTCACGGCACCGCGTTCGCGTAGCCGGTCGAGGCTTGGTCGAGCTGTTCGGTACGTAACGATCACCGGCTGCTCATCATCGAGCAGGCGTTCAGCGCAATGCAGGCCGATGCGTTGGCTGGCACCGGTAATCAGGATGGGGGCCGTTGGCTGGGTCATGTTTTCCGGGTCGGCTGATGGTGAATGATCGCGCACGGCTGCGATATAGACGCCGCGCGTGGTCGGCCAGCTTACACCAGGGTGCTTCATGGCAGTACACCGCAGCCTTCGAGCGGCAGACCCGCGCGATGACCCGGCTTACGAATGCGCGGGCTCGTCGACGAGCATGTCGACCGGCAGTTCCGGCTGCAATTCTGGATGCAGACGCTGATGCTGCTCGTACAGATACGAACGGATACGCTCGGCGTCCTTGTCTTGCGGCTGTTCGACTTCATAGGCCGCCATTCCGTCTTCGGCGACGCGTACCCGGCGCGCGTCGATCATGAACGGCGTCTCACCAGGCAGCGCCAGTCGCATATGCAGATGCTTGGGGGCTTTTTTGGGCCCGGCGTCCACCAGCAGTCCATTTGGCGATAACTCGTGAACGCTCAGCGCGGTCTCGTCACCTTCATCGGAGAGCAACGGCAGGGGGTCGTCCAGGTGCAAGCGCCAGGCGCGAAGAACCGGCCCGCGTTCGTAAATGATGGGAGGCGCAAGCTGAAGCCGGATCGTCTGGAGTTCATCACGGGTCAGTTGCAGCGGGAACGACATGCAATAGTCATCGAATTCTGCATCGAGCGTCAGGTTGGCTTTCGCTGCAAGCTGTAGCAGCAAACCGTTGGCGCGCTCGCCGCCGTCGAGCTGAAAACCGCCCCGTGCTTCGCCCGATTCGGTTTGCGGGCCGCTGGTAAGTTGATTGATATACGCCAGCTCGGCGCTGGTGAGTACGGTCTTTTCTGGCATCAGATTTCCCTCTCAATGGCAGCAGGCCTGCCCATGCCTTGTGGTTGCGTCCGCAATTCCTCTGTCAGGACCGCCTTGCGACAACTCACAAGCCGATTAATTCCTTTGCTCGTCGAGTCTACGCACCGCCTAACAGCGTAGCGCGACGCAAGCGAGGCATCGGCGCCAAATACGGCATAATGCTCGGCTTCAATCGCAACGGAGTCCATCATGAAGGTCGCCATCCTTTCCGGTACGGTCTACGGCACAGCCGAAGACGTCGCCCGCCACGCCGCCGCAAAACTGAAGGCGGCAGGCTTCGACGCCTGGCATGATCCGCGCGCACAACTTCCTCAGATTGTCGATTTCGGCCCGCAGGCATTACTGGTTGTAACCGCCACCACAGGCATGGGCGAGCTGCCCGACAATTTCATTCCGCTGTATTCGGCCATCCGCGATCGGCTTCCGGCCTGGCAGGGCATGCCTGGAGGCATCATCGCGCTGGGCGACGCCAGCTATGGCGATACCTTTTGTGGCGGTGGCGAATTGATCCGTGAACTCTACGCCGAGCTGGGCATGCGTGAGGTGCAGGAAATGCTGCGCCTCGATGCCAGCGAAACGGTGACGCCCGAAGGCGACGCCGAGCCGTGGCTGGAACGTTTCGCTGCAGCCCTGCGCGGCTGAGCGCTGTCCTCTGCGGCCATCAGGCTGGCTGCAAAGGCGACTCCCGAGCAGGCAAGCGCTGGCTAGACTTTGCGGCACCGTAAAAACAACAAGAAGAGGTGCCTGTGACTGCTCTGCATTCGATCCAAACGCTGAAGAATCAGGTAAGTGCCGCCGAATGGCGGGCCCGTGTCGATCTGGCTGCCTGTTATCGGTTGGTCGCCCTGCATGGCTGGGATGATCTGATCTTTACGCATATATCGGCGAAGATTCCCGACACCGATGAGTTCCTGATCAACCCCTACGGGCTCATGTTTCACGAGATCACGGCGTCCAGTCTGGTGAAGATCGATCTGGCCGGCAACAAGCTGATGGACACGCCCTATGACATCAACCCGGCGGGCTATACCATCCACAGCGCCGTGCATGAGGTGCGCCATGACGTGGCCTGCGTGATGCACACCCATACCGCCGCCGGTGTGGCGGTGTCGGCACAGAAGCAGCGGCTTTTACCGATCAGCCAGCAAGCGCTGTTCGTACTCGCCAGCCTGTCCACCCATGGCTATGAAGGCGTGGCCCTCAACCATGACGAAAAGGCCCGTTTGCAGGCCGATCTCGGCGAAACCGGCTTCATGCTCCTGCACAATCATGGCCTGATGACCTGCGGCGGGAGCATTGCCGATACCTTCCTGATGATGTTCATTTTCCAGCGTGCCTGCGAAATACAGGTGATGGCCAAGACTGGCGGCGCCGAGCTGATTCCGATCCCCGAGCAGATTCTCGCCGGAGCCAAGGCCATGGCTGCCGGTGTCACGCGCAGCAAGCAAGGCATGGGCGGCGCGCTGGCCTGGCCGGCGCTGCTGCGCAAGCTCGACCAGCAATGCCCCGGTTACGACAGCTGACAGTTACCTCTTGCCGGTATCGCTGAGCCGAACGAACGCCTGCAGCTGCGGATAGAAGTCGCGGAAATCCTGCTGGAGCGGCAGGTAGAGCCGTTCCAGCTCCTCGAACCCGCCGGCGAGGCCCTGCGGGCGTGACAGCCGGCGACTCATGCCTGCCAACACTTGTTCCATCACCGCGAAATCACGGTAACTGCCGAGCCAGTCCTGAGCGGCCATGCGCGGCGCTATCAACGCCAGCTTGCCGGGCAGTTCGGCTTCTTCTCGTAAAATTCGATAGACACGCGTGGTGAAGTCCTTCAAGGGCTCATCGGCATAGTCGTGCCAGTGCGCGGCCAGGCAATGGTCGAAAAAAAGATCGATCAAGATGCCGGCATAGCGTCGCCGTTCGCTGGGAAAACGCTGCTTGGCCTGTAGTACCAGTGGATGGCTATCGGTGAACGCATCGATCTGCCGATGCAGGCGAATGCCGGCTTCGATATCGGCGGGCCAGCGGCCCTGCAAGGAGCCTTTGACGAAATCGCCATACAGGCTGCCGAGCAGATCGCCCGGCTGCGGGCCGCCGAGGTGAAGATGTGCAAGATAATTCATGCGGCGAGTTTAGCAGCGCGGTCTGCGCTCAGCCTGTATCAAGCTGTCGTGGCGGCCTAATTCGGCTTCAGAACTTTTCAGGTGTGCGTCGTCGTTGGGCGACGTCAGGAAAAGCTTATGCTTGCTCCAGATGCGCCTTCTTGTCGTGGCGATGCACTCGGAGCGCGCAATTGTTACGGTTGGCGTCCCGTTAATCAATGACAACCGGCTCAGCTCAGAGGTGGTGCTGCCGACGTTACGGGTCGGTGATGCTTGAACCATGGTGTTGCCATTCCATTTCTAATCTGCGGGAGATCGATCTATGTCCTGGCACGAGCTGCTTGGTCCACTGCATCGTCTGTCTGAACCCACTGCACTGGATCACTGGTTCGCTGAACTGCAGTCGCGTTGCTCGGGCGATTCATTTGAGCTGGCGGTATTAGGCGGGCGTCTGGCAATAACGCCTGGGTATGCGTTTCTAGCGGGCTACCAGGCCGCGCTACGCCGCCTCTGGCCCGCCGCGCCGGATGGCCTCGGGGCACTGTGTGCCACGGAAAACCGCAAACTGCTTCCGGCCGACATGCAGACCCGTGTGGACGAGCTGATTATCAACGGCAGCAAGGATTTCGTCATTGCTGGCTGTACAGCGGACTGGTTGTTGGTGCCGGCACGGGACGAGACGCCGGGGGACCGGCCCAGACTAAGCCTTTGCGTGGTTGGATGCGACGAACGCGGCGTTTTCATTGAAGACCGGCCGCCGTTGCCTCTGGTACCGGACATCGCACACGGCCGCTTGCGCCTGGATCAGGCGCCCTGCCGGCACTTGCCCGGCGACGGTTGGGACGACTACGTCAAACCCTTCCGCACGTTGGAAGATCTATACGTATTGACAGCGCTCGCCAGCTGGCTCTACGGGATAGGGCTGGAGTGCGGCTGGCCGCAGCGATTGCAACTTCTCCTGCTCGGCGTGTTGGGAGGGGCGGCAGAGGTTGCACGTTTGTCTCCGACCGAAGCCGCCACGCATCTGCTACTGGCTTCTCTCAATCTGCAGTTCGAGGCACTGGCGCAAGAGCTCGATGCGGCGCTGGCCAGCGGACCCGAGCCGTGGAAGCGCTTGTGGCAGCGAGACCGTGGCGTGCTGCAGCTGGCGCACAGCGCTCGATCCAAGCGCCAGGCCCGGGCTGCGGCTGTCTTCGGTCTGACGACAGACGAAGGGTTATCGCCCACCTGAGCGCAACGCAAGGCACCGACGTGGAACTCTGCGCTGCCCGTACGGACCTATAACAGGCGTGCCGCAACGGCGCTGGGTCATGGCTCTGCGTTTGGCTGCTCATCGAAGCACGTCATGGAGAACTCATCAGGACAAGGAATCGATGTCTAGCCGCTATAACGATCTCCGCCCTCACAAAGCAGCTTCGATTGCTTGGAGGCTCTTCTCGTGATGCTCGCAGGGGAGATTTTCCCCTGGCGAGACGGCAATCGCTTTCGCTTGCTGATTGACGGCCCAGCGTTTTTCCCGCGAATGCTGCAGTGCATCGAGGCGGCAAAAAGACGGGTCGACGTTGAGCTTTACCTGGTTGAAGACGGGCAGTGCGCCGATCTGCTGGTCGATGCATTGGCAGCTGCCACCACGCGTGGTGTGAGGGTGCGCTGCCTGTTCGATGGCTTCGGCTGTTTGAAGCTGGGACAGAAGGCGCGGCAGCGGCTATCCGATGCGGGTGTCGAGCTGCGTCAGTACAACCCGCTGAAACTGCGGCTGCGATTTCGCAACCTGCATCGCGACCATCGCAAGCTGATCATCATCGATGACAGTTACTGCTTCGTCGGTGGTGCCGGGGCGACCGACGAGTTTTGGAACCCGACCAAACCGGACGAGCACTGGCACGAGGCGATGGTAGAAATTGCGGGACCATTGATAGAGGATTGGCGGCGGCTGTTCGACGCGCAATGGACGCTGTGCCTGAAGCGCCGTATCTGGCAGTTGCCGCTGCCGCAACGGATTCCGAAAATTCCGGCCAACCCAGCTGGCGGAGAGGGAATGGGGCGGGTTGCCTACGCGGCGGCGCGGCAGCACAGCGACATCCTTCATAGCTTGCTGCGAAACCTGCAGCGCGCGGAACGGCGCATCTGGCTGACAACACCTTATTTCCTGCCCACGGGCAGGGTCCGCCGTGAGCTGATGCGTGCGGCAAGGCGCGGCGTTGAAGTGCGGCTGCTTCTGACCAGTCGCAACACCGATCATCCGTCGGTGCGCTACGCCGGCCAGCGTTACTACCCGCGACTGCTGCGCGCCGGCGTGCGTATTCATGAATATCAGCCACACTTTCTGCACTTGAAAGTGGTGCTGGTCGACGACTGGGTCAGCATCGGCTCGTGCAACTTCGATCATTGGAATCTGCGCTGGAATCTGGAAGCCAACCTCGAGGCGCTTGATATGTCGTTCGGTGCCGAAGTGGCCGAGAGCTTCGAGCAAGATTTTTCACGCAGTCTGGAGATCGACCTGCAACGCTGGCACGACCGCCCGTTGCATCTGCGCATCTATCAACGAATGTGGGGATTACTCGATCGACTGGTGATCAACATATTCAATCGAAGCGGCTAACCGGGCGTTGGCCGTTAACCGTCACTGACTGGGAGTGTATTTCGATGGCTGCGAAGAAGATTCTGATGCTGGTTGGAGATTACGTCGAAGATTACGAAACCATGGTGCCGTTCCAGGCGTTGCAGATGGTCGGGCACAGCGTGCATGCCGTCTGCCCGGATAAAAAGGCGGGCGACACGGTGCGCACCGCGATCCATGATTTCGAAGGCGACCAGACCTACAGCGAGAAGCCCGGACACAACTTCGCGCTGAACTTCGATTTCGCTTCGGTGCGTGCCGAAGATTACGACGCTCTGGTCATACCCGGCGGTCGCGCACCCGAATACCTGCGGTTGAACGAACAGCTACTCAACCTAGTGCGGGCGTTCGACGAAGCGAAAAAGCCGATTGCCGCGGTTTGCCACGGCGCTCAGCTGCTCGCCGCCGCGGGCGTGCTGAAGGGGCGCGCCTGCGGCGCCTACCCGGCTTGCGCTCCAGAAGTGAAGCTGGCCGGCGGTGAATTCGTAGATATCCCGGTCGATCAGGCGCATACCGCAGGCAACCTGGTCACGGCACCGGCTTGGCCGGCGCATCCGGCGTGGCTGGCAGCGTTTCTGAAACTGCTCGGTACGCGCATCACGCTGTAAGATGCTGACGGGGCGAAGGACCTGGCATTCGCTGGGTCTTTTGCTATTGGCCGTCTCGGACGGTTTCGGATACAGAGGCCCTCAGTGCGAGAACCCACGAAAGACCCGCTCCATGGCGTGACGCTCGAAGCCATAGTTGTCGAGCTACAGGCGCGGTACGGCTGGGACGGGCTAGCGCAGCGTGTCGATATCCGCTGCTTCAAGAGCGATCCCAGTATCAAATCGAGCCTGACCTTCCTGCGCAAAACCCCGTGGGCGCGGGAAAAAGTCGAGGCGTTGTTTATCCAGCTGCGGCGAGCCTCGTAGTGACGTCGCGTTGCCGCGAGTGACTTTCTCGGCAAACGAAAAGCAATAGCTTCGCCCCGAGGGCGGACCTCCCACAACAGCGCCTGATACATACGCCTCGCGGCGACGTCTTCCATGGGGCCCGTCGATGCTCATGGAATTTCAGCGTAGGCCGCTCAAAAAAACGACATGCCTTAAAAAACGAAACCCCGCCAATAGCGGGGTTCGTCATCACTCTGAGCCGGTAGTAGCCGGGCTCTTCGTTGAAGTTACTGCACTTCAACCGCCAGGTTTTCGGCAATCTTGCTCTGCCAGATTGCAGGCCCTGTGATGTGCACCGACTCACCGTTAGTGTCTACAGCGACGGTCACCGGCATGTCCTTCACTTCGAACTCGTAAATAGCTTCCATGCCCAGTTCGGCAAAGGCCAACACCTTGGATTTCTTGATCGCCTGGGCTACCAGGTAGGCGGCCCCGCCGACGGCCATCAGATAGACGGCTTTGTTGTCGCGGATCGCGTCGATGGCGATGGGGCCACGCTCGGATTTGCCTATCATGCCCAGCAGGCCAGTGCTTTCAAGAATCTGGCGGGTGAACTTGTCCATGCGCGTGGCGGTAGTTGGGCCGGCCGGGCCAACCACTTCGTCACCGACCGGATCGACTGGGCCAACGTAGTAGATGAAGCGACCCTTGAGGTCCACCGGCAGCGCTTCACCCTTGTTCAGCATGTCGACCATACGCTTGTGCGCCGCGTCGCGACCAGTGAGCATCTTGCCGTTAAGCAGGACGGTTTCGCCCGGCTTCCAGCTCTGTACTTCTTCCGGAGTGATAGTGTCGAGATTGACGCGACGCGCGCTCGGGCCGGCTTCCCAGACGATTTCCGGATAAGCGTCCAACGGCGGCGGACTCAGCTCGGCTGGTCCCGAGCCGTCGAGCACGAAATGCGCATGACGGGTCGCGGCGCAGTTGGGGATCATGCACACCGGCAGCGATGCGGCGTGGGTCGGGTAGTCCATGATCTTCACGTCGAGCACGGTGGTCAGGCCGCCGAGACCCTGGGCGCCGATGCCGAGTTGATTGACCTTCTCGAACAGCTCCAGGCGCAGCTCCTCGATGCGGTTCTGCGGGCCGCGTGCCTTCAATTCATGAATGTCGATGGACTCCATCAACACTTCCTTCGCCATCACCGCAGCCTTCTCGGCAGTACCGCCGATGCCAATGCCGAGCATGCCCGGCGGGCACCAGCCGGCGCCCATGGTCGGCACGGTCTTCAATACCCAGTCAACGATGGAGTCGGACGGGTTGAGCATGGCCATCTTCGACTTGTTTTCCGAACCGCCGCCCTTGGCTGCAACATCCACTTCCACCTTGTCGCCGGGGACGATTGAGTAATGGATGACGGCCGGGGTGTTGTCCTTGGTGTTCTTGCGGGAACCCGCCGGGTCGGCGAGGATCGAAGCACGCAGGACGTTTTCCGGCAGATTGTAAGCGCGGCGAACGCCTTCGTTGATCATATCGTCCAGGCTCATGGTGGCGCCGTCCCAGCGCACGTCCATTCCCACGCGTACGAATACGGTGACGATGCCGGTGTCCTGGCAGATCGGCCGATGTCCGGTGGCGCACATGCGCGAGTTGATCAGGATTTGCGCCATGGAGTCGCGCGCGGCTGGCGACTCTTCACGTAGATAGGCTTCGTGCATCGCCTGGATGAAATCGACGGGGTGGTAGTAAGAAATGAACTGCAAAGCGTCTGCAACGCTTTGAATCAGGTCGTCTTGCTTGATCACGGTCATGCAGCGCGTCCTCTTGGCGGGGCGGAGACGGGCGTGTCGAGAAGAGACCGACACGCGCCGGATAAAAAAGGCGCAGCAGTATAACCCGCCGACCGGGCGGGTACACAGACGGACCAAAGGTGAAGGGATGCACAGAGGAACCGGGGCGGCGCTGCCGTCAATCGACCAACAAAATTAGAGAACGAGCCGTAGACTTCATGCAGGCGCAAGGTATATGAAGGTTCGTTGGCAGAAGGCGACAGAATGGTCGCAATCGAGTCGATTGATATCTCGCCGCGGCATCGAAACGGCTGCTTATGGGCTTTTTCGCTCGGTCAGCGTAAAGTGCGTCGAATTGCCACTATGGGATGGATTCCATGCGCACGCTTCGTGACGAAGGCGAACAGCAGGCGCTTCAGCAACTGGTGACCAAACGTTTCGGCATGGCGGCCGGAACCTATGGCCTTGCTTTGCTTTTGACCTGGATCACCGTTGCCGGTGGGTTCTACCAGGGGCCGCTGGACACTGCGATAGTCGGTTCGGTGATGATTCTGGCCAGCCAGTTGGTGTTCCTCGGCATCTTCTACCGAGGCCATAATCTGCGTTTTCGCGACCCCAGCCTGACCGAGCCACAAGTGCTAGTTGCGCTGGTCTGGCTGACCTTCTTTCTGTTCAATCTCGGCGACAACCGCGGCTCGTTGCTGGTGCTTTACGTGCTGGTGCTGATGTTTGCGGTATTTCTCCATCCAAAGGTCTTCACCCGCTACGCCGTGCTGGCGTTGCTCAGTTTCGTCGGCATGTCGCTGTACGACGCGCAGCAGGAGCAACTGCGTGACCCGCAGGCGGCGCTGTTGCAGACCGGTGTGTTGTTGGTGACCTTGATCTGGATGTGCTTGTTCGTCGGATACGTCTACAAGCTGCGTCAGCGCATGCGCCAGCGTCGTTTCGCCCTTCAGGCGCATCAGGAGACGCTGCGCGGCATGATGCGGCAGCTGGAGGATCTGGCGTCCACGGACGAGCTGACCGGGCTGTACAACCGTCGGCATTTTCTACGGCGAGCCGAGGATGAGCTGAACCGGCTGCGCGCCGGGCACAGGTCTGGTCTCGCCCTGATCGATCTTGATCATTTCAAGCGGATCAATGACCTGCACGGACACGCCACGGGTGATCGCGTCTTGCAGACCTTCGCCTCGGTGGCGCGCTCGTGTCTACGTGACGGCGACATACTCGCTCGTTACGGCGGAGAGGAGTTCGTGCTGCTGCTGCCGCACACCGACGCCGAGCAGTTCAGTGCTTGTTGTGAGCGCCTGCGCGAGGCGTTCGCCAATGCCCAGCCACTGGATGTGAACGTGCAGGCAGGGCATCTCAGCCTGTCGGTCGGGCTTACGTTGCTCAATGCCGGCGATGATCTGGGCGAGGCGTTGCAACGGGCGGACGAGGCGCTGTACCGCGCCAAGGAAAATGGACGCAACCGCTGTGAGGCAAGCTGGGCGGCTGTCGATGCCTGAGATCCGTTGCGGGACTCGGTCTTGGCACGTGAGTGAGGGCAGCAACCTGCTAGATGCACTCAATCGCGCGGATCTGAACGTGCCTTACAGCTGCCGCGCGGGGCGCTGCCATGCTTGCTTGGTACGGTGCGTGGCGGGTGAACCACAGGACGCTCGCCCGGATGCGCTCGATGTCGGTAAGCGTCTGCAGGGCTGGCGGCTTGCCTGTCAATGCACGGTGATCGAAGACCTCGAAGTAGCGCCGTTCGACCCCCAGCGCGAGGGCGTGGCGACGCGAGTGGAGGGGCTCGACTGGTTCGGTGGGGATGTTCTTCGGTTGCGGCTGATGCCCGATCGGCCTGTGCGCTACCGCCCGGGTCAGCATGCGCTGCTGTGGACTGGCGACGGTATTGCGCGTCCCTATTCGCTTGCTAGCCTTCCGGGCGAAGATCCCTGGCTCGAGTTCCACCTGGACTGCGCCAGCCCCGGAGCCTTCAGCGAGGCGGCGCGTAACCTGATCCTCGGCGATAGCCTGCGTCTCGGCCAGCTGCACCAAGGTGCGTTGCATTACGACGTCGGCTGGCAGACCCAGCCCTTACTGCTTTTGGCTGCCGGCACTGGGGTTGCGCCGCTCTGGTCCATCTTGCGCGAAGCGCTGCGGCAGGGGCACACCGGGCCTGTCCGGCTGCTGCATTTCTGTCAGGGTGAATCCTATCTGCGAGCGGAACTGGAGCGTCTCGCTGGGCAGCACGAAAACTTGATCGTGGAATATTTCGAGCGGAGGCAGGCGCAAGACGTGCTGCAAGCGCTGCGCGTAGCGTCGCGGCAGGCGCGGGTCTTGATCTGCGGCGGCGCCGCGTTCGTCGAGCAAAGCGCCAAGCTCATGTACCTGGCCGGGATAGCCCGAGGGCAAATCATGAGCGATGCGTTCCTGGTCCGTCAGGCCTGAGCGAAGACGCCCGCGATTGGTTGAAAATGAAGCGTGCCGAAAGGCATGGCATACGGACCATGCCTTCGGCGTGGTTGTCAGCTCAGCGGATCGCCGACGCGCAGAATCTTCATGGTATTGGTGCCGCCGGTGGAGTCGTGATAGCTGTCGCCCTTGGTCAGGATGACCCAATCACCCGGCTGCACGATGTTGCGCTTGACCAGTTCGTCCACTGCTGCCTGGCTGACCTTTTCCGTCGGTAGCGCGGCTGGGTCGAAAGGAACGGTCTGCACGCCGCGGAACATCGCCACGCGGGCTTGGGCATCGCGGTGCGGAGTAAAGGCGAAGATTGGCACCGAGGAGCGGATGCGCGACATGATCAGCGTGGTGTAGCCGCTCTCGGTCAGGCTGATGATCGCTTTCACACCAGGGAAATGGTTGGCGGTGTACATCGCCGCCAGCGCGGTGCTCTCGTCGCTGCGCTCGAAGCGCTGGCCGAGGCGGTGGCCGGACTTGATGCTGGTCGGATGTTTCTCGGCGCCGACGCAGACGCGCGCCATCGCTTTGATCGCCTCGATCGGGTATTCACCGGCGGCGCTTTCAGCCGAGAGCATGACCGCATCGGTGTAGTCGAGCACGGCGTTGGCTACATCGGAAACCTCGGCGCGGGTCGGCATCGGACTCTGGATCATTGACTCCATCATCTGGGTCGCCGTGATCACCACCTTGTTATTGCGACGTGCGTGGAGAATGATCTTCTTCTGGATGCCAACCAGCTCGGCATCGCCGATTTCCACGCCCAAATCGCCGCGAGCGACCATCACGCCATCGCTGGCACGGATCAGTCCGTCGAGGGCTTCGTCGTCGGCAACCGCCTCGGCGCGCTCGATCTTGGCGATCAGCCAGGCGCTGGAGCCGGCCTCGTCGCGCAGGCGGCGGGCCAGTTCCATATCGGCGGCGTCGCGCGGGAATGAGACAGCCAGATAGTCCAGCTGCAGATCTGCGGCCAGCTTGATGTCGGCCTTGTCCTTGGCGGTCAGCGCGGGTGCGGTCAAGCCACCGCCGCGACGGTTGATGCCTTTGTTGTCCGACAGCGGGCCACCAATCAGCACGGTGCAATGCAATTCATCGGCCGTCGTCGCATCGACGCGCATGACCACACGGCCATCGTCGAGCAGCAGCTCGTCGCCGACGCTGCAATCCTTGACCAGATCCGGATAATCGATGCCGACCACTTCCTGGTTGCCGGCCTCGCGCGGGTGGGTGACGGAGAAGCGAAAGCTGTCGCCTTCGGCCAGCTCGATGCGCTTGTTGGTGAACTTGGCGATGCGAATCTTCGGTCCCTGCAGGTCGCCCAGCAGCGCGACGAAGCGGCCATGTCGTGCGGCGATATCCCGTACAAGTTGCGCTCGGGCGCGATGCTCATCCGGCGCACCATGGGAGAAATTCAGGCGCGCGACATCGAGTCCGGCGAGGATCATTTTTTCCAGCACATCCGGCGAGCTGCTGGCCGGGCCTAGAGTGGCGACGATTTTGGTACGGCGCGAAGTCATTCATTGCTCCTTTTTCTGAATGGGCCGGAGGCTACTATGGCGTGCGGCTGTAGTCATCGTTGGCTTTCACTACTCTTTAAGGGGCGGGACGGCACATCGTTCGGGCGCCGAGCGGGCTGCAGTTTTTCTCGTCATGGTCGATAAGCCGGCATCGGAGGATTAACCAATGCGAACCCTTGCCATTCTTTTCCTGGCCACTCTCAGCGTAGGCTGTAGCAGCAGAAGTGCACTCGACCGCCATCTGGATGCCGCCTATACCCATTTCCGCAACGGCGATTGCGACAAGGTGATGCTCGAGCTCTCCCAGGCCGAGCGTCGCAGTCGTCCGCGCGACAACCTTCAGCCGGAAATTTCGCTGTTGCGTGGTCAATGCCTGGAGCGCCAAGGCTTGTTCGTCGATGCGGTGGAAACCTATCGATTCATCCAGGCTCGTTATCCGGGTAGCGAATACGCCTTCCGTGGCCGCGCCAGACTGGAGACGTTGCGTCAGTTGGGGCACTATCAACCCGAGGAGCGGGTAGTGCCCCATCCCATCAAACCGTGAAGCTGAGCCGGTCATCGTGACTGGACGGGAAGGAACCCATGCGTGTCGCACCCATACTGTTCGCAGCCCTATTGATCGCGCCGTGGGCTACGGCTGGTGTTTACCGTTGGGTAGATTCCCAGGGAAATGTACATTTCGGCTCGCAGCCGCGCGCCGGTGCCGAGCAGGTCGAGGTACGACCGCAGATCATCGAGCGTGACGATGCGACCCGCGAGCGGGAGGCACGTACCGAACGTTTCCACGAGGCCCGTCGGCAAGAGCAGCAGCAGGCCGATGAGGCCGCCAGTGCACGCCGGGCCGAGCGCGGGCAGACGTGCCGTCAGTTGCGTCAGGAATTGTCGAGTCTGTCCCGTGGTGGCCGCTACTTTCGTGCCGATGCAAACGGAGGACGGGTCTACTACAGTGATGAGGAGATAGGGGCGGCGCGGCGGCAGTTGGCCAGTCGTATCAGTCAGAGCTGCAGCTGAGCGGCTGGCGATGGTCACGGCGATCAAGCGTGCGGCAGGCAGGGAACGATGAACATGACCAATCAGCGCAGTATCCAGCGGCACCAGTTGCCGTATTACCTCAACGTTTTCAATCGTTTCACCGACAAGCCACTGGGTTTCATCGGTAACCTTTCAGAGACGGGGCTGATGCTCATTAGTCCCTATCCGATGATGGTCGATGCGTGCTTCGAGATGCGCCTGAAGATTCCCGGTCAGCATGGCCAGCTGCGTTGCGTCGACTTCAGTGCAACCTGCCGCTGGTCCCGTGAGGACGTCACGCCGGGCAGCTTTGATTCCGGCTTCGAACTGATCTCCGCGCCCAGCGAAATACGTCACATGATCGACGCGCTGCATCATTACTTCAGCTTTCGTCCGATGTGGAGCATCCCGCCGGCCCGTCTGCCGCTCAACGATGCTCCACGGTGCACAGCCGTCGATGAGGATCACTTCCACGGTGGGTGAGTGATTCGGTTGGGTGGTTTGCCCGGCGTTGGCCAGTAGCGATCTATGTGCCCGGCTCGTGGCTCCGGTCAGCACGCTGGAAATGGGGCGCTGTTAGACTGGCGTCCGAGCACCGATAGGGACGCCCCACGTGACATCCAGCATCTTCTGGTATGACTTTGAAACCACCGGTATTTCCCCGCGTTGCGACCGGCCGCTGCAGGTTGCCGGTATCCGTACCAACGAGGCGTTGGAGGAAATTGGCGAGCCGCTGAATATCTTTTGCCGCCTCAGCGACGATATCCTGCCGCATCCGGCTGCGTGTCTGGTAACCGGCATCACCCCCACGACATTGGCCGAGAAAGGCTTATCTGAGGCGGAGTTCATTACTCGTCTGCATCAGGAACTGGCGTTACCGGGTACCTGTGGTGCGGGTTACAACACGCTGCGTTTCGATGACGAAGTGCTGCGCTACAGCCTGTACCGCAACTTCTTCGACCCGTATGCACGCGAATGGCAAAGCGGCAACAGCCGTTGGGATCTGATCGATCTGGTTCGCACCGCTTATGCTCTGCGCCCCGAAGGGTTGGTCTGGCCGGAGGAAGGCGGACGTGTGACGCTCAAGCTGGAACGCCTCAGTGCGGCCAACGGTCTCGAACATCTACAGGCACATGACGCGTTATCGGACGTACGCGCCACCATCGCCCTGGCCCGTTTGATACGGGATCGTCAGCCCCGGCTCTACGACTATCTGTACAGGCTGCGCCGCAAGAATGCCGTGATCGAGCAGATTGAGCTTTTGAAGCCGATGGTTCATATCTCGGGGCGCTTTTCCGCCGCTCGGCATTATCTCTCTATAGTTCTGCCGCTGGCCTGGCACCCACGCAATCGCAACGCACTGATCGTTTGCGACCTCAACTCCGAATGCTCACCCTTGTGGGAAGAAACTTCCGATGATCTTCGCGAGCGGCTGTATACCCGGCGGGAAGATCTTGGCGAGAAGCTGCCAACCCCACTGAAACTGGTGCATGTGAATCGCTGCCCCGTATTGGCGCCCATGAATGTCTTGCGCGAATCGGATATCGATCGCCTGGGTCTGGATTTGCAATGTTGCGAAACCAGGGCGCGCGATTTGCGCAGCCGAAAGGCCGAATGGAGCGAGAAGCTCGCCGATATTTATCAGGAGCAGGGCTTCGCTGACTTAGCGGATCCTGAACAACAACTATATGACGGGTTCCTGGGCGAGCGTGATCGGCGTCTGTGCGAAGAGGTCAGAAATCTGGTGCCGACTCAAACTTCGAGCGAAGTGCCGCCGTTTGATGATGTGCGTCTACCGGAACTGCATTTTCGTTACCGCGCGCGCAACTTTCCCGAATGCCTTTCGGCGGCCGAGAAGCAGCAATGGGATGAGTTCTGCCGGCAACGCTTAACCGCGCCCGAGTTTGGGGCACCCAATACGCTGGAGCAATTCGAAAGTAGACTGCAGGCGCAGTTGACGACCGCGACCTCGCAGCAGGCGCAGCTACTTCAGCAATGGGCTTTGTATGCCCAGGGCTTGCGTGAGCGGTACCTTCGCTGATTTGAACGGACACAAAAAAGCCATTTGATCCGCATGCGAGGCATGAGGCGTCAGATGGCTTTCAGCTGTAGCGGAATAATTAGCCGAGCAGAGTGGCCCAGCCTTCAACCTCTTCCGACCCCCACTGCGCTTTCCACTCTTTCAGCGTCTTGTGATTACCGCCTTTGGTTTCAATCACTTCGCCGTTATGCGGATTCTTGTACTGCTTGACACGGCGGGCGCGCTTGGTTGCGGCTGGTGCCTTTGCGGTACGTTGTGTCTTACTGTTTCGGGCATCCGGATCAAGCAGCGCAATGATGTCGCGAAGCGATTTTTGATATTCGCCCATCAGTTCACGCAGTTTGCCTTCGAATTCAAGCTCTTTCTTCAGCTTGTCGTCTGCAGAAAGAGATTTCAGGCGTTCCTGCAGTTCCTTGATGGCTTCTTCAGTGGCGCGGTATTCATTGATTAGCGACATGTCACTTCCTTGGTATAGGTTGAACGCAAGTTTTGGCAATCATAGACAGCCGCAATGCTCAAGTAAATATAGCGTTGAATAAAGTTTGACTATGGTTCTCTTTGGAATTGACCGTTAAAGCCGTTCAGTTAGTCTTCGGCGAAATAATTCTTTCTTGAAGTTAGCGCTACGTCAGGTCCCGGTTATCAGACGCTCCGCTCTGCATCGGCGGAGTCGCTGTTCGCGACACATTATTACGAAATCGGTATCGGGCGCTGAGTAGATAACCCTCAGATTATTGGGGTTTCGTGTGTACCTAAAATGCTGGCCGGCGGCGAACAGTGAGAAAGGGTGCGCTCTGGTGCGATCATGTGGTTACGGTTTTCTTCGCTGCGCTAGAATGCGCCACCTTTTTTATAGCCGGAGTTAACTTTCATGCGCACGTTCAGGCTGGTTATCGCCTGCCCCGATGGCGTTGGCATTGTCGCCAAGGTCAGTAATTTCCTGGCCACTTACAATGGGTGGATCACCGAAGCCAATCATCACTCCGATCATCAGAGTGGCTGGTTTTTCATGCGTCATGAAATCCGTGCCGATTCGTTGCCGTTCGATCTCGCCGGTTTTCATCAGGCGTTCGCGCCGATAGCGCGTGAGTTTTCCATGGAGTGGCGCATTACCGACTCGGAACAGCGCAAGCGTGTGGTGCTGATGGCCAGCCGCGAGTCGCATTGTCTGGCCGATCTGCTGCATAGATGGCACAGCGGTGAGCTGGATTGCGATATTCCCTGCGTGATTTCCAATCACGACGACCTGCGCAGCATGGTCGAATGGCATGGAATTCCGTTCTTCCACGTGCCGGTCAAGCCAGGACATAAGGAAGAGGCGTTTGCCGAGGTGTCGCGTCTGGTGCGTGAACATCAGGCCGATGTGATAGTGCTTGCCCGCTACATGCAGATCCTTCCGGCCGAGCTGTGTGAAGAGTTCGCACAGCGCGTGATCAATATCCACCACAGCTTCCTGCCTTCGTTCGTAGGGGCTAAGCCCTACCATCAGGCTGCGCAGCGAGGTGTCAAACTGATCGGCGCAACTTGCCATTACGTGACCGAAGAGCTGGATGCCGGGCCGATCATCGAGCAGGACGTAGTGCGTGTCAGCCATCGCGACAGCATCGAGGACATGGTGCGGTTGGGCAAAGACGTGGAAAAGATGGTGCTATCGCGTGGCCTGCGCTATCACTTGCAAGAGCGCGTGTTGGTTCACGGCAACAAGACTCTGGTATTCAACTAACCATCGCTTTCGGTACGGGAGGATGCATGACTGATCCATTGGCAAAGGGCGGTGCTAGCGCGCCGCCGATCATTGGAAGTGGTTGTACGCAGCGCTACGATCCGGAGCATCTCGGCCCTGAACTCGGAACCGACTTTCCAGGCGCCGAAGCGTTGTGGAAGCAGCGAACTGCTGCTGAGGTCGCCGCCTCTGCGACGCCGCCAGCGGCTGAATAATGGGTGTGACGCCCGGCTGGCGTTGCTCGGCCATCCACGGTTTTCCGTTCTGGAGACGGTCAGATGAAACATAACGATTGCGTCGTGCTGGGTGTGGATGCCACCGGTGAGGCCGATACCCATCCGCTTCGGCTGATCAATCGTCATGGGCTTGTAGCCGGCGCGACGGGGACTGGCAAGACGGTGACCCTGCAGCGACTCGCCGAGCAATTCAGTAATGCGGGAATCTCCGTGTTCGCGGCGGATATCAAGGGCGATCTGTGCGGGCTGGGCGCGGTTGGAGCGCCCCAGGGAAAGATTGCCGAGCGCATCGCCGACATGCCTTGGCTCGCTCACCAACCGCAGGCCTATCCTGTGACGCTCTGGGACGTGTATGGCCTGAGCGGACATCCGCTACGTACCACGCTTACCGAGATGGGCCCGGTGCTGCTGGGCAGCTTGCTCGAGTTGACCGATAGCCAGCAGGCCGCGCTCTACGCAGCGTTCAAGGTGGCTGATCGGGAAGGCCTGTTGCTTCTGGATCTGAAGGACCTCAAGGCACTGCTCGGCCATCTCAAGGCGCAACCCGAGGTATTGGGTGAGGATGCGGCGCTGCTGACCCAAGCTTCATCTCAAGCGCTGCTGCGGCGGCTGGCGGGCCTGGAGCAGCAGGGCGCCGAAGCGTTGTTCGGTGAGCCGGCGCTGGCGCTGGAAGATATTCTTCAGCCTGCGCACGATGGGCGCGGCAGGATTCATCTGCTGGATGCCAGCCGGTTAGTGCATCAGGCGCCCAAGATATACGCGACCTTCCTGCTGTGGTTATTGGCCGAGCTGTTCGAGCAATTGCCCGAGCGCGGCGATGCGGACCGTCCGCTGCTGGCGTTGTTCTTCGATGAGGCGCACCTGCTGTTCAATGACACCCCGAAAGCGCTGCAGGACAGATTGGTTCAGGTCGTTCGGCTGATTCGCTCCAAAGGTGTGGGCGTCTATTTCGTTACCCAGTCGCCGGCGGATCTGCCAGATGATGTTTTGGCGCAGCTGGGTCTACGTATCCAGCATGGGTTGCGGGCCTACACGGTAAAGGAACAGAAAGCTTTGCGTGCGGTAGCCGAGGGTTTCCGAGCCAATCCGGCGTTTTCCACGCTGGACTCGCTGGTCGATCTCGGAATCGGTGAGGCGCTGGTGGGTGGGCTCGAAGACAATGGCACGCCGGCCATGGTCCAGCGCGTGGCTATCGCACCTCCAGAGTCGAGGGTAGGGCCGCTCGACGAAGCGGAAAGGCGTGCGCTGATTGCCAGCTCACCGTTACGCACACGCTACAACAAGGCAATCGATCGGGAGTCCGCCTATGAAATCCTACGCGAGCGGGCAGGGCAGGCAAGCAAGATCGAGCCACAGAAGAACGCCCCGGCATCAAAGAATGAAACAGGTGACGCTTTCGGTGATCTTGCCGAGCGAATGTTCAAGAGCGCCATGCGCCAAGCGGCGTCGCAATTAGGACGGCAATTGGCAAGGGGGTTGATGGGCTCGTTGCTCGGTGGGAAGCGCTGACCGGAAAAACAAAGAAGGGTGGTCCGGCTCGGGTCGCTTTGAGTAGCAATCGGGTTGAGCTCCGAAGAGCTTTATTCGGTCTCGGATACCTTTTGCGATAGTTCTTTTTCTATTTTTTCCAATTCTTTCTGGAACACCTGATCGTGAACTGTCTGCTTTTTCCGCCAAGGCTTGCGCTCGGGGTCGGGCTGCGCGGCGTAGGTGGTTACTTCGCCCCCATATACGGTCTGGAAGCGTTTGGCCTGCCGTTCCAGTTCGGCGCGTAATTCGTCTTTGGTCACTCTTTATCTTTCCTTCCTATAGTTCCGCGCCGATGCACCAACCGAATGCCGATAGCGGCATGGGCAGATAAGTCTGGCGATGGCTTTATTTAATGGGCTGGCCGGCTGCTTTGCAAGCTTGGGGCAATGAACAAGTGTATGCGAAAGTTATCGCAAGGCGCTGGGCTAACAGATTGATAGCGTAACGCTCGGTGATTCGAATGTGTTCTCAGCTTATGCACCAGCGCTATGTTCCGCCTGAACTGAGCATTAATCAAATAGAGCTGCACTTCGTTCAGATACAACAAAGCCGCGCCTGAAGCTGGCGCGGCTTTTGGTGCAGCGTGGTTCAGCGGGCCGAATGGCTTGCTACATCATCACGGGCGCGACCGTATACGTCGTCCAGCCGTTCGATGTCATCTTCACCGAGATAGCTGCCCGACTGAACTTCGATGATCTCCAGCGGAATCTTGCCGGGGTTGGCCAGCCGGTGAATGGAAGTCACCGGGATATAGGTCGACTGGTTCTCGGTCAGCAGGAAGGTCTTGTCATTGCAGGTCACCTGGGCGGTGCCGGATACGACGATCCAGTGCTCAGCGCGGTGATGGTGCATTTGCAGGGACAACTGCGCGCCCGGATTGACGCATATCCGCTTGACTTGGAAGCGACCGCCCATATCGACCGAGTCATACCAGCCCCAAGGGCGATACACCGCGCAATGGTTCACCGTTTCGGAGCGCTTCATGTCATCGAGCTTGTTCA
This sequence comes from Stutzerimonas stutzeri, assembly GCF_024448985.1. Classification (GTDB taxonomy): domain Bacteria; phylum Pseudomonadota; class Gammaproteobacteria; order Pseudomonadales; family Pseudomonadaceae; genus Stutzerimonas; species Stutzerimonas stutzeri_AP. The sequence goes on from NZ_JAMOII010000001.1 coordinate 255,833, forward strand.
CCAGCTTCTTGACGTCCTGAACCTTGTCCTTATGCGCGATCATCGTCGCGTCCTTGGTTTCGACCACTACGATATTGTCCAGGCCGACCACGGTTACCAGTTTGCCATTGCCGTGAACGAGGCAGTTGCGACTGTCTTCGACGATCACGTCGCCTCTGGTCACGTTGCCGTTCTCGTCCTTTTCCAGCACGTCCCACAGCGATGACCAGGAGCCAACATCGCTCCAGCCTGCCGACATGGGCACAACGCAGGCCAGTTCGGTCTTTTCCATCACTGCGTAGTCGATCGAATTGTCTGGACAGCAGGCGAAGGTCTCCGGATCGATCAGGACTTCATTACCATTTTTAGCGCTGCGCTCTAGTGCGGCCCAGCAGGTGTCGTAGATGTCCGGGTCATGTTTTTTTAGTTCTTCCAGGAATACGCTGGCGCGGAACAGGAACATGCCGCTGTTCCAATAGTAATTACCCGACTCGACATATTGCTGGGCACGCGCTTCGTCAGGTTTCTCGACGAAGTTGGTGACGCGGTTGACGCCTTCCGGCAAGCCATTGCGCTCGTTGTGATCACACTTGATGTAGCCATAACCGGTCTCTGGGCTAGTCGCGGGGATGCCGAACAGCACCATCTCACCGTTTTCCGCCGCGTTCGTGGCAAGCGCCAGCGAGCGCTGGAATGCCTTGTGGTCTTCGATCACATGATCCGCTGGCAGAACCAGCAAGAGTTCATCGCGGCCTTCTTCAATCAGCTTCATCGCCGCGATGGCGATTGCCGGTGCGGTATTTCGGCCGAAAGGCTCGAGCATAAGGCCCTGAATGCTCAGCTTGCGTGCGGCCAGTTGCTCCTTGACGATAAAGCGGTGCTCCTGGTTGCAAACCAGCAGAGGCGGCTGCATGCCTTCGAAAGCGAGCCGCTCGATGGTTTGCTGGAACAGCGTCTGCTCAGCCGTGAGGGCGAGAAACTGCTTCGGGAAAGCTTTGCGCGAAAGAGGCCAGAGCCGGGAACCGCTACCGCCTGAGAGGATGACCGGAATCATGTTGTTTCTCCTGAATCGTTGAGAAGGGGAGTTCTTCTTGTCCATTTGGCTGCACGGATTCGTGCGCGTCCTACGCTTCTGGTTGGCCTTCAGCTGCGGCTCACCGCCAGGCTCTTTTTTCCAGCAATGAAACTGCCTTCGGAGCCACTGCGTGGTCCGAGCATGGAATATGTGGTTTTGTCTGGACCGCAGACGCTCTTGGTGCTGCGGTGCTGATCACCGCTCCGAAATGGGTGGCCGCAAGCCCTCCAATCCGATACGGGCAGATGTGAACTGTTTTCGGCTGCGCTCCGCCCCGCTGATTGTGGCGCGTGAGGCAAATGGCGGTGAGTCCCTGTCTTGCTTCGGTCTGATCTCAGCGGATCATATGCAACGACTGTAGAGGGCCACTCTGGCTGATCCGTTAAGCTCTGTTTTGAAATCCACTGCACGTTCATGTGCGACGTCCCTTTCCATCTGGAAATGCCGGTACGCGCTTATGATTGCCGGTGCCTTCGGATAGTTCCCTGAGTAGCTGCCGCTGATCGGGGAGTTTTTTCAAGTTGACGAATATAGCTCGCTAGACCGCGAACTAGACGGCGGCGGACACCAGGCGGCGTAGTGATCAACGATGAATGGCAGGGGGAGATGGAGCGGAAGGACCCCCGCGGCGTTCGTCCGCCGCGAGGGAAGGCGGTTCAGGACTGCACGTCGCGCAAGAACACTAAATGGTCGCTGGATGAGTCAGAGGGACTGTAACGATAACCATCGTAAGCGAAGTCCTTCAGTTGCTCGGGCTGCTCGATTCGCTCTTTGATCACATAGCGGCTCATCAAGCCGCGCGCTTTCTTAGCGTAGAAACTGATGATCTTGTACTGGCCGTTCTTCATGTCCTTGAATTCGACATCGATGACGCGGGCATCCAAGGCCTTGCGTTTGACTGCGCCGAAATACTCATTCGAAGCCAAGTTGAGCAGGACATTATCCCCTTGTGCCGCCAATGCGTCGTTTAGCCAGTTGCTGATGCGCTCGCCCCAGAAGGCATACAGATCCTTGCCTCGGCTGTTGACCAATTTGGTGCCCATCTCCAGTCGGTAGGGCTGCATCAGGTCGAGTGGGCGCAGGATGCCATAGAGACCGGACAGCATCCGCAGATGTTTCTGCGCGAAGTCGAAGTCCGCTTCGGAAAAGTCGCTTGCATTCAGTCCGGTATAGACATCGCCTTTGAACGCAAGAAGCGCTTGCTTGGCGTTGGCCGGCGTGAACTCGGGCGTCCAACTGCCGTAGCGGGCAACGTTCAGGGCGGCGAGCTTGTCAGAGAGGTGCATCAGTTCGCCGACTTGTTGCGGCGACAGTTCGCGCAACCGTTCGATCAACTGCTGGGCGTGGTCGAGGTGCTCGGGTTGAGTGAAACGTTCGGTCGTCGGTGGGGAGTCGTAATCCAGGGTCTTGGCCGGCGATATCACCATCAGCATGCATCGGTCTCCTTTGAAGGGGGCCGATTCTAGGCTTTATCGGTGCCGTTGCTCCACCTATGGACTCGATTAACCAAAAGCTTGACCTTGCCGTGTGGGAAGGGGGCAAGCTCGGCATGCTGGATTCAGGAGCGCTTTATGACCGACTGCAATCATTCACATTGGAAGCCATCCCACGATTACCGCCCGCTCGAACAGGGAGCCGAGCGGCAGACCTGGGCGGTCGTAATACTGACCGGATTGACCATGGCGGCGGAGATCGCCGCTGGCTACCTGTTCAATTCCATGGCGCTGCTCGCCGATGGCTGGCATATGGCGTCCCACATGGTGGCCATCGGTATGGCGGCGATCGCTTACCTGCTGGCGCGCCGCTACGCCAATGATCGGCGCTTCGTTCGGGACCTGGAAAATCGAGGTTCTTGCGGGATTCGCGAGTGCGGTGCTGCTGGTCGTGGTGGCGCTGATGATGATCGTCGAGTCGCTGTCGCGCTTCTGGTCGCCAGCGCAGATCGGTTTCGACGAGGCGCTGTGGGTGGCGTTCATCGGGCTGGCTGTGAACCTGCTGTCGGCCTGGTTGTTGCGCGAGCAGCATGATCACCACGGCCACGGCCACGGCCACGGCCACGGCCACGGCCACGGCCACGGCCATGAGGCGGCGCCAGGGCGGGATCTCAATCGCCACGCGGCCTTCGTTCACGTGTTGACCGACGGGCTGACGTCGGTCGCTGCGATCATCGCTCTGTTGGGCGGCAAGTACTTCGGCTGGAACTGGCTGGACCCGCTGATGGGCATCATCGGGGCGGCGGTCATTCTGGTCTGGGCCAAGGGGCTGTTGCGCGAAACCGGCAAGGCGCTCTTGGATCGAGAGATGGATGATCCGCTGGTGCAGCGTGTGCAGAAGCGTTTGGAGTCGGTGCCCGATACCGAGGTGACCGACCTGCATCTATGGCGGGTCGGCCGTGCGCACTACAGCTGCGTCGTCACGCTCGTTACCCATCAGGCGTATTCGGCGGATAGCTACAAAGCCGAACTGTCGGACTTCCCGGAGCTGGTCCACGTGACAGCGGAAGTGAATAGGTGCGGCAAAATGTCCGGGTTGATTATTGAGCCTAGTCAGCCTCCGAAGGCCCGCCAAGCGTAATTTGCCGTTTAGCTAAAAAAACGTCGGCGAATGGAAAAAGACTTTTTCCTGTCATCAGTTTTGCGGTATTACGACATCAAGACCGCCGAAACCTGCTCTCACAGGTGGCGGCCTCTGGGTGGCCCCAAGCCCCTGCCTCCCAAGTCCGCTCACCTTGCGCACGGTGGTTTTTCTGCGGCGGAGAGCATTCGGCCCTCCGTCGTCCGGCTCCGAAAAGGTGATCGTGTATGGATGACTACGGCAGACCACGTGCTACTCAGCCCACCCTTTACGTTCTCGATACCAACGTTCTGATTCACGACCCCAACGCGATATTGAATTTCCAGGAACACCAGGTCGCCATTCCGATGACGGTTCTGGAAGAGCTGGACAAGCTCAAGACCGGCAAGCACACGGTGGCGGCGGAGTGCCGTCAGGCGATCCGCCTGATCGACAAAGTACTTGGCAACGCGACGCCCGAGGAGGTCGAACTTGGCGTGCCGATTCAGCGCGAGAAGAGCGGGCCCTGCGGCAGCCTGTCGATTCTGATGAGTAAAGGCGCCGACTCCAGCGCGCTACCGGAAGACCTCAACGACAACAAGATCATCAATCAGGTCGTGGACCTGCAGCGCCGCCGCGCGGGCGTTCCGGTGGTGCTGGTCACCAACGACATCAACATGCGTTTGAAGGCCAGGGCGTGTGGCGTGGCCGCCGAGGATTACCACACCGACAAGCTGGTGGACGACGTAGGCCAGCTGTCGCGCGGTTATCACAGCCTGAGCGGATCGTTCTGGGATCGCGTCAGCAAGGTCGAGACCCATCAGGGACATGGACGAACCTGGCACCGCGTTCAGATGCTCGACAACTTGCCGGCCGTGCACATCAACGAGTTCATCCTTGACGAGCAGGGCTTCGTCGGCTGGATCAAGGGCATCAAGGCCGACGAGCTACTCCTGCTCGACATGCATCAGGAGCCGTTGATGCATCAGGAGGCCTGGGGGCTTCGTCCGCGCGATATCCACCAGGCGCTGGCATTGTTTGCTTTGCTCGATCCGGATATCCACCTGGTCAATCTGTCGGGTGCCGCCGGCTCCGGCAAGACCATCCTGGCGCTGGCTGCGGCCATCGAGCAGACCGTGGCCAACAAACGTTACCGCCGAATCATCGCGACGCGCAGCGTACAGGGCCTGGATGAGGACATTGGCTTCCTGCCGGGCACCGAGGCGGAAAAGATGGAGCCCTGGCTCGGCGCGATCACCGACAACCTCGAAGCGCTGCACATGGATGACGAGAACACCCACGGCAGCGTGGATTACATCCTGCAAAAGGTGCCGCTGCAGTTCAAATCGCTCAACTACATACGTGGGCGCAGCTTTCAGCAGAGCCTGATCCTCATAGACGAATGTCAGAACCTCACGCCGCACCAGATGAAGACCATCATCACGAGGGCGGGCAGCGGTTCGAAGGTGGTGTGCCTGGGCAATTTGGCACAGATCGACACCCCCTATTTGTCTGCTACCAGTTCGGGGCTGACCTATCTCACGGAGCGTTTCAAGGATTTCCCGCACGGTATGCACGTTACGTTGCAGGGCGTTCCTCGCTCGGTACTCGCCGAGTACGCCGAGGCACATATGTAGGAAGCAGCTGGAAGCTTGAAGTCATGAGCTGAAAAAAGCAGCAGTCAGCGTGAGAGGCTGCACGCTGGCTTCCAGCTTCCAGCTTCCAGCTTCCAGCTTCCAGCTGAGCTAAACTGGTCGCCCTTATATTTCCCAGCAGGTTCTCATGCTTACCCATCTCGATTCCCAGGGGCGGGCCAACATGGTCGACGTTACTGCCAAGGCCGTTACGGCGCGTGAGGCGGTGGCGGAGGCGAAGGTCCGCATGCTTCCCGAAACTCTGCAGATGATTCAGCAGGGCGGGCATCCCAAGGGTGACGTATTCGCAGTCGCCCGTATTGCTGGCATCCAGGCGGCAAAGAAGACCCATGAACTAATTCCGCTCTGCCATCCCTTGCTGCTGACCAGCATCAAGGTCGATTTGCAGCCTGAGGGGGACGACTGCGTGCGCATTCAGGCGCGTTGCAAGCTGGCCGGCCAGACTGGTGTGGAAATGGAAGCGCTGACTGCGGCGAGCATTGCCGCGTTGACTATCTATGACATGTGCAAAGCCGTCGACAAGGGCATGGTCGTGGAAGGGGTGCGGCTGTTGGAGAAGCTGGGCGGGAAAAGCGGACATTGGCAGGTGCCGACATGATTCAAGTGCAATATTTCGCTCGCTATCGCGAAACCCTTGGGCTCGATGCCGAGCAACTGGAGTGGAGCGCATCTCTGCAGCAGATGGACGACCTCAGGCAGCAATTGCTGGCGCGCGGTAACGAATGGACGGTGCTGAGCGAGGCGGGGCTGATGTGCGCGCGCAATCAGGAACTATGCGGACTCGACGAGCCGCTGGCCGACGGCGACGAAGTGGCATTCTTTCCCACCGTGACCGGAGGTTGATATGAGCGTGCGTGTCCAGCAGGCCCCGTTCGATCCGGGCACCGAGCTCAATGCGTTACACGCCGCGAACCTCGGTATCGGCGCGGTAACCAGCTTCGTCGGCTATGTTCGCGATTTTAACGATGGGCATGATGTCGCCGGAATGTTTCTCGAGCACGCCCCGGGAATGACGGAAAAGGCGTTGCAGAAGATCGTCGAGGAGGCAGCTGCGCGATGGCCCTTGCTCAAGCTGGAGATCCTGCACCGGGTCGGACGGCTCGAGCCAGGTGAGCCGATCGTCTTCGTCGGCGCAACCAGCGCACACCGCGAGGCGGCATTCGATGGTTGCCGCTTCGTCATGGATTACCTGAAGACTCGAGCGCCGTTCTGGAAGAAGGAAGACACCCCGTCCGGCCCGCGCTGGGTCGAAGGGCGCTGTAGCGACCAAGCCGCCGCTGAGCGGTGGCGGCAGTAGCGTCAGCCGAAGGTGATCTGCAGTTTGTAGAACAAGGTGGAAAGCATCGACAGGATGCCCAGCCCGAGTAGCGCGACACCCCATCTCCGCTCGCGAAAGTTGAAGCCGGCGCCCATCAGGATGAAGCTCGCGATGATTAGTATCAGCATGGTGTCGATGTCGACCATATGCTTGGCTCCTGTTGTGAAGGGTCTCCTTCACTGTAGGTGCTTATAGGACTTGATGAGTGGTTTGCGTCAGCTCGACTGCAGTGATAGGGCAATGCGGGCATAAAAAAAGGCGAAGCCGCAACGGCCTCGCCTTTTCAATTTCCCGGGAGTATTCAGCGCTTGGTCGGAACGGGCGCCAGGAGCTCTGCGGGTGGCATTTCACAGCTGATGCTGCGGCCCAGCAATGCTTCGATGGCTGGCAGGGCGAAGGCGTCATCCTCGCCGGCAAAGCTGATCGAGGTGCCGCTGGCGCCGGCTCGACCGGTGCGGCCGATGCGGTGCACGTAGTCGTCAGGCACTTCCGGCAGAGTGAAGTTGATCACGTGGCTGATGCCGTCGACATGGATGCCGCGTCCGGCCACGTCGGTTGCCACCATTACGCGAATCTTGCCCTCGCGAAAGCCTTCCAAGGCGCGGATGCGTTTGTGCTGAGGCACGTCGCCGGACATCTGCACGGCGCTGATACCGTCACGGGTGAGGCGCTCCTCGATACGGCGTACCTCGTCCTTGCGGTTGGCGAACACCATCACGCGGGTCCAGTCGTTCTGAGTGATCAGGTTGTAGAGCAGCTTGTACTTGTCGCTGCCCGCTACGGCGTAGACGTGTTGCTCGACGGTGTCGCTGGCCACGTTTACCGCTTCGATCTCGACGATTGCCGGATCGGTGGTCCATTGCTTGGCGAGATTCATCACGTCGTCGGTGAAGGTCGCGGAAAACAGCAGCGTCTGACGCTCGCTCTTGGGCGGGGTCTGGCGAATAATCTGGCGAACCTGGGGGATGAAGCCCATGTCGAGCATGCGGTCGGCTTCGTCGAGTACCAGCACTTCGACCATGTCCAGATGCACTTCGCCTCGCTGGTTGAAGTCTAGTAGACGTCCCGGCGTAGCCACCAGAATGTCGCAATAGCGGGACTCCAGCGCCTTGAGTTGCTTGTCGAAGTCCATGCCGCCGACAAAGCTCATCACGTTCAAGCCGGTGTACTTGGTCAGGTTCAGTGCGTCGTTGGCAATCTGCACCACCAGTTCGCGAGTCGGCGCAATGATCAGTGCCCGCGGTTCACCCATGTAGCGGTCGCTGGGCGGCGGCGTCTGCAACAGCTGGGTGATGGTGGAAATCAGGAAGGCCGCAGTTTTGCCGGTGCCGGTCTGGGCGCGGCCGATCGCATCGCGACCTTTGAGCGTGAACCCCAGAACCTGAGCCTGGATCGGCGTGCAATACGGGAAACCCAGGTCGTGAATGGCGTGCATCAACTCGGGGGCGAGTTTGAAGTCATGAAAGCGCGTTTTGCCTTCGGTCGGATCGACCTGGAAGTCTTCCAGTTTCCAGGCAGGGGCGGGCGGTGCGGCGGGTTTGCGTGAGCGCTCTCGGCGAGGCTTGGGCGCTGCTGCTGCGTCGACCGACTGCTCGGTTGTTTCAGGGCGCGCAGGGCGAGGAGTGTCGATAGGTGTCGAGGTGTCGCTGGCAGGCTGGGCGGCTGGTAGCTCTGCCGGACCTTTGCCAAAAATTTTCTTGAGTGCTTTGAGCACGGTTTCCGTCTCTGTCTATAAGGTTCGCCCGCCAGTGTAATGCAAGAAGCAGATACGGCGAAGACTTGCTCTGAGCCGCCATCGCGGTTGCCCGCTCGTCAGCCGCAGACGCAGTTTCGTCCTTGCGCCTTGGCCTGATAAAGCGCCTGGTCGGCGATTTGGATCAGCTTTTTCAAATCGTCATTGGGTTGCATCGGCGCGACGCCGATAGAAATCGTGACGCCCGGCAGCGTGCCGATCGGCGAGCGAAACGAGGTGATTTCGTCGAGGCTCTGGCGCAGGCGTTCGCCAACGTTGCGTGCATCATCCAGTCCCATGTCGGGAAGCAGGATCACAAACTCCTCGCCGCCGTAGCGCACCAGGCTGTCGCTCGGACGGAGCAATTTCCCAAGCGTGTCGACCACCAGGCAAAGCGCATGGTCGCCAGCCAGATGCCCGTGTTGATCGTTGTAATCCTTGAACCGGTCGACGTCGAGCATCAGGACCGACAGCGGTTGGCCGTTGAAGGCGCAGCGGGTGCTCTCACGGTTATAAATGTGTTCCAGCCAGCGGCGGTTGAACGAACCGGTCAGGGTGTCGACGTTGGCATTCTGCTCACTGTTGATGATCAAACGATCGCTCAGGCGAACACGCTGGCAAAGCAGTTCGGCGAGGTTCTGCATCAGCCGGGGCGACCGCGTCAGCAGCGGCATCGAGCGGCGATGAAGCCGCAGTAGTTCCGAAGACTCGAGCGCAACGACGTAAGCCGATGGCGGCAGATTGTCCATGAAGCTGATTTCGCCGGCGCAATCGCCCGGTCCGATGGCGCGTACGGGTGGGCTATCGAGCGAGTCGAGGTGGACGGCGAGTTCGCCACTGAGAACCAGGTAAAGATATTGATTGTGCTCCAGGGGCGTGAGCAGAACGTCTCCGGCGGCGAGCGTGCACGGCTCGAAAGCCTCCTGCATCAGCCGCAGGCAGGGTTCGTCGACATGCTCCAGAAGGCGCGCCTGTTTGAGGTACCGCATCTCGGCCCGCCTTTCGGCAAGCTTCATTGCTGCCATATCCGGCTGGATGGCTTATTCGTCATGGCTATCGCAAGGGCCTTGTAATGACCGGCAGGGTGGCTTCGTCTGGCCGCGATGTGCGTTGCATGGCAGGCGCATCGAGTTTGTTATACCAATCCCAAGCGTAGCCTTGTTTTGTGATCAGGACAGGCGCGCGGCATCACATTTTCTTATGCTGCGCGCTCGCCTGTCTTTGCTGATCAACCGAGGCGCGCAGCGAGCCAATCGCCAATATCGCGGATCTCATCGAGCACCACTTCATGAGCCATTGGATAGTCTTTCCACTGGGCCGATACCTCGTTTTGCGCCAAACATTCATAAGCGGCTCGTCCCATAGCGGGCGGCACGACGTCATCTCTCGAGCCGTGCAGGCAGAGCACCGGCAGGCTCGCCTGTAATGGCGACAGCTCCAGGTCATCGTTGAAGGTAGGCGCGTAGGTCGACAACGCCAAAACCCCGCCGAGCGGCCCGGCCCAGCGCAGAAAGGCGGTGTGATAGACCACCGCGCCGCCTTGGGAAAAACCTGCCAGGAAAATTCTCCTAGGGTCGATGCCACTGTCGCGCTGCGCCTCGATCAGCTCTATCACGGCCTGCGCCGACTGCTCGAGTTGGGCTTGGTTGATGGCCCGAGCCGGGCTCATGGCGAGGATGTCGTACCAGCTAGGCATCGCCCAGCCGCCGTTGATCGTCACCGCCTGGGTTGGCGCTTGAGGCAGCACGAAGCGTGTCTGCAACAAGCGCTGCTGCAGCGCTTCGGCCACCGGTAGAAAATCGTAGCGATCGGCACCGAGACCGTGCAGCCAGATGACGCATGAGTCCGCGGTGTTGGCAGGTTCGATGATCAAGGGGTCGCTCATGTTGGGCTCCGTCTGGGTGCCCGCCTCAAGTTGGGGCAGGCGCAAAGGGTGAATGCGGCAATATGCGGCGAGGTTACCTGCACCGGCGCGTGCGATGAAGCGGGAAGATAGCGGGAAATGCGCTTTCGCTCGATCTGGTATGCCGCTTGCTTTGGCCCTTGCGCCATCTGCGCCGGTGTCGTCTGCGTTCTTGCAGGCGAACGCATCGGGAGGAGTTGCCGATCATCAATCGGCGGCTAGACTCAGGTCAGGTCCTTCGGCCGTTACGTCGGCAGGCATGTTGCGATGCAGGCGGAAGACCCCGACCCAGCAGAATAAAAAAGCAAACTGGAGGTTTCGATGATAAGGGTTAAATCCACACTGGCCGTGCTTGGTGCCGCGACACTTTTGGGCGCCAGCGGCTTGGCTCAGGCAGGGGCGACCCTGGATGCGGTGAAAAGCAAAGGCTTCGTGCAGTGCGGTATCAGCGACGGGTTGCCGGGCTTTTCATATGCCGACGCCAAGGGCGAGTACAAGGGAATCGATGTGGATATTTGCCGCGCGGTAGCGGCTGCGGTATTTGGCGATGCGAGCAAGGTGAAATACAGCCCGCTGACCGCCAAGGAGCGCTTCACCGCACTGCAATCGGGTGAGGTCGACGTGCTTTCGCGCAACACCACCTGGACCAGTTCGCGAGACTCGGCGATGGGTCTGAATTTCACAGGTGTCACCTACTACGACGGCCAGGGGTTTCTGGTGAACAAGGAGCTCGGCGTGTCCAGTGCCAAGGAGCTCGATGGCGCCACGGTGTGCATCCAGGCCGGCACCACCACTGAACTAAATCTCTCCGACTATTTCCGGGCTAACAGTCTCAACTACACACCCATCACCTATGACACCTCGGATGAAAGTGCCAAGTCGCTGGAATCCGGTCGCTGCGATGTGCTCACCTCCGACCAGTCTCAGCTCTATGCGCAGCGCATCAAGTTGGCCAAGCCGGACGACTACATCGTGCTCCCTGAGGTCATTTCCAAAGAGCCGCTCGGCCCGGCGGTTCGCCAAGGTGACGAGGAGTGGTTCGATATCGTGCGCTGGTCGCTCTTCGCCATGATCAATGCCGAAGAGCTTGGCGTTACGGCGGCGAACGTCGAGGACACCGCGAAGAACACCAAGAATCCGGATGTTGCGCGTCTGCTGGGTGCTGAAGGCGAATATGGCAAGGATCTGAAATTGCCGAAGGACTGGGCAGTGCAGATCGTCAAGCAGGTCGGCAACTACGGCGAAGTGTTCGAGCGCAACATCGGCTCCGGTAGTGAGCTGAAGATTGAACGCGGGCTGAATGCGCTCTGGAACAATGGGGGCCTCCAATACGCACCGCCGGTGCGTTGATCGAGCCGGGCCGGCGGATAGTCGGCCCTGTTTCAAGGATGAGCGATGCCGGTGCGTTCGTACCGGCGGCGCCGAATGAGGTTTCTTGATGCGAACCATTGCCAAATCGGGGGCGGCGCGCGGCTCGCTGCTCACGGATCCACAGGCGCGTGCCTGGCTGTTTCAGATCATCGCCGTCATTACTGTCATCGCGATCGGCTGGTTTTTGTTTCACAACACCCAGACCAATCTTGCCCACCGGGGCATTAATTCCGGTTTCGGATTTCTTGATAACGCCGCCGGTTTCGGCATCCCCCAACACCTGATCGACTACAGCGAAAGCGATTCATACGGCCGGGTCTTTTGGGTCGGTCTGCTCAATACGCTGCTCGTAAGCGTGGTCGGCATCATCCTGGCGACTGTCATCGGCTTCATTCTTGGAGTGGGCCGATTGTCGCCGAACTGGCTGATCCGCCAGATTGCCACTGTTTATATCGAGATCTTCCGCAATATTCCGCCGCTGCTGCAGATCTTCTTCGTCTACTTCGCGGTGCTCAGCCCGTTGCCAGGGCCGCGCGACAGCTTGAGCCTGTGGGACATCATCTTCGTCAACAACCGGGGCATACAGATGCCTTCGCCGAGCGCGGGGGAAGGCTTCTGGCCGTTCTGGATCGCGATGTTTCTGGCACTGGCGGCCATCGTCCTGCTCAACCGCTGGGCGCGGGCCCGGCGTCATGCCACGGGGCAGTCATTTCCGGTGTTCTGGACCAGCCTCGGGTTGTTCATCGGGATTCCAGGGCTATGCGCACTGGTGTTTGGCGGGCCGTTCCTCTGGGAGATCCCGGAACTGCAGCGCTTCAACATTCGTGGCGGCTGGGTGGTGATTCCCGAACTGGTGTCCATCGTGTTGGCACTGTCGATCTACACGGCGGCTTTCATCGGCGAAACCGTGCGCGCCGGTATTCAATCGGTGAGCCATGGCCAGACCGAAGCGGCCGCTTCGCTGGGGCTGCGACCCAGCCGTGTGCTGCGGCTGGTCATCGTGCCGCAGGCGTTGCGGGTGATCATTCCGCCGTTGACCAGCCAGTACCTCAACCTGGCGAAAAACTCCTCGCTGGCGGCCGCCATCGGCTACCCGGACATGGTCTCGCTGTTCGCTGGCACGGTGCTCAACCAGACCGGTCAGGCGATCGAAACCATGGCCATCACCATGAGCGTGTACCTGGCCATCAGCATCAGCATTTCGCTACTGATGAACTGGTACAACAAGCGCATCGCGCTGATCGAACGGTGAGGACAGGCTCATGACGACTCATATTTTCAAGCCTGACCTGCCAGCACCTTCGCGCAACATTGGCGTTGTCGGTTGGCTACGGGCCAATCTGTTTTCCAGCTGGGTCAATACATTGATGACGCTGGTCGGCCTGTATCTGATCTGGGTGATCGTCCCGCCGATCATCGACTGGGCCATCATCAAGGCTGACTGGACCGGCGAGACGCGCGCCGACTGCTCCCGGGAAGGTGCTTGCTGGGTGTTCATTCAGACGCGTTTCAGCCAGTTCATGTACGGCTTCTACCCGACGGAGCTGCGTTGGCGGGTGGATGCCGCCGCCTGGCTGGCGATTCTCGGCGCGGCGCCGCTGTTCTTCCGGCAGATGCCACGCAAGGTGCACTACGGCATCGGTTATCTGCTGCTGTATCCATTGCTGGCTTACTGGCTACTGCACGGCGGCTTCTTCGGTCTGGAAACGGTTCCGACGTCGCGCTGGGGCGGGTTGATGCTGACCATCGTGATCGCCGCGGTGGGCATTGCCGGTGCCTTGCCGATGGGCATCCTGCTGGCGCTGGGGCGGCGCTCGGACATGCCGGCGATCCGGGTGCTGTGCGTCACCTTCATCGAGTTCTGGCGCGGCGTGCCGCTGATTACCGTGCTGTTCATGTCATCGGTCATGCTGCCGCTGTTCCTGCCCGAGCAGATGAACCTCGACAAGCTGATGCGGGCCATGGTGATGGTGATCTTCTTCGAGGCCGCCTACATCGCAGAAGTGGTACGCGGCGGCCTGCAGGCGATACCCAAGGGCCAATACGAAGCGGCGGCGGCGATGGGCCTGGGCTACTGGCGCAGCATGGTCCTGGTGATCCTGCCACAGGCGCTGAAGATGGTCATTCCGGGCATCGTCAACACCTTCATTGCGCTGTTCAAGGACACCAGCCTGGTGATCATCATCGGCCTGTTTGACTTCCTCAACAGCATCAAACGCGCAACTTCGGATCCTGCCTGGCTTGGCATGTCCACCGAGGGTTACGTTTTTGCGGCTCTGGTTTACTGGATTTTCTGTTTCGGCATGTCGCGCTATTCCATGCACCTGGAGCGCAAGCTCGACACGGGCCATCGACATTAAGGAGTGATAGGCATGAACGATACACCTCGGCTGGAACAGGCCGCTGAGCCGGTCATCCAGATGCATGGCGTGAACAAGTGGTTCGGCCAGTTCCATGTACTCAAGGACATCGACCTGAGCGTCACCCAGGGCGAGCGCATCGTGCTGTGCGGGCCTTCCGGCTCGGGCAAATCGACCACTATTCGCTGCCTCAACCGGCTCGAAGAGCACCAAAAAGGCCGAATCGTGATCAACGGTGTGGAGCTGACCAGCGACCTCAAGCAGATCGAGGCGATTCGCAGCGAAGTGGGCATGGTTTTCCAGCATTTCAATCTGTTCCCGCACCTGACGGTGCTGCAGAACTGCACTTTGGCACCGATGTGGGTGCGCAAACTGCCGCGCCGCGAGGCCGAGGAGATCGCCATGCACTACCTGGAGCGCGTGCGTATCCCGGAACAGGCTGACAAATTTCCCGGGCAGCTTTCCGGCGGTCAGCAGCAGCGTGTCGCCATTGCCCGCGCCTTGTGTATGAAGCCCAAGATCATGCTGTTCGACGAACCCACTTCGGCGCTGGATCCGGAAATGGTCAAGGAGGTGCTGGATACCATGGTCGGCCTCGCCGAGAGCGGCATGACCATGCTCTGCGTGACCCACGAAATGGGCTTCGCCCGTACCGTTGCCGATCGGGTGATCTTCATGGACAAGGGCGAGATCGTCGAACAGGCCGATCCGGAGGTGTTCTTTACCAGTCCAGTCAACGAGCGAACGAAACTGTTCTTAAGCCAGATATTGCATTAAAGGCAGCCGGAAGCCGGAAGCCCGAAGCCCGAAGCCCGAAGCTGGAAGCTGGAAGAAAAGCTGGACGGGCTTTGGGCGCGCCCCGACCTGCACACTGATTCGCTTCCAGCTTCCAGCTTCCAGCTTCCAGCTGCCCCTTGCCCATCGTCATAGGCTAGAATACGCGGCCCGACTGCTCCCTCTCCGAGGCTGTTCCGACGATGTTGATCCTGCGCGGCGCTCCCGCTCTTTCCGCCTTCCGTCACGGCAAGCTCCTGGCACAACTGACCGCGAAGGTCCCCGCTGTAAGCGGGCTGTATGCCGAGTTCGCTCATTTCGCTGAAGTATCCGGCACGCTTGGTGCGGACGAGGAGCAAGTGCTCGCCCGGCTGCTCAAGTATGGCCCGAGCGTCCCAGTGCAGGAGCCGGCTGGCCGACTGTTCCTGGTGGTGCCGCGTTTCGGCACCATTTCGCCCTGGTCGAGCAAGGCCAGCGATATCGCCCACAATTGCGGGCTGGGCAAGATCCAGCGCCTGGAGCGCGGCATCGCCTTCTATGTGCAGGGCGAGCTCAGCGATGCCGAGGCACAGCTGATCGCCGCCGCGCTGCACGACCGCATGACCCAGTTGGTGCTCGAGCGCTTCGAAGACGCCGCCAACCTGTTCAGCCACGCCCAGCCCAAGCCGCTCACCGCGGTAGACGTGCTGGGCGGTGGCCGTGCCGCACTTGAGAAGGCCAACGTCGAGCTGGGCCTGGCCCTAGCCGATGACGAAATCGATTACCTAGTGACCAGCTTCGAAGGGCTGGGGCGCAACCCGCATGACATCGAACTGATGATGTTCGCCCAAGCCAACTCCGAGCATTGCCGGCACAAGATATTCAACGCCAGCTGGGACATCGACGGTGAAAGCCAGGACAAATCCCTGTTCGGCATGATCAAGAACACCTACCAGATGCATTCCGAGGGCGTGCTGTCGGCCTATAAGGACAACGCTTCGGTCATCGTCGGCAATGTGGCCGGGCGTTTCTACCCGGATGCAGCAACCGGCGAATACGCCGCGCACCAGCAGCCGGTGCACATCCTGATGAAGGTGGAAACCCACAACCACCCGACCGCCATTGCGCCGTTCCCCGGCGCGGCCACCGGTTCGGGCGGGGAGATTCGTGACGAAGGCGCCACCGGGCGCGGCTCCAAGCCCAAGGCCGGACTGACCGGCTTCACTGTGTCCAATCTGAACATTCCCGACTTCGAGCAACCCTGGGAAAAGCCCTACGGCAAGCCAGAGCGCATCGTCACGCCGCTGGACATCATGATCGAAGGCCCGCTGGGCGGCGCGGCATTCAACAACGAATTCGGTCGTCCGGCGCTGGCCGGCTATTTCCGTACCTTCGAGCAAAGCGTCGAAACCCCGCGTGGCGAAGAAGTGCGCGGCTACCACAAGCCGATCATGCTTGCTGGCGGCTTGGGCAATATCCGTGAAGACCATGTGCAGAAGGGCGAGATCTCGGTCGGCGGCAAGCTGATCGTGCTCGGTGGCCCAGCAATGCTGATCGGTCTCGGCGGCGGCGCGGCATCCTCCATGGCCACCGGCGCCAGCTCGGCGGATTTGGATTTCGCCTCGGTGCAGCGCGACAACCCGGAGATGGAGCGTCGTTGTCAGGAAGTCATCGACCGCTGCTGGCAGCTGGGCGAACAGAACCCGATCAAATTCATCCACGACGTTGGCGCCGGTGGACTGTCCAACGCCTTCCCGGAATTGGTCAACGATGGCGGTCGTGGTGGTCGCTTCGATCTACGCAACATTCCCAACGACGAACCGGGCATGGCGCCGCACGAGATCTGGTGCAACGAGTCCCAGGAGCGCTACGTGCTCTCGGTGGACGCCGTTGATTTCGAACGTTTCAAGGCCATCTGCGAGCGCGAGCGCTGCCCCTTCGCGGTGGTTGGCGAGGCTACCGAAGAGCCGCACCTGACCGTGGCCGACAGCCATTTCGGCAACAAGCCGGTGGATATGCCCCTCAACGTGCTGCTCGGCAAGACGCCGCGCATGCACCGCAGTGCCAGCCGCGAAGCCGAGCTGGGCGACGATTTCAGCGCAGCCTCGGTCTATCTGGATGACGCCGTTGGCCGCGTGCTGCGCCATCCGGCGGTGGCCAGCAAGAGCTTCCTGATCACTATCGGCGACCGCAGCATCACCGGCATGGTGGCACGCGATCAGATGGTCGGCCCCTGGCAGGTGCCGGTGGCTGACTGCGCCGTGACCACTACCAGCTACGACGTCAACACCGGCGAAGCCATGGCCATGGGCGAGCGCACCCCGCTGGCGCTGCTGGATGCACCGGCATCAGGGCGCATGGCCATCGGCGAGACGTTGACCAACCTTGCCGCCGCCCGCATCGAAAAACTCTCCGACATCAAGCTGTCCGCCAACTGGATGGCCGCCGCCGGCCACCCAGGTGAAGACGCGCGGCTGTACGACACGGTCAAAGCCGTCGGCATGGAACTCTGCCCTCAGCTGGGCCTGACCATTCCGGTGGGCAAGGACTCGATGTCGATGAAGACCCGCTGGGATGAGGAGGGCTCCGAGAAGAGCGTCACCTCGCCCATGTCGCTGGTCGTCTCCGGCTTCGCGCCAGTGGTCGATGTGCGCAAGACGCTGACCCCGCAGTTGCGCCTGGACAAGGGCGCCACCGACCTGATCTTGATCGACCTGGGCCGTGGCCAGAACCGCATGGGCGCGTCGATCCTGGCTCAGGTGTACGGCAAGCTCGGTCGCCAGGCACCGGATGTCGACGATGCCGAAGACCTGCAAGCCTTCTTCGCAGTGATCCAAGGGTTGAATGCCGATGGCCTGCTGCAGGCCTATCATGACCGTTCCGACGGCGGTCTGTTGACCACTGTGCTGGAAATGGCCTTTGCCGGTCACTGCGGGCTGAACCTGAACCTGGACGGTCTGCTGGACGATGCGGACGAGATCCCCGCCGTGCTGTTCAACGAAGAGCTGGGCGCGGTCATTCAGGTGCGCCAGGACGACACTGAAATCGTGCTGGCCCAGTTCAGCGCCGCCGGCCTTGGCGATTGCGTTGCGGTGATCGGCCAGCCGGCCAACAATGGCTACGTCTCGATCCGGCTTGCCGGCAGCGAGGTCTTCAGCGGTGATCGTCGTCTGCTGCAACAGCAGTGGAGCGAGACCAGCTATCGCATCCAGCGCCTGCGCGATAACGTTGAGTGTGCCGATCAGGAATTCGATGCGCTGCTGGAAGAGGACAACCCCGGCCTCAACGTCAAGCTCAGCTTCGACGTCAACCAGGACATCGCCGCGCCCTACATCAAGCGCGGCGTGCGACCACAGGTGGCGATCCTGCGTGAGCAGGGCGTTAACGGCCAGACCGAGATGGCGGCCGCTTTCGACCGCGCCGGGTTCGCCGCTGTAGACGTGCACATGAGCGACGTTCTATCGGGACGCATCAGCCTGGAACGCTTCAAAGGCCTGGTTGCCTGCGGCGGTTTTTCCTATGGCGACGTGCTCGGCGCCGGTGAAGGCTGGGCCAAGTCGATCCTGTTCAACAGCCGTGCGCGCGAGGAATTCAGCGCTTTCTTCGAGCGCAGCGACAGCTTCGGTCTGGGTATCTGTAACGGTTGCCAGATGCTTTCCAATCTGCACGAGCTGGTGCCTGGTAGCGAGTCCTGGCCGCACTTCGTGCGCAACCGCTCCGAGCAGTTCGAGGCACGCGTGGCCATGGTCCAGGTGCAGGATTCGCCGTCGATCTTCCTTCAGGGTATGGCCGGTTCGCGTCTGCCGATCGCTATTGCGCACGGGGAAGGGCATGCTGAATTCGAAAGCGAGGAAGCATTGCTCGAAGCTGATCTATCCGGCACCGTTGCCCTGCGCTATGTGGACAACCACGGCAAGGTCACCGAACGCTATCCGGCCAACCCGGGCGGCTCCCCGCGCGGTATCACCGGCCTGACCACGCGCGATGGTCGCGTGACCATCATGATGCCGCACCCGGAGCGTGTCTTCCGTGCCGTGACCAACTCCTGGCGCCCAGATGAGTGGCAGGAAGACGGTGGCTGGATGCGCATGTTCCGCAACGTTCGGGTCTGGGTCGACTGAAGCCCTGCAGTACTGAGAGAAGCCCGGACACCTGCGCGTGCTCCGGGCTTTTTTTGTGAACCAGTCACCAGCGTTTCGCTGAACCAAGCCCGCGGGGACACGTCTGATCGTTGATCGGTAGCAGTGCTTGATGTTTCGGCTTCTGGCAAATTGGTTTTGTAAGCGGGCATCTGTTCTGCCCCTGGTTCCGGAGAGGTTGATGTACAAGCTGTGTTTCTATGTTCCCGAAAGCCATCTGGGCGAAGTCAAGGAAGCGGTTTTCGCAGCGGGCGGCGGTCGCATCGGGGCTTATGACCATTGCTGTTGGCAGGTGCTCGGGCACGGCCAGTATCGACCGCTGGAAGGCAGTCAGCCCTATCTGGGCGAGCAGGGTAAGGTACAGCCGGTTTCGGAATGGAAGGTGGAGTTGGTAGTCGCCGACGAGTTGATCCACGACAGCGTTAAGGCCCTCAAGCGGGCGCACCCTTACGAAACGCCAGCGTTCGAGGTTTGGCGATTGTCGGATATGGTTTTCTGAGAAGACGAAGCAGCGTCGGAGTTTCGACTGACCTACGGACGAATCTCGATCAGCGTGCCGTCTTTCACCAGATTCCATATCTCCCGCATGTCATCGTTCTTCAGCGCGATGCAGCCCTCGGTCCAGTCGAGGGTATGGAAGAACCACTCGGGGTATTCCTCATCCAGCGGCGTGCCGTGAAGCATAATCATGCTGCCCGGTCGTGCCCCCTCGGCACGGGCGCGGGCCAGATCCCTGGCGTTCGGGTAGGAGATGTGCATCGCCAGGTTGTACTTGTCAGACGTTTTGCGCCAATCGATCCAGTACAGCCCTTCCGGCGTTCGTTGATCGCCTTCGCGCTGCTTGGGCCCCGGCTGTTTTCCCAGCGAGACGCGATAGCTTTTCATCGTCACGCCCCGGCTGATCAAGTGCAGCTGGCGTTCTGACTTGACCACCAGCACCTTGTCGATAAACGAAGCATCGAAGACTGGCGCAGCGGTGGCGTGGGAAAGAGTGGCAAAGGTGAAGCAGACGATCGCTAACAGCCAGCGCATGAGGCGTTCCTGAATCCTTACGACATCAGACCTGTCTGCGCGCCATCGGCATGGGTGCGATGGCTTCGTTGCGCACCGGGAAGGTCTGCTGCACCCGGTCGGCGAAAAAGTATTCTAGGGTACGGCCCACGGTCGGGAAAGCCAGCTCTGACCAAGGGATCTCGGCCTGGCTGAAAAGCTTGACCTCAAGACTCTCGTCGCCTGCACAGAATCCATCATCGACCAGCTCGGCGCGAAAGAACGTGTAGACCTGATTGATGTGCGGTAGATCGAACAACGTATAGAGACGTAGATCCGTAACTCTGGCGCAGGCTTCCTCCAACGTCTCTCGCTCCGCTGCCTGCTGCATGGTTTCGCCGTTTTCCATGAAGCCGGCCGGCAATGTCCAATAGCCACGTCGTGGCTCGATTGCGCGCCGACAGAGCAATACAGAATCGCCCCAGACGGGCAGGCAACCGGCGACGATCCGTGGGTTCTGGTAATGAACCGTGTCGCAGCCTGCACAGACGAAGCGAGTTCGGTTATCTCCGTCAGGTACTCGTTCTGTGATTGTGCTGCCGCATTGGCTGCAGTATTTCATCGCGCTTCCTTCGGTTTACGGATCATCGTTACAGCCTTGGTCGAACACGCACGAGCTACCGCCCAGAACTAGTTTGTCGTGAGAAGTCCATTCGTGCCACTCTCGATTGCAGTTGGGCACGGTTTTGGTTGCGCCTGTCTTGGGCGCCTCGGTGATTCATGCCATGATGCTTGCCAAAGACGGAAAGAGACGTTTCATGCTGGACAAGATACTCCAACGGGTGCGTGACTATTCCCCGCATCTTCTGGAGCCGGAAGGCCGGATGCCCGAAGCGGCGGTCTTGATGCCCATCACGCGTGGCGATTCGCCGGAACTGGTCCTGACCCTCCGTGCCAGTGGCCTGTCCACACACGGCGGTGAGGTCGCATTTCCCGGTGGTCGACGCGATCCCGATGATCGAGACCTTGTTCATACCGCACTGCGTGAAGCGGAAGAAGAAGTCGGGTTGGCGCCAGGAATGGTGGAAATCGTAGGGCCGCTGAGTAGCCTCGTTTCGCTGCATGGCATCCACGTCACGCCCTATGTCGGCATCGTGCCGGACTATGTCGAATACCGCGCTAACGATGCCGAGATCGCTTCGGTGTTTTCCGTGCCATTGGAATTTTTCTGCCAGGACACGCGCGAGGTGACTCACCGAATCGATTACCAGGGTGTCGCCTGGTACGTCCCGTCTTACCGCTATGGCGAATACAAAATCTGGGGATTGACGGCCATCATGATCGTCGAGCTGGTGAACCTGGTATACGACGCCGGGATCGAGATGCACAGCCCTCCCGCTTCTTATATCGATCTGAGCCAGAAGAGGTCATGACCGTGAAATATCGCCTGGGTGATTCCCGCGTCGAAACCCACCCCGAGAGCTGGGTCGCGCCAAGCGCCACGCTGGTCGGCAAGATCCGCTTGGATGCAGGCGCCAACGTCTGGTTCGGCGCGGTGCTGCGTGGCGACAACGAACTGATCCATGTCGGCGTAAATAGCAACGTGCAGGATGGCAGTGTCATGCACACCGACATGGGATACCCCCTGACGCTGGGAACTGGCGTCACCGTTGGGCACAATGCCATGCTGCACGGGTGTACTGTCGGCGATTACAGCCTGGTGGGGATCAACGCGGTGATCCTCAACGGGGCGAAGATCGGCAAATACTGCATCATCGGCGCCAACACACTGATTGCCGAAGGTAAGGAAATCCCCGATGGCTCGCTGGTGGTCGGGTCGCCCGGAAAAGTGGTTCGCGAGCTGACCGAACAGCAGAAGAAGATGCTCGAAGCGAGCGCTGCGCATTACGTACACAACGCCCAGCGCTACGCGCGGGACCTGGCGGAGCAGGACGATTGACTGCTGACGGCAAGCCGGTTGCGTCTCCCTGCGTCAGCATCTGCGCGCTGGACGAAGACGATTTCTGCACCGGCTGCCAGCGCAGCATCGACGAAATCCGTCGCTGGAGCCGGATGGACAATCTGGAGCGGCGTCAGGTGCTGCTGCGTTGTCACGAGCGGGCACGCGTCAGCGGGCTGCTGTTCTGACGCTGAAGAGCAACGCGTCGGCGCGACTTTATTAGTGTCTGTACAACGAGGACTTCCATGCCCCGAATAGGTACTCCGCTGTCGGCTAGTGCAACCCGTGTGCTGCTCTGTGGTTCCGGTGAGCTCGGCAAGGAGCTGGTCATCGAGCTTCAACGCTTGGGCGTTGAGGTCATCGCGGTGGACCGTTACGCCAACGCTCCTGCCATGCAGGTGGCGCACCGTCACCATGTCGTCGACATGCTCGACGGCGATGCGCTGAGGTCGATCATCGAACAGGAAAACCCGCATTTCATCGTGCCGGAAATCGAAGCGATCGCCACCGCGACGCTGGTGGAGTTGGAGCGCGAAGGCTATACGGTTATCCCCACCGCGCGGGCCGCGCAGCTCACCATGAACCGCGAGGGTATTCGCCGCTTGGCTGCTGAGGAGCTGGGTCTGCCGACTTCGCCGTACCGTTTCGCCGACTCGCTGGAGGAATGTCGCGCGGCGGCTTCCTTGCTCGGCTTTCCCTGTCTGATCAAGCCTGTTATGAGTTCGTCCGGCAAGGGCCAGTCGGTCCTGCGAAGTGAAGCCGATATCGCCACGGCCTGGGACTATGCGCAAGCTGGTGGTCGAGCCGGGAAAGGACGGGTGATCGTCGAAGGTTTCGTCGATTTCGACTATGAAATCACGCTGCTGACCGTTCGGCATGCAGCTGGAACCACCTTCTGCCAGCCGGTTGGGCATCGTCAGGAAAAAGGTGATTATCAGGAATCCTGGCAGCCGCAGCCGATGACTGCAGGCGCAATGGCTGAGGCTGAACGCATTGCGCTGGCGGTCACCGACGCGCTGGGTGGGCGCGGTATTTTCGGCGTCGAGCTTTTCATCAAGGGCGACAAGGTCTGGTTCTGCGAGGTTTCACCCAGGCCGCACGATACGGGCCTGGTGACCCTTGTCTCCCAGGATCTTTCCGAGTTTGCGCTGCATGCCCGGGCAATTCTTGGGCTGCCGGTACCTGTGATCCGTCAGTTCGGGCCGTCGGCTTCAGCCGTGGTGCTGGTGGAAGGCGAGTCCGGGCAGGTGAGCTTCGGTAATCTGGCCGCGGCGCTGACCGAGCCAGATACCGCACTGCGTCTGTTCGGCAAGCCGGGCGTCAGTGGGCAGCGGCGAATGGGGGTGGCGCTGGCTCGCGACATGTCAATCGAGGCTGCGCGTGCCAAGGCGATGCGGGTGGCCTCGGCTATCGATATCGAATTCTGAAACTCAGGCGGGACCGGGCGACGCAACGAATTATGGCGTGTCGCTCGGTTCTTCCTGGATATCTTCGGCCACCCAGGCGCGCACGCTTTTGACGCGATTGTCTGCGGCCTGCAAGACTTCGAATCGATACTGCTTAATCTGCAGGCAGATACCGCTATCAGGAATATGTTCAAGCGCTTCGGTAATCAATCCGTTAAGCGTCTTCGGCCCGTCGCAGGGTAATTGCCAGCTCAGCGCTCGGTTTACTTCGCGCAGATAGGCGGCGCCGTCTATCACCAGGGTGCCATCGTCCTGGGGGTGTATATCCGGGCTGCGCAAGGCGTCCTGGTTGCTGAACTCGCCAACGATCTCTTCGAGAATATCTTCCAGGGTAACGATCCCCAGTACATCGCCATATTCATCCACCACGATGCCGATGCGTCGTTTTTGTTTTTGAAAATTGAGCAGCTGAGTAGAGAGCGGGGTGTTTTCGGGGACGAAATAGGGCTCGTTGCAGGCTTCTAGCAGGCTGTCCTTGGTTAGTTGGTCGTGACTGAGCAGGCGGGCGATCTGCCGCATGTGCACGATACCTTCGATCTGGTTGATGTCCTTGCGGAACACTGGCAAGCGAGTGTGCGGTGTGGTGCGTAACTGGCCAACGATGGTTTCCAGGTCATCCTCAAGATCAATGCCGGCGACTTCGTTGCGCGGGATCATGATGTCATCGACGGTCACCCGCTCGAGGTCGAGAATGCCGAGCAGCATGTTCTGTCGATTCAGCGGCAGATCGCTACCGGATTCACGCACCACGCTGCGTAGCTCTTCGGTGGACAGGCTGTCGGTGCCTTTCTTGGACGGGTCCACACCGAGCAGCTTGAGTAGTCCATTGCTGATCCAGCCGAGCAGTGCTACCAACGGATACAGCACTTTCTGCAACAACAGAAGCGGAAGGCTGACCGGATAGGCGACCAATTCAGGTCGTAGAGCGGCCAGGGTTTTTGGCGTGATTTCGCCAAAGATAAGCAGAAAGATGGTCAGGCCGACCGTGGCGATTGCGATCCCGGCCTCGCCCCACAGCTTGATTGCCAGCACGGTGGCGATGGACGAAGCGAGGATGTTGACGAAGTTGTTGCCGACCAGGATGGTCCCGAGCAACCTATCAGGTCGTGCCAGTAGCGCGCTGGCGCGTTTTGCGCCGCGGTGCCCGGCTTTGGCCTGATGGCGTAGGCGGTAGCGGTTGAGGCTGAGCATCCCAGTTTCGGAGCTTGAGAAAAATGCCGAGCACAAAAGCAGGAAGACCAGCAGGCCAACCAGAAAGCCGGGATGTAGATTTTCCACGTGGCGGCCCTAAATGTGCAGGATGAATTCGCGGACCAGCTTGCTGCCGAAATAGGCCAACATCAGCAGACAGAAGCCCGCCAGCGTCCAGCGAATGGCCTTGTAGCCGCGCCAGCCAAGCTGATGGCGCCCCCACAGCAACAGGCCGAAGATTACCCAGGCGATGACTGATAGCAGTGTTTTGTGCACCAGATGCTGGGCAAACAGATTGTCGAGGAACAGCCAGCCGGAAATCAGCGATGCCGATAGCAGCAGCCAGCCGGCGAGGAGGAAGCCGAACAGCAGGCTCTCCATGGTTTGTAGGGGCGGGAAGTTCTTGATCAGGCCGGACGGGTGTTTGTGCTTGAGGTGGTGGTCCTGCAGGAGCAGCAGCAGTGACTGAAAGACCGCAATCGTAAGCATCCCGTAAGCAAGAATGGAAAACAGGATATGTGCCAGTATCCCTGGCTCCTCGCTGATGGCCGGCGCGGTGCCGGACGGCGCGAACTGGGCGAAAAGCACTGTCAGACAACCGAGCGGAAAAAGAAGCAGCAGAAGATTCTCGACTGGCATGCGATGAAGCGCGAGCAGAATTAAGAGAATCACGGCTGCGGCAATCAGGCTCGAGGCCGTGAAGAAATCCAGGTGCAGTCCGCTTGGCGACAGCAGTTGGATGAACAGGCTCACCCCGTGCGCAACGAGCGCCAAGGCGCCCAGGACGATAAGCAGGCGCTTATTCGGCACGGTGCGTTGCGCCAGGCGTAGGCCTTGGTATCCGGTGACGCCAGCATAAAGGCAGGCGGCAGCTAGGCTCGGTAGCAGAGGGTGCATAGGTCTGTTAACAGGCTCGAAAGGCGCTGAGTGTGGCACAAACACCGAGCGCAAAAAAGCGTGCAGGCGAGCGGTATGGCGCCGCGTGGCTCGGTGTGTGGGCGCGTTATCGGATGATGCGGTGCTCGGTTGTTGGCGCTGGCTGGCCTGTGGCGATGAAAAGCACGGTCGGCGGGGTACCGGCCCGAGGCTTGCAGCTTCTATAATCGCTGCCTTAACCACATCCAGCGTGGAAACGGCACATGTTTGAAAACCTAACCGATCGCCTCTCCCAGACGCTTCGCCATGTCACCGGCAAGGCCAAGCTGACCGAGGACAATATCAAGGACACCCTGCGCGAAGTGCGGATGGCACTGCTCGAAGCTGACGTCGCGCTGCCGGTGGTCAAGGATTTCGTCGCCAAGGTCAAAGATCGGGCGGTCGGAACGGAGGTATCTAAAAGCCTGACGCCAGGCCAGGCATTCGTGAAGATCGTCCGCGCCGAGCTGGAAGAGTTGATGGGGGCGGCCAACGAAGATCTGGCACTGAACGTGGCGCCGCCCGCCGTAGTGTTGATGGCCGGCTTGCAGGGTGCGGGCAAGACCACCACGGTGGGCAAGCTTGCGCGCTTCCTCAAGGAGCGTAAGAAGAAATCCGTACTGGTGGTGTCTGCCGATGTCTACCGTCCCGCGGCAATCAAGCAGCTCGAGACCCTGGCCGCTGAAGTCGGGGTGACCTTTTTCCCTTCCGACACCAGCCAGAAGCCGGTAGAGATCGCCCAGGCGGCGATCCGCGAAGCCAAGCTGAAATTCATCGACGTGGTGCTGGTGGATACCGCCGGTCGCCTGGCCATTGACGCCGAGATGATGGCGGAGATCCAGGCCGTGCATGCCGCCATCAACCCGGCTGAGACGCTGTTCGTGGTCGACGCCATGACCGGTCAGGACGCCGCGAACACAGCCCGCGCCTTCGGTGAAGCCTTGCCGCTGACTGGCGTGGTGCTGACCAAGGTCGATGGTGATGCTCGTGGTGGCGCCGCGTTGTCGGTGCGTCACATCACCGGCAAGCCGATCAAGTTCCTCGGCATGGGCGAGAAGAGCGATGCGCTTGAGCCTTTCCATCCAGATCGCATCGCTTCGCGCATCCTCGGCATGGGCGACGTGCTCAGCCTGATCGAGCAGGCCGAGCAGACCCTCGACCGCGAGAAGGCCGAGAAACTCACCAAGAAGCTGAAGAAGGGCAAGGGGTTCGACCTCGAAGACTTCCGCGACCAGCTGCAGCAGATGAAGAACATGGGTGGCCTAGGCGGGCTGATGGACAAGCTGCCCTCGATCGGTGGCATGAATCTGTCCCAGATGGGTAACGCCCAGGGCGCTGCGGAAAAGCAATTTAAGCAGATGGAAGCCATCATCAACTCGATGACGCCCGTCGAACGTCGCAATCCGGACATCATCAGCGGCTCGCGCAAGCGCCGCATCGCCATGGGATCGGGTACTCAGGTGCAGGACATCGGGCGGCTGATCAAGCAGCACAAGCAGATGCAGAAGATGATGAAGAAGGTTACCGGCAAGGGCGGCATGGCCAAGATGATGCGCGGCATGGGCGGTATGTTCCCCGGCGGCGGGATGCCGAAATTTTGAACGACAGCTGCAAGCCCCGGGCTGTCAGGCCATGAGTAAATGATCCGGCGCGTTCGGGTTTTGCATTTACTTGTAGCTTGCGGCTTGAAGCTTGCTGCTTTTACTCGTAAAATGCGCGGCCTTTCGGGCCCAGGCCCATTTTAAGTGTGTGCCTTAAGTTAGCACCGACTACAGGAACGATGTTCACATGGTAACTATTCGTCTCGCCCGTGGCGGCTCCAAGAAGCGCCCTTTCTACCACCTGACCGTGACCAACAGCCGCAATCCGCGCGACGGTCGCTTCGTTGAGCGTATCGGTTTCTTCAACCCGATCGCTTCGGGTGCGGAAGTGAAGCTGTCTGTAAACCAGGAGCGTGCCGCTTACTGGCTGAGCCAGGGCGCACAGCCGTCTGAGCGCGTTGCTCAGTTGCTGAAGGAAGCTGCCAAGGCCGCTGCCTGAATCGTATGAACGCAACGTCTGCCCCGGCCGAAGATCTGATCGTAATCGGCAAAATCGTTTCGGTGCATGGCGTGCGTGGTGACGTAAAGGTCTATTCCTTTACCGATCCGATCGACAATCTGCTGGATTATCGTCGCTGGACGCTCAGGCGAGGTGACGAGGTCAAGCAGGTCGAGCTGGTTAGTGGGCGTCTCCAGGGCAAAATCCTGGTGGCTACGCTGAGAGGGTTGACCGATCGGGAAGTTGCGCGAACCTACGCCGACTTCGAGATCTGCATTCCTCGTAGTGAGCTTCCGCCACTGACCGGAGAGGAATATTACTGGTATCAGCTTCAGGGCCTGAAGGTCATCAACCAGCTCGGGCAATTGCTCGGACGGGTTGACCATCTGCTCGAAACCGGTGCCAACGATGTCCTGGTGGTCAAGCCGTGCGACGGCAGCCTGGACGATCGTGAGCGGCTGCTGCCCTATACCGACCCTTGCGTGTTGAAGGTCGATCTAGAAGTAGGCGAGATGCATGTCGAATGGGACGCGGATTTCTGAGCGACATGCCGAGTTTTCGTGTTGAGGTCATTAGCCTGTTCCCGGACATGTTCGCTGCTATCAGCGACTATGGGATCACCAGTCGCGCGGTAAAGCAGGGGATGCTCCAGTTGCGGTGCTGGAATCCCAGGAGCTACACCGAAGATCGTCACCAGACGGTGGACGACCGGCCTTTCGGTGGTGGTCCCGGCATGGTGATGAAGATCAAACCGCTTGAGCTTGCCCTGGCCGATGCCAGGCAGGCCGCTGGCGTGAAGGCGAAGGTGATTTACCTGTCGCCTCAGGGGCGTCAGCTGAAACAGGCCGACGTCCGCGACTTGGCGAAGGAGGAGGCGCTTATCCTCATTGCTGGTCGCTACGAAGGTATAGATGAGCGCTTTATCGAAGCGCACGTCGATGAGGAATGGTCGATTGGCGATTACGTGTTGTCCGGCGGTGAACTGCCGGCCATGGTGCTAATCGATGCAGTGACTCGCTTGCTTCCCGGAGCACTGGGTCATGCTGATTCCGCCGAGGAGGATTCGTTTACGGACGGCCTGCTCGACTGCCCGCACTACACGCGACCGGAAGTGTATGCGGATAAACGTGTTCCAGAGGTGCTGCTCAGCGGCAACCATGAACACATCCGGCGTTGGCGTTTGCAGCAATCCCTCGGAAGGACCTGGGAACGCCGTGCCGATCTTCTGGATGGCCGCTCGCTTTCTGGAGAAGAACAGAAGCTGCTGAAGGAATACATCCATCAGCGGGACGATAGTTAACGTATCGATGGCAGGCCACAAGGGCTTGTCTCAGGAGCACACAGCATGACCAACAAGATTATCCAGGCGATCGAAGCCGAGCAGATGACCAAAGAACTGCCTCCGTTCGCCCCCGGCGACACCGTGATCGTTCAGGTCAAGGTAAAGGAAGGCGAGCGTGAGCGTCTGCAGGCCTTCGAAGGGGTCGTGATCGGTAAGCGTAACCGTGGTCTGAACAGTGCCTTCACCGTGCGCAAGATCTCCAACGGTGTGGGTGTGGAGCGTACCTTCCAAACCTACAGCCCGATGGTCGACAGCCTCAGCGTCAAGCGCCGCGGCGATGTTCGCAAGGCCAAGCTGTACTACCTCCGCGCGCTGTCCGGCAAGGCAGCCCGTATCAAGGAAAAGCTGTCCTGAGGACTGCGCTCCTTGCAAGAAAAAGGCAGCCTTCGGGCTGCTTTTTCGTTAC
This sequence comes from Stutzerimonas stutzeri, assembly GCF_024448985.1. Classification (GTDB taxonomy): domain Bacteria; phylum Pseudomonadota; class Gammaproteobacteria; order Pseudomonadales; family Pseudomonadaceae; genus Stutzerimonas; species Stutzerimonas stutzeri_AP. The sequence continues at coordinate 284,981 of NZ_JAMOII010000001.1, forward strand.
TGGGATAAATCATTCGAGACTCGTTGAACAACCTGATAACCGTTCCCTGCCTGCGTGCCTGGTAGCGTGACAACAACGACAAGATTCGCAGCACGGCGGCCACATAACTTGCGAGAAGTGGCATGACCCCGAGAAAAATCGAAATTCAGCGTCGTACCGATCTGTCCGTCACCCACGTGACCAAAGCGGTATTCCCCCCGACCACCAATCATCACAACACTCTGTTCGGCGGCACGGCCCTGGCCTGGTTGGACGAGGTTTCGTTCATCACCGCCACGCGCTTCTGCCGGCTGCCGCTGGTCACCGTGTCTTCCGACCGGATCGACTTCAATCACCCGATTCCCGCCGGTTCCATCGTCGAGCTGATCGGCCGCGTGGTTAAAGTGGGCAATACCAGCCTGAAAGTGGACGTCGAGGTGTTCGTCGAGAGCATGTATCACGACGGACGCGAGCTGGCCATCAAGGGCACCTTCAGCTTCGTCGCAGTGGGCGATGACAACCGGCCGGTGCCGGTACTGCCTGATCACGCCTGACCACGCTGGCTGTTTGCTGCTGCCTTGTGAAACACTGCCGCGTCGAGTCTTTCGGATACCGCCATGCCTGCCCTAGATGCCCCTGTAATTGACCGCTTTCTGGATGCCTTGTGGCTGCAGAAGGGGCTGTCAGACAACACACGGGATGCCTATCGCAGTGACCTGGCGCTGTTCAACGGCTGGCTGGCCGAGCGTGACCTGAAGCTGGAAGATGTCGGGCGCGTGATCATTCTCGATCATCTCGCCTGGCGTCAGGCCAACGGCTACAAGGCGCGCTCCACCGCGCGCTTTATATCTGGCCTACGTAGCTTTTATCGTTTTCTGCTGAGCGAGGGATCGATTAGTGTCGATCCGACCTTGCAGGTCGATCTGCCGCAGTTGGGGCAACCCTTGCCCAAGACGCTGTCCGAGGCGGATGTCGAAGCGTTGTTGGCCGCCCCGGATATTGGCGACCCGCTCGGCTTGCGTGATCGGGCGATGCTGGAAGTGCTTTATGCCTGCGGGCTGCGGGTGACCGAGCTGATTTCGCTGAGCCTCGACCAGATCAACCTGCGTCAGGGTGTGCTGCGCACTCTCGGCAAGGGCAACAAAGAGCGTCTGGTACCGCTGGGAGAAGAGGCCTTGCACTGGCTCGAGCGTTACCTTCGTCAGGCTCGCGGCCTGTTGCTGGGCGACAAGCCGAGCGATGTGGTGTTTCCAAGCCTGCGTGGCACTCAGATGACCCGACAGACCTTCTGGCACCGAATCAAACTGCATGCCTCGGTGGCAGGTATCAGCGCGACGATATCGCCGCATACGCTGCGCCATGCGTTCGCCACGCATTTGCTCAACCATGGTGCTGACCTGCGCACCGTGCAGATGCTGCTGGGTCACAGCGATCTGTCGACTACCCAGATCTATACCCATGTCGCCCGTGCACGCCTGCAGGAGCTGCACGCCCGCCATCATCCGCGAGGCTGACCGGACTCGAGGAGGGAAATCGGCAGCATGCGAACATCGGTCGAATGAATTCCCTACCTGCTGGCCGAAGTGATTGTTTGAGCGCAACGTGTAAGGCCGATCTGGTTGGGCCAGCGGCCACCATCGAGGTGCGCTGTAGCCCACAAACCCATCATCCAAGGCCGTCCCGGCAGTTGCTTGGACGGTGGCTATGATAATCTTCGCGCCCACCCCTTGATCGATGTCGCCAGGAGTTTCCATGCGCGTGATTCGTCTGTTCGCTGCCGTGGCTTTGGGCCTGGCCAGTTCCTTTTCCATGGCTGCCGATCCGGACAAGGCGATCCGTCAATCGTTGCAGTCCATCCAGCCCGATATGCCGATCGAGGCCATCGCCGAAAGTCCTATGCCCGGTGTCTACCAGGTGCAGCTCAAGGGCGGTCGCCAGCTGTATGCCAGCGCCGATGGACAGTTCATCATTCAGGGCTATCTGTTTCAGTTCAAAGATGGCCAGGCACTGAATCTCACCGAACAGGCTCAGAGCCAGTCGGTCGCCGCGGCCATCGATGCGATTCCGCTCAAGCAGATGGTGATCTTCGCGCCGGAAAAACCCAAGACCCACATCACGGTGTTCACCGACACCGATTGCGGCTACTGCCAGAAGCTGCACAGCGAAGTGCCGGAACTGAACCGTCTGGGTGTAGAAGTTCGCTACATGGCGTTTCCGCGCCAGGGAATGGGCAGTCACGGTGCCAATACGCTGACCAGCGTCTGGTGCGCCAAGGATCCGCAAGAGGCGATGAACAAGGCCAAGGCCCGTCAGGAGCTTCCCGCAGCCACATGTGACAATCCGATCGCCGAGCAGTACGAGCTGGGCCAGCTTATAGGTGTGCAGGGCACGCCGGCCATCGTGCTCGCCGATGGGCAGATCATTCCCGGCTACCAGCCAGCCCCCCAGTTGGCTGAAATCGCTCTCAAAGCCAAGTGATCGCACGAGGCGGCGTCTTCCTGGCGACGCCCGTCGGCCCAAACTGAACTGTCTCGCTCCCAGCGCTCAAAGTCTGCAATACCGACGGAGGGCGCGATCATGAAGCTTGAAGGTTCCTGTCACTGCAAAGCCGTGCGTTTCTCGCTGGAGTCGGCTACGCCTTACCCATTCATGCGCTGCTACTGCTCCATCTGTCGCAAGACGGCAGGTGGCGGCGGCTATGCGATCAACCTGGGCGGCGATCACCGGACGCTGAACGTCGAAGGGCGCGAGCACCTGAGCGTCTATCGGGCGCGCATGGTCGATCCGCAGTCCGGTGCAGTTCGTGTCAGCGACGGTGAGCGTCATTTCTGCAAGCACTGCGGCAGCGCGCTCTGGTTGTGGGATCCCAACTGGCCGGAGCTGGTGCACCCCCATGCGTCGGCTATCGACACCGATCTTCCTACGCCGCCCGAGCATACTCACCTGATGCTTGACTCGAAGGCGAGCTGGGTCGAGCCGCAGGTCTTCGATGCCGACAGGTGTTTCGCCGACTATCCAGACGAGTCGCTGGCTCAGTGGCATGAGCGCCTGGGCTTGGATGGGGCAAAAGACTAGCGCGTCGCCAGCCCGCCGTTTCGCGCAGCGATTTGACTAAAACCCTGCCGATTCGTAATGTGCGACTCTTTTGTTCGGCTGGTGCATCCGGCCGTTCGCTGGGAATGGGGAGTGCAGCTTGAAACCGGTGAAAGTTGGCATCTGTGGGCTGGGAACCGTCGGTGGCGGAACCTTCAATGTGCTCAAGCGCAACGCCGAGGAGATTGCCCGCCGTGCCGGGCGTGGAATCGAGGTTGCGCAGATCGCGACCCGACAGCCCAACCCCAAGTGCGACACCGGCTCCATTTCCATTACCGACGATGTTTTTGCCGTCGCCAACAATCCTGAAATCGACATCATCGTCGAGCTGATCGGCGGCTACACCCTGGCTCTCGAACTGGTGCTCAAGGCCATCGAGAACGGCAAGCACGTGGTCACGGCCAACAAGGCGCTGATCGCCGTGCATGGTAATGAGATATTCGCCCGTGCCCGCGAGCAGGGCGTCATCGTCGCCTTCGAAGCTTCGGTGGCGGGCGGCATTCCGGTAATCAAGGCGATCCGCGAGGGGCTGGCGGCCAACCGTATCAACTGGCTGGCCGGTATCATCAATGGCACCGGCAACTTCATTCTCACCGAGATGCGCGAGAAGGGCCGCGCCTTCGAGGACGTGCTCAAGGAAGCCCAGGCGCTTGGCTATGCCGAGGCCGATCCGACCTTCGACGTCGAAGGCATCGATGCCGCGCACAAGCTGACCATCCTCGCGTCCATCGCCTTCGGCATCCCGCTGCAGTTCGACAAGGCCTATACCGAGGGTATTTCGCGTCTGACCACAGCCGATGTGAATTACGCTGAGGCGCTGGGCTATCGCATCAAGCACCTGGGCGTCGCGCGCCGGACCGACGCTGGTATCGAACTGCGCGTGCATCCGACGCTGATCCCCGCTGATCGCCTCATCGCCAACGTCAATGGCGTGATGAATGCGGTGATGGTCAATGGTGATGCGGTGGGCTCGACGCTTTATTACGGTGCAGGCGCCGGCATGGAGCCAACCGCCTCGGCCGTGGTTGCCGACCTGGTAGACGTGGCGCGAGCGCTGACTACCGACCCGAACAACCGCGTGCCGCACTTGGCGTTCCAGCCCGATTCCCTGTCGGCTCATCCGATTCTGCCGGTCACCGCCTGCGAGAGTGCCTACTATCTGCGCATCCAGGCCAAGGATCATCCAGGCGTGCTGGCCCAGGTCGCGACCATCCTGTCCGAGCGCGGCATCAATATCGAATCGATCATGCAGAAGGAAGCGGAAGTCCATGACGGACTGGTGCCAGTCATTCTGGTGACCCATCGTGTGATCGAGCAGCGCATCGATGAGGCCATATCGGCACTCGAGACGCTCGATGATGTGGTCGACAAGGTCGTGCGGATTCGTGTGGAACAGCTGAATTAACCAGAGCTGGAAGCTGGAAGCTGGGAGCTGGAGGCCAGGGCGAATCGCCAGGCTCCAGACTCGAGCTTCAGGGCTGTAGGCTCAAACCGAAGGTTTGAACAATGCGCTACATCAGTACCCGTGGTCAGGCTCCGGCCCTGAATTTCGAAGATGTGCTGCTGGCCGGGCTGGCCAGCGACGGCGGCCTCTACGTGCCGGAAAACCTGCCGCGCTTCACCGTCGAGGAAATCGCTTCCTGGGCCGGCCTGCCGTACCACGAGCTGGCATACAAGGTGATGCGCCCGTTCGTGGCTGGCAGCATTCCGGACGCCGATTTCAAGCAGATTCTGGAAGAGACATATGGTGTATTCGCGCATAGCGCGGTCGCGCCGCTGCGCCAGCTGGACGGCAACGAGTGGGTGATGGAGTTGTTCCACGGCCCGACCCTGGCGTTCAAGGATTTCGCCCTGCAACTGCTCGGTCGCCTGCTTGACTACGTCCTGGCCAAGCGCGGCGAGCGCGTAGTGATCATCGGCGCGACCTCGGGCGACACCGGCTCGGCTGCGATCGAAGGTTGCCGCCGTTGCGATAACGTCGACATCTTTATCCTGCATCCGCACAACCGCGTTTCGGAAGTGCAGCGTCGGCAGATGACCACCATCTTCGGCGACAACATCCACAACATCGCCATCGAGGGCAACTTCGACGACTGCCAGGAGATGGTCAAGGACAGCTTCGCTGACCAGAGCTTCCTCAAGGGCACCCGTCTGGTGGCGGTGAACTCGATCAACTGGGCACGGATCATGGCCCAGATCGTCTATTACTTCCATGCAGCCTTGCAGCTGGGTGGCCCGGCGCGTTCCGTGGCGTTCTCGGTGCCCACCGGCAACTTCGGCGACATCTTTGCTGGTTACCTGGCACGCAACATGGGCCTGCCGATCAGCCAGCTGGTGGTTGCGACCAACCGCAACGACATCCTGCACCGTTTCATGAGCGGCAACCGCTACGACAAGGACACCCTGCATCCGTCGCTGTCGCCATCGATGGACATCATGGTCTCGTCCAACTTCGAGCGCCTGCTGTTCGACCTGCACGGCCGCAACGGCGCTGCCGTGGCTGAGCTGATGAGCGCCTTCAAGGCCAGCGGCAAGCTGTCGGTCGAGGAAGAGCGCTGGACCGAAGCACGCAAGCTGTTCGATTCCCTGGCCGTGGACGACGAGCAGACCTGCAAGACCATTGCCGAAGTGTTCGCCAAGACGGGCGAGCTGCTCGATCCGCACACTGCAATTGGCGTCTACGCCGCCCGTGAATGCCGCCGCAGCCTGTCGACGCCGATGGTAACGCTGGGTACCGCGCATCCGGTGAAATTCCCCGAGGCGGTGGAGAAGGCCGGTGTCGGCAAGGCGCTGGAATTGCCGGCGCATCTGGCCGACCTGTTCGAGCGTCCGGAGCGTTGCACCGTACTGGCGAACGATCTCAAGGCCATGCAGGCTTTTGTGAGCGAACACGGCAATCGCGGCAAGCCGCTGTAAGCGACCTTGGATGCAAAAAGGCCAGTCTTATGACTGGCCTTTTTCGTTTGTGGGAGTAGATAGGGTGGGCTTCAGCCCACCGTCCCACTAGAGGGGGCAATGGCACCCGTGTCGACCGCGGCTTTTGGTGGGCCGAAACGGAGCGCTGCCCGGCCCACCCTACGGGCATCACCTCCGTTTTGAGCTTATTCGTCGAACTCTTCCCAGCCACCCATTTCCTTCCACCGATTGACGATTCCGCAGAACAGCTCGGCGGTCTTCTCGGTGTCGTAGCGGGCCGAATGGGCCTCGCGACCATCAAAGTCGATACCGGCGGCCTGGCAGGCCTTGGCCAGCACGGTCTGGCCGTAGGCAAGGCCGGCGAGGGTGGCGGTGTCGAAGCTGGAGAAGGGGTGGAAGGGGTTGCGCTTGATATCGCAACGGGCAATCGCCGCGTTGAGAAAGCCCAAGTCGAAACTGCTGTTGTGGCCAACCAAAATGGCGCGTTTGCAACCGGCCGATTTCACCGCCTTGCGTACGCTGCGCAGGATCTCGCCCATCGCGTGGGATTCGGCGACGGCCATGCGCAGGGGGTGATCCAGCTTGATTCCGGTGAACTCGAGCGCGGCGGCTTCGATATTGGCGCCGGCGAAGGGCTCGACCCGGAAGAACATCGTTTCCTGCGGATAGAGCAGGCCCTGTTCGTCCATGCCGATGGTCACCGCAGCGATTTCCAACAGGGCATCGGTGGCGCAATTGAAGCCACCGCATTCGACGTCGACTACGACCGGCAGGAAGCCGCGAAAGCGTCGTGCCATGGGCGAGCGCGGTTTTCCCGAGAGGTTGTTTTCCAGGTCGTCGTCGAACGAGTCCTCACTCATGCGCTTGCCTCCAGACGCCATTGCAGGGTTTCACCCGCGCGTAGGGGCACGACGTTGTGCTCCCCGAAGGGCAGGTGGCCAGGCACATTCCAGGGTTCGCGCACCAGTGTGATCTGCTCGGTATTGCGCGGCAGACCGTAGAAATCGGCGCCGAAATGGCTGGCGAAGGCTTCCAGGCGATCCAGTGCGCTGCGCTGTTCAAATGCCTCGGCATAAAGCTCGATCGCGGCATAGGCGGTGTAGCAGCCGGCACAGCCGCAGGCGTTTTCCTTGGCATGCTGGGCGTGAGGCGCTGAGTCCGTGCCGAGAAAGAATTTCGGGCTGCCACTGGTGGCGGCGTCCAGCAGGGCTTCCTGGTGAACGTTGCGCTTGAGTACCGGCAGGCAGAAGAAGTGCGGACGAATCCCGCCCACCAGCATGTGGTTGCGGTTGTAGAGCAGGTGATGTGCGGTGATCGTGGCGCCCACGTTGCTACCGGCGGCCTTGACGAACTGCACGGCATCGCGAGTGGTGATGTGTTCGAACACGACCTTCAGCGTCGGGAAGCGCTCTGTGATCCGGCCCAGCTGCTCTTCGATGAAGTATTTCTCGCGATCGAAGATGTCGATTTCCGAGCGAGTTACCTCGCCATGGACCAAGAGCGGCAGGCCGACCTCGGCCATGGCTTCCAGCACCGGGAAGATATTGTCGATGCGGGTCACGCCGGACGCCGAGTTGGTCGTCGCGCCAGCCGGATAGAGCTTGGCGGCATACACGTAGCCGCTGGCCTTGGCGGCACGCACGTCGTCAGGCTGCGTGCCGTCGGTCAGGTAGAGCACCATCAGCGGCTCGAAGGCGCTGCCCTTCGGACGGGCGGAGATGATCCGCTGGCGATAGCTATCGGCTTCGGCGGCGTTGCGTACCGGCGGCACGAGATTCGGCATGATGATCGCGCGAGCGAACTGGCGCGCGGCGTCCGCCACGGTGTGTGACAGCGCTGCGCCGTCGCGCAGATGGATGTGCCAGTCGTCGGGACGAAGAAGGGTGATACGGTCGGACATGCAGATTTCCAGGCGGATCGAACTTGCGCGAATGCTACCGGAAAATCCGCTGGCCCGCTTCCGACCGGAAGACTATTAGCTCGACTGGATGGGGCGGGCCTCGGGCGGTACCGGCAGCTATGGCTGTGGGCAGTCACTGTCGGGATTCGCTGCCCATTGGCGTGCCGTTTGGGCGATGGTGGCCGCCAGCCCGGCGATAGCACGCTGGTGGGCCAGTACCAGGCTGTCCACCTCGCTGCCGGCCTGTTCGTGGATCACGCTGGCGCAGGTCAGCGCCCGGCTCTGCCGGCCGCGCTCGCTCAGTTCCAGGCTCCACATGACGTCCAGGGCAGCATGCCGGCCGGGCAGCGAATCGAAGCGACGAACGTCGGTGCGCAGGCTCACCACTGGAACGTTCGTCCGACCAGGCAGACCTGCCAGGTCACGCACGCCGAGGCGCTGTTGCAGTTCGATCGCTAGCGCATCGTGGAATTCGTCTGCAGGGGGCGAGGCCCAGAGTGCGGTTTCCAGGATCGCCAAGCGGCCATCGCTTTCGCGCACCACCAGGCTCGGCTGGTCCGTCTGTACCGGAATGCGCACCGGTAGCACCTGCAATTGGAATCCGGCCGCTTCGGCTGGCGCTTCGGTCATGTGCGGCTGGGCGGCGATGAGCGTGTGATAGCGCGTCGGGGTCGAGCTGCAGGCGCTCAGGACGAACGCGCCGGCTAGCATGAGCAGAGAGGGGCGCAGATTCATGGCTGGTGCTCCGAATTCAGTTCTCGCGAGGTGGCTTGGCCTTTGTAGTTCGCCGGCGTTTCGTCGCCGCTGCGGCCGCGGATCAGCGATTCGGGGTGACGGCTGAGGTAGTCCGACAGTGTCCGCACGGAGCGTACTGCGCGCTGGACTTCATTGAGGGTATCGCCTAGTTGCTGGCGCTGTGGCGAGTTTTCAGCAAGCGCCTGGTTGGCGTTCTGCAGGGTCTGCTCCGATCGCTCCAGGGTGCGCTGCAGCTGCGGCAGGACATCGCCGTTGACCTGCTTCAAGGTCTGGCGCAGCTCGTCGAGACTGCCATTCAGGTTGTCGGCCAGCGTTTCGATAGGCAGCTTGCTGAGCTTGTCGACCATGGCCTGCAGTTGCTCCTGCAATTTGTCGAAGCTGCCGGCGATGGTCGGGATGACCATGGGCCGGGCATGCTGATCGAAGGCGACCTGGGGCGCCCGCGGGTCGAAATCCAGTGAGATGTACAGTTGGCCGGTGAGCAGATTGCCGGTGCGTGCCTGCGCCCGCAGGCCGCGGTCGACGAACATTTGCATGAGGCGGGCGGTGTGTTCTTCAGTATCTCCGCCCAGGGCCTGGGACAGTTTGTCATGCGCGGCGCCCAGCCGACTGGGGTAGATCACCGCGCCGACCACAGCAGGGAAGCTTTTGTTCTTTTCGTCATAGTCGAGCTTGACCGAGACCACGCGGCCGATGGGGACGCCGAGAAATTCTACTGGCGCATCGACGTTCAGCCCGCGCAGGGTCTGGTCGAAGCGCATCTGCACGTAGCGCGGTGGGCCATCGGCGGGCGCCATCGCCTGGCGCACGTCGGCAAACAGCGTGAACTCGCTGTCCGGCGCGGCCGGGCTGGCGTCGGGGCTGTAGTTAGGGGCGCGGAAGGCGATGCCGCCGGCGAGTATGGTAGAGAGCGATTCGGCGTTAACCCGCAGGCCATCTGCAGCGACGGAAACATCGACGCCACTGGCGTTCCAGAAGCGCGTGTCGTCGGTGACGAAGCGATCGTAAGGGGCGTTGACGAACACTTGAACCTGGACGCCCTTGCCATCGTCGGCCAGCCCGAAAGAGATCACCTGGCCGACCTGAAGGCGGCGGAAGTACAGGGGCGAGCCGACACCGAGCGAACCGAGATTATCGCTGCGCAGGGTGAACTGCTTGCCTTCGGCGCCGAAGGTCACCGGTGGCGGTGCTTCCAAGCCGAGGAATTCGCGACGGGTTTCCTCTGCGCGCCCGGCATCGGCCCCAATGAAGGCGCCGGACAGCAGGGTGTCGACGCCGGATACACCACTGGCACCGATGCGCGGCCGCACGACCCAGAATTTGGTGTCTTCACGAGTGAAAGGCTCGGCGTGCTGATCCAAGTCGACCGTAGCGATGACACGGGTGTGATCCTCGCTGAGGTTGATGGCGGTGACTTGGCCGATGACCACGTTCTTGTACTTGACCTGTGTCTTGTTGGCTTCGAGCCCTTCGGCGGTCTCGAAGCTCACGGTGATTTGCGGCCCGGCAGAAAGCCAGTTCTGCATGACCATGGAAAAGCCCACCAGCGCGGCGGCGATGGGCACTAGCCAGACCAGCGAGACGCGGACCGGCCGATGCCTGATCTCGGGTGTGCCGGCAGGTGATTCGGTGTGGTGAGGGTTATCTGACATCTTCTTTCTCTGCATCCCAGATCAATCGCGGATCGAAGCTCATCGAGGCCATCATCGTCAGCACCACGACCAGGCCGAAGAACAAAATGCCCAGGCGCGGCTCGATGGTGCTCAGCGCGCGGAATTGCACCAGCGCCGCGACCAGCGCGACCACCAGCACATCGAGCATCGACCAGTAGCCGATGATTTCGATGAAACGGTACAGCCGCGCGCGTTCGCGCATGGCCCAGCGGCTGCGCCGCTGGGCGCTGATCAGCAGCATGCCGAGCACGAAGAACTTCATGCAGGGCACGCCGACGCTGGCAATGAAGATCAGCAGCGCGATGTCCCAGGAGCCGTCTTTCCAGAACTCGATCACGCCGCTGAGAATGGTGTTTTCGCTGCCGTTGCCAAACATATCGGTGTACATCACCGGCAGCGTGTTGGCTGGCACATAGAGGACCAGTGCGGCGACCAGCAGCGCCCAGGTGCGCGGGATGCTGTTCGGTTTGCGTCGATGCAGCGGCGCGTCGCAGCGTGGGCAGTCGCTAGCTTCCGCACGGCAGGTCAAACCGCAGTCATGGCACAGCTGCAAGCCCAGCTCCGAGGCGTATGGAGGTTGTGTCATCGTATCGGCACCTGCAGATCGTCCCACAGGCCGCGCACGTCGCGGCCGGCTATCAGCAGGATAAGGATGGTCAGAATGGCCATGGCCCAGAGGCCGATACCAGGATGCACGTCGAGCATGCCGCCGAGCTTGATGATGGCGACGAGAATCCCCAGCAGGCACACCTCCAGCATGCTCCAAGGCCGCAGATGTTCCAGTGCTCGCATGCAGGTTCGGAAGGCCGGTGCGATCCGGCCGCTACGCGCATGTACCAGCACCCATGCCAGCAGGATGATCTGCAGGCCTGGCGCAAAGATGATGCTCAGGCCCGCGACCAGCGCAATGGGCGTGATTTGCCCCTGGGCCAGCGCTTCGACGGTCCCCCACAGGGTCGCCTCGTTGCTGAGCCCCTGCATGCCTATCTGCATGATGGGAAAGGCGTTGGCGAACAGGAACAGGATCGCGGCGGCGAGCGTGAGCGCTAGCAACTGATCGGCGTTCAGATGTCGGGCCTTTTCCAGTAGCGCGCCGCAGCGCTGGCAATGGGCTGTCTGCCGGCGTGCCAGGGTAGGGCGCTGGTACACCGAATCGCAGTGTTCGCAAATGATCAGCGACGTCCCGACCAGCGCGCTCGGGCTTGGCGCCGAGGCGCGTTCGGGAGCCTCGGCTGTCTGGCGGGGTGATGCGCTGTTCGGCTTCAAAGCATCCACTCGATGGGAAGAATCGACATAAACGACACGCTGGCCCCTTTTCCAGAAGCTGGTGTGCGGCTCGGTATCATGGCGCACCTGCTGTCCATTCCATTGTTCTAGCCAATGGAGTTTGCCTGATTTGGTGAGCAGTACCACATGGAAATTGGCGGGAATGCTGGTGTCGAAGGCCCGCTCGATTACCTGCGCCATGCGCGGACTTTCGGTCACGAAGCCCAGTTCGGTGTGCAGACCGCAAGCAGGTAGGGCAGGGCGCCGGCGGGGGTGCGCCTAGGACGGGTGTTCGATGATGTCATCTGCTTGCTCATGAACGGATCGCAATCGCGACGTGAATGCAGCGCACAACGCGAGACGGGTGCTGCTGTCGCGTACCGATGCAATGACCGCCACGGCGCTCGCCGGAGCGTCACGCATGAGCCGCCGCCAACCTCCGGATCTCAGTGTTTCTCGGCACGGTCCGATAGCCATGAGACTAGCTTTGCCGCTGGAATCTATTGTACGCCTGCGCCCTCGCTGTGGCAGCACGCACACCAGCATCGGCAAGGCTTTGTTTCAGTGGGTAGGCGCCGCTGGCCTGCCTGTTTCTTCTGCCTGCGTTTCATCCGGCAAGGGATCTATTCTGCAAAACCGGAAGGCTGGGCCGGCCGGCCCGGTCAAGGCGACGATCGGTTGCTGGGGAGGATGTTGTTAATATGGCGATGTGCCATTATGCGGGCGCCCGCATAATACACGGCTTGCTGACCACTCGTCAGTCAGTGATTAAGGTCTCGCCGTAGATGCCGTTAAGCATTGGCGCTGAAGCGCAGATGCTCTCATTCAGAGTGAAATAACAGAATGTTCAAACAATTAGCTCCACTGCCAGTACTTTTTTGCAGCTTGCGCCCTGCTTACCTTGCCGCTGAAATCCAATGCGGCCGATGGGGAAGTCCGGATATCGGGCACGATCACCGCCAATACTTGTGATATCACCACAGGCACCGGGGGTGTACACACCGTAACGCTGCCCACCGTGATGGCCAGGACGCTGAGTGAAGCTGGTAAAACTGCCGGTCGCACGCCTTTTACCGTGGAGCTGGTTAACTGTTCTCCCGATTCGGGTGATGTTGCCCTTTATTTCGAACCGGGCGCCAACACCGATATGGCGAATGGCCGGCTGAACAATACCGGCGCTGCCACAGGGGTTCAGGTCGGCCTGCTGAATGGTTCCATGGTTCCGATCGAATTGAACCAGTCTAGCGCTTCCTTGCAAAATTCACAGACCGTTTCCATCGCGAGTGGCAGCGCCACTTTGAGTTATTTCGCCGAGTACTATGCGACCGGGGCGGCCGGGGCCGGATCCGTGAGCACCAGCACTTTCTTCTCGATCGTCTACCCCTGACGCATGAGCGGGCCTCTTTGAGGGTGCCCGCACTTTTCGCGCGTTCGCTGGAGTGTTCTGCCCCATGTTGCGGCTTATTCTTTGCTCGTTGTTGTGCTGGGCGATATCGACGGTGCAGGCGAGCGTTATTATCGGCGGCACGCGCATCATCTACCCCGCCGACCAACGTCAGGTCAGCGTCGAACTGGTGAACAAGAACGATTCTCCCGCGCTGGTCCAGAGCTGGATCGACGAGGGTGATCGCCAGTCCGATCCGCAACTGCAGCCCGCCCCGTTCGTCATCATTCCTCCCTTGGTTCGGGTGGAGCCGGAAAGAACCCAGGCGCTGCGGATCATGTTCAGCGGCGCCGAGCTGCCCCAGGACCGGGAAAGCCTGTTCTGGCTCAACGTGCTGGAGGTGCCGCCACGCCCGGATTCAGGCCAGGCGACCGAAAATTACCTGCAGTTCGCGGTTCGTTCGCGCATCAAACTGTTCTATCGCCCGGCCGGCCTGCAGCCCGACAGTCAGTCGGAAGCCGCCAGGCAGCTGGTCTGGCGCCGCGAGGGTCCGGAGCTCGTGGTGCAAAACCCGAGTCCTTACCACATCACACTGACCGAGGCCCGGATCGGCGGGCAAGCATTGCAGGTGAAGATGCTTGCCCCTTATGGCAGCGAGCGCCTGCCCCTGCCTCCCAAAGCTGCGGGCGAAATCTCATACAGCCACCTGAACGATTACGGTGGGCGCGAAACGCTTCGGGCCAACCTGAGCGAGTGATGCCTTGAATGCGCGCGATGCGAAGAAGGACGCTGTACTGGCTGGGCCTGACGCTACTCATGGCCGGCTCACAGGTAATCGCCAAGGAGGTTCACTTCAATCAGGCCCTGCTTTTCCCAGGCCTGGCGACCCGCGACCTGACGCGCTACGCAACGGGTAACCCGATCTATGCCGGCGACTATCCCAGCGATATCTATATCAACGACTCCCTGGTCCAGCGCGAAACGGTCCGCATGCTGGATATCACCGAGGCCGGCAGCGCCGCCCCCTGCATGACTAGGCAGCTGGTAGAGCTCGCCCGCATCGAGCCTGAGCGCGTGGCCCTGCCGCGTCCCGAACTGCTGGACGATCCTGCCGCCTGCGTCAGGGTCGAGCAAATCAGCGAGCAACTGCAGTGGCAGTACGACGTTTCGCGCCTGGCGCTGTACCTGACGGTTCCCCAGAGCCTGCAAGCGAACAGGCCCAGGGGTTGGGTCGACCCCTCGCAATGGGACGCCGGCGAGGCGGTGGCCTGGGTGGACTACACCGCCAATAGTTATTGGAACGAGAGCGCCGCGGGCCAGTACCGAAGCCATTACCTGGGCACACAGATGGGGGCCAACATGGGCACTTGGCGACTACGCCACCAGGCCAGCTTCCAGAGCAACCCGCAGCAGCGCCAATGGCAAAGCATCGCCAGCTATGCCTATCGCGCCCTGCCGCAATGGAAGTCCTCGCTGTCGCTGGGGCAGCGCTGGACCGGGGGCGAGTTCTTCGATTCCTTCGGTTATATCGGTGGCTCGCTGAGCAGCGATCCGCGCATGCTCGCCGAGAGCCAACGCGGTTTCGCGCCTATGGTCCGTGGCGTCGCCAGAACCCATGCCAGGGTGGAAATTCGGCAGAACGATACGCTGCTATACGAGGAAAACGTCGCGCCGGGTAACTTTCTCATCGATGATCTTTATTCGACCGGCTACGCGGGCGACCTGCAGGTGACTGTTCATGAGTCCGATGGAACCATCCAGACGTTCACCGTCCCTTATTCATCGGTACCGGGACTGATCCGCGCAGGCCAGACCTTCTATTCGCTCACCGCTGGCAAAGTGGATGAAGAGCTGGCCGACGAGTCGCAGGATTTCGCCGAGTTCACGCTGCAGCGCGGCCTGAGCAATCTACTGACCGGATACGGCGGGCTGTTTCAAAGTGATGACTATCAGGCGCTATTGCTCGGCTCGGCCTGGAATGCCCCGCTGGGTGCGATCTCTTTCGACTGGACCCGTAGCCGCTTCTCGGGGGCAGGCAGGCGTTCGGAGGGCGATCGCTACCGTCTCGGGTGGTCGCGAAGGGTGAGGGAGACCTTTGTCTCTGCCACCCTGACTCGCCATTCCAGTCCTGAGTACTATGGCGTCCGCGAGGCGCTATCGCTGTTCGAGCACAGCTCGCTGGAGGCGGTCGAGCGCTTGCGCCTGCGCCAGCGGGTGGATTTGAGCCTCAGCCAGCCACTGTATGGCGGCAGCCTGTATTTGCTGGGGAGCCGGCAATGGTTCTGGGGCAGGGAAGGCCGGCAGACCAGTTATCAGCTGGGCTACAGCAACCGCTGGGGATCGCTGGGCTACCAGCTTTCTTTGCAGCGCATGGATGGCGGTATCGGCGACAGCGACACTATCTTCGGGCTGACCTTGAATATGCCCATTGGTCAGGGGCGTTCTGCAGGCGCTGGACACCTCTCCATGCAGATGAGCCAGGGCGAGGGTGGTCAGAGGCAGCTCAACAGTGTTTTCAGCGGAATCGCCGGCGACGATTTGCAATATACCTACAGTGTCATGGCCAGCCATCAGGACCGGCCGGATGCCGATGATCTCGGTGCCCTTGGCGTCAACCTGGGCTATCGAGCCGCGGTTGCCAATTTCGATGCAGGCCTCAGCCAGGACAACCAGCGTCAGCGGCAAATGACGTTCGGAGCCAGGGGGGCCATGGTCGCGCACGCCGGCGGCGTGGAGTGGGTGCCGGAGCTGGGTGATACCTTCGCCATCATCAAGGCGCCGAACGCGACGGGAGCCAAGGTGGCGGGGTGGCATGGGCTGCGGGTCAGCGATGATGGCTATGCCATCGTTCCGCATCTGACGCCCTATCAGGCCAACCGGGTGGGGCTGGATGTGAATGGGCTGGATGACAGCATAGAGCTGACAGAAACCGCGCAGTGGCTGGTTCCCGATGCCGGCGCCGCCGTCTCGGCTTTCTTCGTGGCCCTTAAAGGCTACTCGATCCTGCTGGAGGCCAGCTGGGATGGCAAAGCGGCCCCCTTCGGTGCGGATGTGTTCGATGAACAGGGCATCAGGGTCGGCGTCGTCGGGCAGGCGGGCCAGCTCTATGCCCGCGTCTCCAGCCCTGACGGTGTGCTGTCGGTGCGCTGGGGCAGCGAGGCCGACCGCCAGTGCCAGATCCGCTACCGTCTGGGGGCAGAGCAAGAGGGATTGATTCACTTGCCCGGACGGCACCCGTGCGAGGACATCGCACCGTCCCAGGCAATCGACAGGCAGGAAACCCGGCCATGAACAAGTTCCTTCTCGCCCTGCTCCTGGGTTGGCTCCTGCACCCGATGGCCCGGGCCGAATGCACATGGAGCGATGGCTTGATTGGCCCGACGATCTACCGAGTCCAGACCGAGGCCAACCACACATTGAGCGTGATCGCCGCCACGGTGGGGCAGCGCGTATGGGATGTCGGCGGGGCCGATGGAGCCCCTTCCTGGAAAACCTCATGCAGCGGCGGCGAGCAGGCCGGGTATATCAATTCCCTGGGTTCGCCCTCGCCCGTGCTAACCGGTGAAAAAGGGCCCATCTACGAAATCGACCGGGTTCCTGGCCTGGGCTATAGCCTGAGCGAAAGCCAGGCCTACGGCCCGCCCAACTACTACCAGCAATATGGCGCCCTGAATGCGCCGAGTGGGCAGTATTATTTCGATGCCGGTCGCAAACAGAGGCTCGATTTCTGGAAGACTGGGAGCTTGCAGGCCGGCCGTTACTGTCTCGCCGCCGGAACCCGCATGGGCTCGGTGCGTTTTGGCAGCCTCGATGTGATTGACGTGATCCTTGCCGGCAGTTTGTGCCTCAATGTGGTGGCGCCCACCTGTACGGTGCAGACCGATTCGAAGCAGATCACCGTGCCGCTCGGCAACCGTCCGGTGACCAGCTTCAGCGGGGTGGGCAGCGTGGGGCCGACCGTTCCTTTCTCCATCCGTCTCGGCGCCTGTAGCAACGTCAGCCAGGTTACCATCCAGTTCAATGCCGTTGCCGATGCCGACTACCCGGCCGCCGCTGCCGCGGGCGTGCTCTCCACCGCTGGGTCGCCCAGCCCCGCGGCAACTGGCGTGGGCATTCAGCTGATGGACGGTAGAACCTCATCCCCCATGATCTTGCTGCAGCCCAAGGTGATGTGGAACGGCACCTCGGGAACCACTTCCATCTCCCTGCCCTTCGGCGCTCGTTATATTCAGACCCGCTCCATGGTGACGCCCGGCTACGCTCACGGCTCGGCGCGGTTCGTTCTGTCCTATCAGTGAAACCTTTCGCTTTGCGGGCGTGCCCGTTGATTCTCCTCGCCCGCGAGAGGCGGATGGGCAGCCGAACGCCTGCGCGCCTCAAGATTTCCCCGCTGTTACCGATACCCTGAAAGACCCCTAATTACTTGTGGAGCCGCACGTGCGCCTGCGCTGCCTTGCGATTATTTGTCTGCTGGCCAGTCCATCAGTTCACGCCATCACATTCCAGACCCGTCTGGAGAGGGTGGAGTGGCAGGTCGAGGGCGATCAGTTCGAATGCCGGCTGGTGCAACCGATTGCCGGTTTTGGCTCGGGAGAATTCGTCCGCCGTGCTGGCGAGCAGGCCATTTTCCGTCTGCAATCGCCCGAACGCTGGCTGGGCAGTGGCTCGGCGACGCTGCTGGCGGCGGCCGCGCCCTGGCAGCCGACACGCAGCGACATCAACCTGGGTGTGGTGTCGGTCGGTGGCGGCGAGATTCCCTTCAACAGCTCGCACCTGCAGGCCGGGCGCCTGCTCAGTGGCCTGCTCGAGGGACGCAGCCCGGTGGTGCGCCACCGCACGCTGCATGGCGGAGAATCGCTCGAGGTGCGCTTGCTGCCGGCGCGCTTCGGCAAGGCCTACGAGGATTACCGCGCCTGTACGACCAAGCTGCTGCCGGTCAACTTCGATCAGATTCGTCAGTCGCAGATCGGCTTTCCTACCAGCGACGTGGCGCTGGATGGCGTGGGGCGCGCCAAGCTCGATATCATCCTGCAGTTCCTCAAGGCCGACCCGGGCGTCAACCGCATCCAGCTCGATGGCCACTCGGACAACAGCGGCAACCGGCTCACCAACCGCGACCTCTCCCGTCGCCGTGCGCTGGCCGTCGAGGAATACCTGATCGCCAATGGCGTACCGAAAGAGCAGATCACGCTGCGTTTCCACGGCGAGCGCTACCCGCTGGTGGCCAACAACGGACCGGCCAACCGCGCCAAGAATCGCCGGGTCACCCTGCGGCTCGATCGCGCCCCGGCCACCACGACCGCAGCGACCGAGCAGACCACGCCGTCTTCCTGAGCCGCCGCGCGCTCGCGCCCCTGTAAAACCGGCGTCGCGACCAGTAGAATTGCCGCTTTCCTTCAATCCCGGGAGTGGATGGCAATGGCCGACGTAAAGAAGGTAGTCCTGGCGTATTCCGGTGGCCTGGACACCTCGGTGATTCTCAAGTGGCTGCAAGATACCTATAACTGCGAAGTGGTGACCTTCACCGCCGACCTCGGCCAGGGCGAGGAGGTCGAGCCCGCCCGCGCCAAGGCCAAGGCCATGGGCGTCGAGGAAATCTACATCGACGACCTGCGCGAAGAATTCGTCCGCGATTTCGTCTTCCCGATGTTCCGTGCCAACACCGTTTACGAAGGCGAATACCTGCTGGGTACCTCCATCGCCCGTCCGCTGATCGCCAAGCGCCTGATCGAGATCGCCAACGAGACCGGCGCCGACGCCATTTCCCACGGTGCCACCGGCAAGGGTAACGACCAGGTGCGTTTCGAGCTGGGCGCCTATGCGCTCAAGCCGGGCGTGAAAGTCATCGCCCCCTGGCGCGAGTGGGACCTGCTCTCGCGCGAGAAGCTGATGGACTACGCCGAGAAACACGCCATCCCGATCGAGCGCCACGGCAAGAAGAAGTCGCCGTATTCCATGGATGCCAACTTGCTGCACATCTCCTATGAAGGCGGCGTGCTGGAAGACACCTGGACCGAGCACGAAGAGGACATGTGGCGCTGGACCAAGTCCCCGGAAGCCGCGCCGGACACTCCGACCTACATCGAGCTGACCTATCGTAAGGGCGATATCGTCGCCATCGACGGCAAGGAGCTGAGCCCGGCTACTGTGCTAGCCGAGCTGAACCGCATCGGCGGCGAGAACGGCATCGGTCGCCTGGACATCGTCGAGAACCGCTACGTGGGCATGAAGTCCCGTGGCTGCTACGAGACCCCCGGCGGCACCATCATGCTCAAGGCCCACCGCGCCATCGAGTCCATCACCCTGGACCGCGAAGTCGCGCACCTGAAAGACGAGCTGATGCCCAAGTACGCCAGCCTGATCTACAACGGCTACTGGTGGAGCCCGGAGCGCCTGATGCTGCAGCAGATGATCGATGCCTCCCAGGCCACGGTGAACGGCGTGGTACGCCTGAAGCTGTACAAGGGCAATGTGATCGTCGCTGGTCGCAAGTCTGACGAGTCGCTGTTCGATGCCAACATCGCCACTTTCGAGGACGATGCCGGCGCTTACGACCAAGCCGACGCCGCGGGCTTCATCAAGCTCAACGCCCTGCGCCTGCGCATCGCCGCTGGCAAGGGCCGTTCGCCGCTCTGATGCAGTGGTAGAAGACCGCAAATCCCGGCCACCAGCCGGGGTTTGCGTTGGGAATCCCGAACCGGTTCTTGAATGAGGAGAAAACCGATGAGACTACTCCACACCATGCTGCGCGTCGGCGACATGGACAGATCCATCGCGTTCTACACCGAAGTGCTGGGCATGACCCTGCTGCGCCGCAAGGATTACCCCGACGGCAAATTCACCCTGGCGTTCGTCGGCTACGGTGACGAGGCACACAACAGCGTGCTGGAGCTGACCCATAACTGGGACGTCGACAGCTATGAGCTGGGCACCGGCTACGGGCATATCGCCCTGGAAGTGGAAGACGTCTACAAGGCGTGCGAGGACATTCGCAGCCGTGGCGGCAAGATCACCCGCGAACCGGGGCCGATGCTGCATGGCAGCAGCATTCTGGCTTTCGTCGAGGATCCGGATGGTTACAAGGTCGAGCTGTTGTCACCGACGCGTAAAGACTGAGCGGTAACCGCGCGAGCAAGAAAAAGCCCCGATTTCGGGGCTTTTTCTTAGAGGTCGAAGTCGAACTCGTTGAGTTGCTTCTGCAGGCGACGTTCCTCGAGCAGGTTGTCGATGATCCGGCGCTTGGTCAGGTTGGTCTTGGCCACTTCCACCGGGGCCTCTGCGGTATCGTCTTCATCCTCACCGACGAAGTCGTCTTCAATCTGGATATCTTCTTTCTCGGACACTTGTCTTCACTCCACGGCTAAGGCGCGTTGTTGGCGCACCTTATAGCGACAAAAAACAAGGTCGTAAAAAAGATTTTTTCAATCAGGCGATAGGTTTTGCAGCCGCTCGCTCAATCGTCTGAAGTCTTGTGCTTGTATTCGCACAGGTCCTCGATTCGGCAACTGCCACACTGCGGTTTGCGCGCCTTGCAGACGTAGCGTCCATGCAGGATCAGCCAGTGGTGAGCGTCGAGCAGGTAGTCCTTGGGCACGAACTTGATCAGCTTGCGTTCGACTTCCAGCACGTTCTTGCCGGGGGCGATGTTGGTGCGGTTGGCGACGCGGAAGATATGGGTGTCGACGGCCATGGTGAACTGGCGGAACGCGGTGTTGAGCACCACGTTGGCCGTCTTGCGACCGACGCCGGGCAGGGCTTCGAGGTCTTCGCGGTTATCCGGCACCTGGCTGCCATGCTTCTCGATCAAAATGCGGCAGGTCTCGATGACGTTCTTCGCCTTGCCTCGGTACAGGCCGATGGTCTTGATGTACTCCGACAGCCCCTCGACGCCCAGCGCGTAGATCGCCTCCGGCGTGTTGGCGACCGGGTAGAGCTTGGCCGTGGCCTTGTTGACGCCGACGTCGGTGGCTTGCGCCGAAAGGATCACCGCGATCAGCAGCTCGAACGGCGTGCTGTAGGCCAGCTCGGTCTTGGGCTCGGGGTTGTCCTCGTGGAAGCGACGAAAGATCTCCCGGCGTTTTTCAGCATTCATGGGTTTCAAGCCCTAAGCCTCAAGCTGGAAGCCTGAAGCGGATATTCGTTGGGGTGCAGATTGTGCCAGAGAGACAGCGCTGTCGGGGCAGAGGAAGCAGGGTTCGATTTCTAGCTTCTAGCTTCTAGCTTCCGGCTGCTCCTATTCGATCACTCCGGTTACCCGCACCCGACGGCTCTGCACCGGTATTTCCGGCTGCTGCGCCCTGGCGCGTTCGGCCAGATGCAGGTCGATGCGGTTCTTCAGGGCGATCAGCAGGCCGAGCACGATGAACGCACCCGGTGGCAGGATCGCCAGCAGGAAGCCCTTGTAGTCGCTGAATACCGTGATCTGCCAGTCGGCGGCGATGGGACCGAACAGCAGGTGCATGTTGGCGAACAGCGCACCGGTACCGAACAGCTCGCGCAGGCTGCCCAGCACCAGCAGCACCAGCGCGAAGCCCAGTCCCATGATCAGGCCGTCGAAGCTGGCGATCAGCGGATTGTGCTTGGCGGCGAAGCCGTCGGCGCGGCCGAGGATCACGCAGTTGGTGGTGATCAACGGAATGAAGATGCCGAGGATCTGGTAGAGCTCGTAGGTGTAGGCCTGCATCAGCAGTTCGATGCAGGTGGTCAGCGCCGCGATGATCATCACGAAGGCCGGCAGGCGCACCGCCGTGTTGACCACGCCGCGCACCAGTGACACGCCGAGGTTGGAGCAGACCAGCACCAGCGCTGTGGCCAGGCCCAGGCCCAGGGCGTTGACCGCCGAGTTGCTGACGCCGAGCAGCGGGCAGAGGCCCAGCAGCTGCACCAGCGCCGGGTTGTTCTTCCATAGGCCGTTGATGCTCAGTTCGCGATAGCTGGGTGTGCTCATGGTCTGTCGCCTGTCTGCTCGGGCTGCGGATCGCTGACCTGCAAGTCGTCACGGGTTGCAGCGCCGCCAGCGCGGGAATGGCTGGTCGCTTCGTCGGGTTCGCTCAGCTCCGGTAGCGCCTGCTCGGGCTCGACCGGGTGGGTACTGGCGCCGAGCAGTTCGTCCTTGTGCGCATCGAAATATTGCAGGGCGCGGTGCACGGCGCCGACCACGGCGCGCGGCGTGATGGTGGCGCCGGCGAACTGGTCGAACTCGCCGCGATCCTTCTTCACGGCCCAGCCGGATGAGGCGGGGTCGGTCAGTGAGCGGTTCTCGAAGCTACGTATCCACTGACTCTTGGCCAGCTCGATCTTGTCGCCCAGGCCGGGCGTTTCGCGATGCCGAACCACTCGCACGCCGGCGACGCGGCCGTCGGCGAGTACGCCGATCAGCAGATGGATCGCGCCGCTGTAGCCGTCCGGCGCGATGGCCTGGAGAATCACTGCGCTGGGCTTGCCGTCGTTGCGGGCGATATAGGCGGGAACGGCTTGCCGGATGCCGAGCATTGGATGGTGGACTTCGATACTGCTATCGAGCAACTGATTATCGTAGCTGCCACGGGGCAGGATTTCGTTCAGCGCGCGCAGTTGCGCCGCGCGTTCGGAAGCCTGGATGCGTTCGGCGGTGAACTGTTGCAGCAAGGTCACCGCGCCCACTGTGACGACCGCGAACAGCCCCAGCACCAAGGCGTTCTTGTACATCGAGCGGCTGAGTTCGGGAAGGATCATGTCATTCGCCCAGCTTGAAGCCGCGCTCGGCCTTGCGGTGGCCGTAAGTGCGCGGGCGGGTGTAGTAGTCGATGGTTGGTGCCGCCAGGTTCATCAGCAACACGGCGAAGGCGACGCCGTCCGGATAGCCGCCCCAGGCGCGGATGACATAGACCAGGATGCCAACGCCGGCGCCGAAGATCAGCCGCCCCAAGGTGCTAGTCGCGCCACTCACCGGGTCGGTCACGATGAAGAAGGCGCCGAGCATGGTGGCGCCGCTGAGCAGGTGGAACAGTGGTGAGCCGTTGCTATCTGAGCCCGAACCGTTCCAGAACACCAGGCTCATCACCGCCAGCGCCGCGAGCATACCCACCGGCGCGTGCCAACTGAACAGCCGCTTGTGCAACAGGAACAGCCCGCCGGCCAGGAACGCCAGGTTGACGACTTCCGAGCCGATGCCGCCGAAATGCCCGAACGCCGGGTTGGTCCAGAGTTCCTCGACGGTCAGGCTCCGGTTCAGCTTCATCACATCCAGCGCGGTGGCCTGGCTCCAGCCATCGGGTAGCGCGGCGATGCCGAGGATATGCTGCAGGCCGGAGCCCAGGCCGACGCCATGCGGCACCGGCCAGGTAGTCATTTCCACCGGGAACGAGACCAGCACCACGACGTAACCGATCATGGCGGGATTGAATGGATTCTGTCCCAGCCCGCCGTAGAGCTGCTTGCCGAAGACGATGGCGCTGCCGGTGGCAATCAGCGTGAGCCACCACGGCGAGTAGGGCGGCAGCGCCAGTGCCAGCAGCACGGCGGTAACCAGGGCGCTGCCGTCGCGCAGAAAGAACTGCACCGGCCGTTGCCGAACCTTGAGCAACAGCGCTTCGAAACCCAGCGCGACGGCGCTGGCCCAGCACAGGTTGATCAGCGTGCCGGCGCCGTAGAGCCAGGTAAGGACGATCACGCCGGGCAGCGTGGCGGCCAGCACCAGCAGCATGACCCGCTGGGTGCGGTTGCTGCCGGTGGCGTGCGGTGAGGTGATGCGTGGCAGGGCCATTGGCTCTCCGGTCGAATGGGTGCAGGGTGCGGTTTCATGAAAATCGCCGCTCCCGGATAGTTGCGCCTGGGGCGCCGCTACTTATGAGTCGGTGTGTTCCTGCAGCTTGCGCTCGGCCTCGTTCAGACGCTGGCGCGCGGCTTCGACGAGGCCGGCGTCGCTGTTGGCGTCTCGCTCCAGCTTGCGCAGGTCGGCACGGGCGAAAGCCACTTCGGTTTTCAGCGCGCGGGTCTGCTCGTCAATCGGGCGCTTGTCGGTGCGAACCAGCTCCGGCGCGGGCTTGGCGGATTTTTCCTCGGCGGCATGCAGGGCCTGTTCGGCACTGGCCAGGCCATCGCGCAGCTTGCTGAGTTCGGCCTCTTCGGCGCCGGCTTTTTCGGCTTTCTTCAGTTCGGCACGCTTCATCGTCAGCTCGATCTTGGCCTTCTTCAGCGCTTCGTCGCCGACCGGTTTGTTCGGAGCGGCGGGTGCGTTTTGCTGTGCTCCGGCCAGCGCCTGTTCGGCGTCGGCCAGTTGGGCTTGCAGGCGCGTCAGCTCCGCTTGTTGCTGCTCGTCGCGACTCTCCAGTTTTTCCAGCTTGCGTAGCTGGGCGCGGAGCATGGCGGCCTCGATCTTGGCCTTCTTGACGGCTTCGTCGCCGGCCGGTTTGCTCGGGGCGGCGGGTGCGTTCTGCTGCGCACTGGCCAATGCCTGTTCGGCGTCGGCCAGCTGGGCTTGCAGATGCGCCAGCTCCGCTTGTTGCTGCTCGTCGCGACTCTCTAGCTTTTCCAGCTTGCGTAGCTGGGCGCGGAGCATGGCGGCCTCGATCTTGGCCTTCTTGACGGCTTCGTCGTCGGCCGGTTTGCTCGTGGCGAAGGGGGCGTTTTGCTGTGCCTCAGCCAGTGCCTGTTCGGCCTTGGCCAGCTGAGCTTGCAGGCGCGTCAGTTCGGCCTGTTGCTCGTCATCGCGGGTTTCGAGCTTTTCCAGCTTGCGCACTTGGGCCCGCAGCATGGCGGCTTCGATCTTGGCTTTCTTGGCCGCTTCGTCACTGGCCGGGGCGGGTGCGGCTTCGACAGGCGGCACAGCGGCGCTGGCTTCATCCAGTGCCTTTTGCGCATTGCTGGCGGCGATGCGTAGTCCGGCGACCTGCGCCTCCAGCTCGGGCGTGGCATGGACAGCGAGCTGCTTTTCGGCTTTCTTCAGCGCGACTTGGGCCATGCTGGCTTCGATCTTGAGCTTCTTCTGTTCTTCGGACAGGCCAGCCTTCTGCGCTTGGATACGGGAGACCGGGTCGTCCTGGCTGGCAGTTTGCGCCTGGGCTTCCTTGGCACGCGCGGCGCGTTCGGCACGGGCCTTGCGGTCGGCTTCCTTCTGCTCTTCTGCGCGGCGCAGACGTTCCTGGCGCAGTTCGAAACGTTGTTTGGAATGCTCGGCCTTCTGCTGTTTCTGCTCCAGCGCGCGGATTTCACCTTTGGCGGCGCGGTAGTACTGCACCAGCGGAATGCTCGAGGGGCAGACGTAGGCGCAGGCGCCGCACTCGATGCAGTCGAACAGGTTGTAGGCCTTGAGCTGCTCGTGCTCCTGGCCTAGGGCGAAGAAATGCAGTTGTTGCGGCAGCAGGCTGGCCGGGCACACCTCGGCACATTCGCCGCAGCGGATGCAGGGCAGCGCCGGCGGCGGTGGCGGCAGCTCGGCCAGGGTGCTGGCCAGCAGGCAGTTGCTGGTCTTGATCAGCGGCACGTCCATCGATGGCAGGGTAAAGCCCATCATCGGGCCGCCCATGATCAGGCGGTTGAGCTTGTCACTGTCGAGGCCGGCGAAGGCCAGCAGTTCGGCCACTGGCGTACCGATCAGCGCCTCAATGTTCATCGGCTGGGCGAGCGCTTCACCGGTCAGGGTGGTGACGCGCGAGATCAGCGGCTTGTCCAGCAGCACGGCGTCGTGGATGGCCACGCAGGTGCCGACGTTCTGGCAGAGCATGCCGATATCGGCCGGCAGGCCGCCACTGGGTACTTCCTCGCCGGTGAGGATCTGGATCAGCTGCTTCTCGCCACCGGACGGGTACTTGGTGGGGAAGACCTTGAGCACATAGGGGCGCTCGCCGATGGCGGCACGCACGGCAGCGATGGCTTCGGGCTTGTTGTCTTCGATGCCGATCAGCACCTGCTGCGGTTTGATCAAATGTTCGAGAATCTCGATGCCCGCCACCAGTTCGGCGGCTTTCTCGCGCATCAGCAGGTCATCGGCGGTGATGTAGGGCTCGCATTCGGTGCCGTTGATGATCAGCGTGTGAATCGTCTGCGTAGGCGGTGCGGTCAACTTCACTGCGGTTGGGAAGCCGGCGCCGCCGAGGCCGTTGATACCGGCTTGGCGGATGATGTCCAGCAACTCGGCAGGGGGCAACTGGCGATAATCGGTATGCGGCTGCAGCTCGATCCATTGATCGCGGCCATCGCTGTCGATGACGATGGCCGTGGCGGTCATGCCCGAGACGTGCGGGTAGGGCTGCGGGCCGATGAAGCTGATGGTGCCCGATGTGGGCGCATGCACCGGCGCGCTGACGAAGCCGCTGGCCTCGGCGATCTTCTGGCCTTTGAGCACCTGCTCGCCGAGCGCCACGCAGGGCTCGGCCGGGGCGCCGAGGTGCTGGGCGAGCGGTACGATCAGCCGCGCAGGCAGCGGCATCTGCTGGATCGGCGCGCGGTTGGAAAGATCCTTGCACTCCGGTGGATGGATGCCGCCATGGATGTCCCAGACGTTCAATGAGGTCATGCGGCCTGCTCCCGGTCACTGGCGATCAGCTGGCCTGGCGCCAGCGGCTGGTCCCACTTCCAGCTCTGCAGGTTGCTGCCCACTTCGATCATGTCGATGCAGTCCACCGGGCAGGGCTCGACGCAGAGGTCGCAGCCGGTGCATTCGGAAACGATCACGGTGTGCATCTGCTTGGCGGCGCCGACGATGGCATCCACCGGGCAGGCCTGGATGCACTTGGTGCAGCCGATGCACTCGGCTTCGCGGATATAGGCGACGCGCGGAGGCACTTCACCCTCCACGGCATCCAGCGGCTCGGGCTCGACATCCAGCAGGTCGGCCAGCGCCTGGATGGTGGACTCGCCGCCCGGTGGACATTTGTTGATCTTGTCGCCGCCGGCGATCGCCTCGGCGTAAGGCTTGCAACCCGGATAGCCGCACTGACCGCACTGGGTCTGCGGCAGCAGGGCGTTGATCTGCTCGGCGATCGGGTCGCCTTCAACCCGGAAGCGCACCGCCGCAAAACCTAGGATCGCACCGCACACCAGGCACAGTGCCAACAACGCCAATATGGCAACCAAAACCAGGCTCATAGCTTGATCAACCCGGTGAAGCCCATGAATGCGAGCGACATCAGCCCGGCGGTGACCATGCCGATGGCTGCGCCCTGGAATGACTTGGGAACGTCGGCGATAGCGATGCGCTCACGCATGGCGGCGAACAGCACCAGCACCAGGGAAAAGCCCAGGCCGGCGGCAAAACCATTGGCGGTCGCGGTGATGAAGGTGAATTCGGACTTGTTGGCATTGAGCAGGGCGACGCCGAGCACGATGCAGTTGGTGGTGATCAGCGGCAGGAAGATACCCAGCACGCGATAAAGGAGCGGACTGGTCTTGTTCACCACCATTTCGGTGAACTGCACCACCACGGCGATCACCAGGATGAAACTGATGGTGCGCAGAAACTCCAGATCCAGCGGCTTGAGCACGTATTGCTGCACCAGATAGCTGCACATCGCCGCTAATGTCAGCACGAAGGTGGTGGCCAGCGAAAGGCCGATGGCGGTTTCGATCTTCTTCGAAACGCCCATGAACGGGCACAGGCCGAGAAACTGCACCAGCACGAAGTTGTTGACCAGGATGGCGCTAACCATGATCAGGGCGAGTTCGGTCATGCGGGTTCCCTGTGGTGCTCTGCACGAGCCGGAGGCTAAAAGGCCGCTATTATCGGGAAGCGATGGCGGCCATACAAGGCCGCAAAATGTCCGGGAGCGGCGCGAGCCGGGGGCATGACATATAAGGAAATGGACCAACTGTCCGGTCGCTCGGCAGCTGGCCTTTTGCTGTGGTCTGATGTGGCAAGGCCGCACGTTCAAGCAGAGCGGCTTGGAGGTGCTCGATGAAGATTCCAATGGCGATCTTGTTGCTTGGTCTGGGTTTCGGGACCCAGGCGTGCGCGCAATCACGAGGCGGGGTGTGGGTGTATCAGCCGGATGGCGGCAGCTATCGCGTCGAAAACCGCGCCTACCAGTACGACCCGCGCAGCCCATACTCGCAGCACCGGCAGTATCCGCAGAATCTACCGCCACGCTATCAGGGTCAGCTCCCGCCGCAATATTACGATCGACACCGAGGGACAGACCGGCAGCGCTGGAACCACGACCGTCGCGGCGAGATTCGTCAGCCGCAACGCTGGAACAATGGCCGCCAGTCGGGGTTCGACCGCCCTCAGCGTTGGCATCGCGAACACCCGCAACGCTTTGGTCAGTCGCCGCTGGTTCGTGACGGACGCGACTACCGAATGCACCAGCGTAATTTCAACGGCCGGCATCAGCATCGCTGAGAGACTTTAACGCTCAAGTCCGTAGGGCCGAATTCATTCGGCCGCAAATCTGCGAGCTGAACACCTTCGGCCCTATGGTTCTTTCCGAACCCCTCCTTAGCGATTTCTCCAGCGCGGCTCACGCTTTTCAATAAAGGCATTGACGCCCTCCAGCGTATCCTCGGCTTCGAACAGATCGACGAAGGCTTCTCGTTCAGCGGCTGCGAGCATGTCGGGGCCGCGGCTGCGCATGGAGTCCACCAGAGACTTGATCTTGCGTACGGCCACAGGGCTCTGACCTGCCACGCGAGAAGCTAACAGCAATGCATGGCCGCGAGCCTCGCCAGGCTCCACCACCTGCTCTACCAGGCCGATACGCATTGCCGTTTCCGCTGTTATCCGCTCGCCGCAGAGAATCATTCGCTTGGCCCAACCTTCGCCCACCAGCCAGGCAAGCGCCTGGGTGCCCCCGGCGCATGGCAACAGGCCGACCGAGGCTTCCGGTAAGCCGAGTTGTACCTGCTGTTCGGCAATACGGATATCGCAGGCTAATGCACATTCCAGCCCACCGCCGAGAGCGAAGCCGTTGAGGGCCGCTATCGATACCCCGCGAAATTCGCGTAGGGCCTCGAAAGCCTCACCGAAGCGTCTCGCCATTTCTCGAGCGCGGGTTCGATCGCCGTCAGCGAAGAGTTTGAGGTCGGCGCCAGCGCTGAAGAATTTCTCACCCTGGCCGCAAATTACGAGCGCGTACACGTCGTCGTCATGATTCAGGTGTTCGACGACCTGTTTGAGGCCGATCAGTGATTCGCGGTCCCAAGTGTTGGCTGGCGGGTGGTTAATGGTGATAAGTGCGGTATGCCCATGCTTTTCCACGGTCAGCTTGTGGGTCAGATCGAAGACACCGGACTTGTAAGGTTCAACAGCGGTGGTGCTCATTTTGGTCTTCCTCGTCGGAATCGATGCGTGCGACTTGTCTGCATCAGATGCGCGAACGAGCCGCGCATTGCATAACGGCGGTCATGGCGGAACGGTGAGCCGTTAGATCAAGTCTAGGCGCGATCCGTCCACGTATGACCAGAACGATCGGAATTGCCGCTGGGACAAATAGGACAGCGCGCGCTCTGATGCGCGCAAGGAGAGGTGCGTCGGAGCGGCCTGGGCTGGGCAGTGCCGCTCCGGCTGCGGGTTATTGCAGCGCCAGCGTCTGATTGCCAGAACGGCGTTCGGCCTGCCATTCGGCAAGCGTTGGCGCAGCCTGCTCTCCGGTCAGGCGATGAACAATTTCGAAGTAGTCCTGCTTGAAGCGGTCCTTGAGCACTTCCTCGCGCGGCTTGACCTTCACTGCGTACACCGTTTGTACATTCTGATGATCGAAGGCCCGCCATTGCTGCTCGTCTTTGAGCAGGGTGTAACGATGGCCTTCGAGCGCCGCGATGATTCGCTCGCTGTCGAGGCTGCGTGCGCGATTGGCTGCATCGGCCCACTGGTAAACGATGCTGTAGGCCGAGGCTGCGGAACTGGATGGGTGGGTCTGGTAACGCTCGTCGAAACTTTTAACGAACTGTTTGCCAGCGACCGACCCTTCCAGCTCTGGAACGCGCCAGGTCCAGGGCTCTGTGCCCAAAACGCCGCGCATGATGTCCGGCCCGGCCGTTTCGACCATGCTCAGCGTCAGGTTGGGCACCGCGACCTGCATTCTCTTGTTCAGGCCGAGTTCATCAGCGATTCGCATCGCACGGACCAAGTCTTCCCCGAACAGCACCAGCACCAGCACCTCGGCCTCACTTTTGGCTACTTCAGTCAGGGCTGCGCGATAGTCGGAGAGGCGTGCGCCGGGAAAAGCCGTGCTGATGCTGGGATGTCGGCTGCTGTCCTGCGTGCCGGTTGCCTGGCGCAGGGAGCTTTCGCTGGTATGGCCCCAGGTGTAGTCGGAGGTGATGTAGAAGTAGCGCTTGTTGGGCAGGTGCTGATTTAGGTACTCGCCCAGCACTTTTGCGCTCATCCAAGCGTTGTTGCATTCGCGGAACATGTAGCGATGGGCATCCTTCCCGGTCGTGTCGTTGGAATAGGTGAGGGTGCCGAAATAGAGCAAACCGCGTTCCTTGGCACGCTTTCCAGCTGCAATGGCGACAGCACTCGAAGCGCCACCAAACAGCATGACAGCCCCTTCGTCGGCTAGCTTGTCGACGTTAGCTACGGCTTTTTCTGGGCGCGATGCGGAGTTGCGGGTGGACAGCTTCAGTGGGCGGCCCATTACGCCGCCTTTGGCGTTGATCTCATCGATGGCCAGCAGTGCGCCGCGCATCTGCGAGAGGCCTTCCTCTTTGTAACTGCCGGTGCGGGGGTAGTTGAGGCCGAGAGTGATCGGATCGGCAGCTTCGGCAGCCAGGCAGAACCCTAGCCCCAGAGCCAGGAGCGTAATCCGTTTCATTGCAGAGTCCTTATTGTATTTGTTGTTGGTGAGAGGCTTTTTACTGCGCGCTGCGGCTTTTCGTCACGCATTCATTGGTCGCATACGGCGGAACCTTTATGTAAGTGTGCGGTAGACAACATTCCGCGAAACGAATGTCTGGGCAGGCTCGCGCGTTGACTCCCCGCAATCCTTTGCTTAGGGTTCAGCGCCTCGCAATCAGGGCAGCGCTATGAGTCAGGTTGATCGCGTCAAACTCGAAGGCAGCTGGAAGGCAGCGTTACAAAAGGAGTTCGAGCAGCCTTACATGAAGGAGCTGGGTGCGTTTCTGCGCAGCGAAAAAGCGGCTGGAAGGATCATCTATCCGCCGGGGCCGCTGATCTTCAATGCGTTGAATTCCACTCCCGTCGATCAGGTACGGGCGGTCATTCTGGGGCAGGATCCCTACCACGGCGCCGGGCAGGCACACGGCTTGTGCTTTTCGGTACAGCCAGGCGTGGCGCCTCCGCCGTCGCTGCAGAATATTTTCAAGGAGCTCAAGCGCGATCTGAATCTCGACATCCCTCGCCATGGCTATCTGCAGCATTGGGCGGATCAGGGCGTTCTGATGCTCAATACCTCATTGACGGTCGAGCAGGGGATGGCCGGCTCTCACGCGAAGATGGGCTGGCAACGCCTGACGGACAAAATCATCGAAGTAGTAAGCGAGCGGTGCTCGAACGTGGTGTTCATGCTTTGGGGCGCGCATGCTCAGAGCAAGGCAAAGCTGATCGATCCGACCAAGCATCTGCTGCTCAAATCGGTACATCCGTCGCCGCTATCGGCTCACAGAGGGTTTATCGGTAACGGTCACTTCAGTCGCGCCAACCAGTTTCTCAAACAACAAGGTAAGGAGCCGATCGACTGGCGGCTCCCTAGCGAAGTCTAAAGCGTGGCGCCGCGTTCGCGGCGCCAATCGGCAGCCTTACTGGTTACCACCATGGGCAGCGGCCAGTTCCTGGGCGTGCTGCAGATGCTGCTCCAGCTCCTTTAGCGTCGTTTCGGCAAACTGCTTGAGTTCGGCGTTTTCACCGTTCTTCGCATATTCGCGATACAACTCGATGGTCTGTTCGTGGGCCATGACCTGATTGTTGGCATAGGCTTTGTCGAAGTTCTCACCATCACGTAGCTTGAGGATCATGGCTTTGGCCTTGTCCATCAGAGCCGCTTCGTCCGACATTTCCAGATCGTCGTGCTGGCCCGCAATCTCGGCAAGCTTTTGATTCGACTTGGTGTGGTCGTCGATCATTTTCTGCGCGAACGTCTTGACGTCTTCAGCGGTGCCTTTGTCCAGCGCCAGCTTGGCGGTTTCGATTTCCGCCATGCCTTTCGCAGACGCTTCGTCTACGAAATTTTCACCTTCCGCAGCTAATGCAAAGTTTGCCGCCACGCCGAATAGCACTGCAGCAGCACCGGAAAAGAAAGCTTTAGGGGTCATTGTTGTTCTCCTTCATCTACCTGACAGACGGGTGCGGCCGAGATGAGACCGGCGCACCAGCGTAGTACGGCAAGTACGCCGTTAATCTTGTGACTTGGTGTGGCGGTAGCGGTTCATTGAATGCGGCCAACGGTCAGCAACCTGAGTCCGGGCGCGGCAGGCGAGAAGGATTGCGGGTACAGGCAGCACCCGCGAGGGGGTTACTGCAACATGCTCATCGCCGCATCCATCGCGGCCGACAGGTCTTCGTCCTCCTGCAGCAGCGTATTCGGGTTGAGTCCCAGCTTGCTGAATGCGGGAATCTGGTTCCAGTCGAGCTGGGTGTAAGGATGGGAGGTTCCGATGTAACTCTGCAAAGTAGCGACCTGAACGATGTCGACGTAATCCACCTTGTCCGAGATGCGGGAGAAATTCAGGTGCTGGCCGGGAACCGCTGCGATTGGCTCGGGGAATTCCCAAGCGCGCAGAATCTTTTCCCCGATGATCGGATGAATTCGATCAATGACATGATTAAGGCTTATGGAGTCGCTGAGCAGGGCACTATGTTCTTCTGCGTACGTAAGGATCGGTAGCACGCCGATCTGATGGATCAACCCCGCCAAAGTCGCCTGGTCAGCCGGAAGCCGTGTGAAATTACGGCACAGAACGTGGCTAATCGCGGCTATTTCGGTGCTTTTGTTCCAGACCTCGCGCATCTTGCGGTCGACCACGTCCGTCGTCGCCTGGAACATTTGCTCCATGGCGAGGCCGGTCGCCAGGTTCGAGGTGTAATTGATACCAAGACGGCTTATTGCCATCTGCAGATCGTTGATCTCCCGGTTGGTGCGCAGCAGGGGGCTGTTCACGACCTTGATGATGCGCGCTGTGAGAGCCGTGTCGTTGCCGATCACCTTGGCCAGGGTCGGAATGCTCACGTCGGGATCTTCCGCAGCTTCACGGACTCGCAATGCCACTTCCGGTAGCGTCGGCAGGACCAGCTCGTCCCTTTCGATCGCTTGCATCAGCTCCTGCAGAACTTTATCGGCAAGGGTACTCATGTCTCTCCTTAATGTGATTCTATGTTGGGCATGGCAAGTAAGGCTAACGCTGGATTTCGCGGTCCGCGTTCAGGGTATACGGTAGGTCGCGCAAAGTAAGCGGGATACCATCGGGCGAGCCCAGGAACACTCGCCCGTCGGCTGCGGCGTCTTCCTGCAGAACTGCCAGCAGTTCCAGCCCGCCCGCCGCGCTTGTCGCTAACACCACTTCCCCAACGCTGGAGCCATGGACTGGCGAATACAGTTCGACGCCCGGTTCCGGCACCGTGGTATCGGTGTTTTCAGCGGCAAGCCGATGCAAACGGCGCTTCAGCTTGCCGAGATATTGCATCCGCGCAACGATTTCCTGACCGGTATAGCAGCCCTTCTTGAAGCTGACCCCGCCCAGTGCCTGGAGGTTGATCATTTGTGGGATGAACAGCTCCTGGGTGGCAGCGACGACCTGGCCAATGCCTGCACGAATTTGCGCCAGCAGCCAGGATTCGATCGGTGCCTCGGAAAGATGGGCAGCGAGCCGCAGGCGCGTGGTTTCGGCATCCTTCGCCCGCGCCCATAGTTCGGCGCGGCCATCGGCAAGGCGGACGGCGATCAGTCCGTGAGCGGCGGCCACCTGATCGGCGTTGGCAGGAAGGTCGAGGCCGAGACTGACCAGGGCACCATCCCCAGCACTGAGCCCGAAACGAACCCATTCGGTGCTTTCGTCATACAGCTTGGATTTCGAGAACGCTGCGTATTTGGTGAGCTCGGCAAGCTGCGTTTGCACCAGGGCGCGATCCATCGCCAATAGATACCCGTCGCCTTCCATCAGAATGCGGAAGCTCGATTGCATACGCCCTTTAGGCGTGCAGCGCGCACCGAGACTCGAACGTTGCGCGTCGAGGTAATTCAGGTTGCAGGTCAGCTGTCCCTGCAGAAACTTGTTCGCGTCCGGGCCGCGTACGGCCAGGACGCCTTCGTGCGACAGGACGCAAAAAAAAGCAGTATCGGTCATGACGGGACGCCGTGGAGAATCAGGACCGGCATCATAGCAGGACGCCGACAAAACACAGTGTGCACCAGCTGCCACTCCGCATCGGACGTACAGGGCGCCGGCCGTTGCGCCAGTCGGTATAATGCCGGCCCTTCACTCAGGAGTATTTGCATGGTCGAACAATCCGAACTCAATCGCCTGTTCTGGCAGAGCCGTCGCGGCATGCTCGAACTGGACGTTCTGCTGGTGCCCTTCGTCAAGGAGGTTTATCCAGAGTTGAACGAAGAGGATCAGCGCCGCTACCGTAAGCTGCTGAGCTGCGAGGATCAGGACATGTTCGGCTGGTTCATGGAACGTGCCGAGCCGGACGATGAAGATTTGCGCTACATGGTTCGCATGATCCTAGATCGTGTCCAGCCCAAGTAGCCAACTGTTCGAATGCCGCTGGCAGAGATCTGACGCGCTGCTGGCGTTCTATATCGCAGTACTCTTGTTGGCAATCGTCACCTTGCTGGTGATGCCGGTTCCGTTCTGGCTGTGGGTGCTCGGCTTGCTGCTATGCCTATTGCATGCCGCCTGGATCGTACCGTCGCATATCCTGCTGGTTCGTGATTCTTCCTGGCTCGGTCTGCGTCACGACCAGCAGGGCTGGGCGCTCTGGAGTCGCCGCGCCGGTTGGCAGCCCGTCCAGTTGCGGCCCGACAGTATCGCGCTGCCCCTGGTAGTGGTATTGCGCTTCAAGATGCCGGGCGCTTGGTTCGCTCGGAGCGTCTGTATTCCGCGAGATGCGATGTTGCAGGAGCAACATCGGCGTCTGCGGGTCAGGCTGAAGTTCAGTCGCCGTAGGTGGGCGGCGCCAGAATAGTGTCCTTCGCTTCCGGTAGCTGCGCGGGGTAATCCAGCGTGAAATGCAAGCCTCGGCTTTCCTTGCGCTGTATCGCCGAACGGATCATCAGTTCCGCTACCAGCGCCAGGTTTCGCAGCTCGATGAGATCGCGGCTGACTTTATAGTTGCTATAGAACTCGTCGATCTCGCCCAGCAACAGGCGCACTCGGTGCTGCGCTCGCATAAGACGCTTGCTGGTTCGCACGATGCCAACGTAGTCCCACATGAAGCGCCTCAGCTCATCCCAGTTGTGCGCGATGATGACGTCTTCGTCCGAGTCGGTAACCTGGCTTGCATCCCAGGTTGGCAGGGAGTTTGGCGCCTGGACCGATGGCAGCTCGCTAAGGATGTCCTGAGCGGCGGCTTGGGCGTAGACGAAACACTCTAGAAGTGAATTGCTCGCCATGCGATTGGCGCCGTGCAGGCCGGTGAAACTGGTTTCACCAATGGCATAGAGTCCCGGAATGTCGGTTCTGCCTGCGTGGTCGACGACGACGCCACCGCAGGTGTAGTGGGCTGCCGGTACCACTGGAATTGGTTCACGGGTGATGTCGATACCGAACGTCAGGCAGCGCTCATAGACGGTAGGGAAATGTGCCTTGATGAATTCCGTAGGCTTGTGGCTGATATCCAGGTAGACGCAATCGATACCTAGGCGCTTCATTTCATGGTCTATCGCCCGAGCCACGATGTCGCGTGGTGCCAGTTCGGCACGGGTGTCGAAGCGCGGCATGAAACGTTCACCGTTCGGCAATTTGAGAATCGCGCCTTCGCCGCGCAATGCTTCGGTGATCAGAAAGCTCTTGGCTCTGGGGTGATACAGGCAGGTGGGGTGAAACTGATTGAACTCCAGATTGCCGACTCGGCATCCGGCGCGCCAGGCCATGGCGATGCCATCGCCGCAAGCGCCATCCGGGTTGCTGGTATAGAGATAAACCTTTGCCGCGCCGCCGGTCGCCAGCACGACGAATCTTGCGTGAAATGTATCCACCTCGCCGCTCACCCGATCCAGCACGTAGGCGCCCAGACAGCGCTTGCCGTTCAGGCCC
Source organism: Stutzerimonas stutzeri (assembly GCF_024448985.1). GTDB lineage: Bacteria > Pseudomonadota > Gammaproteobacteria > Pseudomonadales > Pseudomonadaceae > Stutzerimonas > Stutzerimonas stutzeri_AP. Next base: position 321,075 of record NZ_JAMOII010000001.1, read on the forward strand.
AGCTTGCGCTCGGTGATCAGATCGACGGCGACGCGCTGGTGCAGCAGGTCGATGTTGTCTCTATCTTGGGTGCGGGCAAGCAGTGTGTTGAAGATGGCTGCCCCCGTCGCGTCAGCCGCATGAATGATGCGGCGGTGGCTGTGCCCGCCTTCACGCGTGAGGTGATATTCGAAGCTGCCGTGCTCGCGATCTGCTTCTTCCCTGGTGAAGGGAACGCCTTGCTCGATCAGCCAATGAATGGCTTCGCGGCTGTGTTCGACGGTGAAACGCACGGCGTCTTCCTTGCACAGCCCGCCGCCTGCGATGAGCGTATCGGCGACATGCGACTCGATCGTGTCGGTATCATCCAGCACAGCGGCGACACCGCCCTGGGCCCAATAGGTCGAGCCATTGGCCAAATCGCCCTTGCTCAGCACCGCGACACGAAGCGTGGTAGGCAAATTGAGCGCAAGCGTCAAACCGGCGGCGCCGCTGCCTATGACGAGAACGTCGTACTGATGATGTTGGCTCATTCTGGATCTCATATCTGAGGGCTGCGGCGCGTGGCGTCGTGTAGCATCGCGGTGACTGGCCAAAGGCCGAACGCTGCGTCCTGTCCGGCTTTCCGCCGTAACGCGACTCGCAGCGAAACGGAAACCGACCCTAGTATATCGAGGTCCAACCCCGGCAAAATAGCGTCCCTTTTTTATGTGGCTGATGCTTTGGAACTTTTCTTGCAGGCCTGTCTCTATAGACAGTTGTGTAGGCGACCCGACTGGCCATTCAAGGGACGGTTGGATTTTGCTGCGAATATTGAGATGGCGTTATCGGGACGATTCGTTCTGGAACGTCGCTCGCCAATGCCGTTAGGTGTGTTGCAGAAAAGCTTGCTTGAAGGGGGAGAACTTTTGTGTAAAGCCCGGGTCTATTCTGGCAGGTCAGCTCGCAGGCGGGCGCAGCACCCCTTCCAGGTCAGGGAGGAGTGTTTATGCTAACGCAGGAGCAGGACCAGCAACTGGTCGAGCGAGTGCAGCGGGGAGATAAGCGGGCTTTTGATCTGTTGGTGCTGAAGTATCAGCATAAGATCCTTGGGTTGATCGTGCGCTTCGTACATGATTCCCATGAAGCGCAGGATGTTGCGCAGGAAGCCTTTATCAAAGCCTATCGCGCGCTTGCGAATTTTCGCGGGGACAGCGCCTTTTATACCTGGCTGTACCGCATTGCTATCAACACGGCAAAAAATCATCTAGTGGCGCGAGGAAGGCGGCCACCTGACAGTGATGTCAGTTCCGAAGACGCTGAATTTTATGAAGGCGACCACGCTCTCAAAGACATCGAGTCGCCGGAAAGAGCGCTTCTCAGGGATGAAATAGAGGACACAGTTCATAAAACCATACAACAACTTCCAGAAGATTTACGCACGGCTCTAACACTGCGTGAATTTGATGGTCTTAGTTATGAAGACATTGCAAACGTGATGCAGTGTCCGGTGGGTACAGTCCGCTCACGGATATTCCGAGCGCGGGAAGCCATCGATAAATCATTGCAACCCTTGTTGCATGAATCCTGAGACAGCGGCGATAGCCAAGAGAGGAACCGCCATGAGTCGTGAAGCCCTGCATGAATCGCTGTCCGCGGTGATGGATAACGAAGCGGACGAGTTGGAATTACGTCGAGTGCTCGCCGCCGATGGCGACACCGAAATGCGATCGACCTGGTCGCGTTATCAGATTGCTCGTGCCGCAATGCACAAGGAGCTGATTGAGCCGCGCCTGGACATCGCTTCGGCGGTATCTGCCGCACTGGCTGACGAGCCGGCAATCACAGTGGTCAAGCCACAGCGTTTTGCCTGGCGCAACATGGGGCGTATTGCCGTTGCAGCTTCGGTAACCGTAGCAGTACTAGCCGGTGTACGCCTGTACAATCAGAGCGAAGTTGCTGGTCCACAGATTGCTCAACAGGCTGCGCAGCCAAGCATCGCCGTGCCGCAGGCCAACCAAGGGCCAGCCGTATTGGCGGGCTACAGTGAGGGCGCAGGCGCACCGGAAGCTCAAGCAGCAGCTGCTGAGGGCTCTTCGGAAGGCTGGCATGAAAAGCGGTTGCCGGCGTATGTTCGTCAGCATGCTCAGCAGGCCGCTTTCGGTAGCGGTTCTGAAGGTGCGCTGCCATATGCGCGTGCCGCCAGTATGGAAGAACGTTAAGGAACAACATGCGTGTAATACCGCTATGTGTGGTGCTTGGAGGCTGGCTATCGATGCCGGCCTTCGCTGCTGATGCCAGTACGTGGATGCAGCGTCTTGCGGTGGCTGAGGAGAAGCAAAGCTATCAAGGGACTTTCGTTTACGAACGCAACGGCAGTTTTTCCAGTCATGCCGTCTGGCAGTTGGTGGAAGGGGAAGAGCTGCACGAGCGCCTTTTGCAGCTGGACGGTCCGCCGGTCGAGGTTTCATTGGTGGACGGTCAGGTCAAGTGCGCCAGCGAAGATCTAGCGTCTCAAATGCGAGATGCCAAGCCGTGGCGCCAGCAGCAGTTCGACCCCAAAGAGCTTTCCGATTGGTATACCTTCCAGGTAATAGGTGAGTCCCGGGTGGCTGGGCGTCCGACGGTGGCGCTGGCAATACGACCGCAGGATCAGCACCGCTACGGTTTTGAGTTGCATCTCGATCGCGAGACGGCGCTGCCGCTCAAGTCCCTGTTGCTTGATGAAGGCGGCCAATTGCTGGAGCGCTTTCAGTTTGTCCAGTTTTCGCCCTCGTCTGTCGAGCACGGGGACATCGAAGCCGGATCGGCCTGTGAGCCAATCTCTGTGATTGCCGCGCAGAAGTCGACACCGAGCAAATGGCGATCGGACTGGCTTCCGTCCGGGTTTCAGCTTCTCGATTCGAACGTTCGCTCGAGTCCCGCGTCCGGTGAGCCCGTAGCCTGGCTATCCTATGGCGACGGGCTTGCTCGTTTCTCGGTGTTTCTCGAGCGGCTGGAGGGCGCGGTCGTCGAAGATGCGCGCAGTCAGATGGGGCCGACCGTAGCGGTATCCAAGCGTATTTCAACTACCACTGGCGATGTCATGGTGACGGTTGTTGGTGAGATTCCTCTAGGCACCGCCGAACGAGTGGCACTGTCGATGCGATCCGGGTCCGATCAGGCGACGCAATGATTGAGGAGCCCGGCCGCGTAATTGCAGTGGAGCCCGGCGCGGTCTGGGTTGAGACGCGGCGTAGTAGCACCTGCTCCGGCTGTTCTGCCAAAAACGGGTGTGGCCAAGGCCTGATGGATAAACTTGGCGTCCACCAGCGGCGTGGGCTGATCCGGGCGTTGTCCGATTTCCATTTGGACGTAGGCGATTCGGTTATTGTCGGCATCCGTGAAAGCGTATTGCTACGCGGCGCCCTTCTTGTCTATCTTTTTCCGCTGATTGCGCTGCTGGCGTCTGCCCTCATTGCTTCTGAACTTTCGGCTGCCGAGCCATATGTGGTGCTCTCGGGAGTTGGCGGTTTCCTTGTTTCCTGGCTGATCGTACGCAAGCGCAGTCAGCAAACTGCCGATGACCCGGGGTTGCAGCCCATTGTGTTACGCGCAATGCTGGCAACCACTGAAGGGTACGCTCAGGCCGGTTTGTTTTCGTCAAGGGAGAATGATGTTGAAGGTTCTACGCAATAGCGGCTTCGCTTTTTTCGTTGTGTTGTTTTTCTTGGGACAGGCCGCGGTGGCTAATGCACAGCTGCCGGATTTCACGCCCTTGGTAGAAAATGCCTCGCCTGCAGTAGTCAATATCAGCACCAAACAGAAGGTGCCGGCTCGTGGTGCGAATCCGCACATGCCGGATCTGGAAGGGCTGCCGCCTATTTTTCGTGAGTTCTTCGAACACAGCATTCCGCGCATGCCGGGTGGTGGGCAGCAGCGTGAGGCTCAGTCACTTGGGTCTGGATTCATCATTTCCGCTGACGGTTATGTGTTGACCAATAATCACGTGGTTGCCGATGCGGACGAGATAATCGTTCGCTTGCCGGATCGCAGTGAGCTGGAGGCCAAGCTTGTCGGCGCTGACCCTCGTACCGATGTGGCGTTGCTCAAAGTCGAGGCCACGGAGTTGCCAACGGTCAAGCTGGGCAAGTCCGGATCGCTGAAAGTTGGCGAATGGGTGCTGGCGATTGGTTCGCCCTTCGGCTTCGATCACACGGTTACGGCTGGCATTGTCAGTGCGACGGGTCGCAACTTGCCCAACGAAAGCTATGTGCCCTTCATTCAGACGGATGTCGCAATCAATCCGGGCAATTCTGGCGGGCCGTTATTCAATTTGCAGGGCGAAGTGATCGGCATCAATTCGCAGATATTCACCCGCTCCGGCGGTTTCATGGGGCTGTCGTTCGCCATTCCTATCGATGTAGCCATGGATGTTTCCGATCAGTTGCGTGCGGACGGCAAGGTCAGTCGTGGTTGGCTGGGTGTAGTGATACAGGAGGTCAACCGTGATCTGGCGGAATCCTTTGGTCTGGAGCGTCCAGCTGGCGCCCTGGTAGCACAGGTAATGGACGGAGGGCCGGCAGCCAAGGGTGGTCTACGGGTTGGTGATGTGATTCTCAGCGTTGATGAAAAAGACATTGATATGTCCGCCGACTTGCCACACATGATTGGTACGATCAAGCCGAACACCAGAGCGAAGCTAGGTATCGTTCGTGATGGCGAACGCGAGACGCTTACCGTCACCATCGGAGCTTTGCCAGAAGAAGGCGAAGGAGTGGCGGCAGCCGACAGTCGTACAGAAAAAAGCAGCAATCGACTTGGCGTCAAAGTGTCTGAATTGAGTGCCGAGCAGAAGCGCAGCCTTGACTTGCCTGGTGGGGTGGTCGTGAGTGAGGTGCTGAACGGTCCCGCCGCAATGATCGGCTTGCGTCCAGGTGACGTGATTACCCATCTGAACAATCAGGCCATCGATTCCGCGTCGACCTTTGGCCGTGTTGCAGAACAGCTGCCGAAGAATCGCTCGGTCTCCATGCGGGTGCTGCGCCAGGGACGAGCAAGCTTCATCACATTCAAGCTCGCCGAGTAGATCAATAGACTAAGAAAGATAAAAACGGCCTCCGGCCGTTTTTTTATGCTCGGAAGGGCTTTTTCGAGCGTGGCGCTTCATTGCTAGAGCAGGGAAGCGGCTCCCGGGTCCGGCGTGGCGCTGAATAGACCTATCAGGTACACTTTGCGGCTATTTTCGGCGGGCAATCAGCCCGCGGCATATTGGGTGTTGAGCTGTGAGCGACCTGAGTCATATCCGCAATTTTTCCATCATCGCGCACATCGACCATGGCAAGTCGACCCTGGCCGACCGTTTCATTCAGATGTGTGGCGGTCTGACCGAGCGTGAGATGAACGCTCAGGTACTTGATTCGATGGACCTCGAGCGCGAACGAGGCATCACCATCAAGGCGCACAGCGTTACGCTTTACTACAAGGCTCGGGACGGCAAGACCTACCAGCTGAACTTCATCGATACCCCCGGACATGTTGACTTCACTTATGAAGTGAGCCGTTCGCTGGCGGCCTGCGAGGGTGCGCTGCTGGTCGTCGATGCGGGCCAGGGCGTTGAAGCGCAATCGGTCGCCAACTGCTATACGGCCATCGAGCAGGGGCTCGAGGTCATGCCGGTCCTGAACAAGATGGACCTGCCCCAGGCGGACCCGGACAAGGTCAAGGACGAAATCGAGCACATCATCGGCATCGATGCGACCGATGCCGTCGCGTGCAGCGCCAAGAGCGGCATGGGCGTTGACGATGTGCTGGAACGCCTAGTTCAGGTGATCCCGCCGCCGACGGGGGATATTGATGCCCCGCTGCAGGCGCTGATCATCGATTCCTGGTTCGACAACTATCTAGGCGTCGTCTCGCTAGTGCGGGTGCGCCATGGTCGGATCAAGAAGGGCGACAAGGTACTGGTCAAATCCACCGGCAAGGTTCATCAGGTCGATAGCGTCGGGGTATTCAATCCCAAGCACACGAGCACTGCTGATCTGAAAGCGGGCGAAGTGGGCTTCATCATTGCAGGTATCAAGGACATCCACGGCGCGCCGGTCGGCGATACGCTGACGCTGTCCAATACGCCGGACGTGGAAATGCTGCCCGGCTTCAAGCGCGTCAAGCCGCAGGTCTATGCCGGCCTGTTCCCGGTCAGCTCGGATGACTTCGAGGACTTCCGCGAAGCGCTGCAGAAGCTCACCTTGAACGACGCCGCCCTGCAGTACGAGCCTGAAAGTTCCGATGCGCTGGGCTTCGGTTTCCGTATCGGCTTCCTCGGCATGCTGCACATGGAGATCATCCAGGAGCGGCTCGAACGTGAGTATGATCTCGACCTGATCACCACCGCGCCCACGGTGGTTTACGAGTTGGCGCTCAAGAATGGCGAGACCCTCTATGTCGATAGCCCGTCCAAGCTGCCGGATCTGTCGTCGATCGAGGACATGCGCGAGCCAATCGTAAGGGCCAATATTCTTGTGCCCCAGGAGCATCTGGGAAGCGTCATTACCCTCTGTATCGAGAAGCGCGGGGTGCAACGGGATCTGCAGTTCCTCGGATCGCAAGTGCAGGTGCGCTACGACCTGCCCATGAGTGAGGTGGTGCTGGATTTCTTTGATCGTCTGAAGTCCGTCAGTCGTGGTTACGCCTCGCTGGATTACAGCTTCGAGTGCTTCCAGTCGGCAAACCTGACCCGTTTGGATATTTTGATCAACGGCGACAAGGTCGATGCGCTGGCGCTGATCGTGCACCGTGACAATGCTCATTACAAAGGGCGCATCCTTGTCGAGAAGATGAAAGAGCTTATCCCTCGGCAGATGTTCGACGTGGCGATCCAGGCGGCTATCGGCGGTCAGATCGTTGCCCGGAGCACCGTCAAGGCGTTGCGCAAGAACGTTCTGGCAAAATGCTATGGCGGTGACGTGAGTCGTAAACGCAAGCTTCTGGAAAAGCAGAAGGCCGGCAAAAAGCGTATGAAACAGGTCGGCAACGTAGAAATTCCGCAAGAAGCGTTTCTCGCGGTGTTGAAGGTAGATAGCTGATATGTCGATCAATTTCCCGCTGTTGCTGGTGATTGCCGTTGCAGTATGCGGTTTTCTGTCGCTGCTCGATCTGGTGTTCTTTGCGCCGCGTCGCCGCGCTGCGATAGCGAACTATGAAGGTCGCACCGGTGGCCAGCCTGATCAGTCGACACTGGACGCCCTGAGTAAGGAACCGGTGCTGATCGAGTACGGCAAATCCTTCTTTCCAGTGCTGGCGATCGTATTGGTGCTTCGCTCGTTTCTGATCGAGCCGTTTCAGATTCCATCGGGTTCGATGATACCGACGCTCGAGGTCGGCGATTTTATTCTGGTCAACAAGTTCGCCTACGGCATTCGCCTGCCGGTGGTGGACACTAAAATCATCGATGTCAGCGATCCAAAGCGTGGCGATGTGATGGTCTTCCGCTATCCGAGCGACCCGAATATCAATTACATCAAGCGTGTCGTTGGTCTGCCGGGTGATCTCGTCCAGTACAGCAGCGACAAACGGCTGAGCATCAACGGCAAGCCGGTCCCCGAAGTGCTGATCGGCGAAGAGCCCGGCAGCCTGGGTAGCGCCAAGCTGTACCGGGAACAGCTGGGCGAGGTCGAGCATCAGATCCGCAAGGAGATGGGTCGCTACCGAGTCGAGCCCAATCGCGAATGGCGCGTCCCTCAAGGTCATTACTTCATGATGGGCGACAACCGCGACAACTCCAACGACAGCCGCTATTGGCAAGATGCAGCGATTCCCGCTGAGTTTGCCGGCATGGTTCCGGATCGCAATATCGTCGGTAAGGCGTTCGCCGTGTGGATGAGTTGGCCGGATCCGAAGTTCAGCAATCTGCCACACTTCTCCCGAGTCGGTTTGATTCACTGAGTCTGTGATTCAGGGCCGGGTTCCCCTGGCCCGGCTCGCTATATTTGAGCAGCCCCGATTGGTGGGTAACGTACGACATAGAGGTCGACATGAGTTTTGCTCGTTCGCAAAAAGGGCTGTCCATGCTCAGCTGGATCATGATGCTTGCGCTGGTGGCGTTCGTGGCCAGCACCGCTTTCAAGATGCTGCCGCACTATTTCGACTATATGTCCATGGACAAGATCATCAGCGGAGTCGAAAGTGACAAAACGATGGAAGTCCGCACCGTTCGGGACTTTTACGGCCATGTCCGCAAGGGGATGGATGTGAACGGCATTCGCGACCTCGATCTAGAGGAAGCAGTGAAAGTCGTCATCGAGAACAATGAATTCAAGGTCCATCTGGATTACGAAAAACGCGAGCCCCTGATCCGTAACCTCGATCTTGTGGCGAACTTCGACAAAGAATATCGCCTAAGGATGCCGTGAGCACTTCGTTAGCCCGTCTCGAGCGCAAGCTCGGTTATCAATTCAAAGACCAGGAGCTGATGCTGCTGGCTCTGACGCATCGTAGCTATGCCGGACGCAACAATGAGCGTCTGGAGTTTCTCGGTGACGCCATTCTCAACTTCATCGCCGGCGAGGCACTGTTTAGCCACTTCCCACAGGCCAAAGAAGGGCAGCTGTCCCGCCTGCGTGCGAGGCTGGTCAAGGGCGAGACTCTTGCGGTGCTCGCACGAGGCTTCGAACTCGGTGACTATTTGCGCCTCGGTTCGGGTGAACTCAAGAGCGGTGGATATCGCCGTGAGTCCATCCTGGCCGATACGCTTGAAGCCTTGATTGGTGCAATCTATCTGGACGCCGGCATCGAGGCCGCGCGCGACCGCGTACTCGCCTGGCTTGCCAACGAACTGCAAGGACTGACGCTGGTCGACACCAATAAGGACCCTAAAACCCGCTTGCAGGAGTTTCTGCAGTCGCGCGCCTGTGAATTACCGAAGTACGAAGTGGTGGCGATTCAGGGAGAACCGCATTGCCGCACGTTCTTCGTCGAGTGCCAGGTGTCACTGCTCAACGAGAAGACACAAGGGCAGGGCGCCAGCCGGCGCATTGCCGAACAGGTTGCCGCCGCCTCGGCATTGATCGCCCTTGGCGTGGAGAATGGCCATGACTGATGAACATCTGCAGGACGATGCGGTAAGCCGCTGTGGTTATGTCGCAATCGTTGGCCGTCCCAATGTCGGTAAATCGACATTGCTCAATCATGTACTCGGGCAGAAGCTCGCAATCACTTCACGCAAGCCGCAGACCACGCGCCACAACATGCTCGGGATCAAGACCGAAGGTGCCGTCCAGGCCGTCTACGTCGATACTCCCGGACTGCATAAGAACGGCGAGACCGCTCTTAATCGCTACATGAACCGTACGGCCTCTTCGGCATTGAAGGATGTCGATGTGGTGGTGTTCGTCGTCGACCGAACGCGCTGGACCGATGAGGATCAGCTAGTGCTGGAGCGCGTCCAATATGTCGAAGGGCCCGTGATCGTCGCGGTGAACAAGACTGATCGCGTCGAGGACAAAGGCGAGCTGCTTCCGCATTTCGAATGGCTGGCACAGCAACTGCCGAGAGCCGAGATCGTGCCGATTTCCGCTCAGCACGGGCAGAACCTGGATGTGTTCGAGAAGCTGGTGGCGTCGCACCTGCCGGAAGGCGAGCACTTCTTTCCGGAAGATCAGATTACGGACCGCAGTAGCCGCTTCCTCGCCGCTGAGCTGGTGCGCGAGAAGATCATGCGTCAGCTGGGCGCCGAAGTGCCTTACCAAATCACCGTCGAGATCGAGGATTTCAAGCAGCAGGGGCATGTTCTCCATATCCATGCGCTGATCCTCGTCGAGCGCGACGGACAGAAGAAAATCATCATTGGTGACAAAGGCGAGCGGATCAAACGCATCGGTCAGGAAGCGCGCAAAGACATGGAAGTGCTGTTCGATTCCAAGGTCATGCTCAATCTCTGGGTGAAAGTGAAAAGCGGCTGGTCCGATGATGAGCGAGCCCTGCATTCGCTGGGCTATAGCTGATTGAAAAGCCGCTTGAAGCTTGAAGCTTGAAGCTTGAAGCGGGAAGGGCTTGATTCTTGCCGGAATTGCGCAACCTTTTCCAGCTTCCAGCTTCCAGCTTCCAGCTTCCAGCGCCTAGCTTATGGACCCCATGCTTTCCCAGTCCGCCTTCGTCCTGCATAGCCGTCCCTATCGCGAAAGCAGTGCTTTGGTGGACTTTTTCACGCCTGAAGGACGACTACGAGCCGTGCTTCGCGGGGCGCGTGGAAAGGCGGGGACGTTGGCGCGGCCGTTCGTGCCGCTCGAGGTGGAATTTCGCGGGCGTGGCGAGCTGAAGAATGTCGGGCGGCTGGAAAGCGCCGGTCAGGCCTACTGGCTCGATGGCAACGCGCTGTTCAGCGGCATGTATCTCAACGAATTGCTGATTCGCCTGCTTCCCGCTGAAGATGCCCACCCAACCATGTTCGATCACTACGCCGCGACATTGCCTGCGCTTGCGGCCAAGCGCCCGCTCGAACCCATACTTCGTGCGTTCGAATGGCGATTGCTGACCGAGCTCGGCTACGGGTTCGCCCTCGATCAAGACATCGCTGGGCAACCGATCGTCAGCATCGGGCTTTATCGATTGTTGCCGGATACCGGCCTCGAGCCTGTCGGTCAGTTTCAGCCCGGGCTATTCAATGGCGCGGAACTCCTGGCTATGGCCGAGGCCGATTGGGAAGTGCCAGGCGCTCTTGCCGCAGCGAAGCGATTGATGCGCCAGGCGCTGGCACCACATCTGGGTGGGCGGCCTCTGGTCAGCCGTGAATTGTTCATGAATATAAAGGAGGTCCCGCGTGACTGAAGCCAATCGAATTCTTTTGGGCGTCAATGTCGATCATGTTGCGACGCTGCGTCAGGCGCGCGGCACCCGTTACCCGGACCCGGTCAAAGCCGCATTGGACGCCGAAGAGGCAGGAGCCGATGGTATTACCGTGCATTTGCGCGAAGACCGTCGGCACATCCAGGAGCGCGACGTGCTGATGATGAAGGACGCGCTGCAGACCCGGATGAACTTCGAAATGGGCGTGACCGAGGCGATGCTGGCTTTCGCCGAGCAGTTGCGTCCTGAACATGTCTGCCTGGTACCTGAAACACGTCAGGAGCTCACCACCGAAGGTGGCCTCGACGTCGCTGGCCAGGAGTCGCGCATTCGTGATGCCATTGCTCGCCTCACCGCCTGCGGTGCGGAGGTCTCGTTGTTCATCGACGCCGATCCCCGGCAGATCGAAGCGGCAGCGCGCTTAGGCGCTCCGGCTATCGAGCTGCATACCGGGCGTTACGCAGATGCCCATAGCGTGGCCGAACGGGCCTGCGAGCTGGCGAGAATTCGCGAAGGTGTCGAGTTCGGCCTAAGCCACGGATTGATCGTCAATGCCGGCCACGGCTTGCATTATCATAACGCCGAGCCCATCGCAGCGATCCGCGGTGTCAACGAGCTGAACATTGGCCATGCGATCGTCGCTCATGCGTTGTTCGTCGGCTTCAAGCAGGCCGTCAAGGAAATGAAGCACCTCATCGTCACCGCTGCGGTTCGCGGCTGACAAGCGCGGCGGCCTGCTCTCGGCGGGTCGCCTCGACAGCCTGTCAGCGGCGAAACAGATTCAGCAGAATCGTCAGCAACACACTTAGAATGATCATCGACGTGATGGGAATGAAGGTACGGCTGCGCTCCGACTCGATGCGGATATCACCCGGCAGCCTGCCAAACCAGCTCAGCAACCCGGGTGCGTAGTGGAGCACCACACCGAGCAGAAGCAACAACAGACCTGCGCCAATCAACCATTTCGCCATTCCGCCTCTCGTTCTCCCGTCGCACCCGATCAGACCAACTATTTGTGATACGCCATGAATGCCGCGATGACATGCCGCGCGAGCACGTCTACCGGCTCGCTGCAGTCTGCTGCCCGTAGCAGTTTGATCTGATAGTCGCCGAGCTTCGGCAGGCTGCTGCTTTCCTCCAGACGTTTCAGCGGATGCCTGATCAGACTCAACGGATAAGGCGCGACCGCCAGGTCGGCCATCATGGCCGCTTCCTGTCCGGCGCATTGCTCGCTGGAATAGGCGATGCGATAGGAACGGCCTGCACGGTCAAGCGCGTCCAGCGCCTGACGTCGCCATGAGCACCCGGGGCTCGCCAGCGCCAGCGGCAGAGGGCTGCGTTCGACCGCGACGCCGCCCGCTCGACCGGCCCAGACCAGCGGTTCGCTGTGAATGGTCTCACCGCGCGAGTCGTCTTGGCCAAGGTTGCCCACGCTGATGAGTGCGACATCCAGTTCGCCGGCATCGATGCGTTGGATCATGTCCAGGCTACGACCCACCGACACATCGACCTCGATCCCCGGATGAGTGCGTGCGAACAGCGACAGCAGGCCCGGCAGGATATGCGTGCCGAGGTCACCCGGCGTACCGAACCGAACCCGCCCGACCAGCCTCGGCGCAATGAAGGCGTTGACCGTTTCTTCGTTGAGCTTGAGCAGCCGCCGGGCATAGCCCAGTAACCGCTCGCCATCGGCCGTCAGTGCGATGCGTCGGGCCTCGCGAACGAACAGCGTGCAGCCAAGCATGGTCTCCAGCCGTTTGATCTGCATGCTGACGGCCGAGGTGGTGCGAAAGATTTGTCCGGCTGCTCGTGTGAAGCTGCCGCTTTCAGCAATCGAGACGAAGGTACGCAGCACATCGATTTCAAGCAACGGCATCGCGGATTGGGGAAGTTCTTCGGGCATACCTGGCATGGGATGGCCTTCAATTTTCTTGAACCTGAGGTTTTATTGTAGTCGTTTGTCTGAATCGTCAAGGGCGCTCAATCTGATTCTGTCGATCGCGAGTGGCGGTCGGTTGGTATCGGGTGCGCCCATGCGCCCTCTTAGTAGGAGGATGCAATGCGAGACTTACAACGACAGCTAGAACGTCAGCCAGAACGGCAGCACAAACGCTACGTGGTCGACGGCCGAGACCGGCCGGCAGTGCCGGAGTTCTATATGCCGGCCATGTGGCCAGTCGAATTTCAGCAGTTACTGACCGATTGGTTCGTAGCCTGGCGAAAGCGGCGCCTGTACCGGTGCCTGCTCAGGCTCAGCGATCAACAATTGGACAGGCGTGATCTGAGCCGCTCGCGGCTCGTCGAGAGGGAGCGCATGCCTTTAAGGCAGATAGTGGCGGAGCAGCGTTGCCGACGCGGGTGCCGGGACGCGAACTCGTAAGCCTATGGCTTGCGTGCGATTAGCACGGCACGCATCGGTGCCGGCAGTCCTTCGATGGTTTTGCTGTGATCCTGAGGGTCGAGGAATTCCGGCAGCGACTGATAGCGCATCCAGTCGGTACTGCGCTGCTCCTGGACGCTGGTGATGCTGACGTCCACGCAACGCACATCGGTGAACCCGGCGCGGCGCAGCCAGCATTCCAGCGCCGCCACCGAGGGCAGGAACCAGACGTTGCGCATCTGAGCGTAGCGGTCCTCGGGGACCAGCGCGGTGTGTTCGTCGCCTTCGACCACCAGGGTTTCCAGCACCAGCTCGCCACCCTTGAGCAGGCAGTCCTTGAGGTCCAGCAGGTGATCGATAGGGGAGCGCCGGTGGTAGAGCACGCCCATGGAGAACACGGTATCGAAGCCTTCGAGCTTGGCCGGCAGCTCTTCCAGGGCCATCGGCAAGTGCCAGACCGGTAGCTCATCGAGGTAGCGCTTCATGGCGTGGAACTGGCAGAAGAACAGCCAATTCGGGTCGATACCCACTACCGAGTCGGCGCCGGCCCCGAGCATGCGCCACATGTAGTAACCGTTGCCGCAGCCGACATCGAGGATGCGCTTGTCGGCGAGATCGAGATGCGGCGACACGCGATCCCACTTCCAATCGGATCGCCACTCGGTGTCGACGTGTACGCCGAACACATCGAACGGTCCTTTGCGCCACGGCGACAGACCGAACAGCGCCTCATGGGTAACGGCGCGTGTGGCTTCGTCGCAATCGGCCTCCAGACGGAAGGCCTCGCGCAGTTCGACAGCGCTGGGTTGGATGTCAGGCAGCGCATCGACGGCACGACGCCAGCGCGGCAGATCGCCGTGGCCGATGGCGAGCTTGGCGTCGAGTTGCTGTTGCAGGCCATTGGCCCATGCGGCCAGCGGGGTGCCGGCCAGGCGCCAGGCGAGAGGAGTCAGATCGAGGTTCATGGCAGGGCGATCAATGAGGCGAAATTCAGACACTGGAACCAGGGCACCACCTTGGAAAAACCGGCGTCCAGCAAGCGCTGGCGGTGGGTTTCCAGACTGTCGGGCTTCATCACGTTTTCGATGGCGCTGCGTTTCTGGGCAATTTCCAGTTCGCTGTAGCCATTGGCGCGCTTGAAGGCGATGTGCAGGTCGGTTAGCAGCTCTTGTTCCTGCTCGTCTTCGAAACGCAGCTTTTCCGAGAGAATCAGCGCACCGCCGGGTACCAGCGCCTGGCGGATGGCGCCGAGCAAAGCCGGCCGCTGTTCACGTGGGATGAATTGCAGGGTGAAGTTGAGCGCCACCAGCGAGGCCGGTTGGTACTGCAGTGCCAGCACATCCGCCTCGATCACGTCGACCGGCAGCAATTCCTGAAACATCGAATCCTGAGCATGCAGATATTCGCGGCAGCGCTCGACCATCGCCGATGAGTTGTCGACGGCAATCACTTGGCAATTGTCGGTTTTCACGTGCCGGCGCAGCGCCTGGCTTACTGCGCCCAGGGAACAGCCGAGATCGTAGAGACAGGTATTTGGCTGGGCGAATTGCGCCGCCAGCACGCCGATGTTTTCGACGATGGTCGGGTAGCCCGGCACCGAGCGCTTGATCATGTCGGGGAACACGCGCACCACGTCTTCGTTGAACGCGAAGTCCTGGGGTTGGGCGAGGGGCTTGGCGAACAGGCGGTCTGGGTCGTGGATCACGGCGGTGTCTGGGCAGGCTGAAAAACAGGGGCGGCATTGTAGCGGAAAGCCGCTCGTGTCGCCGTTGCTGACTGGACGATCGGCACGGATATGGCAGTCGCGGTTACTGCACTTCGATACGGCAGTCGAACAGGCCGGCGGGCTCGTCCTCGGTTTCCCATGGGCGCTGATAGGTCAGGTACAGCCGACCTGCGCCGGCCTGTTCGGCCTGAAAACGCCACGTGGAGATACCATCGCCGCCGATCAGATCGTTTTTCGCCGAGCTGAACACCTCGGGGCCGAGACTCTTCAACTGCTCGGACGAAACTTCACGAAGATGCCAGCGATAACCAGTGGCCGGGTTGCTGGGCAGGCTGAGGATCAGGGTCTGGCCAGATTGCAATGACAACGGGCAAGCCGCGTCGTCATTCAGCGCGACACTGCCGGAGGGCTTACTGGCGCAGCCGGCAAGCAGCAGCACGGAGGCGAATGACAGCAGGCGGGGCAGTGTAGACATGGGCGAGTAAGGCTCTATGCAGGCGGGCTTGCCGCAAACCATAAGGTGCCTAGGGCCAATCGTAAAGGCTGTGCTTTTATCGAGAAGCAAGTTGCTGGCAATGCCTGGGCACGGATCGCCAGCAAACTGCTTGTCACGGTCGCGGATATCGGAACCTGGATCGAAGGGGTCCGACACTGCACTGGATCATCAGAACAGCACCTTGACCACATCACTGAAGCGCTTGGCGAAATGCATCGTCAGGCCTTCCTTCAGATAGTCCGGTAGCTCCTCGAAATCCCCGCGGTTCAGCTCGGGGATGATCAGCTCGTAGAGTTTCAAGCGCCGCGCGGCGATTACCTTCTCACGCAAGCCACCGATGGGCAGCACCAGGCCGGTCAGGGTCAGTTCGCCGGTCATCGCCACGCCTTTCTTCGGCGCCTGGTTGCGTGCCAGCGACAGCAACGCGCTGGCCATGCTGATGCCGGCGCTCGGGCCGTCCTTCGGCGTCGCGCCTTCCGGCACGTGCATGTGCACGAACGCCTGATCGAAGAACTTCGGATCGCCTTTGAATTCCTTCAAGTGCGCGTTCACATAGCTGAAGGCGATCTCGGCCGACTCCTTCATCACGTCGCCGAGTTTGCCGGTGAGTTTGAAGCCTCGGTTCAGCGTATGGATGCGTGTCGCCTCGATCGGCAGGGTGGCGCCGCCCATGCTGTTCCAGGCCAGCCCCGTGACCACGCCGACACCGGTAAGCAATTGTTCGGGATGCCAGAACGGCATGCCCAGATAGCTCTCGACGTTTTTCGGGCCGATCTTGATCTTGCTGTCTGGCTCGTCGAGCAGCTTGACCACCGCCTTTCGCACCATCTTGCCAAGCTGCTTGTCGAGTTGGCGCACTCCTGCTTCCCGCGCGTACCCCTCGATCAAATGGCGCAATGCGCTGTCGCTGATGGACAGGCGATTCTTCGGGACGCCAGCGCGCTCCAGCTGCCGCGGCCAGAGATGGCGCTTGGCGATGGCGAGCTTTTCTTCGGTGATGTAGCCGGACAGCCGGATGATCTCCATGCGATCGAGCAGCGGTCCGGGAATTGAATAGAGGCTGTTGGCGGTACAGACGAACAGCACCTTGGACAGGTCGAGGCGCAGATCCAGGTAATGGTCGAGGAAACCAACGTTCTGCTCGGGGTCGAGGGTTTCCAGCAGTGCCGAGGCCGGATCGCCCTGATGGCTGTTGCCCAGCTTGTCGACCTCATCGAGCATGATGACCGGGTTCATCACCTCGACTTCCTTCAGCGCCTGCACCAGCTTGCCGGGCAGGGCGCCGATATAGGTCCGGCGATGGCCTTTGATTTCCGCTTCGTCGCGCATGCCGCCGACGCTGAAACGATAGAAGGGCCGCCCCAGCGATTCGGCGATGGACTTGCCGATGCTGGTCTTGCCCACGCCTGGCGGGCCGACCAGCAGCACGATGGACCCGGCGATCTCGCCGCGGAACGCCCCGACGGCGAGAAACTCGATGATGCGGCTCTTGATGTCGTCCAGGCCGGCGTGGTGATCGTTGAGTATCTTCCGTGCGCGTTCGAGGTCGAGCTTGTCCTCGCTGTACAGGCCCCAGGGCATCGAGGTTGCCCAGTCCAGATAATTGCGCGTCACCGCGTATTCCGGCGAGCCGGTTTCCAGAACGGACAGCTTCGTCAGTTCATCGTCGATGCGCTTCTGGGCGGCGGGCGGCAGTACCTTGCCTTCGAGTCGTGAGCGGAATTCGTCGGCGTCGGCGCTGCGATCGTCTTTGGTGATGCCCAGCTCCTGCTGAATGATCTTCAGCTGTTCTTTGAGGAAGAACTCGCGCTGACGCTCGCCGATCTTGCGATTGACCTCGCCGGTCAGTTCCTTCTGCAGCTTGGCGACCTCGACCTCCTTGCGCAGCAGTGGCAACACCTTTTCCATGCGCTTGAGCACGGGCACGGTGTCGAGCACTTCCTGCAATTCCAGGCCGGGTGCCGTAGTCAGCGCAGCGGCGAAGTCGGTTAGGGGCGACGGTGCGTTCGGGCTGAACCGATTGAGATAGTTCTTCAACTCTTCGCTGTACAGCGGGTTGAGCGGCAGCAATTCTTTGATCGCATTGATCAGCGCCATCCCGTAGGCCTTCACCTCATCGCGTGGATCCTCGTCGCTCTGCGGGTAATCCACCTCGACCAGGTACGGAGGTTTGCGCCGTAACCAGCCGCGAATTCGCACCCGTGCCATGCCTTGAGCGACGAATTGCAGCTTGCCGCCTTCCTTCGATGCGTGGTGCACGCGGACCATGGTGCCGTGCTCGGGCAGGCTGTCCGGGTCGAAACTGGCGGCGTCCTGCACCGGCGTGTCCATATAAAAGAGGGCCAGGCCCTGGTGCGGCGTCTTGCCAACCAGCTCCAGCGTGTCGGCCCAAGGGTCTTCGTTGACGATGACCGGCAAGACTTGAGCAGGAAAGAAAGGCCGGTTATGCACCGGAATGATGTACAGCTTGTCCGGCAGGTTCTGATCCGGCAGTACCAGTTCAGTGGATGAATCGTCCTGCTCGAATTCGTGATTGATGTCGTCGTTCATGCGGCACCTGTTGCGAGTAAGTGCTCTTTAGATGGGTCTGCGGCAAATGATTTCAATCCAATTGGCCATGCATCCCCGGCAACTGTAAAAAACCGGTCGGCTCCGGTAGAGTGCGGCGACACGCCAGGTACCCCGCCATGCTCAACGCACGTCTGCTTCGCCTCGATGATCAGGCCCACGAACACGCGCACGATTACCACCAATTGGTGCTGTCGCTGTCCGGCAGTGCGGAATTCGAAGTGAATGGTTCGGGCGGGGAAGTCTGCCGTATGCGCGCCTGCCTCGTGCCGGGCGATGCCGAGCATGAGTTCGCCGGCAAGGGCGATAACCGCATGCTGATCATCGATCTCGACGAGCAGGACTTGAGCGCCGATGATCCTCGGCTGCTGGCCCAGTTGTTCGAGACCCCGCGTTATCCGGCGCTGGATGCCGACTTCCAGAACCTGCTCAATTACGCTGGTGCCGAGCTGGCCCGCTACGGCAGCGATCCATTACTGGCGCGTGCGCTGGGTGGCGTGCTGCTGCGGGCATTGCACCTGCGAGTGTTCGGCGAATCGACGCGTCGACCGACCGGCGCGATGGACATCGCCCGCCTGGATGCCCATATCGAAACCAACCTGGCGCGCCGCATTACCGTCGCCGAACTGGCCCAGGTCGCCTGCCTGAGCCCCAGCCACTTCCATGCGCAGTTCAAGGACAGCGTAGGTCTCACGCCGCATCAATACTTGCTGAAAAGCCGCCTGGACCGCGCCGCTCGGCTGCTGCGCGAAAGCCCGCTGCCGTTGGTACGAATCGCCGAGGAGTGCGGTTTTTCCAGCCAGAGTGCGCTGACCACCGCGACCCGGCGCTATCTCGGACTTACGCCAAAGCGCCTGCGCAGCAGCGAAGGCTGAAGTTTTTCTGGCGAACGCTGAGACGAGCGGTGCAGTCTGGAAATCCCGTAGTTTTCTGCAAAAGTTCAGTAGCTTCGCGCAACAACACAAAACCCTCTCGCCGTAGATTCCCCTACCGTTTGGCGTCCGCTGCCGTGTAATCACTGGCGTGCGCGTCCGCTAAGCTGATTCGAATAACACTCCACGAGAGGAGCGGCGCGATGTTCAAAGCCGGTCAAGCCTTGCAGGGCGATTTCGCCAATCTGAAAGCCGCCGAATTCTTCCCCGCCATCAGCGCCAATTACAGCGTTGACGAGGCGGCCTACCTGAATGAGCTACTGCAGCTGGCCGACCCCGGCGATGAGGGCATCGAAGCCATCCGCCGTGAGGCGCGCAGCCTGATCGAGGCGGTGCGTGGTCGCGACAATGCCGTCGACACCCTAGACGCGCTGCTGCGTCAGTACAGCCTGGATACCCACGAAGGGCTGATGCTGATGTGCCTGGCCGAGGCGCTGCTGCGTGTGCCGGATTCGGCCACCGCCGACGCGCTGATCCGCGACAAGCTCAACGCCGCCGAGTGGGAACGCCACTTGGGCCAGAGCGACAACGTGCTGGTTAACTTCGCCGCCTGGGGCCTGGTGATGACAGGCAAAGTCGTCGACCCGGCCAACACAGATGGCCGTCCTAAGAATGTCATTGGCCGCCTCATCAAACGCTCCGGCGAGCCGGTAATTCGCGCCGCGATGAACCAGGCGATGAAGCTGATGGGCAAGCAATTCGTCCTGGGTCGCACCATCTCCGAAGCGCTGAAGAACGGCCGCCCGGAGCGTGAAAAGGGCTACACCTATTCTTTCGACATGCTCGGCGAAGCGGCACTGACCGCCGAGGATGCTGCCAAGTACATGGCTGACTACCGTCAGGCCGTCAAAACCGTCGGTGCCGAGCCGCAGGTGGGTTCTGGTCCGCGTCCGTCGGTATCGATCAAGCTGTCGGCGCTGCATCCGCGTTACGAAGTGGCTCAGCGCGAGCGCGTGCTAACCGAATTGTTCGAAAGCGTACGAGAGCTGGCCATCCTGGCGCGCAAGCTCGATGTTGGTATCACCATTGACGCCGAAGAGGCCGATCGCCTCGAGCTGTCGCTGGAACTCTACGAAAAGCTGATGCGTGACCCGGCGATTGCTGGCTGGGGTGAGTTCGGTCTGGTGATCCAGGCCTATTCCAAGCGCTGCCTGCCGGTGCTGGTCTGGCTGACCTTGCTAGGCAAGGAGCTCGGTGCGCGCATTCCGCTGCGTCTGGTCAAGGGCGCTTACTGGGATAGCGAGATCAAGCAGTGCCAGGTCCAGGGGCTGGATGGCTATCCGGTCTACACCCGCAAGGAGGGTACCGACACCTCCTACCTGGCCTGCGCGCGTTACCTCTTGTCCGAGCACACCCGTGACGTGATTTATCCGCAGTTCGCCAGCCACAACGCGCATACCGTTAGCTGCATCCTGTCGATGGCTGGAGAGCTGAAGACGCCGCGCGAGTTCGAATTCCAGCGCCTGCATGGCATGGGCGACGCGCTCTACGACACGATCATCGAGAAGTACCGCAAGAATGTGCGCATCTACGCGCCGGTCGGTGCCCACAAGGATCTGCTGCCGTATCTGGTGCGGCGTCTGTTGGAAAACGGCGCCAACTCCTCGTTTGTCCACCAGCTGGTCGACCCGCGCGTGCCGGTGGAAACCCTGATCGGTCATCCGGTAACCCAGCTGCGTCAGTTCAAGACCTTCGGCAACCATCGCATTCCGCTGCCGCTGGCGCTGTACGGCAACCGGACCAACTCGCAAGGCATCAACATGAACATTCAGACCCAGTGGAACGAGCTGTCCAGCGCCTATCAGGGCTTCCTTGATCGCCAATGGCAAGCGGCGCCGGTCATTGGCGGGCAGACGCTCACCGGCACGCCGAGCAAGGTGTATTGCCCGTATGACTTGGGTAAGGAAGTCGGTACCGCGCAGTTCGCCACGGCCGAGCAGGCCAAACAGGCCATCGACGGCTTGGCTGCCTTCTGGCCGCGCTGGAATGCCACGCCGGTCGAGCAGCGCGCGCAGATTCTCGAGCGCCTTGGTGATCTCTTGGAAGCCAACCGCGCCGAGCTGATGGCCATGTGCACACTGGAAGCCGGCAAAACCCTGCAGGACGGCATCGACGAGGTGCGCGAAGCCGTCGACTTCTGCCGCTATTACGCGCAGCAGGCGCGTCTGAAGCTGGGCCGCGAAGAGCTCAAGGGCCCGACCGGCGAGCGCAACGAGCTGTTCCATGAAGGCCGTGGCGTGTTCGTTTGCATCAGCCCCTGGAACTTCCCGCTGGCCATCTACCTCGGGCAGATCACCGCCGCGCTGGTCGCCGGCAACACCGTGCTGGCCAAGCCGGCCGAGCAGACCAGCCTGATCGCCGCCCGCGCCCTCGATCTGATGTTCGAAGCCGGCCTGCCGAAAGAGGCCATCGCCTTCCTGCCGGGCGACGGTGCCACCCTCGGCGGCGTGTTCTGTCGTGATCCGCGTGTGGTCGGCGTGTGTTTCACCGGGTCTACCGACACGGCGCGGGTCATCAACCGTCAGTTGGCGGAGAAGGAGGGCGCCATCGCCACGCTGATCGCTGAAACCGGCGGCCAGAACGCGATGATCGTCGATTCCACTGCGCTGCCCGAGCAAGTGGTCAAGGATGCCGTGGGTTCGGCCTTCACCAGCGCCGGCCAGCGTTGCTCGGCACTGCGCGTGCTTTATGTGCAGCGCGATATTGCCGACCGTGTCATCGAACTGCTCAAGGGCGCCATGGCCGAGCTGAAAGTCGGTCCGACGCATCTGCGCGAAACCGACCTCGGCCCGGTAATCGATGCCGAGGCCCGTGATGGCCTGCTGGCGCATATTCAGCAGCTCAAGGCCGAAGGCAAGCTGATCGCCGAAGCCAAGCTGCCGGGCAGCCACAACGGCCATTTCGTCGCGCCGGTTGCGTTCGAGATTGGCGGGATCCACGAGTTGAAGAAGGAACACTTCGGTCCGGTGCTGCACGTGGTGCGTTTCGATGCGGCCGATCTGGAAAAGGTCGTTGCCGACATCAATGCCACCGGTT
Organism: Stutzerimonas stutzeri; assembly: GCF_024448985.1. Lineage (GTDB taxonomy): Bacteria > Pseudomonadota > Gammaproteobacteria > Pseudomonadales > Pseudomonadaceae > Stutzerimonas > Stutzerimonas stutzeri_AP. The sequence goes on from NZ_JAMOII010000001.1 coordinate 342,992, forward strand.
ACGGCCTGACCCTCGGCATACACAGTCGCAATGAAGAAACCGCGGCGCGCATCGAGGCCTTGGCGCGGATCGGCAACCTCTACGTCAACCGCAACCAGGTCGGCGCGGTGGTCGGCGTGCAGCCGTTCGGTGGCTGCGGCTTGTCCGGCACCGGTCCGAAGGCGGGCGGTCCGAGCTACTTGCTGCGCTTCGTCAACGAGCGCACCACATCAACCAACACCACTGCCGTAGGCGGTAACGCGTCACTGCTGTCGCTCGGCGACGACTAAAAGTTTGGGAGTGCTACGGCAGGCCTGGTGCCTGCATTTGTCGCGAGGGCGCGCCTCTCACAGATGCGCACCTTGCCGCTTTCGTGCGAGGCCCGCCTCGGGGCGAAGCCTTTTGCTTCAAGCCGTCGCCTAGGTGACCGAATCACAACAACAGAACAGTTGGCGGATCGCTCTTCCGCCACTGATGGACCCGATTGGGGCCGTCGCCGGTGATGGCGCGAACCGCCATCGCCCTCTGCCAGATGGGATCGGGAATACCCTCGCGCCCATCAACAATAACTAACGAGGGAACAAGATGAGCATCAGTACACCCACCCTAGTCACGTTCGTGATCTATATCGGCGCGATGCTGTTGATTGGCTTCGTCGCCTATCGCGCTACCAAGAACTTTGACGACTACATCCTCGGCGGCCGCAGTCTCGGCAGTTTCGTCACGGCCCTGTCGGCTGGCGCTTCGGACATGAGCGGTTGGCTGCTGATGGGCCTGCCAGGCGCGATTTTCGTCGCTGGCCTTTCAGAAAGCTGGATCGCAATCGGCCTGATCGCCGGGGCCTGGCTGAACTGGCTGTTCGTGGCCGGACGCCTGCGCGTGCACACCGAGCGCAACAACAACGCTCTGACGCTGCCGGATTATTTCTCGCACCGTTTCGAGGATGACAGCCGCATGCTGCGCATTTTCTCGGCGCTGGTGGTTCTGGTGTTCTTCACCATTTACTGCGCTTCGGGTGTGGTCGCTGGCGCGCGTTTGTTCGAGAGCAGTTTCGGTATCTCCTACGACGTCGCGCTGTGGGTCGGTGCCGCTGCGACCATCCTTTATGTGTTTATTGGCGGCTTCCTGGCGGTGAGCTGGACCGACACCGTGCAGGCCACGTTGATGATCTTCGCCCTGCTGATCACACCCGTGTTCGTGGTGCTGGCGCTGGGCGACATGGGCGCCGCGATGGATACCATCGCCACCCAGAACCCGGCTGCCTTCGATATGTTTAGCGGCCTGTCCTTCGTTGCGATCATTTCTCTGTTGGCCTGGGGCCTGGGCTACTTCGGTCAGCCGCATATCCTGGTGCGCTTCATGGCAGCCGATTCGGTGAAATCCATCCCCAATGCCCGCCGTATCGGCATGGCCTGGATGATCCTGACCCTGGCGGGAGCCGTGGCGGTGGGCTTCTTCGGGATCGCCTATTTTGCAGGGCATCCTGAACTGGCCGGGCCCGTCAGCGAGAACGGCGAGCGCGTGTTCATGGAGCTGGTGAAGATTCTATTCAACCCCTGGGTCGCCGGCATCATCCTTTCCGGCGTACTGGCGGCAGTAATGAGTACCCTCAGTGCGCAATTGCTGGTGAGCTCCAGCGCCCTGACGCAAGACTTCTACAAGGCCATGCTGCGCAAGGACGCATCGCAGACCGAGCTGGTCTGGGTTGGCCGTGCGATGGTGCTGCTGATCGCGTTCATCGCGCTGGGCATCGCGTCCAACCCGGACAGCAAGGTGCTGGGGCTGGTGTCGTATGCCTGGGCCGGCTTCGGCGCTGCGTTCGGTCCGGTAGTGCTGATTTCGCTGCTGTGGAAAGACATGACCCGCAATGGCGCGCTGGCCGGCATGATCGTTGGTGCTGTCACCGTGGTGGTGTGGAAGGAATTTATCGGCCTGGGGCTGTACGAGATCATTCCAGGGTTCATCCTCGCCAGCATCGCCGTCGTCGTCTTCAGCAAGATTGGCCAGGGCGCTTCGCCCAGCATGATCAAGCGGTTCGAAGAGGCAGCGAGCGAATACCACGGCCGCTGATTCAAGGTCGTTGAAAAGACAAACCCCGCTGTCGTTCACCGGCAGCGGGGTTTCTTTTTGTCGGGACGCCGGCTGGGCTCGTTCAGTCGTCGGCGATAAGGTTCTCGCGATCATCCTTGGCGCCTGCCGCTATCAGGTGTTCGGCCTGGTCTTCGGTGACATGCGTGCTGGCACCGTCGATATGCGCGACCGACATGCGCGCGGCGGGATCGGTGCCGACTCGCACATCCATTATCGCGCTGCGGTAGGTGGTGCCCTGAATGACGGCAGAGCAGGTGCCGGTCGGGATATCGAGAGTGACTGTCATGGCAAGCCTCCGAAACGCTTTCGATGGAGCCGCAGCACGAGCGCGGCTGTTGCAAGTGAGACAGTGCCGGGCGCGATCCGTTTTGCACGACGGGTCGCGTGTTGGGCTGACCGGCATGAAATCGGCCTGCCAGAGTCGGCTTGAAGCCGACTGGTCGGTAATTGTCGATACCGCCTGGTCACAAGCGCGGACGGCGCCGAAACGCTATGCTTTCGGCCTGTCGACCATCCGTTTACCAGCGCCGCGCAGCCTAGCGCTTGCGCTTCGTCAGTGGAGACGGGGGACAACCTCCGCAGCACAAGGAAATAACAATGAATGTGAGCACCCCAACACTGATCACTTTCGTGATCTATATCTTGGCGATGATCCTCATCGGCTTCATCGCCTATCGCGCAACCAAGAATTTTGACGACTACATCCTCGGTGGCCGTAGCCTCGGCAGCTTCGTCACAGCGCTGTCGGCGGGCGCTTCGGACATGAGCGGTTGGTTGCTGCTGGGCCTGCCCGGCGCGATTTTCGTTGCTGGTCTGTCCGAGAGCTGGATCGCTATCGGCCTGATCGCCGGTGCCTGGCTCAATTGGCTTTTCGTTGCCGGCCGGTTGCGCGTGCATACCGAGCACAATCACAACGCGCTGACGCTGCCGGATTACTTCTCGCACCGCTTCGAGGACACCAGTCGACTGTTGCGGATTTTCTCCGCGCTGGTGATTTTGGTGTTCTTCACCATCTATTGCGCTTCGGGTGTGGTCGCTGGCGCGCGCCTGTTCGAGTCGACGTTCGGCATGTCCTACGGTACGGCGTTGTGGGTGGGCGCTGCGGCGACGATTCTCTATGTGTTCATTGGTGGCTTCCTCGCCGTGAGCTGGACCGACACCGTGCAGGCGACGCTGATGATCTTCGCGCTGCTGATTACGCCGGTGTTCGTCATCTTCGCCCTCGGTGATGTGGGCGCAGCCATGGACACCATTGCCGCGCAGGATCCATCGAACTTCGACATGTTCAAGGGCCTGTCCTTCATCGCGATCATCTCACTGCTCGGCTGGGGGCTGGGTTACTTCGGCCAGCCGCATATTCTGGTGCGTTTCATGGCCGCCGACTCGGTGAAGACCATCCCCAACGCCCGCCGCATCGGCATGACTTGGATGATTCTGACCCTGGTCGGCGCGGTGGCGGTAGGCTTCCTCGGGATTGCCTACTTCGCGGACAACCCGGCGCTAGCGGGTGCGGTGACCGAGAACGGTGAGCGAGTCTTTCTTGAGCTGGTGAAAATCCTGTTCAACCCCTGGGTCGCGGGCATCATCCTTTCTGGCGTGCTGGCGGCGGTGATGAGCACGCTCAGTGCACAGCTGCTGGTTAGCTCCAGCGCCCTGACACAGGATTTCTACAAGGCATTCCTGCGCAAAGGCGCGTCGCAAACCGAGTTAGTCTGGGTCGGTCGCGCCATGGTGCTGTTGATCGCGCTCATCGCCATCGGTATCGCGTCCAACCCGGAGAGCAAAGTCCTCGGCTTGGTTTCCTACGCCTGGGCTGGCTTCGGCGCTGCCTTTGGACCGGTCGTGCTGATCTCGTTGCTGTGGAAGCGCATGACTCGCAACGGCGCGCTGGTCGGCATGCTGGTAGGGGCGATCACCGTGGTCGTCTGGAAGGAATTCATCGGTCTGGGGCTGTACGAGATCATTCCTGGTTTCATCCTTGCGAGCATTGCCATCTATGTCGTGAGCCTGATGGGCAAGGAGCCGGCTGCTTCCATTCAGCAGCGCTTCGAAACGGCTGACGCGGAATACCGTGCAGGTTGACCAAGGCCGTGGGCGCCTAGCCCGCCACGAGCGTTACCCCGTCTCCTGAACTGGCGACGCACACAAAACCCCGGGCTCGCTCCCGGGGTTTTTCGTTTCGGACCGATCACAACCGCAGTCAGCGTGCAGCACACGCCGTTATTAGCGTTCGAACAAATGCTTAATTGTTACGATATAACATGATAGATTCTCCGCCCGCTCAGGAAGCTAGTTCCTGCATTGCCACTGTCCGGCGGCCTTGGAAGGCACCGCCACATTCTGGAGAGTCGTATGAAACCGAAACATCACCCACTGGCCTGGGCGATCAGCCTGGCCTTCGTTCCCGCGGTCTGGGCGGCCGATCCGGTCGAGCTTGATTCCGTCGTGGTCAGTGCCAGCGGTCTGGCCAAGCAGAGCCATGAGATGACGACACCGGCGGCGGTCATGGAGGGTGATGAACTGGTGCTGCGCCGTGAGGCGACCTTGGGCGAAACCCTGGAAGGCCTGCCTGGCGTACGTTCCAGCAGCTTCGGTGCCGGTGCGGCACGCCCGGTTATTCGTGGCCTGGACGGCGCGCGCGTGAAAGTCCTGAGCGATGGCATCGAGTTGCTCGATGCCTCCACCATCAGCCCCGACCACGCCGTTACCAGCGAGCCGTTACTGGCCGAGCGCATCGAAGTGCTCAAGGGGCCGGCGACCTTGCTCTACGGCGGCGGCGCGATCGGCGGTGTGGTCAATGTGATCGACAAAAAGATTCCCACCTACGTCCCGGAAAAGGGCTACGAGGGAGAGCTGGAGCTACGCGCCAATAGCGTGGCGAACGAAGGCGCCGGCGTGTTTGGCATCACCGCTGGCAGCGGTAACTTCGCCGTACGCGCCGAAGGCACCAAGCGCCAGGCTGACGAATACGAGATTCCAGGCTCACCGGATAAGCAGGCGGGTTCCTACAACGACACCGACAGCTTCACCCTGGGCGCGAGCTTCATTGGTGAGCGCGGTTACATCGGCATGGCCTATGGCGAGCAGAACAACCGCTACGGTTTGCTGGCCCATGAACATGCCGATTGTCATACCCATGGCAGCGATTGGCATTGCGTAGGCCACGATGACCATGGTCACGACGATCATGGCGACGACCACGACCACGACCACGACCACGACCACGACGATCATGACCATGAGCACGGCAGCGTGCCCTACGTCGACATGCGTCAGAAACGCTGGGATCTGCGCGGCGAGCTGAATGAACCGCTACCGGGCTTCGAACTGGCGCGTTTGCGCATCGGCCATAGCAATTATCAGCACGAGGAAATCGAAGGCGGGGAAGTGGGTACGCGCTTCAACAATGATGCCACCGACGCGCGTCTGGAGCTGACCCATCAGCCGCTGTTCGGCTGGCGCGGCGTGGTCGGCGCACAAACGCTGCGTCGCGACTTCGAGGCCTTGGGAGAGGAGGCCTACGTGCCGCCGACGCTGACCCGTAACCACGGGCTGTTCCTGCTGGAGGAATACACCACCGGGGCGTGGCGTTACGAGTTGGGGTTGCGGCATGAATGGCAGGACATCGAGGCCGATGGCCAACGGAACACCGACCACAGCGGCACCTCGGTTTCAGCTGGTGCGGTCTGGACCTTCGCACCGGACTACTCGCTGGGCTTCTCGCTATCGCGCTCGCAACGTCTTCCCAGCGCCGAAGAGCTCTACGCCAATGGCCCGCACGCCGCGACTCGCACCGTCGAGTTGGGCAATGTCGATCTCGAAGAGGAAACCTCGCACAACGCCGAAATCACGCTGCGCAAGTTCGCAGGCCGCACCACCTTCAGTTTCAGCCTGTTCCGCAATGAGGTAGATGACTTCATCTACGCCGCAGATACCGGGAACGACATTGGCGCTGGCTATCGCGAGATCGAGTACCGTCAGGATGATGCCGTGCTGACCGGCGCAGAAGGCGAGGTGCGGTTCCAGGCCACCGATGCTACCGCCCTGACCCTGTTTGGCGATCACGTACGCGGCAAATTGCGTGACGGCGGCGGCGATCTGCCGCGCATCCCGGCAGATCGTCTCGGGGTGCGCGTAGACCAGCGCTTGACCACTGCCCTGAGCGGCCAGCTGGAGTTTTATCGCGTACAACGCCAGGACGAGCTGGCCGACTACGAGACCGAAACCGGCGGCTACAACATGCTCGGCGCCGGTCTCAGCTACAGCGGCTCGTTGCAGCAGACCGACTATCTGCTCTACCTCAAGGCCAACAACCTGCTCGATGAAAAGGCGCGCCAACACACGTCCTTCATCAAGGACGACGTACTGCTACCCGGTCGCAACCTGACCGTTGGCATGCGCCTGGCTTTCTAAGGCGCTCACGGCGGGCAATGTCATCATTGCCCGCCGACTCGCTCGCGCATGTCAGCTTGAATCTCACCCTGATACCGGTCCCGTTGTCGTTATAAGCGCGCCGGCAGTCGAGATATTCCCAATACGACTCACCGGTCGTCTCCTCGGCATTTCTTGCATTTGACAGGTCCAAGCTTTCTGCCACGTTTAGTCGAAGTGCGCGTAGTGCTTCGCTTGGCAGTTCTGGCAAAAGCTCGCATCAATAGAACAAAAACAATAATTCAGGAGACTTCCCATGCTTCCAAGCAAGTTGGCTTCAGCCTGCGCACGCGCCATTGCCGGCGTGATGCTGGTGGGTACGATCGGGATCGCCGCCGATGTCCAGGCCCGGTCGAAACCCATCAAACCACCGGTGTCCCACAGCGAATCACGTGAGCAGGATTCGCGCACCTTTGTTCCGATCGTATCGCCGCTGGCGGCGTTTCCGGGGCTACCGAGCGAGCGCTGGACCGGCGTCTACCAGGGCTCGTCCTACCAGATCGAAGTTCCGCCGAACTGGAACGGCATGCTCGTCATGTACGCCCATGGCTATCGTGGCACTGAACCGGAACTCACCGTCGGGCCACCACCGATTCGCCCATGGCTGCTGCAACAGGGCTACGCCTGGGCGGCATCCAGCTACAGCAAGAACTACTACGATGTGCGCGCCGGCGTTGAAGACACCAACGCGCTGGCGCTGGCCTTCAGCAGCCTGACCGGCAAGCCGCAGCCGACCAAGACCTACATCACCGGGCATTCCATGGGCGGCCATGTGGCCGCGGCGGCGGTTGAAGCCGAGACCTATGCAACGGCCAACAATCGGGTCCGCTATAACGGCTCGGTGCCCATGTGTGGCGTGACCGGCGATGTCTATCAATTCGAATACCTGATGCACTTCACCCTGGCTGCGCAGCATTTGGCGGGGCAGGGCCCGACCACGTTCCCGGCGACGGACTTCCAGGCGAAGTTACCGCAGATCATCGGCGCCCTCTGGAATACCTACCCGACCGAGCCATCGGCTCAAGGACTCAAGCTCGAAGGTATCGTGCGCGAACTCAGCGGCGGCGAGCGCCCCATCTTCGCCGAAGGCTTCCGCACCAGCCTGCAAAGCGTCGTACTGGGGACCGGCGGCCGGGATGGCTCGGTAGACGGAATTCTCGCCGACTCGCTAACTGGCAACCTCGCCACCCGTTATCAGTTCGATACGAACAAGGCGATGTCCCGCGAAGAACGCGAATTCAACGACTCGATCATCCGCGTGATCGGCCATCCCCCAGCCAACAGCATCCGCCCGGATGGCCTGCGCTGGATCCCGGTGGTTAACGGCCAGTTCAACGTCCCGGTGGTCAGCATCCACACCCTGGGCGACCTGTACGTACCGTTCAAACACCAACAAATCTACCGCCGCAACGCCGAAGCCAATGGCAACGGCAACCTGCTGGTGCAACGCGCCATTCGTGCGCCCAGCCACTGCGACTTCACCTATCAGGAACAGGTCGAAGCCATGGCGGCGATGCTGCAATGGGAACAGCAGGGCATCAAACCGGCTGGGGACGATGTGATCAACCCACGAGTCGTAGCGAACCCCGCCTATGGCTGCAAGTTCACGCGTAACGATGGCACTCAGAACCGGACGTCCCTCCCGGCTTGCCCGGAGATTTGAAACATCAGCGCCTAAGGAGAAAAGCCCTGCACCTGCAGGGCTTTTTATTATCCGAATAGCCCGCTCAGGCTTTGTTTGGTGACGAGCCACCGTGCAGGCTCGCATTGCCCCAGCTGCGTAGCGTGTTCTGCTTGATGCTCGTTATTCTCCAGTCTCCCTCCATGTCCTCGAAGCCGAACTCATAGCTTCCGCACGAGTGAAAGAAGTCCTCGTCCGAGCCGGCAGGATCAAAGCGAAGGATTAGGTAGTTGCATCGCGCGCTGACGACGCGCTCATCCACGCCGCCAGTGATTAGTAGATTGGAGAAACTGTGATGCTTGGCCAGCCGATCAACCGCGCTTTGCCTGCGGCTGACGAAGTCTGGGCCGCTCATGGTGGTGGGCTGTTCCCGGCCTGAGGATGAATAGTCCACCGCGACTTGAGACGCAAGGCAGTCGACCATCGCCAACCAGTCCCGGTTATCGAAAGATAGGAAGAACCGGCAGAGCCGGTCGTTTATCTGCATGAACACGGTCGGGTCTACTGTTTTCAAGATGCGCTCCGATGGCGTGGCTGATCGTATTGAAGTAAATCACAGTGCAACGTTACCGGCGGCGAAGTCCCAGAGCCGAGGCGTCCAGAGGGTTGAATCGCGGCTGACCATTCGATTATGCCTGCCGAACTCTTTGGGCCTGAGACATCGCAACGAGCGCTCATCCCGAGTGGTTGAAACGTAGTTTTGCCCTTATGCGCAATTGCAGTTACTTGATGATCTGATCGCACTCGACTTGACCAATCATTTGCATCGGATCTGACGCACACACTACGTGGCCACGGCCGGTAGAGAGGCCGCCAGGCTGCAAGCCATCTAGGACCAGCGCAGCGGCTCTATGAATGGCGTGCACAAAGATCTGGCCTTCGGAAGGCTTGTTTATGGTCGGCTCGGCGTCGGCGTCGGCGTCGGCGTCGGCGCTTGGCCATTGATAACTGCGCTGCTGGTTAATGGGGTATCTTGCCGACTCCACGGTTCAGTACCGTCCAGATTCTTCCGCTTGAGTACTCAATGCTGATCTCCGTCTTATCCAACGGCCAATCACTAACACCTCCTGCGCAATTCGAACCCGCCGTGCCATGGTGGAGTTTTACTAAAGTAGTTTTGGCTGCTACGACCCTGACACTGGTCCGTGACGGGCTGCTCGATCTGGATGCTCGACTTCCTGAAAACGCATTTACCCTGCGCCAACTTCTGCGACATGAGGCAGGACTCGCAGACTATGGCGAGCTTCCCGAATACCACGCTGCCGTTGCCAACCATGAACCGGCATGGTCAGCGGACGAGATGATGCGCCGTCTCAATGGTCACCAGCTTCGATATAGTCCCGGTACTGATTGGCACTACTCGAATGTTGGCTACATGCTCGTGGCCAAGCTTATCGAACGTACTACAGACCTGCCGCTTGAAGAAGCCGTCAAGCAGCAGGTATTGGCTCCCCTCGGTATTTCGACTGCTCGCTTCGCAACGGAGCGCGCGGATCTACACGGCGAATACTTCGGCAGTTCGTTGAACTACGATCCGGCTTGGGTCTACCACGGATTGTTGGTCGGCCCCGTTTCACAGGCCGCCCTTCTTCTGGATCGCTTGCTCGCCGAAGAACTTCTTCCTGCCGACTTGCTTCAGGACATGCTGGCCGCACGGGCATTGGGTGGCCCGATTGCCGGGCGGCCCTGGGTTTCGCCGGGATACGCTCTGGGTCTGATGCGCGGCTCTATCGAAGGCGGCTTAACTCTGACTGGGCATACTGGCTGTGGGCCTGGAAGTGTTGTGGCGGTCTATCTCTGCTCTGTTGGTGAAAGATCGGCATGCTGCGCAGTTTTTTCGCGGGATTCCCATGAGGGGAGTATAGAGGCACACGTTGTCCAGCAAATACGTAAGGCGCTAGGGATAGTGTACTGACAGAATTCCTCCAGCCATGCTTTACCCTCGGTGATTAACAGTCTCTGGCCAGAGATTGAACCCACCTTGATGTCCGCTTTGGGTCGACTCCGACCTATCACGACCGGCAGCAGCCGACCCTGCACGCTCAGGCGAACTGTGGCCAAGCATCCCGAATCTCATACCATGGTGCCTTGGATATGACCTGGATGTGCTTCTGCTTCTCCGCCGCGAATGAAGTGTCCAGCGTACCGAGCGCTATCGAAATCCAGTCGGAGTATTCACCTTGGTTTTTTGACCAAAACAACGACGACCCGCAGTGGGCACAGAACTGGCGAAGCACTGTTGCGGACGAAGAGTAGGACGTGACGTCCTCCGCGCCCTCAATCAGGTGCAGGTCACTACGCAACACACTGCCATAGCTGGCAAATGCAGCCCCATGGGCTTTTCGACATTGGCTGCAATGGCAGTGGGTCAGCGCTTTGGGGCGAGATCGGATTTCGTATTTAACGGCACCGCAAAGGCAGCCGCCCTGAAAGCATTCAATCATCTGGAAGATCATCCTGGAAACATGGAGGCCAGTTTAAATTGCAGACTAAGTGAGCTCTCTAACGGTTGCGTTCGGCCGGGTAATCCCTTCCATTCATTTCGCATGCAGAAGCAGTCGTTCGACCATTGAATCAGCACTGCTCATCTAACCGTGCCTTCAGCCTTTCACGCAGGAAGACCAACGCTCGCTGATGCACCGGGTGGCAATCGTCATAAGGGGGATGGTCGAGCGATGCCCAGAAACACTTGAATAGATGGCCATGGTCATCAGATGCCAGGTGAGACCACAGCTCAGGCAATGTTCTTTTTACATGGCACAGTTGAAACGACCAGACCTGACCTAGGTGATCGGCATTCCAAACCCCAAGGTCGTGTCTGATCATGGCGTCACTGATGCCAGATTCTTCAGCCAATTCACGTAATGCAGCTTCGCTGGGTGTTTCTCCCTTTTCTATGGTGCCCTTCACCAACTGAACTCCTGCTAGCGGGTGCCGGAACAGGAGGATCTTGTGGGGCAACGCAGATGAAAGTACTACCGGGCAAGCTTTATCTGGGAGCATCGCGATCTCGGTATCAGCAGGTGGAAGCCGTCATACGCATTGGGTAGGGAGCGAATGTTCATAGAGATGTCAAACAGGCAATTTGAATACGCCTGCATCCATGAGCAGCTGCACCAGATTTTCCGGCCATACCGTTTCTTTTGTGGTTCTCAGTTCCTGGGCCGACCACCAGTAATGATCCGCCATGACCTTTTTTTCGTGCGCTGTCCATTGAGAACGGGAAAGGGCTATGTTTGGGACATGCACAATAAAATACTGCTCCACGGCGACCACCGCTTCGCCGCTGGGCAAAATCAGTGAAACCCTTCGATCAGCCACAGGCTGCGCAACTGTACTGACTTGAATGCCTGTCTCCTCGTACAGCTCACGTACTGCCGCAGCGTGGAATGTTTCACCTGGTTCCAAACCACCACCAGGCGTGGCCCAGTGGCTTTCACCAGCCAAGGCGTCGTCTGTATGGTGAAATCTGAAAAGGAGGACTTCTTCGGAAGGGCTAATTACTAGTAATCGTGCTGCCTTTCGCTCACGCATCTGTCGTCCCCCTAAAAGGGGCGCAGATTAGTAGCGGTTAAGTTAACCGGCAAGCCGAGAGATCGTCATCGTCCGCTATTGGCCCAGACCGTGTAAAACGCGCCCATGTTTTATGGTCTGCGTTGCTACTCAGAATACAAATGCTACAACGGCGATAAATTGGACGTCAGGGTACGTGTTCTCACAATAGATATCCTACCTCTACTCGTCTAAGCCACGGCCAGCGTTTCTGGTAGCCCAGAGCCTTCTGGAGGAATAGGTCTGGCTGGGTTTAGGGGGTTGGTGCACAGCAGTCCAGCCTCCAGTTCAGCCCAGCTTTTGATCCATTTAGATGTGTGCTCTCGTTCACAGTGCGTGAGCGTCGTCCGCCGGCAGCAGGGGAGCCTGCGACTTGTCGAGCGGAGGGCGGCGTGTAGGTGCTGGCTGGCTGCTTAGGGCTGTAATTATCGTCGTTGAATGACGTTTGCCGAGACTGCACCGCCCGAACAGTGGCATCTTCAAACCATTCGATTCCCTCTTGGCTTAGCTGCCGCTGTCGAGGCGCTGGTGTTGGCGTTTCGTAGCTTGCGATGGAAGAGTAGTTAACCGGTAGCGTCGGCTCTTGGTTAAACAAAGGCTTACCGACAACACGGATGCCCTGCTTGATCTGATTTACGCCCAACAAAATTGGTTTGCCGAACGTCAATGCTAGGACAGTAGTGACCGTAGAACCGAAACCCATTATTGCGACGGATCGTCATGGGTCTCGCTTCTTGCCGCGGCGTATATATTCCGGTGCATCATCCCAGTCAGAATTTATGTTGCCTCCTTGCATAAATAACGCAGCTAGAAATAGCTGGCTTACTCGTTAGTGCTAGCTTCGCTACAGTACTTCGATATTGCTAGCAACCTCTATGGCGCCCATAACGCCCGGTTGAAAGCGAACGCGTCTACCAGAAAAAACAATTTGCGCACGATCTTGCTCAAGTATATCTTCTTTTTGGAAAAAGTATTTTGCCTCGTTTCCCTCTACTTCAACAAAGCCTCGCTCGTTCTTGATGTCGTAGTAGGTGATGGTTCCTTCCACTTTGCCCGGTAGTGCCGCTTGCTCTAAAAGCTGACTGCTTATCTGAGCAACTCGGTTGATCCATTTTCCACCTTTAAGAGACCTTTCTTTGTTAACTCGTTCACCACCCTCAAAGCTGTGAGTAGGCAGGTCTTTTAATACTGCACACGCATAGTCGAATGAGTACACAGTTCCCTTCCGACCAGAGCCGAGCTCTTCGATATTGATGACGTTATACTCTTGTGATTTATTTGTGTATTTATAGAGTATTGGCGACATGTTTGGGAAAGTAAATTTATAAGCGCTTCTTGCTTTGCAGATGTTAGCTAATGTCTCTATGAAGTCTTTTTCTACCTGTCCATATATGGACTCAATTTGTTCTGCATGTTCTTTGAGTGTTTCTCCTACCGCATCCTTAGTAACGTGGAGTTCCTCCTCGTGCTCTCTAAATGTCACGTTGAGCGACAAATCTAATAGCTGTATTAATCGACGCATGTTTCCTTGGGATGCGTATAGTAATTGTTCTAAGCAATCGCCATAAAGATCATCACCAGAAAGTGAAAAGACGTCATCTGCGCGGAAGAAACCGTTTTCATAGCCAAATGGATTTAAATAGTTATTTATCAGGTCGATCGCTCGCTTTCTAAATCGGCGATACGCTCGTTCATCTTGAATTCGCTCTTCAAGAAGAATTACGCTCCCATATCTCGTTTCCGTAAGCATGTCAGAGAAAGAGTTAGGGTAGACAGCAATTTTGGTTCGTATAAAACTTGCGGTTCTAAGCTGATTCATTAGTATCTCGAAAAAGCCGGATCCGCTATCGTTCTGAAAGAACTTTTTATCCAGTGCTCCCGCCTCGTCAATTAGCAAGAGGATCTTACCGTCTTGTCCTTCAAGTAAGTTTTTGTAGCAATCCTCAATATCTTTAATACCTGGGTTTGGTTTCTTCTTAATTTCAGAGAAGTGAGTATTTTTCCACTCTGCTGAAAGCTCAAGAAATTGGCACTTTGCGCCGCCTTTTGTCAAAAGCTCCTGGGTAACTCTTTCAATATACTCTTCGCTTCCAAGCTTTGACAGCTGCTTCATACTATTAGCTAGCTTGTGTGCAGAGAATAGCTCGTCTTTAAGGAATCGGAATCCAGTATGTATTTCAGCTAGTTTTTTGGCATCCATTAGCTTGAGGTAAACAGTTGTAAGCTCTTCAACTATTTTTATAATTATGTTTCTGTATATCTCCTCCGAGTTTTTTATATGTTGAAAGTCGCTAAGTCGTATGAATACGGGAAGTATAAGCTCGTCGGAATTTTCTATCAGGCTAGGCACCATGCCGTACAAGTAGTATGCATAGTTTGCTCTGAGGAACATGGTTTTTCCAGAGCCCATGCGTCCTTTGATTATTGTGTTTTCATAGTCAAAAGGTGTATTTAAACCATCAATCGGGTTCACATACAGATTGAGAATGCTTGAGAGGTCATATTCGTCTGCATTTCGCGTTTTAAATGGTCGTGAGCGAAACAGCTCTTCCATATACATATGTGATCCTTATAAGTAATAAGCTGCTCTAATGTTCGGTATATAAAAAGTTGTGCCTCGGAAGAATGGCAGGTTGTTTTTCTAAGTCTCCAACCCTTGCAGTCAAATATATGCGAGTCCTGAACGAAAAAGCCCTGCGATTGCAGGGCTTTTCAAATCTGGAGCGGGCGAAGGGAATCGAACCCTCGTCATGAGCTTGGGAAGCTCAGGTAATGCCATTATACGACGCCCGCGTAGGCAGCCTTTGTACCAGAAGGGCGGCGTCAGTAGAAGCGGTGCGGCGTTTGTGCGGTGAATGTTTTCAGATCTGCGCGATTTCCGCTGGGGTCAGGCTGCGGTACTGGCCTGAGGCGAGGATGGGGTCGAGCTGCAGCGGGCCCATGCGTTCGCGGTGCAGTGCGGTGACCTTGTTGTTGAAGTGGCCGAACATGCGTTTGACTTGATGGTAGCGGCCTTCATGCAGAGTCAGGCGGGCCTGGTGCGAGCCGAGCAGTTCGAGTTCGGCGGGCAGGGTGGTGTGGTTCTCGAAGCGAAAGTAGAGGCCTTCGGCGAAGCGGTCGACGCAGATGGGGTCGATAGGGTCTTCGGTTTCCACGAGATAGGTTTTGCCCAGCAGGCTTTCCGGTTGGGTCAGGCGACGGGACCAGAGGCCGTCGTTTGTGATGATCATCAGCCCGGTGGTGTTGAAGTCCAGTCGCCCGGCGATGTGCAGCTCTTCCTTGTCCGGTTCGTCGAGCAGGTCGAGCACCGTGGGGTGTTGAGGATCGGCGGTGGCGCTGACGCAGCCGGTCGGTTTGTTCAGCATGAAGAAGCGGGCGGGCTTGCCTGCTTGCAGTACCTCGCCATCCAGCTCGATGTGGTCGAAGACGCGAACGTCATGGGTGCCGTCGCAGATCGTCTCGCCATTCACTGAAGCGCGACCCGAGGCGAGCAGCAGGCGCGCCTGACGATGGCTGCAGTGGGGCAGGTTGGCAAGGAAGCGGTCGAGACGCATCAGGAGTTGGCAGGCGGCTCGCCACTGGCGCAGCGTGGGCAGATGCAGGCCTTGTTTAGCGCGTCGTCGGGAATACGTTCACGGGCTTCGGCTGCGATCTCTGCGGTAAAGCACCAGCACGGCCGGGTGGCGGTGGCTGGGTTCGCCAAGCCGCACTGGTTGAGCTCGCCGCAGATCGGACATTTATTGATATCAGGCGAATCAGTCATAACCGCCTCCTGGCAGTGGCAACGCTTGATGCAGCAGGGCGATGAGGGCATTAAATAGAAAGCCCGGCATTGCGCCGGGCTCTTCATACAGGTCGTTACTTGACGCGTTGACCTGGCTTGGCGCCGCTGTCGGGGCTGAGCAGGTAGATCTCTTCGCCGCCAGGGCCGGCGGCCAACACCATGCCTTCGGAGACGCCGAACTTCATTTTGCGTGCGGCGAGGTTGGCAACGTACAGCGTTAGGCGGCCTTCCAGTTTGCTTGGGTCCGGGTAGGCGCTCTTGATGCCGGAGAAAACGTTGCGCTTGGCATCGCCAATGTCGAGCGTCAGGCGCAGCAGCTTGTCGGCGCCTTCCACAAATTCGCACTTCTCGATTAGCGCGATGCGCAGGTCCACGGCGGCGAAGGCATCGAAGGCGATTTCGACAGCGATGGGCTCTTTGGTCAGCTCTCCATTGCCGGACGGCTGGGCAGCGGTTTCGGTGGAAGCGAGGTCTTCCTTGGATGATTCGATCATGGCTTCGATTTTGGCAGGCTCAATACGGGTCAATAGCGGGGTAAAAGCGTTCAGCTGGTGGTTGGTCAGCAGTGTTTCCAGGTCAGTCCAGCCTAGCGGCTCGACATTCAGGAAGCGCTCGGCGTCGGCGGCCAGGTTCGGCAGCACTGGCTTGAGAAAGATCACCAGCTGGCGGAACAGGTTGATGCCTGTTGCGCAGATCGCCTGGACTTCATCCTGCATACCGTCCTGCTTGTTCAGGGCCCAGGGCGCCTTGTCGGCGATCCAGGCGTTGGCGCGGTCGGCCAGCGCCATGATTTCGCGCATGGCACGGGCGAAATCGCGGTTCTCGTAGGCATCGGCGATCGAGGGAGCGGCGGCCTGGAAGGCGTCGGTCAGCTCCGGCGCGGCGTTGCGGTCGACCATCACGCCGCCGTTGCCCTTGTGGATGAAACCGGCGCAACGGCTGGCGATGTTGACGACCTTGCCGACGAGGTCGGAGTTGACCTTCTGCACGAAGTCTTCGAGGTTCAAGTCCAGGTCATCGACGCCACGGCCGAGCTTGGCTGCGTAGTAGTAGCGCAGGTACTCGGGGTTCAGGTGATCGAGGTAGGTGCGCGCCTTGATAAAGGTGCCGCGCGACTTGGACATCTTCTGCCCGTTTACTGTCAGGTAGCCATGCACCGCAACGGCGGTGGGCTTGCGCAGGCCGGCGCCTTCGAGCATGGCGGGCCAGAACAGGGTGTGGAAGTTGATGATGTCTTTGCCGATGAAGTGATAGAGCTCGGTGGTGGAGTCCTTGTTCCAGAAGGCATCGAAGTCCAGCTCTGGGCGGCGCGCGCAGAGATTCTTGAAGCTGGCCATGTAGCCGATCGGCGCGTCCAGCCAGACGTAGAAGTACTTGCCGGGCTCGTCGGGGATTTCGAACCCGAAGTAGGGCGCGTCGCGGGAGATGTCCCACTCGTGCAGGCCGCCGTCGAGCCATTCGGCGATCTTGTTGGCGACCGAGTCCTGCAGGCTGCCGCTGCGGGTCCACTCCTTGAGCATCGCCTCGAAGTCGGGCAGCTTGAAGAAGAAGTGTTTGGAGTCACGCAGCACTGGCGTAGCGCCGGAGATGGCTGAGCGCGGGTCCTTCAGTTCAGTGGGCTCGTAGGTGGCGCCGCACTTTTCGCAGTTGTCACCGTACTGGTCTTCGGCCGCGCACTTCGGGCAGGTGCCCTTGATGAAGCGGTCGGCGAGGAACATGCCTTTCTCGGGATCGAAGTACTGGGTCACCGAGCGGGTTGCGATGTGGCCGGCGTCGCGCAAGCGGGTGTAGATCATCTCGGACAACTCGCGGTTCTCTTCCGAGTGGGTCGAGTGGAAGTTGTCGAAATTAACCAGGAAGTCCGCGAAGTCGGCGCTGTGTTCGGCCTGCACGTTGGCGATCAGTTGCTCGGGCGTGATGCCTTCCTTCTCGGCGCGCAGCATGATGGCCGATCCGTGGGCGTCATCGGCACATACATAAACGCACTGGTTGCCGCGCAGCTTCTGAAAGCGCACCCACATGTCCGTCTGGATGTACTCGAGCATGTGGCCAAGGTGGATCGAACCATTGGCGTAGGGCAGGGCACTGGTAACGAGGATCTGACGGGCTTCGGACATGGGGGAAATCTGCAGTCGGGGTTGCGAAGTGAGCTGGTCACTATAAAGGTGCGACGTTTTTTTTTCACCCGCACTGGCGCGGCTGATGTCGGTCAGATGCCAAGTGCCGCGCCATGTTGACGCGGTTGATGAGCCCATACGGCACCACGGGGTAAGATGCCCGTCTGTTTTACTAGGTTTTCTTGGGAGTAGTCATGACCGTCACACGCGAAGCTGTCGAAGCCGTACTGCGCCAGTACACCGACCCGAACTTGAACCAGGACCCAGTGAGCGCCGGTTGTGTACGTTCTATCGAAGTTCAGGGCGATCGCGTCGGCGTGCAGCTCGAGCTGGGTTATGCCGCCGGGCTGTTTCGCAGCGGTTGGGCGCAAATGCTCGCGATGGCGATCGAGCAGCTCGAGGGCGTGACGCGTGCTGACGTCCAGGTCGACTGCGTAATCAAGCCGCACAAGGCGCAGGACCAGGTGCCGGCGCTGGCCAATGTGAAGAACATCATCGCGGTGGCTTCCGGCAAGGGCGGTGTTGGCAAGTCCACCACTGCGGCCAATCTGGCGCTGGCGCTTGCCCGCGAAGGCGCGCGTGTGGGTGTGCTGGACGCCGATATCTACGGGCCGAGCCAGGGCATCATGTTTGGCATTCCCGAAGGTACCAAGCCGCAGATACGTGATCAGAAGTGGTTCGTGCCGCTGGAGGCGCATGGCGTACAGCTGATGTCCATGGCGTTTCTGGCTGACGACAAGACGCCGATGGTCTGGCGCGGCCCGATGGTTTCCGGGGCCTTGTTGCAATTGATCACCCAGACCGCCTGGACCGATCTCGACTATCTGGTGGTGGACATGCCGCCGGGTACCGGTGACATCCAGCTGACCCTGGCGCAGAAGGTCCCGGTGACTGGTTCGGTGATCGTCACCACGCCGCAGGATCTGGCGCTACTGGACGCCAAGAAAGGCGTTGAGATGTTCCGCAAGGTGAACATCCCGGTGCTGGGTGTGGTGGAGAACATGGCCATTCACATCTGCTCAAATTGCGGCCACGCCGAGCATTTGTTCGGTGAGGGGGGCGGCGAGAAGCTGGCGGGTGAATACAACGTCGACCTGCTGGCTTCGCTACCGCTGTCCATGGCTATCCGCAGCCAGGCTGACGCTGGCAAGCCGACGGCAATTGCCGATCCGGAAAGCCAGATTGCCATGATCTATCAACAAGTGGCGCGCACAGTCGGTGCGCGAATCTCGCAGAGTGGGCAGATCATCGCCCAGTCAATGCCGAACATCATGGTGACCGACGACTGACCGAGAGGGTGAGGCGGCGCTTGGCGTCGCCTCTGCCGAGCTGTACTGACTGGCAAATCTCAGGCACAAAAAAGCCCCGCCGAAGCGGGGCTTTTCTTAAAGAAGCTTCAGGTTAGATAACCTGAACTTCCTCAGCTTGCATGCCCTTCTGGCCGCGAGTAGCGACGAAGGAAACTTGCTGGCCTTCTTTCAGGCTCTTGAAACCGTCGCCCTGGATGGCGCGGAAGTGTACGAAGAGGTCGTCACCGGATTGCGGAGTGATGAAGCCGAAGCCTTTTTCATCGTTGAACCACTTAACGGTACCGGTTTGGCGATTGGACATTTGAATGTCTCCTTGAACAATGTAGAGATGATTTGAACGGGCAAATACCCCGAACGGTGACTGTGTGCAAGGAGTTAGGAGTCGTAGCAATGATCGGATCGAAATCTAAACATGTAGCGATTCACGGTGACACATGCAGCAGCAGCCAAGGAAAGATACTCCATTTCTGTCGCAATGCGAGCATTATTTTCAGTTTCCGGCCAAAGCGTCAGAGATGCGACGCAAGGTCCCGAGTCGCAGCCTTTGAACCGGCTTCATGGCCTCGGTAAGATGCGCACCTTATCTAAACGCCCACCAGCCAAATCAGGACGCCAGCCATGAGCATCAAATCGGACAAGTGGATTCGCCGGATGGCCCAGGAGCACGGCATGATCGAGCCCTACGTCGAGCGCCAGGTGCGCACCGAGGGCAACGAAAGACTGATTTCTTACGGCGTGTCCAGTTACGGCTACGACGTGCGCTGCGCCGATGAATTCAAGGTATTCACCAACATCAACTCAGCAACCGTCGATCCGAAGAATTTCGACGAGAAGAGCTTCGTCGATATCCAGAGCGACGTCTGCATCATTCCGCCGAACTCCTTTGCCTTGGCCCGTACCGTCGAGTACTTCCGCATTCCACGTAACGTGCTGACTATTTGCCTCGGCAAAAGCACCTATGCCCGCTGCGGCATCATCGTCAACGTGACGCCGCTTGAGCCGGAGTGGGAAGGGCACGTGACGCTGGAATTCTCCAACACCACTACGCTGCCGGCGAAGATCTACGCCAACGAGGGTGTCGCGCAGATGCTCTTCCTTGAATCGGATGAAGAGTGCGAGACGTCTTACCGTGATCGCGGCGGTAAGTATCAGGGCCAGCGCGGAGTAACGCTGCCAAAGGCGTAAGCTTCAAAATCCTGGATTGCTGGTAGAGCCTCGATGCGAGTGATGACTCACGTTGCCACTCGCATCGTCGTTTCCGGCGCCTGAACGGTACGGTTCATTGCTTCACCAGGGCAATGTCTCGCCCTGATAATCGATGAAGCGATGACCGCCCTGGCCGGCAGCGCGCTTGACCTGCTCGACCATGCCGCGGCAACTGGTTTCGACATCCAACGGTGCCTCCGCTCCGCCCATATCTGTCTTGACCCACCCGGGATGCATCGACAGCACCGTAAGGCCCGTCTGTTCTCCGAGTTCGGCCACGAAAGTCCGGGTCAGATGGTTGAGTGCCGCCTTGCTCGCGCCATAAAGCGGCATGCCCATACCGGGCCCGGTCTCGACGCTGCCCATGATGGAGCTCATGAAGGTAATGACGCCGTTGCTCGGATCGACCAGCGGCAGCATGCGCTTTGCCAGTCGTACCGGCGCGATTGCGTTGGTCGTGAACAGCTGACCGACTTGCTCATGTGTCGCTGTATCGGCCGAGAGCGTACGAGAGCCGGAAATACCGGCGTTGATGTAGAGGACATCCAGCGTAATGCCGGACACCCGCTGGGTGAGGGCGTCAACGCCGGCGGCATCGTTTATATCCAGCGCTTCGATACGAACATTCGCGACGGTCTTCAGCGCATCCGCATGCTGTGGATCACGGACGGTCGCGATCACTTGCCAGCCTTCGCTGGCGAACTGCTTGGCCAGACCCAGGCCGAGACCGCGTGATGCGCCGATGATCAACACTGTGTTGGACATTGGAAAAGCTCCGAGAGAGACGGGCTGACAAGCATAGTCGATACCGTCTAGGCACTTGCCTGGGCTCGGCAGCTGCACGTGTGTCTGAAACGAAAATGCCCGCATCACCGGGATGCGGGCATTTCGGTTGCGAGCGCCACGGGGCGGGGTGAGCCGTCCCGTGTTGCTAGCGTGGTGACTCAGCCAGCGAAGTTCTTCGCGACGAAGTCCCAGTTGACCACGTTCCAGAATGCTTCGACGAATTTCGGGCGAGCATTGCGGTAGTCGATGTAGTAGGCGTGTTCCCAGACGTCGCATGTCAGCAGCGGCTTGTCGCCAGCGGTCATCGGGTTGCCGGCACCGATGGTGCTCGCCAGGCCGACGCTGCCGTCGGACTTCTTCACCAGCCAGGCCCAGCCGGAGCCGAAGGTGCCGATAGCGGTCTTGGTGAACTCTTCCTTGAACTTGTCGAAGGAACCAAAGGCGGCGTTGATGGCGTCAGCCAGGGCGCCGGTCGGCTGGCCACCGGCGTTCGGTGCCATGCAGTTCCAGAAGAAGGTGTGGTTCCAGACCTGAGCGGCGTTGTTGAAAATGCCGCCGGACGAAGTCTTGATGATGGTTTCCAGATCCTTGCCTTCGAACTCGGTGCCCGGGATCAGGTTGTTCAGATTGGTCACGTAAGCCTGGTGATGCTTGCCGTGGTGGTACTCGAAAGTCTCGGCGGAAATGTGCGGCTCGAGAGCGTTCTTTTCAAACGGAAGCGGTGGCAATTCGAAAGCCATGGTGTATCTCCTGCTCAGGTGTCGAGAATAGATGCGGCTCGGAAGGAGGCAGTCCGCGCTGATGATCAGCACCTCGCGGAACGGGAAAACTACTGCATTGATGTTCGTCCGTTGACGCCTGTTTTCCCTTCGCTCGCTACATGCGTGCGCATTCTTTCGGCCGTTCACGGGCGGCCGTGATGGCGGGCTGAAACATTCCGCTCCATGCCCGCGAACCAGGGATCATAGCACCCGCCCTGTAGCAAAACCACGCGTCAACTGTGTGGAAAACCGAAGCCAGAGCGCGCCGGTGCAGGTCAGGACAGGGCGTGTACTGAAAGCCCTCTGCGTGGACACCCGATCGAGGTCGGTGTTCCTCAGGCGAATGCAACCAGTTGCACGGCGACGGCTAACATCATGCCCGCCACACCTAGATCGATCAGTCGCCAAGTCAGTGGCCGCGCGAGCCAGGGGGCAAGCCAGGCCCCACCGAGCGCGAGAATCAGGAACCACAGGGTCGATGCGCTCGCGGCACCGAGCGTATAGGCTCCGGGCTCGGGTTGCTGGGCGCCGAGGGAACCGATCAGCAGCACCGTATCGAGGTAGACGTGCGGGTTGAGTAAGGTGACCGCCAGTGCAGCCAGCAGAACGCTGCGCAATGAACGCGGGGTGCGTTGGGCATCCTCCCGCAGGGCTTGCGGGCGTGCCGCACGGCGCAGGGCGGTGACGCCGTAAAACAGCAGAAACGCCACGCCGCCCCAGCGAGTGATTTGCAGCAGTAGCGGGTTTTCTGCCAACACCGCAGCGAGTCCGAAGACGCCTACACCGACCAACAGGATGTCGCAAAAAATACATAGCGCGGCGACCGGCAGATGGTGTTCGCGTCGCAGGCTCTGGGCCAGGACGAAGGCATTTTGCGCGCCGATGGCGATGATCAGGCCTGCCGTGACCAATAACCCGTTGAAATAGCTCTGCCACATGACCTGCTGCCTGTTGCTTTGAAAGATGGCTCGCAGTCTCGGTGGCTTTGCCTTATAAGGAAAACGAAATATGCTGATGCCATATAAGGAAATCTGATGTTCGATTACAAACTGCTGGCGGCGTTGGCCGCAGTGGTCGAGCAGGCCGGATTCGATCGGGCAGCGCAGGCGCTAGGGCTGTCTCAATCGGCGATATCCCAGCGCATCAAGCTGCTGGAGGCTCGCTTGGGTCAGCCGGTATTGCTGCGCGCCACACCACCGCAGCCGACCGAGGTGGGCCGACGCCTGCTCAACCATGTGCAACAGGTGCGTTTGTTGGAGCGCGATTTACAGGGTCAGGTGCCGGAGCTGGACGAAAATCGTTTGCCCGAGCGGCTGCGCATCGCCTTGAACTCCGATAGCCTCGCGACTTGGTGGGCAGAAGCGGTGGCCCCGTTCTGCACCGAGCACGGGGTGGTGCTCGATCATGTGTTGGAAGATCAGGCGGTAGGTCTCAAGCGTATGCGAGCCGGGGAAGTGGCTGCCTGTGTTTGCGCTGTGGAGCGTCCCTTGGCCGGAGCTCGCAGTCAGTTTCTCGGTGCCATGCGCTATCGCGCCCTTGCCAGCCCAGCATTCATCGCGCGTCACCTCCCTGGCAACGCACCGGCGGAAGCCTTGTTGCGGGCCCCGGCCATTGTCTTCGGGCCGGATGATCAGTTGCAGCATCGCTATCTGGCCTCGCTGGGTTTGAGCGGCGCCTTCAGCCACCACCTTTGCCCGTCATCGGAGGGATTCGTTCGCTTGTTGGAAAGTGACTTGGGCTGGGGCCTGGTGCCTGAACTCCAAGTACGTGCCGAGCTTGCCAGCGGCGCTCTGGTGGATGTATTTCGTGGTAAGCCGATCGACGTTCCGCTTTACTGGCATCACTGGCGCAACGGCGGTGAGTTGCTTGCTGAACTTACCCGGCAGCTGACGCGCTCGGCGAGGCAATGGCTGGTGGACTGAGTGCTCAGCCGAGAACCCGCTGCCCGCGATAGATGCGTACCGAAGGCTCACGCTTGCCGCCATCGCCGATTGAGACCGGTTTAGCTGTAACTGGCGTATGTGTGTCAGTGAAGGTGGCCAATTGTCTGCCGAGCTCGCGCGTCATTTCATCTGTCGAGCGGAGGCAGGCCGTCAACATTGCCTGAATGGCATCGGGCTGGCTCAGGCGAATATCCAGCTGCTGCTCGTCGCGGAGCCGGCGGCGCAGGTGCTGCATGCAATCCAGGAAAGCCTTGTTGAACTCCATGGCGATTCGTCCTTCTGATGCTGCCCGCCGAACTCGAATTTCAGGGCCCGACATCCATGTCAGAAAGCGCTATCCGATGGCAAGACTGACGAAGCAATGGGCGTACCAAGTTCAGCTTTAGCGGCGCTTTCATCGGAGGAATTTCCTTGTCAGTCCCGTCGCGTCTGGGTTTGACGGTTTCGCCTTGCTTCAGGAGCAACTAGGTAGTTCCGTTATCGCACCGCATTGTTGCGGCTGGACTGCACGGTCTTGAGCCGCGGCCGCGCCAAACGCGTGATCGAGGTGCACTGATTGCCACATTCACACCGCTGAAGTGGCTTCACTGAATCGTTATACTGCGCGCTGTTTCTCGCTTCGCGCTACCAAAGGTATCCCATGCGCAACGATGCTCACGACGAATTGGACCACGTACCCAGCCTCACCGCCGGCCGTGACCGCGACCCCTATCCTGCGCCTGAACTCGATCCGGTCATCCGGCCTGCGAGTGGCCGTACCGACGATGTGCGGCATAAGCGCCGTGCTGCCAGCACGGCGCCGTTGTGGATCATGATCGTGGCGCTTTTCGTCCTGTTGGCGGCGCTGGGCTGGTGGAGCATGCAGCAGATTTCCCGGCTGGAGGTGCAACTGGTTGCCACGCAGGAAAGCTTTGCGCGCATCAGCGAGGACGCCGCCGGCCGGCTGCAGGATATTTCCGGAAAGATGGTTGCCACCGAGTCCAACGTGACGACCGAAGGCGAAGCGTTGAAGTTGCGTATCAAGCAACTGGAAAAGCAGGCGCTGGATCTGGCTGAGCAGCAACGCGCGATCACGACCCAACAGCAGAGTCTGACCGGCAAACAGGGCAATCAAGACCAACGCCTGGATGAGCAGGGGATACGTGTCGGGCGTGTCGCCACCGACCTGCGGGATCATCAATTCGCTACCGCAGCGCTCACCGAGACAGTCAAAGGCGTGGCCGGTGAACAGGCGGGGCTCAAGTCTTCGCTAGCGAGTCTGCAGGGCTCGGTGACTGAGCTTAACAAGCTGTCGGCGCAGATCGATGGGCTGAGTAATTTGTCTGCCCGGCTTGACGGCTTGAGTAAGGACATCGCCGCGCTAAAACAGCGAGGCGACGGTAGCCAGGCGGTCAGTCGGCTGGAGCAGGATATGTTGATTCTGCGCAGTGAGCTGGACAACCGGCCCGCTGCCACGCCTGGAGTCAATACCGCCGAATTCGACGCCTTCCGCGCGCAGATGACACGCAATATCAGCACCCTACAATCGCAGATTGCCAATTTGCAGGGGCAAATCAGCGGTCGTTGAAGCTGGCAGAGGAGCAACGGCGGAGATTTGCTCTGAGCGGCAGTATCAAGCCGTTCATAGAAACGCTACCGGCCAAGCTGCGCCCCAGTGCAATGGTGAGACCTCCGCTCCCGGCCTTGGCCGGGCGCGCTGTACCGGAATTCAACGGTCGTCGTTCACCCCGAAAACATGTTTGAGATAGGCGACGAAGGCCTCGTCGCGACACATGGTCTTGCCTGGCGAGTCGGAGATCTTGGCCACCGGTTGGCCGTTGCAGCTGGTCATCTTGATCACCATGTTGGTCGGCTGAACGCCTGGTATGTCGCAGGTCAATTGGGTCCCGATACCGAAGCTGGTGTTGCTGCGCCCGGCCAGTGCGCGGTAGATGCCAAGCGCCTTGGGGAAGTCGAGACCATCGGAAAACACCAGTTGCCGCGTCATCGGGTCGATACCGAGACGGCGGTAATGGGCGATGGCCTTTTCCGCCCATTCGATGGGATCGCCCGAGTCGTGGCGCAGGCCATCGAAGAGTTTCGCCAGATACAGATCGAAATCGGCCGTGAAGGCGTCCATGGTGATGCAGTCGGTAATGGCGATGCCCAGCGCGCCGCGGTATTCACGGGCCCAGCAATCCAGCGCGGCGCTCTGGCTGTCGATGAGTCTGGGCCCCAGCTGCTGGTGCGCCATGATCCATTCATGCGCCATGGTGCCCATGGGCTTCAGATCGAGCGTCCGGGCGAGATGAACATTGCTGGTGCCGACGAAATTACCGGGAAACCGGTGCTTCAAGCGTTCGACGATCAACGCCTGCACGGCAAAGGAGAAGCGTCGGCGGGTGCCGAAGTCGGCGAGATTGAACCCCGCCAGCTCTTCATCAGTGGCTTCGTCGCGCAGCCACTGGAGTTTTTCGTCGAGCCTGTCGCTAGCTTGTTCGAGCGTTACGTTCGGGTAGCGGGCTCGATTGCGCACCTCACTGATGATCGCCAGCAGCGGCACTTCGAACAGAATCACATGGAGCCAGGGCCCGCGTAGGTAGATCACCAGTTCGCCTGCTTCGAGTTCGGCGCGCACGTAGCGCAGGTCGAAGCGGAACAACCCGAGGAAACGGATGAAATCCGGCTGCATGTAGGGGATGCGATCGAGAAAGGCGAGTTCGTCCTGGCTGATTTTGAGTTCAGCGAGCGCCTCGATCTGCTGACGAATGTCGTTCAGGTACGGCGCCAGATCTTCCTTTGATCGGCTGCGGAAGGCCCATTCGACCTCGGCGTTGGGGTAGTGATGCAGCACCGCCTGCATCATCGTCAGTTTGTAATAGTCGGTATCCAGCAGGCTCTGAATGATTCGGTCGGAGAAAATGCTGGCGCTCATTGGCTGCTCCTGATTGCTGGAAAGGCTAGGGTCTGTTGCCGTTTCGTTCGCGACCGCGCCGGAGCTTGTTTTGCGCGAGGCAAGGCCGCGCCCGCTCCCGGCGGGCCTGCGGCATTCACCCCATCCATGGGGGTCGCATGAGGAGTGAAGTTTGGTCGTTCCAAATAAACGACGAGAAACGCCGCCTCGCGCAAAACAGGCCCGGCCCGAAGGGTTGCGCGGCAAATGTCGCCATGCGGCGTTGCGGGACTTGGCAAGGGAACAACAGTACCTGCGTCCCGCGCCTTGCGGAACGCCGCCCGGCCTGGCGACATTTGGCGCAGCAACGCGGCTCGCGACGAAACGGCAGCAGACCTAATATCAGGCCCCGCCGATACCTTCGATCACCTTACCCGTGCCGCCACAGTTTTGGCATTCTCCGGACTCGTTGCGTCCACTGCCGTTACATACCGGGCAGATATTTTCACCAGTACCCGGTGTGCCCGGAACGGCTTCATCGCCTGGATTGAGCGGCGGCGTTTCGTTGGTTGTTTGGCTCATGCCCGCGCCCTTTTCAGTTCTTTAATTATTAATTAATGGTTCATATGGGGCGTTAACCGTTGCGTCGGTTTATTGTCGTGATGCTAATAACGATTGTTTAACCCGATAAACAAAAAGGGCAAAGGTTTTACCCTTTGCCCTTTTTGTAACGAGGCGCATCAGCTGTTGCTGTTGCGTCCACCGCCGTGGCTGTTCTGGCCACCTTTGCGGCCTGCTTCAGAGGCCTTTTCCCGGTCGTTGGCGAAGTTGCCGCCGCTGTTATGGCCGCCCTTCTTACCAGCTTCAGACGCCTTTTCGCGGTCGTTGGCAAAGTTGCCAGGATTTTTATTTGCCATGTCTTTTTCTCCTCGATGGATAGAGACTTTCTGCGGGGCTGTACTACTTCACCAGCCTTCATGGATACAGAGCTTGGTTGCGTCTCAGGAGTTTCCAGAAAAGAACAAGCGGCAGACGAATGGTTACTAACTGCTCTTTATTAATGGCGTTATGCTTGCACAGCGAAACGGCAACATCGAAGTTTATAAAAGTTATTAAACGGCCAGCGTTAACTGACGCTGTGCCAGTAACCGCATCACATAGCCGATCTTGAACGCGGTGGGGCCCAGAATCACCAGCGCATGGCAGCCGACCACCGCGCCCAGAGCCAGATGCCGATCGAAGACGTAGGCACCTGCAACGCCGAACAGAAGCAGAACCAGGCCGATCGCCATGGACAGATTGGCGATGCTGAGCAGACGGTGCGGGTCGAGCGGTTGCAGGATCATCGTAGTTACCTCGTGACGATGGTATGGATGACGGGCCGGTGGTAAGCGGCCCGTCCGGGTTGAATCACTCCAGCGCTGAAGCCGGCCCGAAAAACTCGTAGCGGGCTTGCTGTTCCGGTACGCCAAGCGCCCGCAACTGCCGACGAATCGCCGCCATGAAGGGTTTAGGGCCCAGGAAATAGGCGTCCAGATCGCGATCGGCAGGCAGCCAGGCATCCAGCCTCTCCTCGGTTATTAGGCCGACGGCATCTGGTTGGCTGTCGTCGCCCTGATGCTCGTCGTAGCAATAGAAACGCTTGAGCTGGCCGTGCCGCTCGACCAGCGTGTCGATAGTCCGGCGGAACGCATGGGTGTCGGCATTGCGGGCGCAGTGGATGAAATGTATCGGTCTCTCCGTCTTGACCGCTTCCTCGAGCATCGCCAGGGTTGCCGTGATCCCGACACCGCCGCTGATGAGCACCAGTGGTTTGTCGCTGTGCTGTAGGGTGAAATCGCCAGCAGGGGCGAACAAATCGAGGCTTTGGCCTTCCTCCATGCGGTGCAGCGCGTTGGAGGCGACGCCGTTAGGCTCGCGCTTGACGCTGATGCGGTAGTCACGACCGTTGCTGGCAGCGGAGAGCGAATAGTTGCGGCGTATCTCCTCGCCATCTACCAGCAGGCGCAGACCGATGTACTGGCCAGGCTGGTGTGCAACGACCGCGCCGCCGTCTTCGGGCTCCAAATAGAACGAGGTGATCTCGCTGCTCTCGACTACTTTGCGAGCAATCCGGAACGCGCGCGCGCCACGCCAGCCGCCGGGCGCCTCTGCCGTCACGCTGTACATCTGTTCTTCAGTGTCGATGAGGATATCGGCGAGCTGTCCATAAGCGGCGGCCCAGGCATCGATGACCTCATCGGTCGCAATCTCTTCGCCCAGCACTTCGCGAATCGCTCGTAGCAGGCAGGAGCCCACAATCGGGTAGTGCTCCGGCAGTACTTGCAAGGCCACGTGCTTGTTCACTACCTGAGATACCAGACCGCCGAGCTGATCCAACCGATCAATATGCTTGGCATACATCAGCACGCCGTTGGCCAGCGCTCGCGGCTGATCGCCGCTGGCTTGGTGCGCCTGATTGAACAGGGGACGCACTTCGGGGTGTTCTGCCAGCATCAGCTTGTAGAAGTGATTGGTCAGGGCTTCTCCACCGGTCTCCAGCAACGGGACGGTGGCTTTGATCAGGGCACGCTGTTCGGCACAAAGCATGGAAAACTCCAGTAATTGGGAGGGCCCGTCTCTCTTGTGGTCGCAAGCGATGCGCAGCAGCCGGACGGGTCGTAGTGATCCTTGCGATATTCGTTCCAGGCTGGAATTGACCGGAATCAAGGGCGCCGCAACGGCCTTTGGTGAATACGACCCTCATAGATGCGGTTTTAATAACCTTGTCGGGTCATGGTTACCCTGCGTATTCGCCGCGGACGTATCGAACCGCTGCGCGCGCCAGCGTTCCAAGCTTCGACTATCGAGCAGCTTATGGAGGCAACTATGGAGAACTACCACATCACGCACGACGGCGACCGCTGGGTGCTGCGCGAGGAAGGGGACAAGCGGGCACTGCTGGAGGCGGCGACCAAGGAGGACATCGTCAACGAGACGCGGGACTACATGAAGCTTCGTACCGCGTCGGTGAAGATCCACACCCTCGACGGGCAGATCGAAGAAGAGCGGACCTACCCACGCGATCAGGATCCGCGTGCGACCAAGGGCTAAACGCGTTCATCTCGCCTGGATCGCCAACGCTGTCCCAGCGCGACCAGCCAGCAAGCCATGATGAATGGCATGGTCAGTGGCGGCAGACCCAGCCGGTCGAATCCCGCCCTGAGCAGTACTGCCGCGATGATCGCCAGCAATGGCGCCACCCAAGAGCGATGGACCTGGCTGACCGCCAGCGCGGCGAGGGCCGGGTTGTAGCCGGCCAGCCCGGCCAGGGCCTCCTGCTCCGAACCGCCAGCCGTCAGTACCAGGGCAAGGCCGCCGATCGAGCCGCATAGCATCCAGGCCGCGGCTCTGCGATCGGCCAGCCATACGGCCACCAGCAACAATAACCCGGCCAGCGGTTGGCCGAGGAAGATTACCTGTCCGATACCGGAGGTGACCGCGAAGAGCAACGCCGGGCCATCCAGTATCAGCGGTGCGTCGAGCCGCGCCTGAGTGACCAGATCGAGTGCCCCCGCCAGGCCCAGTGCAAGCCAGCCGAAAAGCACAAAGGGCAGCGTGAAGCCGGGCAACCAATTGCGTTCGCGCATGGCAGCTATCAGGCGCACCTGCAGTAGATTGGCGATTACGGCCCCGAGCGCAATCAGCCCAAGCGTAAGCACCGATAGCCCCAGCAGCAGTACGAACAGCAAGCCCAGCAGCGCCGCGTTGTAGCCGTAGAGCCCGATATCGATATCGGATTGGCGATAACCCAGTGCGACGGCGCTAAAGGTACCCACCAGCGCGCCGACCACTGCTCCGGCCAGCAACGCGGGCGCATGAAAGGCGATGGCCAGCAGGATCAGGAGACCGCAGCCGGGATGTGCCTGCAGAAATATCTGACTGAAGCCGTTCAGAACGGCAAGGGTGCAACGCGACGGGCTAAGAGTGGGCATCTGATGTTATGGCGGGAGGTAAGTGGGCTGCGTTGCAGGGATGAATCGCTCGGGTAAACGAAGAACGACGAGCCGAAGCTCGCCGTCATGAATTACAGCTACAAGGGCCGTATGGCGCGCTCTGGGCACCGGAACGGACTCAGCTAAACGCCGCGTGTGCAGACACAACTCGTCGCTGGCCTCGACTCGCTTGGTGTGCGGAGCGCACCCTTATGTACCTGACCTCAGTTGAGCATCTCGATCCGCAGCGAGTTGGTCGTCCCTGGCTGGCCGAGCGGCACCCCGGCGGTAATCAGCACCGTATCACCGGTGCCGGCCATGCCCTGGGCGCGGGCCAGTTCGAGTGCGTTGAGGCAGACATGCTCCATGTCCTGCATCGGCGCATCAATCACCGAGTAGACGCCCCAGGCCACTGTCAGCTTGCGCGCGGTAGTGACGTTCGGAGTCAGGCTGAGGATTGGCGTGCTGGGCCGCTCGCGCGAGGCGCGCAGGCTGGAGCGTCCGGACTCGGTGTAGTTGACCAGCACCGCGATCGGCAGGATGCCACTGATCCGGCGAATTGCGCAGCTGATGGCATCGGGCAGCGTCGCTTCGGCACTCGGGCGGTTGACGTCGAGCTGGGCCTGGAAGTCCGGACCACTTTCCACCTGGCGGATGATCTTGCTCATCATGCTCACGGCTTCCAGCGGATAGTCGCCCGAGGCGGTTTCTGCTGAGAGCATCACTGCGTCGGCGCCTTCGGCCACGGCGTTGGCCACGTCAGTGACTTCGGCGCGGGTCGGGGCAGGGGAGAAGCGCATGGATTCGAGCATCTGCGTCGCCACCACCACCGGCCGACCGAGCTGGCGGCAGGTGCGGACGATGTTCTTCTGGATGCGCGGCACGCTTTCGGCCGGTACTTCCACGCCCAGATCGCCACGCGCGACCATGATCGCGTCGCATAGGCGGGCAATTTCGCGCAGATGCTGCACCGCGGATGGTTTCTCGATCTTGGCCATCAAGAAGGCGCGGTCGCCGATCAGTTCGCGCGCTTCGTGAATGTCCTGCGGACGTTGGACGAAGGACAGCGCCACCCAGTCGACGCCCAATTCCAGGCCGAAGCTCAGGTCGCGGCGGTCTTTCTCGGTCAGCGGACTGAGTTCCAGCACTGCTTCGGGCACGTTGACGCCCTTGCGGTCGGACAGCTCGCCGCCGGCCACCACGCGCGTCTCGATGGCGTCTGCATGCTTTGCGATCACCGTCAGGCTGAGACGCCCGTCATCCACCAGCAGGCTCATGCCCGGCTGCAGGGCATCGATGATTTCCGGGTGCGGCAGGTTGACCCGGCTGGCGTCGCCAGGTGTCGGGTCGAGATCCAGACGCAGGGTCTGCCCGCGCACCAGCTGCACCTTGCCCTCTGCGAAACGCCCGACGCGCAGCTTCGGCCCCTGCAGATCCATGAGGATGCCGATCGGCTGGTTCAGTTGGCGCTCGACCTCACGAATCCAGCCGAAGCGCTCGGCATGGTCGGCATGCTCGCCGTGGCTGAAGTTGAGGCGGAACAGGTTGACCCCAGCTTCTACCAGCGCGCGCACATCATCGATGCTGCGGGTAGCCGGGCCGAGGGTGGCGAGAATCTTGACTTTCTTGTCGGGCGTCATGGCAGGTTCCACTGGCAGTTATCGTTATAAGAAACGCACGCTGGCTCCGTCTTCAGGCGGACGGTGGCAGTACCAAAATCGCGCGGAAATCGTTGACGTTGGTGCGGGTCGGCCCGGTGATCAGCAGCGCGTCGAGCGCCTGGAAATAGCCATAGCCATTGTTGTTGGCCAGTTCGTCGGCTGCGCTGAGCCCCTGCGCCTCAGCGCGGGCGTAGGTGTCCGGGGTCATCAGCGCGCCGGCATTGTCTTCCGAGCCGTCGATGCCATCGGTATCGCCCGCCAGCGCATAGATGCCAGGCAGGCCCTTGAGATTCTCGGTCAGGCTCAGCAGAAACTCGGCGTTGCGTCCGCCGCGACCTTCGCCACGGATCGTCACCGTGGTTTCGCCGCCGGAGAGAATCACGCAGGGCGCCGGGAGCGGCTGGTTGTGAAGTACTACCTGGCGAGCGATGCCGGCATGAACCTTGGCCACTTCCCGCGATTCGCCCTCTAGATCACCGAGGATCAGCGGCGTGATGCCGGCGGCACGGGCTTTCTCTGCGGCCGCCTCCAGCGATTGCTGTGGTTTGGCGATCAGCTGGAAATGGCTGCGCGACAGGCATGGATCGTCCGCCTTCACGGTTTCCGAGCGTGGGTCTTCCAGCCACTGGCGCACGTTGGCCGGGATCTCGATGTTGTAGCGGGCAAGGATTTCCAGGGCTTCGGCGCTGGTAGTCGGGTCGGCTACCGTTGGCCCGGAGGCGATCACCGTGGCTTCATCGCCGGGTACGTCGGAAATCGCGTAGGTGTAGACGCTGGCTGGCCAGCAGGCCTTGGCCAGACGGCCGCCCTTGATCGCCGAAAGATGCTTGCGTACGCAGTTCATTTCGCCGATGTGAGCGCCGGAGCGCAGCAGCGCCTTGTTGATCGCCTGCTTGTCGGCGAGGCTGATGCCCTCGGCCGGCAGTGCCAGCAACGAGGAACCGCCACCGGACAACAGGAAGATCACCCGATCACTTTCTTGAAGATTGCTGACCATCTCCAGCACGCGGCGCGCGACGCGCTCGCCGGCATCGTCCGGCACCGGATGTGCGGCTTCCACTACCTCGATCTTGCGGCAATCGGCGCCGTGACCGTAGCGGGTCACCACCAGACCGGAAATTTCACCTTCCCAGGCCGCCTCGATGGCTTCGGCCATCGCGGCTGCGGCCTTGCCCGCGCCGATGACGATGGCCCGCCCGCTTCGATCAGCAGGTAGATGGTCGGCCAGTACCTGGCGCGGATGGGCTGCATCGATGGCGGCGGCGAACAGCTCGCGCAGTAGGGCTTGGGGATCGAGGGTCATGTGAAGCTCCTTGTATGAGGTCTGGGGCCGATTCCAGACCTTAGTGCTCGTCTATGCAAGTACAAATAAGCAAGCACTAAGGTTTGGAATCGACCCACCCGGCAATCGGGCCGTGACTCCTTCTGCCGAGCAGGTCGAAAGGGGTGCCGTCCGGAAACGGCGGTTGAACGCTGGTTGCGCAAGGGCCTGGTCGTGGGGGACGCTGTGATTCCGGCCTTGCACACCCGTGTTCAACTCTCGAAGCACCGCTGGCGTCGAGCTTTGCGGTAACCCACCACCTGGGTTCTGTCTGTCCGGAAGGTGGGCGCGCTAGCTCGACTCAGCGGGCTCGGAGCTGTTTCAATCCTTGCGGATCGAGAAGTTGGACATGTGCTCCAGACCCTTGATCAGCGCCGAGTGGTCCCAGCCGCTGCCACCGAGGGAGGCGCAGGTGCTGAACACTTGTTGCGCGTTGGCGGTGTTAGGCAGGTTCAGGCCCAGTTCGCGAGCGCCGGCCAGTGCCAGGTTAAGGTCCTTCTGGTGCAGGTTGATGCGGAAGCCCGGATCGAAGGTGCCCTTGATCATGCGCTCGCCGTGCACTTCGAGGATCTTCGAGCCAGCGAAGCCACCCATCAGTGCTTCACGCACCTTGGCCGGATCGGCACCGTTCTTGGCGGCGAACAGCAGGGCTTCAGCCACCGCCTGGATGTTCAGCGCCACGATGATCTGGTTGGCCACCTTGGCGGTCTGGCCGTCGCCGTTGCCGCCTACGCGGGTGATGTTCTTGCCCATGGCCTGGAGCAGCGGCAGGGCGCGCTCGAATGCATTGGGGCAGCCGCCGACCATGATCGACAGGGTGCCGGCCTTGGCACCCACTTCGCCGCCGGAAACCGGAGCGTCCAGATAGGCGGCGCCAGTGGCTTTGATCTTCTCGGCGAACTGCTTGGTGGCGCTGGGCGAGATCGAACTCATGTCGATCACGACCTTGTTCGGGCCTACGCCTTCGGCGATGCCATTCTCGCGGAACAGCACGTCTTCGACGTGCGGAGTGTCCGGCACCATGACGATGATGAACTCGGCTTCCTGCGACACTTCCTTCGGGTTGGCCAGGGCAACGGCACCGCCCTCGACCAGCGCGGCCGGAGCGGGATCGTGATGAGTGGAAACGAAAATGCTGTGGCCGGCTTTCTGCAGGTTCTGAGCCATGGGCAGGCCCATGATGCCGGTGCCGATAAATCCGATTTTAGCCATGAGTGTTCTCCTCTTTATTCGTCTGGGGTCGCGTCAGTTCAGATAGCGTTGTGCGCTTTCATCCAGCCGAGGCCGGCAGCAGTGGTGGTTGCCGGCTTGTATTCGCAGCCGATCCAGCCCTGATAGCCGATGCGGTCCAGGTGCTCGAACAGGAAGCGGTAGTTGATCTCGCCGGTGCCCGGCTCGTTGCGGCCCGGGTTGTCAGCCAACTGCACGTGGTTGATCACTGCCAGGTTGTTTTCCATGGTGCGGGCCAGGTCGCCCTCCATGATCTGCATGTGGTAGATGTCGTACTGCAGGAACAGGTTGCTGCTGCCGACCTTGTCGCGAATCTCCAGCGCCTGGGAGGTGTTGTTGAGGAAGAAGCGCGGGATGTCGCGGGTATTGATCATTTCCATGACCAGACGGATGCCGGCCTCTTCGAGCTTCTTCGCCGCATAGCGCAGGTTCTCGATAAGGGTCATCTCCAGCTTGCCGATGTCGGCGCCCTTGGGTGCGATGCCGGCCAGGCAGTTGACCTGGGTATTGCCCAGTACCTTGGCGTAGGCGATGGCCTTGTCGACGCCGGCGCGGAATTCCTCGACCCGCTCCGGATCGCAGGCGATGCCACGATCGCCGCCCGCCCAGTCACCGGCCGGCAGGTTGAACAGCACCTGGGTCAGGCCGTTGGCGTCCAGCTGAGCCTTGATCTCCTCGGCGGGGAAGTCGTAGGGGAATAGGTACTCGACACCGCTGAAGCCGGCTTCGGCAGCGGCGGCGAAACGGTCCATGAAGTCCAGCTCGGTGAAGAGCATGGACAGGTTGGCGGCAAAACGTGGCATGGGTATCTCCTTGTGATCTGTAGGGATCATTTCGGACGGGTTGGGAGCTACTGCGCTTGGCTATGCTGCGTTGGAACCGAACTCGGAGCGGGCCCAGTCAAAAGGCTCATTTGCCTTCGTAAACTCGCACGCGAGCCCGGTCCGCTTTTTTGTCCGCTTCCGCCTTGGCTTAGCTTCGCTCGTAACGCTTTCAATCCCGCCCGGCGGTGCGGTGGATGCGCTGAGCGACATCCACCGTGTTCTTTTGTCAGTCCAGCAGGCCGATTGCGGTCGGTGCATCTTCGCGGCCTTCAGCCAGCGCCTCGAACTCGTTGATAGCGTCGATCTCGGTGCCCATGGCGATGTTGGTCACGCGCTCCAGGATCACCTCGATCACAACCGGAACCTGGTGCTCGGCCATCCAGGCCTGGGCCTGTTCGATGGCTGGTTGCAGTTCTTCCTGCTTGAACACGCGGATCGCCTTGCAACCCAGACCCTCGACCACTGCGACGTGATCGACACCGTAGCCTTCCATGCCCTGTTGTTCGGCATTGATGTTCTCGAAGCCCAGCTGCACGCAGTAATCCATCTCGAAGCCGCGCTGCGCCTGGCGGATCAGGCCGAGGTAAGCGTTGTTCACCAGGATATGGATGTAGGGCAGCTTGAACTGCGCGCCCACGGCCAACTCCTCGATCATGAACTGGAAGTCGTAGTCGCCCGAGAGCGCAACGACCTTGCGGGTCGGGTCCGCCGCAACCACGCCGAGGGCTGCCGGAATGGTCCAGCCGAGCGGGCCGGCTTGGCCGCAGTTAATCCAATGACGCGGCTTGTAGACGTGCAAGAACTGCGCGGCTGCGATCTGCGACAGGCCGATGGTGCTGACGTAGCAGGCATCGCGACCGAAAGCGTTGTTCATGCACTGGTAAACGCGTTGCGGCTTCATCGGTACCGAGTCGAAGTGCGTCTTGCGCAGCAGGGTGCGCTTGCGCTCCTGGCAGTCGGCGGCCCAGGCGTTACGATCCGGCAGCTTGCCCGCAGCTTTGCGTTCTTTGGCAACCTCGACGAACAGCTTCAGCGCGGCGCCCGCATCGGAGGTGATGCCGAAGTCCGGCGAGAACACCCGGCCGATCTGAGTTGGTTCGATATCGACGTGTACGAATTTGCGGTCCTTGGTGTAGACCTCGACCGAACCCGTGTGGCGGTTGGCCCAACGGTTGCCGATGCCAAGCACGAAGTCAGAGGCCAACATGTTGGCGTTGCCGTAGCGGTGACTGGTCTGCAGGCCGCACATGCCCGCCATCAACGGGTGGTCATCGGGGATCGAGCCCCAGCCCATCAGGGTCGGAATTACCGGTACGCCAACGGTCTCAGCAAACTCAACCAGCATGGCTTCGGCGCCGGCGTTATAGATACCGCCGCCAGCAACGATCAGCGGACGCTCGGCGGCGCAGAGCATATCGATGGCTTTTTCAACCTGCTTGCGGGTCGCTGCAGGCTTGTAGACGGAAAGCGGCTCGTAGGTGTCGACGTCGAATTCAATCTCGGCCATCTGCACGTCGAACGGCAGGTCGATCAATACTGGACCGGGACGACCCGAGCGCATCACGTGGAAGGCCTGCTGGAACACGCGCGGCACCAGTGCCGGCTCGCGAACGGTCACGGCCCACTTGGTGACCGGCTTGGCGATGGACTCAATATCCACGGCCTGGAAGTCTTCCTTGTAAAGGCGTGCACGCGGCGCTTGACCGGTGATGCAAAGAATTGGAATGGAGTCGGCCCAAGCGGAGTAGAGGCCGGTGATCATGTCGGTGCCGGCCGGGCCGGAGGTGCCGATGCACACGCCGATGTTGCCGGCCTTGGTGCGGGTGTAACCCTCGGCCATGTGCGACGCGCCCTCGACGTGACGGGCGAGGATGTGGCGGATGCTGCCATCGGCGCGCAGGGCGGAATACAGCGGGTTGATCGCGGCACCGGGGATGCCGAAGGCGGTGTCGATGCCTTCCTTGCGCAATACCGCGACGGCGGCATCGATTGCTCTCATTCGGGCCATGGATCATTCCTCCTGAAGGTAGCTCGATAGTTTTTATACGTGGCCCAAGGATGCAGGGCTGGAACCGAAGGAGGAATTGGCCGAAACTTCAGTTCTGTCGATATCAGGAGTATCGAATGGATCGTTACACAGCCGTACACAGCTTCGTGCTGGTCGCCGAAGCCGGCAGCTTCGCCGCCGCCGCATTGAAGGAAGGGGTAACGCCAGTGGTGATGGGTCGCCGCCTCGATGCGCTGGAGCGGCACCTGGGCGTCAAGCTAATGCACCGCTCCACACGTGGGCTGGCGCTGACCGACCTGGGCGAGCAATACCTGGAGCGCGCGCGCGGATTGCTCAAGGATTTCGATGAGGCCGATGCCAGCATTGCCAAGGACCGCACCTCGGTGCGCGGCCATCTGGTGATCTCGGCGCCGGCGGCATTCGGTCGCAAGCATATCGGCCCGCACGCGCCGGCGTTTCAAGCGCGCTTTCCGGACCTGCAACTGTCATTCAACTTCACCGACAGCGTGGTCG
This sequence comes from Stutzerimonas stutzeri, assembly GCF_024448985.1. Classification (GTDB taxonomy): domain Bacteria; phylum Pseudomonadota; class Gammaproteobacteria; order Pseudomonadales; family Pseudomonadaceae; genus Stutzerimonas; species Stutzerimonas stutzeri_AP. The sequence goes on from NZ_JAMOII010000001.1 coordinate 381,036, forward strand.
ATCTGGTGCGCCACGGCTACGACATGGGCATACGCATCGGCGAGGTCACTGACCCCAACTACGTGGCGGTCAAGCTGTTTCCCAATCGCCGGGTGGTCTGTGGCGCGCCGGACTACTTCGAGCGCCAGGGTGTGCCCCGCGTGCTGGAAGACCTGACGCGGCACAACTGCCTGGCGTTCAACCTGCAGGGTGGGCAACAGCGCGGCTGGACCTTCCTGCGCGACGGCAAGCAGGTGGCGGTGCGGGTGGATGGCAATCTCGACTGCAATGACGGCGAGCTACTGTTCGACTGGGTCAAGCAAGGCCTGGGCATCGGCTGGCGCTCGACGTGGGAAATCCAGGCCGAACTCAAGCGCGGCGAACTGGTGACCGTGCTCGACGAATACGCGCTGCCGGCCTACGACATCCAGGCGGTCTATCCTCAGCAGCGCTACCTGCCGGCCAAGGTGCGCTTCTTCATCGATTATCTGAAAGCGATCTACAACGCACCGGGCTATTGGGAAACCCGCTGAGCCGAACCTCGCTGTTGGGGTGGATCGGAGCACATTCCGTCCGTTCTCATCTTCCAGGGCGCTTTTGGTGGGCTGAAGCGGAGCGCGGTTCTGCTAACCCGTCGAACCACGCCGCGTAATCGCGAGTCACAGCAAGTGTCATCTTCCGGTGCGAGACAGCCTGTGGACTCCCTGAAAATCGCCACCTTCAATATCAACGGTATCCGCGCTCGCCGGACCAATCTGCTCGAATGGTTGGAGCGGGAGCAGCCCGACGTGGTTTGCCTGCAGGAGCTGAAGGCGCAGGACGCCGACTTTCCCATCGACGATATTCGCGCCGCCGGCTACGGCGCGATCTGGCACGGGCAGAAATCTTGGAATGGCGTGGCGATCCTGGCGCGGGGCGACGATCCGCTGGAGATTCGCCGCGGTCTGCCGGGCGATCCGGACGACAGTCAGAGCCGTTATTTGGAAGCCGCTGCCCACGGCATCATCGTCGCCTGCCTCTACCTGCCCAACGGCAACCCGCAGCCGGGGCCGAAATTCGACTACAAGCTGGCCTGGTTCGAGCGCCTGATTCAGCATGCCGAAGGGCTGCTGGACAGCGGACATCCGGTGGTGCTGGCCGGCGATTACAATGTGGTGCCCACCGACGAGGATATCTATAACCCGCGTTCCTGGACCAAAGATGCGTTGCTGCAGCCGGAAAGCCGCGAGAGCTATCAACGCCTGCTCGCCCAGGGTTGGACCGACGCCTTACGCACCAAGTACCCCAACGAGCGCATCTATACCTTTTGGGACTACTTCCGCCAGCATTGGCAGAAGAATTCCGGCCTGCGCATCGATCATCTGCTGCTCAGCAAAGATCTTGCTCCGCGCCTGAAGGATGCCGGCGTGGACCGCTGGGTTCGCGACCAAGAACACGCCAGCGATCATGCACCAACTTGGGTCGAATTAGCTTCTGACGCGCCGCCAAACAAACCGACCAGACGCCGGTCGTCGACCAAAGCGGGATAGGTCAAGAATGGGCGCTAGGCTCAAAACAAGGCTCTGCTGCGCATTTCTCTGAAACCGCCAAGGCGCCTTGATTCTTCCGATGGAAGATGGCGAGGGATGGTCATGATGAACCGCAATTCTGATGGGGATACCGGCAGCGAAATGTCGTTGATGGTCGACGGGTTTGAACGTGGCAGGCTATCCATCGGCGAGATGCTTACCGAGGCGCTGGACGTGGTGCGTCACCATCTACGAATGGAAGTGGCTTTCATTGGAGAATTTCGGGACGGAAGGCGCGTATTTCGTTATATCGAAGGGCAATACCGCTCGATGTCGCTGGCCGTTGGCGACGGCAGACTGTTAGAGGAAAGCTACTGCCAACGCATCGTTGATGGACGGTTACCGGAACTTATCCGCAACGCTGGCGAATTACAGGAAGCGCTGGCACTCCCGGCGACCCGGACGTTACCCGTCGGTGCGCACATGAGCGTGCCGATTCGCTTCAGCGATGGTTCGCTCTACGGCACCTTCTGCTGTTTCAGTACGCAACCCGACGAAACCCTGAACGACGCCGATCTGGAGACCTTGCGCCTGTTCGCCCGTTTTGCCGGAAGGGTGCTCGAGCGACACGCGCTCAGCGAACAACAGCGCAATGAAAAACTCGAGCGCATCAAGGCGGTCATTGCCCAGCGTGATTGCTGGATGGTCTATCAGCCGATCTTCCATTTGGTGCACAACACCATCATCGGCTACGAAGCGCTGGCGCGTTTTCGCCCCGAGCCATACCGCTCACCGGACCTCTGGATGGGTGAGGCAGGCGAGGTCGGGCTTCGCACGAAACTTGAAGTCATGCTGCTCGAAACGGCACTCGAGGCGCTGCCGTTGATTCCCGAAGATGTGTACCTGTCCTTAAATGTCTGCCCCGATGCACTGTTGGACGGCTCGGTAGTGGCACTGCTTGCCAGGCAGCCACTGCATCGACTGATGCTCGAAGTGACCGAGCACACCTCCATCGTCGACTACGCGTTGGTCGCGGCGATTCTCGAACCGCTACGCCAGGGTGGATTGCGGTTGGCGGTCGACGATGCGGGCGCCGGCTATGCCAGCTTTCGCCACATCCTCAAGCTCAAGCCTGACGTTATCAAGCTCGACCGCAGCCTGATTAGCAACGTCGATAGCAACAACGACACCTGCGCTCTGGCTGCGGCACTGATCCGCTTCGCCGAGCAGACGGGCAGCAACATCATTGCCGAAGGCGTCGAGACGGATGCAGAGCTGACGACCCTGCGCGGCCTCCAGGTGACCAAGGCGCAGGGCTTTCTGCTCGGGCTGCCGCAGCCGCTAGAAGGTTCGGCTGGCTGAGCGAACGAACCGCTGATTGACTGATCCACTTTGCCGCGAAGTCCTGTCGTCCTGGCGTCACGCGCACCAACCGGGAAAGTTACAATCCAAACCGCTGTGCAAGTTTCCGGGGCTGCCATCCAGCCGTTGTCCGCGAGACTGCTGTGTTTTCGTCTTGCCGGAGTCGCCCGTTTCCCATGCACCGTCCCCGTCGCGTCCCGATCTGGATAGCCGCTCTGGCGATGCTGCTGCATCTGTTCGCGATGCCACTGATGAGCGCTGGTGCGCCGGGCATGGCCGGACACTGCACAATGGCCGAGGCCAGCCGGCATGCTTCCACCCATTTCACTGCGCATAACGGCTACGCGACGGCTATCAGCCACGCGGTGGGTGACAACCAATCCATCCCTAAGCCAGCGCGCCACCTCGGCATGCCTTGCTGCTGCGCTGGCTCGGCGTCGATGGCTGCGATACCCTCCAGCGCGACGGCATTGCACCCGCCGCGGCTGGTACAACGCAATGTCCTGCCCCTCGTCATGGCGACGCCGCTGTCGCCGCGTTATCGCTGGCCCCGCCTCAACCCTCGCGCTTCTCCGCTCACCTGATCGTTTGGAAATCGCCTGCCCGATTGCTTGCGTCAATACCATTTGGGCAGCCGGCCGCGTCGCCAATCCTCAATCACCGGGGGGTGGCTGAATCTTTTCGAACAAGTGAGTTTTTATGTCGTCATCCATTTCCCCTGCCCAGCCTGAGGCACCGCCTCTTGCGTTCCGGGTGCAGCGACCCTTGCTGGCGCTGCTGATCCGTCTGCATCTGTACGTTGGCCTGTTCGTCGGGCCGTTCATCCTCATCGCGGCGTTGAGCGGCTTGTTCTATGCCCTAACGCCACAGCTGGAGAGCCGGCTCTATGCTGAACAATTGTTCGTCGACAGCGACGGACCTTCGCTGCCCCTGGCACGGCAGATTGAAGTCGCACAAGCACACATCGGCGAGGCGGCGACGCTGTCGGCGGTGCGTCCGGCACCGCAGCCCGGCACCACGACACGGGTGATGTTCAGCGCGCCGGAGCTGGGACCGTCGGAGAGCCGCGCCGTGTTCATCGACCCGGTAACGGCTGAGATCCGCGGCGATCTGCTGGTTTACGGCACCACCGGAATATTGCCGCTGCGCACATGGCTCGATCAGTTTCACCGCAGCCTGTTGCTGGGCGAGCCGGGCCGAATCTATAGCGAGCTGGCCGCCTCTTGGCTATGGGCTGCGGCGCTGGGTGGGCTGGCGCTCTGGGTTATCCGGCGCCAGGGTAATCGCAAGGCGAACGTGGCCAGGACGCAACGGTTACGACGCTGGCATGCCACGCTGGGGCTGTGCTTGCTGTTGGGGTTGCTGTTCTTCTCCGCCACCGGTCTGACGTGGTCGCGCTGGGCGGGGGACAACATCGGCGTCGCGCGGGCGGCCTTCGGTATGTCTACGCCGAGCGTATCCACTGCGCTGACCGGCGAGCCGGTGGCGCCAGCGGGTGAACATGCCCATCACGCCGAAATGCAGATGGCTGCGGCTGAGCCGGGTGATCCTGCCTTATTCGATGCTGTGCTGGCTGCTGCGCGCCACGCCGGTATCGACGCCGGCAAGCTGGAAATTGTCCCGGCGGCAGGCTCGGATCGTGCCTGGACGGTGACCGAGATCGACCGCAGCTGGCCGACACAGGTCGACGCCGTAGCCATCGATCCGCGCTCGCTGGCGGTCACCGATCGCATCGATTTCGCCACTTTCCCGCTGGCAGCCAAGCTGACGCGCTGGGGAATCGATGCCCATATGGGTTCGTTGTTCGGCCTGGCCAATCAGCTGCTGCTTGCCGTCACCGCGCTCGGCCTGGTGACGCTGGTGATCTGGGGTTATCTGATGTGGTGGCGCCGCCGTTCGCCTGCGCCCCGGCCCGGTGTATTGCAGGCGCTGCGCGATCTGTCGCCGACTACTCGTGTGGTGACGGTGGGGCTTGCGGTGCTGTTCGGTTATTGCATGCCGGTGCTCGGCGGCAGCCTGATTCTGTTCCTCTTTGCCGAGTGGGTTATCGGCGGTATACGGCGTACCGATCGCGAGACCTTGCGACAGCCTGGCTGAGCCATCAGTGCTCGACGGCCTGCCAGCCACCGCCGAGCACTTGATAGAGACTGATCAGCGCATTGAGCTGGCTTTCGCGCAGTTGTACGGCTGTCAGCTCGGTATTGAACAGGTTGCGCTGGGCGTCGAGGGTTTCCAGATACGACGAATAGCCAGCTCGATAACGATCTTCGGCGAAGGTCAGCGACCGCTCGAGAATCGCGCGGCGCGCCTCGACGCGTTCGATCTGCTGCCGCAGGTTACCCACCGCCGACAGGCTGTTCTCTACCTCGGTGAACGCTTCCAGCGCAGTGGCACGATAGGCGAAGGCCGCTTGATTGCGTTGCGCGACCGCGATGTTCACACCCGCTTCCAGACGCCCGGCGTCGAAGATGGGGGCCAGCACGCTGGCGCCGATATCCCAGACGCGGACCGGGTCGTAATCCAGTGAATTGACGAACAGTTGGCCGAGGCTGGCTGAGACCTGCACCTGCGGCAGAAAACGGTCGCGCTGGGCTTGCAGATTAAGGTCGCTGGCCGCCAGCAACAGTTCGGCCTGATGGATATCCGGCCGCCGCCGCAGCAGTTCCGAAGGCAACACGGCGGGCACGCTTGGCGATTCGAGCGCGAGCAACCCGGCGCCGCGCTGCACCGTGCCCGGTAGTGCTCCGGTGAGCAGACGCAGCGCGTTTTCCTGCTCGCGAATCGCCTGTTCCAGTTGGGGCAGCAGCTGCGCTGCGGCTTCGTATTCGGACTGCGCCTGCGTCAGTTCAAGTTGCGAGGTGTAGCCGAGGCTGGCGCGGTCCTCGGCGACACGCAGCGCCTGCTGGCGCGACTCGACGGTTTCGCGGGTCACGAACAGCTGGCGGTCCAGCGACAACAGCGAGACATAGGCACGTGCTGTGGTGCTGGCAACGGCCAGGCGCACGGCGTCGCGTTCGGCCTCGCTGGCCTGGTATTGCAGCTCCGCGGCTTCGCGCAGACGCTTTAGCCGGCCCCAGATATCCAGCTCGTAAGACACTTGCAGCGAGGGCTGCGCCGCTGTGGTATGCGCGATGCCGAGCACATTGAGCTCCCGCGCGCGTTGCACGCCCAGCACCGCGTCTAGATTCGGCAGCAGCGAAGCGTGGGACAGGCGGATCTGTTCACGCGCCTGTTCGACCCGCGACGCGCCTATCAGCACGTCGGTGTTATGTGCCAACGCGGTTTCGATCAGTGCCGTCAGTTGCTGGTCACCAAATGCCTGCCACCAGGTGGCGGAGACTTCGGCTGTGCGCGCCGCCTCGTCGCGCCATTGCGTGGGCGGGGTAAACGCAGCTTCGGGCGGCAGCGGCTGGCGCGGTGGCATGCAGCCTGCCAGCGTGATCAGCAACAGTCCCGACAACAGACGAAGCCGGAGATAGGACGAGTAAGTCATTGCGTGCCGTCCGCTGCGGTATCAGCGGCCTCGGCGTCGCTGCTTGTATCCACATGAGTGACCACCGACAGCCCCGGTCGCAGGCGTTGGCTCAACGGCTGGTTCGGATCAATGGAAATGCGCACCGGTATCCGCTGCACCACCTTGGTGAAATTGCCGGTCGCATTATCCGGGCGTAGCACGCTGAATTCCGAGCCGGTGGCCGGTGCCAAACGCTGTACACGCCCGCTCAGGCGAGCACCGTCCAGTGCGTCGACCTCAATGGACACCGGCTGGCCTGGGCGCATGGCGAAGGTCTGGGTTTCCTTGTAATTGGCGATCACCCAAAGCTGCTCCGGCACCAGATAGAGCAGCTGCGAGCCGGCCGCGACGTACTGGCCCTGGCGCACCGTGACTTCGCTGACCTGGCCGTCGCGCGGCGCTTCGATGACCGTGTTGTCCAGGTCAATCTGCGCCCGCTTCTGTGCCGCTTCGGCAATCTCCACTTGCGCCTGAAGTCCGCCGCGTGAGACTTCGCTGGCCTTCAACGTCTGCTCGGCAATAGCGATGGCGGCCTGGGCCTGCTTCACGTTTGCCGCCGCTGCGCGGGCGCTGGCGCGGATCTGGTCGCGCTCACGAATCGAGACCGAGCCGCGTTCGGCCAGCTCGTTGACGCGTTTTTCATCGGCCAGGGCGCGCTGCAGCTCCGCTTCGGCGGCCGACAGCTCGGCGCGGCGTGACGCCAGCGTGGCGCGATTGGAAGCCAGGGTCTGTTCGAGGTTTTCTAGCCCGAAACGCTGCGCGGCCAGCTCGGCACGGCGCTGCTCGACTAACTGGCGATACTGTCGATCATCGATGCGCACCAGCGGCTGGCCGCGCGCGACTTGCTCGAAATCCTGTACCAGCACCTCGGTAACGTAGCCGTTGACCTGCGGCGCGAGCACGGTGATCTGCCCGCGCACATAGGCGTTTTCGGTGACCGCGACACGGTCGGTGAACGGCCACAGCTGCCAGGCGTAGAGAATCGCCAAAACACCGGCCAGCGCGACCAACGCCATCAGCATGACCGAGCGGCGGCTTGGCTTGATCGTCTTCGGCGGATCGTCCGGTGCCGGGCCGGCATCCGTCACTGCAGCTGAGGGCTGTGGTGGTTGAGCTGTCTGCAAGGCTTCTTCTTCGTCGGGTCGTTTGGTTTCACTCATGGAGGCGGGGCGTTCCTGTTCTGCCGCGCGAGGCGCAATGTGTGATAGAGCGTCCAGCCGAACACGCCGATGGCGAGCATGCCGATCAGCCGGAATACATCATTGAAGGCCAACACGTTGGCCTCGCGCGTGGTCGCTTGGCTCAGCTGCGCCGCGCTCTGTGCCTGGCGCAATCGAGGGTCGCTCTGGCGCGGCGCCAGCGCCTGGCTCTGGGCTTGCAGCCGCTGCGCGATACGCGGATCGCTCGGCACCACCTGCTCGGTCAGATGGCTGGAGTGGTACTTCTCGCGAACCACCTGATAGGTGCCGAACAACGCTGGCGCTGCCAGCCCGCCGAGGCTTTGGGTCATGGTGAACAGCACGATGAAGCTGACCAGATAATTGGGCCCGTTGCGCAGCGCCTTGCCGATGCCAGTAATCAGCAGCGGGCCGAGGAACATGCCACTGGCGAAGGCCAGCAGGCCCTGACTGAGGAACATGTCGTGCGGGCGGGTGAGGTTGGTGGCGTCGAGGTCGAGGAAGCTGGCGACCACGATCAACACGATCGACAGCAAAATCTGCGGCAACGCGGTAGTGAGGCTGAAGGTCATCGCGCTGCCAGCGATGCCCATACTTAGCCCAAGCAGAATCACTGCATACAGTGGCTGTAGCTGTTCGGTGCCCATGCCCAAAGTCTGCAGCAGGCCGACCGCGCCGTAGGTCTGCTCTGACAACAACAGACGCAGCGCCAAGGCACCGAAGGCGAAGCGCAGCATTTCAGCGGTGCCGAGCCAGCGGGTGTGCAGCAAGGGATTACGTCTGTGGTGTTCGATCATGAACGCCGTGCACATCAGCACCAGCGCGACGATCAGCGCGTAGCCGAGCCAGGGCTGCTCGGTCCACCAAAGTATTCGACCCTGGGCCAGCACCGCCGCGATCAGCGCCAAAGCCGGGGCGAGCAGGGCGAAGGTGAGAAAATCCAGCGGCTCGAAGACCTTGATGCGTTCGCCCAAGGGCAGCTTGAGCACTACCACCGCCGCCAGCGAGCAAAGCGCCAGGCCGCTCTCGAACACATAGAGGCGGTGCCATTCGCCCATGTCCAGCAATGCCGGCGACATCAGCCAGGCGAGGGGCGTGCCCAATTGTGAAATGCCGAAGCCGAAAATCACCCCCTTCGGCAGGTCCGCCTTGCGGAAGGCTTGCAGCATGTAGAACAACCCGAGGGATGAAGTGGTAGCCGCTGCCAGGCCACTGGCAGCGCGAACGAACACTGCCATTTCCAGCCCTTCGACGAAAACGTGAGCGATGCTCAGCAGCGCATACAACGTCAGCCCGATCTCGGCGAAGCGGCGCAAGCCGTACTGCTGGCGAAATTTGATCATCAACAAATTGGCCGAGACGTTGACCATGAAATAGGCCGCTGGTAGCCAAGCGGCTTGTGACGGCGTCAGGCCAAGGTCGCCCTGAATGCTCGGCAGGTTGGCAATGAACAGTGCGTTGCCCAAGCCGCCGGTTAGCCCGACCAGCACGGCAACACAGGCATAGGCGATGCGCATCGGCATCGGATGCAGCAGGATTGCCGGCGAACCGGGCATGGATGGGCGTTCGTGCGGTTCCCAGCGAGGAACGGGGGCGAGGTATTCCGGCATGTTTCGCAGGGCTCGACGGCGATGGCTCAGGGTTATGTGCGCTTCTGCCGGGACGGCAGTCATTCTTGGGACAATCGCGAGCGCGAAACGGTTGATCGAAGTTATCGACAGGGCACATCACCGGGGCAAGCCGGCTGAACCTTTGACGAAGCGGAGCAGTCGACTTAACAGGTTGGCCGTGTTGTTTCCGGCCGTTTTAGCAAGTCCCAGGAGGATTATTCAATGGATACCAAAGACACTATTTCCGTACTCAACGACCTCATCGAAACCAGCAAGGATGGCGAAAAAGGCTTCCGCGAATGTGCTGAGGACCTCAAGAACCCCCAGCTGAAGACCACCATGACCCAGCGTGCACAGGACTGCGCCACGGCCGCCGCCGAACTGCAGCAACTGGTGCGTACCCTGGGCGGTGATCCGGAGACTTCCACCAGCGTTGCGGGAGACATGCACCGTCGCTGGGTCGACCTTAAATCAATGGTCACGGGTAAAAGCGACGAAGCGATTCTCAACGAATGCGAGCGTGGTGAAGACGTCGCTCTGAAGAGCTATCGCAAGGCGCTCGACAAGGACCTGCCAGCCGACATTCGCGTGGTGGTTCAGCGCCAGTTCCAGGGCGTGCAACGCAACCACGATCAGGTCAAGGCGCTGCGTGACGCAGAACGCGCCCGTAGCTGATCGTGCATTGCTTCGAAAATTGCCGGCTAACGCCGGCTTTTTTTGGAAGATAATTGGCGGCAGGCGGCATAGCGGGTCAACAACAGCTACGCTGATTCCCTTCGTATCTAGGAGCCTGCCCATGAATTCATTCATCGCTCCGTCAGACGATGAAACCCGCGCGCAGCGCGCCGAGTTGGCGCAGCTAGTCGAACGTTTCGTCGACGGTGATGGCGTGCACCCGACCGCCATCGATCCCCTGCACTTGATTCGCTGCGCGGAGCCGGGCGAGCCGGTCTGGGGTGTGCACAAGCCGGCACTTTGCATCATCGTGCAGGGTGGCAAGGAAGTGCGCTTGGCCGACGAGCTGTACTGCTATGACCCGCTGCATTACCTGGTGGTCTCGGTCACGCTCCCGGTGGGAGGTTGCGTAGTGCGCGCCTCGCCGCAAGAGCCCTACTTGTGCATCAGGCTCGACATCGATCCGTCGCTGATCGCCGGGTTGATCAGTGAATCCGGCCAGCTCGCTGAAGTGGACGAGGCACCAGGGCGCGGCCTGTATCTGGACCGTATCGATGCTCCGTTGCTCGACGCGACCCTGCGTCTGGTGCGCTTGTTGGACAAGCCAAAGGACATTCCGGTACTGGCACCGCTGGCGCTGCGCGAAATCTTCTATCGCCTGCTCTGCGGGCCGCAGGGCCAGCATCTGCAGGAGGTCGCATTGCAGGGTAGCCAGTCGCATCGGGTGACCCGCGCCATCGAGTGGCTCAACCAGAACTATGTCGCGCCGCTGCGCATCGAGGATTTGGCGCGGCGGGTCAATCTCAGCAGTTCCAGCCTGCATCACCGTTTCAAGGCGCTGACCGCCATGAGCCCGCTGCAATACCAGAAACAGCTCAGGTTGCAGGAGGCTCGGCGGTTGTTGATGGCCGAAGGGGTGGAGGTGTCGGTCGCGGGTTACCGGGTCGGCTACGAAAGCCCCTCGCAATTCAGCCGCGAATACAGCCGGTTGTTCGGCGCCTCCCCGATCAAGGACATGGCGCGGCTGCGCAGCATCGCCTGAGCCTCAACGTGTCGTCGGGTCCGGCACTTCCCGCAGCGCTTGCGCCGCATCGATGGCGCGCGGAAAGCCAGCGGTTACGGTGGTCAGATAGATCACCTCTTTCAACTCATCACGCGTGACCCCGAGCCGCAGCGCATAACCGGCATGAATCTTCAGATACGGCAGGTTGCCTTGCGCGGCGAACGCGGCGATGGCAGCCAACTGGCGGGTGCGGTCGTCCAGGCCTGGGCGACCCCAGACATCACCGAGCGCGTAGGCGGTAACGCCCTCGGCGAGAAAGGGATAGTCCCGCTGTAGGGCTTCGAGCACCGGTTGCCCGGCACCACCGGAAAGCCGCTCCATTACCTTCATGCCTCGCTCGTGCCGCTCGCCCTCGTCGGTTGCGCAGGCGGCGCCCGTTGATAAACCGGCGAATAACACCAGTCCGGCTGCTATCAGGGTTCTGCTTGCATTGCCATTCATGAACGTGTCCTCAGTAGGGGCTGGCGGTGGGGCGGACGATCAGCTCGCTGACATCCACATCGGCCGGCTGATCGATGGCATAGGCAATCGCGCGGGCGATGGCCTCGGCGGGAATGGCGATCTGGCGGAAGTCGCGCATGGCAGAGCGAGCGTCTGCGTCAGAGATGCTCTCGGCCAGTTCGGATTCGGTCACGCCGGGGGATATCAACGTGACGCGGATGTCGCCACCGACCTCCTGGCGCAGCCCTTCGCTGATGGCGCGTACTGCATATTTGGTCGCGCAATACACCGCAGCGGTCGGGCTCACCGCGTAGGCGCCAATGGAGGCGACGTTGATGAACTGCCCGCTGCGCTGACGTTGCATCAGCGGCAGTCCGGCGGCGATGCCGTGCAGCACGCCGCGGATGTTCACGTCGATCATTCGGTCCCATTCGTCGACCTTCAGCGCCTCCAGCTTCGAAAGCGGCATCACGCCGGCGTTGTTGACGATGACGTCGACGCGCCCGAACTGCTGCTCGGCGAAGTCGATGAAGCCCTGCATCTCGGCGCGGCTCGTAACGTCCAGCGCCCGGACCACCGCGCTGCCGCCGTTATCGTTGATCGAGGCGGCCAGCGCTTCGAGGCGTTCCAGCCGTCGTGCGCCCAGAACCACTCGCGCGCCCTGGCTGGCCAGCAGGCGCGCCGTCGCTTCACCGATGCCGCTGCTGGCACCAGTGATGGCGATGACTTTTCCGTTGATGTTCGACATGCGCAGACCCTCCGATTGCATTCATGGATGCAGCACTGCTGTGCTGTGAGATGAATGCTAGTGAGTACGCATGGCGGGTGTTAGGCGGATTCTGCCGGGTGCTTGCCTGATTCTGGCGGTCCGTATCCTCGTGCCGGTGCTCCGGGCGCAGGCGTCGCGCGCCGGAGACCAGTGTCGTGCTGGACGGTCAGCGCTTTCGAGCGGCTTCGTCGGTCTTGGCCTCGATCTCGAACGCGATGCTCCAGTTATGCAGCGGGTAGGGTTCGTCCACCAGCGCGTCGATATTGGCTTCCGGCCACATGCCTTCGTCCGACAGGTATTCGTAGTGAGCGTCAGCCGGGGTGGGATCGCTGTCACGCAGCTCGCCTGCGCCGCCGACCGCGCGGCTGGCGTAACGAATGCTCGGCGTACCGCTCAGGTCACGTCCGGCGGTCAGGCGCACGATCGTACCGGCGGCGACCTCGACCCCTTCGATTGGCACCTCACCTTGCTCGTCGCTCATGGTGAAGCCTCGGCCGTCGATCATTCGCGCCTGATGGCCAAGGTAGGGTTCTTCGAAGGTCAGCGGAGGATGCGGCACGTGAAAATCGATGAGGATTTCACGTCCCTCGACCGTGGCGCCGAGCGGCGACAAAGGCACCCAGTTGCGGCGCTCGACCACGACCTGGTGGTAAACCTTGCCAAGCATCTGGCCGAACCAGCGATAACCGTTGGCTGACAGATGCGTGCCCTTGTCCACGTAGGGATAAACCGGCCCGGCCAGATACCAGTTGGGCTCCTCCTGCGCCAGTTCCCACTGGGCCATGCCGATGTCGAGGCTGCCGTCGACAACCGATGTCTTGGCATCGGTCTGGTAGCTGATGAATGCAGGCATGCGCTGCTGCCCGATGGCTTGCGCGGTGTCGGCGTAGAGGTCATCGCGCAGCTGGCGCATCATTGCCTTGTAGTTTTCCTTGTCGTTGATCCCACCCTGAATCTCGGCGTAGTCGTACTCGCCCTGTAACCAGAACAGGGCGCTGAGGCTGTAGCTCGCGCCTTCGCCATCCGCCAGTTGCTTGGCCTGATCGACGGCTTGCAATACTCGTTGGTACTCGTTGGTGCCACCAACCTTGGACAGTTGCGCAATAGAACGTCCCGACGTGGCGGCGTTGCTGGCGACGAACAGGTGCTCGGGGTCGGCCTCGACGCGGTGCTTTTCCAGATACAGCCGGCGCGCCATGTTCAGCGCGCCGACTTCCACGGACTCGCCTTCTTCCTGGGCGTGCTTTTCCAGCTTCGCTACCGCGTCGTTGTCGAGAATGATTTTGGGGTCCCGCTTGAACTGCACCACCGCCTTGAGCGGCTTGAACGCCGCTTCCCCGACCGGTACGAAGCGTTCGCCACTGAAAGTTGCCGAACGTGTTGAATCGCCCAGCATCAGATTGTCGTAGCCCGGCTGTTTCGACAGTGCTGGCCAGCCTTCTGCGGCAGAAGCCAGCGACTGACCGTAAGTGATGATGTGGTTGTACTTGGCGCTCGGGGCGGGGGAGAGGTGATTGGGCTTGGCCATCAGCTGTTCGGTGAGGCGCTTGTTCTGCGCATCGCGGTCGATCAGCGACTGCTCGTCAGCCAGCAAGGGTAGCGAGCAGCTCATCAGCAATACGCCCATCAGCGCCGCGGCATTTCGCTTGATGGTTGCGGAGCGGGCAAGCGGACTGGGCTGATCCCGAGGGATGCGCATGGTCGATTCCTTCTGGTTTGATGCAGACGATTAGCAAAAGCCGGGGCGAACCGCAGCGGCTCGGAACTCGCGTTTCGACGGTCTTGGCTGTGGTTAGTTCGTGAGCGGGACGAGTCGCGTCGGCCAACGACGGAGGATCAAAGTGCGGATAGGCTCGTGAGTTCGGCGCTTTCCATGGCACGTTTCAATGCCAGGTCCAGCTCTTCGAGGCGGTAGGGCTTGGCCAGTACATGCACGCCTTCGGCTTCCGCCGAATTTTTCGCTGCCTCGGCATAGCCGCTGGTGAGCAGCACGGGAATGCCGAGTTGGCGCGTGCGAATTTCTCGCGCCAGCTCTACGCCGTTCATGCCGCCGGGCATCATCACATCGGAAAAAACGATGTCTACCTGGCGCCCGTTCGCAAGTGTTCCAAGGGCAGCGGCAGCACTGGCGGAATGGGTCACCCGATAGCCGAGATGCTCGAGCATTTCTCCCACCAGCGCGGCGACTTCTTCATCATCGTCGACCAGCAGAACGTTACCGGCGAACGTCTCGGGCGTTTGTTCGACGCGCACGCTCTCGATGTGCACCTGGGCCGGCAAATGTTCAGAGCGCGGCAGCATCATGATCACGCTGGTGCCTCGTCCACACTCCGTATCGATCCAGACCGTACCGCCGGACTGGAGGGCGAAGCCATACACCTGCGCAAGGCCGAGACCGGAGCCCTTGCCGATCTCCTTGGTGGTGAAGAACGGATCGAATACCCGGCCGCGAACGTCGGCGGGGATGCCGGTGCCCGAATCGATGACCGCCAGGCGAACAAAGTCACCCTGCCGGCCAAGCACCACTTCATTCGGTGCGTTGGACGCCTGCAGCAGGATCGAACCGCCGTCGGGCATGGCGTCGCGAGCGTTGACCGCGAGATTCAGTATCACCAGCTCCAGTTCGCCAGAATCGGCTTCGATCGGCCATAGATCCGGTGCGAACTCCACTTTCACGTGAATGTCGCCCCGCAGACTGCGGTCCAGCAGCTCGCGCATCTGGCTGATGCGCTGGGCCAGATCCACTGGTTCGGGTGCCAGTGACTGGCGGCGCGAAAAGGCCAGCAGTTGGCGCGTCAGGGCTGAGCCGCGTTGTGCTGCCTGGCGCATGCCATCCATCAGGCGTTGGCGACGGTCTGGGTCCGCTCGCCGATCGAGCATGTCCAGGCCGCCGGAGATAACCATCAATAGATTGTTAAAGTCATGAGCGATGCCTCCGGTGAGCTGGCCGATAGCCTCGATCTTCTGCGTTTGGCGCAGGCTTTCTTCGATATGGGCGCGCTCGGCGATCTGCGTGCGCAACTCGAGGTTGGCTTTTTCCAGTTCACCAGTGCGCTCTACTACTAGCGCCTCCAGTTCGAGGGATGCCTGTTCGCGCGCCTCGATCAGCGCTCGCACCTCGTACTGGCGATGCCGCCCGCGCAATGCGGTCCGCAGCGCGCTGGTGAGCGTAATGCTCTGTACCGGACGTTCGAGCAGCGAGACGTTGCGCAACGCTGCGACCATGCGTTGACGCCAGGCCGCGACCGAGGGTTGCTGATGCTTGCTGGTCAGCACAACGAAGGGAAAATCGGACCACGTCGGTTGCTGATCGACCCAGGCCGACAGCGCGTGGAGGTCCTGACCGAAAAGGCCTTCTTCGGCTATGAAGACCGCATCGGCGCTGGTCTCGGCCAGCTCCAGCACCTCATCGACGCTGTGACAGACGATGGCGCTCATGCCGCTGCGGCGCAGCAGCTCGGCCGAGGCGGGACCGTCCCGGCCAATGGGGGCGTAGACGGCTACTGTCGGAATTGCTGGGTCAGACGTCGTCATGCTCGTCTTTCATGAGGGGAGCGGCATCGCCAGTGTAGGCCGGTGTGCCCGAGAAGATACCGCTGAACTTCGAAAGCGGCGGCCCGACCTTGATGCCGGAAGCCCCAAGGCGGAACTCCCGGATAGTGTTTTCGTGGCGGCCGCTACGCTTCTTGACCACCGACAACGCCCGGCGAACGACGCCTGCATGCTCGAAATAGCGCAGCATAATAACCGCATCACTCAGATAGCTGATATCGACCGGCGTATCCATCGGTCCGACCAAACCATGCTGGGCCAGAACCATCACGCTCATCACGCCTTTCTGGCCCAGATAGCTGAGTAACTCGTGCATCTGCAAAATCAGGAAGCGGCCGTCTGGCATCGCGTTGAGATAACCGTTAAGGCTATCCAGTATCACCAGCTGCGCGCCTCGTATCTCAACGCTGTCGCGCACCGCGGCGGTAAATTCACCGGGTGAAAGTTCGGCAGGATCAATCTGTTGCAGGTGCAGCAGTCCTGTTTCGATCCAGGGTTCTAGGTCCAATCCCAAAGCGCGGCCACGGGCCATCAGGGTTCCGATTCCTTCATCGAAAATGAAGAAAGCCACCTGTTCACCGCGTTTACACGCAGCTACGGCGTAACCCAGCGCCAGCGATGATTTGCCAACGCCGGCGGCGCCAATCAGCAGCGCATTGGTTCCGCGCTCCACGCCACCACCGAGCATTTTGTCCAGGGCCGCATTGCCGCTGGATGTCAGTTCCCCTATGAAGTGCGTGTGATGCTCAGCGGCAATCAGTCTTGGATAGATCGACAATCCACCTTTTTTGATGGTGAAGTCATGGTAGCCGCCACGAAACTGAATGCCGCGCATCTTGATGACGCGCAGCCGCCTGCGTTCGGCGCCGTAATCAATGGCCAGCTGCTCGAGCATCACCACGCCATGGGATATCGAATGCAGCTGTAAATCGCCGCTTTCGGAGGTCTGGTCATCGAGCAGGATTACTGTGGAATGTCGGGTGGTGAAGAAATGCTTGAGCGCCAGCACTTGTCGCCTATAGCGCAGCGGGCTCTGAGCGAGCAGGCGCATTTCCGAAAGGCTGTCGAATATAACCCGGCTCGGGTTAGTTTCTCTGACCCTATTGAATACTTGCCTGGTGGTCTCGCTCAGTTCCATCTCGACCGGATGCAGGACCGTCAGCTCAAGATCGGGGTCCAGGCTGTCCTCGGGCGTCACCAGTTCCAGAACGTCGATGCCTTCAAGTGTCCAGCCGTGGCGTTTGGCGACCAGCTTCAATTCCTGTTCCGTTTCAGACAGTGTGACGTACAGGACACGCTCGCCCTGGCGAACGCCTTCGAGTAGAAACTGCAAGGCGAGGGTGGTCTTGCCGGAGCCGGGGCTGCCCTCGTAGAGATACATCCGATTGGGGTCCAGGCCTCCACCGAGGATGTCATCGAGGCCTTCGCTGCCAGTGGATATGCGAGGGGAATCTGCGTCCAAACTGACGGGACGATCGGGGGAATCAGACATTTCCATACTCCTTACGCAGGCTTCATTCGAGGGGCCGCGTTCCTTTTCTGCTGCTCCGCAACCACATGATTGGTTGCGGGCGAATCATGCCGGAATAGTTGTAATGGCTGGCCACACAGAGAGCCTCTCGGATGTCATCTGAGGCAATTGCAGGACCGAGGCGATCGGCGTTGCCCGAGTGGCGTAGTCATTTCATCCGACTCGGCTTTTCCAGTGCCGTTCCGCATGGCGGGTCTCGCAGCGGCTGCCTGATCGCGTCGTTGCGCGCGACCCGATGCCCACGAACTACACCTCGATAGCGTGCTTATTCTAAATAGGGGAAACACCATTTTTCACGGCACGCAGCTTGGTCGTAGGGTCGGCTTGCTGACCGCAACGGTGGTGAATCGTTGCTGCGCTGGCATCAGCACCGATATCGTTGTCGCCTCGTTCTGGAGCCGTGACGACGCGATATCGCACGTTACGCATTTGTGCCGCAGGCGCCGCTAAGGAAGCCTGCGATCAGTCAGCGGTCAAAGCTTGAAACGGCTCACCATGGCGATCAGACGGTCGTTGGATGCGGACAGGCCATCGGTGCTCTTGCTCACCGTCACGCCGGATTCCACCAGTTCGTCGACCATATCCCGCACCGCAACCATGTTCTGATTGATCTCACCGCTGACGGCACTCTGCTCTTCGGCAGCCGCGGCGATTTGCGCGCTGAGGTCGTGGATGCGGTTGACCGAATCGGCCATTTCATCGAGCCCGCTGTTGACGCGCGTGGTGCGCTCGGCGGTGGCCTGGCAGCTGCCTTTGGTTTTTTCCATCGCGTCTACCGCAGCATCGACAGCGCTCTGCAAGGCCGCGAGCATCTCGTTGATTTCCGAGGTGCTCTGCTGCGTCCGCCCGGCGAGAGCGCGCACTTCGTCAGCGACCACGGCGAATCCGCGCCCTTGCTCACCCGCACGGGCGGCCTCGATGGCGGCGTTCAGCGCCAGGAGGTTGGTCTGCCCGGCGATTTCGCCGATGACTCCCAGCACATCGTTAATGCGGCGGGCGTCTTGCTGCATCGCCTGGACGCGCGCGGTAGCCGAGTCGACTTCATTGACCAGCGCCAGCACGCTTTGCGCCGCTTCGTCGACGGTGCGACGCGAATGCGCGGCGTGGTCGTTGGCGGCCTGTGTGAAGCTCGCGGTTTCGTTGGCGCTCTGTGCGACGGAGTCGGCCGTGGAGCTCATTTCGGTGATGGCCGTCACCGCCTGATCCGTTTCGCTGGCATGGCGAGCCAGGATGCCGTTGGTGTGATCGGATTGCTGCTTGAGCTGTTCCAGTTCGACCGAAATCTGGCGGGACGAGGTGGCCAGGTCGGCGATCATTTCCTGCAGATAGGCAATGAAACGGTTCACTGCGACACCGATGCGGTCGACTTCATCGTCGCCCTTGATTTCGATGCGACGGGTCAGATCCGCATCACCGGACGACAGGGACTGGGTGTTGCCTGACAGCAGATGCAGCCGGCGCATGAGGTTGCGCAACGCGACGACCGTCAGCAGCAAAAGGAAACCCACCAACGGCAATTGCAGCCAGCCCAGGGTGCCGAGCACCGAGCGAGTCTTCTCGGTCAGCAAGTGGCTGGGCAGCGCGGTTGCGAGCAACCATGGCGTCCCCTCGATGGGCTTGAGGAAGAACGAGGTCTGCTCGCCGTTCTGGCCTTCGAACTCGGCGAAGCTGAGCGGGTCGCCACTGTCTAGCGCGGCCTTGATCTGCGCCACGAACGGCGTGCGTGACGCCAGCTCGGAGACGTTCTTCAGGACGATCTGTTCGCTCAGGGCGGGCAGGTTGCTGAGAATCTTGCCGTCCGCTTCGACGATCATGATTTGACCCTGGATTTCCTTTTCCTTGGTCGCGACCAGTTCGTTGAAGAAGCCCAGCGTCAGGTCGATGGTTGATACGCCATAGACGCTGCCGTTCTTGTTGATCGCCATGGCGCAGTTCGTGCGCGGTTCGGCACTGGCGTCGTCCTTGTAGGCGGCCGCCCAGGCGCAGCGCCCGCTTGGTGTTTGCGCTCCGGCCCGGTGCCAGGGCTGCTCGAAGTAGTTCAGCGACTCGGCGCTGTTCCAGTGCGTGTTGATCTTCAGCTGACCACTGGCGTCACGGTGATAGAAGGTGCTGTGTTTCGCCACGCCGGGCGTCCTTGCGTTGGGCTGCGGCTAGATGCCGCCGCCGAACACTTTTTGGTCGCCGTACTGGTCGATCAGGCCCGGTAGCACGGCGTCGATCTGGTCGCTGTCGAGCAGCGCGACGGTTTGGGTAATGGCACGGGACTGGCTTTCGATCCGCGCCAGATTGAGTCGAATTGCCTGGGCGATTTCGTCTACTTTTTCTTCCACCAACTGGACTTCAGTGGCTTTCAACTGGGGCGCGACGAATTGGTTGATGCCTAACAGCGTCAGGCCAATGGCGACAAGAATGAAGGCCGCAAAAGTGGTGAGGTAGCGTGCCTGGATCGTTTTCAAGAAGGTCATGGTTGTGCTCGTTACAAGGGGCTACGGCGGAAGAACGCCCATATGCTCGTGTTATCGGCGCACCCTCTTGAAGCTGTAGGGCTAGTGGTCGACTCGGTCCGTTTGGCGCGCTGGCGACGCGAGCTTTTCGGCTGGCTGCATTGGCAGGCAGGCCCGCAAGCGCTTCGAATCCTGTTTAAAATCGCGCGCTTTCTCTAACTAACGATGACCGTCATGCATGCCGATGCCCTTGTCACTTTGCAGAACCACCTGACCATTGCCTTGGAGCAGTTGCCCGATGAGACTCGCCGTCTGTTTCATGGCCGCGGACGCTGCTGGGCGGGGCTTGAGCACGTGACCGTCGATTGGCTACAGGGCATCGTGCTGGTTTCGTTGTTCCGCGCACCGGTGGACGCCGAGATGGATGCGTTAAGGCTCGGCTTGTCGGCGCTTATCCGAGGCGCCGAGTGGCAGAACAGCGGGGCGCATAGCCTGCTGTTGCATCACCGCTATCTGCCCGACAGCCACATGGAACAGCTACTGGGCGAGCCGGTCAGCGAATGGCTGATCAGCGAGAACGGGCTGCGCTACAAGCTCGATCTCGGCATCAAGCAGAACAATGGGCTGTTTCTGGACATGCGCTACGGCCGGCGCTGGGTGCAGGAACAGGCGCAGGGCAAGCGGGTGCTGAACCTCTTCGCCTATACCTGTGGCTTTTCCGTGGCGGCCATCGCGGGGGGCGCCGAGCATGTGGTCAACCTCGACATGGCGCGCGCTGCGCTCAGCCGTGGGCGCGAGAATCACCGGCTCAATGAGCATGACCTGAGCAAGGTCAGCTTCCTCGGCCACGAGCTGTTCAAGTCCTGGGGCAAGGTGAAGAAAAGCGGCCCTTACGATCTGGTGATCATCGACCCGCCATCGTTCCAGAAAGGCAGCTTTGCGCTCGATAAGGATTACCGGAAGATCCTTCGGCGCTTGCCGGAGCTGCTGACGCCCACGGGTACGGTGCTGGCCTGCGTCAACGATCCCGACGTGGCCCCCGATTTCATCATTGAAGGCGTTGCGGCCGAGGCGCCGGACTTGGTATTTCAACAGCGTTTGCCGAACCCGCCGGAGTTCCCGGATGTCAACTCCGACAGCGGCTTGAAGGCGCTGGTTTTCAGCCGCACGCCGGAGTAGCGTCGGCTGACGAGGGGGCGTCGAAGCATTTCCTGTCGCTGTTACTCTTCGCTGAACCTTCACCGGCCACTGGCTGACAGTTACTCTGGCCTGCGGCCTTGCATCTTCACGGCGGGGCGAGCATCCATAGCTACGTCGCGGGCTCGAAATCGACCCGTCACAGGAGACAACGCCATTCCTGATTCAGGCCAGCAAGTACAGGCAATTTTCGAAGCCGCCAGCGATTGCGCCATGCTCACCACTGATCGCGACGGCATCATCACGGCCTGGAGCGCGGGTGCCGAGCGCGTCTTCGGCTGGACGGCGCAACAGATGTACGGACAGCCGTTCGACCGCCTGTTCAGTGGTGAGGACCGGCCTGCGGAACTGCTGCGCGAGCAGATGCAGCGCGCCCTGCAGCAGGGCAGCACCAGCCATGAACGCTGGTATATCCGTGCCGATGGGGCACGGTTGCATGGCGCGGGCACGCTTACGCCGCTGTATGCCGAGCAGGGCCATTTCGGTTTCTTGAAGATCCTGCGTGATCGCACGGCGGAGGACGAGGCCGCGCGGCGACTGGCCGAGAGCGACGACCGTTACCGCCTGCTGTTCGAGGCGATCGATGCGGGTTTCTGCATCATCGAGATGAAGTTCAATGCGCAGGGCAAGCCGATCGACTATCGCTTTCTCGAAACCAATCCGGCCTTCGAACGCCAGACCGGGCTAGTCGATGCGGTCGGCAAATGGATGCGCGACCTGGCGCCTGAACATGAGCAGCACTGGTTCGATATCTACGGTGGGGTGGCGCTGAGCCGCCGCCCGGTGCGTTTCGAAAATCACTCCGAAGCCTTGCAGCGTTGGTTCGAAGTGCAGGCGATGCCCGTCGGCGAACCGTCCGAACAGCGCGTCGCGGTTTTGTTTAACGACATCTCCGCACGTCGCAACGCGGCGCAGGCACTGCAAGCCCTGACCGTCTCGCTGCGCGAGGATGTCGCGACCCGTACCAAGGACCGCGACCAGCTCTGGGAGTTGTCCAGCGACGTGATGCTTCGCTGCCGTTTCGATGGCGGCATCGTCGCGGTCAATCCGGCCTGGGAACGTCTGCTGGGCTGGTCGGAAGAGCAACTGCTGGGCGCTAATATTATCGACTTCATCCATCCTGACGACCTGGCGGACACAAGCGCGACCGTTCGACAGTTGTCGGAAGGGCGCTCTTTTTTGCATTACGAGAATCGCTACCGCTGCACTGATGGTAGCTATCGCTGGCTCACCTGGTCGGCCCGGCCGGCGGACGGTGTGATCAATGCCGTGGGGCGTGACATCACCGCTGAAAAGGAGCAGGCGCAGGCGCTCGCCCAGGCAGAGGCGCAGCTGCGCCAAAGCCAGAAGATGGAAGCCGTCGGCCAGTTGACCGGAGGCCTGGCACATGATTTCAACAATCTGCTGACCAGCATCGGCGGCAGCCTGGAATTGCTTGAAAAGCGCATCGAGCAAGGCCGTGTCGAATCGCTCGCGCAATACGTGACGGTGGCTCAGAACGCGACCCGTCGAGCGGCAGCGCTGACGCACCGCTTGCTGGCGTTTTCTCGCCGCCAGACGCTCAACCCGATGGGCACCGACGTGTGTGAGCTGGTCAATGACCTGCGCGAATTGCTCAGCCGTACGGTCGGCCCTTCGATCACGCTGCAGACGCAGTGCGCCGAGGATCTGTCCCCAACGCTGGTGGACCGTAACCAGCTGGAAAACGCCTTGCTCAATCTCGCCATCAATGCCCGCGACGCGATGCCCGACGGCGGGACGCTGACGATCGGCGTCAGCAACATCTGGCTGGAAGGTCGCGCGGCGTTGGACCTCGATGTGCCTGCTGGGCAGTACGTGCGCATATGCGTCGCGGATACCGGTGTTGGCATGTCCAAGGAAGTCGCCGCGCAGGCATTCGATCCGTTTTTCACTACCAAACCCTTGGGGGTGGGCACGGGCCTGGGATTGTCGATGGTGTACGGCTTTACCCGGCAATCGGGTGGGCAGGTGAAGATCCAGTCAGAGCCGGATCACGGCACCGCGATTTGCCTGTATCTGCCGCATGTCGCTTCGAGTGTGCCGCAGAGCGACATCGAAACCGACCCCAAGTCGGCATTTGGCGTCAATGGTGGAGCGGGCGAGACGATATTGGTCGTCGATGATGAACCGGCGGTGCGCCTGCTGGTGGTGGAGGTTCTTGAGGAGCTGGGCTATCGGGTGCTGCAGGCTATCGATGGTAAAAGCGCGTTGAGCATTCTGCAGAGTGACGAGCCGGTTGCGCTGCTTGTCACGGACGTCGGACTGACGGGCGGTATGAATGGCCGCCAGCTAGCCGACGCCGCTCGCCAGTCCGACCCCGGGCTGAACGTGCTGTTTATCACCGGCTACGCGGAAAGCACCGTGATGGGCAACGGTCAGCTCGAACCTGGCATGGGTCTGTTGACCAAGCCTTTTACGATCGATGCGCTGGCAGAGCGCATCGAAGCGTTACGCGGCAGGAGCTGATGCCGCCATCGAGCCTGACCGTAGCCACCGGTTTGGCTCGCGACGGCGCCGCCAGGGTCAGTAGTGGGCCTTTACGATGAAATTGGTGACGTTGTTGTCGGTGTTGAACGCGGCGCTGTCCGGCACGCCGTATTTGTCCGACCAGTAGTCGTACTCGATACCGACGTAGAGCTTTCCGGGGGTGTAGTCCAGCGCTTTGCCCAGGTCGTACTTAACCTGCGGGTTGATATGCAGGTTCTTCGCGACGAAGTCGTTGCTGGTTTTGGAGCCGGCATCGTTGACCACCCAGTCGATATAGCCATCGAAGAGAATGTCGGACTTGCCCAGCGGGAACGTGATGGCCCAGGTTGGCGTGATCTGCCATTGGCCACTGGCCTGGCCCGTGATGCCGTCCGGCTTGCGGTAGTAGGTGTTGATCGACAATCGATCGAAGCCCGGTACGTCCAGGTCGATGGCGGGGCCGAGCAGGTAGTTGCGGTTTCGCCCTTCGCCTCGCTCGTAGGTCGCAGAAAGCAGGACGTCGGTGA
The DNA here is from genome assembly GCF_024448985.1 of Stutzerimonas stutzeri. Lineage (GTDB taxonomy): Bacteria > Pseudomonadota > Gammaproteobacteria > Pseudomonadales > Pseudomonadaceae > Stutzerimonas > Stutzerimonas stutzeri_AP. The sequence continues at coordinate 404,873 of NZ_JAMOII010000001.1, forward strand.
CTGGCCCAAACGATAGGTCTCGCCCGGTAATCTTACCCAGCGACAGACGCGGACTGAATTCGCCGTAATAGGTGCGTCCATCATTGCCCGAATGACCGTTGAACCACTTGTGGTCGACGAACAGGAACATGTCGCCCCAGGTCCAGCCACTGGCATGTTCGAAGGTAATGGTCTGCTGGATATCGGCCTCACGCCCGTCCTCGCCTGAGTCGACGGCGAAGTTCTTGCCGTAGAGGTAGGTCAGGCTGTTGTTCTGCCAAAACATTGGGTCGGCCATGGCTTGGCTGGCGAAGGTCAATCCCGCCGCGAAGACGGCGGTGCTGAGGCTGCATTTCATTGATGTGCTCCTTTGTTGCAGTTGCGGCTGCTTTATTTTGAGCTTTGTCCAAACGGGCAGGCGTTGTGCTCGAAGCAGTGCCGCGCGAGTCGATCAAGCGCAGCGGAAATACCATAGAAACCGTTTTATTTCATCGTTTTGTAAGCGCGCAGCGCTGCCGCGTGGCGCTTTCGGAAGAGGCGGTCGATAACGCGCAGGCGAATAAGCGGCTCGCATCGGAGCTGTATTACGCGTTTCGACTCGAATTCGGCTGCGGACCAACCGCCCAACGGAGCGTGAGTTAGCGGAACGCAGGTGCAGCCGCAGAAACGAAACTGCCGGCGCAAGGCCGGCAGTCGCGAGGTGTAGCGCGGATCAGTGTTGGGTAACGATCGCCATGTTATTGAGGCCAGCCTGGCGGATCAGGGCGTTGTTGCCCATGCCGCTCTGGTCGACCAACGCCTCGTGGCCGGTGCCGTTTTGAATGACCGTCGCCAGATGGCTTTCGCCGTACTGGGACAGAATGGCCATGTTGTTTACGCCGTCCTGGGTGATGCTGGCCAGGTTGAAATCGCCGTCCTGAACGATATCGACGTCGTTACCAGCGTTGCTGCTGGAACCGCTGATGCGGTTGCCTTCACCTTCCTGTACAGCGCTGAGCATGTTGTACGTACCGGACTGGTTGAAGTGCAGCTCGTTGGCATTGCCCAGCTGGTCAACCGTGGCGTCGTTGTAGTCGCCATTCTGAGCAACAGTGGCAACCTGATCACGGCCGTCCTGATCGAGCACTGCCCCGTTGCCGAATCCGTACTGATTGGCAGTGGCGGTGTTGCCGTTGCCGCGCTGAGCGAGGTTGGCGTCGTTCTCGTTGCCCTGCTGGTAGACGAAGGCGTTCTGGTAACGGCCTTGCTGGTCTACGTTCAGGTTGTTGTTGTCGCCACCCGAATAGGTATACGCCTCGTGGTTGGCACCAGTCTGGCTGACGGACGCATTGTTGAGGTTGCCGACTTGCTCGACTTCGGTGATCGAGCCAGCGCTCCAGTTCTGAGCGATTTGCGCGGTGTTCTCTTTACCTTGTTGGTCAATCATGGCGCGGTCATTCGAGCTGAACGACTGGCTGACGCTTGCATCGTTGAGGTTACCGTCCTGGTAAAGCTCGGATTTGCTGCCGTTGGCCAGGGCCTGATAGCTGTTGGCGTAGTTCCGGTTGCCCAGCTGCTCTGTAACGGCGTCGGCGCCACGGGTGGCGACCTGTTCGGTTTCGGCGATGTTGGCATTGCCCTGCTGATGCTGGTCAGCGCTGCTGTCCCAAGTACCGCCCTGGCTGATGCTGGCCTCGTTGCCTTTACCGTTCTGCCATTGCTCCGCGGTGCTGCGCAAAGCGACCGTCTGGTTGACCTCGGCCTTATGGAAGTTGGCTATCTGGGTTTGCAGGACCGAGGACGAGAACGAGCTGTTCTGCTCGACCATCGCGTGGTTGCCCAAGCCGCTCTGCAACTGAGTGGCGGTGTTCGAGCTGCCAGCGATTTGACTGACCTCGGCGATGTTGTCGATGCCGTTCTGGCGTTGTTCGGAGGTGTGCTCAGCGGCGAAGGCCTGGGCAGTGGCGATAGTCAGGATGGCAGCTACAAGGGGTTTGATCTTGAACATTGTTATCTCTCCATGGAATGTTTTCAGCGGTACTTCCTGGTGGTGCTTTGTTTCAGCGGCTTTGCTTTAGCGGTGCTGGCGAACCAGCACACTCAGACCCTGGCCATTCTGCGTAACGCTACTGCGATGCCCGGTACCGGTCTGTTCGATCAGCGCGTTGTTGTGCGCGCCGTACTGCTCGATTCGGGCCTGATTGTCGGCCCCGAACTGAATGATTGATCCCTGGTTGTGGCTGCCGTGCTGCTCGATGGATGCCTCGTGCGCATAGCCGCTCTGGAGGATGAGGGCTTCCAGTGCGTTGCCGGTTTGAGTGATAGCGCTGGTCAGGCCGCCGCCAACCTGGGTGACGAGTGCGGAGTTGCCATGCGCGGCGCCGATGGCTGGCCGGGTCGATGCAATCGAATGATTCTGGCTCGATGCGATTTCGCTGGGCCACAGATCGAGTGAGACCGGACGATCGGTCGCGTGGAGGGCTGGGCCGGCTAACCCCGTAAGGAGCAGCGGCAGCAGCGCTTTACGGGCAATCCATTGCGCCTGGTTCATCAATCATCCCTGGTTGAATCGCGGTAGGTCATCCTGTCCTAAACCGCGATCCGGCAAATCCATCAAACGGATGAAACCGCTGCGTTTGTTTCCGGGCCTGTTGCATGCCCAGAAACAGAACGACTACAGCTTGGTCGGCGCGGCGAGGTACTTCGCCAGTTCCGCTTCGATCGCGGGTGTCGTTTCTGCGGTCTGCCATAGCCGGCGGTCGACGCCCTGGGCGATCAGATGAGCGACCGCCGCCTCGATCGCCGACAGTACGCAGAGTTGTGCCGGCTCGTTGGTGGTGTAGCCGGCCTCGGCCTCGAGCAGCTCCTTGAACTCGATGAACTTGTAGACGTTGGCGCTGCGCCCGATGGAGTAGATGGTCTTGGTCGTCATCACATTGGAGAGCACCTGGCCGCTGCGCACGTCGACGGCGCGTAGATTGACCGTGACCTGATCGACCCGGTACTCCTGCGATACGCCGATACCCAGATAGCGCGCGCCTTGGCCACCGCTGCGCACGTTGGTCTCGTAGGCGACGATGGCGCCTTCCATGATGATGTTGGCGGCCAGCAGCGAGGGCAGTTCCGACTGTATGTTCGGTGCCACGTCCGGCTTGGCCTGGGATGCGCGGATGATCTTGCGCTCGGTCAGTACGTTCTGCAGGCCTTCGCGCTCCAGCACGATAAACCAGCCGCTGGCCTGCATGGCATCGACCAGCATGCTTGCCGCGCCTTGGGTGACGGCTGTGGAAAAGGAGCTTGCCGGGCTTGGCTTGTATTGCCCGGTCTGGTCACGGAAGCCGTAAACGGCGGCGACAAGCGGGCCTCTGGGACGGGGTAGCTGCAGCAGGTCCTGATAAGTCGAGGTGCGCGGCGTAAGGGTGGGGGTTTCTTGGTCTGCGGACATCGGTTCGCGCACTGCGCAGCCCTGCAGAACGGCCATCATCCCGATGGCGACGAATAGGCTTCTCATGGCCTTTGCTCTCCTTGCGGTTAGTTAATGGCGCCGTAGCCGTTAACGATGATTTCGGATATCTCGCCTGTTAGCCGATCGGTAATTTCCACTGTCAGGTTGCCGTCGAGGTTCACAATGTTGACGATAAAATCATCGGTAATCAGTGAGCCGCCGTTGGGGTCGTCCATCTTCCTCAGCAAATCGCCAAGCAGCCGTGATTCCAACTGGCTGGTAAAGCGATCAAGCGCCGAAGTGCCGCCCAGCGAGGAGCGGTCGATCGCGTCAGGGTCCTTGGTGTCGTTCTGGGCCTGGGCGCTGCCCAGCAGCCAGGCGCCGTTCAAAGGGCTACCGCCAAACGACGGATTGACTGGGGTGTAGACCAGTTCGGTTGCCGTAACGGCAGAGCTAAGCAATAGCCCGGCCAGGAGAATGCCGGTGGTTTTTTGTTGTAGCCGGTTCATAACTCATCCTTCGCAAGATCAATGGTGTCTTCGAACATTGCTTCAACTTTCTTACGGTTTATCTCTTGCAGCACAAAGTCCGCCGCGTCATAAGCGGTTTGCTCCATGTCGCCGACGTTTGGTTGCAGGAAGCGGCGGTAGAGCGGCTGGTTGTCCTGCTCGACCCAGACCAGAATGCCCCAGCGTGCCGACGGCCTTTCCTTGACCGCCAGGTTGAAGTCCAGGGAGCTGGTGTCGTTCAGGCGTTCGCAGAACTTGCGGTAGAACTCCTGACCGGATCGGGTAACGGTGTTGTTGGTAATGAAGCCCTTGAGCTCCGCTTCTTCGGCATATGCCTGCACAGCGAGAAGCAATATCAGGCACAGGCACGCGGCTTTCATGTGCTGGTCTCGCTCACGTGTCCCAGGACCAGTGACGCACCCTGCGCGCGGTTGGATGCGCCCAGCTTGCCCAGCGCATTATGGATATGGCTCTTGATGGTGTGAGTGCTCAGGTGCAGGCGGTCGGCAATCTCCGAGTTGGACAGCCCCTTGCCTGCGAGCGCGAGGATCTGCTTTTCGCGCACCGATAAATCGTCGATAGCGCGCGACGCATGGGTTAGCTGGCGGTAGCGGCCGAGCAGTTTTTCCATCAGCGCGCGGGGCAGCCAGTCGCCACCGTTGAGCATGACAGTGACGCCGCGGCTGAAATTGCTGCGGCTTGTGCCCGGGTAGAAGATGCCCTTGATCCAAGGGTGTAATTCCAGCAGCCTGCGTGCCTGCTCCGGCTGCGCATTGACCAGCGCGGTGACCGTATCGCGCAGCTGCCGGAGCAGGCGCAGGCATTCGTCATCGGTAAAGCTGCCGACGTCGACAAGTAGTAGGTCTGCATCGCTCACGCCGGGGCGGAACGCGTTGCTACGCGTCAGGCGCAACTGGGGGCTGTCGTGAAGATGTTGGTGAAATGAATTGTCCAGCAGCTCGCTGTTGGACAACAGGACGAGACGCCCTGAGGGGGCGACGAGGGCCGTGCGGGCTTCATCGATCATGTGCATTTCCTTTGCTGTACATGGCTGTGTCGGGCTGCGCCCGCGATCCTTGCCGGAAGCCTGGCGCTTTGACATTAACGTTAACAAGGTAGTTCAGCGTGGTGACAATAAAAAGTCATAACTGTGAGCGTATGCCAGTTTTCCGACGAACTGCCTGCGCGGGTTCGAATTGCAAGTCTGGAAAGCTGAAGGTCACTTGACTACAGTCAGTGTCTCTCTTCACTCATGATTAGGGCCGAAATGTCTGATCCGGCGTTCTGGTTGGTGTTTTTCTCGGCTGCCCTGGCGCTGAACTTGTCGCCCGGTCCCGATCTGCTGTTCGTGCTGTCGCGGACGCTCTCCGGTGGGCGGCGTGTCGGCGTGGCCTCGGCATGCGGTGTTTGCAGTGGTGCTCTGGTTCATGTGGCCGCCGCGGCGCTGGGGATTTCCGCGATTCTGGCTACTTCTGCGCTGGCCTTTACGGTGGTCAAGTATGTCGGTGCGGCTTATCTGCTGTATTTGGGCATCCAGGCGTTGCGCTCTACGGGCGCCGGTACGCAGCTCAACCTCGGAACGGCGCCGCGGACTACCGCCTGGCAGGCCTATCGCCAAGGCATTCTTGTGGACATTCTCAATCCGAAGGCGGCGATTTTCTTTATGGCGTTTCTGCCGCAGTTCGTGCGTCCGGACCAGGGCGCGGTGGCGTTGCAACTGCTGGTATTGGGTGTGTTGGTCGTTCTGGTGGCGATCGTCGTCGAGTGCATGCTGGTGCTGCTAGCGGCTCGAGCCAGCTCGGCGCTGCGTGGCAATCAGCGACTGAGCCAATGGCTCGATCGTGTCCTCGGGTCGGTGCTGATCGGCCTGGGTATTCGCCTCGGGTTGGCCGAACGCGCCTAGCGTGGGAACGTCGGCGCCGTTATCGGTCTGAATGCGTATGCGGTGCGTCTTGTACGACGGCGATGGCCGCGGCAATCGAAAGGAGCTTTCATGTCCCTGTACAGCAAAAACACCACATCCAATCTCATCCCCTGTCTGCATTACCGTGACGTACCCGCGGCATTGGACTGGCTGTGTCGAGTGTTTGATTTCGAGCGGCACCTGGTGGCCGAGGACGCTCAAGTGGGCGTCATTCACGCCCAGCTCAATTTCGGTAGCGGCATGCTGATGATCGGTCCGGTTAGCGATTCAGAATATGGTCGCCAGGTGCGGATGCCGGACCAGGTGGGCGGCGTTTCCACGCAGAGCATCTATGTCATCGTCAACAGTGCCGATGCGCTCTACACCAAGGCCAAGGCTGCCGGGGCGGAGATCGTCATCGAGTTGAAAGACGAGGATTACGGTGGCCGAGGCTTCAGCTGCCGCGACCTGGAGGGTCACCTGTGGAATTTCGGCACCTACGATCCTTGGGCCGAGCCTGTCTCCGAGCAAAACATGCGAGGGAACGGCTGATGCGCACCCTGACGTTGACAGATGGAGCCGAAGTCCCTGTGATCGGCCAGGGCACCTGGCACATGGGTGAGAATCCGGCCGAACGCAACAACGAGGTCGCAGCACTGCAGCTCGGAATAGAGCTGGGCATGACGCTTATCGATACCGCGGAAATGTATGGCGAAGGCGGTGCGGAAGAGGTTGTTGGTGAAGCAATACGCGGTCGTCGAGACCGGGTCTTTCTGGTCAGTAAGGTTTATCCGCACAACGCCAGCCAAAAAGGCGTACCGGAGGCCTGCGAACGCAGCTTGCGTCGGCTCGGTACCGATTGCATCGATCTGTATCTGCTGCACTGGCGCGGCCAGTATCCGCTGGCGGAAACCGTCGAAGCCTTCGAGCGGCTCAGAGAGCAGGGCAAGATTCGTCGCTGGGGCGTGTCGAACCTCGATCTGGACGACATGCGTGAGCTGAATGCGCCCGCTTGTGCAGCCAACCAGGTGCTCTACAACCCTAGCGAACGGGGGATCGAATTCGACCTGCTGCCCTGGAGCCAGGCTCAGGGTATGCCGGTCATGGCGTATTGTCCGTTGGGGCAGGGCGGCGCGTTGTTGCGGCATTCGGCGGTGGTCAACGTTGCCCGCCGGCACGGTGCGCAACCTGCTCAGGTGGCGTTGGCCTGGGCCTTGCGACAACCCGGCGTTTTGGTGATTCCGAAATCTTCCAACCCGACTCATCTGCGCGCCAACGCGTCCGCCGCAGAGCTGCAGTTAACGGCGGAAGACCTGAGCGTCCTCGACGATGCCTTCCCGCCACCGTCTCGCCGGCATGCGCTGCAGATGGTTTGACCCCGACGATCCTCCGGACGGCGGGGAATGTTTGCCTCGCCGCGGCTGTCAGCTGTTAACGACAGCAAACCGGAGAATCGGGCATGACTGAAAACAGACTCGAAGGCGCGGTGGTGGTTATCACCGGTGCGTCCAGTGGTATTGGGCGCGCCACCGCGCAAGCATTCGCACGTCGGCGTGCCCGTGTGGTGTTGGCCGCACGTGACGAGGAGGCGTTGCAGGAGGCGGCTGAAGAATGCCGGGCGCTCGGCGGCGAGGCGCTCGTGGTGCCAACTGACACGACCCTCAGCGACTCGGTGGAACAACTGGCCACTGCAGCCGCCGAGTTCGGCCAAGGGCGCATCGACATCTGGATCAACAACGCCGGTGTCGGGGCGGTCGGCACATTCGACGAGACGCCGCTGGATGCTCACGAGCAGGTCGTGCAGACCGACCTGATCGGCTATTTGCGGGGCGCGCATGTGGTATTGCCTTACTTCAAACAGCAGAACGCCGGCATTCTGATCAATACACTTTCTGTCGGCAGTTGGGTGCCGCAGCCATTCGCCGTGGCCTATTCGGCCAGTAAGTTCGGCCTGCGCGGCTTTTCCCAGGCGCTGCGCGGTGAGCTGGCACAATGGCCGGGAATACATGTATGCGACGTATACCCATCGGTTGTCGACACCCCCGGTTTCCGTGACGGTGGCAACTATGCGGGGCGTTCGCTGCAACCACCGCCACCGCTGTGCGATCCCCGTCAGGTGGCCGAGGCGATGATCAGCCTGGCGTTGCATCCTCGGCATACCACCTCGGTTGGGATGGTGGCGACCTTGCTGCGCTTCGCGCATTTCGTGACGCCTGGTTTCAATCAGTTATCTTGGCTGCTGACCGGTGCCGCGCTGCGGCGCGCCGATCGAGTGGCGCCTTCTTCCGGCAATCTGTTTCATCCGGCACTGGGTCAGCGGCGAATAGATGGCGGATGGCGTAAAGGCAGCCACTCGCAGCGCACTTTGATGCTGGCCGGAGGAATTGCGGTAGGCGTAGTCGGACTGCTGTTGTGCTGTCGTAAACGTTAAGACGACAACGGTCAGCGCGACTCCGGCAAACAGGCCAGCGAGCCCAGATCCTTGCGCAGGTTCTCCAATTGCCGGTCGAGATGACCTCGCTGGTCGGCACCGGACATCGCGTAGAGATCGCTGGCCAAGTCCAGTGCGGCCTGTTCGATGCGGTCGAAGGCCGCTCGGTAATCGTCAGTCCAGAAGGCTTCGCCGCCTTGCAGCAGCCGCGCGATGCGGTCATCGAAACCTGCTTCGCGACGCTGGGCGACCGCAGCGCTCAGGGCGTGTTGCCACTGCACCCGGTTGTCCAGCCACACCCGGTTATGTTCTCCAAGCGTATGCGCCCAGACGAGGATGCGTTGCCGTTGCGCCGCGCTGATCGTGCCCAGCCAATGTTCGACCCGCTCGCCCATGCGTTCGGCACGCTCTCTGATCTGGCGGTCCAGTGGTGGCTGCAAGTATTTCTCGGCCCGCTCGCGACGGTCTTTCTCGAGTGCCTCGTTGAGCGTTCTGACCTGTGCATCGTCAAGATCATGCAGTAGCTGTGTGGTGGTCGGGGTGATCTCTTCGGTAATTTTCTGAATCGCCTGTTTCGCATTCTGATAGTGAGTGCGCAGGGTGGCCTCGTTAATTTCATCCCGCCGAACCTGGTGCTGCAGCTGTCCGAGGGTGTCGAGATAGATCGGTAATTGCGTTTGGCAGTGCCAGCTAAGATGGTCGCGCAGCTGCGCGCGGAAGCGCTTCTGCTGATCGCGATTCAAATCCAGATAGTCATCGATCCACCATGGGATCAGCGTGTCCAGGTTGCGGTACGCGAGGTTGATGCGGCTGCAGCCGGCGATGATAAGCGTGAGTGCCACCAACAACAGCAATGTCTTGCAGCCACTTGTCTGACGGATCTGCATCGGAGCCCTCGTCGTCTGGATATGGGCATCTCTCGATAAGGACGAAACGGCCTTCTCGCCTATTAATAGAACGACAGGACGTCCCGGCAGTTCGAGCCGAAACAGCAACGGTTTGTTTCGGCGAGAAGAACGGTCGAACTTGTGGTCCCTTTATTGAAGAGGGTGTGTCGCCGGCACGCCTGCAACAACGTATCAATGTGGAGGTAGGCATGCAGACGACAATCAAACAGCTGACCGGAGACCAGGTACCGCAGGGTTGGCGCCCGACCTGGGTGACTTGTTGGGTGGTGGAAATGGACGGCAAGACGATTGCCGGACCCTATGCCACGCGTGAAGAGGCGCAAGCCGTGATGGACGGGGAGCAGGAGCCCAAGGTATCGCAGACACCTACACCCCGGTGAGGCAGTTCACAGGCATTTAGTGGGGCAGGGATCGACCCGCTCGGGTATTGGCGGCGGCGGCTCGACGAGCTGGGAGACCAGCTCCAGAGCTTTATCGAAGGATGGATAGCCGCTGCGCGCGACATCCAGCTCGGCGTAGGCCTGACGATATTCCTCGGCCTTGATGACATCGCGTTCGTCCAGCAGATAAGGCTCCTGGTGCATTTTGTAGAGCAGCGCCGCGGCATGCGGGTGGCCCTTGGCGCGCGCCTGTTCGAGTAGGTTCAGCACGCCCGCCTGTTGCGGGCCCTGGCGTATTAGCAACAGTGCCTGATAGAACTCGACTTCGCCGTGCTCGTCGAGATAAGCGCTGCGCTCGAGCAGAGCGTCGGCGAGCTCGTAGCCGTCTTCGTCGCCGATTGAAATGAGAATCTTGGCCTGCAGAAGATCGTTCTGATAGAGCAGTCGCTCTGCACGACAGGAGCTGCCCGGTTGGTCACAGGGTTGAGAGGCGCAGCCCCCAAGGACGATGAGCAGTCCGAGTAGTAATGAGTTCTTCATCGCTGCCTTGTTCTCTGAATTGTTTATGTGTGTCAGCGCCAGTTCTGACCTGCGAGTTTCGTTTCTGTTCAGCCCGACTCATGGCTCGCTGGCGATGGGCTTGAGGCCATAGTGAAACAGAAGGACCTGCCACTCGGGGTTATCTGGAAGGGCGCCGAAGAATTCATCGAGAAAGTCGGTAGCGGCACCGTTGAGTGTGTCGGTCATCAGTACGTGCCGAGCGAACTGATACAGGGGCTCTTGCGAAGTGTACAGATCGTCCAGCTTATGTTCCTGGCGGTAATAGAGCAGAGTGGACTGTGCGATCAGCAAGGTATTGATACGCCCGGAGAGCAGCTTTTGGATGTTCTGCAGGTCGCTGTGAACGTTCTGGCGCTCTATCGCGCCCTTTGCGACATCTTCTTCAAGCCCCTCGTATCGATGGCCCAGCACACCCCCCAGAACTAGGCCGTGCAAGGAGCTGGGCCCATCGTACTCAAATGGCGTAGCGGGTAGCGAGACGAAAACCTGCTGGTCGATCAGTAGCGGTTCCGACCATTTGGCATTTGCCGTCTGCGCAGCAGTGAAAAAGCTCGGCGTAGCCCAGAGCAGGATGCCCGGGCGGTTTCGGGCGAGGCGAACGTCCACACGCTTGCGCGGTAGCTCCACCAGCTCGAAGCGGAAGCGGCCACGGTTGGCCGGGTCGCGATTGAGCAGATCGACGAAAGCGTGCGAAAGGCCCTGCCCATCGTCGAGAATGAATGGCGGCGAGAAGTGATAGTTCCAAACCTCGATCCGCTGCTGCGCGGCGCAGATCGATGGCAGTAGAACGAGCACGAGCACCACAACGAGTCGTTGCATGGCGCACCTTCAGAATGATGGCGAAGCGGCCGTACGCGGACTCGGTGATACTGCCCGCGGATGGCTTTTGCCTGTTCGATGATGAACAAGCATAGTCGACAGGCGGCAAGGAGGAAGCGGCTGGGCGGGTTGGTTTTTTGGCGTGTCGCCGTTTCGCTCTAGAAGCGTTCGTGCTCGCCGAGAAAGCGCCACTCGCCCACTGGCAGCTTGGCCATCGACAATCGCCCGACGCGTATGCGCTTGCAGTTGAGCATCTGCAGGCCGATGGCCTCGCAAAGCTGTCGCAGATCGCCCGCTTGCGGTGCCTTGAGCACGATGCGCAGACGGGTTTCGTTCTGCCAGCTGGCCTTGGCTTTGGGCAGGATCCGGCCACGGTGTCCGATGCCTTTGGCCAGCAACGCCAGGCCACCTTCCTCGGGTTCGCCGGCGACCTCCACAATGTATTCCTGCTCGAGTTTGTCGCGAGGGTCGGCAAGTTTGCGGATCACCTCGCGCTGCTGGCTGAACACGACCAATCCACTGGCATCCGGCTCCAGCGGTAGCAGTGCAGTCTGACGAGCGAAGTGTCGATCACGTGGTGCGAGACGAGCATCATCGCCGGTCCAATGGCTTGCCTTGGCGAGCTGTTCCATGGCGACAGCCGGATCTGCTGCGGTGGCCTGGCCGGCCGGTTTGTGCAGCAGCAGCGTGACGGGCGGCAGCTCGGCTGCGATGGCGCCAGGCAGGAGTTCGATTCGTTGGCCGCCGACCTTGAAATAGGGGGCTTCGATGATTTGCCCGTCGACGCTGACCCAGCCACCCTCGATATACAGTTCAGCCTCACGCCGGGAACAGCCGAGTTGCTCGGCGAGGCGTTTGGACAGGCGTATCGGGTCGGTCATGGGTAGCTCGGATGTCGCGGGAGGGGAAACCCGGCGAGCCGCTGCAGTACTGCGTGACAGCTGAAGCTCGCGGTCGAGTGTTGCGGGTTTACTACTTGGCTATTTATTTCTGGCTATCTATTTCTTACTGATGGTGATCTGCCGCGAAGGGCCTTGAGTCTGGCCACTGACGCCGTTGGGGATCTTCTGAACTTCACCACCGGCCTTCAGAAAGGCGGCCATCTGCTCGGCCAGGGACTGGCTGGTTTCGCTGGCGGGTTCGGGTTTGCGTTTCGCGGATGTGGTCTTGGAGGCCATCGTCATCGGATTCCTGTGGATCAGTCGAACCGGCCATTATACAGATGTGGCTAATTTTTGTTCGATTTTTCCTTGAGCGGTCATCAGATGAGCAAATCGCTTCGTCTATGGTCTTCATTAGATATTGCCCGTTTCGCTCCGGAGGATTCCTCATGCCGCGCCATGCCATTCGCGCCATCATCTGTTGCACCACGCTCTCCTGCTCGCCCTCACGGTCGCCGAGACCGAATATTTCGACAGCGAGCAAGGTCGTGTCTCCGTCGAAGAGATCGCCACCGGTCTGGAATACCCCTGGGCCGTGGCCTTCTTGCCGGACGATGCCGGCATGCTGGTCACAGAGCGTCCCGGCAGGTTGCGTGTGGTTGACGGCAACGGACAGCTTTCCGAGCCGCTCAATGGCGTGCCCGACGTCTATGCGCAGGCTCAGGGCGGATTGCTGGACGTGCAGCTATCGCCCAGCTTCGCGCAGGATCGGTTGGTGTACCTCAGCTATGCCGAAGAAGGCGAGGGCAAGGCCGGCACCACCGTGGGTCGTGGCCGGCTGGCCGATGACCTGCGCGGACTGGAAGATTTCACGGTCATTTTTCGCCAGCAGCCAAAGCTTTCGAACGGCATTCATTTCGGTTCGCGGCTGGTCTTCGATGGCAGCGGCCACTTATTCATAGCGCTGGGGGAAAACAACCAACGGCCTACCGCTCAGGATCTGGACAAGCTGCAGGGCAAACTGGTGCGGATTCACCCGGACGGCAAGGTTCCGGACGACAATCCGATGGCGGATACCCAAGGTGCCCGGCCAGAAATCTGGTCCTACGGTCATCGCAATCAACAGGGGGCCGCGCTCAACCCCTGGAGCGGCGCGCTCTGGACGCATGAACACGGCCCGCGAGGCGGCGATGAAATCAATATTCCGCAACCGGGGCTCAATTACGGCTGGCCGCTGGCGACTCATGGGATCAACTACAGCGGTCAGCCGATACCTGAAGCCAAGGGTAAATCCGTGGACGGTACCGAGCCGCCGCACTATGTCTGGGAACGTTCGCCCGGCATCAGCGGCATGGCGTTCTACGATGCGGAACGCTTCCCCGCATGGCAGCACAACTTGTTCTTGGGCGCGCTGGTGGACCAATCGCTGATTCGCCTGCAACTCGACGGCAACAAGGTGACCCATGACGAGCGATTGCTGAAGGATCTCGGCGTGCGAGTTCGCGACGTTCGCCTGGGGCCCGACGGCTATCTTTATCTACTGACCGACTCGGCCAGCGGCAAGCTCCTGCGTGTTGGTCTCGATGCGAGCGAAGGCGGACGTTGATACATCTCACCGCAGGTGATTGCTAGGGCGTCGTCGTTTCGTAGCCCACAGGACTTGATAACAGCAGAGGAGGAAACAGTGGCGGTCGTCATCAGCGCAATATTGTGCACCATCATCGGCTTAGCGCTTGCCGTCGGTGGTTGGAAGATCATTATTCTTGGCGGTACCTGGTATTTCGCTGTGCTTGCGGTGGGCTTCCTGCTGACCGGTGTGCTGCTGTTGGCCAGGCGGCGTGCTGCGCTCTGGGTCTATGCTCTGGTCATGTTTGGCTCGCTGGGCTGGGCCATTTACGAGGTGGGCTTCGACTGGTGGCAACTGGCGCCGCGGGGTAGCATCATCGCGCCGCTGGGCCTGTGGCTGCTTATGCCGTGGGTCGCCCAGCGGTTGGGCTGGAGGCACTTCGGTGCTCGCGTCTGGAGCGGAAGCGCGATCCCGCTGATGATCGCGGTGGCGCTCTGGGGCGCATCCGCCGTGCACGCGCTCAGCAGCGACAGCAACGACATCAAGGGCATGCTGCCGCAACCCATGGCCGCCGCGCCGGCGGCTGGCATGAATGCCCTCGACAAGGTGCCGGACGGCGAATGGCATGCCTATGGCCGTACCCAGCATGGCACACGGTATTCGCCTCTCGCGCAGATCACGCCGAGCAATGCCGATCGTCTAGAGCAGGTCTGGCATTACCACACCGGTGATCTGCGCCGCCCCGGCGATCCTGAAGAAACCACCTATGAAGTCACGCCGCTAAAGATCGATGACAGCCTGTACATCTGTACTCCGCATAATCTGGTCATCGCGCTGGATGCCGATACCGGTGAAGAGCGTTGGCGCTTCGATCCGCAGGTGCCGGACTCGACCAACCGTCAGCATCTGACCTGCCGTGGCCTGTCTTATCATGTTAGCGATACGCCCCCGAGCGAGCAGATCTGCCGGCAGCGGCTGTTCATGCCGACCGCCGACGCCCGGCTGATTGCGCTGGATGCCCGGACCGGGCAGGTTTGCCGAGCCTTTGGCGACAACGGTGCGGTGAATCTCTGGGCGAACATGCCGCACGCGAAGGAGGGCTTCTACTACTCCACTTCGCCGCCTGTGGTCGCCAACGATCTGGTCATCATCGGCGGGGCGGTCAACGACAACGTCCGCACCACCGAGCCTTCCGGGGTGATTCGCGCATATGACGCGGTGAGCGGCGAGCTGAAGTGGAACTGGGATCCGGGTAATCCTGAGCGGACCGAGCCGATCGCCGAGGGCGAAACCTATAGCGAGAGCACGCCGAACAGCTGGAGTATTTCCAGTGCTGACGAAGAACTGGGGCTGGTCTACGTGCCGCTGGGTAACCAAGTGCCGGACCAGTGGGGCGGCAATCGCGGCGAGCACAGCGAGCGTTTTTCATCGTCCATCGTGGCCCTCGACCTGGATACCGGCGAGCTGCGCTGGGTGTTCCAGACCGTGCACCACGACCTTTGGGACATGGATGTGCCGGCGCAACCGAGTCTGGTCGACATCGACACGGAAAACGGCTTGGTGCCCGCACTGGTTGCGCCAACCAAGCAGGGCGACATCTACGTGCTGGACCGTCGCACCGGAGTGCCGGTCCTGCCCGTTCGTGAGGTTCCGGCACCGCAGGGTGCTGCCGAAGGCGACTGGACGGCACCCACTCAGCCGGTCTCGGCGCTGTCCTATGAACCTCCAACTTTGCGAGGCAAGGACCTCTGGGGTGCGACTTTCATCGACCAGATGATGTGCCATGTCCAGTTTCATTCGCTGCGCTATGAGGGGCGCTATACGCCGCCGTCCACTCAGGGCTCGCTCATTCATCCAGGCAACTTCGGTGTGTTCAATTGGGGTGGGGTTGCGGTCGACCCGGTGAGGCAAATGGTGTTCAGCACGCCGGCCTATCTGCCGTTCACCTCGACGCTGGTGCCTCGCGAGAATGATCAAGAAACCTACGTTTCCAAAGGCGAGCCGCATCTCAACGAAAATTTCGGCGCGCCTTTTGCGGTCGAGTTGAAGCCGTTCGTCTCGCCGATCGGCTTGCCTTGCACCGCGCCGCCTTGGGGCTATGTCGCGGGCGCGGATCTGCGTACTGGCAAGACACATTGGATGCGGTCCAATGGCACTGTGCGCGATCGCGCACCGGTTCCTCTGCCGTTCAAGACGGGCGTGCCAAGTCTCGGTGGGCCCATGATGACGGCCGGAGGTGTGGCGTTTCTCAGTGGCACGCTGGATTACTACCTGCGCGCCTACGACGTCACCACCGGCAAGGAGTTAGGCAAATGGCGGTTACCGGCCGGCGGTCAGGCCACGCCCATGACTTACCTGAGCCGTTCGGGCCGTCAAATGGTGGTCGTGGTGGCCGGCGGTCATGGCTCGCTCGGAACCAAAGCGGGCGATTCGATCATCGCCTATGCATTGCCGCAATGAGTTACTCGGGGCGGACGTATATCCAGCCTTACCCTTGTTTCAGGGTGATTCAGCTGACCGGGCGGGCGCTGGTGCTCGACCGGCCTGTTAGAATCGCCGCCTTCGACTCACAGGATTTTTCAGATGGCCGCAATCGGGCGCTTCAATAGCATGCAAATCGTCAAGCACACCGGTTTCGGCCTTTACCTGGACGGTGGGCCGGATGGCGAGATCCTGCTGCCCAATCGTTACATTCCGAAGAATGTGCCGACTGAGGTCGATGACTGGCTGAACGTCTTCGTTTACCTCGACAGCGAAGACAAGCTCATTGCGACCACGGAGAAGCCGAAGGTACAGGTGGGCGAGTTCGCCAGCCTCAAGGTCAAGGAAATCAACCGCGTTGGGCTGTTCCTCGACTGGGGCCTGTCCAAAGATTTGCTGCTGCCGCATTCCGAGGAAAAACGTCAGTTGAACGAGGGCGACTACTGCGTCGTTCACGTCTACCTCGACAAGCACACCCGCCGCATCACCGCGACGGCTCGGCTAGATCGCTATCTCGACAAGACCCCACAGCGCTATAAGGTCGGCGAAGCCGTTGACCTGCTGGTCGTGGAGGCCACTGATCTTGGCCACAAGGCGATCATCAACGGCAAGCATTGGGGGTTGATCCACAAGAATGAGGCGTTCAAGTTCCTGCGCAGCGGTATGCACGAAAAGGGCTACATCAAGGAAGTGCGCGCCGACGGCAAGATCAGCCTGAGCCTTCAGCCGGTGGGCAGCGAAGCCGCCGACGCCCTGCAGGCGTTGATCCTGCAGAAGCTGCAGGAAAACCAGGGCAGCCTGCCGGTCAGTGATAAAACCGCAGCCGACGAGATCGCTCGGCTGTTCGGTGTCAGCAAAGGCAATTTCAAGAAGGCCATCGGCGGCCTCTACAAGCAGGGCCGCATCGTCATCCATCCGGATCGCATCGAGCGCATCTGATCCGTCGGCGCGGGCGAAGCAGCCAGGCGCCGACGTCCTTTCTCGATCTACTACACACACGCAAGCGGTGGGCTTCCGTGCGCTAACTGTTTGCATGGTTCGGCGGCGCAGCGATGTGGCTCGTCTAATAGTCGTTGCCGAATGTTACGAGCCTGCCGTTCGAACTGGCGATCGACGCGCTCACGGCTATGTCTGCAGCAAGGCCCGTCCGTCTGTACTTCCCAGTGGGCCTGTATCTCGTGGCACTAGCCTGTCTTCAAGCGCCGTGCACGTGCGCTTTTTCCGCTTTGGTCTATGCCGCTCATAGATTCTGCAACTGTCCGGGATATTTGCGGTCTGTTGCGTGTCTATGCCTCCTCACAAGAAAGGGCGTCGCGGCCAGAGTGAAGGCATGAACAACAATTTATCTCCGAGAAGGGATTCCATATGAGGAACATCACGCTTCCAGGTGTATCGCTACTGTGCCTTGTCGCTACCAATAGCTGGGCAGAGAACGATCCGCAGGATATTCGCATCGGTGGTTTCGAGTTCACGCCTACGCTGGTCGTTCGCGAGAGCTACGACGACAACTATCGCGGCCTGTCGAATAACGAGCAGTCATCCTGGGTCACCGGAATCAATCCGACCTTCCTGCTCGGCACCGGGAACCGCAAAAGCGAGTACGAGCTCGAGTACTCGTTCAATAGCGACATTTTTCATTCGGACTCAGAAGCCAGCAACACCGATCATCATCTGCAGCTCAGAAGTGTCCTGGAATTCACGTCCCGCCATCGCTTGAGTTGGGGGCTTGCCTACCATCGCGTAGAGGAAACGGCGGATACCGAAGTCGATACCGAAAACGACAAATACAGCCGAGCTATCGCCCGTGCGGCGTACCGCTTCGGTGCCCAGAGCGCGCGCAACCAGCTGGAGTTCGGTACCAACTACGAACAGCGTCGTTATCACAACAGCGACAACCTCAACGCCTCCGAAGAACGCGATAGCCTGATGTTCAATTCCATCTGGTTCCATCGCTTGGGCGCCGACACGCGCTCGCTCGTCGAAGTACGTCATACCGATCACGACTACAAGCTCTCCAGTGCCATGCGCGACAGTACCAACGTGGCACTGCTCGGCGGCATGACATGGGAAGGCGGCGCTAAGACATCCGGCTCCGTCAAGGTCGGTGCCGAACGCAAGGACTTCGACAGCGATCAGCGAGAAGACTTCACCAGCCCCATGTGGGAAGTCGGCGTTACTTACAGGCCGCGCACCTATTCGGCGTTTACGATCGATTCCCGTCGCGCCTTCGACGAGGGTGACGACGGTGCCAGCACCATCAACGACTGGACGACCATCGCCTCCTGGAATCACGACTGGACGTCGCGCATATCGACCGAACTGCTCTATCGCTTCTCGGAGCGCGAGTATGAAGGCATCAACCGGGATGATGAGCGCACCGGCTACGGCGCCGGGTTGACCTGGTCGCCGGATCGCTGGATCGACGTGACCCTTTCATACCTCCGGACGGAAAACGATTCCAACGTGGATATCGAAAGCTACGACCGAAACGTTTATCTGCTGAGTTTCGACCTGAGCCTTTGAGGCCGGGTAGGACATTAACCAGTGCCTAAGGAGGAGCCAACCATGCGCATCCCGAACATTTTCAAATTCCTTTCTCTGCTCGTGCTGCTGGCGTTCAGTGCGGCGGCCAGCGCCGCGCAGTATCAGCTGGGGTCAGGGGACATCATTCGTATCAACGTACACGGCGAGCCGGACCTCACCTTCGAAGAAATTCGCCTGACGGACGCCGGAACCTTCACCTTTCCATTCATTGGCGAGGTCGATGCCAACGGCAAGACACCGGGCGAGGTGCGCAACCTGCTGGTCGAGAAGCTGAAGGATGGCTATCTGGTCGATCCGCGCGTGTCGGTATCGGTTGCCAACTATCGCGAGTTCTACATCGCTGGCGAAGTGAAACTTCCCGGTGGCTACCCATTCCAGCCCGGACTCACCTTGGATCGGGCCATCGCTTTGGCAGGAGGGCTGACCGAGCGTGCATCGACCAGACGCATGACCATCGTTCGCGGCTCCGAAGGCAGCCGCGCCGAAGAAAAAGCCACCATGAACACACTGGTTCGCCCCGGCGACACGATTAACATCGATGAAGGATTCTTCTGATGAACAGCCCAGTTCGCCCGGATCGGCCATGGCAGCGCCCCGTAGGGCCGGCAACCGATAGCGATTTCATAGACCTTAAGAAAATCTGGCACGCAATCTGGTCACGCAAGTGGGGTATCGCCCTGCTGGTGGTGGGCGTCGTGCTGCTGACAATCGTGCTGCTGTCGCGGATGACCCCTATCTACAAGGCCGTCGCGTCGGTGCTCATCGAGACGAAGGGCACACCGGTATTGTCCTTCCAGCCTGCTGCGGACACGCCCGTCGAGCTCAGCGAATATTTGCAAACTCAGCTCAGCCTGATGCAGAGCCGCGGCGTTGCCGAGCGTGTGGTGCGCGATCTGAATCTGACCGAGCACCCGGAATTCGATCTGCGCCAACAGCCTGGGCCGCTGATCGACTTTAGCGGTATCGCCGCTGCCCTGACCGGTGAAGAGGAAGAGGCGCCTACCGAAGCGCAGATCCTCGACTACGCCACTCAATCCTTGATGGAGCGGACGTCGGTATGGGTCGAAGGCAAAAGCCAGCTGGTCTATCTGTCCATCGCCATGGCCGACCGCATGACCGCTGCGGAAGCGACCAACCAACTGGCGCAGGCCTATATCGAAGCGCAGCTGGAAGCCAAGGTCGACATGTCGATGACAGCCGCCAGTTGGATGAACGAGCGCCTGGTCTCCCTGCGTGAAAATCTGCAGGACTCCGAAGACCGTCTCCAGGCCTACCTGGACGCCGAAGGTCTCGTGGATCTGGATGGTGTCGGCACCATCAGTGCCAACGAGCTATCTCTGACCGGCGACCGCATGATCGACGCGCGTCGTCAGCGGGCCGAAGCCGAGAGCCAGTACCGTCAGGTGGAATCCATGCGCAGCCAGGGCTGGGAGCGTCTCGCCAGTGTGCCGGCCGTGCTGGGTCACCCCCTGATTCAACAGTTCAAGGCGGATCAGGCACATGCCCGGTCGCGCGTCGAAGACCTGTCCCGTCGTTATGGCGATCGTCATCCGGCGATGGTTTCCGCACGTTCCGATCTTAATGCGGCCACTGCCAGTCTCCGTCAGCAAGTCGAGCAGGTAGTAGCGAGCATCGAGCGCAACTATCAGCTCGCAATGGCTAACGAGAACTCCCTGCGTGCTTCGTTCGACGAGAACAAAGGCCGCATCCAGGATATCTCCCGCAAGGAATTCAAGGTGCGTGATCTCCAGCGTCAGGTCGAAAGCGACCGCGCGCTGTACGACACCTTCATGACCCGCCTGCAGGAAACGACCGCGACCTCGGATCTGAGCTCCACCAACGCCCGTGTGGTCGATGCGGCCATCCCGCCGACCGAACCCAGTGCACCGAACAAGAAGTTGATTCTGGCGGTGGCGTTGTTCCTGGCGCTGGTACTGGGTATTGCGCAGGCCATCATCCGCGAAATCCTCGACAACACCTTCAAGAGCTCCGAAGAAGTCGAAAACAAGCTCGGCTTGCCAGTCATGGGCATTGTGCCGATGGTGCCGCGCAAGCTGCGCAAGGAAGTCAGCCATCTGTTCGAGCGCAGCGGCGACAAGCGCTTCTGCGAGGCCGTGCGCACCATCCGTACCAACTTGTTGCTGAGCGAAGCCAATCAGCCGCGTCAGGTGCTGGTGATCACCTCCACCGCGCCGGACGAAGGTAAGAGTGCGGTCTCGGCCAACCTAGCGTTCGCCATGGGGCAGCTGCATCGTGTGCTGCTGATCGACGCCGACCTGCGCCGCGCGACCCTCGACAAGGCGTTCGACTTCAAGCCGGGCACGCCGGGGCTGGTCAACCTCATCGGCGGCAATGCCAAGCTTGAGGAGTGCATCCACACGGTCGGCAACGTCGACATGATCGCCGCCGGTGCAGTGCCTTCCAACCCACTGGAGCTTCTGTCGTCGCCACGCTTCGCGAAACTGCTCGAAGTGGTCAAGGGCCGCTACGACCGCATCATCATCGACTCGCCACCAAGCCAGGCGGTCAGCGATGCCGCCGTGTTGTCGACCCTCGCCGACGCGGTGATCTATGTCGTCAAGTCCGACTCCACGCTGATTCCGCATGTGCAGAAAGGTGTAAGCCAGCTGCAGAACAGCAACGCGCCGCTGACGGGTGTAGTGCTCAACGCCGTCGATATCGAGAAAGCCAAGAAGAACGGTCAGTTCCGTGGCTATTACGATCACTACGGCTACAGCGAGCAAACGGTCTAAGCCGGCTCGTTCATCCGTCTCGGGTCAGGTTCGGCCAGCAAGGAACCTGACCCGTTTGAATCTGCCCAGTTTTGCGCCACCGGCCACCGAAAGGGTCGCGCCGCGGCATGCCTGTTTCAATGTCTAATCGAGGATCCTGCTATGAACATCACCGTCGTTGGAAGCGGCTACGTTGGGCTGGTTACCGGTGCCTGTATCGCTGAAATGGGCAACACGGTCTACTGCGTCGACGTCGACAAGACCAAGATCGAAAACCTCAAGCAGGGCATTCTGCCGATCTACGAGCCAGGCCTCGAAGACATCGTGATCGAGAATCACACCTCCGGACGCCTGCATTTCACCACCTCGCTGAGCGAAGCGGTCGAGCAGTCGGAAGTCTTCTTCATCGCCGTCGGCACTCCGCCTGGCGAAGACGGTTCGGCAGACTTGCGCTACGTGCTGGAAGTCGCCCGGCAGATCGGCGATGTCTTGAGCGGTCCGGCAATCGTGGTGAACAAGTCCACCGTGCCGGTGGGTACGGCGGATCTGGTACGCGCGGCAGTGGCGGAGCGCCTCGAAGCGCGTGGCGTCGACATCGAATTCTCGGTGGTATCGAACCCGGAATTCCTCAAAGAAGGGGCGGCGGTCGATGACTTCATGCACCCCGACCGGATCGTGATCGGTGCCGACAACGACCACGCCCGTGAAGTCATGAGCGCACTCTACGCGCCCTTCATCCGCAACCGCCCGCGCACCATGTTCATGGGCATCCGCGATGCGGAGATGACCAAGTACGCCGCCAACGCGATGCTGGCGACCAAGATCTCGTTCATGAACGAAATTGCCAGCCTCTGCGAGCGCCTCGACGTAGACGTCGAGAACGTGCGCCTGGGCATCGGCTCGGATGAGCGCATCGGCTACCACTTCATCTATGCCGGTTGTGGCTATGGCGGCTCCTGCTTCCCGAAAGACGTCAAGGCGTTGATCAACATCGCGCACCAGAACGACTTCGAGCCCAAGCTGCTGCAAGCGGTCGAAGCCCGCAACGAACAGCAGAAACACTCGCTGTTCAACAAGATTTCCACCCACTTCAATGGCGATCTCAGCGGCCGTACCTTCGCGGTCTGGGGCCTGGCGTTCAAGCCGGGCACCGATGACATGCGCGAAGCGCCGAGCGTGGTGCTGATCAATAGCCTGATCAATGCCGGCGCCAAGGTCCGCGCCTTCGATCCGGTCGCCCGCGAGACAGCGCGCCGCGAATTCCCGGAAAGCTGGTTCGCCGACGGTCGCCTGCAGATCGTCGAAGGCCAGTACGAAGCCGCCATCGATGCCGACGCCCTGTGCCTGGTAACTGAATGGAAGCCCTTCCGTCGTCCGGACTTCCGTGCACTCAAGCGCTTGTTGAACACACCGCTGATCATCGACGGACGTAACCAGTACGACCGCGAGCAGATCAAGCGCGAAGGCTTCAGCTATTACGGCGTTGGCCGTCAGCCGGTTCAGGCTTGAACGAGGGGTAGCGAGTGAGCGCCATCGATCAGTCCAGCATGCGCAGTGGCTCCCCCCCAACCAGGGAACGGCTGGCCGCGCTGTTGCGTGGAGGCATGCGTAGCAAGCTGCTGCGCAACATCCTCACCGTGGTGACCGGCACCGCCGGTGCGCAGGCGATCACGCTGGCGTTCATGCCGGTGATCACGCGTATCTACGGGCCGGAAGCCTATGGCGTGCTGGGCACCTTTCTCAGCGTGACCATGATGCTGATTCCGGTCGCTGCGCTGACCTATCCCATCGCCATCGTGCTGCCCAAGCGCGATGGCGATGCGCGAGGCCTGGTGCGGTTGGCGCTGACGATCGCGCTGACGTTGGCGCTGGTCGTTGCCCTGAGTCTGTATTTCTTCGGTGGTCGGCTGGCCGCGGCACTGGAGATCCAGATCATCCAGCCGTATCTGATGCTCATTCCGTTCGTGATGTTCTGTGGCGCGGCACTGGAAATCTGTCAGCAGTGGCTGTTTCGTACCCAGCGCTTCCGTGTCACGGCGAGCGTGGCGGTCGGGCATTCGCTGCTGTTCAACTCCATGCGGACCATTGCCGGTCTGGTGCAGTCCTCGGCGCTGGTGCTGGTGTGCACCACCGCGCTGCAACAGGCGTTGCACGCGGCCATGCTGGGCCTGGCGATGCTACGGACCAAACCCCATGAGGATAACCACGCCGGTGAAGCGGGACAGGAGCGGCCCGGCATGCTCGAGCTGGCCCACCAGCACAGCGACTTTCCCAAGTTCCGCGCCCCGGTGATGCTGATCAATGCCGTCTCGCAGCATCTGCCGACGCTGGTGCTCGCGGCATATTTCGGTCCGGCGGCGGCCGGTTTCTTCGCCCTGTGCAAGCAGGCGCTGACCATGCCGACCAATATGATCGGCAAATCAGTGGCCGACGTTTATTACCCACGCATCAGCCGCGCCATTCACGACCGGGAACCGGTCGCGGCCATGCTGTTGAAGGCGACTACCGCGCTGGCGTTGGTCGGGTTGGTGCCGTTCTCCCTGGTGGCGGTACTCGGGCCCTGGATGTTCGCGCTGGTGTTCGGCGAGCAATGGCATGTGGCAGGCGAGTACGCCCGCTGGCTGGCGCTGGCCGAGTACGTGATCTTCGTCTCGCGCCCATGCGTGGTCGCGGTCCCGGCGCTGTCGCTGCAAGGCCGATTTCTTCTGTTCGAGATATTCAGCACCAGCTTGCGCGTGCTTTCGCTGTTCGGCGGAGCACTGCTGGTCGGTAGTGCACTGGCGACGGTGCAGGCTTTTGCCGTCGCCTGCATCGTCATCTATTCGTCGCTGATAGCGATCGTGCTGATCGCCGCGCGCCGGTGGTACGCGGCCCAGCACCTGAAAGAGAGCCTAGATCGATGAAGGTATTGCATTTGGTCGCGGGGGAATTGACCGGGGGCGCCGCTCGCGGCGCGTACTGGTTGCATCAGGGACTGCGCTCGCTGGGCGTCGATTCCCGCGTCTATACGAATAGCCAGGTCACCCATGGCGACACCTCGGTGATCTCCGTCAGTCGCAGCAAGAAAGACAAGATCATCAGCATCGCCAGAAGTCAGGCCGACCAGGCGTTCGCCAGCCTCTACCGTGGGCGTCAGTCGGGCATGTTCAGCGCCGGCGTGATGGGCGCCGATTTCACCAAGAGCGATGAGTGCCTTGAGGCTGACGTGGTGCATTTGCACTGGGTCAATGGCGGTTTCGTCGACATGAAACACCTGGCTCAGCTGCGCAAGCCGGTCGTCTGGACCATGCGTGACATGTGGCCGATGACCGGGGGCTGCCATTACGCCATGGGCTGCGAGAAGTTCATCGCCGGCTGCGGCAGTTGCGATCAGCTCGGCAGCCGCTCCGACCGAGACCTGTCGCGCTTCGTGCTCAATCGCAAGCGCAAGTATCTGCCCAGATCGATGAAGATGATCGGCATCAGCGAGTGGGTGTCCGAACAGGCTCGACAGAGCTTGCTGTTCCGGGACTTCGACGTGCGCACCATTCACAACAACGTCGACGCCAGCGAGTTCTTCCCGCTGGACAAATCGCTGGCTCGGCAATTGCTGGGGCTCGATACCGAGAAGAAGATCATCCTTACCGGCAGCACCAGCGCCAAGGACACCTATAAAGGCTTCGGCAAGTACCTCGAGATGCTCAAGCACCTCGATCCGGCCAAGTACCACTTGTGCTTCTTCGGCAAGCTGGACCAGTCCGTCGCAGATGGTTTGGGCTTCGACTACACCTCGTTCGGCTATCTGCACGACAGTATCTCGCTGCGCCTGCTTTATTCTGCGGCCGATGTGTTCATCGCGCCGAGCTTGATGGAAGCGTTCGGCAAGACCCTGGCCGAAGCCATGGGCTGCGGTACCCCTGTGGTGTGCTTCGACGCCACCGGCCCGAAGGACATCGTGACGCATAAGCACGATGGCTATAAGGCGGCGCCCTTCGATGCCAAGGGGCTGGCCGACGGTGTCGAGTGGGTCACTGGCGAGGCGGACTATCCTCAGCTCGTGCTCAATGCGCGGGAAAAGATCACCAGCACCTTCGACAGTCCGGTCATCGCCAGGCAATACCGGGCGCTGTACGAGGAAATGCTCGCATGAGCGGCCCGTCTGTCCGCACCGGGTCTTTCGGTAACGCCTCGTTAACCTTGGCTGCCAACAATCAATCGAAACCGCCGTTTGGCGGAGCGGGGCGCCTATGCGCCGATGCGCCGTCCATTCGGTTTTGCATCAACACCCTTGTCATCTGGAACCTACAGGTACATTGAAATGGAAAAGAAACGCGCGCTGATCACCGGGATTACTGGCCAGGACGGTTCCTACCTCGCCGAGCTCCTGCTGGAAAAGGGTTACGAAGTGCATGGCCTCATACGCCGTGCCTCGCAATACAACACTCAGCGGGTCGACCACATCTGCCAGGACCCGCATATCGAGAATCAGAACTTCGTTCTGCATTACGGCGACCTGACCGACTCGTCCAACCTGACCCGCATCATCCAGGAAGTGCAGCCCGACGAGGTCTACAACCTGGGCGCGCAGTCGCACGTCGCGGTCAGCTTCGAGTCGCCTGAATACACGGCCGATGTCGACGGCATGGGCACCCTGCGCATTCTCGAAGCCATTCGCCTGCTGGGGCTGGAAAAGAAAACGCGTTTCTACCAGGCCTCCACTTCCGAGCTCTACGGTCTGGTACAGGAGATTCCGCAGAAGGAAACCACACCGTTCTACCCGCGCTCGCCCTACGCGGTGGCCAAGCTGTACGCCTACTGGATCACGGTCAACTATCGCGAAGCCTATGGCATGTACGCCTGCAACGGCATCCTGTTCAACCACGAATCACCGCGCCGCGGCGAGACCTTTGTGACGCGCAAGATCACCCGTGGCCTGGCCAACATCGCGCAGGGCCTGGAGAAGTGCCTGCACATGGGCAACCTCGACGCGCTGCGTGACTGGGGTCATGCCAAGGACTACGTGCGCATGCAGTGGATGATGCTGCAGCAGGAACAGGCCGAAGACTTCGTCATCGCCACCGGCGTGCAGTATTCGGTGCGTGAATTCATCAAGTGGTCGGCGGCCGAACTGGGCGTCGAGTTGCGCTTCGAAGGCAGCGGCGTGGACGAGCGCGCCATCGTCGCCAAGGTCGAAGGAGACAAGGCACCGGCACTCAAGGTCGGCGACGTCATCGTCCGTGTCGATCCGCGCTTCTTCCGTCCGGCTGAAGTGGAAACTCTGCTCGGCGACCCGACCCGCGCCAAGGAAAAGCTCGGCTGGACGCCGGAAATCAGCGTGCAGGAAATGTGCGCCGAAATGGTCCGCGAAGATCTGAAGATCGCCCAGCGCCATGCCTTGCTCAAGGAGCACGGCTTCGACATTCCTGTGTCCGTGGAGAACTGATATGAATCGTGACGCACGTATTTTCGTCGCGGGGCATCGAGGCATGGTGGGCTCCGCCATCGTCCGTCGCCTGCAGGCGTTGGGGTACGACAACCTCATCACGCGCGGGCGCGAAGAACTGGATCTGGTCGATCAGGCAGCAGTGAACGCGTTCTTCGCCGAGAACAGGATCGATCAGGTGTACATGGCTTCGGCGAAGGTGGGCGGCATCCATGCCAACAACACCTATCCGGCGGAATTCATCTACCAGAACCTCATGGTCGAGGCGAACATCATCCATGCGGCGCATTGCAACGATGTCAACAAGCTGCTGTTCCTCGGCTCGTCGTGCATTTATCCGAAGTTCGCCGCACAGCCCATGAAGGAAGAGGCGTTGGTCACCGGTGTGCTCGAACCGACCAACGAGCCGTACGCAGTCGCCAAGATTGCCGGCATCAAACTCTGCGAAAGCTATAACCGCCAGTACGGTCGCGACTATCGCAGCGTCATGCCCACCAACCTCTACGGCCCGAACGACAACTTCCACCCGGAAAACAGCCATGTGGTGCCGGCCCTGCTCAAGCGCTTCCATGAAGCGACCCAGCGCGGTGACGACGAAGTGGTGATCTGGGGCAGCGGCAAGCCGCAGCGCGAGTTCCTTCACGTGGACGACATGGCCGCCGCCAGCGTGCACGTGATGGAGCTGGATGACACAACCTACCAGGCGCACACCCAACCGATGCTGTCGCACATCAACGTTGGTACCGGCGTCGATTGCAGCATTCGCGAGCTGGCCGAAACCATCGCCCGGGTTACCGAATACCAGGGCAAGCTGATCTTCGACAGCTCCAAGCCGGACGGGACGCCGCGCAAGCTGATGGACGTGTCCCGCCTAAAGGCGCTGGGCTGGCAGGCCAGCATCAGTCTGGAAGATGGCCTGCGCGACGCCTATCGCTGGTTCGTCGAGAACCAGCATCGGGTTCGTCACTGATCTATCTGCCGCAGTGGCGCATGCGTGAGCGCCACGCGGCAGCACAGTAAACAGCAGGGAAGAGGGCGTAACAGAGCGGGCTCGCATGTTTCCTGGTCACGACCAGACGGAGTAGGGCCGGATGATGCCGGCACCTTTTGGCCAACAGCAGCGGACTTTTTTGCCGATGCTGTTGTCCATCCATGGCACTTGATTCCTCGCCGTGGTGAGCCGTCCCTCTTAGGTCGTCAAGCCAAGCCGGTTCGCTTCTGTATTCGCCACGTCACATCTGGAAATTTGGGGAAAGCGCTTGTTAAGGAAAGTTCTGGCGTACAAGAATCTACTGTTCATGCTTCTGTTGCTGAACTCTACCTGCTTCTTCCTGACGGACGACAAGCGGGCCGGAATTCCATACTTTCAGGAGCTGTTCATGGTGCTGGTCGTGGCTGCGACCGCCTGCCTGTTCATCGCATGGAAGTGGGTGTATCAGTCCAAAACGAGCCTCTGGATCATCTTCATGGGCGTCATGCTGCCGCTGATCTCGGCGGTACTTGCGAACCTTAATTTCGGCCAGCCGCTGGTATACGGGCTGCTGGAAGAGCGCCGTTTTCTGCAGTATCTGGTGTTCTTCCCAATGCTGTTCCTGTTGATCAAGGCCTCACCGACCCAGGAAGAGCTGGGCAAGTACTTTCTCTACGTATCCCTGTTCTGCGCGACCTTTGGCTTCGCCTATTACCTGGGGATCATTCCGCAGAACAAAGGCATTTCCTTCACGGTCGACGACTGGACGCAATACGAGGATCTGTTGCGGCCGAATCGCTTCCGTATCGGCTCGCCCTTCGTCACGATCTCCGCGTTCATGTTGATGTACAGCATGCGCGATCGGGTGACGGTCGGCAGGTTGCTGATGCTGCTCTATTTCGCCGCCTATCTTTGGCTGGTTCTGCAGACCCGACAGACCATGGTGGTGTGGGCCTTGGCGGGCATGTGGATCTTCCGCAAGCGCATCGACTCGCTGATGAAGATGAGCGCGCTTGGGGTGGCGATTCTCGTGGTGTCCTATTTGCTGGTACCGGAGTTCTATCACGCGCAATACGATCGATTCGACGCGCTGCTTTTCGATGCCACCTCCGGACCGGGCGTTCGGGAACGAACCGTCGCGATCATTCTGGACTCCATCAGCGCGAACAACTACTTCGGTATGGGCGCGTTGTCTCTGCAGTGGGACGGTGGATTCACACGAATCTACAATTCGCACTTCTATCTTGCTGACGTCGGTATATTCGGCGTGTATTACCGATTCGGATTCCTGGCGCCTATCGCCGCTCTGGTGTTCTATGGCGGCTTCATCTGGATCATGCGCCAGTGCTCGGATAAAGGCGCTCTCCTGGCTGCGCTGCAACTGTCATTCGTCGTCAGTATGCTTAACTTCGCGCTTTCCAACGCGTTGACGTTTTCTGGCGATATTTACGGCATGGCTGCAGCGTTCTTCCTTTATTACGCCAAGCTGCAAACAGAAAATTCGACTCTTACGGCAAATCTCAAACAGGTGAATTATGGTCAGTTTCAGTATCGTAACTATAAACTGGAATAATTTTGACGGCCTGAAGGAGACTTATCAAAGCCTGGCCGCTCAGACTTATCGGAACTTTCGCTGGATAGTCATTGATGGCGCATCCAAGGATGGCAGTGGTGAGTGGCTGAAAAGTCTGGATGACAGTCAGGCTGAAGTCACTATCGAGCCGGACAAGGGTATTTACGACGCGATGAACAAAGGGCGGCTTCGTGCAGTCGAGACGCCCGGCTATACCTTGTTTCTGAATAGCGGAGACTCGCTTGCCGACTCGAAAGTCCTTGAGCGAATAAGTGAAGAGCTATCTAAGGCGGTCATTCAGCCGAAGTTCATCTACGGTGATTTCTATCGCAAAGAAGCTAACGGTGATTTGAAACTCACCAGTGCTCGTCCTATCGAACGTGCTCCGCTGGGCTTGCCCGCCAGCCATCAGACCATGTATTTCGAAAACGAGCGGCTGCGCACGTTCGAGTTCAGGCTCGATTACAAGTTGTCGGCAGACTACTGTCTATTGCTTGAATTCCTGAAAGGGTTGGATCTTCAAAGCGAAGTAATGCAGTTGTCATTCCCATTGTGCATCTTTGACACTTCCGGTGTTTCGCACAAACGACGCTTCGAGGCGATTCGAGAGGATATGGATATCAGAACGCGTTTTCTGAACTTTTCCAAGCCCAACGCCCTGGCCCTCTATGTACTGCATTATGTGCACACCCATACAAAGCAATTACGTGCGTCGTTAGGACGTTGAAACATCGACAGGTTTGCCATCTGGAAATGGACCGTTAAAAGAACAGGACACAGGAGTGCTCGATGAATTACCGAAGCCTGAATGATCTATCACGGCTCAGCAACGAATGTGCCAGTAAGATTCCAAATGATATCGACCTGGTGGTTGGTATCCCGCGAAGCGGGATGCTGGTCGCCAGCATCATCGCACTGAAGCAGAACCTGCCGCTGACGGATCTCTATTCGTTCCTGCGCAACGACGACCTAAAGAAAGGCAACACTCGTACCTACAAACATGCCGAGCTGGTCAAACCCAGGGATGCGAAAAACATATTGCTCGTCGACGATAGCATCTCCTCGGCCAAATCGATGCGGGCCGCAGAGGAGCAGATCCGGGCCATCTACAATGGCAACGTCGTGACGATGGCAGCGTTTGCCGAGCGGCACAATCGTCACCATGTGGATATGTATCTCGAGCTCGTCGAGCAGCCCCGTGTATTCGAATGGAACATCATGCACCACCCGTTTTTGACCCAGGCCTGTCTGGATATCGACGGTGTGCTTTGTGTCGACCCGACGATCGAGGAGAACGATGACGGGCCGAACTATAGGGATTTCCTCAGTTGCACACGGCCCCTGTTCATCCCTTCAGTCAAGGTCGCGCATCTGGTGACCAGCCGCCTGGAAAAGTATCGCGCCGAAACGGAAGAATGGTTACAGCGCAATGGTGTGCAGTACGGAACCCTGCACATGCTCGACCTTCCCACCGCTGAAGAGCGTCGCCGGCTGAATATTCATCACAAGTTCAAGGCTGAGGTGTATGCCAAACAACCGCTGACCCGGTTGTTCGTCGAGAGCGAGGTCAAGCAAGCCGTCGAGATCATGAAGCTCAGTGGCAAGCCGGTGTACTGCATCGAGACCAACGAGATGTATGTGCCAGGGCAGGTCTACAACCTTAAGGCAAACACGTTGCGCAAAGGCTATAGCCTGAAGGCGAAACTGATCGGTAAAGCGAAGTCGATACTCGGCAGATCGGTGCCGGTAGCGCCATCTTCGAAGAGCTGATAGGTCGCAATCGGCCGCGCCGTAGAGGCGGGCGATTGCGGCCAAGCAAGAAGTCGTTTAGTGATTTGGCCCGATGCGGTTGCAATCGCCCTGACCGACATACTTGCTGAGAATATCCCACTGTGGGCGGTCCTGGCCGTCCTTCGGCTCAATGGACAGTTTGTATTTGCCCCATGCCGAACCTGCCGCCCAATATGTCATCGGAATGCAGTGCTCTTGCAAATAAGCCAGCAGGTTATCCATCGCTTCCAATAAGCGCGGTTCGTCTGCCGGAATACCGAACTCACCGATATGGCCTTGCCTGTCATGCTTGATCAGCCAATCGATGAAAGGTTTAACCCGTTTGACGCCGAGCATGGCGTCGAAGTCGTCTTCCAGCGGTTCCTTGTATTGTCCGCTGCTGTGTTTGTCCAGATACAAGTGGGCGGAAAATATTAACTTGTCGGAGGGGTCTTTCAGTTGCAGCAGCGGATCATTGAACTTGGGCCACAGAAAACTGCTCGACCAGAAGTTGCCTTCGATGAACAAGGGGCGCTTCTTGTCATGTTTTCTTATGGCGTCGATACCGGCCTGGGCTGCTGCCGGCCAGTATTCGTCGGCGCCGTGTGGCTCGTTCATGATGTCGTAGGCGTAAAGCCCTTCCTGATCTTTCCAGCGACTGGCAATGCGTTCCAACAAGTCTTCATATGCAGATATCGGTACGGCTTCGGTTCCTATGATCTGTTTCTGATAGCGGGCATAGTTATGGATATCAAGGATGACGCGTATGTCATGGTCAGCGGCTTGTTGAAAGGTCTGTTCGATCAACTGTGCATACTCTTCATCAAGCTCTGCATACAATTCGCGTTGCAGGCGCTCCCACATGATTGGAAAGCGAATGGTCTTAATTCCCTTCTCTTGCCACTGGGCGAAGTAGCCGGGGGCGGGGAAGAAATAATTTGTTTTATATTTTCCAGGAATGACATTCCCGGAGAACGCGGCTCCGCCTATGTTGAGCCCGATCAAATCGATATTTTCTGCCTCGCTTGCGGCACTCACGAGCACAAGTGCGAGTCCGAGGAGTATTCCTTTTGACCGTTTCGAAGCGCTGCGTGTCCTTATCATCTGACTACCTCTTCTTGCTCTTAAGGAAGATGCCGCAGGGGCGGCTGCTTCGTTTGTCCGGCATGGGCGGGCAATGTTCAGTTTTTCTAAGCGAATCTTCTTCGCCGCGGTGTGCATTCATAGCTTGCCGCGGCGGATATCAACGAGTTCTAAATCGAATTACAGACAGAGAAGCTATTTATGAAAAATCCCCTCACCAAAAGGACGGATCCTTTGATAGGGAAGCTGAAACTACTGGATGAAGTGGAGACCGGGCCTTTTGTTTCCGAGCTGAGGAAACGTGAATCGCCGACGATTCTTGGTTTTCTCAATCAGCACGGCTACAACATTGCGCAGCGTCACCCTTCGGTTTTGGATAGCTTTCTCCAGGTTAATTATCTGCTGCGCGATGGCATTGGCATCAAGATCGCCTGCATGCTCAACGGGTTGGAGCCGAAGGCCAATCTCAACGGCTCCGACTTCATTCCTGAGCTGATCGACGATCTGGTCGGTGACTGCGAGCATAGTTATGAGCTGTTTGCCATGGGTACGCGAGAGCCGTGGTTGAGCGATGGCGCCCGAAAGCTGTTCGGGAACCGTATGTTTCATGCGATAGATGGATTCAAGCGCTCCGAGGATTACCTGGCGTTTTATCGGCAGCACCATGTACCGGGCCGCTATCCGATCATCGTTCTGGCGATGGGCATGCCGAAGCAGGAGCATGTGGCTCTGCATCTACAGAAGGCAATGGATACTCCGGCATTGCTGATCTGTGGCGGTGCGATTCTGGATTTCACGGCTCAGCGCTTCCCGCGTGCGCCGATGTTTTTTCGTCGGTTCGGACTGGAGTGGGCGTTTCGCATGCTCATTGAGCCGCGCCGCCTGTTCAAGCGTTACGCTGTGGGTATCCCGCTATTTTTCTTTTATCTGTCGCGTAATGCCTTCGCTGGATCTCGGCGCGTCGGCGGCTTCAACGCACTCAAGCGCGAGCCCTGAACAGCCGAAAGGGCGCGCGAGTTATCGAGGCGCCCGGCTGTTTTCATTTCAGACAGCAAGTGAATACTTTAGGACGTGCCCAGGTCGGTAGGGCCGAATTTATTCGGCCGCAGTTCTGCAGAGGTCAAACGAGTTTCGGCCCTACGGTTATTCCATTCGAAGGGCAGAGCACCGTTGAAAAAATGGCTGCGGGACCGTTCAGCGGCCTAGCGGGGAATGACCCGTAGCGTCATCAGCAGGCTGAACAGGTAGTGGCCCGAAAGCGTAATTGCATACAGCAGCAGCACCGTGGTGATCGGTAAGTCCAGTAGATGCGCGCTGACGAAACAAGCGACCGTCAGGATTGCGCGCTGCACGTTAAGCATCAGAAGCAGGCGCTGGCCTTCAAATATCGACAGCAGATGAGACGCTGGCGCGTGTATGAACTGGAACAAAAGATAGATCGCCAGTATCGATGCTAGCTCCCCAGCCAGCTCCCACTGAGCCCCGAATGCAAGGGCAAACAGCGCCGGACCGAATACCAGCAGCAATAGTGTGGGAGCGACCGCGAGTGCAAACAGCCTTTTGATGACCGAATAGGTGACCGTGCGAATTTCGGCCGGGCGTTTGCGCCCCATCGAGGCGATCTCGGCGTAATAAGCCTTGCTCGTAGAATGTCCCAGCAGATTCATGGGCAGCGCCAGTGTCATCATTGCCAAGCCCAGTTGTCCGGTGGTGCGGGCGTCATAGACGGATGCGGTCAGCAACAAGGGCGCCTGGCTTGAGAAGATTTGCAGCAGCTGCGATGGCAGGCGGTAGGCGGGAAAGCTCCTATAGCGCTGCAACATGTACCAGCCTCGCCTCAGCGTAACGTGGCGCCAGTAGCGTGTCATGTCCGTACGAAACGTCCGTATCAATGTCATCGTTCCCGCGCCGGCGCCCAAGACCTGGCCCGCAAGAAGCCCGAGCGGCTTCAGCCCCATCATCCCTAACGCAATCTTGGCAATCGACCCGACGACGCTCTGCTGCAGCTGAGTCCGGGCGATGGTTGGATAGGCGCGTCGGCGTACCGCCCAGATCAGCAGCACCTCATATATACCTGCGCTGAACAGGGCGAAGATTAAAATCCAGCGGTACGGTATCAGCGCCTGCACCGAGGCCACGGTCAGCAGAGCGGGGCCGACCAGCGCGAGCATTACGCTCAAGGCCAAGGTCATCAGGACGATGAGGAGGGCAGATAGCGCCATCAAGATCATGGCCGTGCTGTCTCGGCGGGGCAGCGGGACGGCAAGCTCGTAACGCAGCGTCATCAGCGGTGTGAGGATCAGCAGCAGGGCGGTAAAAATCGAAAGAATGCCGAAGTGCTCGGGGCTGTAGATGCGGGTAAGGATCGGTATGGCTGCCAAGCCCGCGATTCTCGCCAGTCCATTACCGACGGCCAGGGTCGCCATGCCCTTGAATACCTTCGACGAAGACCCGCCCGCAAATAGTTGTCTGGCCGCAACGAGTTTTTCTGACAGGCTTAGCATAGGCAAGGCTGTTCTCCCTGAGCGTGCCGTTTTGAGCAGACGGGCTCCGTCGCGGTCCGTGAGGATGTTGTGCAATGGCGGCGGGTTCTAGTACAGAGACCCTGAATAAGCGGTTGCGAGCGATCCAGCTATATGAAGCTAGGAAGACAGAAAAGTTTCTAGAGGCTCCAGCTCTACTGAACCTGTTTAGTAGTCGTAGGGGCATTGCCGCTGATGCGGCCATGCCAGTTTTGCTCAGGTTGTGCCAGGCCCGATTGTCTTGAGCGGCTTTCCAACACCTTCGTCATACGTGAGCTCACCGTCATGTAGTCTTGCTGGCGAGGTGTAAGGGTGAAGCGTGAGCCGTTGTTCGTCCTGGATATGCCAGACCTCTATGCCACGCAGCTTCAGCACATCCGACACCATGGAGCGGTGACATCGCCACCAGAGGACCTCGGCGCACATCATGGCGGTTGGCTGACGGGCGGCCAGAAGCAATAGCCGTTGCAACCCGCTGGCGAATTCATCGCTCTTCAAATGCTCCGCGTAGCCTCGAAACGAGGTGTTGCGCCACGCACTTGTGCTTGGCCCCGAAAGTGCGCGGCGGCGTCCGCCGAGTGCCTCCATCCACTCATAGCCGATGCCTTGCTCAGCGAGCGTGGCTTCCAGCGTTGCCGACATGAACTGAGGCAGGCGCCTCGACCCGGGGAAACGGCGAACATCGGCCACAGCCTCAATGCGGTAGTGCCGCAGCAGTGCGATGAATTCGTCGGGCGTGCGCGTGGAGTGGCCAACCGTCCATATCTCTTGGGGGGCAGTCATTCGATCTTGCTCAGTGCGCTTCCCTTGTGCATTGCAACGTGGTCGGTCTTATCGCTTTTAATCTCATATTGAGGCTCGTCCGGACTGGCTCTGCGTGTGTGGCCTTTGTAGTCAGTGTCTTGCGTATGCACCTTGGTGATGTGTCCCGTGACATGGCCCGCTTCTGAATTCCAGCGAACGTGATCACCTACTTTGAATGTGTGCTGCGTCATGGTGGCTCCGATTGCGCTTTGTACGGTTTTTCGAGGAATAACCGGAGCGGAAAAGTCCGTTCCTCTCTCATCAGCCGACCGGAAATTTGAGGGTCTTGTTGTGACCGTTCGTCGGGTCGCGCTATAGCTGAAAGCGAATCTGCCGAGCATCTAAATTCAAAAAAATGACGCCCGTTTCACAGACTACGAAACGGTTTAAAGCGGCTGGCATGCTATTAAGCGCAATAGCATAAAGCCACATTCTAATAGCGCATTAATGGCTGGCCAAAAAGATGGCGGAGTTTTGGCGATCTGAAGCCGTCAAAAAAATTTTGAGTTCTTTTTAAAACCTATTATAAAGCCGCCACGCAACGGATTGCCGGGTTCCCCAACAGGCAATCCGGCGTCCTTTGCCAAGCGGTTCGTCCGGTTGCGCGTAGTGAAACATCTGCCCAGTAAGCGCCTGTACGACTTAATTAACTCCCGCACTTTTTTAAAGGCTCCGGCCTTTTGAAGTATTAAGTTTCGGAGAGACTGAATGTCTATCAATGTATTTACTGGTGCCCCTAAGGCACTTGTTCGCTCCATCGCCCTCGCTGCAGTATTCAGCACTATCGCCGTAAGCGGCCAAGCTGCTGCAGAAATCTCAGTAACTGCTTCTTCGTCGAGCGCTTTCACCTCGTCGATCAACAAGTTCACCAGCAATGACTTCCTCAATGGCGTGTGGCGCAAGACCGCAGGCCTGTCGGTTCCCGCATCGTCTGCGGCAATTGCTGCTTTCAAGCCGGGCGTCCAGATCAAGTTTGCAGATGGCCAAGTACGCAAAATTACTCGGGTTTACGTAGTTGGTAAGAACATCAGCGTTTACGTAGACGGCGGTCTGCTCGACGGTAATAAAGTCGGTGCGCCGCGCACTGTCAGCACCGTAGTCAGTTCGGCAGAGGCTCCGGGCACAGCTGCGCCGGCCCCGACCGCACCTAGCAGCGCTATTACCGCCACGCTGAATAATTTCACCAGCGGTGACTGGGATCGCGGCATTTACCGCAAATCGCCCGGTTTCTCGATTCCCGATACCGCCACCAACAAAGCCGCGTTCGTCAAGGGTGCTTCGGTGAAGCTAGCCGACGGTCAGGTACGCACAATCACAGCGGTTTACAAATCGGGTGCCCATCTCTCGATCATGATGGGCGGCTCAGCGCTCTCTGCTAGCGCCGTGGGCTATCCGAAGACCGTCAGTATTGGTTCCGGCACTTCTACCGGCCCGACTACGACTCCGTCTACGCCGAAGCCTGCTCCTACACCTACGCCGGCCCCGACCGCTCCGAGCACGGCTCATAGCGCTGGACTGAACAGCTTCACCAACTCGGATTGGGAAAACGGCATCTACCGCAAGTCGGCCGGCTTCTCGATCCCGGATAACGCTGCCAACAAGTCTGCGTTCGTTGTCGGTGCGTCGGTGAAACTGGCCGACGGCCAAGTACGCAAGGTTGCTGCTGTCTACGACGTGGGTGCTCACCTCTCCGTAATGTTGAGCGGCAGTGCGCTGTCGGCCAGCGCTGTCGGTTATCCGAAGACCATCAGTGTGGTGTCCAGCACCGGCGCGACCACGCCTCCGGCCCCGACGCCCGCTCCGACTCCAAAGCCTGTTCCAACGCCAGCACCGACCCCGGCTCCGACGCCACCGGTCGTTTCCGACGGCAAGGGCATCGACCTGGTTGGCGTGAACTTCGGTTCGGGCGTGTTCGATCCATCGAACGTTCCGGGCATCTACAACAAGGGCTACACCTTCGCCGACGAGTCGTACTACAAGCGTCATAGCGCGCTCGGCTTCAAACTCGTGCGCCTGGGCTTCCTCTGGGAGCGTGTGCAGCCCAAGCTGGGCACCGAGCTGGACGCAGCGGAAATGGGGCGGATCATGAAGTCCCTGGACCACGCTCATAAGCACGGCATCAAGGTCATCCTTGATATGCACAACTACTACCGTTATTACGGCAAGGTGATCAACTCACCGGAAGTACCACGCGCCCAGTTCGCAGAAACCTGGCGCAAGATCGCCCTGCAGGTGTCCAAGCATCCGGCACTGTATGGCTACGGTCTGATGAACGAGCCGTACAACACTGGCAACAACATGTGGCCGCAAACTGCTCAGGCAGCTGGCCAGGCGATCCGCAAGATCGACTCGTCCAACTGGATCATGATCGCAGGTGACCGTTACTCCAGCGCGTTCCACTGGCAGAAGTACAACACCCAGCTGATCAACGATCCGTGGATGCGTGACCCGAAGAACAATCTGGTCTACGAGGCGCACCAGTACCTCGACCATGATTACTCGGGTACCTACCGCAATCGTAACGAGACCTTCGCTCCGATGCTGGGTGTCGAGCGGGTCAAGCCTTGGGTCGAGTGGCTGAAGAAGAACAAGCTGCGTGGCTACCTCGGTGAGCATGGCATTCCGGACTTCTCTCCCTCTGCCGTGGTCGCTACCGACAAGCTGCTGGCTTACCTCGCTGAGAACTGCATCCCGAGCAGCTACTGGGCAGCCGGTCCTCGCTGGGGTGAAAACATCATGGCGCTTGACGTAACCAGCGGTAAGCATCGCCCTCAGTTGGCACCGCTGCAGAAGCATGCAGCTGCTAAGAAGACTTGTTCTACCATCGGTCCGCTGTAAACCGCGACCAAAAAGAAAACGGGCCTACGGGCCCGTTTTTTTTGTGCCTTTAAAAAGGCGGCTTTATAAAGGAGTGCTGCTCGTCGGCTGTGGTTTCGCTCGGTTGAGAGGGGCAGAGTATGACTTCGTATTATCGGAGCCTTCCAACTATCACTTAACCGCTTCGCTTGTTAATCACGCCGTTACGCTTAAGCCCAATAGTTAAGCGGCATTGCAAGGAAGTGCAGGCAGCTTGCCATTAAAGTACGCTGCGGAAATTTACAAAAAAAATGAACTTACGCAACTGACTGTCCTAGCCGGGGGCTCGCCAAAATAAGGGAACTCGAAAATACAGCCCCGGTCACCATATATGTGCGCACCGAAATTACATAGTTCGCGGTTCTGCAATTGCTGTGTTTCTACGGACCGTGGTCTTCCGGCCAAGCCATATAA
This sequence comes from Stutzerimonas stutzeri, assembly GCF_024448985.1. Lineage (GTDB taxonomy): Bacteria > Pseudomonadota > Gammaproteobacteria > Pseudomonadales > Pseudomonadaceae > Stutzerimonas > Stutzerimonas stutzeri_AP. The sequence continues at coordinate 443,406 of NZ_JAMOII010000001.1, forward strand.
AAGGTGAATCAAAATGACGACACCCGACGAAGAAATCACTGGTTACGGTGGCCAACCCAAGACCGGCCCCAATTCTGCTTCCAGCATTTCAAGCTCTACTTCCAGCCAGTCCACTGCCGGCTCGACGATGGATCACGCAGCTGAAGATGCCAAAGCCAAGGCTCGACAAGCTGCCGATCAGGTGAAAACGCAGGGCAAGAGCCAGCTCGAAGGCTATCGTGAAACAGCTGCCGATGAGCTTGAGGCTGTTGCTCAGAGCGCTAAGGCAGCCGCTCAAGAGCTGGAGGGTCAGGATCGCCTGGGCTTGTCCAATTATGTTTCAACCATGGCGCAAAGCATGGTCAAGCTCTCCGATGACCTGCGCGGCAAGAGTGTGGATCAGCTGTTTCAGGACGTGAACCGGCTGGCACGGGACAACCCCGGCTTGTTCATCGCGGGCAGCGTTGCGCTCGGATTCGGGTTGACTCGCTTTGCCCGTGCTTCCAGCAAGCGAGCGTCCCACGGCGACTATGGTCATCAGGATAGCTCCGCTTCGTCGTTTTCGTCCTCGGGCAGCCGATATGACGCTTCTGGTGGGGACCGTTTCCCCGATCAGGATGAGCTGAACGAACGCCTGAACACCGGTGAGTCTGGAACGATCGGCAGCATCAGCAATGCAGGGGTTTCTTCAGCCACCAGTTCGCGACCCACATCGACCACGACCGGAGCGAGCACCGGCGTCGGTGGGGCCGATCTCGGAGCGGGGCTGGGTACCGGCAGCACCGGGACTGGCAGCAGCGTTGGTTCAACCACGGGTACGGGAGCTGGTCTCGGCTCCACATCCAACCGCGACGGCAAAGGTACTGACGGAGGGCTTTTCCCATGAGCGAAGCACGTAAGACAACCACGACCACAGTGACACCGGAGCCGGGCGCACGTACCGAAAATGACAGCTCCGTTGGTGGACTGTTGCGACAGTTGACTCACGAAGTTCCATCGCTGGTGACCAAAGAACTGGCGCTGGCGAAGGCCGAACTGAGCGAGTCCATCCGTGCCACCAAGGCCGGTGCTGCCAGCGTCGCCACCGGTGGTGCAGTGCTGCTTGGCGGCTTCATCGTCCTGCTGATGTCGGCGGTTTATGGCTTGAGCACGGTCATGGAGCAATGGCTCGCTGCGCTGATCGTCGGCGGTGTCGTCGTCGTGATCGGTCTGGTGATGGTGTCTGCCGGCAAGAAGAAATTCGAGGCTTCCTCTTTCAAGCCTGAGCGCACCATTCACTCGGTCAACAAGGATAAAGAAGCCGTCAAGGGGCACACATCATGAGCACACGTAATCAGATAGATGCCGAAGCACAGAAGGATCCCGCCGAGCTGGAGCGGGAAATTGACCAGACGCGAGCCGAGATAGGCAATATTGTTCACGCGCTGGAAAGCAAGCTGTCTCCGGGCGAGCTCATCGATACCGCTTTGGGTTACGTGAAAGGCGGTGGCGGAGAGTTCTTTTCAAACCTGAGCAATACGGTCAAGGCCAACCCGGTGCCAACGGTACTGACATCCATAGGGTTGCTCTGGATGATGGCAGGGCAGAATCGTCAGCCACATTCGAACGTCACTACCAGCAGCTATGGCGGTACATCAACCGGGCCCTCGATGGGTGACAAGCTTTCGGCCAAGACCGCTGGGATCAAGCAACAGAGCGCCAGTCTCAAGGACAAGGCCAGCCAAATGAGCCACAACGTTTCCGAGTCACTCGGCAATGCCCGTACGCGGGCCAGCGACTCTGGGCGCCACGCCTCCGAAAGGCTGCGCGGCGGCGCTGACCGGGCGCGTGGCGGCTTCAATCAACTTCTCCAAGAGCAGCCTCTGGCACTTGGCGCAATCGGTATCGCGTTGGGTGCGTTGCTGGCCGCTTCGGTGCCGCCGACGCGGCGCGAGGACGAGATGCTGGGTGAGGCCAGTGACCGCATGACCGACAATCTTCGCCACAAGGCTGAAGAGGGGTATCAGAAAATATCGGCCAAAGGTGAAGAGGTCGCGGCTCAGGTCAAGCAGCAAAGCGCCGAACATGGCGAAGCTACTCGGTCGAATTCGAGCTCGACAAGCACAACCGGCTCGAACTCAGCTGGATTGTGACGTCACGCAGCGTCGTTTCGCGTCTGCTCAAGTAGCAGTTTCGCCGGTAAGGTCTTGAGGCTGCACCGGCGAAAATATGACAATGCGCCGCTTATTGCCGGTGTAGCTCAGTAGGTAGAGCAGCGCATTCGTAATGCGAAGGTCGGGGGTTCGACTCCTCTCACCGGCACCAATGAAAAGACAAAGGGTTAGCCTCGGCTAACCCTTTTTCATTTCTCCCGAGAATACTTCTCGCTCGGAAGTAAACATCTGTCTTTTGCAAAGGCGCTGACACTTATGTGCATTCGTAACGCTAGTTCGCGGCAAGGGCTTCTGATTTGGGTTGCCCCTCTGCTTCCTCCTCGCCCCGAGCAGGGGCCTGCTCGTAAAGCTTGATCATATGATCGAGATTGGCGCGAACTCGGCTTTTCATCGCCTCGACAACGGCACGTAGCTCGGCTCGCTGGGTGTCGCCGAAGGCATTAATCAGGTTGGAACCGATCTGGCTGATCTGGGGAACCTCTGCAAATCCGCAAGACTGCTTCGGCACCCAGGTTTCGAGGAAGCTCGACAGCTTGACGACGCGCTGCGGAAGAAGCGCTATCTGCGGAACGGCATAGGCCAGGGCGGTAATGGCGCCATGCAGGCTGGTGCCGCAGTAGAGCTTGCTGGTGGCGATGCAGCGGATGATGTCGTCAATGTTGCCGCTATCGACGCGGTAAGCGCGCTCGTCTCCCAATAGACTGTGCAGTTTGTCGAGCGGGCCGTCGTCGGAGTGTCCCGGTGCCTTGCCGATGGTGAGCAGGGCGATCTTCAATCCGGTGGTGACGTTGAGCTCGGTCAGCTGTTGAGCAATCGCCTCGATTCGTCGCTTGGCATGGTGATCGGATATATGGAAAACGATGTGTCCGGGCTCGGTCGGGTCGACTTGCTGCGGGAAAATATCGGAGATGAGAATGGCGCTGTCGGGCACCAGGTTGTGCTCGACACCAAGCTTGTCCAGTTCGGCCGAGGTTTCGCGGTCACGCACCGAAACATAGGTGCAGTCCTTGAGATTTCGTTGGATGGCTTGGTGGATCAACGGCTTCTTACGGCTAATCTCATTGCCGCCCACGCTGTTGTACATCACCTTGTAACCGGGGAGGTCGCGCTCGCCCAAGACCAGCGGGATATCCGATGGAATCGAGGTGAACAGTCGGCTCAGGCGAATGAAAGTCTTGTGGCCGATAAGGTAGGGGCTGGCCTTGATCGGGTAGTAGATCGCCTGCGGCGCGAGGTAGCCGATGATGCTCTCCCATTGCGCGGTCAGGCATTCGCCGCCGGCGACGATGAGCATGGTTTTAGGCTGGTCACGGGTTGCTTCCAGTGCTTTCTTCAGCGGAATAGTAGGCAGCGCCCCATAGCTCGATAGATTGGACTTCTTGGTCGCCGCGACCAGAACGGAAAAGCGGCCGTCGGCTTCCAAGTAGCGTTTGAGGACGATTGCAAAGAGCAGGTCGCCATAGTTGTGCCGGTCATAGGCTCCGTAAGCGATTACGTTTATCCGGTCAGTCATGGCGTCGGACTCCTTTCGATGTGTTTGAACTGGACGTAAAGCAGGGCGTTTTTCAGTGTCAGCGCCACGGCTGTGGCGAAACAGGCGCCATTGACGCCATAGCGCGGGATCAGAATGAGGTTGAGCGCGACGTTGATCACGCAGGCTGCGATGTTGTTATGCAGGTAGCGGCGGTGGTTGCCGGTCATGGTCATGAATATGCCAAGCGGTCCTGCGGCCAGCACGAAGAAATAGCCCGCAGCCAGTACCAGCAATGGGTAGATGCCCTGTTCCCGATACTCGGCGCCGAACACGGCCAGGATGTATTCGCGCAGCAGGCCAATGGCGAGCAGAATCACCAGGGCCAGCGCAAACATGAAGCGCGAATATCTTCGCACGATAGCGAATGCCCCCGTGCGATCGTTCCGGGCCCAGCGTTTCGAGATGTCCGGGGCGATGGTGCCGTTGATGATGAACAGCAAGGTAGTCGAGAGCGCGGCGATCTTCGCAGCTATGTAATAGATGCTGACCTCGCTGGCCGAGCGCAGTACGCCGAGCATCAAGGTGTCGGACAGTTCGATGATGCTGTTCATCACGGCGATGAGCATCAGCGGTACGCACAAGATGAGCATTTCTCGCCAGCTGAGCGCGGGTTGGGAGTCGGCGGCCGGCAGGCTGGAATGGGCGCGCCATATCGAGCCGAGGATGGCCAGGCCATAGCTGACCGCAAAGCAGCCGGCCACGGTGGTCAGGTCATTGCCGGAGATCGCGACCAGCAGCAACGTCAGGGCTGGTTGGAACGCAGTCTGCCAGAACAGTCCCTCGCTGGTTCTATGTTTGGCTTTTAGCGTCTCGCTGGAAATGCTTAGCAACGACAGGCCGAGCGCGGTGACCGCGAACAGGACGGTGGCATGAGCGAAATGCGCCTGGGTGGTTTCGGAGAAATACACCACAGCCAGGCCGATCAGAAAGACCGGAACGTTCATCAGCGTGGCGAGACCCAGCGCACGGTGGAAGTAGCGGCGTTGCTGGCCATCGCTCAATGAAGAAATGCTCTTCAGGCAGGCGATGTCCAACCCAAGCCGTGCGAGCAGGGACAGAAAGATGCCCAAGGCGACGCAAAAGAACACCGTACCGGCGAGTTCAGGAACCAACAGGCGCGCCAGCAGAATATTCAGCCCGAGCGTAGCCGCGGCGCCGCTGCCTTTGGTTAAGATCAGGCGGGCATATTTGAGAAGGTCTGCGCTCATTCGTGGCTGTGGGGCGTCCGTTGCATATCCCGATTTCATTCGATGCTCCTGCGGCCGCGAGAGCGGCATAAGCCATATCTGGCGTATCCGCGTGGCAATTTTCGGGGCGAGCCGAGATTCGCCGACAGATCAACCGCATGTTCCGGTCGTTGCGCTGCGCGGTTGCGCCTGCAGTCAGCGATGCACTGAACTGAGACTCCATCAAGAGCGTTGGCGAGGCCGAAAGTTCCTTGGGTACCATGGCCACACGCAACAATTACGCTCCGCCCAGACCAATAGCGCGAGCCGCTCCGGCACACCATGGATGCCGGCGCCGGCGGATTTCGTGAGGCTCTGTCCGGGCGACAGCCGGGGCGGCCGTAGGAGAACTCTTGTATGGTCCGGTCGTCCCATTTTTTGAAGGTTTCGATTTTTATCAGCTCGGGGGTAACGCAATGGCATTGCTGGATACGCGCGGCATCGGCAGTTTCGAGTTGCTGAAACGCACCGTGAAGGAGTTCAGCAACGATGACATGACGACCTATGCATCGGCGTTGGCCTATCGAGCGATTTTTTCGTTGTTCCCCTTCCTGCTGTTCCTGATTGCCATGCTGGGCATGCTCAATCTTGAGGATTTCTTCGCCTGGCTGCGCGAGCAGGTATCGCTGATGCTTCCGCCCGATGCATTGGACTTGGTCAATCCGGTGATCGACCAGATGCAGGAGCAGAAAAGCGGGCTGCTATCGATAGGTATTCTCGTTGCGTTGTGGTCCGCGTCGATCGGCGTTCGCTCACTGATGAATGCCATGAACAAGGCCTACGACGTCAAGGAGGGCCGGCCGACCTGGAAGCTGATGCTGTTGGCGGTCGTCTATACCGTCGGCCTGGCGCTGATTCTGCTCTCGATGGCAGGTTTGATGGTGACCGGACCACAAGTGATCGAGTGGCTCGCCGAGCAGGTGGGCCTGAAGGACATTGTGGTGACGCTGTGGACGTGGCTGCGCTGGCCCGTAATCGTGTTTCTGATGATGTTGGTCGTGGCGTTGCTGTACTACGTCACGCCAGACGTCGAGCAGGAGTTTCGTTTCATCACGCCGGGTTCAGTACTGGCGGTCATCGTCTGGATTGCCGCATCGGTGGGCTTCGGGATCTACGTGCAGAACTTCGGCAACTACGACGCCACCTACGGCAGTATCGGGGCGGTCATCGTGCTGTTGCTCTACTTCTATATTTCCGCAGCGGTGCTGCTGTTTGGCGCGGAGATGAACGCTGTCATCGAGCATGCGTCCTCCGAGGGCAAGGATGAGGGAGACAAGCGCGTCGATGGCTAAGGTTGCCGACCCAGCGCGCGCGAACAACTGTCACGGCTGGAGGTCCATTGATTTTGTTGCAGAATCTTTCGGACGCAGCGGCTTTAGCCGTGGCAGGTTTCGGCTGAGCGAATTAACTGTCGCTCGTCTTCCGAAGGTGCTGCATCGAGACCTTACGGAGACGCTCCATCTTGCATATCGCCGACATGACTATGTTTTACGCACCCGCCAGTGGTGGGGTGCGTACCTATCTCGAGGCCAAACACCGCCGGCTGCAACTGTATTCAGGGGTTCGCCACAGCATCTTGGTGCCGGGCGACAGTCATAGCCATAACGGCGGCATTTACCAGATACCCGCGCCGGCACTGCCTTTCGGCAAGGGCTACCGCTTCCCGGTACGGCGCGCTCCGTGGCGCAATCAGTTACGCATCCTGCGCCCCGATGTGATCGAAGTCGGTGATCCGTACATGACCGCCTGGGCGGCGCTGGACGCGGGGCGACGTCTCGACGTTCCGGTCATCGGGTTCTATCACTCCGACCTGCCGCTGCTGGTAAGCAACCGCATCGGCGGGTGGCTGGGAACCAACATGAACGGCTATGTCTCGCGGCTATACAGCGGCTTCGACCGTGTGCTTGCGCCGAGTCGGATAATGGCCGAAAAGCTGCAAGACCTTGGCGTCGGCGATGTTTATGTACAGCCCTTGGGTGTGGATCTGGAAACCTTCCGCCCGACCCGGCGTGATCCTGAGCTGCGCCGGAAGCTTGGATTGCCAGACGAGGCGCGCCTGCTGATCTTTGCCGGACGCGGTTCCAGAGAAAAAAACATCGATGTCCTACTGGACACTGCTCGGTCGCTCGGCAAGCCCTATCATCTGTTGCTGGTTGGGTCGCGCATGCCTCAACGGGTGCCCGAGAACGTTACGGTGATCGATCGTTTCTGCCCCGCAGCCGACGTGGCGCGTTACATGGCCAGCTGCGATGTGTTGCTACATGCCGGTAACCAGGAAACGTTCGGGCTGGTCGCACTGGAAGCCATGGCCTGTGGCATTCCGGTGATTGCTGCGCGAGCCGGTGCATTGCCTGAGCTGGTGCCGTTTCATACCGGCCGCCTGTGCCGTCCGCTGGATGCGCTGGCGATGGCGCAGGCGGTACGCGAGATCTTCGAGGATGACCCACGCTTGCTGGGTGCCCGAGCCCGCCAGCACGTCGAAGCTCATCATGCCTGGGACGCTGTAGTGGCCGGCCTGTTGGCGCACTATCACGCGGTAATGGGCACGGTCGATCTGCCGGTCGCCGTGCATGGCTGAGCGCAGCCTGATACTGGTGCTGCATGACGTGGCGCCGGAAACTTGGCCTGATTACGAACCCTTTGTCGAAGCCGTCGATGCGCTGGGCGGAATTCCGATTTGCTGGTTGGTGGTACCAGATTTCCATCACCGCAACCGACTCGAAGACGCTCATCAATTTCGGCATATGCTCGACGGGCGTCTCGCCCGCGGTGATGAGCTGATACTGCACGGCTATCATCACGCGGACGAGGCGCCGGCGCCTCGCACGCCTCGGGAGTGGTTCATGCGCCGGGTGTTTACTCATGAAGGTGAGTTCTATTCGCTGGATCGGCACGAGGCAGCCAGGCGTCTACAAGGAGGCATCGAGCTGTTCGAGCGAAACCAGTGGCCCTTGCACGGTTTCGTCGCGCCTGCGTGGTTGTTGGGTAGCGGCGCGCGGCAGGCCTTGGCGGCAACTGGTCTGAGCTACACCAGCGACCCGGGGCATTTCTACCTGTTGCCCGATTACACCGCAATAGCCGCTCCCGGCCTTGTCTGGAGCGCGCGCAGCGCCTGGCGCCGCGGCATGTCGCATCTAGTCAGTGAAAAGATGCTCAGCCGGCATCGTCAGGCAGCGGTGTTACGCCTCGGTCTTCATCCGGTCGATATGCGCCATGAGTTCTCGCGTCGTTACTGGCTTGATCTGCTGGCCAGATTGCTGGCGGAAGGAAGAGCGCCGATGACCAAGATCGAGTGGTTGCGCCGGCACGCGCCCGTCTCGAGCGCCGTGGCATGAACCGCCGCTGGTGGCTGTTGGCCGGTGCCTTGCTGATCGCGGCGCTGGTTCCGCTTCTGTTGGGCGGCAGCGGGCTGTTCGAGCGGTTGCTGCGCTTCCCGCCGGTGCTGTTGTTGTCGATGCTTGGCATGATCGTGCTCGGCTGGTATCTCAATGCGTTTCGGTTGCGACTGCTGATCGGGCGACGCCGCCTGCGGCAGCCTCGTGCGCTGGGCATCGTCATCGCCACCGAATTTGCCATCTGCGCCACGCCGGGTGGTGCCGGCGGGCCGCTGACGATGATGGCATTGTTGCATCATCAGGGCGTGACGCCTGCCAAGGGCACCGCAACCTTTGCCGTCGAACAATTGGCCGATCTACTGTTCTTCAGCTGCGCGCTGGTGGGTGTGTTGATTTACGCAGTAACTCACTCGATCAACACCTATATCGCCAGCCTGCTGGGTTTCAGCGCCGCGTTGCTGCTCGGCCTGATGGTGCTGCTGGCGTTGCTCGGGCGTTTCCATCGGCAGGTATTTTTGATCAATGGCTGGCTGGCCGGTCGTCTGGGCATGAAGGCCCCACGAAAGCGCTTCTGGGCGCGCAAAGTGTTGAGCTTTCGCAATGCTCTGCTGGATTGTTTCCGGTTGCCGCGGGCGATCCTGCTTGGCGTGTTCGTACTGACGACACTGCACTGGCTGCTGCGTTACAGCGTGCTTTACCTCACCCTGCAGGGGTTGGGTAGCCAACTTGCCTGGGCGTGGACCTTCATCATCCAGCTACTGGCCCTTACTGCCGGGCAGTTGAGCTTGTTGCCGGGTGGTGCAGGGAGTGCCGAACTGGCATCAGCTGCCTTGCTCGCGCCTCTGGTAGGCAAATCAACCGCTGCGGCCGCCATTCTTGTTTGGCGCTTCGTGACCTATTACTTCTATCTGATCGTTGGCGCGCCGCTATTCATTCATCTGGCCGGCCGGCCTCTGTTCAACCGGTTGATGAAAAAAGCACGTAGCGGTTGAACCTATTTGGCTTAGAAGTACGTCGATACCGCTCTTCGGAAAAGCGAAACTATAGTGCGATCAGCCCGGTCCATTGTTCATAACCCACGAAGTGAGAGGAATATGCCATGAGCAGCTCTGAAGACAAAATGAAAGGCAACCTCAATGAAGCAGCAGGTAAGGTTAAACAAGGAATCGGTGAGGCCACTGACAATCAGCGCATGAAGAACGAAGGTCAAGGACAGGAAATCAAGGGAGAGGCGCAGCAGGTGAAAGGTGAAGCCAAAGACACCCTAAAGAAAGGCATCGATCGCGCCTGATGACGCCATGAGTGCCCGCTCCCTGCGGGAGAGCTGAATGACGAAACCCCACGGAGTGTGGGGTTCGTCATTTTTGGCGAGCCTGAATGCGTAGCGGTTAGCCTGCTCGCAGCGAAGCGAAGCCGCTTCAATAAAAAGCCCCGGCTAGAAACCGGGGCTTTTCAGCTGGAAGCCCCGCATGCAGGGCTTCAACAGCTGTGGCTATCAGCTCTGATGCTTCTTGTCGTCGTCCTGCTCGTCGGCTTCGTCAGCCACCTCAGGCCCCGCTTGCGTGGCGGGCTTGAACGGCTCTGCCTCGGGCTGCGGGGTATCGGTGGAGACTTGTTCGACTTCCGGCTCTGCCGTGAACTGCTCAGGCTGTTGAGTGGCTTCAGCAGTCCTCTCCTCATCGTCGCTGGCTGCGTTAGTCGTTTGTTCGGCTGATGCATCGCCAATTGGCGCGCTCACGATCTCCGGGCTGGCCAGGTCTGATGGCAAGCCTGCTTCGGCTTGAGTTTCAGTTGCAGCCGGAGCTTGAGTTTCGGCAGCTTTTGCTTCGGATTCAGCGGCTTCTTTTGCCAGACGCTCCTGTTCGAGGCGGCGACGGCGTACCTCCCGCGGATCGTTAGGCGCGCGACCGGTCATAGTTGGGGCTGGTACCGGTTCGATCGACGCTGGAGCAGGCTGCTCGGCGACAGGTGCGGCTTCTTCGATGACCTTAGGCTCGCTGATGGTCGGCTCGGGCTGTTCGACTACCTGTGGGGCAGGCGCTGGCTCGGCTTGCGCAGCGACCGCCTCAGCGGCGTCAGCTTGAGCGATCGGTGCGACATTTTTGGCTGGCTCGACCACTTCGGTTTCGGCAACGGTTTCGTTGGCCGTTTCAGCTTCTATCGGTGCTTGCGGAGCAGCCTCGATGTCTGTCTGGGCTACAGCTGGCGCCGTATCGGTGTCGGCCGTGTTAGCAGCGAGAGCCGCAGCGGTCGCGGCAATAGCGACCTGCTCGGATTTCACCGGAGCATCCCTTTCGTTGACTTCAGCTGTGGAGGTCTCGCTTTCGCCGTCGATCTCGTTTCCATTGGCGTCGCGCTGACGATCACGGCGGTTGCTGCGACGACGCTGGCCACGGGAACGGCGCCGTGGGCGATCACCGCTCTCGGTCGAATCCTGCTCGTCCTGGGCGTTTTCAGCCGTTTCGTTCTGTTGCAGCTCCTCCGCACTCACGCTTTGCTCCGCGCGCGGCTTGCGCTCTTCGCGAGGCGGGCGCGGCTTACGCTCGGTGGTTTCCTCACTGGTGCCGGCGTTTGGAGCGGTCTGCGTTGGCTCGTCGAGCGGTGCGCGCAGTTCGCGCTTGCGCTCTTCGCGGGGCTGACGATCTTCACGCGGGGTGCGTTCGCGGCGTGGCTGCTGCTGCGAAGGGCTATCGTTGGCCTCGACCGGCTCACGGGCTTCGCGTGGCTTGCGCTCTTCGCGTGGCGGGCGCGGCTGCCGCTCTTCGCGGGCCGGGCGTTCTTCACGAGGGGCGCGATCCTCGCGTGGCTTGCGCTCTTCGTCACGATTACCGCGTGCGTCGCGACGGCGGTTTTGTTGACGCCCGCTACGGCGTTCATCGTTGCGTTGCGGGCGGCTGCTCGCTGCAGGTTTCTTCTCAGCTTCGACCGTCGGTGCTTCCTGCTTGCCGGCGAAGAGGCCAACCAAGGACTTGACCAGCCCCTTGAACAGGCTCGGCTCTGGAGCGGCAGGCGCAGCTGCTACTGGCGCGGGGGCGGGCGTCGGTGCCGGGGCGGTGCGCTGTGGTGCAGTTTTCACTGCGGCTTCCTGGCGAACCAGCGTACGTGTAGAACTGACTGGCTGAGCTTCCTCGACCTCGGTCGGGCTCATCTCGTAGCTGGCCTGGCCGGCTACGATTTCCGGGCTGTCGTCGCGCAAACGCTGCACTTCGAAGTGCGGCGTTTCCAAGTGATCGTCCGGCAGAATGAAGATCCGCGCGCGGGTGCGCAGTTCGATTTTCGTGATGGCGTTGCGCTTTTCGTTAAGCAGGAAGGCGGCAACTTGGAAGGGCACGCGGGCGCGAACTTCGGCGGTGCGGTCCTTAAGTGCTTCCTCTTCGATCAGGCGCAGGATGGCCAGGGACAGGGATTCGACGTCACGGATGATGCCTTGGCCGTTGCAACGAGGGCAGACGATGCCGCTGGTTTCGCCGAGCGACGGACGTAGGCGCTGACGGGACATTTCCAGCAGGCCGAAGCGCGAGATACGACCGACCTGAATGCGCGCGCGGTCGGCTTCGAGGGCCTCGCGAACCTTTTCTTCCACGGCGCGCTGATTCTTCGCCGGGGTCATGTCGATGAAGTCGATGACGATAAGACCGCCGATGTCGCGCAGACGCAGCTGACGAGCGATCTCCTCGGCTGCTTCCAGGTTAGTCTGTAAAGCGGTTTCCTCGATATCGCCGCCCTTGGTGGCGCGTGCCGAGTTGATGTCGATGGATACCAAAGCTTCGGTGGGGTCGATGACGATGGATCCACCGGACGGCAGCTTCACTTCGCGCTGGAAGGCGGTCTCGATCTGGCTTTCGATCTGGAAGCGGTTGAACAGCGGCACGCTGTCTTCATACAGCTTGATCTTGCTGGCGTACTGCGGCATCACTTGCTGGATGAACGAAAGGGCTTCGTTCTGCGCTTCGACGCTGTCGATCAACACCTCGCCAATGTCCTGGCGCAGATAGTCGCGGATGGCGCGGATGATGACGTTGGATTCCTGGTAGATCAGGAAGGGAGCGGGGCGGTCCTGGGAAGCTTCCTTTACTGCGCTCCAAAGCTGCAGCAGGTAGTCCAGGTCCCATTGCATTTCTTCACTGGAGCGACCAAGACCGGCGGTGCGGACGATCAATCCCATGTCAGCAGGAACATTGAGACCGTTCAACGCTTCACGCAGCTCGTTACGCTCTTCGCCCTCGATCCGGCGGGAGATACCGCCTGCACGTGGGTTGTTCGGCATCAGTACCAGATAACGGCCAGCCAAACTGATGAAAGTCGTTAGAGCAGCGCCCTTGTTGCCGCGTTCTTCTTTCTCGACCTGGACGATGACTTCCAGACCTTCGCTCAGGACGTCCTTGATATTAACGCGGCCTTCCGGAGCCTTTTTGAAGTACTCGCGGGAAATTTCCTTGAGGGGGAGGAAGCCGTGGCGGTCGGCGCCGAAATCAACAAAAGCGGCTTCAAGGCTGGGCTCGACGCGAGTGATCTTGCCCTTATAGATGTTGGCCTTCTTTTGCTCGCGGGCGCCAGATTCGATATCGAGATCGAACAGGCGCTGGCCGTCGACCAGTGCAACACGCAACTCTTCGGGTTGAGTTGCGTTAATCAGCATTCTTTTCATGTAGTACCGTCGGTTTCCAGGGCAGCGGAAACGGCGTTCGGCACACACGACTCTCGCGGTCGGTGTCAGGTGAGTCAGGAATGGTTGTAAGGCACTCCAGTGTCCAGCGATGTGAGGCCAGTTGGGCCGGCGTCGCGACGACGTCTCCTGCTTCTGTCGGAACAGAAGCAGTGTTCGGGGAGGAGGAATCAGCAATCGGTAGCGGACGAAATGAAGCGTCTGTGAAAGCCTTTGCTACGCAATCCGATGGCTGTGCATCTCCACCCAACACTCATACTTCGAAAATCGGGTGCCGCTCACAGAGTCCGGGAGCGGGTTATCGATTATCGCGATTCCCCAGCGGGGGCACGCATCATGTCTTCAAGGCTTGTTTCGGGGCTTCTGCTACTGAGAGAAGCTCCGTCGGACGGCCTCACGTCCTCGAACAGTGCTAAGTCGGGAATGGCGGTTTCGCTGGCATCCCTCGACTTGGCCGCTTTTGGCGGCGTTTGGACTATAACAGCAATGTTTCGGTGCTTCAAATAACGGAAAATTGCTATCATCCGCGGATGACCAATACCCCCTCTCAGACCTCCGGCGTGCAGCTGCTCGAGGTCTCGCCGGAGCTTGCCGGCCAGCGCATCGACAATTTCCTCCGTACTCAGCTCAAGGGTGTGCCCAAGACGCTGATTTACCGCATCCTGCGCAAAGGCGAGGTACGTGTGAACAAGGGGCGGATCAAGCCCGAATACAAACTCCAGGCAGGTGACGTCGTTCGCGTGCCGCCGCTTCGGCTGGCGGAGCGGGACGAGCCGGTTCCGCTGGCGCAGGGACTGCTCGAGCGGCTGGAAACGGCGATCGTCTACGAAGACAAGGCACTGATCGTGCTGAACAAGCCTGCGGGGATCGCGGTGCATGGTGGCAGCGGTCTCAGCTTTGGTGTCATCGAAGCGCTGCGCCAGCTGCGCCCGGACGCAAAAGAGCTGGAATTGGTGCATCGCCTGGATCGGGATACGTCTGGGCTGCTGATGATTGCCAAGAAACGCAGCATGTTGCGCCATTTGCATCAGGCGCTGCGCGGAGACGGTGTCGACAAGCGCTACATGGCGCTGGTGCGTGGCCGCTGGGATACCGGCAAGAAGCAGGTAAATGCACCGCTGCTGAAAAATACCCTGCGCTCAGGCGAGCGGATGGTTGAGGTCACCGAGGAGGGCAAGGAGGCGCTGACGCTTTTCCGTGTGCTACGTCGTTTCGGTGACTTTGCCACGCTGGTCGAGGCTAAGCCGGTGACGGGACGTACTCATCAAATCCGTGTGCACGCGCGTCATGCCGGTCATGGCATCGCTGGCGACAGCAAATATGGCGATGAAGAATTCTCCAGAGTCATCCGTGAGCTGGGCGGCAAGCGTTTGTTTCTGCATGCTTATGCTTTGACGGTGCCCCTGCCGGGCGGCGGCGAACTGAGCCTGGAAGCGCCGGTCGATGATGCCTGGGTGCGAACGCTGGAGAGGCTTGGTGAATAGATACGATCTGTTGATCTTCGACTTGGATGGGACCTTGGTGGACTCGATCGGGCGTATCGTCGAGTCGATTTCCGTCGCTGCGGCGAACTGTAGCCTGCCCGCCCTCGTCGAAGACCTTATTAAGGGCATCATCGGACTCGGTTTGCCCGAGGCGATCGCTGCGCTGTATCCGCATGTGACGGATGCGAAGATTGTCGAGGCGTTTCGTCGTGCCTATGCCGATCATTATCTTCTACTGGAAGCTGAGCCATCGGTACTCTATCCGGGAGTCGCGCTGGCGTTGCAGCAGTTGCGCGAGCAAGGGCACCTGCTTGCCGTTGCGACTGGAAAAGGGCGGCGCGGGCTGGATAGGGTGCTAGCAGCTCAGGGTTGGAGCGATTTTTTCGATGTGACCCGCTGCGCGGACGAGACCGCGAGCAAGCCTGATCCGTTGATGACTCATGAGATTTTGGCGCACTGCGGCGTCCGTCCTGAGCGGGCCTTGATGATTGGGGACTCGTTGTTCGATCTCGAGATGGCCAGACGGGCAGGGGTAGACAGTGTCGCTGTTTCCTATGGCGCGCAAACCCTTGAGGTGTTGCAGACCTGTGCGCCGTGCATGTCCATTAATCATTTTTCGGAGCTCGGTGACTGGTTGCGCTCCACTGATACGGCTCTAGAGGTAGTTGAATATGTCGGATGAATGGAGAGCACCCGTGACCGAGGCTAAGGAACAGGAAGAGCGCAACAGCTGGAAGGTGCTGGAAAGGACGTTGCTTGCTGGTGTGCAGGAGCAGCGGCGGGCTCGACGCTGGGGGATATTCTTCAAGCTGTTGACCTTCACCTATTTATTTGGCGCGCTTTTGCTGTTCTCACCGTTGTTAAAGGTCGGTGACAGCAAGGGTGCGAGTGGTAGTCATACTGCGGTGATCAATGTGCGAGGAATGATTGCCGATGAGGAATCGGCGAGTGCGGACAATATTGTCGGGGCGCTGAGAGCGGCCTTCGAAGATTCCAGCACCAGAGGTGTAGTGTTGCGGATCAATAGCCCGGGCGGTAGTCCAGTGCAGTCTGGCTACATCTACGACGAGATTCGCCGGTTGCGTGGCGAATATCCTGCCGTCAAGGTCTATGCGGTGATTACCGATCTGGGCGCGTCGGGCGCCTACTACATCGCTAGCGCCGCGGATGAGATCTATGCGGACAAGTCGAGCCTGGTCGGCTCTATAGGAGTCACGGCGGCTACCTTCGGATTCGTCGAAACGATGAATAAGCTTGGAGTGGAGCGCCGGGTCTATACCTCGGGTGAGCACAAGGCATTTCTGGATCCATTCCAGCCTGAAAAGCCGGAGGAAACCGAGTTCTGGCGAGGTGTGCTGGGAACCACGCATCGCCAGTTCATCGAAAGCGTCAAGCGGGGGCGCGGAGATCGTTTGCAGGTCGATGAGCATCCCGAGCTGTTTTCAGGACTTATCTGGTCCGGTGAGCAGGCGCTGGAGCTGGGCCTGATCGATGGGCTTGGAAGCGCCAGCTACGTTGCGCGCGAGGTGATCGGCGAGGAGGAGCTGTTGGATTTCACCGTCAAGGATTCCGCTCTGGACCGTTTTACCAAGAAGCTGGGTGCCAGCGTCGGTTCACAGTTGGCCTTGTGGATGGGTTTCCAAGGCCCACAGCTGCGCTAACTGTCAGGGCACCTCTATTCCGGCCTTGTTGAGCATGTCGACCAGCCGGATCAGCGGAAGTCCGATTAGACTCGTGGCGTCGGGACCTTTCGTGGCTCTGAACAGGCTAACCCCCAGTCCTTCAGCCTTGAAGCTGCCTGCGCAGTCAAAAGGCTGTTCGGCTTGCAGGTAGCGCTCGATCCGTTGATCATTGAGCTCTCTGAAGTGCACCGTAAACGGCGTGCAGTCGACCTGGATGGCTCCGCTTCGGCTGTCCAATAGTGCCAATCCTGTCAAAAAGCTTACGCTTTTGCCGCTGCAGGCTCGCAGTTGCTGCTTTGCTCGTTCGAATGTGTGAGGTTTGCCAAGGATGCGTTGTTCCAGCACCGCGACCTGGTCGGAGCCGATGATCAAATGATCCGGGTAGGTGGCTGCCAAGGCTCGAGCCTTTTCACTGGCCAGCCGGCGCACCAGATGTTCGGGTAGCTCGCTTGGGTGTGCGGTTTCATCTATTTGCGGGGCGCTGCAGTCGAAAGTCAGCCGCAATCGTGAAAGCAGTTCGCGTCGATAGGGCGAGCTGGAGGCGAGAAGCAGGCGGCGCATTTTTCTTCCTTTATATGGGTGTCTGGTTGCCGGTCGGCTACGCTCGATTGTGGGATTGAATTCCTTTGACAGTCGAGGGGTGCATCCCTAGAATGCCGCGCTTATGTTGAAAGGACCAATACCACCGCACGTTGAACCGCGCAAGCTCGCTGACCGAGCGGCCACTCTGAAGGGTGAGCTGAAATTGTCGGAGCTGAAGCGGCTCGTCGATCCTCTCGAGGATGACAAAGGTGTGGTGCGCGCCAGTTTAGATTTCGGGCGCGACGAGCAGCACACAGTGGTGATTCACAGTGCGCTGGATGTTGAGGTCACGATGATTTGCCAGCGTTGTCTGGAGCCGGTTGTTCTGCCTATTCACAGCGAATGCGTCTACGCCGTGGTGAATGAAGGCGCGAGCAGTCAGCACCTGCCCAAGGGCTATGACGTGCTGGAAGTGGGAGAAGATCCTTTGGATCTGCTGGCGCTGGTTGAAGAGGAGCTTCTGCTTGCTCTTCCGATTGTTCCACTCCATGACCAAGAAGTTTGCCAGCCGCCGGTTGGGCCTGATGAGCCCGAGCCGAATGAGGACGAGGTATCGCGGTCCAACCCGTTCAGCGTACTGGCGCAGTTAAAGCGTGACCCAAACGTTTAGGAGTTGATCCAATGGCTGTTCAGCAGAACAAAAAATCTCGTTCCGCCCGTGACATGCGTCGCTCGCACGACGCGCTCGTGCCGAACGCCCTGTCCGTGGAAAAGAGCACCGGTGAAGTTCACCTGCGTCACCACGTTTCCCCGGAAGGTTTCTACCGTGGTCGTAAAGTGATCGACAAGGGCGCTGACGAGTAAATCTTGTCTGCTCCGATCATAGCGATCGATGCAATGGGTGGGGACTTCGGTCCCCACTGCATTGTTCCGGCCAGCCTCCAGTGCCTGGCTGAAATCCCCTCGCTGCACCTGGCCCTGGTTGGCCAATCTCCCGTTCTTGAAGAAATCATCGCTCGGCATCCGGCTGTGGATAGCGCTCGTCTGACGATTGTCAGCGCAGAAGAGGTGATTGGCATGGATGAACGCCCGACGCAGGCGTTGCGTGCCAAGCCGCGCTCTTCCATGCGTGTTGCGCTGGAGTTAGTGCGTGACGGTCATGCTCAGGCCTGTGTCAGCGCTGGCAATACGGGTGCGCTGATGGCGCTCGCCCGTCACGTATTGAAAACGCTGCCTGGTGTCGATCGTCCGGCCATGATGGCCGCGATACCCACGATCGAGGGTGTCTGCTTGTTGCTTGATCTTGGCGCGAATGTGGATTGCTCTGCCGAGCAGCTTTACCAGTTCGCGGTGATGGGGTCGGTTGCGGCAGAGGGTCTCGGTATTGAGCGTCCGCGGGTTTCGTTACTCAATGTCGGCACCGAAGACATCAAGGGCAACCAGCAGGTCAAAGCGGCTGCTGGGCTTCTGCAGCAAGCTGGCGATATCAACTATCGAGGCTTCATCGAGGGCGACGGGCTGTTTCGTGGAGAAACCGACGTGGCGGTGTGCGATGGCTTTGTTGGAAATATCCTGCTCAAGTCCAGCGAAGGATTGGCTCATATGGTTGCCTTGCGTGTTGAAGCGCTTTTCCGCCGCTCGTTGGTGTCACGTGCGGTGGGAGCGTTGGTGTTGCCATTGTTGCGGCAGTTGCGCGCCGATCTACGGCCGGCGCAGTACAACGGTGCAAGCTTTCTCGGGCTTCAAGGTATCGTGGTCAAGAGCCACGGTAGCGCGGGTGCGGAGGGATTCCGGTCGGCGATCCTGCGCGCGGCTCGGGACGTTCAGCATAATTTGCCGGAGCAGTTGCATAGTCGACTCGAGCACCTGCTCGTGACCAATCGGTCAATAAACGGCACTGGTGATGTGACCGCTGCCGGCAGCTCGCCATCCAACTGAAAATTCGGTGCGTCCCCGCGGCGTATTCATTCTGACGAACAACCACAAGAGAGCCGTTTTCATGTCCGCATCACTTGCATTCGTCTTTCCAGGCCAGGGATCTCAGGCCCTCGGTATGCTCGCCGAGCACGGCGCACAGCAGTCCCTGATCATCGATACCTTTGCCGAGGCCTCTTCGGTGCTTGGTTACGACCTCTGGGCGCTTTCTCAGCAGGGCCCGGAAGAGCATCTGAATCAGACCGACAAGACTCAGCCGGCCATTCTCACTGCCTCGATTGCCCTTTGGCGCTTGTGGTTGGCTGAGGGCGGCGCGAAGCCGGCATTCGTCGCCGGGCACAGTCTTGGCGAGTATTCAGCGTTGGTCGCGGCAGGTAGTTTGCCCTTCTCTGATGCGGTGAAACTCGTAGAGCTGCGCGGTCAGTTCATGCAGCAGGCTGTTCCGGCTGGCACCGGTGGTATGGCGGCGATACTTGGCCTGGAAGACGCGGATGTCCTGTCGGCTTGCAGCGAAGCTGCGCAGGGCGAGGTTGTTAGTGCGGTCAATTTCAATGCGCCGGGCCAGGTCGTGATCGCCGGCAGCGCCGCGGCTGTCGAGCGTGCTATTGACGCCTGCAAGACCAAAGGCGCTAAACGAGCGATGCCATTGCCGGTCAGCGTGCCGTCGCATTGCGACTTGATGCGTCCGGCAGCAGAGCGTTTTGCCGATTCCGTCACTGGGGCGGCCTGGCGGGCTCCGGAGATTCCATTGGTCCAGAATGTCAGCGCGGCGGTCGTTTCGGATCTCGATACGCTCAAGCGTGACCTGCTGGCCCAGCTCTACAGTCCGGTTCGCTGGGTCGAGACCGTTGTTGCGTTGAATGCGCAGGGCGTGACCGAGTTGGTCGAATGCGGCCCGGGCAAGGTGCTCTCCGGTCTTAACAAGCGGTGCGTCAAAGGCATCAATACTTACAATCTGGACACCCCGGAGGCTTTTGTTGCCGCTCGTGGCGCTCTGGTCTGAATAAGGAGACATCTATGAATCTGCAAGGCAAGGTTGCCCTGGTAACGGGCGCCAGTCGTGGTATCGGTCAGGCCATCGCGTTGGAGCTAGGTCGTCAGGGCGCTATCGTGATTGGCACGGCGACTTCTTCTGCCGGAGCTGAGCGCATCGCCGAGACGCTCAAGGAGAACGGCATCGAAGGTACCGGTCTGGTGCTGGATGTTTCCAGTGACGAGTCGGTTGCGGCCACGCTGGAGCATATCCAGCAGCATCTCGGTCAGCCGGCTATCCTGGTAAACAACGCCGGCATTACTCGTGACAATTTGATGCTGCGGATGAAAGACGATGAATGGCACGATGTCATCGATACGAATCTCAGCAGTCTCTATCGCCTGACCAAGGGGGTTTTGCGCGGTATGACCAAGGCGCGCTGGGGACGGATCATCAGTATTGGTTCCGTAGTAGGTGCGATGGGTAACGCCGGACAGGTAAACTACGCCGCGGCCAAGGCCGGACTCGAAGGTTTTAGTCGGGCACTGGCTCGTGAAGTCGGCTCGCGTGGCATCACGGTTAATGCCGTGGCGCCAGGTTTCATCGATACAGACATGACGCGTGAGCTGCCAGACGCTCAGCGTGACGCTTTGCTGGGGCAGATCCCGCTGGGTCGCCTTGGGCAGGCGGAAGAGATTGCCAAGGTCGTCGCTTTCCTTGCTTCTGACGGCGCTGCCTACGTTACCGGGGCCACGGTTCCGGTGAATGGCGGCATGTACATGAGCTAATGTGACGTCTAACGCAAGCATGCAGTCATAACGGTTGATTCGTTTCGTTATAAACTGCGGTTAGCTTATAGACAGAAGGTTGAAAGCAGGTTCATGCTTGCCCGCTTTCAGCTTGAAATGCGGAAAACGCTTTCTATACACTACCGCGCAGATCAGCTGCCTGATTTTTCCATAGGAGTGAAAACAAGGTATGAGCACCATCGAAGAACGCGTCAAGAAAATCGTTGCCGAGCAGCTTGGCGTCAAGGAAGAGGAAGTCACCAACAGCGCTTCCTTCGTCGAAGACCTGGGTGCCGACTCCCTTGATACCGTTGAGCTGGTCATGGCTCTGGAAGAGGAATTCGAGACCGAAATCCCGGACGAGCAAGCCGAGAAGATCACCACTGTTCAAGAAGCTATCGATTACATCAACGCCCACGCGCAGTAAGTTGTAATCCTGCTTCGAACCAGTAAGCCGCACTGCCTCTGAACGGGGCAGTGCGGCTTTTGTTTGAGATAGTTAAAATCGGCTGGTCGTGCACCTGTGCGATGCCTGATGGTTCGTCTTTCGTCCGTTGCGAACGTTGAAGAGCGGAGCGAGCCAAATATAGACGTAAGGAGAATTGCTGTGTCGCGTAGACGCGTCGTAATCACCGGGATGGGGATGCTATCACCGCTGGGTAACGATGTGCCAAGCAGCTGGCAGGGGATTCTCGCCGGCCGCAGTGGCATCGGCCCAATAGAACATATGGACCTTTCTGCCTATTCCACACGTTTTGGTGGATCGGTCAAGAACTTCGATGTCGAACAGTATCTGCCTGCAAAAGAAGCGCGCAAGCTCGACCTGTTCATCCAGTACGGTTTGGCAGCCAGCTTTCAAGCTGTACGTGATTCCGGACTGGAAGTTACCGATGCCAACCGTGAGCGCATCGGAGTTGCCATGGGCTCGGGAATCGGCGGCCTGACCAATATCGAAAACAGCTGCAAGGCCCTGTTTGAACAAGGCCCGCGACGAATTTCCCCATTTTTCGTGCCTGGCTCGATCATCAATATGGTTTCGGGTTTCCTATCGATCCATCTGGGTCTGCAGGGGCCCAATTATGCGATCGCCACGGCTTGCACTACCGGTTCGCATTGCATTGGCATGGCTGCACGCAATATCGCTTACGGCGAAGCCGACGTCATGGTTGCCGGTGGCTCGGAAATGGCCACCAGCGGTCTCGGCATTGGCGGATTCGCCGCAGCACGCGCGCTGTCCACTCGCAACGATGATCCGGCCGCAGCCAGTCGACCATGGGACAAGGACCGTGATGGCTTCGTATTGTCCGACGGCGCCGGCGCACTGGTGCTGGAAGAACTCGAACATGCCAAGGCACGCGGCGCGAAGATCTACGCCGAGCTGATCGGTTTCGGTATGAGCGCTGATGCCTTCCACATGACCTCGCCGCCGGATGATGGCGCTGGTGCTGCTCGCTGCATCCGAAACGCTATCCAGGATGCTCGGATCGATGCGGCTCAGGTGGACTACATTAACGCCCACGGCACTTCCACGCCGGCTGGCGACAAGGCCGAAGCCGCGGCGATCAAAACCGTGTTCGGCAGCCATGCTTATGAACTTTCGGTCAGTTCGACGAAATCAATGGTCGGTCATTTGCTAGGTGCCGCGGGCGCTGTCGAGGCGATTTTCAGCGTGCTCGCCCTTCGCGACCAGGTTGCGCCGCCAACCATCAACCTCGAAGAGCCAGATGACGGCTGCGACCTGGATTTCGTACCTCACGAAGCGAAGCAGAGAGCGATCGATATCGCTGTCTCCAACTCCTTTGGATTCGGTGGCACCAACGGCTCTCTGGTTTTCCGCCGGTTCGCCGAGTGACATTGAGCTGGGTAGACGGACAGCCTGCCAACGGGCTGCCCGTTCATGACCGCGGATTCGCATACGGTGACGGCCTGTTCGAAACCATAAAGGTAGTGAACGGGCGACCGGAGCTGCTCGATCGCCATCTGAATCGCCTCGGTCTCGGTTGCCAGCGTTTCGCTATCCCTCTTGATGTAGATGCTCTGCGTTCGCAGATCATGGCGTTCAGCGCCGTGCTGGAGACGGGTGTAGCCAAGCTGATTCTGACGCGCGGCGATGGTCAGCGGGGCTATGGTCCGCCGTTAGCCTGTCGGCCCCGGACAGTTCTGACAGGCGCGCCGCTGCCAGCCTACGCGCCAGAACACTCTACGGTGGGCGTGCGCCTGTATCCTTGTAAAACGCGTCTTGCCGAGCAGCCTGCTCTCGCTGGGCTGAAACATCTGAATCGCCTGGAGCAGGTACTGGCGCGCGCCGAATGGCATGACCCAGCTTTCGCCGAAGGATTGATGCGCGATACCTCTGGACGTATCGTCGAGGCTGTCTTCAGTAACCTGTTCATCGTTAAAACCGGCGTACTGCTGACGCCGTCGCTCGAGCGGTGTGGCGTGGCTGGCGTGATGCGTGAAGAGATTCTCGATCGAGCGCGACAGGCCGGAATGCCCCATCAAATCTGCGATCTCTCGCTCGAGCGACTGCTCGGTGCCGACGAAGTCTTCGTGTGCAACAGCCTGTATGGCATCTGGCCGGTGCGGCAGTTGGAAGCGAGCGTCTGGCCGGTAGGTCCGCTCACACGTAAACTTCAACGCCTGGTTGATGATCTGTCGAGTAATACGTGATTCGAAAACTGACTTTCGCATTCTTGGGCGCTGTGCTGGTCGCCGCGCTGGCGCTCGGCCTGGCTGCCTGGAAACTTCACGCCGCATTGGAGCAGCCATTGCAGCTCAGCGAAGCTCATACGCTGGAGGTCCGATCCGGTGATACGCCCAGTGGCTTGTTCCAAAGGCTGGAGCGAGAGGGAACGCTGAGCGACTCGTTCTGGCTGAGGCTGTACTGGCGGCTGAATCTTGCCGGGCAAACATTGCATAGCGGCGAGTATCGATTGCAATCAGCGATGACCGCGCGCGACATGATCGGACTGTGGCAGCGCGGCGAGGTTGTTCAATACGCCATGACGATCGTCGAGGGTTGGAGCTTCCGCCAGGTTCGCGTGGCGCTGGAGACAATGCCTACGATCCAACAAACGATCACAGGTCTGTCCGATGACGAAGTCATGGAGCGGCTCGGTCATCCCGGTATGCATCCTGAAGGACGCTTCTTCCCGGATACTTACAGTTTCACCCGTGGCGTAACCGACCTCGATTTGCTTAAGCGGGCCTTTACGCGCCTGGAAACCGTTCTGGCGCAAGAGTGGCAGCAGCGCAGCGAAGGTTTGCCTTATCAGGATCCGTACGAAGCATTGATCATGGCTTCGATCATCGAAAAGGAAACCGGTGTGCCATCGGAGCGCGGCGAGATTGCCGGTGTCTTCGTGCGCAGGCTGGAACGGGGTATGTTGCTGCAGACCGATCCTACCGTCATCTACGGTATGGGCGAGCGGTACAAAGGTCGGATTACCCGTAACGATCTGCGTAGGCCGACGCCTTATAACACCTATACCAACAGCGGGTTGCCGCCTACGCCGATTGCGATGGTCGGGCGCGAGGCCATTCATGCTGCGTTGCATCCGGTAGACGGCAAAAGTCTATATTTTGTCGCGCGTGGCGACGGTAGCCATGTTTTCAGCGAGTCGTTGAGCGAGCACAACCGTGCGGTGCGTGAATATCAGCTCAAGCGCCGCGCCGACTATCGCTCCAGTCCACCGCCGCAGCAAGCTCCGGCACCGACCGAGACTAACCAGTGACAGGACTCTTTATTACCCTGGAAGGGCCGGAAGGTGCGGGCAAGAGCACCAACCGTGACTATCTCGCTCAGTGTCTTCGCGAGCGTGGCCTCGATGTCGTACTGACCCGAGAACCCGGCGGGACGCCGCTGGCCGAGCGAATCCGGGACCTCCTTTTGACGCCTGCGGATGAGCAGATGTCCAGCGACACGGAGTTGCTTTTGGTGTTCGCGGCGCGAGCGCAGCATCTGGCTCAAGTCATTCGACCTGCGTTGGCGCGGGGCGCCATCGTGCTATGCGATCGGTTCACCGATGCCACCTATGCCTATCAAGGTGGAGGGCGTGGCCAGTCGGTTCAGCGCATCGAGCAGCTCGAGTATTTCGTGCAGGGCGATATGCGTCCGGACCTGACGTTGATCTTCGATCTACCTGTGGAGGTTGGGTTGAGCCGCGCCGCCGCGCGTGGGCGTCTCGATCGGTTCGAGCAGGAAGGGCTGGAGTTCTTCGAGGCCGTGCGTAGCGCTTATCTCGATCGCGCTCGCCAGGCTCCGCAACGCTATCGCGTGATCGATGCGGGGCAGCCATTATCCGCAGTGCAGCAGGATCTGGACGCACTGTTGCCTGAGCTGTTCGAGCGTGCCCGTGGCTGACGGCATCCTTCCCTGGCAGGCCGATCTGTGGCGCTTGCTCGCAGGCCGCCGGCAACATGCCCATGCTTACCTGTTGCACGGTCCGGCCGGCATCGGCAAGCGCGCACTGGCCGAACGCCTGATGGCACTCTTGCTGTGTCAACAGCCGGCGCCGAGCGGAGCCTGTGGACAGTGTAAGAGCTGCATGCTACTTGCCGCTCAAACCCATCCCGATCATTACATTCTGGAACCGGAGGAAGCTGACAAGGCGATTCGTGTCGATCAGGTCCGTCAACTGGTCGGATTTGTCAGCCAGACCGCGCAGCTCGGAGGGCGTAAGGTGGTGCTGCTCGAACCGGCCGAGGCGATGAATCTCAACGCTGCCAATGCGCTCCTCAAGAGTCTCGAAGAACCAGCAGGCAATACCGTGTTGCTGTTGATCAGTCATCAGCCCAGTCGATTGCTGCCGACGATCAAAAGTCGCTGCGTACAGCAGAGCTGCCCCTTGCCGGTCCGTCAGCAAAGCCTGGATTGGCTTGCAGGCAAGCTTCCGGAGCTGTCGGCGGCACAGCGCGAGGAGCTGTTGACGCTTGCGGCGGATTCGCCCCTGGCGGCGCTCAAGCTACACGCTGTAGGCGTGCTGGAGATGCGTGTGCAGGTGGTAGATGGGGTGAAGAAGCTGCTCAAACGGCAACAATCGCCCAGTCAGTTGGCCGAAGCCTGGAACCCGCTATCGCTGATCCTGTTGTTCGACTGGTTCTGTGAATGGGCCCACCTGATTCTGCGTTTTCAGATGACCGGCGATGAAGAAGAGCTTGGCGCCGCCGATATGCAGAAGGTCATTCAGTACCTGGCTCAGAAAACCGCACCCACCAAGCTGCTAGCATTGCAGGACTGGCTATTGGCCCATCGACAGAAAGTGCTAGGTAAAGCCAACCTCAACCGTGTCTTGCTTCTCGAAGCGCTCTTAGTGCAGTGGGCAAGCTTGTCCGGGCCAAGCTAGAATCCTTTGGAATAGTCGTTAGGGAATACCGCATGAGTCTGCCTGCAAACCTTGGTCCGCGTAACGGCATTCTGTCTCTGACGATCAAGGACAAGTCGGTGCTCTATGCCGCGTTCATGCCATTCATCAAGCATGGCGGGCTGTTCATCCCCTCCAACAAATCCTACAAGCTCGGCGACGAAGTGTTCATGCTGCTGAGTCTGATGGATGAGCCAGAAAAGATTCCGGTCGCCGGTAAGGTCGTGTGGATCACCCCCAAAGGCGCGCAGGGCAACCGGGCAGCCGGTATCGGCGTGCAATTCAACGAAGGTGATTCCACCGCTCGTAACAAGATCGAAACCTATCTGGCCGGCGCGATGAAGTCCGACCGACCGACACATACTATGTAAGCGAGCTCCAGCGCAGCCCTCTCTGAACGCTTGCAGCTTCTTTTCTTCTACAATGCACGCCGGTCATGGCTCGATGAGTAGCGTGTTCAATGCTGGTAGATTCCCACTGTCATCTCGATCGTCTCGATCTCACTGCGCATCAAGGCTCGCTTGATGCGGCCCTAGTCGCTGCGCGTGAGCGTGGCGTTGGCCACTTTCTCTGCATTGGCGTCAGTGCCGACAATACGGCGGCTGTAAAGGCTTTGGCAGAGCGTTACGGCGATGTCGACTGCTCGGTCGGTGTACATCCGCTGGACCTCGAGCCGGGTGCAGAGCCCGCGCTTGAATGGCTGCTGCACGAACTGGAGCACCCTCATGTCGTGGCCATCGGCGAGACCGGTCTGGATTATCACTACGAACCGGAAGCCGCTGCGCTCCAACGACAATCCTTTCGTCTTCACCTGGACGCGGCGAAGGCGAGCGGTAAGCCGGTGATCGTTCACACCCGTTCTGCCCGTGCCGACACACTGGTTCTGCTTGGCGAAGCGGCGTTGCCGCAAGCTGGTGTACTGCACTGCTTCACGGAGGACTGGGAGATGGCGAAGGCCGCGCTGGACCTTGGGTTCTATATCTCGCTGTCCGGGATCGTCACCTTCCGAAATGCCGATGCACTTCGCGACGTCGCTCGCCGCGTTCCCGCGGATCGCTTGCTGGTTGAGACGGACTCGCCTTATCTGGCTCCGATTCCCTACCGTGGTAAACCGAACCTTCCGCAGTACGTTCGCGAGGTTGCAGAGTTTCTCGCGCAGTTGCGTGGCGTCGATTTCGATGTCCTGGCCGAGCAGACCACGAGCAACTTCAAGCGGTTGTTTCCCTTGGCTCGAGTTCGGGGCTGACTAACGCCTATCAGGCGAAGCGATGCGCTTGTTTGAATCTCTCTATCTATGATGCCGTGTACAATTCGCGCCGCTTCGGTGCGCATGCCCATAGTCGGCATGCGGGCACGATGGTTCCGCTTGGCTCCGTAGCTCCACTCATCACGGGCCGCGCCGTTTCTCGTCACAGACCCAACAAGGTGACGCCATGTCCAGCGATTCGCTGCATACCGGGCCGCTTCAGCGCGGCCTAAAAAACCGGCACATCCAGCTCATCGCGCTTGGCGGCGCTATCGGCACGGGGCTTTTTCTGGGTTCGGCAGGCGTGCTTCGCAGTGCCGGTCCGTCGATGATTCTCGGCTACGCCATCGCTGGATTGATCGCCTTTCTGATCATGCGGCAGCTGGGCGAAATGATCGTCGAGGAGCCGGTCGCCGGGTCCTTCAGCCACTTTGCGCATAAGTATTGGGCACCCTACGCAGGCTTTCTTTCGGGCTGGAATTACTGGGTGCTCTATGTGCTGGTGGGGATGGCTGAGCTAACCGCGGTCGGTAAGTACGTGCAGTTCTGGTGGCCGGAAGTGCCGACCTGGGCCACGGCGGCGGCATTCTTCGTGCTGATCAACCTTATCAACCTGGTGAACGTGAAGGCCTTCGGTGAAACCGAGTTCTGGTTCGCGATCATCAAAGTCGGCGCCATCGTCGGCATGATTGCGCTGGGCCTCTATCTGTTGCTGAGCGGCAAAGGCGGCGAGCAGGCCAGCTTCAGCAACCTGTGGAGCCATGGCGGATTCTTTCCCAACGGCATCAGCGGCATGGTCATGGCGCTGGCGATCATCATGTTTTCCTTCGGCGGGCTTGAACTGGTCGGGATCACCGCTGCTGAAGCCTCGGATCCGAAAACCGTCATTCCCAAGGCCATCAATCAGGTTGTTTACCGCATCCTGATTTTCTACATCGGAGCGCTGAGTGTGCTGCTGGCGCTGTATCCCTGGGACAGCCTGCTAGAAACGCTGGGGGCCGCTGGCGATCCTTACAGCGGTAGCCCCTTCGTGCAGATCTTCTCGCTGATAGGTAGCGATACCGCCGCACATGTTCTCAATTTCGTGGTGCTGACAGCGGCGCTTTCGGTCTACAACAGCGGCGTCTACTGCAACAGCCGGATGCTTTATGGCCTGGCCGAGCAGGGCGATGCGCCCAAAGTGTTGATGACGGTGAATCGTCGTGGGGTGCCGGTGCTGGCGATCGCCTTCTCGGCGGCAGTGACCATGCTCTGCGTGTTGGTGAACTACTTGCTTCCCCAGAATGCGCTCGAACTGTTGATGTCGCTTGTGGTTGCGGCGCTGCTGATCAACTGGGCGATGATCAGTCTTGCCCATCTGAAATTCCGCAAGGCGATGACGGAGCAGGGCGTTCAGCCTTCGTTCAGGGCGTTCTGGTACCCGTTCAGCAACTACCTTTGTCTGGCGTTCGTCGCTCTGATCGCAGTCATCATGCTCTCGATGCCGGGGCTCCGTACGTCGATTATCGCCATTCCATTCTGGGCGCTATTCATCTGGGTCTGCTTTCAGCTTCGGCTTGTCAGTCGGCGCGCCAGGCATGGCTGAAGAAAGCCGTTCAGCTGACTATGCAAAAAAAACCCGGCCTCAAAAGGAGCCGGGTCAAGACCATTAGGAGTATGAGGTCACGTTCCTCGCTCCCTCAGCTGGCCGAGCATTGGGGGATTGCGCGGCCAGTGCTTGAAGTATTGGCCCTGATCGGCAACTTTGCAGGCGCGATTGATACCGTTCTTAAACGGATTTGGAATAGCTGCCTGTACCTTGATTGCGCTCACTTTGCGAGCAGGCCACGAATCACTGCCAGCGACTGCTCGATGACCTCCGGGCGCGTGTAGAAGTGTGGCGAAAGCCGTATCCCTCCGCCACGAAGCGCACAGACGATCTGCTCCGTCTTTAGGCGTTCGAACAACGCTTGATTGCCCCAACCATCGATTCTGAACGTCATGATGCCGGCGCGCCTTGCCGGATCGGCAGGACTCAGCAGCTCGATGCCAGGCATGGCCGAGAGCTCGTGCTGCAAATGG
Source organism: Stutzerimonas stutzeri (assembly GCF_024448985.1). Lineage (GTDB taxonomy): Bacteria > Pseudomonadota > Gammaproteobacteria > Pseudomonadales > Pseudomonadaceae > Stutzerimonas > Stutzerimonas stutzeri_AP. The sequence continues at coordinate 472,353 of NZ_JAMOII010000001.1, forward strand.
TCGATGCGTTCTGCTAGCGCCAAGCCCACTTCGTTCATACCGACTTCTTCGAGCAGGGACAGGCTGGCGTCCAGCGCCATGGCCCCCAGCAGGTTCGGGCTGCCGCATTCGAAGCGACGTGCGCTGCGGGCTGGCTGCCAATCGTTGCGCTCGTAGTCGCCAGCGTGTTCGAGCATGTGCCAGCCGTATTCATGAAGTTTCAGCTTGGCGCGCAGATCGCTGCGGCAGTAAAAGACGCCGAGCCCCTCGGGACCCAGAAGCCATTTGTGGCCATCGGCCATGGCGAAAGCGCAACGGTATTGCTGAACGTCGAACGGTAGGGCACCCAACTGTTGGATCGCATCGATACAGAACAGGACCCCGCGTTGCTCGCAGCCTTCGCCAAGGCGCGGCAAGTCAAGCCGCAATCCGCTGGCGTACTGCACGGCACTGATCGCCATCAGGCGCACCTTCGGACCGCAGGCGGCCAACAGGTCAGCCTCTGGATCGTCGCCCTTCAGGTTTACCTGGAGCACTTCGACACCCTGAGGTTTCAATGCCTCCCAGACCACGCGGTTGGATGGGAACTCTTCGTCACTGATAACGATCTGGTCGCCTGCCTTCCAGTCCAGACCGAATGCCACGAATGAAAGCGCCTCGGACGTGTTCTTGACCAACGCGATATCAGCCGATGACGGAGCGTTGAGCAACCTGGCCAGACGACCGCGCAGGCTGGTTTCGACCGCAAGCCATTGCGGATAGTCGCGCGCGCCCAGCGTTATGTTTTGTTGGGCGAAGGCGGTTACTGCATCGGCGGCTCGGCGTGGCCAGGGTGCGACAGCTGCATGATTCAGGTACCGCAAGCCTTCGATCTGAGGAAATTCGTCACTCAATGTGCTCATGGGAATGTTCCGTGCATTTTCTGACTGGATAGGCATAATCGTCTTCTTCTACTCTGAGCGGCAGCTTCTTATGCAAACTGAACCCCGGAAGGTCCGCGAATTCCGCCGTCGCGAGCAAGAGATTCTCGATACTGCGCTCCAGCTGTTCTTGGAGCAGGGAGAGGACAGCGTTACCGTCGAGATGATCGCCGACATGGTTGGCATCGGCAAAGGCACCATCTACAAGCATTTCAAATCCAAGGCCGAGATTTACCTGCGGCTTATGCTCGATTATGAGCGGGATCTGAATGAGCTTCTGCATGCGCCCAACCTGGATCAGGACAAAGAGGCGCTGTCGCGTGCCTATTTCGAGTTCCGCATGGGTGATCCGCAGCGTTATCGCTTGTTCGACCGCCTCGAGGAGAAAGTCGTCAAGGGTAATCAGGTTCCGGATATGGTCGAGGAGCTCCATCGCATTCGCGCCTCCAACTTCGAGCATCTGACCCAGCTGATCAAGGGGCGCATTTCCGAAGGCAAGCTGGAAGATGTGCCTCCTTATTTTCACTATTGCGCCGCCTGGGCGTTGGTGCATGGTGCGGTAGCGCTTTATCACTCGCCGTTCTGGAGCAATGTGCTGGAAGATCAGGAAGGTTTCTTCCAGTTCCTAATGGATATTGGTGTGCGTATGGGTAATAAGCGCAAGCGCGATTAGCCCACCGCGTCAGGTGAAAAGGCGGCCGGGCAAACAGAGCTGTAACCCGTTGAGCGCATCCCCATCCGCGATATCAAGTCGGTCGTTCCGGTTGAGGTGCGCTCTCCGAATGGCAGGCTTGCAACAAGCCTCTATCCCAACGACCGCAATCTAAACGCGGCGCGCTATTCGAGTGAAACCAGATATTCGACCAGCGTTCTAGCGCACGCTTCCATGCTCTCTTGCAAGATGACCTCGTAGCCGTGCGTGTTCTCGGTTGGAATCGCCAGGCAAGCGGCGCGGGGTGAGGATCCCGAACCGAGCACGGCACTGGCATCCGACGCGAACCCGGGCATTAAGGCAGGCTGTGGACAGTAACCGCAGCGTTCAGCCGCTTTAAGCAGGCCATCCGATACCTGCTTGGAGTAGTAGCCCTTCTCATCACCGGTCAGCACGATGGGGTCGAGCGCCAGGCGCGTATCGTACTCGGCGGCTATCGGCCCAACCTCAAGCGCGATGCACACCGAGCCAGGCAAGGTCCGGGCCGCATACTGCGCCCCGGAGTTGGTTTCTTCTTCATTGGTCGTCAGGACAATTAGCACGTCGCCGCGCAACTCATCTCGTCGCTCTGCCAGGCGTCTGGCGGCTACGAGCGCCGCAACGACAGGCGCTTGATCATCGAGGAAGTGAGCTGCAACGCAATCTCGTATTAGGAATGGCTTGCGCCAATGCTGGCTCAGTACCACCCGCGTGCCGGCGCGCACGCCCAGCTCGCCGAGTTCCGCCTTGCTGTAACGGGTAATCACATGCACGTCGGACCATTGCACGTCACCCTTGAGCACGTGCATCGACTGGCTCGATTCGCTCGTCCCGTGCATGGTGCCGAAGGACAGTGCGCCGGCAACCGTTTGTGTGTCTGCAAGAATATCCACCGGGCACATACCGAAGTTGACTGGAAACGCCCCGCCCAGCGCCACAACTCTCAAGCGACCGTCAGCGTCTATGCGTTTGACGACCATCGCAATCATCATCCTGATGCGCCATCACGCGCGTTGAAAGGCGCTCCGCTTCATCATGCTGAACGCCGACAGCCTTGATGCGGCCGATGAGGTTTGCTGCCGGATCCTGCCAGACCTCGTCGCAGCATTGTTCCAATTCGCGCCGGCAGATTTCCCTGACTTCTTCCTCCTGGCCTGCGGGGCCACGCGCAAGCAAGAGCTCCTCAAGCAGGGCCAGTTGTTCTTGATTGGTCATTAAGCCTCCCGATCCGTTTCGTCAGGCTTATGACTCGATCATTCGCCAGCCGTGCGATGGACTCGCCGCGCGCGGTTGATCGAGCCGCTTAACCCCATTGCAGTCTTTAAGCAATGGAACAGGTTACCGGGACGACCGCTGCGACTTTGACTCGACCGCAGCCGGCGTACTTGACTACGCTTGTTGCAGTTTCCCGGTGGGGCGCGGCTGTCGTCAGAACGACGTATAGCAAGCGCTCTTCGTTGAACTCGGGTTTTATAGTTGTTGCAATGCATTCGTTGTTTCGCTGCGGATATCGTCCGCCATCGAGCGCCAAGGGAGCATTTTCGACCGGGCAAGGCGATACTGTCGGCGCAAACCACAGCACCATGGCAAATCCGCTGCGCTATGCGTGGCGGGGTTGCCTTAGCTCTTGGTGGAACTGGCTCGTTTGCTGCATCGCTTTGCTATCCGCCGGTTTCCCGTCAGAGGCAGCAACGATGATGAAAATGTGGAGCCTTATCGCAGCCGTGTTCATATTGAGCGGATGCATGAAGGTCAGCGACATGGCCGAAGGTACTCGCTATCAACTGCGAGACGCAGGCATTCTCGATCACAGTAAAACGGTGAGGTCGGCATCTTGGCGTCTGCAGCCCGATTCGTTCATCTATATCGCTCAAGGACACTTCGTCCCGCCGGGCGATGCCTATCCACGGCCGAATGTGGTGGCCGAGGAAGCGTTCAAGGGCTTCGTCGAGTATTTCCCGCTTGTCCGTCGTGCCCCTGAACCTGCCGGGTTGGAAGAAGCGTTGAACCAGGCGGCCGCCGCAGGTGCCCATTACTTGCTATACACACGTTTTGCTGCTGCAGACGACCGCATCGGTAGTTTTGATGAGTTCAACGATCAGCGCGCTCTGGATCGTCTGGGTGTGGACACCAGCGTGATTCAGCTGATGCTCATCGAGACCGGCACTAGATACCTGGTCGATACGGCGCGTATTCGAAGTCGTGGCGGATTGTTGAACATTTATGACGCGACGCCACAGGTGCTGTTGGGGCCGCCTTTGCGCGACTATGCCCGGCGCCTGACAGGCCTTAGTCGCTGAGGAGTCGCTTATGAGCAATTCTGGGAAAGCTGCGGATCTGCTGGGCCAGATTCCGAAGGCCGAGAACAAGGGCCTGCCGCCGGTGCACCTGTGGAACCCGCCGTTCTGTGGCGACCTGGACATGCGAATAGCCCGTGACGGCAGCTGGTTCTACATGGGCACGCCGATCGGCAGGCCCGCGATGGTACGGCTGTTTTCCACAGTCATCCGGCGCGACGGCGATGATTACTTTCTGGTGACGCCGGTAGAAAAGGTTGGCATCAAGGTGGACGATGCGCCTTTCGTGGCGGTTGGGCTGGAAGTGGAGGGGAGTGGCGAGGCGCAGGTGCTTCGCTTCGTCACCAATGTCGGCGATGAAGCCGAAGCTGGGCCGGAGCATCCCATGCGCGTCGAACTTGACCCAGCGAGTCAAGAGCCGGCGCCTTATGTGCATGTGCGCGCCAATCTCGAAGCGCTGATTCATCGCAACGTCTTCTACCAGCTGGTGGAGCTGGCTGTGCAGCAAGAGATCGATGGTGCCGGTTGGCTGGGTGTCTGGAGTAGAGGTCAATTTTTCCCGATTGGTCGCGCAGAATAGTCAACGCGATCCTTAGGATTCACGCTTCGATCAGGCGAAGCAGCAGATACGAAAAAGGCTCCCGCGGGAGCCTTTCTTGTTTTTACATGTTGGGGTAGTTGGGCCCCCCGGTCCCTTCCGGCGCTACCCAGGTAATGTTCTGAGCAGGATCCTTGATGTCGCAGGTCTTGCAGTGCACGCAGTTCTGCGCATTGATCTGGAAGCGCTTGCTGCCATCGTCGTTGGCCACCACTTCATATACGCCTGCCGGGCAGTAGCGCTGCGCCGGTTCGTCGTACAGCGGCAGGTTCTTCTCGATCGGAATGCTCGGGTCGGTCAGCTTGAGGTGAACCGGCTGCTCCTCTTCATGGTTGGTGTTGGAGAGGAACACCGAGCTGAGCTTGTCAAAGCTGAGTTTGCCGTCTGGCTTGGGGTATTCGATCTTCTTCGATTCTGCTGCGGTCTTCAGGCATGCGTAATCCGGCTTGGTGTCATGCAGCGTGAACGGAATCTTGCCGCTGAAGATGTTCTGGTCGATGAAGTTGAACGCGCCGCCCTTGACTGCGCCCCACTTGTGAATCGCGGCGCCGAAGTTGCGGCTGGCGTACAGCTCCTGGTAGAGCCAGCTGGCCTTGAAGCCTTCTTCGTAGCCGGTCAGCTCGTCACCACCCTCGCGACCCGCGAACAAGGCGTCAGCTACCGCTTCTGCGGCCAGCATGCCGGACTTCATTGCGGTGTGGCTGCCCTTGATCTTGGCGAAGTTCAGTGTGCCGGCGTCGCAGCCGATCAGCGCGCCGCCGTTGAAGACCATCTTCGGCAAGCTGTTGATGCCGCCCTTGGCGATGGCGCGCGCACCATAGGAAACGCGTTTGCCGCCTTCGAGATACTGTTTGATGACCGGATGGTGCTTGTAGCGCTGAAATTCATCGAACGGGGAAAGGAATGGGTTGCTGTACGACAGGTCGACGATTAGGCCGACCACCACCTGGTTGTTTTCCAGGTGATAGAGGAAGGAGCCGCCAGTGTTCTCGTCGTCGAGCGGCCACCCTGCGGTATGCACGACCAGGCCCTGTTCGTGCTTGGCCGGGTCGATGTCCCACAGCTCCTTGATGCCGATTCCGTAATGTTGCGGATCGACATTGGCATTGAGCTGGAAACGATTGATCAGCTGTTTGCCGATGTGACCGCGGCAGCCTTCGGCAAACAGCGTGTATTTCGCGCGCAGTTCCATGCCGGGTGTATACATGCCTTCCTTCGGGTTGCCTTCACGGTCCACGCCGAGGTCACCGGTAAGAATGCCGCGAACCACGCCCTGTTCGTCGATGAGTGCTTCCTGGGCGGCAAAGCCTGGGTAGATTTCGACACCCAGATTCTCTGCCTGCTGGGCCAGCCAGCGGCAAAGGTTGCCGAGCGAAATGATGTAGTTGCCCTCGTTATGCATGGTCTTGGGGACCAATGCATTGGGCAGCTTGCGAGCCGCTTCGGCGCTCTTGAGCAGATAGATATCGTCGCGCTTGACCGGGGTGTTGAGCGGCGCTTCGAGTTCTTTCCAGTTAGGGAACAGTTCATTCAGTGCGCGCGGTTCGAACACGGCGCCAGACAGAATGTGGGCGCCTACTTCGGAACCCTTCTCGACGACGCAAACGCTGATTTCCTTTCCGGCATCAGCGGCTCGTTGTTTCAGTCGGCAGGCAGCGGACAGGCCCGCGGGGCCGGCACCGACGATGACTACGTCGAATTCCATGTATTCGCGTTCCATTGGCTATCTCCTACTCAAGGCTTGATTGTTCTATAGATGGAGGGCTGGATCGTGTCCCTGATCAAGCCGAGCTGGCGCATTATATATAGCCGCCGTAAAGGGTCCAATACAAACGTTTGTTTGAATTTTTCCCGAGCCTGTTTAGTATGGCGAAACTGAGGTTTATAGCTGGGTATATGCGTTATTGACCCCGGCTGTTGCCTGCAGTCAAGATACGGGCAGTTTGCGCTCGCCGAACAGTCCGATGGCCGATCGATGGCCCGGATCTCGAGCACGGCTCGGTTCGCCTCGGCGAAATTCTATTCACCGGAGAGTAACGAGGAATCCATGAAGATTCTTGTAGCTGTCAAACGAGTGGTCGATTACAACGTCAAGGTTCGCGTCAAGGCGGACAACTCCGGCGTCGACCTCGCCAACGTCAAGATGTCGATGAACCCCTTCTGCGAAATCGCCGTGGAAGAAGCCGTGCGCCTGAAAGAAAAGGGCGTGGCGAGCGAAATCGTCGTGGTTTCCATTGGTCCGACCGCTGCCCAGGAGCAGCTGCGCACCGCACTGGCACTGGGTGCCGATCGCGCTGTGCTGGTCGAGTCGACCGAAGAACTCAACTCCCTGGCCGTGGCCAAGCTGCTGAAAGCCGTCGTCGACAAGGAACAGCCGCAGCTGGTCATCCTTGGCAAGCAGGCTATCGACAGCGACAACAACCAGACCGGCCAGATGCTCGGCGCGCTGACGGGCTACGCCCAGGGCACCTTCGCCTCTAAGGTCGAAGTGGAAGGCGACAAGGTCAAGGTCGAGCGCGAAATCGATGGCGGCGCACAGACCGTTGCGCTGAACCTGCCGGCGATCGTCACCACCGACCTTCGCCTGAACGAGCCGCGCTACGCGTCGCTGCCGAACATCATGAAGGCCAAGAAGAAGCCGTTGGAAGTTCTGACTCCAGACGCGCTGGGTGTCGCTACCACCTCCACCGTGAAAACCCTGAAAGTCGAAGCGCCAGCTGCTCGTAGCGCGGGCATCAAGGTCAAGTCCGTGGCTGAACTGGTCGAGAAACTGAAGAACGAGGCGAAGGTAATCTAAATGACTATCCTGGTTATCGCTGAACACAACAACGCCGTTCTGGCTGCCGCGACCCTCAACACCGTTGCTGCTGCGAAAGCCATCGGTGGCGACATTCACGTACTGGTCGCGGGCTCAGGCTGTGGCGCCATCGGCGAAGCAGCTGCCAAAATCGAAGGCGTATCCAAGGTACTGGTCGCCGACGATGCGGCCTACGCCAATCAGCTGCCGGAAAACGTCGCGCCGCTGATCGCCGGTCTGGCAACCAATTACAGCCACGTCCTGGCTGCCGCCACCACCAACGGCAAGAACTTCCTGCCGCGTGTGGCCGCCCAGCTGGACGTCGATCAGATCTCGGAGATCATTGCCGTCGAGAGCGCCGATACCTTCAAGCGCCCGATCTATGCCGGTAACGCGATCGCCACCGTCCAGTCCAGCGCGCCGATCAAGGTGATCACCGTGCGTGCCACCGGTTTCGATCCGGTCAATGCCGAAGGTGGCTCCGCTGCCATCGAGCAGGTATCCGGCACTGGCGACAAGGGCATCTCCGCATTCGTGGGTGAAGAGCTGGCCAAGTCCGACCGTCCCGAGCTGACCGCCGCCAAGATCGTCGTTTCCGGCGGTCGCGGCATGGGCAACGGCGACAACTTCAAGCACCTGTACTCGCTGGCCGACAAGCTCGGCGCTGCCGTTGGCGCTTCGCGCGCAGCGGTCGATGCGGGTTTCGTGCCGAACGACATGCAGGTCGGCCAGACCGGCAAGATCGTCGCGCCGCAGCTGTACATCGCCGTGGGTATCTCCGGTGCCATTCAGCACCTGGCCGGTATGAAGGACTCCAAGGTGATCGTCGCGATCAACAAAGACGAAGAAGCGCCAATCTTCCAGGTCGCCGATTACGGCCTGGTGGGTGACTTGTTCGAGATCGTGCCGGAGCTCGAGCAGCTCGTTTAATCGAGCCGCCTCAAAAAAACCCGCTCTCGCAGCGGGTTTTTTGTGGGCGCTCGGCTGCGGCGGCCAGTGGTAACATCCGGCTTGGCGCCGGTGGCGCCTGTCCGAATTCGAATGACGAGGTTCTCCATGCGCTGTGCCGTTCAGTCCGCTTTGATCGCCTTGCTGCTGGCAGCGCCCTTTGCAGCGGGCGCGGCGGCTTCGAAGTGCGACCGGCTAATCGCGACCGGTGGCGCGGATAACCCGCCATTCCTGTGGCGCGACCCACAGAACCCCAAGCGTCTAGTGGGTGCGAACGCCGAGCTGCTGAAGAAGATCACCGACTCGCTCGATCTTAAACTCGAGGTTCTTTACACCGGCGATAGCGGCAAGGCGCTCGAGGAGGTTCGCAGCGGCCGCGTAGACCTGCTGGCCGATGCGGTGCTCAGTACGAAGGAACTGGCGCACCTGGACTTCATTTATCCCTCCATCACCGCCTTGGAAATGGCCGCTTGGGTACGCAACGAGCCGGGCTTTTTTTATTCCAGTCGTGAAGAGCTGAAGGGCCGGCCAGGTGCTTACGCCGCGACGACTCGCTTCGGTGGGGAATTCGAGTCGTATGCGAAAAACAACTTTCGCTTGAGTTCAGCTCCCAACCTGGCCGCAGCTGTAAAAAGGCTGTTGGCTGGCCAGGTCGATTACATATTGCATGAGCGCTACAGTGCCGTCGCACAAGCCGGGTCGCAGGGAATGCTGGACGACATGCAGCGGCTTGAGCCACCAGTCGACCGCCGCGGTATGCACTTCGCTGTAGCGCACGATTCGGCTTGCAACAGCCCTTGGCTGCGCGGACAGCTGGCGATAAAAATGACAGAATTGCGCGCCGCCGGAGTGCCGCAGCAGCTACTGGTAGAGAATCTCGAGCGGTGGAAGCAACGGCAACCGGCACCGTCAGGCGATTCGCAACGCTAGGAACGCTACTTTGACAAGATTTCTTCCATGCACGTTGGTGCTGTCGATGATGATCGGCTGTGCCAGCGATCCCGCACCCACCGAACAGCTGCGCCTGACCGAGCAAGCGTTGACCCAGGCCCGTTCAGTTGGCGCCTCGCAGGCGACTCCGGAATTCGTATTGGCCGAACAGTCACTGGCGGCTGCCGTCGCTGCGATGAAAGACGAAGATTATCGGGGAGCACGCCTGCACGCCGAAAAAGCTGAACTCGATGCTCGGCTGGCTGAGGCAAAGGTGCTTAACGATAAAAGCAAGCAAGAGCTGGTAGAGGTAAGCCGTCGTATCGAACGGCTACGTGAGCAGCTGAGGGCATCGCAGTGAAGCCTATTTTCCTCGCGCCTGTATTGTTGGCGTCCCTCGTCGGGCTCCAGGGTTGTGCCACGCAAGAATCGCAACAGCAGCTGGAGCAAGCGGCTGCCGCGTTCCAAAGCGTCAGTGAGGATCAACAAGTGCTTCAAGATGCTCCCAAAGACGTTATGCGCGCGGCCGAGTCGCTGGACAGAGCCAAGCGCTTTGCCGACTACTGGGGTAGCGCGGAGGATGTTAGCCACTACGCTTATCTCGCCGAGCGCTACAGCGAGATTGCTCGGCAGCACAGCGAGCAGTTGCAGCATCAGCGGCTCGCTACCCAGCAGGCCTTGGCATTAGAGCGTCTGCGCCAGGCTCTCCAGGAGGCTAAGCTGCTGGACCTGCAACAACAGGGTCGCTGGCTCGAAGATCAGATGTTCAGCCTGGCGACCGCCGAAACCGAGCGCGGCCTGGTAATGACCTTGGGCGATGTGCTGTTTAGGGCTAACAGTGCCGAGCTGGGTCCGTCGGCCAATCGTACCTTGCTTAAGGTCGTGCACTTTCTGCAGCTCAATCCCAAGCGCAAGATTCGAATCGAGGGATACACTGATAACAGGGGCGGTGCGGCTGAGAACCTCGCCTTGTCACAGGCACGCGCCCAATCAGTGGGTAATTTTCTACAGAGCCTGGGGATCGACGCAGCGCGCATGGAAATGGTCGGCTACGGCGAGCAGTATCGCGTCGCTGAGAACGCGTCGGCGCGCGGGCGGGCTCAGAACCGGCGTGTCGAGATCCTATTTTCGGACGAACAAGGGCAGCTGGGCCGCGCTCGTTGATCAATGGACGGCAAACGTAACTGACTGTGTCGGCGAGTTCGCCGGTAACTGTATTGGTTTCGCATAACAGTGTTGTACTACTGTTATGGTTCAGTTGCCGGAGCCGGACGAAATGACCAATCTGTTGCTTTATCAGCGCATCGCGCATCAGCTTGCCGAAGACATTCGGCGCGGTGTCTATCGCCCGGGCGAGCGCGTGCCCTCGGTGCGCAAGATGAGCATGCAGCTGAATGTCAGCCATGCGACGGTCCTGCAGGCCTATGCCAATCTTGAAGATCAGGGAATGATCCGGGCGCGTCCGCAATCAGGCTTCTACGTTCACCACACGCCGGCGCTGACCGCACCCACACCGGACATCGCGCAGGTCGAGCGGCCAACTCTGGTCACGCGCAGCAGCATCATCAATCAGGTTCTCAGCGAATCACGCCGCGACGGGCTTATTCCGCTGGGCGCCGCCGTGCCTCACGTGGACTACTTGCCGGCTCGCGCCCTGCATCAACAGCTCGCCAAGGTCACTCGCTTTCAGAGCCAGCGGGCGTTCAGCTATATGTTCAGCCCTGGTTACGAGCCGTTGCGCCGGCAAGTGGCTATTCGCATGCGCGACGCCGGCGTGGTCGTCGGGCCGGACGAAGTGGTGATCACCCACGGTTGTGTCGACGCGCTGCAGATGTCGTTGCGGGTGCTGACCAAACCGGGCGACCTGATCGCCGCCGAGTCGCCCAGCTATTACGGTTTGCTGCAGTTAGCCGACCTGCTCGGGCTCAAGGTCATCGAAATTCCCTGCGATCCAGATACCGGTCTCAGCCTGGAAGCGCTGCAGCTGGCCGCCAGCCAATGGCCAATCAAAGCCCTAGTCTTGACGGCGCGCCTGAGCAATCCGCTGGGAGGCAGCGTACCCGACGCGCGGCAGAAGCAATTGCTGAAACTGGCAGCGAGTTTCGACATCCAAATCGTTGAGGACGATATCTACGGCGAGCTGCTGTTTGATGCGGGATCGATCAAGGCGCTCAAATCCAATGATCGAGAGGGGCGAGTGATCTACTGCTCAAGCTTCTCCAAGACGATCTCGCCAGGTGTGCGCATCGGCTGGATCGTTCCCGGTCGTTATCGAGAAGAAATACAGCGCCTGCAGACGTTCAGCACGCATTCGGCCTGCAGCGTCACACAGATGGCGGTTTCGGCGTATCTGGAAAACGGTGGGTACGATCGCCATCTGCGATACATCCGCCATGAGTATCGTAAGAACCTGAGTGCCGTTCAGTTGGCGGTGCAGCGTTACTTTCCAGAGGGCACGCAAATGACGCGGCCAACCGGGGGGTTCATCCTTTGGGTCAGCCTGCCGGCTCGGGTCAATGCCAAGGAATTGCATCAGCAGGCTCTAAGGCGCGGAATCAGCATCGCGCCCGGCCTTATTTTCAGTAACACCGAGCAGTTCAATCACTGTGTGAGGCTCAATTGCGCATTGCCGTTGACGACCGAAGCGGAGCGGGCATTGAAGACCCTTGGCGAGCTGGCAGGGGAGCTATGTCGGCAGGTCAATGAACCGAACGGGTAGGGCGGGAACCTAGAGCAAGGCACGGCAAACCGGTGAGCTGTCGTGCACGCGTGTTTAACTGCGATAAATCGGTTGGTCGAGTGCCGTGGTTTTCACATCGTCTGGAAGGAGGACGTTGGCAGATGAAATGGTCGAGTTTGCTGCTTGCGCTGCTTTTTCTGGGCGCCTGCGATGGAGACGATCTACCGTCCCAGCCTGGTCCGCCGGCTGCGCCTGAGGTCCAGCCTTCGGTCGATCGGAGCGCCGCAACCGCGCCCGTGCAACGAGAAACTGATACCCCACCGAAAATCGAGATCGAACTCGAGCCTGTTACTGCGGGAGATCCCGAAGAGTTGCCATCCGAGCGAGTCGTGCCGGCAGCCGAATCGAAGCCCGTTTCGGCCGCGCCGAAGAAAAAGGTCGCGGTCGAGCAGATCGAGTTGCCCGAGCCGGAGCTGGATTTGAGTCTTCCCGAGGATTGGGCCGAGGAGCTCGAACCTGCCCAGGACGCAGAGGCCTTGAAGCTACTGCCGCCATTGTTCGAACCAGGCGAGGACTCACGCTCGGTGCAAATGAGCGGCAGTCTGTTGCCGGGGCTGGAACGCGACGACGCGCTGATCGACGGGGCCCAGATCAATTTCGAGCTCAAGCGCTGACCGGTCGGGCACCGTTACGCAGGGTTCCGACCTAGGGGCTCGGTCTCAACGCCGCTCAGCAGGGCACGGAAGTCCGTGGTCATGAGCGGATGGCTCATGTAGAAACCCTGCATTTCGCTGCACCCATTGGCGAGAAGTCGTTTCAATTGTTCCGAGGTTTCAACGCCTTCGGCCGTGACGCGCATGCGCAAGCCATGCCCGAGTTCGATGAGCGCCTTGACGATGGAATGATCCTCGATGGAGTGCTCCATGCCGGAAACGAAGCTGCCATCGATCTTGATGGTGTCGAACGGGTAGTTGCGCAGGTTGCTGAGCGAGGAATAGCCAGTACCGAAGTCATCCATGGCAAGCCTTACGCCAAGTGCTTTCAGCTCGCTGAGCACTGCCAGTGTGCGCTGGCTTTCCTGGAGCAGCGCTGTTTCGGTTACTTCGAGTTCGAGGCGATTGGCCGCAAGCCCGCTCTGCTCCAGCGCCGCTTGCACCACCTCAACCAGCTCTTCGTTGCGTAACTGTAAGGGCGACAGGTTGACTGAAACCATGATGTCGCCTGTCCAGCTCGCCGCTTCGATGCAGGCCTGACGCAGCACCCATTCACCAAGCGGATCTATCAGCCCGGTTTCTTCGGCCAGCGGAATGAAATGCTCGGGCAGCAGCAGGCCGTGAGCGGGATGCCTCCAGCGCAGCAGGGCCTCGGCGCCGATGATGCGCATGCCGTCGCCGAAATACCTAGGTTGGTAATGAACCTCGAACTGATCTTCGGAAATCGCCTGGCGAAGTTCGTCTTCCTGTCGGCGTCGCTCCAGCAATCGTTTATCCATCTCGCTTCCGTAGAACCGCCAGGTTCCTCGGCCACCCGCCTTGGCCTGATACAACGCGATATCCGCACAGCGCAGCAGCTCATTGGCTTGCGTCGCATCGGTAGGTGCTATCGCGATACCGATGCTGGCACCGATATGGATTTGTGTACGTTCATAGAAAAAGGGTTCGCTGATCGCATCGACGACGCGCGCGCAAAGCTGCTCGATGTCTTCGTTGTGCTGCAGGCGACTCATCACCATGACGAACTCGTCGCCGCCCAGGCGCGCGACCAGGTCGTCTGCCCTGATGCACTGCGTCAGGCGGCTGGATACGCCGGTCAGTACTTCGTCACCAGCGCTATGGCCCAATGTGTCGTTCACCGGTTTGAAGCGGTCCAGATCGATGTACAGGACGGTCAGTCGGGATGCGCTGGTGAGCGAAGCGAGTTTAGTATCCAGATAGTCGCGCAAGTGGTTTCGATTGGGCAGGCCGGTCAGTGCGTCGTGCTGCGAAAGGTACTGAACGCGTGCCTGAGCCCGGGTTTCCTCGGTGACATCACTGGCGGTGCCTCGGTAGCCCAACAGCTCGTCGTTTCGGTAGATCCCACGGGCGGATAGCCGGCAGTGGCGCTCGCAGGCATTCGCCGCCTGGTAACTGCAGCGCAATGGTGTCTTGTGCGGAGCGGCCAGCCAATCCTGCAGCGCCGCGTGATCAGTGATCAGAAGGTCGATCAAGGGTCGGCCAATCCAGGCGGCCGGATCGTGGCCGGTAATCTCCTCGAAACGCCGGGAAAGATACGTCAGACGGGCGTTCTGGTCGGTTTCCCAGATCCAGTCCGATGCAGCTTCCGCTACGTCGCGGAAGCGCTCTTCGCTGGCGGCCAGTGCGCTACGGCTTCTTGCAAGGCGCTCGTAGTTGGCGTCCATCATCCGTACGGTTTTCATCGCCTGACGCAGCAGCAACCAGGCAAGCAGACCAAGGCCAAGGGTGACCGCCGCGATCACCGGCAGGGTCATCCACAGCAGATACCGGCCAGGCCGGGATAGCGTCCACGTAAATGACAGGGGCGATCCATCAAGCGTCCGCAGGGCAAGCACTTCATCCTTGCTCCGGGCGGTTTTGCCGTTCAGGCGCAGGCCGTTGATCGCATAAGCCTGACCCAAGTCGAGCAATCTGTTTGGCTCCAACACATCGGCGAAAACCAGGATCGAGGCGGGATCGTCCATCTCCTCGACGTCGCTATCGCCGGATGTCATCACGGCGGCAGCCACCATGGCCGGGTGGCCTTCCGCCGATAGCATGCCAACGGCGGTCTCTTCCTGTTCCAGCGCTTCGCGGGCCTGGGCGAGCAACGCGTCGAGTCCGTTGCCTAGCCAGGCGCGCGCATCGATCCGCACCAGCTCTCCGCGAATGACCGAATAGGTCGTTTCACCGCTGGCGTCGATCACCAACACCGCCTCATAGCCGAAATCGTCGTACAGCGAAGGGCCGAGGTTTGCCTGCTCGTAGGCCCAGTTCAGATTGACCTCTTTGCTCAGGTTGGCGTAGGCGTCGCCCCAGAATCCATTGTCGGCGACATGGCGGGACATGCCATTCATCTGCGCCTCGAATGCTTTGCCAGCGAGAAAATGTTCCAGAGCCAGGGCGTCGTGATCGATGGTGCGGGCGATGTGTATCACCGCGATTGCTGCGGCTAGCAGGGCTGTGGCCAGCAGGCAGGCGATGCCGGGCAGAATCCGTCGGGAAAGCGACCTGCGCCTTCGGGCCGCCGGCTCCGAACGAAGAGAAAACTGATGCCATCGATGCTTCCTTCAAAGGAGGCAGACGGATTACTTGGATGAAGGCCTAAAGCCCCCTTTGACTGCCGGGCCAGTCGGCGTGATGGGTCGGGTGGGACATGACCGGCGGTTGGCTGTCGAGCAGGCGCTACCTGTTTCGCGCGTCTTCGGCATCCGCTTCGGCGTTGCGTTGGGCAATTCGTTGTTTCTGCTCTTCGGTGAGCGGGATCTTGCGGGCGCCGGCGCGCAGCATCAACAGCCCGCCAACGATCGTACCGAGCACCAGGGCCAGCAATAACCAGATATACCAAGGCATGTTCTACTCCTGAGACTACGAGGTTCATTTCACCTTACGTCACGAACCGTAGCTGCGCCATTGTGTGTATGAACTGCGCACCGAAGGCGGTCCGCTCGCGGCGCCTGGACGATGTTTTTTCTGCGACAATGCGCGCCGAAAATTTGCCGAGGAATCGCCATGACTTGCCAGACTCCCATCATCGTTGCGCTCGATTTTCCGTCCCGTGATGCTGCGCTGGCGCTGGCCGGCCAACTCGATCCGGCGCTTTGTCGCGTCAAGGTCGGCAAGGAGCTGTTCACCCGTTGTGGTCCACAAATAGTCGAAGCGCTGCAGACACAAGGATTCGAGGTGTTTCTCGATCTGAAATTCCATGACATCCCCAACACCACGGCGATGGCAGTCAAGGCGGCGGCGGAGCTGGGCGTGTGGATGGTCAATGTGCACTGTTCGGGTGGCCTGCGGATGATGGCGGCTTGCCGCGAAACCCTCGATAAGACGAAGGGGCGTGCGCCGTTGCTGATTGGCGTCACGGTACTAACCAGCATGGAACAGGCGGACCTCGCCGACATCGGCCTCGATCTGGCACCGCAGCAGCAGGTGTTGCGTCTGGCTGGTTTGGCGGCGGAGGCCGGGTTGGACGGGCTGGTATGTTCGGCTCAGGAAGCGCAGCCGCTCAAGGCGCGATTTGCCGGGTTGCAGCTGGTAACGCCTGGGATTCGTCCCGCTGGCAGCGCGGCGGACGATCAGCGACGCATTCTGACCCCCGCCGAGGCGATGGCAGCCGGCTCCGACTATCTGGTGATCGGCCGTCCTATTGCGCAGGCAGCCGATCCGGCCCAGGCGCTGGCCGCGGTGGTCGCCGAGCTGGCGTGACGATGAGCTGGCCGCCTAGCGCGGCCAGCCCATACGGCTTAGCTGACTTTCAGTACCAGCTTGCCGAAGTTGCCGCCGGTGAAAAGCTTCATCAGGGTGTCGGGGAAGGTTTCCAGACCCTCGACGATGTCTTCCTTGCTCTTCAGCTCACCGCTCTGCATCCAGCCCGCCATGTCCTGCATAGCCTCGGGATAACGCGACACGTAGTCCATCACCACCATGCCCTGCATGCGCGCACGGTTGACCAGCAAGGACAGGTAGTTGGCTGGTCCCTTGACCGCTTCCTTGTTGTTGTACTGGCTGATGGCGCCGCAAATCACGATGCGGGCGCCAACGGTGATACGCGTCAGCACCGCGTCGAGAATATTGCCGCCAACGTTGTCGAAGAATACGTCGACGCCCTTCGGGCAGGTGCGTTTCAGGCCAGCGGCGACGTCTTCACTCTTGTAGTCGATGGCGGCATCGAAACCGAGCTCCTCGGTAAGGAAGCGGCACTTATCGGCGCCGCCAGCGATGCCAACCACGTGACAACCTTTTATCTTCGCGATCTGCCCGGCCACGCTGCCCACCGCACCGGCGGCACCGGACAGCACCACGGTCTCGCCGGCTTTCGGTTCGCCCACCGCCAGCAGGCCGAAGTAAGCGGTCATGCCAGTCATGCCCAGCGCCGACAAGTAGCGCGGCAGCGGTGCCTGTTCCGGATCGACCTTGTAGAAACCTTTCGGCTCGCCCAGGAAGTAGTCCTGCACGCCCAGCGCGCCATTGACGTAATCGCCTTCGGCGAAATCTGGATGCTGCGAGGCGATCACCTTGCCCACGCCAAGCGCGCGCATCACTTCACCGATGCCGACCGGCGGAATATAGGATTTGGCATCGTTCATCCAGCCGCGCATGGCCGGGTCCAGCGACAGGTATTCCACCTTGACTAGAATTTGGTTCGCGCCGGGCTCGCTCACTGGCTTTTCAACGAATTCGAAGGTGTCGCGGGTTGGGGCGCCGATCGGGCGCTTGGCCAAGAGGAACTGGCGATTGGTCGTGTCCATGTAAACCTCGGTCTATGCAAAACCTTGGTTTAGCCCGCCGAGGCCGGCCGCGCAAGCAAGGCGGGAATCTTGGAATGCAGCGGCATCCGCCCGAGTGATATCGCCCTTGAGCGCTTAACCCGTATCTCGGATGGCGGTATAACCATGACCCGCGTTTGGCTTGCAGTCACTTTTGGACTCGGCACTTTATTTCAATCGAGCAAGGTATCTAGCATGAGCATGTCATTTTCCGGGCAGGTCGCTTTGGTAACCGGGGGTGCGGCAGGCATTGGCCGCGCGACGGCGCTGGCGTTCGCCGAGCAGGGGCTGAAGGTAGTGGTGGCGGATTTGGATGAGGTCGGCGGTGCGGCATGCGCCGAAGCCATTCGCGAAGCAGGCGGCGAGGCGGTATTCGTGCAGTGCGATGTCACTCGCGACGAGCAGGTCAAGGCGATGGTCGAGCAGGCAGTCACGATCTTCGGGCGCATCGACTATGCCTTCAACAACGCCGGGATCGAGATCGAGAAGGGCCGCCTGGCTGAAGGCAGCGAAGCCGAGTTCGACGCCATCATGGGCGTCAACGTCAAGGGCGTCTGGTTGTGCATGAAGCACCAGCTGCCGGTGATGTTGGCGCAGGGAGGTGGTGCCATCGTCAACACCGCATCGGTCGCCGGACTGGGCGCGGCGCCTAAGATGAGTATCTACGCGGCCTCTAAGCATGCGGTCATCGGACTGACGAAATCGGCGGCGATCGAGTATGCGAAGAAGCAGATCAGGGTCAACGCGGTCTGCCCGGCGGTGATCGATACCGATATGTTCCGTCGTGCCTACGAGGCGGACCCGCGCAAGGCGGAATTCGCGGCGGCGATGCATCCGGTTGGGCGGGTTGGCAAGGTTGAGGAAATTGCTGCGGCGGTACTTTATCTCTGCAGCGATGGTGCGGCGTTCACTACTGGCCATGCGTTGGCGGTGGATGGTGGGGCGACGGCTATCTAGGTTGTTGGTATCCGGGGTAGATGATGTGGGCTATTGATGCTGGGCTGGCGAGCACCCTGTGCTTGGATGAATGAAGGTTCAGGCGTTTAACGAGTTGCTTGATGGCTTGGTTTCGCCCTGCTGGGCGAGTCACTTTTTTCAGTCGCGAAAAAAGTAACCAAAAACGCTTGCCCCTGCATCCGGCCCTGCGCTTCGCTCCGGGTCCGTTCGCTCCATCGCTGCTCCAGGGGCCGGCTTACAAGGGCCATCCATGGCCCTTTAAGCCTTTCGCGGCATCCATGCCGCTCACCCCTTACGCAGCGATTGCGCTCACCCTCCTGACGGGGCGTTTGGTGTTGCCTGTGGTTCGTACTTAAAAAATCGAAGCCAAGGCGAGTTCGAGTCGAGTCTTAATCATCAAATTCAATCTCAACACCTCAGGCCCGTTTGTTAAGAATCACCAACGTCAGCCCCCCCGCAATCAACCCCCACAGCGCCGAGCCAATGCCGAACAGCGTCAGCCCCGACGCGGTGACCATGAAGGTAATCAGCGCCGCCTCGCGCTCGTGGGGCGTCTGCATGGCCTGAGCCAGACCACTGCCGATCGAGCCGAGCAACGCCAGCGCCGCGATCGACAGGACAAGGGCTGCCGGGAACGCCGCGAACAGCGCCGCCAGCGTAGCGCCGAACGTTCCGGCAATCCCGTAAAACACACCGCACCAGACAGCCGCTGTGTAGCGCCGTGACGGCTCTGGGTGCGCTTCCGGTCCGCTGCAGATCGCCATGGTGATGGCCGCTAGATGGACACCATGCGAGCCGAACGGGGCGAGCAGGACCGACGCGATACCCGTCACCGAAATCAGCGGCGAGGCCGGCACCTGATAACCCTCGGCACGCAGCACGGCTAGCCCCGGCATGTTCTGCGATGCCATGGCGATCACGAACAGCGGTATGCCGATGCTGAAAATGGCCGCGAAGGACAGTGTCGGCGTGGTCCACACCGGTACCGCGATTTCCAGGCTCAGATCGCTGAAGTCCAGCAGGCCCAGCACGCCGGCGAGCGCGCAGCCGACGATCAGCGCCGAGAGCACGGCGTAGCGCGGCACCAGACGTTTGGCCAGGAGGTAACTGAAGAACATGCTCAGCACCAGCGCAGGCTGAACGTTCACGGCGCGGAAGATTTCGCTGCCTATGTTGAACAGCACGCCGGCTAGCAACGCCGCTGCGAGCGAGGCGGGTACCTTGCGCATCAGCCGTTCGAAGCTGCCGGTGAGCCCACACAGCGCGATCAGCATCGACGCAAAGATGAAGGCACCAATCGCCTCGCTATAGGGAACGCCGGGCAGGCTGCTGATCAACAGCGCCGCGCCGGGTGTCGACCAGGCGACGACCACTGGCGTGCGATAGCGCAGCGACAGACCGACGCTGCATATCGCCATCCCGATCGACAGCGCCCAGATCCACGAGGAGATCTCCGCCCCGCTGAGCCCTGCTGCCTGCCCGGCCTGGAACATCAGGACCAGCGAACTGGTATAGCCGGTAAGCATGGCGATGAATCCCGCCACGACGGTTGAAGCCGAACTGTCGGCGAATGGGCGCGGTAGCGTGCGGGCAGCGTCCGGCATGGTTGCTCCTGTTGAAATGCATGAATTGCCTAGCCTATGGGCCTCGGTGATGCGCGTCACCGTACAGCCGGCAGGACGATCGGCGTTACAGATACAAGCCGATAAAAGCAGCCGCAAGCTGTAAGCCACAAGCTGCAAGAAAATAGCTTAACGAGCATGGGGTCGATGCTTCACTGGTTCGCTTGCAGCTTGCAGCTGCCCAAGCTGGCACCGATGTTGCTATTACCTCTGTACTTGCTGCGAAGCGTCAAAAACGCGGCTGTTGGAGGAATGATGAGTCAGGGTATCGAATTCAATCGCTTGATGCTGGAAATGCGGGCCATGCAGACCGATGCAATGGCGCGCTCCAAGCCCGTGACCGCTGCCCCTGAGGTTGGCGCTCCGAGCTTTTCCGACATGCTCGGCCAAGCCGTCAATAAAGTGAACGAAACCCAGCAAGCCTCCAGCCAGCTGGCCACTGCTTTCGAGATGGGGCAGGGCGGGATCGATCTGACTGAGGTCATGATCGCGTCGCAGAAAGCCAGTGTTTCCTTTCAGGCGATGACTCAGGTGCGTAACAAGCTGGTCCAGGCGTATCAAGACATCATGCAGATGCCGGTTTAAGGAAGGGTTTGAATAATGGCTGAAGTGCTTAGCAAGGTTCCGGTACCGGTCGATTCGGATGCTCCGAAGAAGCCGCTGCTTGGCCTGTCGTTCTTGGAAAACCTTTCCGACATGTCGATGTTGCGGCAGATCGGCCTGTTGGTCGGGCTGGCTGCGAGCGTCGCCATTGGTTTTGCCGTGGTGCTCTGGTCGCAGCAGCCGGACTACCGTCCGTTGCTCGGTAGCCTCGCCGGGATGGATGCCAACCAGGTGATGGAAACCCTCGCTGCCGCCGACATTGCCTACACCGTCGAGCCCAACTCCGGCGCCTTGCTGGTCAAGGCTGACGATCTCGCCCGCGCGCGGCTGAAGCTCGCTAGCGCTGGCGTTGCACCGACCGATAGCAATATCGGCTTCGAGATTCTCGACAAAGAACAGGGCCTCGGTACCAGCCAGTTCATGGAAGCCACACGCTACCGTCGTGGTCTGGAAGGCGAGCTGGCTCGCACCGTCTCCAGCCTGAACAACGTTAAAGCGGCGCGCGTGCACCTGGCGATTCCGAAGAGTTCGGTATTCGTGCGCGACGAGCGCAAGCCGAGCGCTTCCGTGCTGGTCGAACTCTATCCGGGCCGCAACCTCGAACCGAGTCAGGTGATGGCCATCATCAACCTCGTCGCTACCAGCGTGCCAGAGCTGACCAAGTCGCAAATTACCGTGGTGGATCAGAAGGGCAACCTGCTGTCCGACCAGCAGGGGCTGACCGAGCTGAGCATGGCCGGCAAGCAGTTCGACTACAGCCGTCGGATGGAAAGCCTCTACACCCAGCGCGTGCACAACATTCTGCAACCGGTGCTGGGCAGCGGTCGCTACAAGGCCGAAGTGTCTGCCGATGTCGATTTCAGTGCCGTCGAGTCGACGTCCGAAACCTTCAACCCGGACCAACCGGCGCTGCGCAGCGAGCAGAGCGTCACCGAACAGCGCCAGAGCAGCGTCGGACCGCAAGGCGTTCCGGGAGCACTGAGCAATCAACCGCCGGGCCCTGCCACCGCGCCGGAAAATGCCATGGCCGGACAGGCCGCAGCAGGTGCGGTGGCTCCAGGGCAACCTCTGCTGGACGCCAATGGTCAGCAGATCATGGACCCGGCGACCGGCCAGCCGATGCTGGCGCCGTATCCGGCGGACAAGCGCGAGCAAGCGACCCGCAACTACGAGCTGGACCGGTCCATCAGTTACACCAAGCAGCAGCAAGGTCGCCTGCGCCGCCTGTCGGTTGCGGTGGTACTCGACGACCAAGTAATGGTCACTGCTGAAGGGCAGGCTACTCGCGTGCCGCGGACCGCCGAAGAATTGGCGCGCTTCACTCGCCTGGTGCAGGACGCTGTTGGATTCGATGCCAGCCGTGGCGACAGCGTAAGCGTGATCAACGCACCCTTCGCTGCCGACTCGCTCGAAGAGACCTTCATCGACGTCCCGTTCTACTCGCAGCCGTGGTTCTGGGACATCGTCAAGCAAGTGCTTGGAGTACTGTTCATCCTGGTGCTGGTGTTCGGTGTGCTGCGGCCCGTACTGAACAACCTGACCAATGCTGGAAAGGGCAAGGAGCTTCAGCCTGTCGGTAGTGACGGCGAACTGGCTGACATGGACGGTCTGGATGGTGCGCTGAGCAATGATCGGGTCAGCCTGAGCGGGCCGCAGAGCATCATGCTGCCGAGCCCGACCGAGGGGTACGATGCGCAACTGAATGCCATCAAGAATCTGGTAGCAGAGGATCCGGGCCGGGTGGCTCAGGTCGTCAAAGAGTGGATCAACGAAGATGAGTGATGCTCGAGTTCCAGCCAAGCTGAACAAGGTCGATAAAGCCGCGATTCTGTTGCTCTCTCTGGGTGAAGCCGATGCCGCGCAGGTTCTGCGCCATCTCGGTCCTAAAGAGGTACAGAAGGTCGGCACCGCCATGGCGCAATTGCGCAACGTCCAGAAAAACCAGATAGAACAGGTGATGGGTGAGTTCGTCGAGATCGTTGGCGACCAGACCAGCCTGGGCGTCGGCTCCGACGGTTACATCCGCAAGATGCTCACCCAGGCGTTGGGCGAGGACAAGGCGGGCGGCCTGATCGATCGCATTCTGCTGGGCGGCAACACCAGTGGCCTGGACAGCCTGAAGTGGATGGAACCGCGCGCGGTCGCCGACGTGATCCGCTACGAGCACCCGCAGATCCAGGCGATCGTGGTGGCTTATCTTGACCCCGATCAGGCGGGCGAGGTGCTGTCGCATTTCGATCACAAGGTGCGGCTCGATATCGTCCTGCGCGTGTCGTCGCTCAACACTGTCCAGCCGGCGGCGCTGAAGGAGCTCAATCTGATTCTGGAGAAGCAGTTCTCCGGCAACTCCAACACCACCCGCGCGACGCTGGGCGGCGTCAAGCGCGCGGCGGACATCATGAACTACCTCGACAGCTCGGTCGAAGGCCAGCTGATGGACGCCATCCGCGATGTAGACGAAGATCTGTCGTCGCAGATCGAAGACCTGATGTTCGTCTTCGACAACCTGGCGGATGTCGATGACCGGGGCATCCAGGCGCTCATGCGTGAAGTATCCTCCGATGTGCTGGTCATGGCGCTCAAGGGCGCAGACGAAGCGATCAAGGAGAAGATCTTCAAGAACATGTCCAAGCGCGCGGGCGAACTGCTGCGCGACGACCTGGAGGCCAAGGGGCCGGTGCGCATCAGCGAAGTCGAGGGCGCCCAGAAGGAAATTCTCACCATTGCCCGCCGCATGGCCGAAGCCGGGGAAATCGTTCTCGGCGGCAAGGGCGGCGAAGAAATGATCTAGGTCTAAGCGAGCCGTATGTCCAAGGAAAATCCCAGCGATGTGATCCGCGCGAAGGACGTCAACCTCTTCGATCGCTGGGCCTTGCCGAGCTTCGATCCGCTAGGCAGTGAACCGGCGGAGCCGGAGGCGCTCGAGGAATCGGGTGCGGACCAGGACCTGTCGCACAGTGAGGACGTCCCGGTCGAGGAAGTCAAACCGCTGACGCTCGACGAACTTGAAGCGATTCGCCAGGAGGCCTACAACGAGGGCTTCAGCACGGGCGAGAAGGACGGCTTTCATGCCGGACAACTCAAGGCCCGGCAGGAAGCCGACGCGGCGTTGGCGCCCAAACTCGCCAGCCTAGAGCAGGTAATGGCGCAATTGCTCGAGCCCATCGCCGATCAGGATCGCAACCTCGAACACGCCATGGTCACGCTGATTTGTCAGCTGACGCGTGAGGTGATTCAGCGCGACCTGCTGATCGATTCCAGCCAGATTCGCCAAGTGCTTCGCGATGCGCTGAAGCTGCTGCCGATGGGCGCCAGCAACGTGCGTATCCACATCAATCCGCAGGACTTCGAGCTGGTCAAGGCGCTGCGCGAGCGCCACGAGGAAACCTGGCGGATCGTCGAAGACAGCGATCTGTTGCCCGGTGGTTGCCGGATCGAAACCGAGCAGAGCCGCATCGATGCCAGCGTCGAAACGCGGCTGAGCCAGGCGATCAAGCAGCTGTTCGAGCAGCAGCGGGAAAACGCCACCAGCCCGCCCGAAGCGGATCTGCACCTGGATCTGGACAGTTCAGATGCGCCTTGAACGAACCAGTTTCGCCAAACGCTTCGAGACCTACAGCGAAGCGATCAAGCTACCCAGCCAGCCGATCCTCGAGGGTCGGCTGTTGCGTATGGTCGGCCTGACGCTGGAGGCCGAAGGCCTGCGTGCCGCTGTTGGCAGCCGCTGTCTGGTGATCAACGATGACAGCTACCATCCGACCCAGGTCGAAGCCGAGGTCATGGGCTTTTCCGCCGGCAAACTCTATCTGATGCCGGTTGGCAGCCTGGCCGGCATCGCGCCTGGTGCGCGTGTCGTGCCGCTGGCCAATACCGGACGCCTGCCGATGGGCACTTCGATGCTGGGGCGCGTGCTCGATGGCGCCGGTCGCGCATTGGATGGCAAGGGCGGGATGAAGGCCGAGGACTGGGTGCCGATGGACGGCCCGGTGATCAACCCGCTCAAGCGCCACCCGATCAGCGAGCCGCTGGATGTCGGCATCCGCTGTATCAATGGCCTTTTGACGGTCGGGCGTGGGCAACGCCTTGGCTTGTTCGCCGGTACCGGTGTCGGTAAATCTGTGCTGCTGGGCATGATGACCCGCTTCACCGAGGCCGACATCATCGTCGTCGGCCTGATCGGCGAACGGGGCCGCGAGGTCAAGGAATTCATCGAGAACATCCTCACCGAAGAAAGCATCAAGCGCTCCGTGGTCGTCGCTTCGCCAGCGGATGACGCGCCGCTGATGCGCCTGCGCGCGGCCATGTATTGCACGCGCATCGCCGAATATTTCCGCGACAAGGGCAAGAACGTCCTGCTGCTGATGGATTCGCTGACCCGCTTCGCCCAGGCCCAACGGGAAATCGCGCTGGCTATCGGCGA
The DNA here is from genome assembly GCF_024448985.1 of Stutzerimonas stutzeri. Classification (GTDB taxonomy): domain Bacteria; phylum Pseudomonadota; class Gammaproteobacteria; order Pseudomonadales; family Pseudomonadaceae; genus Stutzerimonas; species Stutzerimonas stutzeri_AP. The sequence goes on from NZ_JAMOII010000001.1 coordinate 497,277, forward strand.
GCCTCCAGCGACCAAGGGTTACCCGCCCTCGGTGTTCGCCAAACTGCCGAGTCTGGTGGAGCGCGCCGGGAACGCCGAGGCCGGCGGCGGTTCGATCACGGCGTTCTATACCGTGCTGTCCGAGGGTGATGACCAGCAGGACCCCATCGCCGACTCCGCGCGGGGCGTGCTCGATGGCCATATCGTGTTGTCGCGGCGGCTGGCCGAAGAGGGCCATTACCCGGCGATTGACATCGAAGCCTCCATCAGCCGGGTAATGCCGCAAGTGGTCAGCGCCGAACATGTGCGCAGTTCGCAGCGGTTCAAGCAATTGTGGTCGCGCTATCAGCAGAGCCGCGATCTGATCAGCGTGGGCGCGTACGTACCGGGCGGCGATCCGGAAACCGACCTGGCCATCGCGCGGCAGGCGGAGATGGTCCGCTATCTCCGGCAGGGCCTGGATGAGGCCGAACCTCTGGCGCAGAGTGAGGCAGCCCTGGTCAACGTCTTCAATCCCAAGGCCGCAGGCTAAATCTTGGCGACGAGTCGTGCCGCGCGGCTGGCGCCCGTGATCGACATGGCCGAACGGGCCGAGCGCGACGCCGCGGGGCAATTCGGCCATGGGCAGACCCAGCTGTCCCAGGCCGAAGCGAAGTTAGGCGAACTGCGCCAGTATTTCAGCGACTACCAACAGCAATGGATGAGCCAGGGTAGCCAGGGCGTATCCGGGCAATGGCTGGTCAATTATCAGCGGTTCCTTTCACAGCTCGAATCGGCGATTGCCCAGCAACAGCGCAGTGTCGACTGGCATCGCAACAATCTCGACAAGCTCCGCGAGCAGTGGCAGCAGCGACGTGCGCGGCTCGATGGGCTGCGCAAACTGGTCGATCGCTATATTCAGGAGGCGAGAACGGCGGCCGACAAGCGCGAGCAAAAGCTGCTCGACGAATTCTCGCAGCGGCTGGCAAGTCGACCCAGACAGCATTGACGCTTGCTGTGCCGGGGTTTGGGTGCTAAATCTTCATCAGTTTGTTTTCTGCAGTACGGCCAGCCCTAAAAGGCGCCGACGGATGCGCCTCGTTCGTCCGGCAAAAACACGGCTGCCACGTTTCCGCTTGGATCAGGAGTGCTACATGACCATCAGTTCACAGCTATCGGCAGATGGACAGGAGCTGACGATTACCATCCAGGGGCGCTTCGATTTCAACGCTCATCAAGCATTCCGCGATGCCTATCAGCGTGCTGATTGCACGCCCAAACGCTACGTGATCGACCTCGCTGGTGCGACCTACCTCGACAGTTCGGCCCTCGGGATGTTGCTGCTGCTGCGCGATCACGCCGGCAGCGATAAGGCCGATATCCGCCTGATCAACTGCAACCCAGATGTGCGAAAGGTCCTTTCGGTATCCAATTTCGAACAACTGTTCGCGATAGCGTGATGCCTCGCCGGCTTTCCATACTCATCGCCGAGGATGGCGCGGCCGATCGTATGCTGCTGGCCGCCATCGTCGGTCGTCAGGGGCATCGTGTAACTACGGCGTCCAACGGTGCCGAAGCGGTCCGACTGTTCGAGAGCGAACGGCCACAACTGGTACTGATGGACGCGCTGATGCCCGTGATGGACGGCTTCGAGGCTGCGCGGCAGATCAAACAGCTGGCCGGCAACGAGCTGGTGCCGATCATCTTCCTCACTTCGCTTACCGAGCATGAAGCGCTGGTGCGCTGCCTCGAAGCGGGGGGCGACGATTTTCTCGCCAAGCCCTACAACCCGGTCATCCTCGAAGCGAAGATCCAGGCCATGCACCGCCTGCGCAGGCTGCAGGCGACGGTGCTGGAGCAGCGCGATCTCATCGCGCGACGCAATCAGCAATTGCTCGACGAGCAACGCGCCGCCAAGGCGATCTTCGACAAGGTGGCGCATGCCGGTTGCCTGAGCGCACCCAATATCCGTTACCGACAGTCTCCGCGCGCGCTCTTCAATGGCGACCTGCTGCTCGCGGCGCATGCGCCTGCCGGCAGGATGTTCGTGTTGCTGGGCGACTTCACCGGACATGGTCTACCGGCCGCCATCGGTGCCATGCCGCTGGCCGAGACCTTTTACGGGATGACCGCCAAGGGCTATTCCAGTGGCGAAATTCTGTGCGAGCTCAACGCCAAGTTGAAGCTGATCCTGCCGGTGGAAATGTTCTGTTGTGCCGCCTTGCTGGATATCAACCTCAAGCAGGGCATGTTGCGCGTCTGGAACGGCGGGCTGCCGGATGGTTATCTGCTCAGGGCAGCGGAGGGCGAGCGGCTGCCGCTGCGCTCCAGGCATTTGCCGCTTGGCGTACTCGATGCGCTCCAATTCGATGACAGTTTCGAGACCTTGCCGCTGACGATCGGTGATCGTCTGCTGCTGATGTCCGATGGTGTGCTGGAGAGCACCAGCGCCGATGATGAATTGTTCGGCGAGCAGCGGCTGTTGGCGGTCATGGATGCCAACACCGAGCCCTCGGCCTTGTTGGATGAAATTCAGGCCGCGCTGCATGATTTCCACGGTCAAATACTTGACGACCTGAGCCTCGTCGAAGTGAACATGATCGAGGCGGAGGATGCCGTTGCGGCGCAATCGCCGGCTGTTTTCCCACTCGGCGCGCCAGAGTTGCGTGCGAGGGATTGGTCCGCCAGTTTCGAACTGCGCCCCAGCAGCTTGCGCGAGTACAACCCGCTGCCAATGACCATGCAGCTGCTGTTGCAGATATCACCCCTGCGTCACCGTGCCGGCACGATTTACACGGTGCTGACCGAGCTTTATGCCAATGCGCTGGAGCATGGCGTGCTGCTGCTCGATTCGTCCATGAAGTGCGACGCCGATGGTTTTGCCAACTACTATCAGGAACGCCAGCGGCGGCTGGGTGAGCTGACCGAAGGCTCGGTGTCCATCGAGCTGAGCGTCAAGTCCGAAGAGACCCGAGGCTATCTGCGCATTGCAGTGCGCGACAGCGGACCGGGATTCGATGTGCAGCGAGCGCTGGACCAGCAGTACTGTGCCGGATGTCTGGGCGGCCGAGGGCTGCGGATGATTCGTCAGATGAGTGAATGCTTCTACTGGGAGCCGGACGGCAAGGTTCTGAATGTCGAGTTCCATTGGGCCGCTCATGCATAATTCGCTGCTTTCCAGCCAGGAGCCTATCGATGGTCGATCATCTCGACACTAGCGTGCTGGCGACCCTTCAGGAGGTGATGGAGGCGGAATATCCGGTGCTACTGGATACCTTTCTGGTCGATTCGGAAGAGCGGCTGCGGTTGCTTCAGCAGGCCTGCCGCAGCGGTCAGGCGGAAAACCTGCGTCAGGCTGCCCACAGCTTCAAGGGCAGTTGCAGCAACATGGGCGCAGCGTTACTGGCGGATCTTTGTCGCCAGTTGGAAGAAGCGGCGCGGCTCGAACAGATCGATGAAAGCCCGCACTTGATCGAACGCATCGAGCGTGAATTCGCCATCGTACGGATTCTCTACCGAGCCGAACGCCAGCGCTACGGCGGGCTCGGCTGACTGGCGGGTTGCATTGGCGTGCACCTTCGGTGGCCGGGCTACCGATGTAGGCGCTTACAAAGCTTATGGCCTGGACTTTGCTTGAATAAACGCAATGTCATCATCCTGAGCGGAAGACCCATGGCCGTTTCCCCCGATCTATTGCTCAACATCAAGGCTCCCACGGCTGTCGCAAAGGCAGCGGGCGCGTCCCCTCAGGCCGCCCGCCAGCCCAGTCGGGACGAGCCTTCCAGCTTCGCCAACGTCTACGCCAAGGAGCGCCAGCCCAAGCCGATCGAACGTCAGGACTCTTCGGCAAAACCTGTCCGGGACAAGCCGGCTGGCGACAAGCCGAGTCAGGAAACCGCCGAAGCTGGCGGCAGCGAAAAGCCGACCGTGGCCGAAGCCGGCAACGAATTGCCTGCTGACGCCGAGATGGCCGATGACGCCCCGCAAGACGGCGAGGCCGAGCTTGATCCGTTGCTGTTGTTCGGCATGGGCGGGCAGGTGCCAGTCAGTGACGAATCGCTGGCCACGCAGCCGCCGACCGGCAGCGAGTTTCTGGCTGGGCTGGGGCTGGCTCAGGCCGGCGTAGAGTCCGCTGAAGCAGAGGCCGAGCCGGCTATGGTGGGCACGCGTGCCCTGGATATCCAGTCCGCTGCTCAGAAGAGTCCGTTCGCCAACGCCTTGATGCCGAATGAAGCCTCCGAGCAAACCCAGGAAACGCTCTCGGCGAGTCTGTTGGTGGGCGAGGAACTGACGGAAGAGTCCGACGAGCTCTCGCTGGAGGAAAGCTTCAGTGATCTGCTGGACAAGCTGGATGCGCCGAGGGAGAACCGCACGAGCGCCACCGATATGGCGGCCAACCGGCTCAACCCGCTGACCCAAGCGATTGCACAGCAGACCCAGGCTCAGCAGGCGCAGCGGCTGACGATGGTGCCAGGCCAGCCGGTGCAGATGCAGCAGTCAGGCTGGAGCGAAGCGGTGGTCGACAGGGTGATGTGGCTGTCGAGTCAGAACCTGAAGTCCGCTGAGATTCAGCTCGATCCCGCCGAGTTGGGTCGTATGGAGATCCGTATCGACATGAATAAGGATCAGACTCAGACACAGGTCACGTTCCTCAGCCCTCACGCTGGCGTGCGCGACGCATTGGAAGGACAGATGCAGCGCCTGCGGGATATGTTCGCGCAGCAAGGCATGACCATGGATGTGAATGTTTCCGACCAATCCAAGGGCTGGCAGGGCGACGGCGGCGATTCGCGCGGCCGGAGCGTAGCTGGCGTATCGGCTACCGGGGACGAGGAAATCGTTGGCGGCACGCTTGAAGTCAGCACGAGCCGTTCCGGTGGCGATCGCGGTCTGGTGGATTACTACGCCTGAGTGCGCAGTGATTGACCTAGGGAGCCGGGCTTCACGTCCGGCCCAAGACGTTGAACGCAAACGCTTCGCCCCGAGGTCGGACCCTCCCATAAAAACATGCTGCCCAGCCTCGCGCCAAACGCGGACTCCACGCTAACTATTCGTCTGCAAATTGACGAGGTCTTGTCGCAATCGTTTACGGCCCCCGCGTCCCTGTTCGATACTGGCACAGCAGTTGCTCGTAGCGCTTCGTTGCGAGTGAAATCACCTTGTGATGACGGATATTTGGCATGGCTAAGAAACAGGGACCCCCAGACGTACCGAGCCCGGCTTCGACCGGCGGCAAGGGAAAGCTCAAGCTGATTGTCCTGATCGTGCTCGGCCTGCTGCTGGCGGTCGGATTGTCGATCGGCGGTACCTTCTACTTCATGAGTCGGGGCGATACTGAAGCACAGCCGGAAGCCGCTTCGGATACGCCGACTGCACCGCTGCGTCAGCCAGCGATCTACGAAGTGTTGGCGCCGGCATTCATCGTCAATTTTTCCAACACCGGTGGCCGGCAGCGTTACATGCAGGTTAGCGTGGCGCTGATGTCGCGTGATCAGGCGGCACTCGACGCGCTGAAGGAACACATGCCGCTGTTGCGCAATCAACTGGTCATGCTGTTTTCCAGTCAGGAGTTCGCCAGCCTGGCTACACCGGTCGGGCAGGAGATGCTCCGGCAGCAGGCCACGGCCAGCGTCCAGGAGCTGGCACAGAAGGAAATCGGCAAACTTGCCATCGAGCAAGTGCTGTTCACCAACTTCGTATTGCAATAGGGGTCGTTGTAGATGGCTGTTCAAGACCTGCTTTCGCAAGACGAGATCGATGCGCTCCTGCATGGAGTCGACGACGGTCTGGTCGATACCGAAAGCGATTCCGAACCGGGCAGCATCAAGAGTTACGACCTGACCAGCCAGGATCGCATCGTCCGCGGGCGTATGCCCACGCTGGAGATGGTCAACGAGCGTTTTGCCCGCTACACCCGTATCAGCATGTTCAACCTGCTGCGCCGCTCGGCCGATGTGTCGGTCGGTGGCGTGCAGGTAATGAAATTCGGCGAGTACGTGCATTCGCTGTACGTACCGACCAGCCTCAATCTAGTGAAGATCAAGCCGTTGCGCGGCACCTCGCTGTTCATCCTCGACGCCAAGCTGGTGTTCAAGCTGGTGGACAACTTCTTCGGCGGCGACGGTCGCCACGCCAAGATCGAGGGTCGCGAATTCACGCCGACCGAGCTGCGCGTCGTGCGCATGGTGCTGGATCAGGCCTTTGTCGATCTGAAGGAAGCCTGGCATGCGGTGCTCGACGTCAACTTCGAATACGTGCATTCGGAGGTGAATCCAGCGCTGGCCAACATCGTCAGCCCGAGCGAAGTGGTGGTGGTGTCGACCTTCCACATCGAGCTCGAAAGCGGCGGTGGCGACTTCCATGTGACCATGCCGTACTCGATGATTGAACCGATCCGCGAAATGCTCGATGCCGGTTTTCAGTCGGATGTCAGCGATCAGGACGAGCGCTGGGTCAACGCCTTGCGCGAAGACGTTCTCGACGTGAACGTGCCGCTCAGCGCGACGGTGGTGCGGCGTCAGCTGAAGCTGCGCGACATTCTCAACATGCAACCGGGCGATGTGATTCCGGTGGAAATGCCCGAAGACATGATCATGCGCGCCAACGGGATGCCCGCCTTCAAGGTCAAGCTCGGCGCGCACAAGGGCAATCTGGCGCTGCAGGTGCTCGAGTCCGTCATGCGGCCCCGTTGATTAGCCTTGCAGGTATTTTTCAATAGCCCTGCTAAACATTTACCAGCCGGTCGAGGACTAACGATGGCAGACGAACACGAAAACACTTCCGCAGAAGAGCAGGCGCTTGCCGATGAATGGGCATCAGCGCTGGCCGAGGCGGGCGATGCCAATCAGGACGATATCGATGCGCTGCTGAATCAGGGGCCGGCCAAGGCTCCGGCACCGCCGCGCGCACCGCTCGAAGAGTTTGGCAGCGCTCCGAAGTCGGCCGCGACGGCAGGTCTCGATGGTCCGAACCTGGACGTAATCCTCGATATTCCGGTCTCCATATCCATGGAAGTCGGCAGCACCGAGATCAGCATTCGCAATCTGCTGCAGCTCAACCAGGGCTCGGTGGTGGAGCTCGACCGCCTGGCCGGTGAGCCGCTGGACGTGCTGGTCAACGGCACGCTGATCGCCCACGGCGAAGTAGTGGTGGTGAACGAGAAATTCGGCATTCGGCTTACGGACGTCATCAGTCCAAGCGAACGCATCAAGAAGTTGCGCTGAGATGAAAGCCCTGGTTTTCCTTTCGCTCGCGCTGGCATTGCCGGCAATGGCCGCCGAACCCGCGGCAAGCATGAGCAGCACGGGAATGGGCATGCAGATGACCAAGCTGCTGTTCGGCCTGTTGCTGGTGATCGGGCTGATTTTTCTGCTTGCCTGGCTGCTGCGACGGATGCAGCAGATCAATCCGCGCAGCAACCAAGCCATCAAGCTGATCTCCAGCCACGCCCTTGGGCCGCGTGAGCGCCTGGTGCTGGTACAGGTCGGTAGCGAGCAGGTCCTGCTCGGCCTGAGTGCCGGGCGCATCACGCCGCTGCATGTGCTGGAAGAACCGGTTCATCTGCCGGATGCCGAGCCGGCAAACCCCGAATTTGCCCAGCGCCTGATGGAATTGCTTGGCCGGGATCAGAAGGACAAACCCTGATGCTTCGATTGTTGCTGGCGGTCCTGCTGGTATTGGCCGCTCCTTTTGCTGTGGGGCAGGATGCCGGCGGCCTGATCACCCAGGGTGACAACCCGCTGTCGATCCCAGCCATCACACTGAGCACCGACGCCGAGGGGCAGCAGGAATATTCGGTCAGCCTGCAGATTCTGCTGATCATGACGGCGCTGAGCTTCATTCCGGCGTTCGTTATGCTGATGACCAGCTTCACGCGGATCATCATCGTCTTTTCCATCCTGCGCCAGGCGCTGGGCCTGCAACAGACGCCCTCGAACCAGATCCTCGTCGGTCTGACGATCTTTTTGACGCTGTTCATCATGGCGCCGGTATTCGAGCGGATAAACAACGAGGCGGTACAGCCTTATCTGAACGAGCAATTATCCGCACAGGATGCGATCGCACGGGCTGAGGTGCCGTTGAAGAACTTCATGCTGGCGCAGACTCGCGAAAGCGATCTGGAGCTGTTCGTACGGCTCTCGCGGCGCACCGACATCCAGTCACCGGATGCCGCTCCCCTGACGATTCTGGTACCGGCATTCGTGACTTCCGAGCTGAAAACCGCGTTCCAGATCGGCTTCATGATCTTCATTCCGTTTTTGATCATCGACATGGTAGTGGCCAGTGTGCTTATGGCGATGGGCATGATGATGCTGTCGCCACTGATTATCTCGTTGCCGTTCAAGATCATGCTGTTTGTGCTGATCGACGGCTGGGGTTTGATCATCGGCACGCTCGCCGGCAGTTTCGGCACGCTCTAGCGCGAGGAAAACGCCCATGACACCCGAAGTTGCGGTGGACCTGTTTCGCGAAGGCTTGTGGATGACGGCCATGATCGTCGGTGTGCTGGTGGTCCCGAGCTTGCTGGTGGGGCTGGTAGTGGCGATGTTCCAAGCCGCCACGCAGATCAACGAACAGACCCTGAGCTTCCTGCCGCGTCTATTGGTGATGCTGCTGACGCTCATCTGGGCTGGGCCGTGGCTGGTCAGGGAGCTGATGGAGTACACCCAAGGCCTGATCCAGAACATTCCGCTGATCATCGGCTAGTCGTGATGATTTCCGCCTGCGGGGTGCGCCCCGGTGCTTGAGCTCAGCGATGCGCAGATCGGCGCCTGGGTCGGGCAATTCCTGCTACCGCTGTTTCGCATCGCGGCGCTGCTGATGAGCATGCCGATCATCGGTACCCAACTGGTGCCGATGCGGGTGCGGCTTTACCTGGCGCTCGCCATTTCGATCGTGTTGGTTCCCGGGCTGCCGCCAGTGCCGGTGGTGGAGGCGCTGAGCGCGCAGGCATTGGTGCTGATTGCCGAACAGATTTTGATCGGGGTGATGCTGGGCTTCGTGCTGCAGCTGTTTTTTCAGCTGTTCATCGTCTCGGGGCAGCTGCTCGCCATGCAGATGGGGCTGGGTTTCGCGTCGATGGTTGACCCGGCCAATGGTGTTTCGGTGCCGGTGATCGGCCAATTCTTCAACATGCTGGTGATCCTGCTGTTCCTGGCGATGAACGGCCATCTGGTCGTGCTGGAAATCCTCACCGAAAGCTTCACCACTCTGCCGATCGGCGGCTGGCTGGTCGGCACCAATCATTTCTGGGAAGTGGCGGGCAAACTGGGCTGGGTGCTGGGGGCCGGACTGCTGCTGGTGCTGCCGGCGATCACCGCGCTGCTGGTGGTGAACCTGGCCTTCGGCCTGATGACCCGAGCGGCGCCGCAGTTGAACATCTTTTCGATCGGTTTCCCGCTGACTCTGGTGCTCGGCCTGATCGTGGTCTGGATCGGCATGGCCGATATCCTTGCGCAGTACCAGACCTTCGTCAGCGAGGCGTTGGGAATGCTTCGCGAACTGATCGGGCTACGCTGATGCCAATGTCTTGTTCACAGCTGCCGGAGGCCGCGCATGGCTGAGAGCGAAAGCGGTGCCGATAAAAGCGAGGAACCCACGGAGAAACGCCTCCGTGAATCCCGCGAAAAAGGTCAGCTTGCCCGTTCCCGTGAACTGAGCACCGTGGCGGTGACGCTGGGTGGCATCGGCGGTTTGCTGGCCTCTGGCGGCAGCCTGGCCGGTAGCCTGATGGCCATGATGCAAAGCAATTTCGAGCTCAGCCGCGAAACGCTGCTGGATGAGAGCGCCATGGTGCAACTGCTGATGAGCAGCGGGATGATTGCGCTGGAGGCCATCATGCCGCTGCTGATCGTGCTGCTGATCGTCTCCATCATTGGGCCGATCTCGTTGGGCGGCTGGTTGTTCTCGGGTAAGGCGATGGCGCCCAAGTTCAGCCGCATGAACCCCGGCCCCGGTCTAAAGCGGATGTTCTCGACCAAGGCGCTGGTCGAGCTGCTGAAGGCGCTGGGCAAGTTTCTCGTGGTGTTGCTGGTGGCGCTGGCGGTGCTCAACGCCTATCAGGACGACCTGCTGTCCATCGCCAAGCAGCCGCTGGATCTGGCCATCATGCACAGCGCCGAGGTGGTGGGCTGGTGCGCGCTGTGGATGGCTTGCGGTCTGATCCTGATCGCCGCGGTGGACGTGCCTTTTCAGCTCTGGGACAACAAGCAGAAGCTGATGATGACCAAGCAGGAAGTGCGCGACGAGTACAAAGACAGCGAAGGCAAACCCGAAGTCAAATCGCGGATACGCCAGCTGCAGCGCGATGCCGCTCAGCGCCGAATGATGCAGGCGGTGCCGGAAGCCGATGTGGTCATCACCAACCCGACCCACTTCGCCGTGGCGCTGAAATATGACGGCGACAAGGGCGGGGCGCCGATGTTGGTGGCCAAAGGCGGCGATTTCGTGGCCTTGAAGATTCGCGAGATCGCCAACGAGCATCAGGTGACGGTACTCGAGTCTCCGGCACTGGCGCGGGCGGTGTTCTATTCCACTGAACTTGACCAGGAAATCCCGGCGGGGCTCTATCTGGCTGTAGCGCAGGTATTGGCGTACGTCTATCAGCTACGCCAGTACCGTTCCGGCAAGGGCAAACGGCCGGATCCGCTGGGCAATCTGCCGATTCCGCCGGATTTGCGCCGAGATGAGTGAGCGGCTCGGAAGCCGCTCTCAGCTTGAAGCTTGGCAGAGTATGCCTCAGCCCCACTGCGCCTGAATCTGGTGGGCTGAAGCCCACCCTACGGCTTGGGCGCATTGGGTTAGTAAGTAGGTAGGGTGGGCTTCAGCCCACCGTAACGGAGTGCGCACCTGAACGCGGTGGGCTAAACGAAACCCACCCTTGCTTTGGAGCTTGGAGCTTGGAGCTTGGAGCCCAGCCCGTCTCTTCAGCCTCCAGCCTTTTTATTCGATCACCCCACAGGCAACCCGAGCGCCGCCGCCGCCAAGCGGCTGTGGATGGTCGGAGTGGTTGTCGCCGCCCTTGTGGACCATCAGCGCCAGGCCTTTGATGTCGCCAAGGCTTTTCAGGCGGGGCGCGAGAACCGGCTGGCTGGCCTTGCCATCACCGTCGACCATCAGCGCTGGGAGATCGCCCATATGGCCGTCGCCCCAGGGTTCGCCATGCTTGCCGGTGTTCTGCGGATCCCAATGACCACCCGCTGCGCCTGCCGCGACGGCTTCGCCGTCCTTGTCGGCCGGCCCGCAATTGCCTTTTGCATGAATATGGAAACCATGGGCGCCGGACTCCAGCCCCGACAGTTCGGGGCGGAACACCAGCCCGTACTGGCTGCTTTCGATCTTGACGGTGCCGACGGACTCGCCGACGCCTTGGGCTGTCACGGCCTTGACCGGCACGCTGAGGGTTTCGGCATGCAGGCCCATGGCCGTGCAGCCGGCAAGCGCCGCGATGATCCACTGTTTCATGGCAAAACTCCTGTTGAGGTGAATAAAGCGGCTGTGCCGCCAGTCGCAGCACCGTCAGCCATGCTTCGGGCTGGCGACGATGCTAGGAGTGAGACTGCCCAGCTCCCGGTCGGTTCGAATACCGCATGCCAGTCGGTATCGCCCTGACGGTGCGCGCCGCCCGAACCGAACTCAGTGGTCTTGAGCAAGTTGGACTCCTTCTTGCTATAGCCTCGGCAGGGCGCGCTTCGCGTCAATTCTTTGGTCTGCTTTGCCGGGGTCTACATTGGATCGCACGCAACTCATCAACATTCGCAATGGCCTGGCGGGCGCGGGTCGCGGCAATCTGGGCGTGCCGCTGCTGCTGCTCGTGATGATGGGCATGATGATGCTGTCGGTGCCGCCGTTCCTGCTGGATCTGCTGTTCACCTTCAACATCGCGCTTTCCATCGTCGTGCTGCTGGTCAGTGTCTATGCGTTGAGGCCGCTTGATTTTGCGGTGTTCCCGACGATCCTGCTGGTCGCCACCCTGATGCGATTGGCGCTGAACGTGGCCTCGACTCGGGTGGTGTTGATCAATGGCCACGAGGGTGGCTCCGCAGCTGGACACGTGATCGAGGCCTTCGGCAACGTGGTGATCGGCGGCAACTACGTGGTCGGTATCGTCGTCTTCGCGATCCTGATGATCATCAACTTCGTGGTGGTCACCAAGGGTGCCGGGCGGATTTCCGAGGTGAGCGCGCGCTTCACCCTCGACGCGATGCCCGGCAAGCAGATGGCGATCGACGCTGATCTGAACGCTGGACTGATTGATCAGAGCGAGGCCAAGAAGCGCCGCGTCGAAGTGGCTTCCGAGGCGGATTTCTATGGCTCGATGGACGGTGCCAGCAAGTTCGTGCGTGGCGACGCGATCGCTGGCCTGCTGATTCTGTTCATCAACCTCATCGGCGGCGTCGGTATCGGCATGGCGCAGCACGGTATGAGCTTCAGCGAGGCGGGTCAGGTTTACGCCTTGCTGACCATTGGTGACGGCCTCGTCGCGCAGATCCCTTCGCTGCTGCTATCGACCGCAGCCGCCATCATGGTGACTCGCGTGACCAGTTCCGAGGACATGGGTCAGCAAGTCAACCGGCAGATGTTCGCCTCGCCCAAGGCGCTGGCGGTGTCAGCCGGCATCATGATCGCCATGGGTTTGGTACCAGGCATGCCGCACATGTCATTCCTCGGCCTCGGCGCGGTTGCCGCGGGCGGCGCTTACTGGATCTGGCATCGCCAGAAGCAGGTCAAGCAGCAAACCGAGCAGGAAGAGCAGAAGCAGTTGGAAACGCTGCCTGCCCAGCGCGCGGCAGAAACCAAGGAACTGGGTTGGGATGATGTGACACCTGTCGATATGGTCGGCCTGGAGGTGGGTTACCGGCTGATTCCGCTGGTCGATCGCAACCAGGGTGGGCAGCTGTTGGCGCGAATCAAGGGTGTGCGCAAGAAGCTCTCGCAGGATCTCGGGTTCCTGATGCCATCGGTGCATATTCGCGACAACTTGGATCTGCTGCCTAACGCCTATCGTTTGACGCTGATGGGCGTGAGCCTGGCCGAAGCCGAGGTGTATCCGGATCGCGAGCTGGCGATCAATCCGGGGCAGGTTTTCGGGCCGCTCAACGGCATCGCCGCCAAAGACCCGGCGTTCGGCCTGGAGGCGGTGTGGATCGAGCCCGGCCAGCGCGATCAGGCGCAATCGCTCGGCTACACGGTGGTCGATGCCAGCACCGTGGTTGCGACCCACCTGAACCAGGTCCTGCACAAGCATGCCCACGAGTTGCTGGGGCATGAAGAGGTCCAGCAGCTGATGCAATTGCTGGCCAAGAGTTCGCCGAAGCTCGCCGAAGAGCTGGTGCCCGGGATGATTTCCCTGTCCACCCTGCTCAAGGTGCTGCAGGCGCTGTTGCAGGAGCAGGTGCCGGTACGCGATATCCGCACCATTGCCGAGGCCATCGCCAACGTCGCCGTCAAGAGTCAAGATCCCGCCGCCATGGTGGCTGCGGTACGGGTCGCGCTCTCTCGCGCAATCGTGCAAAACGTTGTGGGGCTTGAGCCGCAGCTGCCTGTGATCACGCTTGAGCCCAGGTTGGAACAGATATTGCTAAACAGTCTGCAGAAGGCCGGACAGGGCTCCGAAGATGGCATTCTCCTGGAGCCGGGAATGGCCGAAAAATTGCAGCGTTCCCTGGTAGAGGCGGCACAGCGTCAGGAAATGTTGGGTAAGCCGGCGATTCTGCTGGTGGCGGGTCCGGTCCGCGCGATGCTGTCGCGCTTCGCCCGGCTCGCGGTACCGAACATCCATGTCCTCGCCTACCAGGAAATACCGGATAACAAGCAGGTCACCATCGTTTCGACGGTGGGTCAGAATTAACCGAGGGTACAGGCCATGCAGGTCAAACGTTTCTTCGCAGCCGACATGCGTATCGCCATGAAAATGATTCGTGACGAGCTGGGCGCCGATGCCGTGATCACGGGCAACCGTCGTGTCGCGGGCGGCGTCGAGCTGACGGCCATGCTTGATTACCCGATGGAGCCCGCTGCGCCCAAGAAGCCGAACGCGGCCCTGGAAGCCGAGCTGCGCAAAACCCAGGCCCGTATCGCCAGCGTCCATGCCGAGCTGAGCGCGCCGTCGCGCAGTGCCGCCGGCCAGGATCGTCAACTGCTTGACGAGAAGCCGGCAGTGGTCGCTCAGCCGAAGCCGGTCGTTGTTGCCGCAGCGGCTGACTCGCGTGCGATGGAAGCCATGCAGTCCGAGCTTCAAGGCCTGCGTGAGCTGATCGAAATGCAGCTCGGCTCGATTGCCTGGGGCCACGAGCAGAACCGCCGTCCGCAACAAGCCAATCTCTGGCGCCGGCTGCAGCGTATCGGTCTGCCCGCCGACCTGTCGCGCGCCTTGCTGGAAAAGGTTGCCAATGTGTCCGAGCCGCGTCAGGCCTGGCGCATGGTGCTGGCGCACCTGGCCCAGGCGGTCAAGGTCACCAAGGTCGAGCCGCTGGAAGAGGGTGGCATCATTGCGCTGGTCGGTCCGGCCGGTGCCGGCAAGACCACCACGCTGGCGAAACTCGCGGCGCGCTATGTGCTCAAGCACGGCGCCCAGAGCATCGCCTTGGCGAGCATGGATAACTTCCGCATCGGTGCGCAGGAGCAGCTGAAGACACTGGGTCGCATCCTCGACGTGCCGGTCATTCAGATCGATCCCAGCCAGCCGCTGAGCAAGTCACTGGAGCCGCTGGCCCGCAAGCGCCTGATTCTTATCGATACCGCAGGGCTGCCGGCCAATGATCCGATGATGCGCGCGCAACTCGATACCTTGGCCGACCGCGGTATCAAATCGAAGAACTACCTGGTGCTGCCGGCTACCAGCCAGAGCCAGGTGCTCAAGGCGACCTGGCATCACTATCGCCGTTGTGGGCTGGCCGGCTGCATTCTGACTAAACTTGATGAGGCCGGTAGCCTGGGTGACGTGCTCGGCCTCACCATTAGCCAGCATCTGCCGATCGCGTACCTCACCGATGGGCCGCGCATCCCCGACGATCTGCAGCTGCCGCGCAGCCATCAGCTGGTCAGTCGCGCGGTGAGCCTGCAATCGGAGGAGAATCCCAGCGAGGAAACCATGGCCGACATGTTCTCCGGTCTGTACAACGGTTCTTCACGGAAGGTCGGATGAACGCTTTGCTCCGTGATACACACAAAGAAGACGCGTTCGGGCTGAACGCATCGAAGGCCCAAGGGCTCAAGCAAGATATAGGCGTGTGAAAATGGGTATGCATCCCGTACAGGTTATTGCAGTTACCGGCGGCAAGGGTGGCGTCGGCAAGACCAACGTGTCGGTCAATCTGGCGCTGGCCCTGGCCGATCTTGGTCGTCGGGTGGTGCTGCTCGATGCCGACCTTGGCTTGGCCAACGTCGACGTACTGCTGGGTTTGACCGCCAAGCGAACGCTGGCCGATGTCATTGCGGGCGAATGCGACCTGCGTGACGTATTGATTCAGGGGCCGGGTGGCATCCGCGTCGTGCCTGCGGCGTCCGGCACGCAAAGCATGGTGCAGCTGTCTACACTGCAGCATTCAGGGTTGATCCAGGCGTTCAGCGATCTCGGCAACGATATCGACGTGTTGATCATCGACACCGCAGCAGGCATTGGCGACGGCGTCGTGAGTTTCGTTCGTGCCGCGCAGGAGATTTTGCTGGTAGTGACGGATGAACCCACTTCGATCACCGACGCTTACGCGTTGATCAAGCTGCTCAATCGTGACTATGGCATCAGCCGTTTCCGTGTGTTGGCGAACATGGCACACGCGCCCCAGGAGGGCCGCAACCTGTTCGCCAAGCTGAGCAAGGTGACTGAGCGGTTCCTCGATGTAGCGTTGCAATATGTCGGCGCGGTTCCGTACGACGAGGCGGTACGCAAGGCGGTACAGAAACAGCGCGCCGTATATGAGGCCTATCCGCGAGCCAAATGCTCGCTGGCGATCAAGGCCATTGCGCAGAAGGTGGATACCTGGCCATTGCCGGCAACGCCGCGGGGCCATTTAGAGTTCTTTGTGGAGCGCCTCGTCAGGCCCGCCACAGAGCCTAACGACTGACCGCGGCTGGATTCGTTATGTATTACAGCAAAGCTCAGGCAAAAGATTCGCAATACCAGCTCATCGATCAGTACGCGCCGTTGGTCAAGCGCATCGCCTATCACTTGCTGGCGCGCTTGCCGGCCAGTGTGCAGGTCGATGACCTGATGCAGGCCGGCATGATCGGCTTGCTCGAGGCATCGAAGAAATACGACGCCGGAAAGGGTGCGAGCTTCGAAACCTACGCCGGTATCCGCATCCGCGGCGCCATGCTCGACGAGGTCCGCAAGGGCGACTGGGCGCCGCGTTCGGTGCACCGTAACTCACGTATGGTCAGCGATGCGATCCGGGCGATCGAAGCCAGAACGGGTCGCGACGCTAAAGATCAAGACGTTGCGGCCGAACTTAAATTGAGTCTCGATGAGTACTACGGCATTCTGGGCGACACTCTGGGCAGCCGCCTGTTCAGCTTCGATGATCTACTGCAGGAAGGCGAGCATGGAGAGTTTGGAGAAGATGCCGCCAGCGCCCATCCGGAACCGTCCCGCGATCTTGAAGACGAGCGTTTTCAACAGGCGCTGGCCGAGGCCATCGGCAGCTTGCCCGAACGTGAAAAGCTGGTGCTTTCGCTGTATTACGACGAAGAAATGAATTTGAAGGAAATCGGCCAGGTGCTAGGGGTCAGCGAGTCGCGGGTGAGTCAGTTGCACAGCCAGTGCGCGGCGCGTCTGCGGGCTCGCCTTGGCGAGTGGCGCGGGCGCTGATCGATTTGCAAAAAGCATTATAGGCCGCTTACGAGCTTCATTCATGAGGCCCGCAACAGACCGTGAGCAGGTTCTGGGGATTCGGGATTTACGGAGGTTTACTTGGACAAGAACATGAAAATCCTCATCGTCGATGATTTCTCGACCATGAGACGGATCATCAAGAACCTCTTGCGCGATCTGGGCTTTACCAATACTGCCGAAGCGGATGACGGCACCACCGCGCTGCCGATGCTCAAGAGCGGCGGGTTCGACTTCCTCGTGACCGACTGGAACATGCCCGGCATGAGCGGCATCGATCTGCTGCGTGCCGTCCGTGCCGACGAGCGCCTGAAGCACCTTCCGGTGTTGATGGTCACCGCCGAGGCGAAGCGCGACCAGATCATCGAGGCCGCGCAGGCGGGCGTAAACGGTTACGTGGTCAAGCCATTCACGGCTCAAGTGCTCAAAGAGAAGATCGAAAAGATCTTCGAGCGCGTCAACGGCTGAAGCAGTAACGCCGCGAGGGCACTATGACGCAAGCAGACCAAAGCCTGGCGGAGTTCGAAATGACTCTGAAGGCTCACGCACCCCAACTGATCGAGAGTTTGCAGCAGGGCCGCTTCGACGAAGCGGCACAGATGTTCAACGAGCTCAATCAGGCCCGTAATAACGGGCTTTACCAGGAAGTCGGCAAGCTGACCCGCGAGCTGCATAACGCCATCGTCAAGCTCGAGATGGATACCTGCGCTACAGGTGGCGATCCGTCACCCATTACCGACGCTACCGACCGCCTTTCCTATGTCGTGGAAATGACCGAAAAGGCCGCCAACCGCACCATGGATCTGGTCGAGGAGTCGGCGCCGCTGGTCAATTACGTTAGTTACGAAGCGCAAAGCCTGGTCGCCGACTGGCAGCGCTTCATGCGCAGGGACATGAACGCCGAGGAGTTCCGGGAGCTGGTTCGCCGTATCGACCAATATCTGCAGCGCTCCCTGAGCGACAGCAGCCAGCTGTCGCAGAATCTCAGCGAAATCATGCTGGCCCAGGACTTTCAGGACCTGACCGGTCAGGTGATCAAGCGGGTGACCCGCCTGATCACCGAGCTTGAAAGCAACCTGCTCAATCTCGTGTTAATGGCCGGCCAAGTCGACCGCGTGGTTGGTATTCAGCATGACCGCGAAGCCATGCGCGCCGAGCAGGAAAAGAAAAAACAGGAAAAAGAGCCTTCCCATGGTGAAGGTCCGCAGATGCATGCCGATATACGTGAGGATGTCGTATCCGGACAGGACGATGTCGATGATCTGCTTTCGAGCCTGGGCTTTTAGGGGAAGGTGAATATGAGCTTCGACGCCGATGAAGAAATCCTCCAGGACTTCCTGGTAGAGGCCGGCGAGATTCTCGAACTATTGTCAGAGCAGCTGGTGGAGCTGGAAAGCAGCCCCGATGACACCGCCTTGCTCAATGCGATTTTTCGCGGGTTCCATACGGTAAAAGGCGGTGCCGGCTTTCTCCAGCTACATGAGCTGGTCGAGTGTTGTCACATCGCTGAAAACGTCTTCGACATCCTGCGCAAGGGTGAGCGTCGCGTCGACTCGGAATTGATGGATGTCGTGCTGCAGGCATTGGATTCCGTCAATGAAATGTTTGCCCAGGTACGAGAGCGCACCACGGTAACTCCGGCTACTCCAGAGCTGCTGGCGGCGCTGACGCGTCTGGCCGAGCCGGCCGGGGACGAGGTTCAGGCGGCTCCAGTCGAGCCAGAACCCGAGCCAGAAGCCACGACGGCCGACAACGAATTCGAGCAGTTCCTTGGCGCATTGGAAAATTCCGCCGAGGCCTCGACCGCAAGCGTCAGCGATGAGATCACTGACGAAGAATTCGAATCCTTGCTCGATCAGCTGCATGGCAAGGGCCAGTTTGCGGTGGAGCCCATTCCAGCACCGGCCGCACCGGTCGCTGAAGCGCCTGTGAGCGACGAGATTACCGACGACGAATTCGAGGCCCTGCTCGACCAGCTGCACGGCAAGGGTCACTTCTCCGAGCCGGCTACCGCTGCGCCTGTCCAGCCGGTCGAGGCACAGGTCAAGCCTGCCGCAGCAGGCGGTGATGAAATCACCGACGACGAGTTCGAAGCCCTGCTGGATCAATTGCACGGCAAAGGTAAGTTCGAACCCGAAGCGGCGGCGCCTGTAACCGCCACACCTGCACCGGTCGCTCCTGTCGCTCCAGCATCCGCGGCCAAGGAAAGCACGCCCGCGAAATCCGCGCCTGCGGCTGCGCCAGGCAAAGCGGCCGCGACTTCGGCCAAAACGGACACGACAGCCAAAGCTGCTCCTGCACCCGAGAAACCAGCGAGCGAAGCCGAGACCACTGTGCGGGTCGATACCGCGCGGCTCGACGAGATCATGAACATGGTCGGCGAGCTTGTGCTGGTTCGTAACCGTCTGGTGCGCCTGGGCTCCAATAGCGGCGACGAAGCCATGGCCAAAGCTGTCTCCAATCTGGATGTGGTGACAGCCGATCTGCAGAGCGCCGTGATGAAGACGCGCATGCAGCCGATCAAGAAGGTCTTCGGACGTTTCCCGCGGCTGGTTCGGGATCTGGCCCGCAGCCTCAAGAAAGAGATCAACCTCGAGCTGGTCGGTGAAGAAACCGATCTGGACAAGAACCTCGTCGAGGCCCTGGCCGATCCGCTGGTGCACTTGGTGCGCAACGCCGTCGATCATGGTATCGAGACGCCGGAAGAGCGCGAAGCCGCCGGCAAGCCTCGCACCGGCAAGGTCGTGCTGTCGGCCGAGCAGGAAGGCGACCATATACTGCTGCTCATCACCGACGATGGCAAAGGAATGGACGCCGAGATTCTGCGTGCCAAGGCCGTAGAGAAAGGCTTGCTGGATAAGGATGCGGCCGACCGCCTGAACGATCTGGAATGCTACAACCTGATCTTCGCACCGGGCTTCTCCACCAAATCGGAGATATCCGACGTGTCCGGCCGCGGTGTCGGCATGGACGTGGTCAAGACCAAGATTTCCCAGCTCAACGGCACGGTCAACGTGTTTTCCGCCAAGGGCCAGGGCTCGCGCGTTGTCATCAAGGTACCGCTGACACTGGCGATCATGCCCACGCTCATGGTGATGCTCGGCAACCAGGCGTTCGCGTTCCCGCTGGTGAGCGTCAACGAAATATTCCACCTCGACCTGTCCCGCACCAACGTGGTGGACGGCCAGGAAGTGGTGATCGTGCGCGACAAGGCGCTGCCGCTGTTCTACCTCAAACGCTGGTTAGTGCGTGGCGCCGAGCAGGAGGAGCAGCGCGAGGGCCATGTGGTGATTCTGAACGTCGGCAATCAGAGCATCGGCTTCGTCGTCGATCAGCTGGTGGGCCAGGAGGAAGTGGTGATCAAGCCGTTGGGCAAGATGCTACAGGGCACACCGGGCATGTCCGGCGCGACCATCACCGGCGATGGCCGCATCGCCTTGATCCTCGATGTTCCGAGCATGCTCAAGCGTTACGCGCGCCGGATCTGATCAGTTCGCAGCGGTCCTGACGGGCCGCTATCGCTAGGAGCGTTTTAATGGCAGTCAAGGTCCTGGTGGTGGACGATTCCGGCTTCTTCCGCCGCCGTGTCTCGGAGATCCTTTCTTCCGATCCGAATATTCAAGTGATCGGAACCGCCACCAACGGGCGCGAAGCCATCGACAAGGCCATCGAACTGAAGCCCGACGTCATCACGATGGATTACGAGATGCCGATGATGGACGGCATCACCGCCGTGCGGCAGATCATGCAGCGCTGCCCGACGCCGGTTTTGATGTTCTCCTCGCTTACCCATGAAGGCGCCCGGGTAACCCTCGACGCGCTGGATGCGGGCGCGGTGGATTTCCTGCCGAAGAATTTCGAAGATATTTCTCGTAACCCAGAGAAGGTCAAGCGACTGCTGTGCGAGAAGGTCAACACGATATCGCGCAGCAACCGCCGCTATAGCAGCACCGCGGCAGCCGTAGCGCCGGCAGTTCGTCCTGTGGTTACCCCTGCGGGATTGGCCCCGGCGGCGCCACGCACCGCAGCCCCCGCACAGGCGTCAGCGGCGCCTCGACGCAAGGCGTATCGACTGGTCGCCATCGGTACCTCGACGGGCGGCCCGGTAGCGCTTCAGCGTGTTCTGACTCAGCTGCCTGCCGGCTTTCCGGCTCCCATCGTGTTGATTCAGCATATGCCGGCGGCCTTCACCAAGGCGTTTGCCGAGCGTCTGGACAAGCTCTGCAAGATCCGCGTCAAGGAAGCCGAAGACGGCGACCTGCTGCGTCCTGGACTGGCACTGTTGGCGCCGGGCGGCAAGCAGATGATGGTCGACGGACGCGGTGCGGTGCGCATCCTGCCCGGCGATGAGCGTCTGCACTATCGGCCCTGCGTGGACGTGACCTTCGGTTCCGCCGCAAAGGCGTTCAACGACAAGGTATTGGCGGTCGTGCTGACCGGCATGGGCGCCGATGGCCGGGAAGGCGCGCGCATGCTCAAGCAGAGTGGCAGCCAGGTGTGGACGCAGGACGAAGCCAGTTGCGTCATTTATGGCATGCCGATGGCGGTGGCCAAGGCCAACCTCAGCGACGCCGTTTATGGCCTCGATGACATCGGTCGCCATCTGAGCGAGGCCTGTATCTGATGGATGTACTCAGCCTGATCGGGCTGGTCCTCGCGTTCGTCGCCATCGTCGGGGGTAATTTTCTCGAAGGCGGTCACGTCTCGGCGTTGCTCAACGGTCCCGCCGCCCTGATCGTGCTGGGCGGTACGCTCGGCGCTGTGCTGCTGCAGACGCCGATGGCCGTGTTCATGCGGGCCATGTCGATCGTTGGCTGGATATTCTTCCCGCCGCGTGTCGACATGGCCCGTGGCATTAGCCTGGTCACAGGCTGGAGCGCCACGGCGCGTAAAGAAGGGCTGCTGGGCCTCGAACCGATCGCCGAAACCGAGTCCGACCCCTATGCCCGCAAGGGCTTACAGCTGCTGGTCGATGGCGCGGAGCCGGAAGTGATTCGCAGCATCCTCGAAGTCGATCTGTACACCCAGGAAACCCGCGATCTCCGTGCGGCGAAAGTGTTCGAAAGCATGGGCGGTTATTCGCCCACGGTAGGGATCATCGGAGCCGTAATGGGCCTGATCCACGTGATGGGCAATCTCGCCGACCCCAGCCAGCTAGGGAGTGGCATAGCTGTTGCATTCGTTGCCACCATCTACGGCGTCGCCTTTGCCAACCTGCTGGTTTTGCCGATGGGTAACAAGCTCAAGAGCGTGGTGCAGAAACACACCGCCTACCGCGAAATGTTGCTCGAAGGCGTTCTGTCGATTGCCGAAGGGGAGAACCCCCGCTCGATAGAAATGAAGCTGCAAGGCTTCATGGATTAGGGGCCGTTGATGTTTCGTACGCGGCGCACGACGAAACATCAACAGGCCCTAACGCCTACGGCGTGCAATTTCGCCGCCGCAACACGAGAATGAACATGGTAAACGCTCCGATCACAGCCACTCATCGCCACTACGCTACCGTTCCGATGATGCGTGTGGCTGTGCCTGACCGTTCGTATTCTTTGCGAGCGGCCTGACCATGGCCCGACGCAGAGCACATGAGGAGCCGGAGAACCACGAACGCTGGCTGGTTTCCTACGCGGATTTCATCACGCTGCTGTTCGCTTTCTTCGTGGTGATGTATTCGATCTCCTCGCTCAACGAGGGCAAATACAAGATCCTCTCCGATTCGCTCGTAGGCGTGTTCAATCAGGTCGACCGGGCGGTCAAGCCGATTCCGATCGGCGAAGAGCGGCCCCGCACTACTGAACCCGACGTCTCGCAAATAGACGAACCGCACTCGTCACAAGAGCCGATCGATTCGCTACAGAGCATCATGCAGAGCATGCAAGAGGCCTTTGCCGATCTGATCGACGCGAAACAACTCACCGTGCGCGGTAACGAACTCTGGGTAGAGATCGAGCTGAACTCCAGCCTGCTGTTCCCCAGCGGCGATGCATTGCCCAACGATCATGCGTTCGAATTGCTGGAAAAGGTTGCCGGGATTCTGGCGCCCTTTGATAACCCGATACATGTAGAAGGTTTTACCGACAACCTGCCGATCAGCACGAACAAGTTTCCAACCAACTGGGAGCTTTCCGCAGCGCGTGCGGGTAGTGTGGTGCGGATGCTCGCGGCCGATGGCGTCGATCCGTCGCGTCTGGCCGCGGTGGGCTACGGTGAGTTCCAGCCTATAGCTGACAACGCGACAGCGGAGGGCCGCGCGCGTAATCGCCGGGTGATACTGGTCATTTCCCGCAATCTCGATGTGCGGCGCAGCGTCAGCGGGGTAGGGAGTGGTAATGCCCGCGTTGCCGGGGTGGTGCAGCACTCTGGCACACAATCTGCTTCCAGTGAGAATCGTTAGGTGCCGCTTGCGGTGTCGTCAATTCTCCGTCGTCGGTTATGCCGACACGGCCTTTCCCGGTCTGGTTCGATCCGGATGGAAAACGAGTTATGAGAGTCTGGGCTGTAGCCAATCAAAAAGGCGGAGTGGGTAAAACCACCACCTCCATCGCACTCGCCGGATTGCTGGCCGATTCCGGCAAGCGGGTCGTAGCGCTGGATCTCGATCCTCATGGCTCGATGACGAGCTATTTCGGTCATGATCCCGATAATCTCGAGCACAGCGTCTTCGATCTGTTCCAGCACCAGGGTGCCGTGCCGGAAGGGCTGCCGTGGCAGTTGCTATTGCCAACGAGTCACGAGCGGATTTCTCTGTTGCCGTCGAGCACGGTACTGGCAACCCTGGAGCGCCAGTCACCGGGCCAGAATGGTCTTGGTCTGGTCGTTGCCAAGAGCCTTTCGCAGCTGTGGCAGGATTTCGATTACGCCATCATCGACAGCCCGCCGCTGCTTGGTGTGCTGATGGTCAACGCGCTGGCGGCCAGTCAGCAGCTTGTCATTCCGGTGCAGACGGAATTCCTGGCCATGAAGGGCCTGGAACGGATGGTCAGCACGCTCGCGATGATCAATCGCTCGCGCCGGCAGGCGTTGCCCTACACCATCGTGCCGACCATGTTCGACAGGCGTACCCAGGCATCGATGAATACCCTGAAGGTGCTGCGCAATAACTATCAGGCTAATCTCTGGCAGGCATACATCCCGATCGACACGCGCCTGCGCGATGCCAGTCGCGCCGGTGTGACGCCTTCGCAGCATGACCCCAACAGTCGAGGAGTCATTGCCTACCGCGCGCTGCTCAAAACTCTGCTAGCCGCGCAGGCTTCTCCGCAGGTTGCTTGAAGACGACGTACGGCCCGATCACGGTTCAAGTTCGCCGTGGTCGTTGCCGATAGCCTATCCAGTTGGTTCGCACGAGTTGGTTTCATGAGCCGTACCCTTCTTAAAGAAAGCCGATCACAACAGACGCTGCAGTCCTATCTCGACGCACTGCTGCAGGATGCCGTCATGGAGTTGACCGAGTCGGTCAGCCCCGACGAATTCCAGGCTGCAGTGCTCGAAGAGCAGCAACGCGACGTCCAGCGGGTGGTTCCGCTGCGGCAGGTCGTGCCCGAGCCTGAGCCGATTCCCGTGCTTGCGCCTGTGGCAGCCAAGCCGGAAGCCTTGCTTGAGCTGCCGCCTGAAACGCCGGCTGAAAAGGCGCCGGTACTGGTCGAACCGATTGCGGATATCAAATTGCAGGCGCACCTGCCCGGTGGCCCGCCGGCACAGGGCGGGCAGCCGGAGTGGGGCGAGGAGCCCTTCGAATGCTTGCTGTTCGATGTGGCCGGCCTAACCTTAGCGGTGCCTTTGGTCAGCCTCGGTTCCATCTATCCGCTGGCCGGTCAGGATCTGACGCCGTTGTTTGGCCAGCCCGCTTGGTTTCTCGGCATTTTGCCAAGTCAGGCCGGCAATCTGAAGGTTCTCGACACGGCGCGCTGGGTCATGGCCGACCGCTATCGCGACGATTTTCGCGAAGGGCTTCAGTATGTGATTTCGGTGCAGGGATACGAATGGGGGCTGGCGGTGCATCAGGTCAGCCGCTCGATTCGCCTGGACCCGAGGGAGGTCAAATGGCGCTCGCAGCGCACTCAACGGCCATGGTTGGCCGGAACGGTGATTGATCATATGTGCGCGCTGGTGGATGTGGCCGCGCTTGCTGAACTGATCGCTAGCGGTGCGACCCGTCATCTTAAGGGCGTACCGTCGTAGACAAATTGAACAACCAGGGGCGCGCGTGCAACCCTGAGTAACCGATAGAATCGACCGCCACAGCGGTATATGAAGAGGTGGGACTATGAAGATGACTTCCGCACAGGGTTCCGATGATCCGGTTCTGCAGTGGGTAACCTTCCGTCTGGACAACGAGACCTATGGCATCAATGTCATGCAGGTTCAAGAGGTGTTGCGTTATACCGAGATTGCACCGGTGCCGGGCGCGCCGAGCTATGTGCTCGGCATCATCAACCTGCGGGGCAACGTGGTCACGGTGATCGATACGCGTCAGCGCTTCGGTCTCGACACGGCACCTGTTTCCGACAACACCCGCATCGTCATCATCGAGGCGGATCGCCAGGTGGTCGGGATTCTGGTCGACAGCGTGGCTGAGGTGGTCTATCTGCGCCAGTCGGAGATCGAAACCGCGCCCAACGTCGGCAACGACGAGTCGGCCAAGTTCATTCAGGGTGTCTGCAACAAGAACAACGAGCTGCTGATTCTGGTCGAGCTGGACAAGATGATGAGTGAAGAAGAATGGGCGGATCTTGAGAGCATCTGACACATGATGGCGTCGCTGGTCGCGGCAGTCGTCGTGCTTGCTCTATGCTGCCTGGCACTGCTGGGCTGCTGCATCTGGCTGTTCCGTCGCCAGCGGCAGCAAGCCCAGTTGCAAGCGCGTGAAGACGCCGCTCGCGACAAACGCATCAAGGAACTTGCCGCACGTCTGGATACCTACCTCGATGGCAGCGTGCGCATTGGCAAGAATCTGCACGAACTGTCACGGGTCGTTGCGCCGTTGCCGGAAAGGCTCACTCAGCTCGAACAGCGCGATCCGAACAACTTCACCTTTTCCCAGGCCGCCAAGCTGATTGGCATGGGTGCCAGCGACGATGATCTGACGCAGTCCTGCGGGCTGTCCCAGTCGGAAGCCGAACTGATGCGCAAGCTGTACCAGGCGCGACGCAAGCCGAACTAGGCGCTATCGGCGTTTTGTCGCTAGCCGCGTTGCTGCGCCAAAATTATCGTAGGGCCGAACTTGTTCGGCCTTCTCGAATCTGTTGCCGAGTAAATTCGGCCCCACTGACTTGAACGTTCCCAAAAGAGTTTCTCTCGTAGTTCAGCCGTTGG
Organism: Stutzerimonas stutzeri; assembly: GCF_024448985.1. Lineage (GTDB taxonomy): Bacteria > Pseudomonadota > Gammaproteobacteria > Pseudomonadales > Pseudomonadaceae > Stutzerimonas > Stutzerimonas stutzeri_AP. Next base: position 523,375 of record NZ_JAMOII010000001.1, read on the forward strand.
CCGAAACGGGAGAGGCCCTTGGTTCTGCCCCCCCCATCCGTCGTTGCGGTTGCGTGACGAATGTCCGCAGCATTGAACGATATGATCATTGCTTCCTCCAAATCAGGACAGGGCTCTGCCATGTCCGCTGCAGGCCCATGCCTAGAAGGGCGAGGAGGATGTGATGCTGCGCATTCTGATGCTGTGTCTGCTGGTCGCACCGACGTCGCTATGGGCGGCGGAAGCGCCGGTAGAGGTTGAAGGGGCGATGACCGTCAACGTGTTCCAGGCCAGGCAGCTGCATGAGCTGGGGGCGGTGTTCATCGACGTGCGTCCGACCCGTGAATGGGGCTGGGGACATGTCGAGGGCGCGGTGCATATGGATCTGGCTCGCGAATTTCTCGGGCTGGCGCATACCGATTGGCCTAGAACCGTGCCGCTGGTGGTCTATTGCGACAGCGAAGTCTGCCCGGCCAGCGCCGAGGCGGTTCGTCTCGCGGTCGCCTGGGGTTACGAGCAGGTGTTCTATTTCCGAGAAGGCTATTTCGCCTGGGTGCTGGCGGACTTCCCACAGGAGAAGAGCGGCTTCAGCGGCATCACGACGCTCAACGCTCAGGCCCATTGAGCAGCGGAACGTCTGGTGAATGCCGTTGCTCGGCAAAGCCGGGCGGGCATTTGCCCTTCAGGTACCAGGCGAACGCGATGATTTCGGCGATGGTGCGATAAAGCGCCTCGGGTATCGCATCGCCCAATTCCAGACGCGCCAGTAGTTTCACCAGCTCGGCATTTTCATAGATCGGTACTTCATGCTCACGGGCGATCGCCAGTATCGCTTCGGCCAGCTCATCGTCGCCCTTGGCCGAGAGCGTGGGCGTGTTGGCACCATCGTAGGTGAGCGCGATGGCCTGTCGCGGTGTGTGGGCAGTCATGCGGTTTCATCCACGAAGCGTTGATCGAGAGTGGTTCGCGGGCCTTGCGGTGGCGTTCCCTGGCGGCAGGCCAGTTCACTGACAGACAGCCCCGCTGTGACGAGACGCTGCCGCAGGTGATCCAGCTCCGCCGAGATCAGCGCGGCCGTACCGTTGCGTTCGGCCCATATCTGACTCGACAGGCTGCCCTGCAGCAACTGCGCCTGCACCTGTATCAGGCCCAGGGGCGCCACATCGAAGGCTAGTTCGACTTTCCAGAGGGTTTCCGGTTTCTCCTTGCGGTTTTGCGCGGGTTCGTCTTCACGCTGGAACTTCACCTGTAGCGGGACGATGTCGCGCTGATCCCGCATCGGAATTTCGACTTGCCAGGTGGTGACCTGAACGCCGTCCGGGTTGGTCTGGGTCTGAGCCAGACTGGACAGCTGATGGGTCTGAAGCCGCGATACCGCGGCCGCGGCGAGTTTCAGCAGCAACTCCAGGTCAGCTTCCTCGTCGGCGTTTGGCGCCAATCGGCTCGGCAATGGAAAGTTTTGCGCTTGCTGGCGTGCGTTGGGTTGTCCAAGGGCGCCCAGTGCATTGCGAGCGAAAGCCGGCAACGCCTGTCCGAACGCTCCCCCGGCCTGCATGGCCTGCGGAGCGCCGCCCGGTAGCCCCGGCAATTGGGCGATCAGGCGGAGCAAGGCGGCTTTCATGTCGGTCGGCAGGTCGTCCGCCTGGCCGCTCAATAAACTGGATTCGAGAAATACGCCGCTGCGCGCCAGCGCCTGCGCCAGCGTTTTTGCGTCGCTAAGTTGCTGCATGTCCGGAACCAGACCGAGTAAACGCTCGGCCGCGCCGCGCAATTGATCGGGCAATGCGGAGCTGGACGTGAGCGCGCCAAAAAGCCCTTCAATGGAACCTTGGCGGCTATGTTGCGCAGTCAACTGCTGGCCCAGCGCCAACTGATCGAGACGCCCACTCAGCGGCATGAACGACAAGGACTGGTCGCCCTGGACTCGGGCTGTTATCAAGCTCCCCGGCGCAAGGGGCATGGCCGATTCGACGTTCAGCTTCTGCCCGGCAAGAGGGGAGTTGAGCAGGCTGATCACGACCTTGAACAGGGTTTTGCCGTCCTGCTGTATCTGCTGACTAGCCGTCACCTTTCCCTGCACGACGGTGCCCAGCGGAAGTTGGTCGAGGTCGATAGTGCTCAGCGGCTGACGGTTGCCGGGTTGCAGCGCGGCAATCAGACGGGTGTCGGACAACGCTGTAACGAGCATGGCCGCTCCAGGCGCGGCCGCTCTGGCACTGCTGGTTTCGACGGTTGCTTGCCGGCCGTTCTCCAACGTCAGGCGCAGCGTTAGCTGAAAGCTTTGCAGCGCTTCCTTAATGCGGACGACCTCGGCCTCGGCACTTTCCCCCGCAACGAGCAGTCCCTGCATCGGTTGCAGCAGTTTCAACGCCATCTCGGCCGGCGAGGCCGTCGGGCGAGACGGGCCGGAGGCGGGGATCGCCGGGGTACTTTTGATCTCGGTCATTTTTACTTAAATGCTCTTACAACCTTTCGCCTTTGTGGCCTTCGGTGCCGGGGCTCGGCATGTATAATCCGGCCGCCCGACCTGCTCTCGCTGTAGCGGCCGGGCTTCTTCCATCTTGAGGGTAGCCCTAGCGTGTCCAGTCCCTTTCTAGAAACTGTGGCGCTTTCCTGCGAGCGGGACTGGCGTCTGCTGTTCGAGAGGTTAGACCTACGGATCGCCAAAGGGGAAATGTTGCAGATCGCCGGCCCCAACGGCAGTGGCAAGACCAGTCTGCTGCGGCTGCTGTCCGGGCTGATGCAGCCAACTGCGGGGAAGGTGCTACTCAACGGTCACGACCTCGAAAGCCAGCGCGGCGAACTGGCCCGCAACCTGTTATGGATTGGCCACGCGGCGGGTATCAAAGGACTTCTCAGCGCGGAGGAAAACCTGACCTGGTTATGCGCGCTGCACCAACCTGCGACCCGCGATGCGATCTGGCAAGCCCTTGATGCGGTCGGGCTGCGCGGCTTCGAAGACGTGCCCTGCCATACGCTTTCCGCTGGTCAGCAGCGCCGTGTCGGTCTGGCGCGGCTGTACTTGTCGCCGCCGCCCTTATGGATACTCGATGAACCCTTCACCGCGCTCGACAAGCATGGCGTGGCGCAGCTCGAGAAGCATCTGGCGACCCATTGTGAGCAGGGTGGCATGGTCGTGCTGACCACCCATCATTCGCTCGTCGTAAAACCTGCGAGTTTCCGGGAAATCGATCTAGGGCAGCGGGCCGCATGAGTAGTGTGTTCACCCTGCTATTGGCTCGCGAATCTCGACTGCTGTTTCGTCGGCCGGCTGAGCTGGCCAATCCCCTGGTGTTCTTCGCGATCGTCATCGCTTTGTTTCCCTTGGCCGTCGGCCCCGAGTCGCAATTGCTGCAAACGATCTCGCCCGGATTGATCTGGGTGGCGGCTCTATTAGCTGTGCTTCTCTCGCTGGACGGCCTGTTTCGCAGCGATTTCGAAGACGGTTCGCTCGAGCAGTGGGTCGTTTCGCCGCACCCTCTGGCTCTTCTTGTGCTCGCCAAGGTGCTGGCACACTGGCTGTTTTCCGGTCTGGCTCTGGTTCTGCTAGCACCTTTACTGGGACTCATGCTGGGCATGCCGGTCAGCGCGCTTCCGGTGCTGCTGGTCTCGCTTCTGTTAGGCACGCCGGTGCTCAGCCTGTTGGGCGCAGTCGGGGCGGCGTTGACTGTCGGCCTTAAGCGTGGAGGCTTGTTGTTGGCGCTACTCATTCTTCCGCTCTATATCCCCGTGCTGATTCTGGGCAGTGGGGCTCTGCAAGCGGCGTTGCAGGGACTGCCTGCGCTCGGTCACCTACTATGGCTTTCCAGCCTGACTGCACTGGCAGTCACGCTGACTCCCTTTGCAATAGCCGCTGGCCTGAAAATCAGCGTCGGTGAATGACGGGTTGCACGATGTATTTTTCCAGTATTGATGCGCGAATTGCCGATGCGAGACGACCGGCTTCGATGAGTTTACTGATTGCGAACAAATGGGTGCTGGCCTCTTTCGAGGCAGTATCGGCAGACGCCGTGGAAGTGAGGCGGGTTCTATGAACTGGACATGGTTCCACAAGCTGGGTTCGCCCAAATGGTTCTATGAAATCAGCAGCCGCTGGATGCCGTGGCTGGCCTGGGCGTCGCTGATTCTGATCAGCGTAGGAGTAGTCTGGGGCCTGGCGTTTGCGCCGCAGGACTACCAGCAGGGCAACAGCTTCCGGATCATCTATATCCACGTGCCAGCTGCATTTCTGGCCCAATCAATCTACGTGATGATGGCGGTGGCCGGTGTCGTTGGGCTGGTGTGGAAGATGAAGCTGACCGACGTCGCCTTGCAGCAGGCCGCGCCCATCGGTGCCTGGATGACGTTCATCGCGCTGCTGACCGGTGCGGTATGGGGCAAGCCGACCTGGGGCGCCTGGTGGGTATGGGACGCACGGCTGACCTCGATGCTGATTCTGCTGTTTCTGTACTTCGGCATCATCGCCCTGGGCCAGGCGATCACCAACCGCGACAGCGCGGCGAAGGCTTGTGCGGTGCTCGCTATCGTCGGGGTGGTCAATATCCCGATCATCAAATACTCGGTGGAGTGGTGGAACACCCTGCATCAGCCAGCGACCTTCACCGTGACGGAGAAGCCAGCCATGCCAATGGAAATGTGGCTGCCGCTGCTGGTCATGGTCTTGGGTTTCTACTGCTTCTTCACGCTGGTGCTGTTGATGCGCATGCGCCTGGAGGTGCTGCGCCGTGAGTCGCGAAGCAGCTGGGTCAAGGCCGAGGTGAGCGCGCTGGTGGGCAAGCCATGAACTTCTCGTCGTTTTCCGAATTCATCGCCATGGGGAATCATGGCCTGTATGTATGGACGTCGTACGGCATCAGCCTGACTGTCCTGATCCTGAACGTGGCGCTGCCAATGATGGCGCGCCGACGTTATCTGCAAGACGAGGCGCGCCGTTTGCGCCGGGAGGAGATGAAGTGAATCCTGTGCGCAAAAAGCGTCTGTTCATCGTGCTGGCCATTCTGGCCGGTGTGGGCATCGCGGTGGCGCTGGCGCTGACCGCTCTGCAAGAGAACATCAACCTCTTCTATACGCCAACGCAGATCGCCGCGGGCGAAGCCCCGGAAGGCACGCGGATTCGTGCTGGCGGTCTGGTCGAGGCCGGCTCGGTGACACGCAGCAGCGATTCGCTCACCGTCTCCTTCCGTGTTACCGATAACAACGAAACGGTCACCATCCAGTATCAAGGCATCCTTCCCGATCTGTTCCGTGAAGGGCAAGGCATCGTCGCCCTTGGGCGGGTCAATGCCGATGGCGTTCTGATTGCTGACGAGGTACTGGCCAAGCACGACGAAAACTACATGCCGCCGGAAGTCAGCCAGGCGCTGGAGAAGAGCGGGATGATGAAGCATTACGAAGGCGACAAGCAGGAGTATGCGAAATGATCCCTGAGCTCGGCCATCTGGCAATGATTCTGGCGCTGTGCCTGGCTGTCGTGCAGGGCACGCTTCCGCTTATCGGCGCCTGGCGGGGCGATCGTCAGTGGATGGGGCTGGCACAACCGGCGGCCTGGGGGCAGTTCAGTTTTCTGGCATTTTCCTTTGCCTGCCTCACCTACGCGTTCATGGTGGATGATTTCTCCGTCGCCTATGTCGCGCAGAACTCCAATAGCGCCTTACCCTGGTATTACAAATTCAGCGCCGTTTGGGGCGCTCATGAGGGCTCGCTACTGCTGTGGGCTTTCATCCTGGCAGGCTGGACCTTCGCGGTAGCGATCTTTTCACGGCAACTACCGGAGGACATGCTGGCCCGGGTACTCGGCATCATGGGGCTGATCAGCATCGGTTTCCTGCTGTTCCTGATCGTTACTTCCAATCCATTCGAGCGCCTGCTGCCGCAAGCTCCGATGGATGGCCGTGATCTCAATCCGCTGCTTCAGGACTTCGGCCTCATCGTCCACCCGCCGATGCTCTACATGGGCTACGTCGGTTTCTCGGTGGCCTTTGCGTTCGCCATTGCCGCGCTGCTCGGTGGCCGGCTGGATGCCGCCTGGGCGCGCTGGTCGCGTCCCTGGACCCTGATCGCCTGGGCCTTTCTGGGCGCCGGCATCGCGCTGGGTTCTTGGTGGGCCTATTACGAATTGGGCTGGGGCGGCTGGTGGTTCTGGGATCCGGTGGAAAACGCATCCTTCATGCCCTGGCTGGTAGGGACCGCATTGATCCATTCGCTGGCCGTGACGGAAAAGCGTGGCGTCTTCAAAAGCTGGACGGTGCTGCTCGCGATTGCCGCTTTCTCGCTCAGCCTGCTGGGCACGTTCCTAGTCCGCTCTGGCGTACTAACTTCGGTTCATGCCTTCGCCACCGATCCGGAGCGTGGCGTTTTCATTCTTGCGTTTCTGCTGTTGGTCGTAGGCGGCTCGCTGACTCTCTTCGCCCTGCGTGCACCAGTGGTGAAGAGCCAGGTCGGCTTCGGCCTGTGGTCGCGTGAGACGCTACTGCTGGTCAATAACCTGCTGCTGGTGGTCGCCACGGCCATGATTCTGCTGGGAACGCTGTATCCGCTGCTGCTCGATGCGCTGTCGGACACCAAACTCTCGGTCGGGCCGCCCTATTTCAACGCGATGTTCCTGCCGCTGGTCGGCGCACTGATGCTCGCGCTTGGCGTGGGCGTGCTGGTGCGCTGGAAGGACACCCCGGTGAAGTGGCTGATGAGCATGCTGACACCGGTACTGATCACCAGCGCCGTGCTTGGCGGCTTGGGCTCGATGCTGTTCGGGGACTTCCATTGGGCGGTGCTGGCGGTCTGTCTGCTGGCCGCTTGGGTGGTTACCGCCGGGGTACGCGACATTCTCGACAAGACCCGCCATAAGGGTCTGCTGAAGGGCGTGCGGAGCCTGGCGCCCAGCTACTGGGGCATGCAGCTAGCGCACCTCGGGCTGGCGGTCTGCGCAATAGGGGTGGTGCTCACGAGCCAGCAGAGCGACGAGCGCGACCTGCGTCTCGCACCCGGCGAATCGCTGGAGCTGGGCGGTTACAGCTTTGTCTTCGAAGGTGCCGAGCATTTCGAAGGCCCCAACTACACGTCCGACAAGGGCACCATTCGCGTCTTCGATGGCGACAAGCAGGTCGCGACCCTGCATCCCGAGAAGCGGCTCTACACCGTGCAGCAGATGCCGATGACCGAGGCGGGCATCGATGCAGGTTTCACTCGTGATCTCTATGTGGCTCTTGGCGAGCCTCTGGAAAACGGCGCCTGGGCGGTGCGGGTGCACATCAAGCCGTTCGTTCGCTGGATCTGGCTGGGCGCTTTGATGATGTCCCTGGGTGGTGTGCTCTCGGTCACTGACAAGCGTTACCGAGTGAAAGTCAGAACGCGTGTCCGCGAGACGCTCGGTTTGGCCCAGCAAGGAGCCTGAGATGAGAAGATTACTGATGTTGCTGCCGCTGGCGATCTTTCTGGTGGTAGCGGGATTCCTCTACAAGGGGCTTTACCTCGATCCCAAAGATATTGGCTCGACCATGATCGGAAAGCCGCTGCCGTCGTTTTCCCTGCCATCGCTCGAAGAGCCGCAGCGGCTGGTCAGCGCTGAAGATATCAAGGGCAAACCGGCGCTGGTCAACGTCTGGGCAACCTGGTGTCCGACCTGCAAGGCTGAACACGAGATGCTCAACAAGCTGGCGGCGCAGGGTGTCCTGGTGTACGGAATCAACTACAAGGACAACGGTGATGCGGCTCGCGACTGGCTGCAGATGTTCGGTAATCCGTACGGCTTCAACGTCGAGGACCCAGAGGGGAGCCTGGGCTTCGATCTGGGCGTCTATGGCGCTCCGGAAACCTTTGTCGTCGACAAGCGGGGCATCATTCGCGACAAGCTCGTAGGCGCCATTGACGAACGCATCTGGACCGAAAGGCTCGGGCCGCTCTATCAGGCACTGGTGAACGAGCAATGATCCGCTTCCTCGCTACCGCTTTGCTGGGCCTTCTGCTCAGCCTCGCTGCCCATGGCGCAATCGATACCTATGAATTCAAGAGCGAGGCCGACCGGGAGCGATACCGTACGCTGATCGAGGAGCTGCGCTGCCCCAAGTGCCAGAACCAGAACATCGCCGACTCCAACGCGCCCATAGCTATGGATCTGCGCCGGGAGATCTACCGCATGCTGGATGAAGGGCAGAGCAACGAACAGATCGTCGACTACCTCGTCGCTCGTTATGGCGACTTCGTGCGCTACAAGCCGCCTGTCAATGCCAAGACACTCGTGCTCTGGTACGGCCCGATCGCTTTACTGGCGCTGGGGTTCGTCGTGCTGGCAATCATTCTGATACGCCGCCGCCGAGGCGCAGCCAGCCAGGCGTCGAATACACTTTCCGAGGCCGAACGCACGCGCCTCGCCACGTTGCTGGATAAAAAAGAACCATGATCGATTTCTGGATAGGTGCGGGCCTGCTATTGCTGGCCGCCCTGGCGTTCCTGCTGCTCCCGGTATTACGGGGGCGTCGCTTACAGGCAGAAGAGGACCGAACGGCGCTAAACGTCGCGCTCTACCAGGAGCGGCTCGGTGAGCTGACCGCACAGCAAACGGCCGGAACCCTTACGTTGGAGCAGTATGAGATGGGCCGCGCCGATGCGGCGCGGGAACTACTCGACGACACCGAGGGTAGTGATGCACATCGCAGCAGCAACCTGGGCAGGGCCGTTCCGCTGATTGTGGCCATCCTGGTGCCCTTATTTGGCTATGGCCTGTATATGCAATGGGGTGCGAGCGACAAGCTGCAACTGACGCGGGAGTTCGCGGTGCAGCCTGGAAGTATCGAAGAGATGACCGCGAGGCTGGAACGCGCGGTCAAGGCACAGCCCGAGTCCTCCGAGGCGTGGTATTTCCTAGCCAGAACCTACATGAGCCAGGAGCGTCCGGCCGATGCGGCGGCGGCTTATGAGCAGGTCGTCAATCTGGCCGGACGCCAGCCTGAACTGCTGGGACAGTGGGCGCAGGCGCTCTATTTCGCAGAAAATCGTCAGTGGACGCCGCGCATGCAGCAGCTCACCGATGAGGCCTTGCAGGCAGACCCTCATGAGGTCACCAGCCTTGGCCTGCTCGGCATCGCCGCTTATGAAAACGAGCGGTTCGATGAAGCAATAGGCTTCTGGGAACGACTGGTGGCAACCTTGCCTGCCGAGGACCCCTCGCGCGAGGCCATCCAGGGTGGCATCGCCCGAGCGCAAGAGCAACTGGGCGAGACGGCCTCCGGCAGTGTGGCGAAACCCACTGGCGAGCCGGTTGCAGCTACCGGCGTAGCCCTGAGGGTCGATGTGCAGCTGGGCGCGGCACTTGCAGGCGAAGTCCAGCCCACTGATACGGTATTCGTCTTTGCTCGTGCGGTTTCCGGCCCGCCGATGCCGCTGGCGGTGAAGCGCCTGACGGTGGCCGATCTACCGGCTACCGTCAGTTTGTCCGACGCCGATGCAATGACTCCGCAGCTTCGCTTGTCCAACTTCGAGCAGGTCAGGTTGTTCGCTCGCATCTCCCGGGATGGAGACGCGACTCGGGGCGAATGGCAAGGCAGCAGTGAACCGTTGACGTTGCACAACGAAGACGCGATTGAACTGACTATCGATCAACCGGAAGCGCCTTGACGTAGAGGCGCTCGAGAGGGCAGGGCTAATGGTGAGGGGTTCGGTTTCGGCAGGTTTTTCTATCCTGCCTCGAATGGGCGCTGTAACGATGCTGGCGCTGCTGCTAGGCGCTTGTGCTGGTAATCCGTATCAGGCTTCGGAACCAGCACCGGCACCGACTCCGCCGGCGTCCGAGCCTCGCGGGCCGGTCATAAACCCACCCCCCGTACGTACGCCACCTGCACCGCGTCCACCCGCCACGCAAAAAAGCCATCCTCGTTACGCACCGCCGCCTCATGCCCCTGCGCATTGGGACAATCGCCTGGGTGTCTATGTCGTGGAGGGGCGGAACATGTTCTATCGCGAGCGGCTTTACTACCGTTGGGATGGTGACTGGTATTGCGCCGGTCGTCCCGATGGCCCTTGGGAGCCGGTCGCGCCCCCCAGCGTCCCTACAGGATTACGCAGCCTGCATTGATCGTTTTTAACCGGTCGTGCTAAAGGTCGATCGAAAACTGCCGATACAGGCTTGAGTCGCAGTAGACTCCCGAGCGGCCTTGCAGGCTCGCCCTTGTAACCAGTTCATCCGGAGCGGATCCATGAGTGCAGCAGTCAAACGTCTTGAGGAAACCGGCAACGCCTTGCGCGATGCGATGGTGCAGCAGGACTGGACCGCCATCAGCGTCCTGGATCTGCAATGCCGGCAGGTCGTTGAAGCTGCGATGATTGAAGCCCGCGAGAATGAGGCTGCGATTCGTCAGCGTCTGGAAGAGCTGGTGAGCCTCTATCGTGAACTGGTCACGACTTGTCAGTCCGAGCAGCGTCGCGTCGCTGATGAGCTCATTCAGCTCAATCAATCCAAACACGGTGCAAACGTCTACAAGCTGTTTGGCTGATTTCGCGCGCTTGGATCTACAAGCCGTTAGGGTGATGCCTTGCTGTATTCGCAGGCCCAGGTCCGCGTACCGCCGAATGCTCCTGCCGACCAAGTCTCGCATTGCCGCTGAGGCAGCAAATCCCTTCCGTTGTGCCAGATCTGGCGCACAGGATCGATAGGTATTAGCCGATCCTGTGCGCGCTCCATTCCTTCCGTTCCCCACGAAAAATACGACGTTTTTCCTGCTCTTTGTCGTTGAGCTACGTCATAAATTTGACTCCGGGCGTTTTTTTTAATTAACTACCTCCCATCTGCCGAGACGTAGTCGTTTCTGCCGGAGACGAGCGCAGGCCTCCTATCAGCCTCTAGAGCTATAAACAAGATGTGGCGTGAAACCAAGATTTTGTTGATAGACGACGACAAGGATCGTCGCCGGGATTTGGCGGTCATTCTCAGCTTTTTGAGTGAAGACCATATCGCTTGCGCTAGCAGCGAATGGAAAGCCGCCGTCGATGCGCTGGAATCGAGCCGCGCCGTGCTGGGCGTCCTGCTGGGTGCGGTGTCGGCCAAGGGCGGCGCGGTCGAACTGCTCAAACAGATCAGCAAGTGGGACGAGAACCTTCCGCTCATACTGATTGGCGAGCCCGCCCCGGCGGATTGGCCTGATGAGATCCGTCGTCGGGTGCTGACCAGCCTTGAAATGCCGCCGAGCTACAACAAATTGCTCGATTCGCTTCATAGGGCTCAGGTCTATCGGGAAATGTATGACCAGGCGAAGGCGCGCGGACGACAGCGCGAGCCCAACCTGTTTCGCAGCCTGGTAGGCACCAGCCGCGCGGTGCAGCATGTCCGGCAGATGATGCAGCAGGTCGCCGATACCGAAGCGAGCGTATTGATCCTCGGTGAGTCGGGAACTGGCAAAGAGGTCGTTGCACGCAACCTGCATTACCATTCCAAGCGCCGCGGCGGGCCTTTCGTGCCCGTCAACTGTGGAGCGATTCCAGCTGAACTGCTGGAAAGCGAGCTGTTCGGCCATGAAAAAGGCGCGTTTACGGGGGCGATCACCTCCCGTGCCGGTCGTTTTGAACTCGCTGAAGGCGGAACTCTGTTCCTCGACGAGATTGGTGACATGCCGTTGCCAATGCAGGTCAAGCTGTTGCGGGTTCTGCAGGAGCGCACCTTCGAGCGTGTGGGCAGCAATCGCACCCAGAATGCCGACGTACGCATCATCGCAGCGACCCACAAGGATCTGGAGAAGATGATCGTGGACGGCAGTTTCCGTGAGGATCTGTATTACCGTCTCAATGTGTTCCCCATCGAAATGGCACCTCTGCGCGAGCGTATCGAGGACATTCCGTTGCTGATGAACGAGCTCATCTCGCGTATGGAGCACGAGAAGCGCGGCTCCATCCGTTTCAATTCGGCGGCCATCATGTCGCTTTGTCGTCATGACTGGCCTGGCAACGTGCGAGAGCTGGCGAACCTGGTCGAGCGTATGGCAATCATGCATCCGTACGGCGTGATCGGCGTTATGGAGTTGCCGAAGAAGTTCCGCCATGTGGATGATGACGACGAGCAATACGTGGTCGACTTGCAAGACGAAATAGAGGCACGCGCGACTATCAACACCCCCCTTGTCGCAGCCGGGACGCAGGCCATGTTGCCCATCGAGGGTCTCGATCTAAAGGAGTACCTGGGCAATCTCGAGCAGGGCCTCATCCAGCAGGCCCTTGAGGACGCTGGCGGCGTCGTGGCACGTGCCGCTGAGCGCTTGCGTATCAGACGGACGACGCTGGTCGAGAAGATGCGCAAGTACGGTATGAATCGACGCGAAGACGATCTCGACGAGTAAACCTGTTTACACCGCCGCCGTTCTGGCGGCGTAACGCCTGCCTTTCTCCGCCTTCTGGGCATGATCCTTGCTGCTAGTCATTTCACCGACCATCTTTTTGACGGATACGCGTGCCAGTGACCTCAGCATTCTCTTCATCGGCTCCCCGACGACCGGCCGAAACGACCGCGAGCGAAGAGCTTGAGCAATCGCTCGAGTTGTTTACCCGCATGTCCGGCCGGTTGGGCGAATCCCAGCAGCTGCTGCAGATGCGCGTAGCCGAGTTGAAGGATCAGCTGGCTGAAACCAGCGCGCAGCGCCGACGTGAATTCGACGAGAAGGAGCGTTTGGCCAACCGGCTGCAGAGTCTGCTGGATCTATTGCCCGGCGGCGTCATCGTGATCGATGCGCAGGGCGTGGTTCGAGAAGCCAATCCAGTTGCCCAGGAGCTTCTCGGCGAGCCGCTGGAAGGTGCGCTCTGGCGCGAAGTGATCGCCCGCAGCTTCGCCCCACGCAGGGACGATGGTCATGAAATTTCATTGAAGGATGGGCGTCGCGTGTCCATCGCCACGCGCTCGTTGAACGGCGAGCCAGGCCAGCTGGTATTGCTGACCGATCTGACCGAGACGCGGCGGTTGCAGGAGCAATTGGCGCGCCATGAGCGTTTGTCTGCGCTGGGGCGGATGGTGGCATCGCTTGCTCATCAGATTCGCACACCGCTTTCCACGGCGCTGCTTTATGCAAGCCATCTGGAGCAGGGTGGGCTGACTGTCGAGCATCAGCAGCGCTTTGCCGGACGTCTGAAGGACCGGCTGCACGAGCTGGAGCATCAAGTTCGCGACATGCTGGTTTTCGCTCGGGGCGATCTGCCGCTGGAGGACCGCCTGACCCCAGCCGAGTTGCTCGCATCGCTGCGTGCGGCGGCCGAGGCGCGAGTGGGCGATATCGCCATACGTTGGCAATGCGATGCGCACTTAGGTGCGCTGCTGTGCAACCGCGACACGCTGGTCGGTGCATTGCTCAATCTGATCGAGAATGCGCTTCAGGCTACCGGCAACGACCGCCGGCTAAAGGTGCATCTCTACGCTCGGGCTTCAGCGCTGCGCATCAGTATCAGCGACAACGGTTCGGGCCTCGACGCCACGACTCTGGCACTCCTCGGCGAGCCCTTCTTCACCACGAAGGCGACCGGGACCGGGTTGGGACTGGCGGTGGTCAAATCAGTAGCGCGGGCGCATTCCGGTTCGCTCGAGCTGCGCTCGCGGCCGGGTCGAGGTACCTGCGCCACCTTGCAACTGCCGCTGCTTGCAGTGCTATCACCGGCAATTTCGGAGTGAGGCCCATGGCTGCGAAGATTCTATTGGTCGAAGACGACCGCGCATTGCGTGAGGCGCTGGGCGATACCCTCGAACTCGGCGGCTATGCCTACCGCGCGGTCGAGAGCGCCGAAGCCGCGTTGCAGGTACTAGAGCAAGAAAGTTTTGGCTTGGTCGTCAGCGATGTGAACATGCCCGGTATGGACGGTCACGCATTGCAGGCTCTGATTCGTCAGCGATACCCCCAGGTGCCGGTCTTGCTGATGACAGCATACGGAGCCGTCGAACGCGCAGTCGAGGCGATGCGTCAGGGGGCTGTTGACTATCTGGTCAAACCATTTGAGCCGAGGATGTTGCTTGGGCTGGTTGCTCGGCACGCGTGCGGCCAGCTGGGCACGTTCGACCAACAGGGGCCCGTCGCCGTCGAACCGGCGAGCCGGCAGCTGCTGGCACTGGCCGCCCGTGTCGCTCAGAGCGACTCGACGGTGCTGATTTCCGGTGAATCCGGAACTGGCAAAGAGGTGTTGGCCCGCTACATCCATCAGCAATCGGCACGTGCGAACAAGCCCTTCATCGCGATCAACTGCGCGGCGATACCGGACAACATGCTCGAGGCGACGCTGTTCGGCCACGAGAAGGGCGCCTTCACCGGTGCCATCGCAACTCAGCCGGGAAAATTCGAGCAGGCCGACGGCGGCACGCTGCTGCTCGATGAGATTTCCGAAATGCCGCTGGGGCTTCAGGCCAAGTTGCTGCGCGTGTTGCAGGAGCGCGAGGTCGAGCGTGTCGGTGGTCGCAAGCCAATTGTCCTAGACATTCGTATCGTCGCCACCACCAATCGTGAGCTGGCTGACGAGGTGCGCGGCGGGCGTTTCCGTGAAGACCTGTTCTATCGCCTTTCCGTGTTTCCGCTCGCTTGGCCCGCGCTACGCGAGCGACCTGGGGACATCGTACCGCTTGCCGAGCGATTGCTTGCCCAGCACGCCGTGAAGATGCGCCAAGCAAACGTCCGCCTCACGGCCGAGGCGCGTCAAAATCTGCTCAGTCATCCTTGGCCCGGCAATGTTCGTGAGCTGGACAACGCCATTCAACGCGCCTTGATCCTACAGCAGGGCGGTCTGATTCGGCCGGAAGACCTGTGCCTGACTGCCGTGGCCGGATCTGCCTCGCGAGCGCCGATCACGGCATTTGATGCCGTTCCGTCGATGCCGGCAGCCGTAGCGCCGCAAGTGCCGACCGAGGCGGCTGGCGCGCTGGGAGAAGATCTGCGTCGTCGCGAGTTCGAGCTGATCATCGATACCTTGCGCGCCGAGCGTGGCCGCCGCAAGGAGACGGCTGACCGTCTGGGCATCAGCGCGCGGACACTGCGCTACAAACTTGCCCAGATGCGTGACGCCGGCATGGACCTGGATGCCGCCTTGTATGCCAGCTGAAAACCCTTGAACGTTCGGTGCGGTTGGCTCTGATAAGCTCGACCGTCGATGCTCATGAGGGTTTGGATATGAATGAAGGGTTCTGGCAGCGGCGCTGGGCGCGCAACGAGATCGGCTTTCATTTGAACGAGGTCAATCCTTATCTGCGCCGTCACTGGCCGGGTATGCAATTGGCTGAAGGTGCCCGCGTGCTAGTGCCGTTGTGCGGTAAGAGTCTCGATATGCCTTGGTTGGTCGCGCAGGGTTTTGCAGTGCTCGGCGTCGAGCTGAGCGAACGTGCCGTGGAAGATTTTTTTGCCGAACAAGGCCTGGCCGCTGAAGTCAGCACCCGTGGTGAGTTCAAGGTGTATCGTGCCGGCGCGCTGGAAATCCGCTGTGGCGATTTCTTTGCCCTGAGCAGTAGCGATGTTGCTGATTGCGACGGGCTCTATGACCGTGCTGCGCTGATCGCATTGCCGGCGGCCATGCGCCAGCGCTATGTCGAACATCTGGCGAGCATTCTTGCGCCGAGCTGCCAGGGTTTGCTGATCACCCTGGATTACGAGCAGGAGCAGATGTCCGGTCCGCCTTTCGCGGTGAGTGACGCCGAAGTCCGGCGCTCCCTGGGCGCGCGTTGGGACATCGAGCTGCTGGAGCGGGCGAACGTGCTGGATGGCAATTGGAAGTTTCTTCAGCGCGGTTTGTCGCGTCTGGAGGAGAACTGTTATCGACTCGGTGCGCGGCGGTAGGGTGTTTGCAAGGCCTGCATAGCGGAGATGCCACGTTGCAGGCTCGCGATCAGCTCATGATTTCCTTCGCATCACTGATTGCTTTGCAGCTGGCGAATGAACACGTCGGCCTCATCTATTGCCCGCTGCATGTCGGCCAGTAACTGATCGACGTTCCCCTCCAGCGTGCGGTATTCCCCCTGCAGTGCACCGATGGCACGGGCGTTGAGGTTGTGCTTGAGAAACAGCACCTGATCGCGCAGCACGTCGAGCACGGGGTCGATGCGCTTTTCTGCCGCCTTCATGCGTTGCAGCAGCACCCGATAGTCTTTCTGGGTGCGCTCCAGGTCCTTGGCGCTGGCAGCCTTCAGGCTCGCATTGTTGTACTCACCGAGTTCTTGTTTCCACTCCTTGAACAGTGCATTGGCGACGTCCTCGACCGCCTCGATCCTGTTTCGCACATCGCGCGCGCTGCTCTCGCTGGCTTCGAATTCACTATTGAGCGCCTCGTAGCGCTCTTCCAGCTCGCCACCTTGAACCTGCACCACGCTGCGATAGCGCTCCAGGGCGTCCTTGAATTGTTCCTTGGCCTGTTGCTGGGAATCACGGGCATCTTCAACGCGGTCCACCAGGATGTCGCGCTTGTGCAACCCGACCTTTTCCATTGCCGAGTAATAGGCGCTCTGGCAGCCGGCCAAAGCGAGCAGAATGAAGCTGAGTAGCATGAAGTGGCGCATGAGGAATGTCCTTGTTCAGTTAATGCGCTTGCTTCGACAGGCATGCCGCCGCTACGTGCAAGATCGGGACGAAAAAAGGTGGCCAGTACCTTTGACGCATGAGCCGCGGCAATGCTTGTGATGCTGTAGAAAGCCGGGCCTCGGGGTGATGTTTGGCTTTGATGTTGACAGGGAATCTGCTTTCGCCGCGGGGCGCGCCTCCTACGATAAGCGGATCGGCGTGGGCGGCAGCATTGTGCTTTTGATTTTGGGAGGCCCGCCTCGGGGCGAAGCGTTGACGTTTCGCGGTTCGAGGGCGGCCTAACACCCGCCCTTGTCCCGCCGCGCCCGGTTAGCCGCGCTGACGCAGGGCTTCGATACGATCTTCCAGCGATGGGTGAGTCATCAGCAGTCCGGCGAGGCCGTTACGCAGAGCACCGTTGATGCTGAAGGCCTTGAGGCTGTCTGGCATGTCTACCGGCACGCCCTGTTCCGCACGCAGACGCTGCAGGGCGCCGATCATGGCGGAAGTGCCGGCCAGCTGTGCGCCGGCCTCGTCGGCGCGGAACTCACGTTTGCGCGAGAACCACATGACGATGATGCTGGCGAGGATGCCCAGTACCAGTTCGGCGAAGATGGTGGCGACGAAGTAGCCGATACCGTGGCCGTCTTCGTTCTTGAGAATCGCCTTGTCGACGAAGTTACCGAAGATCCGCGCGAAGAACATGACGAAGGTGTTCACCACGCCCTGAATCAACGCGAGTGTGACCATGTCGCCGTTGGCCACGTGTCCGATCTCATGTGCCAGTACCGCCTTCACCTCGTCGGGCGAGAAGCGCTCCAGCAATCCCTGGCTGACCGCTACCAGCGCGTCGTTCTTGTTCCAGCCGGTGGCGAAGGCGTTGGCTTCGTACGCGGGGAAAATACCCACTTCAGGCATTTTGATGCCGGCGTCGCGGGAAAGCTGTTCGACGGTTTGCAGCAACCATTGTTCATGGCGGGTGCGAGGCTGGCTGATGATCTCGGTGCGGGTACTCATCTTCGCCATCCACTTGGAAATGAACAGCGAAATAAGTGCTCCAGCGAAGCCGAATACCGCACAGAAAGCCAGCAGGCTGCCGTAGTTCTGACCCGTATAGCGATCTACCCCGAGTAGCTTCAGGGTGACGCTGGCAACGACCAGTACAGCCAGGTTGGTGGCCAGAAACAAGAAAATGCGCATCATGTTGCGGCAAACTCCAAGGGGAACAATAAGGAACGATAGGCTATATAAGGTGCCGGTCGGCGCTATTCAACCGAGCGACTATTTCAAGCTATGTCGCCTATGGTGCGGGTGCGCTCAGGGTCAGCTGGAGAGTGAACAGCCGACGGGTCAGGCGCGCCAGTCGTTCGCCATGACCGTCGCGTAGTGCCAGGCGCAGTTGGTGAGCCAGGCTCGTGTGCACCCGGTGCACGCTCGGAGGTAGCGTTTCGCTCGCCTGCGCGACGTCGGGAACGGCACTGGTCAAGCGCAGGAAGGCCTTTTCGGTAAGCACCGCCTGGTCGATAGCCAGGAACTGAATGTTGCTTTCGAAGCGTAAATAGCCTTCCTCGGCCAACCACAGCAGTGCTGCGAGGCAGCTTTGGTGTCGCTTGCTGGGCAGGCCGAATTCGTCGGGCTCTTCATGGCCGATCAGGTCTTCCACGTACAGCGTGATCTTGCGCGGAAAGGCTTGGTAAAGCATCAATAGCCCGGCCGCGGCATCTCGCTGGAAGTCGTCGATCTGCAGATCCATGCAGCTACTGGCTGTAGGTCTTTAGGAAACTACCGATGCGACCGATCGCCTGTTCCAGATCATCGACCCGCGGTAGCGTGACCACGCGGAAATGATCCGGCCAAGGCCAGTTGAAGGCGGTGCCCTGAACGATCAGCAGCTTCTCGGACAACAGCAGGTCGAGTACGAACTTCTCATCATTGTGGATCGGGCAGATCTTCGGATCGATGCGGGGGAAGGCATAGAGCGCACCCATCGGTTTTACGCAGCTAACGCCGGGGATGTCGTTGAGCAATTCCCAGGTGCGGTTGCGCTGCTCGAGCAGCCGGCCCGGCGGCAGCACCAGGTCGTTGATGCTCTGATACCCGCCCAGGGCCGTCTGGATGGCGTGCTGTGAAGGCACGTTGGCGCACAGGCGCATGTTGGCGAGGATGTCGATGCCCTCGATGTAGCTCTGCGCCTTGTGCTTGGGCCCCGTGATCACGACCCAGCCGGAGCGGAAACCAGCGATCCGGTAGGACTTGGACAGTCCATTGAAGGTCAGGCAAAGCACGTCCGGCGCCAGCGATGCCGTGCAAATATGCACAGCATCGTCATAGAGAATCTTGTCGTAGATTTCATCGGAGAACAGCACCAGCTTGTGCTGACGCGCCAGTTCAACCATGCCTTCCAGCACTTCCTTCGGATAGACCGCGCCGGTCGGGTTGTTCGGGTTGATCAGCACCAGTGCTTTGGTGTTCGGCGTGATCTTGGCCTTGATATCCGCCAGATCCGGCCACCAGTTGGCCTGCTCGTCGCAGAGGTAGTGCACCGGTTTGCCGCCCGCCAAGCTCACGGCGGCCGTCCACAATGGATAATCCGGAGCCGGAATCAGTACCTCGTCACCGTTGTTGAGCAGTGCCTGCATGGACATCACGATCAGCTCGGATACGCCGTTACCGAGGTAAATGTCTTCGATGGTCACGCCTTCTACCTGCTTCTGCTGGTAGTACTGCATGATGGCCTTGCGTGCGCTGAACAGACCTTTGGAATCACTGTAACCTTGCGCGGTGGGCAGGTTGCGGATCACGTCCTGAAGGATTTCTTCGGGGGCTTCGAAACCGAACGGCGCCGGATTGCCGATGTTCAGCTTGAGGATGCGATGACCTTCCTCTTCCAGTCGTTTGGCGTGCTTGAGCACCGGCCCGCGGATGTCATAGCAGACATTGGCGAGCTTGTTCGATTTGCTGACCTGCATGATCCTGAGTGTCCCGAAGTGAAGACGTGCCCGGCTCTCGATGGCTGGCGACGTTTGGCATGAACCCGGGCGCCTTGGCAGCCTGAAACCCCGCTGCCAGACTAGGCGTCTAAGAGCAACGCATCATACGTGCGGCCCGATCACCGGAAAAGGTACAGATCCGCCTTTTTTGAAATCACGAGGTGTACCGATGGACAAGCTTGAAAAACCGCTTGAAACCTGGCGTGAAGAGCTCTCCGACGAGCAATTTCAGGTCTGCCGGCTCGGTGCGACTGAGCGCCCCTTTACCGGTAAGTACAACGACACCAAAACCCCCGGCATCTATCATTGCGCCTGTTGCGATGCGCCGCTGTTCGACTCGGACGCCAAGTTCTCTTCTGGCTGCGGCTGGCCGAGCTATTTCCAGCCGGTCAGCGATACGGCCATCACCAGCCTCGACGATTTCAGCCACGGTATGCATCGTATCGAGGTCAAGTGCGCTCGCTGCGATGCTCATCTGGGGCATGTATTTCCTGACGGACCGGCGCCGACCGGCATGCGTTATTGCATCAATTCCGCTTCGCTCGATCACAAGCCGCGCGACGCCTGACGGCCTTCGCAATGCCTTACCGGGACACCATCATGCGCGATCCGCTGTTTGAGATTCCCTGCGTCACTATTGACGGCAATGAGACCACCCTGGCCGATTTCGGTGGCAAGGTTCTGCTGGTGGTCAATACGGCCAGTCAGTGCGGCTTCACACCCCAGTACAAAGGGTTGGAGGCGCTTTGGAAGCAATATCGTCAACAGGGATTGTTGGTGCTCGGGTTTCCCTGTGATCAGTTTGGTCATCAAGAACCGGGTGACGAGGCGCAGATCGCTACCTTCTGCGAGCGGAACTTCGGCGTCAGCTTCCCGCTATTCGCCAAGGTGCGGGTTAATGGCGGTGATGCCCATCCGCTGTTCGTGCAATTGAAGAAGCGCGCACCCGGCCTGCTCGGCAGCAAGGCGATCAAGTGGAATTTCACAAAGTTTCTCATCGCAGACGAGGGCCGGTGGGTGGAGCGGTTCTCGTCGCGCACGGCTCCGGAGGCGCTCGCAGCGCGCATCGAAGCCCACCTGTAGCGTTTTCTGGCAATGCCTGCCCGTAGAATATTTCTGGAGTCGTTGAATGGATGCCGAGCTGAAAGCTTTTTTGCAGCGCGCCGATGCGCTGATGACGCGCCTGGAGCCCCTGCTGCCGGCGCCGCGTGCGCCAGTCGATTGGAACAGCAGCCTGGCGGCACGCTGGCATCGTGAAGGGCAGGGCGGTTATTTGCAGCCGCTGAAGGTGTCGCTGGATCTGAATCTGGCTGATCTGATCGGCATCGACCGGCAGCGCGAGCTGCTGGCGAATAATACCCGCCAGTTTGTGTCCGGCCTGCCGGCAAATCACGTACTGCTTTGGGGCGCGCGCGGGACCGGTAAGTCTTCGTTGATCCGGGCACTGCTGGCCGAGCATGCGCCGGCAGGTCTGCGCCTCATTGAAATCGAGCGGGATCATCTGGCTGACCTGCCTAAAGTGGTCGAGCAGCTCGTCGGCCAGCCTCAGCATTTCGTGGTGTTCTGCGACGACCTGTCATTCGAGGCGGGTGAGGGCGACTACCGCGTGCTGAAAAGTGTGCTGGACGGCTCCCTGGAGCGAGCGCCGGAAAATGTGCTGCTGTATGCCACGTCGAATCGTCGGCATCTGGTCCCTGAGCGCCAGAGCGATAACGAGAACTGGCAGATGATCGACGGCGAACTGCATCCCAACGAGGCGGTGGAAGACAAGATCGCCCTGTCGGACCGCTTCGGACTCTGGCTTTCGTTCTATCCCTTCAGTCAGGAACATTATTTGAACGTGGTGCGGCACTGGATCGGCTCGCTGGCTGAGCAGGCCGGCCTCACCTGGAGCTGGGATGAGGCGCTGGAGAAAGATGCGATTCGCTGGGCCACGGCACGCGGTAACCGCAACGGTCGTTGCGCCTATCAGTTTGCGCGGCAGTGGGTAGGGATTCGTCTGCTTTGAAGACAAGCGCTGGGTCTAGCTGCAGCGGATGTGCTTGGCTTTGTTCTAGTCTAGGCTGAAAGGTTGTTTCGCCGCCAGGGCGCGCCTCCCACGGATCCGGCATCCAGCTGCTCTTGTAGGAGGGCCGCCCCCGGCGCGAATGCTTTTGGCTTCGGGACAGGATGAATCAATCCGGCTGCTTCGCCTTCTTACCTATCTCGATGAGCTTTGCCGTCATGCGCTGCTCGCCCGGTAGCACGCTTTCAACCGAAGCAAGCCCTTTCATTCGGGTGAAGTGAGCGGCCAGCGCCGGCCAGCGATTGGCGTCGATCAGTTCGCCGCCATGCTCCATGTTGATCAGCTGGCAGGCGAAAGCGAGGTCCGCTATCGAAAGCTGGTCGCCGACAAAGTACGTTCTTTCGCCGAGTTGACGCTCGAGATAGTCGAAGTGCGGCGGTAGCTTTTCGTTCAGAGCGGCCTGCACCTTGACTTCGTTACAGGTGTGGCCGGAACTGGGCTTCAGCACACGGTTGCGGAAAACCCCAAAGGTCGTCAGGGGCGCTAGTTCGTAGTCGGCGTACTTCTCCAGCCAGCGGATCTGCGCACGTTCTATCGCGCTGTTACCGTACAGCCGAACGGTCTGTTCGAACGTTTCTTCGAGGTACTGGCAGATTACGCTGGAGTCGGCGAGGCTGAGTTCGCCATCTTTTAAGGCTGGAATACGGCCGAGCGGGTTGAGCTGCAGATACCACTCGGGCGGTGTGAATGGCATGACGACTTCTAGCTGGTAATCCAGACCCTTTTCCAGCAGGCAAAGACGTGCCTTGCGAACGAATGGTGACAGTGGGGCACCGAACAAGGTCAGGGACATTGATTTTCTCCGCGGCAGGACAGGCGCGGCAGTGCCAGTGAGCGGATGAGTATTAAGTTGCGAAGCAACGGAGCACGATGCATTCGCCTCTCAAGTCATTTTTCGCACCCGTCCGGACCTGCGCCTAGTAGATGTTGTTCTTCTTCCAGTCATCTTCGCTTTCAAAGTTCTTCAAACCTTCGGTCAGCTCGCTGGGTTCGTCAAGCTTCGGTTGTTGCTGAGTCTGCTCGAGCTTGTTGGCATGGGTGTAGCTCGCTTCGAGCTGCGCCAGTTGGGATTGGAATTCGGCAGGGTTGGGTTGCTTGCGGACGTGCTGAATGCCGCGTTCGAATGCGAGACGTGCCTTGTGGGGACTACCTTGCTTCAAGGCCTCCTGGCCGACGTTGGTGAAATATTCAATATGCAACATCACCGTCATGTGCTGGATGTGCTGGATCCAGCGTTTGGCTGCAGCCGTATCGAGCTGGTTCTGCTTGTTGGCCCAGACGATCAGAGCGTACAAATCTTCCAGCCGGAGGCGAATTTCTTTCACCTGGGCTTCTGTGGCCACTTTAACTGGCGCATTCGGCACTTCGATCTCGTCAGCCTTGGCGGCAGCGCTGCGCAGCGCATCAACCCGCGCACTGACGGTGCTGTTCTTCTTGTCCAGCTGTAACAGTCGTTCGCCTAGATGCAATTCCAGTCGCGTCAGCGTTAACTTGAGCGCTGGCGTCATCATCTGGGCTGGCAGGCTGTCGGAGAGATTGGCGCAGCGCCGCATGCGATCACTGAGATCGGCTCGGATGCGCGCTTTTTCCAGATTGTTCTTTTCGACGATCTGGTTAATCACGCCAATGGCTATCAATATGAACAGGCCAGCAACGACCAATCCTGCAATCAGAACCGGGGACACGGGGCGCACCTCTCTAACCGGGCGGTTTCTGCCGAGTGTAGAGCGTTAGATGGCAAGCTGATAGCTCAAAAGCAGCTTCAATTAATCGACCCTTAAAAAATTTCAGCAAGGCGCTTGACGGCCCTATGCGAGCTCCATAGAATGCGCGCCACTTGCAGCGTGAAGCACATCGCAAACGCTGAAAGCCGGAATGAAAGCGATAAGCTTCCGGGCTGCGTCCCCTTCGTCTAGTGGCCTAGGACACCGCCCTTTCACGGCGGTAACAGGGGTTCGAGTCCCCTAGGGGACGCCATTTTTGTTGTAGATGTAACGCGGGAATAGCTCAGTTGGTAGAGCACGACCTTGCCAAGGTCGGGGTCGCGAGTTCGAGTCTCGTTTCCCGCTCCAAATAAGCTGCGAAAGGCCAAGGCTAATCGCAAGCACAAAAAAAGCGACCTAGAGTCGCTTTTTTTGTGTCTGTAATTCCTGTCCGTCGGCACGCTCGGATGCCGACACCTCTGTCGAGCAATCGCTCAAGCTCGGCGCGTGCCCACCACCCTTCGAATAGCCGGCCAAACTCACCGAGCCCGTTACGGTCCTATCCCATAGACGCTCGTCTTGCTTCGTACGCAGTGGGGGCCGCTTGGTAGAACGACCGCTCGGTCGCCCCTTCGTCAGTTACGACCGGCGAAAATTTCGATAATCGGGGCTTTCATCATGGCAAGCACTCAAAGCGCCGCAGCCACGCTGCGCTCGGCATGGATTGCTCATGCACAGGCAAACCCCATCGTCGCATTGGGGCTTATCGGTACGGTTCTGGTTGTGTTGATACTGCTGGGCGCCAGTGCTTACGGCGCATTTCAGAACGGCGATGAAAGCAATATCCGCTATGCGCTGCTCGGCGGCACGGCAGGCTTCGCGGCGACGGCACTGGGTGCGCTGATGGCGATTGCGCTGGGCAATATTTCCACGCGCACCCAGGACAGCATGCTTGGCTTCGCCGCCGGCATGATGCTCGCGGCCAGTTCGTTTTCCTTGATCCTTCCGGGCCTCGCGGCAGCACGGGATCTGTTCGACAGCGGCCCAGCGGCCGCATTGACTGTAGTGGTGGGCCTCGGCTTTGGCGTGCTGTTGATGCTCGGGCTGGATTATTTCACGCCCCACGAGCATGAGGCCGCCGGTGCCTTCGGGCCTCATCACCAGCGCATGAGTCGGGTCTGGCTGTTCGTGTTTGCGATCATCCTGCACAACATTCCGGAAGGCATGGCGATAGGCGTGAGCTTCGCCAAGGGCGATCTGGAGGTTGGTTTGCCGCTCACCAGCGCCATCGCCATCCAAGACATTCCCGAAGGGCTGGCTGTTGCGCTGGCTTTGCGCACCACCGGCTTGTCCGCCTGGCGGGCGATACTGGTCGCTGCGGCTTCAGGCCTGATGGAGCCTCTCGGCGCCCTGGTGGGTTTGGGAATTTCCAGCGGTTTGGCCGTCGCTTACCCGGTCAGCCTCGGCTTGGCTGCCGGCGCGATGATCTTCGTGGTATCGCATGAAGTGATTCCCGAAACTCACCGTCATGGTCATCAGACGCCGGCAACGGTCGGCTTGATGGGTGGTTTCGCGGTGATGATGTTTCTGGATACCGCGCTGGGCTAGGAAGCATCGAGCTGCCGGTTACCGATATATCGCTGCGCCGTCTCTGATGACGGCGCAAGTCTAATCAAAGTTGCTCGAGCAGTCGCCGCGCGGCTTCCTGGCCGCTGAGCCAAGCGCCTTCGACTCGGCCCGATAGACACCAGTCGCCACAGGCATACAGGCCCAGGTGGGTATCGGCCAGGGCACCCCACTCATGCGACTGGTTGGGACGTGCGTAGAGCCAGCGATGAGCAAGCGTGAATTGCGGTGCAGGCACGACGCAGTCGATCAGTTCGGCAAACGCGCCGTGCAGATGCTCGATCACTGATTCCTTGGGCATGTCAACGTGTTGTCGGCTCCAGGCGCTACTCGCGTGCAATACCCAGGTATCGAGATGCTCGTCGCGTCCGGGTCTGCTGTGATGGCGGGCCAGCCAGTCAAGGGCATCGTCCTGAACGAAACAGGCGTCGACGCTGGTTTCGAGCGGCTTGGCGAAGCTCAGGGCAACGGACCAGGTCGGTTCCATGGCAACGCTGGCGGCGACGGCGGCCAGCTTCGGCGCCGCAGCCAGCAATGCACTGGCCTGAGGGGCGGGGATGGCGATGACCACCTGACTGAATGGGCCATGGTTGTTTCCCTCGGCATCCACCAGTGTCCAGTATTCCTCGCCTCGGAAAACATCCGTCACGCGGCAGGAAAGCTTGACCGGCAGCTCGCCAAGCAACCCGGCGGCAATTGCATCCATACGCGGAATGCCGACCCAGCGCAGCTGCTCGTCGGCGGATGGAGACAGTTGGCCGTTACGCGACTGGAAAAGGTTGGGTGACCACTCGGCAGCCCAGCCCTCGGCTTGCCATTGATGGACGGTCTCGGTGAAACGACGATCGCGGGCGGTGAAATATTGGGTGCCAAGATCGAGATGGCCGGCGTCGCTGCGTTTGCTGGTCATGCGTCCGCCGAGTCCGCGGCCTTTGTCGAACAGCTGGATAGACTGCCCGGCTGCACGCAATGCCTGCGCTGCGGAGAGCCCTGCGATGCCGGTACCGACGATGGCGATGGGAGCTTTGCTCATGCTTACCTCTTTCGATAGCGCCGCCAGTCTCCGCTGCGCGACAACTGCGCTGGTTCGTTCGGTCCTGGTGCCGTTTGAAGAGCAAAACGGCGATGCTGATGCCTTCCCTATCCTCAAACAGACCGTAGGTTTTGCCTAGGGGTTCGGATCGTTGACGGGCGTGCTACGTGCATATTTCCTTGCGGACTGACGAGCGGTGGGACAGCGAGTAAGCCGCGGTTGTGCTTTTAGACTGGGCCCGCTCGTGAAGCATCTTGTCATCGGTTTTGCTGGCCATCGGCACTTCGTTCGTCGATAAGCCGAGCCTGCAGCGTCATCGACGTGACGCGACGTCGCTATTTGGTAGGCTCGTTAAAGCCCGACGAGTCAATGCGTTAGCGCGTAAAGGGATTGGTTGTAAGTTGGGAATAAGCCGGTACAATGGCGCCGCTCGCCGCCAGGCGGGTTTCGTTATGGTGGGCCCTGCCGGTCCCCTCGCAACGATCAGCCGTGAACCCGGTCAGGCCCGGAAGGGAGCAGCCGCAGCGGTGACATTGTGTGCCGGGGTGTGGCTGGTAGGGTTCACCTCCATAACGACGATTTCCTTCCCCTTTTCTATCGTTCGATTGCACCGACCTCTTTGGGAGATTCTGCGAATCTGCGTGCCCGCTTGTTTCTCATGATCGCTGGCGGACGGCGGTCGAAAGCCTGTAGCTTCGCCCCGAGGTTGGGCTTCCTGCAAAGGCAGCAAACTCGCGCTAACTATCATAGGAGACGCGCCCCTGTGGCGAATACGCGTCGCAGGCCTGCCGAAAAGCCTAAAGCTTCGCCCCCGACTCCTGCAAAGGCAGCCGGCGCGCACCGATAATCGTAGGAGGCGCGCCCTCGCGGCGAATGCAGGCCGCAGGCCTGCCGTAATCTGTATTCTTCGCGAGTATTCATCCAGGCACGAATACGTGGCATCCCTCGTTCAAGGAGTATTTGGTTTGTCGGTCAAAGCAAGCTGGGACATCTTCTGCGTGGTCGTCGATAACTACGGCGACATCGGCGTGACCTGGCGTCTGGCGCGGCAGCTGGTTGCCGAGCATGGCCAGCGGGTGCGTTTGTGGGTCGACGATCTCGATACTTTCGCCCGGCTCTGTCCGGGTTGCAGCGCCACGGCAAGCCAGCAATGGCATGAAGGTGTCGACGTGCGGCACTGGCTGCCCGAATGGACCGGCGCCGAGCCCGCGGACGTGGTGATCGAGGCGTTCGCCTGCCAGCTGCCCGTCGCCTATATCGAGGCGATGGCCAACAGCGAGCGCCGCATTCTCTGGCTCAATCTGGAATACCTGAGCGCCGAGGACTGGGTGGTCGGCTGTCATGCGCTGCCTTCGATGCAGCCCGATGGCCTGCAGAAGTACTTCTTCTTCCCGGGATTCGAGCAGGGTACTGGTGGCCTGATTCGCGAAAGTGACCTGATGGCACGAAGGGAAGCATTCCAGCGCGATCCGACGTTGCGCGAGGCTTTTCTGCAGAGCCTGGATTTTACGGTGGAACCCGGCGCGCGATTGGTCTCGCTGTTCGCTTACGAAAACCACGCCGTTGCGGGATGGCTCGATGCATTGGCGGTAGATACGCGCCCAACGCAACTGATGGTTCCGGAAGGCCGGGTCCTCGGCGACGTCGCACGCTGGCTAGGGGTAGAGCAGCTTCGAGCCGGTGTTCGCCATAGCCGTGGTGAGCTGCAGATCGCTGTGCTGCCATTCATGACTCAGAACGAGTACGACATGTTGTTGTGGTGCTGCGACTTCAATGCCGTGCGCGGCGAGGAATCGTTCATCCGCGCACAGTGGGCCGGGCGGCCATTGGTCTGGCACATCTATCCACAGGAGGAAGATGCGCACTGGGTCAAGCTCAACGCCTTCCTCGAACTCTATCTGTGCGACCTGGCGCCAGCGGCCGCCGCCGCGCTCAAGAACTTCTGGCATGCCTGGAACAAGGGCGAGGGGAGCGGGGCGGCCTGGTCCGACTTGCTCCGTCACGAGGTCGAGCTGATAGCCCATGCCGAACGCTGGACGCACAAGCAGGTTGCCAACGGCGATCTAGCTGGAAAGCTGGTGTTTTTTTACACAGATTGGCTATGATACGCGGCCTGTTTTGTCTCTAATCCCATCGGATATTCGTATGAAAACCGCACAAGAGTTCCGTGCCGGCCAGGTGGCCATCATCAACGGCGCACCCTGGGTCATCCAGAAAGCCGAGTTCAACAAGTCCGGCCGTAACAGTGCCGTGGTCAAGATGAAGCTGAAGAACCTGCTCAATGGTTCCGCTACCGAGACCGTATACAAGGCCGACGACAAACTTGAGCCGGTGATTCTCGAGCGCAAGGAAGTTACCTATTCCTACTTCGCTGACCCGCTCTACGTCTTCATGGATGAAGAGTTCAACCAGTACGAAATCGAAAAAGACGACTTGGAAGGCGTGATGACCTTCATCGAAGACGGCATGACCGACGTCTGCGAAGCTGTCTTCTACAACGACAAGGTAATCTCGGTCGAACTGCCGACCACCATCGTTCGTGAAATCGTCTACACCGAGCCGTCCGTACGTGGCGACACCTCCGGCAAGGTCATGAAGACTGCCCGCCTGAAGAACGGTGCAGAGCTGCAGGTTTCCGCCTTCTGCGAAATCGGCGACTCGATCGAGATCGATACCCGTACCGGCGAGTACAAATCCCGCGTCAAGGCCTGACCTTCGCAGGATGCAAAAAGCCCGGCAGACGCCGGGCTTTTTTGTGGCTGAGCGAACGGGAAGGGAGGATGCCAGCGCGTTTATCATTCAGCCTGAGACCTGTCCCGTTTCGTCACGACCGCACGGAACCGGTTTCGCAGGACGTAGGGCCGAACTTGTTTGGCTTTGCAATCCGCAGCCGAATGAATTCGGCCCTACAGGTTCGATATCCAGCAAAGCTCCGCGGCTTCAGCAGCGAATGAAGCTAGAAGCTCAGTTCGCCCAGAGCCAGCCAACCATCAGATAGCAAAGGCCGGTTACCAGGAACACACCAAAGATGTTCAGGGCGAAACCGGCCTTGATCATCGACTGAATGGTGACTTGACCGGTGCCGAACACGATGGCATTCGGCGGGGTCGCCACCGGCATCATGAAGGCACAGCTGGCGGCGATAGCGGCGGGAATCGCCAGCATTTCCGGTGGCAAGCCCTGTGCGACGGCCAGTGCTCCGAGTAGCGGCAGGAAGGCGGCCGCGGTAGCGGTATTGGAGGTGATCTCGGTGAGGAAGGTAATTACCAACGCAACCAGGCCGATCATCAGGATCAGTGGCAGCATACCGAAGCCCTGTAGGCTTTCAGCAATCCACTCGGCGAGTCCCGAAGCGCCGATCACACCGGCCAGCGACAAGCCGCCGCCGAACAGCAACAGAACCCCCCACGGGACTTTGTTGGCGGTATCCCAGTCCATCAGGAACACCCGGTTCTTCATGTCGACCGGGATGAGGAACAGGATCAGCGCCGCGGCGATGGCGATGCTGGTGTCGTTGACGCCATCGATGTACTGGACCAGAAACGGCTGGAAAATCCACGCCGCCGCCGCCAGGCCGAATACCACGGCAACCATTTTCTCTGGCTTGGACATGGGGCCGAGCGTGGCCATTTCCTGTTCCAGCATGGCACGGCTGTCCCCGCCGACCAGTTTGAAGCCGCCACGGGTCAGCCACCACCAGATGAACAGCAGCATGCCGACGCTGACCGGTACGCCCAACAGCATCCACTGACCAAAGCCGATATGCACGTCGTAGCTGTCGCGTAGAAACGCGGCGAGAAGGGCGTTCGGTGGCGTGCCGATCAGAGTCGCGATGCCGCCGACGCTTGCGGCATAGGCGATACCCAGCAACAAGGCGGTGGCGAAGCGTGTGCCTTCTTTTTCTTCGCTGCCTTCGACGAGCAGGGCAATCACGGAAATGCCGATGGGCAGCATCATGATGCTGGTGGCGGTGTTGCTCACCCACATACTGATGAAGGCCGTTGCGATCATGAATCCCGCAATCTGCCGGCTGGGCGCGTTGCCGACGGCCAGCAGCGTAGCCAACGCGATGCGCTTATGCAGGTTCCAGCGCTGCATGGCCAGCCCCAGCAGAAAGCCGCCGAAGAAAAGAAAGATTGTTGGGTTGGCATAAGGCGCGGTCGCTTTCCCCAGCGTATCGATACCCAGCAAGGGAATCAGCAGGATGGGCAGCAGCGAGGTGGCCGGGATCGGGATGGCCTCGGTTGCCCACCAGACGGCCATTAGTGCCGCCATGCCGACGGTTAACCAAGCTATGTCCGAGAGCCCGGCAGGCGGGTCGGTCAGGATGCAAAGCAACAAGAGCAGCGGCCCGAGAAAAAGGCCGATAGAGGCCGCCAAGGCCGCTCCTTTATTCTCTGGTGAATCGGTCATAAAGGTTTCCTCTGTCGATGACCCGGCTGCGAGAGGGCGTAGGAAATCCGGATCAAATACAGCGCAAGTCTATCGCGATTAATTAGCAAGCGAATTAGTAGTTGTCGTAATGATTAGTTTGCTAATTAGTTTGAGGGCGCTTGCTGAGCGATCACGATTGGCTACCGCGTTACGGATTTAGACAGCACTGCATGGTGTGGTGCTGGCCTCTTGTCGACTCGCGCAAGCAGATGCGGGTGTGTCAATGGCGTAGGGTGGGCTTCAGCCCACCGACGCGTTAGTAATTGGTGGGCTGAAGCCCACCCTACAACTGAAGCCCGCTCTACAACCGGAGCGCCGCCGACCCAAGCCAAGCTCCGCTAGGCGCTATCAGCTCGGCCGCACCTGCTTCAGCGTCTCGGCAATCATGAACGCCATTTCCAGCGATTGATCGGCGTTGAGCCGAGGGTCGCAGTGGGTGTGATAGCGATCAGAAAGACCATCCTCGGTGATCGGCCGCGACCCGCCGATGCATTCGGTGACGTTCTGCCCGGTCATCTCGATATGAATGCCGCCCGGGTAGCTGCCCTCGGCGCGGTGCACGTCGAAGAACTGCCGCACCTCGGCGAGAACCCGTGCGAAATCCCGCGTCTTGTAGCCGCTGGACGCCTTCATGGTGTTGCCGTGCATCGGGTCCGAACTCCACAGCACCTGGCGGCCTTCGGCCTGCACCGTCTGAATCAGGCGTGGCAGGCCTTCTTCGACCTTGTCGGCGCCCATTCGTACGATCAGGTTCAGGCGGCCCGGATCGTTGTCCGGGTTGAGGATGTCGATCAGGCGGATCAGCTCCTCGCCGTCCATGCTCGGTCCGACTTTCACCCCGATCGGGTTGCCCACGCCGCGCAGGAACTCAACATGAGCACCGTCCAGCTGCCGCGTGCGGTCGCCAATCCAGAGCATATGCGCGGAGCAGTCATACCAGCCGCCGTTGAGGCTGTCCTGCCGAACGAACGCCTGCTCGTAATTAAGCAGCAGGGCTTCATGTGCGGTGAAGAAATTGGTCTCGCGCAACTGAGGTGCGTTATCCATCCCACAGGCGCGCATGAATCTCAGCGCCTGATCGATCCGTTCACCTAGTTGGTGATATTTCTCCGCCATTTGCGAGTTGGCTATGAAGTCGAGATTCCACTGATGCACCTGATGCAGATCGGCGAAACCGCCCTGGGCGAAGGCGCGCAATAGGTTCAGGCTGGACGTGGACTGATGATAGGCCTGCAGCAACCGCTCCGGATCCGGCACACGGCTTTTCTCGTCGAAACCGATGCCATTGACGATGTCGCCGCGGTAAGCGGGCAGGGTGACGCCATCGATGGTCTCGTTGCCAGACGAGCGTGGCTTCGCAAACTGTCCGGCCATGCGCCCGACCTTGATCACCGGACAGCCCGCAGCGAAGGTCATGACCACCGCCATCTGGAGCAGTACCTTGAAGGTGTCGCGGATTTTCGGTGCGGAAAACTCGGCAAAGCTTTCCGCGCAATCCCCACCCTGCAGAAGGAATGCGCGGCCTTGGGTCACCTCGGCGAACTGCCGACGCAGCTCCCGTGCCTCGCCGGCGAATACCAGCGGCGGCAGGCTCGCCAGCGTCGCCTCTACGCGCTGGAGATGCTCGGCGTCAGGATAGTCGGGCTGCTGCTGGATGGGTTTATGTCTCCAGCTGGTGGGGCTCCAGGTGTGGCTCATCGGATTGATTCCTGCGCAAAAGTGCGCGGATTTTACCTGATGCGCTGCGCCGTCGCTGATAGCCCTTGCCAATCGGGCTGCTAAGATGCGCCGACCGGTTTGGAGTGAGCGCAATGGACAAGCAGGAAGTATTGCTGGCCGAAGTACATGACGCTTTTGGCTTGATCCGTGTGCTGGAAGTAGGGGATTACAGGTTTCTGGAATTCGGCGCGGCGGTCGAGCAAAGCTGTGTGTTCACGCGAGACCCCAGCTGGTTGGAGTATGACTACACGCGCGCCATGCTGATGGGTGGCCTGATGCACGCACAGCCCGAGACCGCCCTGTTTCTCGGTCTCGGCGCGGGGACGCTAACTCAAGCGTGCCTCGAATTCCTGCCGCTCGAAGACGTCGAGGCCATTGAGCTGCGCCCGGATGTGCCGGAGTTGGCGATGCGCTATCTGGGCCTGCAGAACGACTCGCGGCTCTACATACGCATCGGCGACGCGGTAGAGCTGCTCGACTCGGCCGAGACCGCCGATATGATATTCGTCGATCTCTACACCGATGTGGGCCCGGCTGCGGCGCATCTGGCGTGGCGCTTTCTCGAGCGCTGTCAGCAAAAGCTGAACCCAGGCGGTTGGCTGATCATCAATCAGTGGGGCACCGACGAAGACAAACCGCTCGGTGCTGCTCTGCTGCGCGGCTTGTTCCACCGCCATTATTGGGAGTGCCCGGTGAAGGAGGGCAATGTCGTCCTGTTCGTTCCCGCTGATCTGGAACAGATGCTCGACATAGCGGCCCTGCGCGAGCGCGCCGCGACCCTGGCACCGCGTCTTGGTTATTCACTGGATTCATTGATCGATGCGCTACGACCAGCCAGTTAAAGGCAGGGTGCCGCAGCCCCGCGCCGCTTTCGTAGGAGGCGCCCCGCGGCGAATGCCGACCTTCGGTCAGCTCAAAAATTAAACGTTTCGTCCCAAGGTCGGGCCTTGTATGGTTTCCACGCAAGTCCTAAAAGGGACTTGTCAGGGTGGAGGGGGCAAACGGGCCTTCCGGCCTTTCGGCACGGACTGTGGGAGATTTAGCCCCCGCCCTTCTCATCAAAGCGCCGATAGAGAATCCATCGGCGGAGCCTAGCCGCTCATGACCGACGAAATGTTGCAAGCCAGCGTTCGATGAGCCCTGACAAGTGAAATTACCTTAGCTTGGAGGACCAGTCATGGCAAAGCCCATTGAGTCAATCATGGTCGGTATCGATGTCAGCAAGGCCGAGCTGGTCATTGCCCGTAGTGATTCGAAGAGTCTGGAGAGGATTACCAACACACCACGAGCCATCAGCCGCTGGCTGAAGACGCTGCCTTGCGGGACTCAGCTAGCGTTCGAGGCCACAGGCGCCTATCACCGCACCTTGGCGTCGCTGGCGCATCAGGTTGGCTTTGCGCTCTATCTGCTCGATGGTTATCGGCTCAACCGGTATCGCGATGGCATTGGTAATCGCGCCAAGACCGACCCGGCTGATGCCCGGTTGATCCTGCGCTACCTGAGCAAGGAACTGAGCGAGCTCAAGCCCTGGGTGCCACCTCACGAGGCGTTTTATCGCATCCAGAGCCTGCTGCGACGCCGGGCTTCGCTTGTGCATACCCGTGTTGCCCTGGCCCAGAGCCTGAGCGATGTGCCCGAACTCAAGAGCGCGTCCAAGCGCCTGAGCAACAACATCAAGGACATCGAAAGATTGATCGAGCGCCGCCTCACAGAGGCCATGGCTGAAGTCGGCTGGGGGGCGGATGCCCAGCGCTGCAAGGCCATTGAAGGTATTGGAGAACTCACCTGCGCAGCGCTGGCCAATACGTTCCACCGAGGTGAATTCAAGAGCAGTGATGCCTTCATTGCCTACTTGGGCATGGACGTTAGGGTACGAGACTCAGGCAAGCAGGTTGGCCGCCGGAAGCTGACCAAGAAAGGGGATCCAGAAATGCGACGCCTCTTGTATAACGCCGCGATGTCGGCCCGTCGAACAAAGGCTTGGGCTGGTCAATATGAAACCTATCTCAGCCAGGGACTGAAGACGACCCAGGCCTTGGTTAAGCTCGCCAGGAAGCTGGCCCGAATTGCCTTCGCCCTGATGAAAAATCAATCAACATATCGACCGAAAATGCCAGTTACTTGTTGTGCCGCACCATAGAATCTCCCACAAAAGCAAAGGCTATGTCTGGATTAGCAGTTGCCAATCGGTTCCGGGAAGGCTCCGAGCTTTGTAGGGTAGGCCGGGCGGCGTTCCGCTTTAGCCCACGCTGACCACGTTGGTGCGCTGAAACGGAACGCCGCCGGCCCTGTGTTCTCATTTTGTCTGTAGGACCGGTTTCATTCGGCCGCATCCGCACAAAGGCCGAACAAGTTCGGCCCTACGAGCCTCGGGGCCGACCCTACGGACCTTTGCACCAACCCCAACACTTGACGCAGACTTAGCCAAAGCAAAACGCAGTCGCTTGCCGAGTCGCCACGAACTTAACCCACAAGACAAAATGCGCGCACAGCTTCACAGAATTCCGGTATAGTACGCGCCGGCTGAAACCCAGCCTGCGTTCAGGTACTGCAACACACGAAGCGCTGCTTCGGCTGCTGTCCGCTTCTCGCGGCTGTCCTAGACGATTCATCATTCAATACGTTTTCGCAAACCCCGCCGACCAGGCTGCCAGGGTGACCTTCGGGTTTTGCATGGCATGCGCAGCTTCGGAACATGGGTCTTTGCGGAGCATCAGGAAAAGACCCATGACCCAGGAAATCGGCGGCTTTGCCGCACTCGGTATTCATCCCTCTGTACTCGCTGCCGTCATCGCGGTGGGCTACGAAGAGCCTTCGGCGATCCAGAGCCAGGCTATCCCGGTAATTCTCGGCGGCCACGACATGATCGGCCAGGCCCAGACCGGTACCGGCAAGACCGCAGCCTTCGCGCTGCCCATTCTGTCCAAAATCGATCCGGCCAAGCGTGAGCCGCAGGCGCTGATCCTCGCGCCAACCCGCGAGCTGGCCCTGCAGGTCGCCACCGCGTTCGAAACCTATTCCAAGCAGATGCCCGGCGTTGGCGTTGTCGCCGTCTACGGCGGCGCCCCTATGGGCCCGCAGCTCAAGGCCATCCGCCAAGGTGCGCAGATCATCGTTGCCACCCCAGGCCGTTTGGTCGACCACCTGAGCCGCAATAGCACACTGCTTTCGACCATTCAGTATCTGGTGCTCGACGAAGCCGACGAAATGCTCAAGCTGGGCTTCATGGATGACCTTGAAGTCATTTTCGAAGCCATGCCGGAAAGCCGTCAGAGCGTATTGTTCTCCGCGACCCTGCCACACTCCATCCGCGCAATCGCCGAGAAGCACCTGCGCGAGCCGCAACACATCAAGGTCGCTACCAAGACCCAGACTGTCGCCCGCATCGAGCAGGCGCATCTGATGGTTCATGCTGATCAGAAGATCCCGGCCGTGCTGCGCTTGCTGGAAGTCGAAGATTTCGACGCACTGATCGCCTTCGTACGTACCAAGCAGGCCACTCTTGATCTGGCCGCTGCGCTGGAAGCCAAGGGCTACAAGGCCGCTGCTCTGAACGGCGACATCGCTCAGAACCAGCGTGAGCGCGTTATCGAATCGCTCAAGGACGGCCGTCTGGACATCGTCGTTGCTACTGACGTTGCCGCTCGCGGTCTCGACGTGGCGCGCATCACCCATGTATTCAACGTGGACATGCCCTACGATCCGGAGTCCTACGTGCACCGTATCGGCCGTACAGGCCGTGCCGGCCGGGAAGGGCGCGCACTGCTGCTGGTCACCCCGCGTGAACGCCGCATGCTGCAAGTCATCGAGCGCGTCACCAACCAGAAGGTTGCCGAAGCCCGTCTGCCCAACGCCCAGCAGGTGTTGGATGCGCGCATCAAGAAACTTACCAACAGCCTGTCGCCGCTGGTTGCTGATGCTGAAGCCAGCCATGGCGAACTGCTCGACAAGCTGGTTGCCGACATCGGCTGCAGCCCGCGCGCCCTAGCCGCTGCGCTGCTGCGCAAGGCCACCAATGGTCAGGCGCTGACCCTGGCCGAAGTGGAAAAAGAGCAGCCGCTGGTCCCGACCAGCGCTCCTCGCGAACGCTCCGATCGTCCAGAGCGTAGCGGTGATCGCGAGCGCCGTGCCCCGATTCCGCTGGCCGAAGGCCGCGCCCGCTGCCGTACCCCGCTGGGTGCCCGCGACGGCATCGCCGCACGCAACCTGCTCGGCGCCATCCTCAACGAAGGCGGCCTGGCCCGCGAAGCCATCGGCCGTATTCAGGTACGTGACAGCTTCAGCCTGGTCGAACTGCCGGAAGAAGGCCTGGAGCGTCTGCTCGGCAAACTCAAGGACACACGCGTGGGTGGCAAACAGCTCAAGCTGCGTCGCTATCGCGAGGATTGATCGTCCTTAGATGACAAAAAGGGTGGGCTTAATAGCCCACCCTTTTTCGTTTCAGCGACTCGTACCGTTTTTGGCGAACACACGCCCCAAAAGCTTCGCCCCGAGGTCGGGCTTCCTACGGAAAGCACGTGCTCCGACACTGCTTGTAGGAGGCGCTCCTCCGCGGCGAACGCGCACCCTATGTCAGCTCAAAAGCAAAAAGCATCGCCCCGAGGCCGGGCCTCGCACGCAAAACTTAAGTCCAAGATCGCACCGTTTCGTAGGGGGCCGCCTGGCGGCGAATGCAGGTCGTAGGCCTGCCAAATCCCGGCCATCCCTATCAAACCCTCCAAAACCTGACCCAAACGTCCAGGCTGTTCAAACTCTGAGCAACATGCTACAAACGAACGCAACCCAAATGATCTAGCCGCTTGAAAACGAAGGGAAAACCATGACCAAGTCGGAGTTGATCGAGCGTATCGTCACCCAACAAGGGCTGCTTTCGTCCAAGGATGTGGAACTGGCAATCAAAACCATGCTTGAGCAGATGGCTCAAGCACTGGCAACCGGAGACCGTATCGAAATCCGAGGCTTCGGCAGTTTCTCTCTCCATTACCGCGCCCCGCGCGTCGGCCGTAACCCCAAGACTGGCCAATCCGTCCCGCTCGATGGCAAGTTCGTCCCGCATTTCAAACCGGGGAAGGAGTTGCGTGATCGTGTTAACGAGGACGAATGAACAGGTCTTCATTGGTGAAGTAATCGCGTCACGTTGCTCTCAGTCAGCATCGTAAAAGCACTTCGTCGAAAAGTTCCTCGGACAATCCTTTATTTTTAAGTCCGCACTTGGTGTGAGGGTAAGCGCGTGGCAGAATGCCGCCGTTTTTGAGACGCCTCTCACATTGCCAGGTTAAAGGAACTAACCGATGACATATCCGCAAATCACTCACCACGGAGCCGTCAACGGCGTGACCGGCTCGTGCCATGAACTACATGCCGATGCGGCCAACAGCTACCTGATCGATTGTGGCCTGTTCCAGGGTGCCGATGTTTCCAGTGACGGAAGAGCAGGGCAGGGTAGCCTGGAAATTGATTTCCCGCTGGGTACCGTGCGGGCACTGATCGCAACGCATGTTCACATCGATCACGTTGGCCGAATCCCATATCTGCTCGCCGCTGGATTCGAAGGTCCGATTCTCTGCAGCGAACCCTCCGCCAAGTTGTTGCCTATCGTGCTGGAGGATGCGTTCAAGCTCGGCGTCAGCCGCGACCAGAAGCAGGTTGAGCGCTATATAAAGCTGATCGAGCAACGCATCATCGCCTTGCCCTACAACACGTGGTTCAACTTGCGCGACGCAGACGATCTTGTTTGCCGTATCCGCTTGCAGCGAGCTGGGCATATCCTCGGTTCGGCGTATGTCGAGTTTGATCTGACTTATCCGAAAACTGGCGAAAAGAAGCGGGTTGTATTTTCCGGTGACCTTGGTGCGCCACATGCACCGTTATTGCCGGCGCCCAAGCCACCTCACTGCGCGGATATTCTCGTTATCGAAAGTACCTACGGCAATCGCCAACACGAGAACCGCCGCACCCGGCGGCAGCGCCTGGAGCGTGTTATCGAGCAAGCGCTCGAAGACAACGGCACAGTGCTGATCCCTGCGTTCAGCATAGGCCGAACCCAAGAATTGCTATATGAGCTAGAAGAGATCATCCATCTCGCACAAACCAAGTCTCCTCTCCGTTCTGGGGAGAGGGCTAGGGCGAGGGGACATGACGGCAGCGCTCAGACGTCTAATGTAGAAGCCAACTGGCCCGAACTCCCAATCATCCTTGACTCCCCCCTAGCCAGCCGCTTCACTGCAGCCTATCGACAACTGCAGCCCTTCTGGAATCAAGAGGCGCTCAAGCGTGTACAATCCGGCCGCCGTCCACTGGGCTTCGAGCAATTGATAACAGTCGATAGCCATAGCGCACACATGCGCATGGTCGAGCACCTTACACATACCGCTCGTCCGGCAGTCGTAATTGCTGGTAATGGCATGTGCTCAAGTGGCCGTATCGTCAATTACTTGAAAGCCATGCTGGGCGATAAAAGGCACAACGTCTTGTTCGTCGGCTATCAAGCGGCAGGCACGCCAGGTCGGGCGATTCAGGCCTATGGCCCGACTGGTGGCTATGTCGATCTCGATAGTGAACGTTTCGATATACGGGCAGGTATTGCAACCATTGGCGGTTATTCGGCGCATGCCGATCAGGATGGCTTAGTCAGGTTTGTAACCGGGATGCGGAGAAAGCCATCCCATATTCGCATCGTTCACGGTGAACAAAAGGCGAAACAGGCATTAGCCGAAAGGCTTGATGCTTTCTATCAAGGCAAGCAACAAGCGTTGCAGCTCACAATCCCGCAGTAAGGCGTTGCGCCGACTCAAACTATGGATACGGTATGACAGTCAAAACCCTCTGTGTGTTCGGCACACGTCCCGAAGCAATCAAAATGGCGCCCTTGGCTCTTTCATTGAGCGCAGACGCGCGTTTCGATGCCAAGGTTTGCGTAACTGGCCAACATCGCCAGATGCTCGACCAGGTGCTTGAATTATTTGAGCTCGAACCAGACTTCGACCTGAATATCATGAAGCCCGGCCAAGACCTTACCGACGTCACTAGCGCCATCCTGCAAGGTATGAAGCGAGTCTTCGCAGAATTCAAACCCGACGTTGTGCTGGTTCATGGCGATACCGCCACTACTTTCGCTACCACGGTAGCGGCTTATTACCATCAAATATCTGTCGCTCATGTCGAGGCAGGGTTGCGCACCGGCAATATTTATTCGCCATGGCCGGAAGAGGGGAATCGCAAGTTGACGGGAGCATTGGCTGCCATCCACTTCGCCCCAACCGAAACCTCTCGTCAGAATCTGCTGCGTGAAGGCATCACAAGCGGCATCGAAGTTACCGGCAATACGGTCATCGATGCGCTCCTGCAGGTCGTTGCAAAACTCGACAAAGACACCGAGTTGCAGCAGCGTTTTCAGGAGCAGTTCGCCTTCTTGCGTGCAGATAGCCGCCTAGTGCTAGTCACCGGACACCGCCGTGAGAGCTTTGGTGGCGGCTTCGAGCGTATCTGCCAAGCATTGGCAGATACGGCAAAGGCCTTTCCTGATGTTGAGATCGTCTATCCCGTTCACCTGAATCCGAATGTAAGAGAGCCTGTAAACCGCCTTCTTGCTGGCATCGACAATATTCACTTAATCGAACCGTTGGACTACCTGCCGTTTGTTTATCTAATGAACCGCTCTTACCTGATTCTCACCGACTCAGGTGGCATACAAGAAGAAGCCCCCTCGCTGGGCAAGCCTGTCCTCGTGATGCGTGACACTACCGAGCGCCCAGAAGCAGTAGAGGCCGGCACCGTGAAACTGGTCGGCACTCAGGTAGAAGCGCTGACGAGCAATCTCAGAAAGCTTCTGACTGACGACGAGGCTTACCGTGAAATGAGCTTCGCCCACAACCCCTACGGCGATGGCCTCGCGTGCGCACGCATTCTCGAAACACTTTCGCAACTCAAGAAGAACTGAAAATGAACTTTGAAACTATCTCTGTCATTGGTCTTGGCTATATTGGGCTGCCGACCGCAGCGGTTTTCGCTGCCCGCAAGAAAAAAGTCATCGGTGTCGATGTAAACGAACACGCGGTTACGACCATTAACCGCGGCGAGATTCACATCGTCGAGCCTGATCTGGATATGGTCGTGCACGCCGCCGTCACTGAGGGTTATCTTCGCGCTACTACCAAGCCGGAGCCTGCCGACGCCTTTCTGATCGCCGTGCCCACGCCATTCAAGGGCGATCATGAGCCGGACCTTTCTTACATCGAATCTGCCAGCAAGGCCATTGCGCCAGTGCTGAAGAAAGGGGATCTGGTCATTCTGGAGTCCACCTCACCCGTAGGTGCGACCGAGCAGATGGCTGCTTGGTTGGCTGAGGCTCGGCCGGATCTGAGTTTTCCGCAGACGCAAGGCGAAAATTCAGATGTGCGCATCGCTCACTGTCCCGAGCGTGTCTTACCTGGCCACGTACTGCGTGAGCTGGTCGAGAACGACCGCATTATTGGGGGATTGACCGCCAAATGCTCCGCAGCTGCCGCCGCGCTCTACAAGACCTTTGTGGAGGGCGAATGCATCATTACGAACGCCCGCACAGCCGAGATGTGCAAGCTCACCGAAAACAGCTTCCGTGACGTCAATATCGCATTTGCCAATGAGCTCTCCATCATCTGCGAAAAACTCGAAATTAACGTCTGGGAGCTGATCCGCCTCGCGAACCGTCATCCACGGGTGAATATCCTCCAACCTGGGCCCGGCGTAGGCGGCCATTGTATCGCGGTTGATCCGTGGTTCATCGTGGCGCAATCACCAAGAGAAGCCCGGTTGATCCGCACCGCACGCGTCGTCAACGACAGCAAGCCGGATCTGGTAGTCGAGCAGATATCACAACATGCAAAAGCACGTAGCAACGATACCGTCTACTGCCTGGGCGCCGCATTTAAGCCGGATATCGACGACCTTCGTGAAAGCCCGTCCATGGGAATCATTCGCCGCCTGCTCGCTGCCGGTTTTACAGTCAAGCTCGTCGAACCCAACATTCAGGAGCTTCCGTCCGGTCTCGATAGTGGGCGCTGCAGCCTGGTCGGCTTCGAGGAATGCCTCGCCGAAGAAGGTAATGCCCTCGTTGCGATCCTCGTAGCCCATAAACAGTTTAAAGACTCCGAGCAGCTCAAGAGCAAAGCCTGTTTGGACTTCTGCGGCGTATTGAATCAAGGGCTCTAATGATGGCAACCACTTTGCACGAACATCCGTTTAACGGCGAGCAACAACAGGGCAAAGTGGTTGCTTTGTCTATCGGAACCAAGCACTACAGTATCTATTTGCCTAACGCCGATATTGACTACATACAGAAAAAGATAAGCACCGAACTCCAGCCTTATGAGCTGGAAATGCTCCAGGACATACAGGCAAACGTATCCGCAGGGGACTTGGTGCTGGACGTTGGCGCGAACATCGGTAATCACACTCTTTATCTCGCCGCGATAGCAGAATGCAAAGTAGTCAGCTTTGAGCCCAATTCCTCGCTGATCGAGGCAATGCGTCGCAGCGTGGAAATCAATCAATTAAGTGAGCGCGTGACGCTGATGCCCTATGGAGTAGGGCATACGGCAGGTAAAGGACACTTCGCCGCGCTAATGGAAGAGAACCTCGGCGGGCAGAGCATCGAAGTAGGCGAGGGCGATATTCGTATCGTTGCGCTCGATGAGCTTGAACTACCTGGGCGCGTGAGGTTGATCAAGGTCGATGTGGAGGGCATGGAGCTGCCAGTGCTGGAAGGCGCTGTAGGATTGATAGAAAAAGACCGGCCGCTTATCTATGTCGAGTGCATAAATGCGGACCACTACAAAACCATTTCCACTTGGATGGAAAGCCACGGTTACGTGTACTGGGATACATTTAACGCCACTCCGACACATCTCTTCCGGCCAGCAGAGAGCGTTTCGCTCGACATGCGCCTCGCACGGCTTCAACACCATGACGTTCTAGCGAACTACCAGAACGCACAGCTGCTGAAAACAACGCGTGACAACCTTGCCAACGCCAACCAGAAGTATCGTGAAGCCTGCCAGCGAATCGATGTATTGAAGGAGCAGCTTCACAGCAGTGACACGCGCCAACAAGAGCTAAAGGTGAAGTTGAGCGAGCGGCAGCAGGAACTTGAAGCGGCCCGGCAGGATGTCGAACAGATGCGCCAGCGCCTGCATCAGGCAGAGCGGGAATACACCGCAAGACTCGATGAACTCGCGTCGACAATGACAGACATCGCTGCCGAGAAGGCCCGAGGGCGGGCGCATGAACAGGAACTCGGGGCGCAACTCGCCGAGGCCAGACGGGCGCTGGAGTCCGAGCGCGCTCGTAGCAGCCTGCTGGAAAAAAATCTAGCCGAGCGTGAGCAACTGGCTACGCAGCAGGTCGCAGAGCTAGCCGTGCATCGCGAGCACAGTGCCGAGCTGCGCGCCGCTTATGACGCGCTCAGCGAAGAGCTGGAACGATTCAAGGCTCAATATGACGAAGAGCTGCGCAACGGGCAGTCCATCCGGGAGCTCCTGGAGGCTACCCAGGAGCACGGACTGGAGAGCCGGCGCCAACTGGAAAATGTACAGGACGCCTGGAACAGCGAACGCAAGGTGTTCATCGAGCAGGTTTCGCTTCTCAATCAACGGGTGGATACCAAAGCCGGTTTATTGCAGCAGCGCGAGCATGGCGTAGCGTTGTTAGAAGCCGAGCTCGAGCAGGAAAGAGAGCAGCACGAGAAGCTGATTCAGGAGCACAGGAGCACAACAGTCCATATCGAAACGATCGAGCAGCAGCTTGTCAACGAACAGACGGCCAAAAAAGCGCTGGAAAGCGTATTGGCCAGCACTGAAACACATGCGGCGCAGCTACAAGCAAGGCTCGATGAGTTTCAAGCGAACGACCGACAACATGAGCTGAAGGAACGAGTTTCCCTCTTGGAAG
The DNA here is from genome assembly GCF_024448985.1 of Stutzerimonas stutzeri. Taxonomy (GTDB): domain Bacteria; phylum Pseudomonadota; class Gammaproteobacteria; order Pseudomonadales; family Pseudomonadaceae; genus Stutzerimonas; species Stutzerimonas stutzeri_AP. Next base: position 566,340 of record NZ_JAMOII010000001.1, read on the forward strand.
CAGAGTTAGACCGCTCCAGAGAGGATGCAAAAAGAGCATGTGGGGAACTCGTTGCGGCTCACGAGCAGCAGCTCACTGAAGAGCAGGTGGCCAAAAAAGCGCTGGAAAGCGTATTGGCCAGCACTGAAACACATGCGGCGCAGCTACAAGACAGACTCGACGAACTTCAGGCAAACAACAAACAAGAAGAATTGAACGCAAAGATCGCCTTGCTGGAACTGGAGCTGGACCGCGTCACGGGGGAGGGGAACAAATTGCGGGAAGAATTGATAGCAGGGCACAAACAAAGCGAAGAGCAACGCCGTAATGGCCACGAGGCGGAACTGGCGGAGCTGCGTCGAGCGCTGGAGCAGCAACAGGCTCAGATCAAGTCCCTGACGCAGGAGCTCAGCAAGGAAAGTGACAAGCGCCGAGTCGCCGAGCAGAGATTGATCCAGGCGCGCGCCAGCATGACCTATCAGCTCGGCTATCAACTAAAGAACGCCAGATCGCTCGGCGGTTTAGTGCGCCTCCCAATTTCATTAGCTCGGTTGTATCGGCAGGCAAACAAGCAGCGCCAATCTCGCGCCCGCCAGCCTGCCACGATCGAAGCGCCGAAGGTTTTCGAGCATGCACCCGCCGATAGGCCAGTCGAACCAGAAGTGCTCGCCGATGCCAGGCAGTCCGCCGCTTTGCTGCCGCAGCGCATGGCGCAAGGTCAGCTCAAGATCGCCTGCATCATGGATGATTTCACCTTCGGCTCCTATCAGCCCGAAGCGCAGCTACAACAGCTCACGCCGACAGCCTGGCAGGCAGAACTCGAAGATTTCCAGCCAGAGCTGCTGTTCATCGAGTCCGCCTGGCGTGGCAAGGATGAACTTTGGGGTAGCAAGGTAGGCCACAACGCCAGCGAATTGCAGCAGATCGTGCGCTGGTGCAAGACGCGCGGCACCCCCACGATGTTCTGGAACAAGGAAGACCCGGTTCATTTCGAAACCTTCCTGACCACGGCCAAGCAGTTCGACTTCGTGTTCACCACCGACATGGACTGCATCCATCGTTACAAAGCCGCATTGGGGCATGACCGCGTCTATTTCCTGCCGTTCGCCTGCCAGCCCAGTGTCCACAACCCCATCGAACTCTACGAGCGCAAGGATGCCTTCTGCTTTGCCGGTGCTTACTATGCGCGTTATCCCGAGCGGACGCGGGATCTAGGCAACTTCGTCGCGAAGCTGCCCGAATTCCGCCCCGTGGAAATCTATGACCGCAACTACGGCAAGAACGACCCCAACTACCAATTCCCGGCTGAATATCAGCCATTCATTGTCGGCACGCTGCCCTTCTCGGAAATCGATCGGGCCTACAAGGGCTATCGCTACGCGATCAACCTGAACTCCATCAAGCAATCGCAGACCATGTTCGCCCGCCGCGTGTATGAGCTGCTGGGCTGCAATACCGTCACCGTCAGCAACTACTCACGTGGCGTACGCCTGATGTTTGGTGACCTGGTCATCACCACCGACAGCGGCGAAGAAATGGTGCGCCGACTGCAAGCGCTGGCGGGTGATGAAGAGAGTAGCGGCAAGCTGCGTCTGGCCGCCCTGCGCAAGGTCATGCTTGAGCACACCTATGAGCAGCGCCTGAACTACATCGTGGCCAAGGTGAGCGGTACATCAGTAGCCAATCCGCTGCCTGATGTAGCCGTCCTCGGCTACGCGCGTAGCGAGGAGCATCTGCAAGCCGTCCTTGCTAACTTCCAACGGCAAACCCACACGAGCAGCATTCTCTACCTGGTCTTGGGGCGCAAGGTTCAGCAGCCCACCGGAAAAGACACGCGTGTTCATTTCCTTCGTCGCAAGGAGCTCGAAGGCAAGTGTATCGGCGACGTGATTGGCAATGCGGAGCTCCTGGCCGGCATGGTTGCCGATGATTACTACGGCCCCAACTACCTGCTGGATATGGCCATTGCCACGCGCTATAGCAGCGCGAATGCCTTTGGCAAGGTAACACGCTACAACTACGTAGAAACCGGTATCGAATTGCTGGAGCCAGGCCGCGCCTACCACAACGCTGGCTCACTGCAGCTGCGCAGTACCGTAGTGCGTGCCCAGCTTTTAGCCGCGTTCGACTGCTTCGATTGGTGCCGAGCTTTGTCGAGTAGCCGCTATGGCGAAGGCTCGTTACTGGCGGTCGACCCCTTCAATTATTGCCAGGGTGGTGCTGCGGCCGAAATGGATGCAGTTCATCAGCGCGTCGACGACCTTTCGCTGGACACCGGCTTCACCATCGAAGAGCTGCAGGCACGCGCGGAACGCATCGCTCCAGCCGAACAAGGTGCGATTGATGTACCGGAAATACGCCTCCAGCAACTGCAGGAAACCTTCGGGCCTTGCAAAAGCAGCAACGTCTCCTTTCAGATGGAGGAGCACGGCTGGCTGGTAACTTCCACGCTGGAGGATGGCAAGCATGAGTATATCTACGCCGCACGGGACCTGACGCCTGAGGAGCTGGGTGGCAAGGAGCAGCTGAAGTTCTTCCTCGATGTAACCCCCGGGTTGAATCTTCAATTGGTCATGCTTTTCCTCGATGCGCAGAAACAGCGTATCAGCCACGTGATCAAACATGCCAACCGCAACAAGGTGGTGGATGTACCGCCAGAAACTGCTTTCATCCGCATGGGCTGGCGCGTATACCAAGGCGGCTGCGCGGAAATCAAAGGCCTGCTGCTCGGCCACAAGGATCTGCAGCCCGCTGAAATGCTGGGCCAGGCAGAGCACTTGCTGATCACCAACCACTACCCCAGTTATGAGGATCTCTACCGCAACGGCTTCGTCCATAGCCGGGTGGCAGCCTATCGCGAGCGTGGCGTGAATGTGGACGTGTTCAGGCTGCGTAAAGACGACGCAGCGACATATCATGAGTTTGAAAATATAGACGTGATTACGGGCTCCCAGTCCACGCTCAGGAAATTGTTGGACTCAGGTCGTTATCGAAACGTACTGGTGCATTTCCTTGATCCTGATATGTGGGAAGTCCTAAAAGACTACGTCGATCGGCTCAATGTGATTGTTTGGGTGCATGGCGCGGAAATTCAGCCTTGGTGGCGCCGTCAGTTCAACTTCAAGACCGAAGAGCAGCTGCAAGTGGGCAAGTTGCAGAGCGAGCAGCGGCTGAGCTTCTGGTCAGGTCTGCTCAAGGAAATGCCGGCCAACCTCAAACTGATCTTCGTGTCGCACTTCTTTGCTGAGCAGGTGATGGAGGACCTTGGTTTCCGGCTTTCCGAAGAGGACTATCGAGTTATACATAATCCGATCGACACGGTCCTGTTCAACTATATTGAGAAGCCAGTTGAGCAGCGCAAGAAAATTCTGTCCATACGCCCCTACGCATCGGCAGTGTATGCAAATGATCTGAGCGTTAAGGCCATTGAATTGCTGTCAACGAAGCCTTGGTTCCATGAATTGGAATTTCGAATGATTGGCGAGGGCCCGCTGTTCGAGGAAACGCTGAAGCCACTGGAAAATTATCCCAATGTGAAGATCGAACGTAGATTCTTGCCGCGCAGCGAAATTGCCGTTCTGCACAAGGACTATGGTTTGTTCCTTTGCCCCAGCCGCATGGATACCCAGGGGGTTTCACGGGATGAGGCTATGGCATCGGGCTTGGTTCCAGTGACCAATGCCGTAGCGGCCATTCCGGAGTTCGCTGATGAAGGTTGTGCCATCCTAGCGCCCGAAGAAGATTATGCCGCGATGGCGGAAGGTATTGCCCTGCTGGTGGAGAATCTCCAGTTGTTCAGCGCCATGTCGAAGGCCGCAGTCAAGCGGGTTGAGGAAAAAACGGCAGCGGATCTGATCGTCGAACAGGAACTCGAGCTTTTTTGGGATTGAACTAATTATCAACAGGCTCTGTAACTGCCTACGGATAAAGAATCAGTACATGTGCGGCGTGGGGGAGCGCTATGCCTGTCCACTTTTTAGGCAAGGTATATTGGAGCGGTTCGTATGCTTAGTCCATTGCGATAACCAATTAGATGCCGTGCTTATTTAGGATACTCCGATGAATTGCCAAACACGCGATTCGAGACTCTCTATCGCTCGAACACCAATGAGAAACACTATTGCTATGCTGTTTTCGTATGGTCATTACAAGTTTTAAGTTGTCTTTTGAGACACGCAGCCAGTACGAGCTTATAAAAAGGTTTTTGCATGAGATTTGTGATTTTTGGTAGCAGCGCTAGTCGCGATGTGTTTGAACTTGTTGATAGAGGCGCTTGCGTTCTGGTCCGATATTTCGCAAGGAGCTCGCTTGGCAGTGCCTATGCCGAAGGCAAGGTTGTGGATGTGGATGTTTCCAAGATTACTTCGGCTTTTCAGCGTGGGCTTGTTTGTGCCGATTTAAATAAGGAGTTCAGGGGTTTCTTGGATTCTAGCGATTTCGACTGCCTGATCTACGACCCGATCGACGAGCGGTTCGATCTTCTGTTGCTTAAGGGCGAGAAGGTTTGCACGCTCTCGAATGAGTTCAAGCAAGTCTATGAGGACAAGGGCGAGGTCGGTGGACGTCGCCTGAAATCGGGCTCGGAGGAGTTTTACGCATGCTGGGAAAATGGCTGGAGCGCCTTGATAGCGCAACTGGACAGCCTGGGCAAGCGTGCGGCACTACGTATCAACAAGGTGTTTTGGGCGGAAAGAACCGAGGCGGGCGATGATTTCCGGCCGGGCCACGATGCCGACGGGATCAAACGCGCCAATGAATTTCTGGAGAAGATTTACTCGCGGATGTCGAGGGATCTCACGCCGGAACAGTTCTTCGAGTTTCCTCAGGGACTAATGGTCGGTGCCTGCGAGCATAAATGGGGGAAAAGCCCATTCCACTATGTGGAGGCCTACTATCGCAAACTGGCCAACGTGCTGGAGGTTCTGGCTGATGGCGCTGAGGGTGTTGCCACTGGTAAGAACACGGCACATCGATCAAGCTTCGAGAGTTGTGTTGTCGAGCGCAAACTCGAGAAGTCTTCAGTATTCGGTGTGCGGAGTGGTCGATTCATTGATGCTGCGGGCGAGGAAACCAGCAATATAAAGGTGGCCGGGAAGGGCAAGACAAGATTATGTGATGACCATGTGCTCTCCGAGTTTTCGGGGAGGGCGGGCAGTTTCGAGTTGCGCCTTTTGCTAGATGAGCCTGTCGTTTACGGCAACGGCATTTCCGTCTGTTACCGGATCAGTGGCTGGCAGGAGATCAAGTATCTGGCCATAGGCTATACGGTTGGAAGTGTCTTTCGTCATGTGAAGTTGCCCAACTCCCGGCAGGACACTTGGGAAGACTTGAGTTTTTCGATTGACGATCTGATCTATGGCTTCCAGAACAAGTGGATATTGCCCGAGCCCAGCCAGCAGATTCAGGATATCCGCCTCTATGTGAAGGGCACTCCCGGCGAGGCCGGTGCGCAAATTGGTTGCAAGTGGGGGGCTGCATGGCAAGAGTTGCCCTACTCGGTAGAGGATTTCCCATTTCCCCGGCAGCGGGGAGAAAATAGTGCACCTTCGCCCAAGCACGATGTGGTCGATGCCATTGTTCGCTATATAAAAGACTGCAATGTAAGTCTTGAGAAGCATGCGCGGGAATTCCTGGACTACGGTCGCCTTCCCTTGAATGGCGATAAGTACCTTTCTTGGGGTATTGAACAACCACTCCCGGATGCCCTGGAAGAGTCCGGCACCTATCGCTACCTGTGGCATTCGATGCACCCGGCGCGGACGCTGATTGTATATGGCAAGGAAAACTCTGATCTGAGGGCAATATTCGCGGCACGCGATTACATGTCTGCTTGGCTCGACAGGAGCTATTTCAGTCCCGATGCTGATATCAAGTTCACCTGGTACGATCACGGAACTGCTGAGCGCCTGCTGGCTTTTCTGCTCATGCATGAGGTGGGGCGTGAGTATTCGTTCGACTTCCGCTTCATGTCACGGCTCCGAAGTGCGATCTTGAAGCATGGCAATCTGCTGGAATCAGAGGCATTTTATGCCGCTCACCAGCCTACGCGCTATCACAACCATGCCTGGTTCCAGGATATGGCGCTGATTGCCGCAGGGCAGATCATGGTGGATTATCCGTGTGCCGATCGCTGGTTGACTAAAGGCGTAGCCAGACTGACCGATCAGCTAGAGAACCTGCTGGTTCGCGATCAGGGGTATGCAATTTTCGTCGAAAACTCCATCGGCTATCACCATGGTATCCAGCACCTGGCGAAGTTTGCCGGGAATTTGACCAGTGCTTCTGGGCGGGATTCGCTGATTCCCCAGGTCGCCCAAGAATTGAGCAGGTGGTCGGATTTTCTGCGCTATCCGGATAACAGGAGTCCTACGCATGGAGACACCTTCCGTCTGCCGAATGCAACTGAGGAGCCTGTGCGGAGAGGGCAGCCGTATAGTGATCCGCTCTGTCTTGTCTTGGATAAGGCCGGATATGCTGTGGTGAAAGGCAATCAAGAACACTTGCCGTTCATGCTATGCATGTTTGCGACGTCAATCTGCAAGACGCATAAGCATGAAGATAACCTGTCGATTACTTTGTTCTTTGATGGCGTTGAGTGGCTGATTGATCCTAGCTTCTTTTCGCATGAGTATTCTAATAGCGAGCCGGCTTTCCTTAAAAGTGCAGCCGCGCACAATGCGATATGTATAGATGGAGTCGAGTATGATATTTCGCCAGGATTGGCTTTTGTGTCTGGCGCGTGTGCTGAAGGTTGTTACTCGATAGAAGGTAGGCATTGTTCATACAAAGAAACGGAGATAAGTCGGTCTGTCAATGGGCGATTGGACGCTCTCGATATTTCGGTAATAGATAAAGTGACTTCGCTAAAAAAGCGGACGGCTAAGTTGGTCTTTAGCCTAGGTGAGGGGGTCTTCGCTACGGCACAAGGAAGCTCTATCTGTCTGAGGCATCAGGCATCAAATTACGAGTTGGAGATAGAGATTTTGAGCGCTGGTATTCGATCAGAGATCGTGCCAAGTATCGCTGGAGGCGGATTCATGCAGTTTTCGGAAGTTCAGCGAATTTGCCTCGATGTTCCATCGGAGACAGGTGAGATCGTTTGGAAGCTTCGAGCGGTAGATGTCGCGGATATTTAATCTTCTTAGTCAGTTTCAGAGCAGCATTGTCTCGTGGAGTAGTCCAGTTTGGCTGGCTTTACAAATGGTTAGGTTGCTTCGCTCCGTGCAGAAGTTTGGAAAAGGAGCAGAGTTTAATTTTCTAAAAAGGAGAGAGTCGTTGAAAAGAGTATTAGGGTTATGTGCGGCGGCCTTATTAGTTGGCTGTGATACGGGTGCGGGCCAGAGCACTGCGCCTAAATCACTGCCGGTGGCAGCGAACTACTTTTCGAAGAATGCCATTTATTTTCCTGACGGCGCGGGCCTCCAGTTTAGCGGCAAGTTACGGAGCTATGTGCTGGTAGAAGATGAGAAGGGTAAGTTTGATCGTTATGTCTTTGAGTTTCCCGAGGATGTAATGACAGTTGAGGGTGCGGTTTTTGCAACACTCGCTAAAAGCGGTTATCAGCGCAAAGTACGCCGTGAAGATGCGAAGAGCTTCGTTGTCGACTATATAAAAGGGGGCTCTGCGCCAGTTACTATGATCTATGAGCGAGTACCGGCCAGCAATGACATGGAGGCTTTTTCTCGACTAAGAGTAAGCTGGAAGAATATCTGATAATGTGTACAGGCCCTTCACTGAGGGGCCATTTTTGAGTGCTGGGAAATGAAAGTTCTGTCTGCGCTGCGCTGGTTTGCTTCTGTCGGGTTTAAGGTGTTTCGTGTCGTGCCTTGGGCTACCAGTCTGGGCGTGGTGTGCACGCTGGCGTCACAGGTTGCCTCTTTACTGGCGGCACTATTGCCGTTAAAAGTGATCATTCTGCTCGGCTCTGAGCGCATCCCCTCATATTTTCCCGAACTCCTGCAGGCATATGGCAAGACGGTGCTTATTGTAGGGCTTGGTGGGGCGGCCTTAGTTTTTTTTGCTGTTCATCTTTTGGCTGAATGGTTTATTGCCAGATTAGCGTCCTTTGGTGCGCGTGAGCTTATTTCAAATAGTCGTAAGCTAGCCTTGTTCGAAAATCAGGAATTATTGCTTACCAAGGCGTATCAGCGATTCGCAGAGGCTTTAGCCGGTGGTGTATTTCTTGGGTTTGCTGGCTTGGCGCTTGCCTGGATATATCCGCTGCAGGCAATATTCGCCGGTAGTTATACCATAGTGGTATGGCTAGTATTGGTAATTACTCAGCGCTTGGGCAAAGTTTGGCGGGAACAGCAGGTTGGTGAGTTCATCCGTTTGGTCGGTGTGCTGGCCAATATCGGTTTTTTTTTGATCTTTTCTGCCATCGTTTTCGATGTGCTAATGGGTACCAATGTCTCGGTTTTTTGGGCCATCGTCACACTGTTGTTGGTAAGGCAATTGTTTCGCCGTCTGACTTCGCTCGTAGGAGACATCGCCAATTTGTATTCGCAACGACTGCAACTAAATGCGCTGTTATTTCATGGGCATCTATATGCGGGTAATGTGGTATCGGAAGATTCGAGCGGACTATGGACTCTCGCGGATCCCGAATCCTACACCGGCTGGTTAGTGCCCCTGGTTGAGCGTATCTCGGGGCCGGTGACGGTACCACTAGAGGTGCGTTGGGTGCAGTCTGGAATACCCGATATACTAATGGGGATAATACATATCGGGCCGGAGCCGAAGCAGTGTTATTTGGTCAAGTTGTACGGCGAGAATCGTAATTCGCTGGCACGACACGAAGCGAGCCTGTTTGGTAACGTTGGCGAAGTTTCCGCGCCTTTGCCCCGTATACGTTTGGTTGAGCAGGTCGCGAGCTTCAATTGCCATTTTTTTGATTGGTCTACGGTCGATAAGGTTACTCTACGTGAAGCAAAAAATGCGGCGATGAAAGTGACAGCGGGTTTGTTTAACAGTCGACCTTCAGCTTCTCTCGTCGATATGTATGCTCGTTCACGTCCGATGCTATGGCAGAGACTCGACGATAAGCCTCTGGAGCGACTTCTTCTTTTTGCGTGCGAAACCGAAACTTTCTCGCTACAGCGTTTTGTCGACCAATTAAACTCGATAAAGTCAAGGCTTGAGGCGATGCCATTGGCGATCGTTGCCCCGGATCTCCCACAGGATGCTCTATGGATTGATAGGCATGGAGTCGTCTCGGCTTCGCAATGGGTATTCTGGACGCTTGAGCCAGTGGGGGCTGGTTGGCCTACCAACGAGCAGGCTCTGCCATTATTGCCGGCGGCTTTTGAAAAGGCGCAGGGCCTGCGTACCGATCTAAACACAATAACCGTCAAACACGCTGAGTTGGCGGCGCTGATGTTCGCTTTCGACAAGGCTTGTCAGCGCCAGGCATATCGGACTGCGATTGAGCTTGTTGAGCCAATACTGAGTGCCTACGACGACTTAGATGGTCAAGCTCCCAAAGGAAGACGAGGTGACAGTGCGTAGGTCCGTATTGGCTGCTTGTGGCCTGTTTGTTGTCGTAATGGTAATGGCAGGCGCAATCTATTTGAACGGGACCGGTGCCACCCCAACTCCATGTGAGTGGATCGATAGTGGGCGTTCGGCTCAATCCTGTGCTACTTCCGATGTGTGGGATGGGATGGCGAAGCAAGCCGAGCGGGCCCCATCCGTTACCGCTCGAAACGCCAATATCGCAGTTACGCGCGGCGCGGTAACCCAGGCTCGCCAATTGTGGGAAACAGGTTTCGTCCCGGCGGGGCGTGATGTGGCCCCTTGGCCGTTCCAGCTCCCACTGGATTGGAACGCCGATCCGTTCAAGGATCGCAACTGGCGCTATCAACTGCACGCTTGGCGCATGCTAGACCCTCTTCTCGGAGCCTGGGAGCAGAGTGGCAATACCAACTATTTGGACGATACGTTGCGCATCGTATTCGATTGGTACGAATACCATGCAGTTCGCGGGCAGAAAAGCGACTACCAGTGGTATGACATGGCGGTCGGCCTACGGGCGATGAAACTGGCCTACCTTGTTCAACGTGCATTCGAAGGTGATGTGCAGCTCGATGATGCGGGGAAGGAGAAGCTTATTCACTTGGCGTGGTTACACGCTCAGAGCCTGATGGACAAACGCTTGCTTTCCAAGGGTAATCATGGACTGTTCCAGCTGCACGGGCTGATGGCGCTATGCAGTGTTGTACCTTCTATCGAAACCTGTGCTGGTGCACGGGATTTCGTAGGGGTGGAAATGCAGGATTTGCTGTTACGGCAATTCAGTTCCGAGGGTGTGCATCTAGAAAACGCACCTGAGTACCACTTCTTCGTTTACAACACCGTCAAGCGCTTTATGGATACCGGCTGGTACGAGCAGTTCGGCTTCATCCGCGAACTCATGGAGCGAGTTGAGCAGAATAGGGTATGGATGGTGCACCCTGATAAAACGATCGTGACGGTGGGCGATTCGGAGCCAAAGCCAGTGAATATCGACTGGCCTGAATCGTCCGACAGTTGTCGAGACGTGAAAGCCTCCTGCTATTTACTCCGGAATTTCGAGGAGTCCGGGTATGCAATCGTTCGCAGCGATTGGGCGGTGCCGGCGCAGAAGGCCTCCATGCTGTTTTTCATGGGGATGTTTTTCCAGACGGGGCATAAGTTGCCTGATGATCTCAGCTTCGAGTGGTTTGATCAGGGCGAGCGGATATTGACTAATGCGGGTAAATATTCATATAGCAAGGGTCCGTTTCGCGACTACGTCACCTCGACTGCTGCCCATAACACGGTCGAGGTCGATGGCAGGACACCGAAGCTGTCAGAGGCTACGCGTTACGGCTCGGCGATCAAGGACGCCAGGGCCATGGGCGAGACTTTTCTGATTCGTGGTGCAGTACCACGAGAGGAGGGCATAGAGCAGGAGCGCCTGGTGTTGTTTACGCCTCAACGCTGGCTTGCGATTGTTGACGTTTTGCAAGGGGATACATTGCATGAGTACACGCAGTGGTTTCATTTCGCGCGGCAATGGCGGCTCGAAAATACTGAAGGTGACATGCGGTTGGTGAGTTCGTCGGGGCGTACGGTTCTGGTTCGGCCCCTTTCAGGCGCGCAACTCGTTGCTCCACGAGGCCAGAAGCAGCCGAAGCTTCAAGGCTGGGTAACGGAAGGCTACGGGACTATGGTTGACCGTCAGGCGCTCGGCTTCACTGCCGGTGGGCGCTCGGTTCGCCTTGTCACGCTTTTCGGCTTTGATGAAGCGGCCCTTGATGAGGCAAGCGCTGCGGCGGCTCTTCATGTGCCAGCAACTCAGCCCTCTTCGGATGTGAATTAAGGCTGGTCTGTGAACGATGCGAGGAGCTTGCCGCGGCACTTCCTCTATCATTTGAACCCTTTCGGCATTTTCTAGTCTCTGATTGGTTCATTTCAGGAAGGGCCTTTATCGGCCACTTTTATTGGGAGGTAATGTGGCTCAAGTGGCCATGGTCGTCTGGAACGAGTTCCGCAATGATGCGCGAGTTCTGAAGGAAGCAGAGACACTATCTACGGCGGGCCATCAGGTCACCGTTCATGCCTTGCACACACCTGGAGTTACGCAGGAGCGTGAAGTACTTTCGAGTGGGGTGTGTGTCGTACGAGTTGCTCGCAGTCCGCTATGGAAATGGCGCAAAGGAAACGGTCATGTGGACCCAGCGGTGGCTCCGGTAGTCAAGACGGCGGCGCCCGGGGCAAGCGGCCCGATTGGGCGGTTGAGTCCTTTCAAACAGGTGCTTCGCATATGTGCAAGATTGTGGACCCATGCGGGCTTGCTCTGGCACTTGACACGCTGCCGCGCCGATGTCGTGCATGCACATGACGTGAATACGCTTCCAACCGCTTGGCTGGCTGCGGTGTTTTCCGGCGCGAAGCTTGTGTATGACGCCCATGAAATCAGCACCAGCCGCGAAGGCTACTCTAGCTTCCGCAGGCTGGTTGCGGTGGTCGAGAAGGCGCTCATGCCGCGCGCGAATGGCACCATTACTACCACGGTGGCGCGCGCCAAGTTTTTCGCCCGGGCTTATGGGATCGAACGTCCGGTAGTGCTGCAGAATCGACCGCGACATCAGCAGTTTTTTTTAGCCTCCAACCGTATTCGCAAAGAGTTGGGGCTTGTTCGACCTTGGCCGATTATCCTTTACCAGGGCGGGGTGCAGCAGGGGAGGGGGTTGGAGCGGTTGGCGCGTGTGGCCGCTGACGTATCCGACGCTTACTTCGTCTTCATCGGCGGTGGGCGGCTCGATACCAGCCTGCGTTGTATCGTCGTTAAGTTGCAGCTGGAAGAACGAGTGCGCTTCATTCCTACGGTCGCTCTGGCCGAGCTGCCGAGCTATACCGCATCGGCTGATATCGGCGTGCAGCCGATCGAGAACACTTGCCTGAATCACTACACCACCGATTCGAACAAGCTTTTTGAGTATGTGCAGGCCGGGTTGCCGGTGGTTGCTTCGGATCTGCCCGAGATCCGCCGGGTGGTCAGGGAGCATGATCTTGGTCTGCTCGTTCCGCCCGGCGATAGTGCCGCGTTGAGCGCGGCATTGCGCGAGCTGGTTGCCAATAAGAGCAAGCGCCAGTATTACGCCGCTCAGTCACGCAAGGCTTCGGCGATCCTTAGCTGGGAGAGCCAGGAGCACGAATTGCTCGCATTGTACGAGAGGGTGTTGTCCAATCCCGTTCCGGCTTGACCAGCACTGTGTAATGCCTAAACGAATTCTGCTGCTGACATTTTTTTATCCCCCCGATCTTTCGGCGGGTTCTTTCCGCGCGCGGGCGCTGGTCCAGGCGCTGCGTGCACATGCTGGCGGGGCAGTACACGTCGATGTGCTTACCACACAGCCCAATCGCTATCACGAACATGCCAGCGAAACACAGGTTATCGAGAGCGGGGGCGACGTGCGGGTTCGGCGCATTCGGTTGCCCGCGCATCGCAGCGGTTTTCGGGATCAGGCGGTGGCTTTCGTGGCTTTTGCCTATCAGGCAATGCGCCATGCCAGCGATGGACGTTATGACCTGGTTGTCGCTACCTCCTCGCGGTTGATGACAGCTGTACTTGGCGCCTGGATCGCTTATCGCCAGGGCGCCCGGTTGTATCTGGATATCCGCGATATCTTTGTCGAAAACCTCGGTGAGCTTTTCTCTTCTCCTGTTTCCAAGATATTGATGATGGGGTTTGGCGCCTTGGAGCGCTGGGTCATTCGGCGTGCTGATAAAGTGAATCTGGTGACGGCGGGCTTTCTTGGGTATTTCCAACCGAAGTATCCGGAACGGCGCTTTTCGCAGTATACGAATGGTGTGGACGAAGATTTCGTTGACTTTCCGTTGTGTGGCTGCGGCGACACCGGTGCTGAACGGCCGCTGCAGATTCTGTATGCCGGCAACGTAGGGGATGGGCAGGGTTTGCACCGGATCGTTCCTGAGCTAGCGCAGTGCCTGGGTGGCGAAGTGCATTTTCGTATTGTGGGTGGCGGTAGTCGCTTACAGCTATTGCGAGAGGCTATAGCGGCTGGGGGGCTGGAGAATGTCGAACTGGTGGAGCCGGTGGCCCGAGAGCAGTTACTGAGCCTCTATCATCAGGCGGACGTGCTGTTTCTGCATTTGAATGACTTCAGGGCGTTTCGCCGCGTGTTGCCATCAAAGGTGTTCGAATACGCAGCCACTGGCAAGCCCGTATGGGCCGGTGCGGCGGGTTACGCCGCCGAATTTATTCATACTGAAATTTCCAATACTGCAGTATTCGCTCCCTGTGATAGTGCTGGGGCGATAGAGGCGTTGCGACGGCTGAAGCGGGAGCAGACGCCCCGCCCGGAGTTTGTCGCACGCTATGCGCGTAGTCGGATCATGCGCTTGATGGCTGCGGATGTACTTGAACTCGTCGAGGATGCCAACTGATGCGGGTATTGGTGACGGGGGCAAGTGGCTTTGTTGGTAAAGCGTTGGTGCGACGTATGGCGAGCAAGTCTGGATACTCGATTATTGCTGCCGTGAGAGTGTTCGAGCGTGGTGGGTTATCTTTCGAAGACTCGCATGATACGGCGGTGCGGTGGGTTGAGTTGGGCGATCTGGCTGGTGCCGAGCCTATTCCCGATTTGTTTGCTGACGTAGACGTGGTTGTCCACTGCGCGGCCCGGGTTCATGTGATGTATGAAGTGGATGCCGATCCGCTGGCGGCGTTCCGTGCTGTCAATGTGCATGGCACGTTAAAGCTGGCTAACGCAGCCGCTCAGGCAGGGGTCAAACGCTTCGTTTTTCTCAGTTCGGTAAAGGTACATGGTGAGAGCTCATCGTGTGGAAAGCCTTTCACCTCTGATGCCGCGCTTTGCCCGGTTGAGCCTTATGCGATATCTAAAATGGAAGCGGAAAAGGCGCTGCGGGAACTTGCAGCGGAGACGGGGCTGGAAGTGGTTATCGTGCGGCCCCCATTGGTGTATGGGCCGGGTGTCAGAGCGAATTTCCATAGCATGATGAAATGGCTTGATCGGAGCATTCCGCTGCCGCTTGGTGCCATACGAAACTGCCGTAGCCTCGTAGCGCTGGATAATCTGATCGATTTGATGATGGTTTGCCTGGATCACCCACATGCTGTCGGGCAGGCTTTTCTGCTCAGCGATGGAGAAGATCTTTCGACTACTGAGCTGTTACGTCGCCTGGGCATGGCGCTTGGAAAACCGGCGCGGTTGATCCCCGTTCCGCCTGGGTTGCTACGGGGTGCGGCTGTTCTGCTCGGCAAGCGAGCTGTGATGGAGCGCGTATGCGGTTCGCTGCAGATCGATATCGAGAAGACCCGAAACATGTTGGGATGGTCACCGCCGGTAAGTGTGGATAGTGCATTGGCATCGACGGCGGCTGCGTTTGTGGCGGGGCTTTGACAGGGTGCTGTGGGGCGGGGCGATGCGGCTTGAACCTGTTGGGCAGGCCTTGCCGCTTGCAATGGACGCGAGGGCGCGCCTCCCACTGATTTTGTGGCTCTTTTACTGCTTTTGTGGGCCCGACCCGGGGCGATGCTTTCCTAGGCTTCAAGCTTCAAGTAGGTCTTGTGCCAGCATCGCATCGTTGCGAAGGCGCGGCGTCAGCAAACACGATGGAGGCGATCGCTCCTGTGATCGGTGACTGCAAAACTATGGAGTTGAACGATGAGTGCCGTGTTCTGGTTGTTACCGCTGGTTTTCGGCGCTTCGTTTTTCTTGACCTGGGCGCTGCTACGTTACGCGTTGCGCCGTGATCTTATCGATATACCCAATGCCCGTAGCTCGCACGTTATACCCACCCCTCGGGGGGGAGGGGTCGCGATCGTTATCAGTCTGCTCGTCGTTTTGCCGATTATCGCCTCGATGGGGCTGATCTCATGGGGGGTAATGCTGGCTCTATGGGGCGCCGGCTGCGGTGTGGCGATACAGGGGTTTCTTGATGACCACGGTCATATCCCCGCGCGTTGGCGCCTGCTCGGGCATTTCCTGGCGGCAGTCTGGGCTCTATTCTGGCTCGGTGGTCTCCCCCCGCTGGAATTGTTCGGGCTAACGCTGGAGCTTGGTTGGTGGGGGCAAGCGTTCGCAGTGATCTGGCTCGTCTGGCAACTAAACCTTTACAACTTCATGGATGGAATAGATGGCATTGCGAGCGTTGAGGCATTGGCCGTCTGCCTTGGTGCCGCAGCGATTTATGCCTTGGTGGGCTTTCCGGACGATACACTTGTGCCTGTTTTACTGGCTACAGCGGTAGCGGGATTTCTCTTCTGGAATTTTCCACCTGCGCGGATATTCATGGGGGACGCGGGAAGCGGCTTTCTCGGCATCGTTATCGGCGTACTTTCAATCCAGGCCGCCTGGTTGGCGCCGCAACTTTTATGGTGCTGGTTGATCCTACTTGCGGTTTTTATCGTGGATGCGACCTGGACGCTGCTGCGTCGCCTGTTGCATGGTGACAAGGTGTACGAGGCTCATCGTAGCCACGCTTATCAGGTTGCTTCACGTCGCTTTGGAGCGCACTTACCGGTGACGTTGGGTGTTCTGGCTATAAACATTATGTGGCTGCTGCCCATCGCGCTGATGGTCGGGCTGGAGCGCTTGGAAGGGGCATTGGGTCTGTTGATCGCCTATGCTCCGTTGGTATGGATTGTCGCAAGGCTGAAGGCCGGGTACTCCGATGAGGGTCATACTCGGCTCTAGCATGAGTAGCGCGTTGATGAGCGCAGGCGCTTCGTGAGCGTCTCGTTACAGAACAGGGATTACGATGAGGTGCTGCCATGTTGAGATTGGCTGAAAAGTGGCGTCGACACCTTGTCCGATTACCTCGCAGGATCAAAAGGCTCGTTCAGGTTTCGACGGATGTCGTTCTGGTATGGATGGCGCTGTGGTTATCGTTCGTGGTCCGCTTGGGTGATGCGAAGTCGATTGATCCCTTCGGTGTGCATGCGTGGTTGTTTGCTATAGCACCGATTATCGCGATCCCCTTGTTCATCCGTATTGGTATGTATCGTGCGGTGATGCGTTACTTCGGCAATGATGCTCTGATGGCCATCGTCAAGGCTGTGACGCTTTCAGCGCTTATGCTTTCTTTAGCCGTTTACTGGTATCAGGACGCGCCGAAGGTCATTCCTCGTTCTCTGGTTTTGAACTATTGGTGGTTGAGTCTGGTACTGATTGGCGGGCTGCGGTTGGTCATGCGCCAATATTTTATGGGCCACTGGTTTGCGGCTGGGCAAACTCTGAACTTCAAACGATCGGATGCTGGTCTGGCGCGTGTAGCTATATATGGTGCAGGTGCAGCAGGCAACCAGTTGGTTGCGGCACTGCGAATGGGCAGGACGATGCGTCCGGTCGCGTTCATTGATGACGATCCGAATATCGCAAATAGGACCATCTCGGGACTTCGGGTCTACAAGCCAAAACACATTCAACAACTCATTAACGAGACGGCTGCACAACAAATTCTCCTGGCCATTCCCTCCGCATCTCGTGCGCGCAGACGCGAGGTGCTGGAAAGTCTGGAACCGTTTCCGCTGCATGTACGAAGCGTGCCGGGTTTCATGGATCTGGCGAGTGGCAGAGTAAAGGTAGAGGATCTGCAGGAAGTCGATATCGCTGACTTGCTAGGGCGTGATGCGGTACCCGCACGTCAGCAACTCTTCGAGCATTGCATTCGAGACCAAGTCGTATTGGTGACTGGCGCTGGTGGCTCTATCGGCAGTGAGCTATGCCGTCAGATCATTCGTACTAAGCCAAGAACCTTGCTCCTTTTTGAGCACTGCGAGTTCAACCTCTACCGTATCCATAGTGAGCTGGGAAGTAGGGCCGAGCGTGAGTCGCTTCCGGTGCGGCTGGTGCCAATTCTCGGCTCAATTCGAAACGGCATTCGCATGATTGATGTCATGCGCACCTGGAAGGTTAACTCCGTCTATCACGCTGCTGCCTACAAGCACGTCCCGATGGTTGAGCACAACATTGCCGAAGGGGTGCTGAACAATACGTTTGGAACGCTCTATACGGCGCAGGCGGCAATTCAGGCTGGCGTCTCGAATTTCGTGCTTATCTCAACCGATAAGGCGGTTCGGCCTACCAATGTTATGGGCAGCACCAAGCGCGTGGCCGAAATGATTTTGCAGGCCCTGAGTCGTGAGACCGCACCGGTTCTTTTCGCTGCCGAAGAAGGAGTTCATCATGTCAACAAGACCCGCTTCACCATGGTTCGCTTTGGTAATGTCCTGGGTTCGTCTGGTTCGGTAATCCCACGGTTTTATGAGCAAATTCGTGCTGGTGGGCCAGTGACGGTTACTCATCCCAAGATTACACGTTACTTCATGACCATCCCCGAAGCGGCGCAGCTGGTGATTCAAGCGGGTTCGATGGGGCAGGGCGGTGACGTATTCGTGCTGGACATGGGGCAACCGGTGCTGATCGCTCAACTGGCTGAGAAGCTAATTCGCCTATCGGGCCTTAGCATTCTTTCGGAGAAAAATCCTCACGGTGACATTGAGATCGAGTTCACCGGGCTGCGGCCGGGTGAGAAGCTGTATGAGGAGCTGCTGATCGGCGACAACGTGAGCCCTACCGAGCATCCGATGATCATGCGCGCCGATGAGGAGTACTTCACTTGGGATGCGCTGCGTAGTGCGCTGGCGAAACTGCTCAAAGCTGTCGAGCAGGATGACTATCCGCAGGTTCGGGTATTGCTGCGTGAGGTAGTGAGTGGTTATGTGCCTGAAGGTGAAATCGTTGATCTGATTTATCAGCAGCGGAAAGTGGGGCCGACGGAGTAGCGGGGAGCTGGGTTTTGGCGATAGCTTCAACCTGAAAGCAAAAGCTTCGCCCCGAGGG
>NZ_JAMOII010000002.1 GCF_024448985.1 Stutzerimonas stutzeri
AGACAACACCGTTCTGGTGGGCTGAAGCCCACCCTGCATTTCTAGGTGCATGCGAGCACTGGATCTTACTGAACCGTCGCCCTCGCCTGCCGCCACTCACGCAGGCCCATCACCGCCAGCAGCGTGAACAACCCGTACAGCCCCGCGGTGAGCCAGTACGCCTGAAAGAGGAAGAACGCTACATAGAGCACGTCCACCACTATCCACAATACCCAGCACTGCCAGCGCTTGAGCGCCATCCACAGCTGTGCGAGCAGGCTGAACGCCGTCAAGGCCGCATCCGGCCAGGGATAGGCCGCTTCGGTAGCCGTCGCCATCAACAGCCCAAGCCCGACACTGCCCAGCGTCGCCACAAGCAGTCCCGCGCCCACCTCCAGTGCCGTCGCACCCACCACGGGCCGCCCGCCGTCCCCTCCGCTACCCCGCGTCCACTGCCACCAGCCATACAGCTGCATGGCGGCGAACACACCGTTGAGTAACACCTGCGAATACAAGCGCGCCTCGAAAAAGAACCAGCCATAAAGCGACACCATCACCAGCCCAATGGGCCAGCACAGCGGGTTCTGGCGCACGGTGAGCCAGACGGCAAGCACGCCGAGGGCGGAGGCGATGAGTTCGAGGGTGGTCATGGGAGGGGTCAGTAGCGGTTGCGGTCGGGCATGATACGACAGACGCTCGGCGCTATTTGACGCACTCCTGTTGCTGCAAAGATAAACGCACAGGTTGCGCCCGCTCCACATAGCTGAATGACGAGCAACCGGAGCGTAATTCAACGTTCGGATGGGCGTATCCGGTGCGGGGGCGATGGCCGCGGCCGTGTCGCGGTTAACGACGTAAGCGCCTCCGGCGATTCCGTCACACGAAACGCAATCGGCCATACCCCGATATTTGTACTTTTGATCCACGCTTACACGCAGCGCACTGAAACTATCGGTCCCTACACCTTAGTTACCTACAAACATGACCCGTCCGGAGGGCAAGTGAAAGAATCTGATACGTCCATGTCGACGCAAATGGCAGACTTTGAAAGCATCTGTGGGTACCACGCACACGTTTATTTCATGACCAGCGAACAGGAGCAGACGGCGCAGTGGATTCGCTCGCAGATCGCGGAGCGATACCCGGACGTGCGAATCGGGCGTTGGCATGAACGCCCCGTCGGACCGCATAGCCAGCCGATGTATCAGCTGGCCATTTCAGTAGCGGACATGCCGAGCGTACTGCCGTGGTTGATGTGCAACCAGCGTGGCCTTTCCATCCTGATCCATCCCGAAACGCGGGATGCCTACCGAGAGCATGCCGAGTACGCGGCTTGGCTGGGTACACCGCTGCCCTTGAACCTGGGCGCCCTGCCTCGCACGACTAGCTAGCTGCCACTTCGCTGTGCTCGGCATACGGACGTTGTGCTCGGTAGCCATTCTCGTGGGCTAAAGCAGATCGCAGCCCGGCGCACCCTACCTATCATTCAGCCGGTTGGTAATTCAGCGCTCAGAGAAACATGGATGCGGTAGCGGATAGAAACTTATGAGATGGAAGCGCCTCGCGATATACCACGGAAGCAGCTGCGGCAATCTCATCTTACGAAGCAATCCGCCACACAGAGACCACGCTAACAAGCGCCCCTTTCGATGGGTATGCTTCAACCTCGTATCTATGTAGCGCAGCGCGATGAACAGACTCAGCACAGACCGCGACTGGCTTGCGCGCGCCACGCCCTCGACGAAGATGGAGCGCATCGAAGCCTATTTCCGCGGTCACGGCTATACGCCCCATCGACACGACACCTACGCCATCGGCACCACGTTGTCGGGCGTGCAGAGCTTTCATTATCGACAATCGATGCGGCATAGCCTGCCGGGCGGCACGATCGTGCTCCACCCGGACGAGGTCCATGATGGCGAGGCCGGTACAGAGGCCGGCTTCCGCTATCGAATGCTCTACATCGAACCGTCGTTGATTCAGGACGTGCTGGGCGGCGAGCCGTTGCCCTTCATACCGGGCGGGCTGTCGAATGACCCTCGGCTGCTTTCAGCCACCCGGCGCTTGCTTTACAGCCTGGACGCCGCACTCGACCCGCTCGAAGAAGACGACGCCATCTACGACCTGGCGCAAGCGCTAAAGGCTGCGGCGGGCAAGCCACGGGGACGTCAGGCCGTTGATTACGTGGCGGCTGAGCGGGCCCGTGCGTTCATCCATGACGCACTGGGCGAAGGCATCACCCTGGATGCCCTGGTGCAGGCCAGCGGTCGCGACCGCTGGAGCCTGTCGCGTGATTTCCGTGCGCTGTACGGCACCAGCCCCTACCGCTACATCACCCAACGGCGCCTTGCCGAGGCACGCAACCGAATGCTGGCAGGTCAGTCGCTAACCGATGCGGCGCTTGCGAGCGGCTTTTTCGATCAAGCCCACATGACCCGGCTGTTCACCCAGACCTTCGGCATATCCCCTGCCCGTTGGTTGAAGATGCTCAAGCACCGGTAGCCCACCCAATCGGTGCTTGCACGATCATGCAATACGGATCGACCGGTACAGCGATAGCGTAGTGGGCAACTACCGCACCCCACTCGCGAGCCCCGCCATGAACACTCAGAACCCTCCCTACTCCGCCATCAACTTCGCCGATAAATTTGCGCTGTTCCGAGACCAATGGGCACAAAAGGTCGTCGCCGAAATGAACGACTACCAGTTCAAACTCGCCCGGCTAGAGGGCGATTTCATCTGGCATCAGCATGCCGACACCGATGAAACCTTCATCGTGCTGGAGGGCGAGCTCGTGATCGAGTTTCGAGACGGTGAGGTCACCGTGCGCGCCGGTGAGATGTATGTGGTGAAGAAAGGGATAGAGCACAAGCCCCATGCGCCGAAGGAGGTGAAGCTGCTGCTGATTGAGCCCAGGGGCGTGTTGAATACTGGTGATGAGACGAATGAGCGGACGGCGGTGAATGATGTTTGGATCTAATCCATAGCTGCCAAAAAAGGCGTGTGGGCAGATCAATAAAGTTCTGCCGCTTTCCTGCTCAAACAATCTGTAGGGTGGGCCGGGCGGCGTTCCGCTTCAGCCCACCAACCATCCAAGGCACCCTCCGGGCGAGCACGCGGACATCGCATGCAGTATCGAGCATGGCGTCGCCAATATCTGATCGCCGAGTGGACAAAAAAAGCGTTGTCCACCCTACGTCACTGAGAATGATGTTTGGATCTGATTCGGAGCGACGAGCAAGCGAAGAGGACAGATGAATAAGTCTGTCCCCTTTTCCTGTTGGTTCGCGGTGGCTGACGCAAAGCGCCCTCGGCAGCGCCATCAGCTGGCGAAAACGTTAACAAGTTGGACTCCTTGGGATGGCGGAGTCGATGAGCTCCGCCAGACTTGTTAGGGTCTTGAGCCTCACTCATGGATTACGAAAGGAACTCGTATGGCCAAGCCCGCTGCCCGCTTATCCGACACCCACTCCTGCCCTATCCCCGGTCACGGTTCCAACCCGATAGCGGTTGGTTCGCCGGACGTCTTGTTCAACAACCTACCTGCTGCCCGAGTCGGTGACACCAGTAACTGCGGTGGCGCGATATCAGAAGGCGAAGCCACGATTTTGGTTAACGGCAAGCCGGTTGCATTCCTCGGCAGCCCCACCACGCACGGAGGCAGTATCGTGACTGGCTCCGGCAACATCCTGGTCGGCTCGTCGGTGAGCACGGCGCCCTTCACCGCGCCAGCGCCGATGCCTAACCAGTTGGACGAGCATTTTGTGCTCAGCGATAGCGATACCGGTCTGCCTTTGGCCAACCGCCCTTACAAGCTGAAGACGGCCTCCGGCAACGTCATCGAAGGGGTCACTGATGAGCACGGTAAGACCAAACGTGCCGCGGCCTACACGGCCGAGACCGTGTCCGTCGAGTTCGCGCCACAAACCGAAATCTACATTGGCTGAGGGCGCAGCATGTCGAGCACGGAGCCATTAGTCGCACAATCGAACCTGAGCCCTGCGAGCAATACGCAAGGCACCCCCGTTCAGGCCAGGCTATTCAAGATCACTGACATTCCGGCAGCCATGGATGCCATCGATTGGCCGGTTTCCGCCGCGCTGATGCGCCACTGGTTTCAGGGGCAACCCTGGCCAACGGAAAATGGCGGCATGTCGCAGCGGGTCAAGGAGCACGCCGAATGGCCCCCAGCGCAGTACATCGAGGAAAGCATCGTCAAGATGAGTTGGGTGGCCGGTTTCGAAAAGGTCCAGCCGGTTCTCGCCGAGCTGCGCAGAAGCTGGAACAACGCCGCCGCCATGGGTGAGATTCGTAAACATCTGCTCAAGGCCTATGGCGACAAGGGGCTCGGCTGCCATCGCCTGGTTTTCCCGAACCTGGCGAGCGCGGTGGAGCGCTTCGGCTACTTCAACTCACGCGCGATCACCTTTTCCAAATGGAGCAGCGAAGGTCTCAACGACCTGCGCGGAGCGCTGGCGGACTTCAACCTGCGGGTGGCGGCCGAGGGCGACGTAGAGGTTCATGCAGATCGCATCCTGTTTCGCCCGAGAACATTGCTGTTCTATGCCGAGGACAATTACGACTTCAACGACGACGGCTCGGTGTTCAGCCAGCCGCTGGGCTACTGGAACTTCGATGGCATCGCTCCCAGCCTGCTGGCGGCCACGGCGCACAATGCCGGCGTCGATGCCGTCTCCCGCGGCATCATGCAGCGGTCGTTGTTCAACATGAGTGAGCAGAACCAAAGGCGCTATATAGACGAGCAGCGCAAACGCTACATGCTTGTGTTGAACAGACATTTCGCCGATTACCGGGCCAGATACAAACGAGGCGGAGACTTCCGCGTGTTTTCCGATCTGCTACGCGAACCCTTGCCACCTGGCACGCCCGCCATCACCCTGCCGAAACACTGACATGAATAAAGCCATTCTCGCTGTATGCAGCCTTCTCGCCGCGCTCGCCCTGCTCTTTGGCTGGAGCCTTAACGATGCACTGAGCGCGCCGCCGTCGGTTTCGCAAGTCAGTCCGCAAGGCGGCCATTTGATCGAAAGCGTGCCGGTACAGGGCCTGCTCGCCCCTGGCGGTGGCCTGTCGTATCTGCGCATCGTCGACCGTGCGGATCGGTCGAAAGTATTTCGCAGCCCGCTCTTTACCAGCCGCTCAGTGGACATGCGGACGAGCGAGGACAACCAAAGCCTGGGCGTGACCTGGATCGCCTTCGACAAGCGCACCCATGGCTTTACCCTGAGCATCCCTCAATGGCGCCCGGACTGGCGCAATATCTTCTTCAGCAATACGCCTTATGAGGTCGTGCCGAACGGGTGAGTCATAAGAGGGGGCAGTTGAAGCTAAGTGCGACATGGCTGGATAGAAATCGGGCGGACATAATGCCGCAGCGGTGCCAGACCATTTCAGACGCGCCGGGATATTAAGGACGCGACAGGGGGCAGAAAATAGATCTGTCCCCTCACTGGACGAATGAGCGGACTGCTGTGAATGATGTTTGGATTCGATTAGGGGCGGCCAGCAGAGGTAGATAGGATGGATAAATCCATACCTGTATTTCTATGCCTCCTTTCTGTCGATTTGTCAGGTGGGCTTCAACCCACCGCCCATCCAAGGAACCACCCGGCGTGCGGGTATGTCATTCCATGAGTTTCAAGCGAGGCGTTGTTATCATGTAATCGCCGCATGGACAAAAAAGCGTTGTCCACCCTACGTCGCCACACCCGCCTGCATGATCGAAGCCCCGCCATTGCGTAGGGTGGAAAACGGCGAAGCCTTTTCCACGCGTCACATCCAGGCTACCTCGCTACCTCGCTTTGTTAATTAACTGCATCATCAGCGTTGGGATCGGGCTTCATCGCCAACCCTGCCCTTAGCATTAAAACGAAATATTTCGCCAGCAGGTGTAATTCATATATCTCCTCAGATGTTTTTTCAATGGTGTACTGCCCGAAATTCTGATGTACAAGCCTATTACGCTCGGCTCCAATTTCAATAAAGGCTTTAATTGCTTTATCAAGCGCATCGTCCATCGTTATTAACTTGCAAAACTCAGTTTTGAAATCTTCGCCAAACAAACCGAGAAACGCATTGCAATTTTTTGAATCCCAATTGAATAGGCTATGATATTGTCTTGCTAGGCCTTTCTTTTGCACAAAAGATACTATCCTGTGATCGTTTTTCGTAACTTCTTGGGCTAGAGATACTATAATATTTGTTATCTCGGTCTCAAAAAAACTGGCAGACGCAAGTAGCACGGACTTCCTGAAGTTAGAGTCAGCTGCACTCTTCAATGAAATCTCACCACTTCCCATAAGAAACTCATCGATTTCTTTAACTTGACCATATAGAACTTGGACAGTATCCATAGTCAAGCTCCGAGATAGCTTTCGACGACTTCAAACCGCTTTATGACGTTAGCTGTATTCATGGTCCCAGCTACACAGGCTGCGGCGAAACCATCGTCATCAAGGATACTGCAAACTACATCGTTTGAAATTTTCGCTTCTATTAAAACGTGGTCTGCACGTCGTTTATTCGCGAGCACCGCAAATAAAGATTCCAAAACAAAAATATTAAACCTTCTAGATTTCGAGCTTACAAACAAACTAGCATCTACTTCAGCGATAGATTGTAGGAATGATATAAATAGCTTTTCTAATAAAAGGATTTGCTCAACATCGAATTTTTTTGCTTTTTTTGAAAAAATATTTAGGAAATTTGCCAATGATGGCTTGTAGCTTTTATACGCGTCAGCCATGGCGAAACAACGTATTAAAAGCTCATTATCCTTCATATGTATATCTAGATCCTGCATGCCTAGAACTCTCCGCCACTCCGGATGATAATTAAGCCTAGCCACCATTGAGAAGAATTCTGAATGATAAAGACAAGCTCTAATTTCTTGTGGTCGTAGATTCACACCGCCTGAGTTTAGCCTGTTGAATATTTCGTATATAGCAGAGTCCCCGTCCTTTGGGGCGTTCTGCTTGACGATGATATTTCTGATAGGTCTCAGATCAAACTGAGACTTATAATCCCCCAACGTTGAGTAATTTAAACCATGAAATTTGTTTTTATGTGCGTCCGCGACTTTCGATAATATAAGCTTAAATGGCTGAAAGTATTCGTCATCTTCAAGAACCTCGTCAGGAATACCGTTATGCTCAGTAAAAATTCTCCTGATTTCGGCGCGCTTTTCTTTCCTTGGAAACCTTTTTTTAATGAAATAGAAAATGGACATCATGCGCTGCTGTCCGTCAATAACAAGAAACTTATTTCTACCACTCTCATATAGAAATAGCTGAGGGACTGGCAAACCTAATAATAACGACTCAATCAGCTTGGATGCCTTCTTTATATCCCAAACAAAGTTTCTTTGAAAGCCCGGTATGATTATCGAGCCAGAATCTATGAAACTATTAATCGTCATTACATTGAAGTCATTCGGCGTTGCGGTAAGGTCATACTCGTCTATCTGGAACTCAGTATCTAACTCTTCTTGCTCTTCCTCTACATTTAACTGTGAGGAATGGTCTTCGTAAAGGTCATCTTTGTTTTCAATCATATTCTTAGCACTCTCACTAGTATTAAGCTTTAACGTAGTTGCTTTGATTACAAAACAGGTACATATCAATTTTTTCAGCAGGATGGTCCATCAATGATGATAAAACTGTACCTGCCCCTAAAATAACAAAATCTGCCAAACAAATCGTTCGCTTTATCAATTGGCGATTCTTTAAATGAACAAACTGCCTTGTCCTTCGATATATTTTTTTGCATGACGGTATTTTTTTCCTTGTATTGTTTCAACCGATAAAGGACCGTCAACTTTTTCAATCACGGTTGTGACAGCATATCCGGTGATCTTAACATCCCCAACTTCGTCTAGCTCGCGCTCTATACGTAACACACATAGGATGGATGACCCATGCTGAAAACTAATACTGTCTAGCAACACCATATCTTTAAAAGCCAAATCTAGCATGTCAAAGCCAATTGGCTGACCGTTGTACAAACCTTTCCACTTATATTTACCTTCCTTTAATACAGGAGAAACTATCTCAATTTCTGCCTCGACCTCTTCAGCTTTTAGCTTATTGCTATTTAGCACATGCTTTCTAAAATCATGCCTTTCTACCTGTCGCTCTGCAAAGCGCGGAACAAAGTCCGAATCAAGAATAGCAAATCCGATTTTAGTGACTTCAGATCGCTGGCTAAGCATGGAATAAAAATTTGATTTTCGCTTGATTATTCTTAAATTTTTAGAAAGATTATTAGAAATATTTTCTGCTTTTTCAGGAGCAGGGCTTGATCCATTTGCCTCTTCCCGTAAATTTTCGATATTTAGCTTAGCCTCTTCTATCAGTAACCTGTTTAGCTCTTTTTCCAGTTCCTCTTTCTCGGACTTGTGCAGCATGGGCGCTAAAGTAAGCATCAGCTGGGCCACCATAAGCACCACTGTGATTGCATTCGCATTGCCTTTGATAACGTCCCAAAAATCCCGAAAACCACCTTCCCTTGCTGCAGTTGCAATTAGCTCTGCCTCGACATCTAAGATCGCAGCAATTTCTGTGACTATCGCTAACAACTCAGCCTCGCACTTATTTCTAAGAAGCGCATTTATTTGGTGCGCCCCATCTCTCAAGTAATAGTGCAATTCAAACTTGTTGGCAATTTCCATATCCACATACCCATTGTAAAAATAAGAGAACAGGTTGATTTTAATCACGCATATCTCTGCTGCAGTTCCCCAAGCCCCTCCCTTACCCCACCAATCGCCTCCTGCACTCTCTTCGTAAAATCCGAATGCGCCTGATACGTCATCACTAACCGATCAATCGCCCGCGTCATCGCCACATACAGCAACCGCGCTTCATCCGCTTCGGCCTCGCCCTTCTTCGGCATTTCACCCAGGCCCGGGACCAGCACCAGCCCGAATTCCAGGCCTTTGCTGGAGTGCATGCTGACGATCTTCACGCTGTCTTCGCTGCCGTAGAGTTCACCGCGGCCTTTGGAACTGGTGCCTGAAGCGTAGGCGATGCCGGCTTGGGTCAGGGCGCGTCCGGCGGCTTCGGCCTGGGCGTTGTTGCGGTAGATGATGGCCATGTCGTTGAGCACGCGGCCGTTGGCCTGTTCGTCGCGGATGCGGGTGACGAGGCAGTCCCATTCCTGCCAGTGGCCTTCGCAGTGGATGAGTTCGGGGAAGGCGCCGCGGCGGCCGGCGCTTTCGGGGACGATGATGGGGACGCCGTCTTCACCGGCATCGCGGCCGGAGAGCAGTTCGGTGGCGAAGGCGCGGGCGACCGAGAGCACTTCTAGCGTGTTGCGGTAGTTGAGTTTGAGGATGGTGGTGCGGCCCTGGGCCTGGATGCCGACGCTGGCGAAGCTGAAGTCCAGCCCGGTCTTCTTGCCCTTACCGCGGTAGATGGACTGGGCGTCGTCGTAGAGCACCAGCAGCGCGTTGGTGGCAGGATCGACCATCTGAACGACGAGCTTGAACCACTCCGGTGCGAAGTCGTGGCCTTCGTCGATCAGCACGGCGGAGTATTGCGCGCGCGGGATCTGGCCACGGTCGACGCCGTCGATGGTGAGCTGAATCATCTGCTCCATCTTCTGGCCGACCGGCAGGCGCGGGCTGGGCTTGTCCACCTGGTAGGCCGTGAGCATGTCGGAGCACCACGCATGGAAGTTGCGCACGCTGACCTTCTCGCCCAGGCCTTTCTCCTCCAGCACTTGGCACAACCGGCCTGCCAGGGACTTGTTGTAGCAGAGCACCAGAATCGGCTTGGGCGAGACCTTGGCCAGCTGTTCGCAGCGGTAGCCGAGGATCATGGTCTTGCCGCTGCCGGCCGCACCGTGGATAACGCGATGGCCTTCGCCCAGTGAGCGGGCAAGTTGTTCCTGCTGGAGGTCCATCACCTTGATGAGGCTTGGGATCGGCACGTCGCCATCGGCAAACAAGCCAAACTGGCCGGGCAGGGCGCTGACGCGGACCTCGGGGTATAGGTGATAGCGCACGCGGTCGATCTGCGGCAGCGTCAGGGTGCAGGGAAACACGTGAGGGAACATGTTCCACAGCCGCTGCTGAAAGGCTTCCGGATCGGCCGTTTCGGTCATTTCATCTTGGAAGATGACACGCTGCGGGTCGAGCACGTCGTGGAGGTCGGTCTGTTCGAACTGGCGGCGAGTGATATTGGTCAGCACCACGCCCCAGCCCCACGGCATGATCAATTCGCCCGGCCGGGGTGAGCTTTTGCTCTGGCGCAGCAGCGGGTCCTTCTTCAGCACCATGTCGACTTCTTTGACGTAGGTGTGAGCTTGCAGCATCGGGTTGGCCACGGTCTTGAGGCCGCTGCTGGTGTGCAGGGTGGCCTGGCCGTGATTCATGCTCTGGATGGTGGCGAGCTTCCAGTCCTTGACCTCAAGCACAAGGATGCCGCGCCGCGGATGCAGCACGACGAAGTCGGGGTAGCGGGCCTTGGGGCCGACCGGGACGTTGCTCCAGCAGAGGTAGTCGTCTTCGAGCAGCTTTTCCAGCCGCTCGGCAAAGCGGCGTTCGCCAGGCGTATCGAACTGGCATTGCGACCGAACGGGGAAGAAGCGCGCCATCTGTACCTTCCTTGGTAGCGGACCGGTGCAGATCGTAGCGTCGCAGCGGAACCGTGAACGAATGCGCAGGTGCTGCGCGTGATGGCACATTAACCACTGCTTACGTACGGGTAAAGCAGACGATGGATTAATCCCGACTTTTCACGCCGGCTCCTGACGCGCGGTCATTCGCGCCATTTGCACTTTCCCCTTGCCAACCCTGTCCACCCTGCATGACCCACTTGCGGAGGTGATCATGGAAGGCATGTTTTTCAGTAGCGGAACGACGCTGATACGCACACTGGTGGTTGGCGTGCTGGCCTATATCAGCCTGATCTTGCTGTTGCGCCTTTCGGGGCGGCGTACGTTGTCGAAAATGAATGCGTTCGATCTGGTGGTAACGGTGGCGCTGGGGTCGACCTTTGCGACGATTCTGCTCAATCGCAATGTGTCGCTGGCCGAGGGGGTGCTGGCCTTCGCGCTGTTGATCGGGCTGCAGTATGTGGTCACCTGGTCGAGCGTGCGGGTGGCGTGGGTGCGGCGTACGGTGACGGGTGAGCCGGCGCTGCTGTTCTATCGCGGGCGCTTTCTCGGCGACGCCTTGCGCGCGGCGCGGGTGACCCAGGACGAGGTGCGTGCCGCGGCGCGCAGTCAGGGGCTGGCCGCGCTGGATGGCATCGAGGCGGTGGTGCTGGAGACCGATGGCAGTTTTAGCGTGATTACCGATGGCGCGGGCGAAAGCCGTTCCACGCTGGACGGGGTGAATATTCCAAGGCCGAATGAAAAGGGCGTTTAAGGCCCTGGCAGGGTGCCGCGGCGGCTGATCGACAGGCCTATGCCCAGGCGACCGCGCCGGTCCGGTTGCCACAACGGACTGGCATTGCGACCGAATGGGGAAGAAGCGGGCCATCTTTAGCTTCCATGGTGACGGGCCGGATGCCCCGTCGTGGTGGCCGCTTTTGGCTTAAGCCGAGCGGCTTGTTGGTGATCCGCGTGCGCAATTCCAGACGCGTGCGCGCCACGTTACCGATGCGTTTGACGGGCAAAGCGTCGCCGCCGATGAATCGCTATTTTTGGGTTATCAAACGTATGGCTAGGCAGGATGCGAGCCCGCTTGGCGCAGGCTCGCATGGAAGTAGAGCTTACTTTTGCTCGTCTGAAGACTTGGGCATAGGGATCGCGACACTACTTTCAACACTGCCGGCCGTGGCATCGCCTTCCTTGTAGAAGGGCTCCATCTCGTCTCTTGCTTGCGCCCAGTGTTCGCCTTCCTGTCCTTCCGGTCGGCCTTTGGCCTCCCAAATTTCGTATGCCTTTTCACGAATGCGTTGTTCGTCGCTCATCTCGCTCACCTCGCCGTGTGGATTAAGCCGGCATCGGCCGCAACGTTGCCTTGGACGTCGTCGACCCACCTGTTCAGCAGAGAGGGGTAACGCGAAGATGGTTCCGATATTCCTTGCGCAGCCGACGAACCGACTGTTCGCTGATGCCCATGGCGAACGTTGTGCGGCTTCGCTTGATTACTGGCGCGGGCCGGTTGCAGTGGCAGGCGTCTGCTCTCGTTCGATTTCGATCTGCAAGGCGTAGGCGGGGCGTTCGACGCTGCGATGGTCGCGGGTATAGCGCCGGGCGAATTCGCCGACCCCCCATTGCAGATATTGCTCGACGTGCTTGAGCTCATGAGCCCAGAGCGCGACGTTGTCGAGGGCATCCGCCTCGTTGCGAAAGACGATGATGTCGATCAGCGTCACGGCAGTGACGTCGGGGTGTTGCAGCAGAGTATTGGCGGCGTTGAGCACGGCGTCATCGCCCACCCGGTAACGTGCCGTTTCCAGCACGGCAAGATCGAAGCGCGACTCAAGCTGCGAGCGGATATGCAGCGGTATCGGATGGCTCTCCTGTAGCGCCAGCTGGTCACGGGATTGGCGTATCCAGGTTTCCAGTCCGGCGGCGGCCAGCCATTGCACCTGCTCGTAAAACGCCTCGGTATCGCGTGGCGAGCCGGGCAGGCAGACACAAACGCCCAGGCAGATGGGCTGCTCGCCCGGCGGGCAAGCGGTCTGGGCGGGCGCCGCGGTGGCGTAAAAGCAGGCAGCGCCAAGCAATACTTGGCGGAACAGGCGAAGGGCAGCGGTGAAGGGCACGCGAATGACTCTCGGATCAGAGATGCGGACGGCACCGAGGGGTGCCGGACGGCGCGCACTATAGCCGCGCCGTCTAGCGCGGCGAAGGGCCAGTCACGCCGTCACCCTCGGTTAAAGCACCGACGAAGCCGCACTCACCACGCGCAACGCCAGCCCTTCATAGGGATCGAGGTTGAGGGTCACTTCGCAATTGTCGGTCAGGTCGCCCTCGACCCGCTCATGGATGATGTCCACCACCGGGCCGGGCGCGATGCCGGGCAGGCAGAGGGTTTCACTGATCGGCTCGGCGCTGAAATTCAGTGCGGTAATCTGTACACCCTTGCCAGCCGGCAGCTCATGCACCATGACCAGCAGCCCTGGCGTCTGGACGTCGGGAATCATGATTTGCTTGCTCGCGGCTATGTCATAGGCGCGACGGACGCTGAGGATGTGCTTGAGCTGACAGGCGAAGGAGCCAGGGCGCTGCAACTGTTCGACCAGGCTGCCGTAGAGCGAGCGCGCCTTGGGCAAACCTTCGGTTGAAGCGTCGGCCTCGGGTGCGAGGTCGGCCAGGTCGTAGGCACCGCGGTGCAGCCAGCGGGTATCGCCGTCGCCCATCAGGTGTGCAACCTGCTCGGCTTCCAGCGGCAGGGCGCCGACCAGGTCCCAGCCGGAGAGGGCGAACACACCGGGCTGCATGGCGTTGAACATGACCAACAGGATATGCAGGCGTTGGATCTGTTCGATCTCGGCCGCGCCGATGGTGTTCAGGTCGCGAATGCCCAGCGCGGCGGTAATCACGCTCACGGTGGTGCAGGACACGCCATTGGTGACGAACTTGAGGTTGTAGGGCGCGTGCTCACCGGTCAGCCGCTCGTACATTTCCTCGCGGATGTGCTCGCGCAAGATGCCGCCCGACAAAGTCTGGCCGTGGTAGTGGTAATGGTCGTAGGCATGAAGCGTCCAGAAGTGCACCAGCTCCAAGGTCAGCTCGTCGTGGTTCTGCATCGCGTGGATCAGCGAGGCCGGGTCGATGCCGAAGGCGTGAACCTCGCGCAGCATCAGCCGCAGGAACTCGGTGTCGCCGGTCAGCAGCGCATGGTGGTAGGCCGGGCGGGTGATGAAGTCATAGGAAAGGTCGGCGCCGCCATGGGACATGCTGGCGATGTCGTCGATAGTCAGATTCAGCTCCTGGAAGCTGAAGCCGCCGGCCTTGCGGATGGTGCTCGCGATCAGCTGGTTGCCGGTGACCGACAACGGGTGACTTTCAGACCAGGCGGTGCCCTCGGCACGGCGCTCGACCCCGAGAAAACCGTTGGCATCCAGCCGCAGCACGCGCGCGCCTGACACGTCGATGGCATGCAGGGCATCGCCGATGATCAGTTGCTGCGCAGCGAAGGTCGGGTCGAGCCAGTTCAGCGAGGGCTGACCTTCCTTGAAATAATGCAGGTACACCCAGCGGCGGCGCTTGCCGTCCACGCCGGTCACAACCCCGGTGGCGCTCCAGTCGGTGTCCTTGATCCCCGGTTCGAAGAAGATCACCCGCTGCAGCTGGCCGACGATGTAGTGCTTGTCCTTGAGCTGGTCGACCACCGGCGGCGCGAGGTTGACCGAATCGCGGCCGGCTGGCACCTCGGGCAGCAAGGGCCAGTCCTCCTCGTTGATCTCCACCATGTGGTACAGGCCCGGATAGTCCCCGTAGGCCATCTCGGCCAGCCGGAAATCGGCGCCCTTGCCAGTGTGCGCAGGGACGATGTCGTCGATGACGATGGCATTGTGCGCGGCGGCCATGCGGCTGAGCTGCAGCATTTCCGCCTCGGTGCCGAGATTGGGGTCGATATCGAAGCTGATGCGGTCGAAGTTGCCGTCGATGGTCGGGGTGAATTCACGCCCGCGCAGACCGCCGGAGCGTTTCATCGGGCCGTTGTGAATGCCTTGCACGCCAAGTTCGGAAAGCGCGCTCCACAGGCGGTCGTCGCCCAGCGCCTGCAGCACCGAGCCGCCTTCCGGCGTGATGATGGCGGCAGGGTAGGCGGTGAACCACACCGAGGAAATCGCGCTCGCATCGCGCGGTCGCGCCTGGGCGTAGGGGCGCTGCCAGAGTCGGGCTTGCCCGGCATAGAGACGGGCCCGCTCGCGGGCTGTACGAAGCATGGATTGGCTTTCCAGCCATTCGATGTAATTGCTGTCTGGTGTGCTCATAGCGACGTTCGTTTCCCGGTGCGCTGAGGGACGATGTTGTCGTTTGAGTCGGACGCACCGGCATCGTTGCATCAAGAGTGCGATGCGTTGAAGCCAGACGCTCGTTGCCGGTTAGTCAGTGTAGGAGCCAGCTCGCGAACTGCCGCGTCGTGCAGCCCTGTTCGCGAGCAAGCTCGCTCCTACGCGTCTTGGCTCGCCTTCTCGCGGGGGCGCTTCAACGCTCGGAAAGCACCGCAGCCGCCGCATCGCCAGGTTGCCCGGCCAGTTGGCGCGCGGCCTGCTTCTGCTGCTTGTAAGCCAGCGCGGCAGGCGCCACTGGCGTGACCTTGCCGGTCTCAAGCCATTTCTTTAGACGACTGGCATCGGCCATGTGGGTGTACTTGCCGAACGCATCGAGCACGACGAAGGCCACTTCGCGTTGATCCATGACGGTGCGCATCACCAGGCAGTGGCCGGCGGCGTTGGTGAAGCCGGTCTTGGTTAGCTGGATGCTCCAGCCGGGTTTGCGCACCAGGGCGTTGGTGTTGCGAAAACCGAGGGTGTAGTTGGGCTTGTGGAAGGCGACGGTCTTTTCGTCCGTGGTGCTGAATTGTTCGATCAGCGGATAGCCCTGGCTGGCCTTGAGCAGCTTGACCAGATCACTGGCGCTGGAGACGTTCAGCTCGGACAGGCCGGTCGGTTCGACATAGCGTGTGTGGGTCATGCCCAGCGCCAGCGCCTTGGCGTTCATGGCCTGGATAAATGCGGCGTAACCGCCCGGATAGTGATGCGCGAGGCTGGCGGCAGCGCGATTCTCGGAGGACATCAGGGTCAACAGCAGCATCTCGCGGCGGCTGATCTCACTGCCAATACGCACCCGCGAGAACACGCCTTGCATTTCCTGCGCATCACGGATGGTAACGGGCAGTCGTTGATCGAGAGGCAGCTTGGCATCGAGCACGACCATCGCCGTCATCAGCTTGGTCACCGATGCGATGGGCACCACCCAGTCGGGATTGCTCGAATAGAGCACTTCGTTGCTGTTGAGATCGATCAGCAGGGCACTGCTGGAGGCCAGCTCTTGTTGCACGGTCGATTGTGGGGCAGCGCTCACCGCCGGAGACGCGATGACGCTGCCGCAAGCAAGCAGCAGGCCGAGGATGGATTGACGAAATTTCAAAATGGACACCGATGAATTGGCATTGAAGAAAGACGCGCCGAGGCCGACAGACGCGGCGCGCATTTTATAGATAAACCCGAACCGCGCCTTATATTTCTGCACGTTCGGCACCGTTACCACCAGTTTGCGGGCATACCGCTGCGCTTGTTATTCCGCGAATGTGGCGACGCTCAACGCAGCGCTGCAGAGTGTAGAAGAACATTGCGAGCCTCGCTTGGAGTCGGGTGGGCCATTCCCTCGCTATCGGCAGCGGGGCGCAGCCAACCAATCAGCCCGACGGACGGGAACCCGCGCGGATGCTGCTGGTCCGCTACCTACCAGGACGATGCCGGGAGGCTGCACCTTCGCCCGCCCATGGGGTCCAAACAGCACATTCAAACGGGGAGGACCGATTATGTCCCGCTTCAGCAAGCCCACCACACGCGACGAAATCGAGCGCGAGATCCACAACCTGATGACGGCGCTCGACGAGCTCAAGCACGACGCGAGCCGTGGTTCACGGCATCGCTTCGATTCCCTGCGCTCGCGTGCCGAGTCGCTGTGGCACGACGCCGATCTGGACGCGCACTATCGTGATCTCTCCAAGCGAAGCCGCGAAGCCAGCCGCCTGGCTAAGGATTGCGTACGCGAACATCCGCTGAGCACTCTGGCGCTGGCCGCCGGTGCAGTGGCGCTGATTGGCTATCTGGCCACACGTCGGTAGTCGTTAGAGGCATCCGCTCATGCTCAACGCCGAGACGCCGCGCCTCAAGTTCGCCCTGTACGGGGCTCATTCCAGCCTGGGCAACGCCTTGTTGTGCGAGTTGCTGAGCCGGCAGCACGAAGCCGTGGCGCTGGTCAACGACCTCAACTCGATGACCGCGCGTCCCGGACTGCGGGCCAAGCCCGGCGACCTGTTCGATGCCACCAGCGTCGCGCGCAGTGTCGCCGGCATGCATGGGGTGATCTGCCTGTTCGACAGCCCCTCGGTTCCCACCGCTCCAGGCGCCGCCGCCGTGGGGCAGCCGCAGGATCTGTATCAGGCGGTGGAGACGCTGCTGTCAGGGCTACGTGAGGTGGGCGTCGAACGCCTGCTGCTGGTGGCAGACTTCACCGCCCATGCCGATGAGCCAGAAGTCATGGCCGCCTTGCAAATACTCGCCGCCGAGCATTCGCTGAAATGGACCCTGGTGGATGCCAACAGCGCGGGTGAGGATTTGTCGATCGAAGACTTCACCAATCTCGAAGGGATGGACACCGAGGACCGTCGCGTGCAGCTGCGACGCATCGCGGC
This sequence comes from Stutzerimonas stutzeri, assembly GCF_024448985.1. Taxonomy (GTDB): domain Bacteria; phylum Pseudomonadota; class Gammaproteobacteria; order Pseudomonadales; family Pseudomonadaceae; genus Stutzerimonas; species Stutzerimonas stutzeri_AP. Next base: position 17,333 of record NZ_JAMOII010000002.1, read on the forward strand.
GGGCATGGTCGACGAGCTGGAGAACCCGCAGCACCTGCATCAGGAAATCCGCTTTCGTATCTGATCTGAAGCCTGTTTCGTGAAGCGGTGACGGCTCGGAGCGCTTACCTGAAGTCGTGCCGTTCCATTGGCGTGCATTCGCCGCGGGGCGAAGCTTTTGCTCTTGTGTTGGCAGGTTCCGAATTCGCCGCGAGGCGCGCCTCCTACAGACTGGTGCGCACCGTCAGGCCGCGAGCTGGCGGCGCAGCTCAGCCAGCACCGGCGCCGACTCCGGGCGCACACCACGCCATAGCTCGAAGGCCGCCGCAGCCTGTTCGACCAGCATGCCCAACCCATCGCGGGTGACCGCGCCGCGTGCTGCGGCCCATTCACAAAAGGGTGTGGGTTTGGCGTCATACATCATGTCGTAGCAGAAGGTTTCGCCGGCATGGATCAGGCCTTCGGCCAGCGGCGGCAAATCTCCACCGAGACTGGCCGAGGTGCCATTGATGATCACATCGAAGTGGCCTTCCAGCTGCTCGAAGGCGCTCGCGCTCACCGCACCCAGCTCGTCGAATTCCGTGGCCAACCGCTCGGCCTTTGCCAGGGTGCGATTGGCGATCACCAGTGCGCTGGGGCGCTGAGCCAGCAGCGGTTCGAGTACGCCACGCACCGCGCCACCCGCGCCCAGCAACAGGATGCGTTTGCCCTGCAGATCGATGCCGGCGTTATCCAGCAGATCGCGCACCAGGCCGATGCCGTCGGTGTTGTCGCCTAGCAGGGTGCCGTCATCGAGTTTCTGCAGGGTATTCACCGCACCAGCACGACGTGCGCGTTCGGTCAGTTGATCGGCCAGCCGATAAGCGTCTTCCTTGAAGGGCACGGTGACGTTGGCGCCCCGGCCTTCGGTGAAGAACTGACGGGCATTGCCGGCGAAATCGTCCAGCGGCGCCAGCAGGGGCTCGTAGCTGAGCGACTGGCCCGTCTGCTCTGCGAACAGGCGATGAATCTGCGGCGACTTGCTGTGGCCGATGGGGTTGCCGAATACGCCGTAGCGATCCATGGGATTCCTTAGCTGGAAGCTTAAAGCCGGAAGCTTGAAGCTTTTTACTCCCAGCTTCCAGCTTCAGGCTTCAGCCAGTCGCGATCCGTCAAAAAGTATTCGGTCAGCCGCGCTTCCGGCGTGCCGGGCTCGGGGTGCTTGTCGTAGCCCCAAGCGACCTGCGGCGGCAGCGACATCAGGATCGATTCGGTGCGCCCACCCGATTGCAGGCCGAACAGCGTGCCGCGGTCGTAGACCAGGTTGTATTCCACGTAGCGACCGCGGCGCAGCAGCTGGAATTCCCGTTCACGCTCACCGAAGGGCATGGCCTTGCGCTTGCGCACGATGGGCAGGTAGGCCTCGATATAGGCATCACCGACCGCGCGCATGAAGGCGAAGCTGGTATCGAAATCCCATTGGTTGAGGTCATCGAAGAACAGCCCACCAACGCCGCGCGGTTCGTTGCGATGCTTGATATGGAAGTAGCGGTCGCACCATTCCTTGTAGCGCGGATAAACATCGGCGCCGAAGGGGGCGCAGGCGTCACGGGCGACCCGATGCCAATGCACGCAGTCTTCATCGAAGCCGTAATAGGGCGTCAGATCGAAGCCACCACCGAACCACCAGACCGGCTCTTCGCCTTCCTTCTCGGCAATGAAGAAGCGCACGTTGGCGTGGGAAGTCGGCACGTAGGGGTTGTTCGGGTGAATCACCAGTGACACGCCCAGTGCCTCGAAGCCGCGCCCGGCCAACTCGGGGCGATGCGCGCTGGCCGAGGGCGGCAGACCGCTGCCGTGCACGTGGGAGAAATTCACCCCACCTTTTTCGATCAGTGCGCCGCTCTCGATCACTCGGGTCCGTCCACCGCCGCCGGCCGGGCGGGTCCAGGCGTCCTCGACGAAGCGCGCGCCGCCGTCTTCGGCTTCCAGCGCGGCGCAGATACGATCCTGCAGATCGAGCAGGTAGGCTTTGACGGCTTCGGTTCGGTCGTTCACGAGATCACCTTGGCAAGAGGAGGGCAGTGCGATGAAGCGAGCAAGCATATCATCCGCCCGGTTGACGAATGCCCGCCGGAGGGGTTGGATAGCCTCCTTTATGCCCGCCAGGAGCTCTTCATGTCGCAGCGTATCCAGTTCAGCCAGCACGGTGGTCCCGAGGTTCTCGAACAGGTCAAGGTCGAGGTTCCCGTCCCCGCCGCCGGTGAGGTTCGCGTGCGCAACCACGCTATCGGTCTGAATTTCATCGACACCTATTTCCGCAGCGGCTTGTATGCGCCGCCGAGCCTGCCCTCGGGGCTGGGCACCGAAGGTGCAGGGGTGATCGAGGCGGTGGGCGAGGGCGTCGATCAATGGCAGGTTGGTGATCGCGTCGCCTACGCCACCGGTCCTTTGGGTGCCTACGGCGAGCATCACGTGCTGCCGGCGCGGCATCTAGTGAACCTACCGGAAGCGATCAGCTTCGAGCAGGCAGCCGCAGTGATGCTCAAGGGCCTGACCACGCAATACCTGCTGCGTCAGGTGCATCCGCTGCAGGCAGGCGAAACCATTCTGTTCCACGCGGCGGCCGGTGGCGTCGGCTCGATTGCCTGCCAGTGGGCGAACGCATTGGGCGCACGGCTGATCGGCGTGGTCGGTTCGGCGGAAAAGGCCGAACGCGCCAAGGCGCTGGGCGCCTGGGCCACCATCGACCGCACCCGCGAGGACGTGGTGCAGCGAGTCATGGAGCTGACCGATGGCCAGAAATGTCCGGTGGTCTACGACTCGGTGGGCAAGAGCAGCTGGGAAGTTTCGCTCGATTGCGTCGCGCCGCGCGGGCTGCTGGTCAGCTTCGGCAATGCCTCGGGCGCGGTGACTGGAGTCAACCTCGGCGTGCTGGCGCAGAAGGGCTCGCTGTTCGTTACCCGACCGATCCTGGCCGGCTACGCGGACACGGCGCCACGGTTGCAGGCGATGGCAGCCGAGCTGTTCGAAATGATCGCCAGCGGCAAGATCAAGGTGGAGATCGGCCAGCGCTTTGCGCTCAGTGAAGCGGCCGAAGCACAGCGGCTGCTGGCCGAGGGACGCACTACGGGGTCGACGATTCTGGTGCCGTAATGCAGCTGGAAGCTGGAAAGTACTTTGAGACTCCCAGGCTTTTTCTTCCAGCTTCAGGCTTCAAACTGCTTTTAAGCTAACTTGCCCGTATGACTTCTCCGCTACGTACATCCCGGATGGTGCTGGGATTGCGCCTCCCACCCAGCCGGCCACCGAGCACTGCGTCGAGCTGGCGAGGAAAATACTGCTCGACGCGCAAACGTGTACGGGCCGATGGGCGCCCGGCGGGATTTGCCGAGGTGGATACCAGCGGACCCGTCAGCTCGCAAAGCCGCGCGACCAATGGGTGATCGCTGACGCGCAAGGCCACGCTGTCATGTTTGCCGGTAATCCACTCGGGTAGGCGCTGCTGGTGCGGTATCAGCCAGGTATTGGGACCAGGCCAACTGCCCGCCAGGCGATCCAGCCAGCGCTCGGGCAGGTCTTCCAGAAGAAAATCGAACTGCTCGATGCGGTCAGCCACCAGAATCAAACCCTTCTCCACCGGACGATCCTTCAGCGCCAGCAACCGGTGCACTGCTTCGCTGTTCCAGGGATCGCAACCCAGCCCCCAAACGGCTTCTGTCGGATAGGCGATGACACCGCCGTTTCTGACCGCCCGAGCCGCCTGTTGCACACGCCAGTTACCGACCATCGCCACCTCCGCTGACTGATCTGCGCAGTGTACCCAAGCGCATGTGGCGAGACAGCTGCACTCAACCGGCTCGCGCGATCCACACTCCGTTTTCGCAGGCGACCAGCCCTTCGATCTCCAGCTCGGTCAGTTCCGCCAGGACCTGCGCCAGCGGCTGCGCGACCGCCCCGGCCAGGGTCTCGCTGGTCATTGGCGCAGCGTGCAGCTGGTCAAGCAGCGGATGGGTCGGTCGATCGGGTTGCTGCTGGCTGGCAGGAGCTGTCTGCTGCCAGCCCCGGAGTGCCTGAAGGATGTCGTCGACGCTTTCCACCAACGCCGCGCCCTGGCGGATCAGCTGATGGCAGCCGCGGGCGCCTGGATGATGAATCGAGCCGGGGATGGCATAGACCTCGCGTCCTTGCTCGGCCGCAAGCCGGGCGGTGATCAGCGAACCGCTGGAAGGGCTGGCCTCAACCACCAAGACACCCAGGGACAGTCCACTGATGATTCGATTGCGACGCGGAAAATTGGAAGCATGAGGCGCGCAGTCCAGCGGTAATTCGGAAACCAGTGCGCCCCCCGCTTCGACGATGCGCGCGGCGAGACCGATGTGACGGCGCGGGTAGAGATGCTGCAGACCCGTCCCTAGCACCGCCACGGTCTTGCCGGCGACATCCAGCGCGCCCTGGTGCGCCGCACCATCGATGCCGAGTGCCAAGCCGCTGGTGATCACGAAGCCGCCATTCGCCAGGCTTCGTGCGAACGCCGTGGCGTTGTCCAGCCCGGGACGCGAAGCGCGGCGGCTGCCGACCATCGCCAGTTGCGGTCGCTCCAACAGACTTGGGTCGCCGTCGATGAACAACAGCGGCGGTGCGTCCGGCAGTTCTGCCAACAGAGCAGGGTAGGCGGGATCGTCCCACATCAGTAGATGGTGGCCTGGCTGCTCCAGCCAACTCAGTGCCGTAGCGGCCTGCTCGCGTATCGCCGGGCTGCGCCTGGGTTCGGCACAGCTGGCCGGCAACCCCAGGGCACGCCAGGCAGTTGCAGGTGCGCTGAGCGCGGAAGAGGCGTCGGGAAAAGCGCTGAGCAGTTTTTGCAGGCGCCGTGGGCCGAGCTCCGGCAGCAGATGGAGGCGCAGGCGGGCTTCGAGTTCGGCAGGAGAGATCGCAGGCACGTAAACGTTCCTTGTCTTGGCGCACCGCATCCATACGGTGCCAGTCAGCAGAAAAAGCCCCGCATCGGCGGGGCTCGGGTAACTCAGGGATTGCGGACCTTGTCCATCACCGACAGCGAGCGGGTCGCTTGCAGCACCAGACCGTAGCTGAGCTTGTCATAGGTGCGGAAGACCATCAGCAGGCCCGAGCGCTCGTCGGGAATCTTGACGTTTTCGCCCGTGACCCGGTCGCGTACGGTTTCGCCGGTCTTGTACACCGCCAGTACGTTGCCAATGCTCAAGCCGTCACGCGCGCCCTTGTTCACGGTAACTACGTCGAACTGACCGATCTGCGTCACGCCGCGCGGCACGTCGAGAATCACGCCGTTAACTTCTTCTTCCGGCTCGCTCGGCATGAAGGTCGAGTTCACTGCGCGCTCTTCGCTGGGGAACATGCGGTCGCCGATGCGTGCTTCCTGGGTGACACGCGTGAGCATCATAGTCGCGATATCACCTTCCATGTCGATACGCTCGGCGGTTCCGACGTCATCGGCATTGATGCCCAAAAACTCACCTGTCTCAGGATCCGCGTAAGTCTTGCCCTGACGGAAGATGCCATAGACGGCGATATCGTCCTGGAACTCGCCACGCCCGTAGATGCGATCGCCGGAGCCGCTGATGACGCGCTCGGCGTTGCCGGCGACGATATAGGGCGCGGCTTCGAATTCGGCGGCGCTGTCGACGATGCGGTTGCTCAGCAGAAAACTGTTGATGGCCTCCAGCGGGATGGTGCTGATGGCTTCGGCCATGGGCGTCGAACGTACGGTGGGGGAGAGCTTGATGGTCCCACGCGATGCGCCGCGGTTGAGCATGACGCGCGGCTGCCCGTCGATATAGACCAGGCTCAAGCTGTCGCCGGGGTAGATCAGATGAGGGTTTTCGACCTGGGGATTGGCGTGCCAGAGTTCTGGCCATTTCCAGGGTTCGCTGAGAAAGCGCCCGGAAATATCCCAGAGGGTGTCGCCTTTCACTACGGTGTACTGCTCCGGATGATTATCCTTGAGCTGCACAGCGGCCTGCGCCATGCCGCCAACCGCCACCAGCAGCAGGGCGAGTAGTGATTTCCTCATGTGGTGAATCCCTTTATGATGTGCCTTCACGTAAAGCGCCCTAGCGCCGCAGAAACCCTTGTGGAAAGCGGCGTTAAGCCGTTTACAAGCTGCCCGGCATCTTAGCAGCGGCTTTTCACTTTATTCCATAAGTGCATCACAAACGCATATGGCAATCCTGAACATCCTTGAGTTTCCCGATCCACGCCTGCGTACCATCGCCAAACCGGTGGACGTGGTCGACGACGGTATTCGTCAGCTGATCGACGACATGTTCGAGACCATGTACGACGCGCCGGGCATTGGCCTGGCGGCGACGCAGGTCAATGTGCACAAGCGCGTGGTGGTCATGGATCTGTCCGAGGACAAGTCCGAGCCGCGGGTTTTCATCAACCCTGAGTTCGAGTTTCTCACCGACGAGATGGAGCAGTACCAGGAAGGTTGCCTGTCCGTGCCCGGTTTCTACGAGAACGTCGACCGTCCGCAGAAGGTCAAGGTCATGGCGCTGGACCGCGACGGTCAGCCCTACGAGCTGATCGCCGAAGGCCTGCTCGCGGTGTGCATTCAGCACGAATGCGATCACCTCAACGGCAAGTTGTTCGTCGACTATCTATCCAATCTCAAGCGCGACCGGATCAAGAAGAAGCTGGAAAAGATCCACCGTCAGCAGGCTTGATTCCCGACACCAAAGGCTTGCAGCAGCAAGCCTTTTTTATTGATGAGTGTTTGACATGCGCATCGTTTTTGCCGGAACGCCGGAATTCGCCGCCCAGCACCTGCAGGCTCTGCTCGACACCAATCGGCAAGTGGTGGCGGTTTACACCCAGCCGGATCGGCCTGCAGGTCGCGGGCAGAAGCTGATGCCCAGCCCGGTCAAGCAGCTCGCGCTGCAGCACGGGATTGCCGTGTACCAGCCACAGACCCTGCGCGATCCGGCGGCTCAAGCGGAACTGGCGGGACTGCAGGCCGACCTGATGGTGGTAGTCGCCTATGGCTTGATCCTGCCGCAAGCGGTGCTGGATATGCCGCGGTTGGGTTGTATCAACAGCCATGCCTCGTTGCTTCCGCGCTGGCGCGGTGCGGCGCCGATCCAGCGTGCAGTCGAAGCCGGCGATGCCGAATCCGGGGTCACGGTGATGCAGATGGAAGCCGGCCTGGATACCGGTCCGATGCTGCTCAAGGTCAGCACACCGATCACAACTGACGACACCGGCGGCAGCCTCCATGACCGCCTTGCCGAGCTCGGCTCGCGCGCAGTGGTCGAAGCGGTCACGGCGCTGGAAGCCGGCTCGCTGAAAGGCGAAGTGCAGGACGACAACCTGGCGACCTACGCGCACAAGCTGAACAAGGACGAAGCGCGCCTCGACTGGAGCCGCCCGGCCGTCGAGCTGGAACGTCTGATCCGCGCCTTCCATCCCTGGCCGATCTGCCACAGCAGTCTGGACGAAGCCGCCGTGAAGATTCACGGCGCACGTCTGACGGATGGGCAGGGCGAGCCGGGTCAGATCATCGGTGCCGGCAAGGACGGCCTGCAGGTCGCGTGCGGTGTAGGCTCGTTATTGATTACGCGTCTGCAACTGCCGGGCGGCAAGCCGCTTGGTTTCAGCGATCTGTACAACAGCCGACGTGAGCAATTCGCGCCGGGCAAGGTGTTCGAATAATGTCGATGAACCCGCGCCTCGCCGCGGCCCGTGCGCTCGGTGTGGTACTGGCCGGCAAAGCCTCGCTGAACAGCAGCCTGCCCGATGTGTTGAGCAAGGTCGACGCGCGCGACCGCGGTCTGACCCAGGAACTGGCGTTCGGTGCTGCACGTTGGCAGCCGCGTCTGGCCGGCCTGGCCGAGCGCCTGCTGCAGAAGCCATTCAAGGCCGCCGATCGAGACGTCGAAGCTCTATTGCTGATCGGCCTGTATCAGCTGTTCTACACCCGCATACCGCCGCACGCCGCCATCGGCGAAACCGTCGGCTGCGTAGACAAACTGAAGAAGCCCTGGGCCAAGGGCCTGCTCAACGCCGTGCTGCGCAATGCTCAACGCGAAGGCGAAGCGCTGTTCGCCGAACTGGAGCGTGATCCGGTGATCCGCTTCGCCCATCCGCGCTGGCTGCAGAAATCGCTGAAGGCGCATTGGCCGGAACACTGGGAGGCGATCTGCACCGCGAACAACATCCATCCGCCAATGATGCTGCGGGTCAACCACCGTCAGATTGAGCGCGACGACTATCTCGCCGAGCTGCGGACTGCCGGTATCGAAGCCTTCCCCTGCAGCCACAGCGAGGACGGCATCCGTCTGGCCGAGGCCTGCGACGTCAATCAGTTGCCGGGCTTTGCCGAAGGGCGGGTCAGCGTACAGGACGAAGCGGCGCAGCTGGCTGCCGGCCTGCTCGATCTGGCGCCCGACCAGCGCGTGCTGGACGCCTGCTGTGCGCCGGGCGGCAAGACCTGCCATATCCTCGAACGCGAGCCCAAGTTGGCGGAAGTCGTCGCGCTGGATCTGGAGCCCAAGCGGCTGCAACGCGTGCAGGAAAACCTTGATCGTCTGCAACTGAAGGCACAGCTCGTTGCCGCCGATGCACGCACGACGGATCAATGGTGGGATGGCCGACCCTTTCAACGGATTCTGCTCGACGCGCCCTGTTCGGCGACCGGCGTGATTCGCCGTCATCCAGACATCAAGCTGGCCCGCCAGGCCGATGACATCGCGCCGCTGGCCGCGCTGCAGGGCGAAATGCTCGATGCGCTCTGGCCAACGTTGGCGGTCGGTGGGGTGCTGTTGTATGCCACCTGCTCGGTGCTGCCGACCGAGAATCGCGAGGTGATCGAGGCGTTCCTGGCGCGCATGCCCGGTGCCCGTCAGTTGGATCTGCCGAAAGGTTTCGGTGTCGAGCAGTCTCATGGGCGTCAACTGCTGCCGCAGGAGAACGGCCATGACGGCTTCTATTACGCCAAACTGATGAAGATCGCGGCCCAACCCACGGCCAGCGTGTCTCAATGAGACAGGCCGGGGACATCGGTAGGCTGAAGCCCACCCTACGGCTTTGTGCCGGGCAGCGCCCCGCTTCAACCCACCGACAGGCAATCGACAAGTTTGGCCAATATGGGCGTTGAAAGCTGCCCTTCAGGAGCGACTTTGTGAAAATCATCATTCTCGGTGCGGGGCAGGTGGGCGGTACGCTGGCCGAAAACCTCGCCAGTGAAGCCAACGACATCACCGTGGTCGACACCGATCCTGATCGCCTGCGCGATCTCGGTGATCGCCTGGACATTCGCACCGTCGTCGGCCGGGGCTCGTTTCCGACCGTGCTGCGACAGGCCGGTGCGGACGACGCCGACATGCTGGTGGCGGTGACCAACAGCGATGAAACCAACATGGTTGCCTGTCAGGTTGCCTACACGCTGTTCCACACCCCGACGAAGATCGCACGGGTGCGCGAGTCCGTATACCTCACCCGCTCCAATCTGTTCAGCAACGAGGCGATACCGGTCGACGTGCTGATCAGCCCCGAGCAGGTGGTCACCAACTACATCAAGCGCCTGATCGAGCATCCCGGTTCGCTGCAGGTGATCGACTTTGCCGGTGGCAAAGCCCAGCTGGTCGCGGTGCGGGCCTACTATGGCGGGCCGTTGGTGGGCCAGGAGCTGCGCCAGATTCGCAAGCACATGCCCAACGTCGACACGCGGGTGGCGGCGATCTTCCGTCGCAACCAGGCGATCCTGCCGAAGGGCGATACGGTCATCGAGGCCGACGACGAGGTCTTCTTCATTGCAGCGCGTGCGCATATCCGCGCGGTAATGAGCGAGATGCGCCGACTCGACGATTCCTACCGCCGCATCGTCATCGCTGGCGGTGGACATATCGGCGAGCGCCTCGCCGAGGCCATCGAAAGCCGTTATCAGGTGAAGATCATCGAGATGAATCCAGCACGCTGCCGCTACCTCTCGGACACCCTCGATAGCACTATCATCCTCCAGGGCAGCGCCTCGGACCGCGATCTGCTAGTGGAGGAGAACATCAACGACGCCGATGTGTTCCTGGCGCTGACCAACGACGACGAGGCCAACATCATGTCGTCGCTACTGGCCAAGCGCCTGGGCGCGCGCAAGGTGATGTGCATCATCAACAACCCGGCTTACGTGGACCTGGTGCAGGGTGGCGAGATCGACATCGCCATCAGCCCCCAGCTGGCCACCATCGGCACGCTGCTAACCCACGTACGCCGCGGCGATATCGTCAGTGCCCACTCGCTGCGCCGGGGCGCGGCGGAGGCGATCGAAGTGATTGCCCATGGCGACTCGCGTTCGAGCAAAGTCGTCGGTCGCGCCATCGGCAAGATCACCTTGCCGCCGGGCTCCACCATCGGAGCGGTGATTCGCGCCGAGCAGGTGCTGATCGCCCATGACGACACCGTCATCGAGTCGGGCGACCATGTGATTCTGTTCCTCGCCGACAAGAAGCACATTCGCGACGTGGAGCGGCTGTTCCAGGCGGGCCTCACCTTTTTCTGATCTGGCGGATTGCTGCCGTTTTCTCACCGACGCCGGGCAAGCCCGGCACCGCAGTAGCTGGCCGGATTCAAGCCAGACGGTGACCCTTCTCTTTTTTGCAGCTGATTCGAGACGAATCGGCTCAGATAGCCTCTACATTTCCGTTAACTGCTCGGCTTTTGTATCCTCCGGTCAGGATACGAAGCCAGCAAGCCGTGTGACGGCGCTTCGTTAACCTGCGGTGATGGCAATAACAACAACCGAGGCAACCGCATTCAACACAGGTTTGACCACGTTCGCCCCTGGCGGCGGCCTCCTAAAGCTAATGATCCGCCTTGCGGATTTCAAAGGAACACAGGAGAGACACCCCATGAGGAATTTCAGCATCTCACCCATTGCCCGGCTACTGGTCGGTTGTACTGCGCTAGCGAGTGTGACCATCAGCAGCCTGGTCCAGGCCGATACCCTGGATGACATCAAGGACAGCAGTAGCGTCCGCATCGGCTACGCCAACGAAACCCCCTTCGCCTACACCGCCACCGATGGCAGCGTCACCGGCGAGTCCCCCGAAATAGTCGAAAAGATTTTCCAGCAGATGGGCATCGAGACCATCAACCCCGTCCTCACCGAATGGGGCTCGCTGATTCCCGGCCTGCGCGCCAGCCGCTTCGACCTCATCGCTGCCGGCATGTACATCACGCCGGAGCGCTGCAAGCAGGTGCTGTTCACCGATCCGCACTACCAGTTGCCCGATACCCTGCTGGTGAAAACCGGCAACCCGAAGAACCTGCGCAGCTACGCCGATATCGCCAACGACCCCGAAGCCAAACTGGCCATCATGTCCGGCACGGTCAATCTCGCCTATGCGCGCGAAGCCGGTATCAAGGATTCGCAGATCGTCCAGGTGCCCGACACCACCTCGCAACTGCAGGCCGTACGCACCGGCCGCGCCGACGCCGCGATCGGCACCCAACTGACCATGAAGGGACTGGCCGATAAGGCCGGCGATCAGGTCGAAGCGACCACCGACTTCAAGGACGACCCGGCCCACACCGGCTATGGCGCCCTGGCATTCCGTCCCCAAGACAAGGCGCTGCGTGATGCGGTCAACGCCGAGCTGAAGAAGTGGCTGGGCAGCGACGAGCACCTGAAAACCGTCGAGCCGTTCGGCTTCGATCGCTCGAACATCACCGACAAGACTGCCGAGGAGCTCTGTAGCGCCTGAATGGATTCGGTGCGGCCACGCTGATGCCGCGCTGGACTTCCCTCGGTGAACAGTCCTTCGATAGTGCTTCTGCCTCCGGTCGGTCGCCGCGCGTCATCGCGCTGCGCCGACTTACGCATGCCTGCTTCCCACCGCCGGACGCAAGACGCCACGCGGTGGCCGGACCGCAGCCCGCTCACGCAGCCGGCCTTACCGGGTCACCTGCGATCCCAGCTCCAACATCCCCGGAGCCAACCGGAAATCCAAGATGAATGAATTACTTCCCCTTCTGCTGCAAGGCGCCTGGGTGACCGTGCAGGTCACCTTCTGGGGCGCCTTGCTGGCCATTGCCGCGGCGCTGATCGGCGCACTGGGTCGGCTCTCGCCAATCGCACCGCTACGATGGCTGGCGATCACCTACATCGAGGTGTTTCGCGGCAGCTCATTGCTGGTCCAGCTGTTCTGGCTTTATTTCGTGTTGCCGATGCCGCCGTTCAATCTGTCCATGAGCGCCTTCAGCGTCGCGGTCGTCGGCCTCGGTCTGAACATCGGCGCCTATGGCGCGGAAGTGCTGCGCGGCGCCATACGTTCGGTGCATGAGGGGCAATACGAGGCGTGCCAGGCGCTGAACATGACCGCTTGGCAGCGCTTGCGCCGGGTGATCCTGCCACAGGCCCTGCTGGCGGCGATTCCGCCGGGCACCAACCTGCTGATCGAGCTGCTGAAGAACACCTCGTTGGTTTCGTTGATCACCCTGTCGGATCTGGCATTTCGCGCGCGCCAGCTGGATCAGGCCACGCTGATGACGCTGGAAATCTTCGGCCTGGCACTGGTCATGTATTTCGTTCTTGCGCAGCTCATCAATTTCTCCATGCGCATGCTCGAGCGGCGCCTGGCACGCGGACGCGTGCGGGGAGGGCTGTCATGAGTTTCTTCGATTGGGCATTCGCCCTGGAGATTCTGCCCAGGCTGCTCGACGCCTCGCTGAAAACCATCGGCATCACCCTGGCGGGCTTCTCCATCGCCATCGTTCTGGGTCTGTTCCTCGCCGTGGGCCGACGCAGCCGGCATCGCTGGTTGTCCTGGCCGGTGACCGGGCTGATCGAATTCATCCGCAGCACGCCGCTGCTGATTCAGGTGTATTTCCTGTTCTTCGTGCTGCCCAACTACGGCCTTAATCTGTCAGCGCTGCAGGCTGGCATCATCGGCATCGCGCTGCACTACGCCTGCTACACCGCAGAGGTCTACCGTGCCGGGCTCGATGCTGTGCCGCGTGCGCAATGGGAAGCGGTGACGGCATTGAACATGAAGCCGCTCAACGCCTACCGCACGATCATCCTGCCGCAGGCGCTGCGGCCCATTCTGCCGGCGCTGGGCAACTACCTAATCTCGATGCTCAAGGACACGCCGGTGCTGTCCGCAATTACCGTGGTGGAAATCATGCAGCGGGCCAAGAACATCGGCTCCGAGCATTTCCGCTATCTGGAACCGATCACCATGGTCGGCCTGTTTTTCCTCATTCTCAGTCTCGGCCTCGCCTGGTTCGTGCGCCGTCTGGAAAACCGTATGGAGCTCGCCCGATGAACGCAGTGATGCCCGCCACCGAAAACCCGAACCCGACCGCTGCGGCCAACGAGCCGGAAACCATGGTGCAGTTTCGCGACGTGACCAAGCGCTACGGCGACCTGACCGTGCTCAATCAGCTCGATCTGGATGTGCGCAACGGCGAAAAGGTCGCCATCATCGGCCCCAGCGGGTCCGGAAAATCCACACTGTTACGCGCGTTGATGACGCTGGAAGACATCGACGAGGGCGTGATCATGGTTGATGACGAGCCGCTGACGCATATGCCCGGCGCCAACGGCGAACTGGTCCGCGCCAACGCCCGGCATCTGCGCCGTGTTCGTGGCAAAGTGGGCATGGTATTCCAGAGCTTCAATCTGTTTCCGCACATGAGCACCCGGCAGAACGTGATGGAAGCGCCGGTGCAGGTGCTGGGGCTGTCGAAAAAGGAAGCGCGCGAGCGCGCCGAGGAACTGCTGGCGATGGTCGGGCTGGAAGACAAGCTCGACCATTACCCGTCGCAGCTGTCCGGAGGCCAGCAGCAGCGGGTTGCCATCGCCCGCGCGCTAGCCATGCGGCCAAAGGTGATGCTGTTCGACGAGGTGACGTCGGCGCTGGACCCCGAGCTGTGCGGCGAAGTGCTCAATGTCATCCGCCGGCTGGGAGACGCGCATAGCCTGACCATGCTGATGGTCACGCACCAGATGGGCTTCGCCCGTGAGTTCGCCGACCGCGTATGCTTCTTCAACGAAGGCCGGATCCATGAGCAGGGCACGCCGGAAGAGCTGTTCGGCAATCCGCAGGAAACGCGCACTCAGGAATTTCTCAGCGCGGTCACTCAGGCAAGCTAATGTCCTGATTCGGATTCATTGAAAAATGGCGGCTGGTGTGTAACCGGGCAAGGCACTCTTTGGGGCGGCGGCCTTAGGGCCGAACTTGTTCGGCCTTCCTACTCTCAGGCCGAATGAATCGGCCCTACGGACTTGAGCTCCAACCTGTCGCACGTGCTTATTGAAGGGGAGCGCAGATGCTCGAATCACTGGAAAAGATGCTGGCCAAGGGCATGGATAATCCCATGCTGCGCTTCGGCCTCGGCAAAGGTTATCTGGATGCCGGCGATGCGGCGCAGGCTGCGACGCATCTACAGCGCTGCGTCGAACAGGATCCGAAGTATTCCGCGGCCTGGAAATTGTTGGGCAAAGCGTTGCAGACCAGCGGTGACCGCGACGGCGCGCGTCGGGCCTGGGAGCAGGGCGTGGTCGCGGCGCAAGCACACGGCGATAAGCAGGCGGAAAAGGAGATGGGCGTGTTTCTGCGCAAACTGGACAGGCAGGCCGGTGTCTAGTGCCAGCCATTGCGCGACAGGTTCGGTCTCAGCTGTCCTGCACGAAGCGCAAGCCGACACCTTCGGCATCGACACGCATCACTTCCATCTGCAGCACAGGCGCCGGGATCGGCAGATCCTGCACCTGTCCGCTGACGATCATGCCGGGCCGAAGCTCGGTCAGCTGAGGGTGTTTGACGTACACGCCGCCATCGGACAGGTCGCGGGTGTGGGCGAGCACCTCGCCGAAGGACTCATGAGTGATGCGTATCCGGCACTTCATGGGCGCGCGTGGATGCTGTCGCTGGTTGGCCATCTGACGTTCCTATTTGTCTTCGTTAGCTTTCAGTACCAGCGACGCTCGCCGGCAGGGCGCTTTTTGAAGCGCTTCATGGTCCACATGTACTGGCTCGGCCAGGTGCGCACGTAGCGCCCGATGACGTCGCTCATGGCCGCGACCGCGACCTCGACGTCCTCGTCGTACATGGCCGGTGGTGCCGCTTCGATGATCACCTTGTAGCCCGAACCGTCCTCCAGACGCAACGCATGGAGGAACACGCCGATGGCCTTGCCGCCAGTGAGCATGCCGGGTACGAACTTGCTGGTCAGCGCCTGCGTGCCGAGGAAGGGGACGAATACGCCGGCACCTTCACTGGGCTCCGGGTCCGCCGGAATACCCACGGCGCCGCCGCGGCGCACTTCCTTGATCACGCTGATAATGCCTTCGCGGGTCGATGGCGCAACCTTGTTGCCCATTTGTACCCGCTGACGTTGCAGCAGGTCATCGACCGCCTTGAGCTTTGGCGGACGATAAAAAATGATCGGCTTGCACTGCGCGCAGTAGAAGTGATTGAGCACTTCCCAGTTACCCAAATGGCTGGTGATGCCGACGACGCCCTTGCCGGACGCCAGAGCCTGTTCCAGCACCTCGAGTCCTTCGACCTGTCTGACCAGACGCAACGTCCTGTCCGCCGGCCAGATCCAGGCGCAGGCGCTCTCGGTAAAGGCTTTGCCGATCTGCTGCAGGCTTTGCCCCAACAGCGCTTCGTGTTCGACGGCAGACAGTTCTGGAAAACACTTGGTCAGGTTGATCCGGGCGACTTCGCGGGAACGGTTGGGCAATTTCCACATTAACCAGCCGATGGCGCCGCCCACGCTTTGCACCGCGCGCCAGGGCAGCAGGGCGAACAGGCGCAGGAAACCGACCACCAGCGCACCTTTGAACTTGTCCAAGGATCTCTCCCGAAAATCAAAGCCGCTAGTGTAACTGCTTCCAGTGCTCGGCTACTCGTACTAGGCACTGGCCGAGGTGCCGGCGAGCATCGCGTAGCGCTCGCAATCGATGGTGTGGTCCATGACCATGCCGCAGGCCTGCATGTAGGCGTAGCAGATGGTCGGGCCGACAAAACTGAAGCCGGCCTTCTTCAGCGCGCGGCTCATGGCCTCGGCTTCAGGGGTCACCGCCGGAACCTCGCTGTGCGACCGGAAATGGTTGACCTTCGGTTGGCCGCCGACGAATGACCATAGCCAGCCAACCGGGTCCTCCAGCGCCAACCAACGCTGGGCATTGCTGCGTGCAGCCTCGAGCTTGCGTCGGTTGCGGATGATGCCCGCGTCGAGCATGCGCTCGTTGATTTCGGCGTCGCTCATCTGCGCCAGCCGCTGCGGATCGAACCCGAACAGCACCTGGCGATACCGCTCGCGCTTGCGCAAGACGGTGATCCACGACAGCCCAGCCTGAAAGGCTTCGAGGATCAGGAATTCGAACAGAACCTGGGGATCACGCGTCGGCACGCCCCATTCACTGTCGTGATAGTCGATGTATAGCGGGTCATCGGTGCACCAGGCGCAACGCGGCATTTTCCGGATCTCGAAAGGGGACGTGAGCAGAGTGCCGAGGTCACCGCTGCATCCAACCCAAAGGCAAGCGCCACCACGGGTTGGAACGGTTATCGGGTATACTCCGAGGCTTTCTGTCGAAGCCAGCACAGGTGAAATTTTGACCCAGCCTACGCCTGCCGTGCGCACCTTCCAAGACCTGATCCTCGCCCTGCAAAGCTATTGGGCAGAGCAGGGTTGCGTCGTCTTGCAACCCTATGACATGGAAATGGGCGCCGGTACTTTTCACACCGCCACTTTCCTGCGCGCAATCGGTCCCGAGACCTGGAATGCGGCCTACGTCCAGCCTTCACGCCGCCCGGCCGACGGCCGTTATGGCGAGAACCCCAACCGCCTGCAGCACTACTACCAGTTTCAGGTGGTGCTAAAGCCCAACCCGGACAACATTCAGGACCTGTACCTGGAGTCGCTGCGCCGTATCGGCGTGGATACCTCGGTGCATGACGTGCGCTTCGTCGAGGACAACTGGGAATCGCCGACGCTCGGCGCTTGGGGCCTGGGCTGGGAAGTCTGGCTGAACGGCATGGAAGTCACCCAGTTCACCTACTTCCAGCAGGTCGGTGGCATCGAATGCTACCCGGTCACCGGTGAGATCACCTACGGTTTGGAGCGCCTGGCCATGTACCTGCAGGGCGTCGATTCGGTCTACGACCTGATCTGGACCGATGGCCCGTTCGGCACCGTCACCTATGGCGACGTGTTCCATCAGAACGAGGTGGAGCAGTCCACCTATAACTTCGAGCATGCCAACGTCGACAAGCTGTTCGAACTGTTCGATTACTACGAGTCGGAAGCCAACCGGTTGATCGAGCTGGAGCTGCCACTGCCAACCTACGAAATGGTGTTGAAGGCGTCGCACACCTTCAACCTGCTGGATGCCCGTCGGGCCATCTCGGTGACGGCGCGTCAGCAGTACATCCTGCGCGTACGGGCACTGGCCCGCTCGGTAGCGCAGAGCTACCTGCAGGCCCGCGCCAAGCTGGGCTTCCCTATGGCAGCCCCCGACCTGCGTGACGAAGTACTGGCCAAGCTGGAGGCAGCAGAATGAGCGCACTGGATTTTCTGGTCGAACTCGGCACCGAAGAGCTGCCGCCCAAGGCGCTGGGCAGGCTGTCCGACGCCTTCCGCGCCGGTATCGAGAAGGGTCTGAAGGAAGCCGGCCTCAAGCATGCCCGCGTACAGGCCTTCGCTGCGCCGCGGCGTCTTGCGGTGCTGGTCGAGCAGCTCGACACCGACCAGCCCGATCGCAGCATCAACCTCGACGGACCACCGCTGCAGGCCGCCTTCGACGCTGAAGGCGAACCGACCCAGGCCGCGCTGGGCTTCGCTCGCAAGTGTGGTGTGGATCTCGCAGAGATCGACCGCAGTGGCCCAAAACTCCGCTACAGCCGCTCGATACCCGGCCAGCCGACCGCCGAGCTGTTGCCTGACATCGTCGAAACCTCGCTGAATGAGCTGCCGATTCCCAAGCGCATGCGCTGGGCCGCGCGCAAGGAAGAATTCGTTCGTCCAACTCAGTGGCTGGTGATGCTGCTAGGTGATCAGGTCATTGACTGCACCATTCTCGCGCAGCGCGCTGGACGCGAATCGCGCGGCCACCGTTTCCACAGCCCGGGTCAGGTGCGCATTTCCAAGCCAACCAGTTACTTGGAAGACCTGCGCGCAGCCCGTGTGATCGCCGACTTCGCCGAGCGCCGCGAGCTGATCGCTAAGCGCGTCGAGCAGCTGGCAAGCGAGCAGAACGGCACCGCCATCGTGCCGCCGGCCCTGCTCGATGAGGTCGCTGCGCTGGTCGAATGGCCGGTTCCGCTGGTGTGCTCCTTCGAAGAACGCTTCCTGGAAGTCCCGCAAGAAGCGCTAATCACCACCATGCAGGACAACCAGAAGTACTTCTGCCTGCTGGATGTAAACGGCAAGCTTCTGCCGCGCTTCATCACCGTGGCCAACATCGAATCGAAAGACCCGGCGCAGATCGTTGCCGGCAACGAGAAGGTGGTGCGCCCGCGCCTGACCGACGCCGAATTCTTCTTCAAGCAGGACAAGAAGCAGAAGCTGGAAAGCTTCAACGAACGGCTGAAGAACGTGATCTTTCAGGCGCAGCTGGGCACCGTTTACGACAAGGCCGTGCGGGTATCGCAGCTCGCCGCTTTCATCGCCGAGCGCACCGACGGCAATCCGCAATGGGCCGCTCGTGCCGGCCTTTTGAGCAAGTGCGATTTGGCCACTGAAATGGTCGGCGAGTTCCCGGAAATGCAGGGCATTGCTGGTTACTACTACGCGCTCAACGATGGCGAGCCGCAGGACGTGGCGCTGGCGTTGAACGAACAATACATGCCGCGTGGTGCCGGCGCCGAGCTGCCAAGTACCCGTACGGGTGCGATTCTGGCAGTGGCGGACAAGCTGGACACGCTGGTCGGGATCTTTGGCATCGGCATGTTGCCTACCGGCAGCAAAGACCCCTACGCGCTACGTCGTGCGGCGCTGGGTATTCTGCGCATCCTCATCGAGAAGCAACTGGATCTCGACTTGGTAGAGGCCGTGCGCTTCTCCATCGGCCAGTTCGGCAAGCAGGTCAAGGCCGACGGGTTGGCCGATCAGGTGCTGGAGTTCATCTTCGATCGCCTGCGGGCACGCTATGAGGATGAGGGCATCGAAGTTGCCTCCTATCTGTCGGTACGCGCCGTGCAGCCAGGCTCCGCGCTGGACTTCGATCAGCGTGTGCAGGCGGTGCAGGCGTTCCGCACGCTACCGGAAGCAGAAGCGTTGGCAGCGGCCAACAAGCGTGTCTCGAACCTGCTGAGCAAGTTCGAAGCGAAGCTGCCGGAAACCGTCGAGCCCCGCTGGTTCGACAATGCCACCGAGTTCTCGCTTTATTCGGCGCTGCAACAAGCCGAACAGGCCGTGCAGCCGCTCGCAGCGGCGCGCCAGTATCGCGAGGCGCTCGAGCGTCTGGCGCATCTGCGCGGCCCGGTGGATGCCTTCTTCGAGGCGGTACTGGTCAATGCCGAAGACGCTTCGGTACGTGCCAACCGCTATGCCTTGCTTGCCCGGTTGAGAGGACTTTTCCTTGGCGTCGCCGATATTTCCGCACTTGGCTAAGCCGGTGAAACTGATAGTGCTCGACCGCGACGGCGTCATCAATGAGGACTCCGATGCATATGTGAAGAACCTGGATGAATGGATTCCGATTCCAGGCTCTCTCCAGGCCATCGCCAGCCTGTGCAAGGCGGGCTGGACGGTGGCGGTCGCCACCAACCAGTCCGGGCTGGCGCGAGGCATGTTCGATGCCTCGATGCTCGACGATATGCACTTCAAGATGCAGCAGCTGGTGATGGAGCAGGGCGGACGCATCGACCTGATCATGCATTGCCCGCATGGTCCGGACGATGGCTGTGACTGCCGTAAGCCCCTGCCGGGGCTGTTCCATAAAATTGCCGAGCATTTTCATTTGCCCGATCTCAAAGATGTACCGGTGGTCGGCGACAGCCATCGTGACCTTCATGCCGGTATGCTCTTGGGCGGTGCGCCTTACCTGGTCAGGACTGGCAAGGGCATGCGTACACTGGAAGGCGCACTACCGCCTGGAACCCAGGTATTCGATGATCTCGCGGCGGTTGCCGAACATCTGCTGAGGGCATCGTGATGAACCTTCTGTTTGCTGCTCGGATCGCGCTGTTCTATTTCCTCCTGGCCTTCACCGCTTTCGCCTGGTGCCTGGTCTGCCTGGTCTGCGCGCCGTTCATGGCATTCCGCATGCGCTATCGCTTCGTCGTACAGAACTGGTGCCGCTGCGCCGTATGGCTGGGTAAGACGCTGGTCGGCCTGCGCTACGAGGTGCACGGTGCGGAGAACGTCCCGTCGCGCCCTTGCGTGATTCTGGCCAAGCACCAGAGCACCTGGGAGACGTTCTTCCTGTCGGCCTACTTCGAGCCTCTGACCCAGGTGCTCAAACGTGAGTTGCTGCGTGTGCCGTTCTTTGGTTGGGCAATCATGTTGCTCAAACCCATCGCTATCGATCGCGACAATCCCAAGGCTGCGCTGCGGCAGGTGGCTAAGCAAGGCCATGAGCGGCTGGAGCAGGGCGCCTGGGTGCTGATTTTCCCAGAAGGCACGCGCGTACCGGTCGGCGAGCAGGGTAAGTTCTCCCGGAGCGGTGCGGCGCTTGCCGCCAACGCCGGGTTGCCAGTCCTGCCGATCGCACATAACGCCGGGATGTTCTGGCCCAAGAGTGGCTGGGGCAAGAAACCCGGCACCATTCAGGTGGTTATTGGGCCAGCTATGTATGCCGAAAGCGAAGGTCCTCGCGCTGTCGCCGAACTCAATCAGCGCGCTGAAGACTGGAT
This sequence comes from Stutzerimonas stutzeri, assembly GCF_024448985.1. Lineage (GTDB taxonomy): Bacteria > Pseudomonadota > Gammaproteobacteria > Pseudomonadales > Pseudomonadaceae > Stutzerimonas > Stutzerimonas stutzeri_AP. The sequence continues at coordinate 38,137 of NZ_JAMOII010000002.1, forward strand.
CAATGCGCAGGTCAGGCTGCTCGAGGATGGGTATCTGACCGCAAAGAAATAGCAGTCCAGAGCACAACGAAAGGGAGAGCAGACCGAAAATCTGCTCCCCCTTTTTTGTGCTCGTCAGACTCAGTCTTCGACGGAGCTGCGGATCAGATGGTCAAAGGCGCTCAGCGAGGCCTTGGCGCCTTCGCCGACTGCAATGACGATCTGCTTGTACGGCACCGTGGTGACGTCGCCCGCCGCGAAGATGCCCGGCAGCGAGGTCTCGCCCCGCGCATCGACGATGATTTCGCCGCGCGAAGTCAGTTCGACGGTGCCCTTCAGCCAGTCGGAGTTGGGTAGCAGGCCGATCTGCACGAAGATGCCTTCCAGTTCCAGGTTGTGGAACTCGCTGGAGTTGCGGTCCTTGTAGGTCAAACCGGTGACCTTCTGCCCGTCGCCGATGACTTCACTGGTCAGTGCACTGGTGATCACGGTGACGTTGGCCAGGCTGTGCAGCTTCTTCTGCAGCACGGCGTCGGCACGCAGCTGGCTGTCGAACTCGATCAGCGTGACGTGAGCGACGATGCCGGCCAGGTCGATGGCCGCTTCTACGCCTGAGTTTCCGCCGCCGATCACCGCGACACGCTTGCCCTTGAACAGCGGGCCGTCGCAGTGCGGGCAGTAGGCAACGCCACGGCCACGGTATTGCTGCTCACCCGGCACGTTCATTTCACGCCAGCGGGCACCGGTGGCTAGGATCAGCGTCTTGGCCTTGAGCGAGCCGCCATTTTCCAGCTTGATTTCGTGTAGGCCGCCTTCACCGGTAGCCGGTATCAGAGCCGCAGCGCGCTGCAGGTTCATGATGTCGACGTCGTATTCGCGCACGTGGTTTTCCAACGCACGGGCCAGTTTCGGGCCTTCGGTCTCGTTGACCGAGATAAAGTTTTCGATGGCCATGGTGTCCAGCACCTGACCGCCGAAACGCTCGGCCGCCACGCCGGTGCGGATGCCTTTACGCGCCGCGTAGATGGCCGCTGCGGCACCCGCCGGGCCACCGCCGACGACGAGTACGTCGAAGGCGTCCTTGGCGCTGAGTTTTTCGGCATCACGCGCCGAGGCGCCGGTGTCGAGCTTGGCGAGAATTTCCTCTTCGCCCATGCGGCCTTGGCCGAACAGCTCACCGTTGAGGTAGATGCTCGGTACGGACATGATCTGCCGGGCTTCGACTTCGTCCTGGAACAGCGCGCCGTCGATGGCGACATGGCGGATGTTCGGGTTGAGCACGGCCATCAGGTTCAGCGCCTGGACCACGTCGGGGCAGTTCTGGCAGGACAGCGAGAAGTAGGTTTCGAAGCTGTAGTCGCCTTCGATGTTCTTGATCTGCTCGATGACTTCCGGTGCGGTCTTCGACGGATGGCCGCCGACCTGCAACAGGGCGAGCACCAGCGAGGTGAACTCATGGCCCATCGGGATGCCGGCGAAACGCAGGCTGATGTTGCCACCGATGCGGTTGAGTGCGAACGACGGGCGACGGGCATCATCACCATCGGTGCGCAGGGTGATCTGGTCGCTAAGGCTGGCAATGTCTTCCAGCAGGGCGAGCATTTCCTGGGATTTCTCGCCGTCACCGAGGGACGCGACGATCTCGAACGGCTGAGTGACCTTTTCCAGATAGGTTTTCAACTGGGTCTTGAGATTGGTGTCCAGCATTGGATTACCTCGTAAGTGATTTGACGGCTTCTTGGGAAGCCGAGGAACCTGAAAGTCTCGATAGAGAAAGCTTACGTACCGCAAGGGAATTCGGAAAATTGATAAAACCAAGAAGGCCCATGGGGTAAAGCTATCGAAGAGCGGGAAACTTTTTATGTTCCACGTGAAACAAAAAACCCGGCGGAAGCCGGGTTTTAGGAAGTAAGTAACTAGAACGAGAGAATCAGAAATCCAGATTGGATACTGCCAGCGCATTGGATTCGATAAAATCCCGACGGGGTTCTACCGCGTCCCCCATCAAGGTATTGAAGATCTGATCAGCCGCTATGGCATCGTCGATAGTGACCTTGAGCATCCGCCGAACCGCTGGATCCATGGTGGTTTCCCACAGCTGATCCGGATTCATCTCTCCCAGCCCTTTGTATCGCTGGACGCTGTGCCGACGTGTGCCTTCCGTCATCAACCACCCCAGCGCGTCCTTGAAGGTGCTGACCTGCTTCCTTCGCTCACCGCGCTTAACGTAAGCACCTTCTTCTAACAGGCTGTTGAGCTTGTCACCCAACACTGTCACGGTCTTGTAATCGTTACTACCGAAGAAATCTCGGTTGAACGTGACGTAACTGGCCAACCCATGGGAAAGGATCTCGACTTCCGGCAGCCACAGGTTGCGCTCTTTATCTTCTCGCAGGCTCGCCTTGTAGGTCAGTCCAGACTGCTCGACGCCTTTCAGTAGCGAGGAATACGACTCCATCCAGGCTTGCATTGCAGCGTGGTCGCCCAGTTGGTCGATCGATACGCGTGGCAAATAAATGAAGTGCTCAGTCAATTCCTGAGGGTAGAGTCGGGACAACCGTTGTAACGTCTTCATCACTGTGCGGTAGTCGTTTACTAGACGTTCAAGCGCCTCACCCGAAAGGCCGGGAGCATCTTCATTGACGTGCAAGCTTGCATCTTCGAGCGCCGATTGGGTGAGATACTCATCCATCGCCTCGTCGTCTTTAATGTATTGCTCCTGCTTCCCGCGTTTGACTTTGTAAAGTGGCGGTTGAGCGATGTATACATACCCACGCTCGATTAGCTCGGGCAATTGACGGAAGAAGAAGGTGAGCAGCAGCGTACGAATGTGCGAACCGTCAACGTCGGCATCGGTCATGATGATGATGTTGTGATAGCGCAGCTTGTCGATGTTGTACTCGTCTCGACCGATACCGCAGCCAAGGGCGGTGATAAGCGTGCCGACTTCCTGCGAGGAAATCATCTTGTCGAATCGAGCTTTCTCGACGTTCAGGATTTTGCCCTTGAGAGGCAGAATCGCCTGGGTCCGGCGGTTGCGTCCCTGCTTGGCAGAACCGCCCGCGGAGTCACCCTCCACTATGTAGAGTTCGGAAAGGGCAGGGTCCTTTTCCTGGCAGTCGGCGAGTTTTCCGGGGAGGCCGGCAATATCGAGAGCCCCCTTGCGCCGGGTCATTTCACGGGCTTTTCGCGCCGCCTCACGAGCGCGTGCAGCGTCGATCATCTTGCCGACGACCGCTTTCGCTTCGTTGGGATGCTCAAGCAAGAAGTCAGCAAAATGCTTGCCCATTTCTTGTTCCACGGCCGTTTTGACTTCGGACGAGACCAGCTTGTCCTTTGTCTGCGAGCTGAACTTTGGATCCGGGACCTTCACCGAAATGATTGCAGTCAGACCTTCACGGGCATCGTCACCGGTGGTCGCCACCTTGTGCTTTTTCGCCAGACCTTCCTGTTCGATGTAATTGTTGAGATTACGCGTCAATGCCGATCTGAAACCGGCCAGATGCGTACCGCCATCGCGCTGAGGAATGTTGTTAGTGAAGCAGAGCAGATTCTCGTTGAAGCTGTCGTTCCACTGCAGAGCTACTTCGACACCGACCCCGTCGTCACGCTGGACATTGAAGTGAAACACCTCATTGACCGGCGTCTTATTGGTGTTGAGGTAGGCGACGAACGCACTCAAACCGCCCTCGTACTTGAAAAGCTCGTCCTTGGCGTTGCGCTCGTCGCGCAGCACGATACCCACACCGGAGTTAAGGAACGACAGCTCGCGTAACCGCTTTGCCAGGATATCCCAACTGAAATGGATGTTCTGAAAAGTTTCTGACGACGGCTTGAAATGGATCTGAGTACCTGAATCTTCGGTCTCACCAACGGCTGCCAGCGGTGCCTGTGGCACACCATGGCGATAAATCTGCTCCCATACTTTACCTTCCCGACGGATCGTCAGCACAAGCTCTTCGGATAGGGCGTTCACCACCGACACACCAACACCGTGGAGGCCACCGGAAACTTTGTAGGAATTGTCATCGAACTTACCGCCGGCGTGGAGCACAGTCATGATGACTTCGGCTGCCGACACACCCTCTTCGTGAATATCGACGGGAATCCCACGGCCGTTATCACGAACGGTAATGGACTCATCGACATGGATAGTGATCGATATGTCGCTGCAGTGTCCGGCGAGCGCCTCGTCAATCGAGTTATCGACCACTTCGAAGACCATATGATGCAGGCCGGTGCCATCATCCGTGTCGCCAATGTACATGCCGGGACGTTTGCGTACGGCATCGAGGCCCTTGAGAACCTTGATGCTGGATGAATCGTACGTGTGATTTTCGCTCATGCCTTCACTCCCGAGGGGCCGTGGACTGGGTGATCGCACCATGTTCCACGTGAAACAATGAGACTGGGGTATCGTCACGCCAGCCTTCTCGCAATACATTCGAATCGACGCAGGTGATGAATACCTGGCAATTCAGTTGTTCAAGCAGCCGGCATAGTGCCAGCCGATGTTGGCCATCCAGCTCGGACGGCAGGTCATCAACCAGATAAACACACTGGCCTCGCTTGGTCTCGCTCACTAAGTGCCCCTGGGCAATCCGCAGGGCACACACAACCAGCTTCTGCTGGCCTCGCGAGAGAATCTCCGCAGCGTTGTGACCGGCTATTCGCAAGCGCAGATCGGCTCGCTGCGGCCCCGCCTGGGTGTGTCCCATTATTCTGTCGCGGTCAATCGATGCCGTTAGAACCTCGGCCAAAGAACGTTCTTTGTCCCAACCGCGGTAATAACTCAATTGAAAGCCTTCGAGTTCAAGAAGAGACGCCAGCGTTTGCTCGAATACAGGCTTCAATGCCTGAATATAAGCTCGCCTATAAGCATCTATTTCGTCGCTCGCTACGCTCAGTTCTTGGCTCCAGGCGGCCTGCGAAGCGGCGTCCAGTGTACCATGCCGCAGCCAGGAGTTTCGTTGCCGCAGCGCCTGCTGGAGACGCTGCCAGGCTCTGAGAAAACGTGGTTCCACGTGGAACACGCCCCAGTCAAGGAACTGTCGGCGAAGCTTGGGGGCGCCTTCCAGAAGCCGGAAGCTATCTGGATTGATCAGCTGCAGCGGCAGGGTTTCAGCAAGCTCAGCCGCACTACGCGCGCTCTGGCCGTTGATGCGAATGCGAAATTCACCAGAGCGTTCTCTGGCGATGCCCAGCGCATTGGACTGGCCCTCACCCAGCTCAACCTGGCCAAACACCGTACAACTGACGTGCTCGTGGCTGATTACTGGGTTCAGCCGCGTACTGCGAAACGAACGGGCCATTCCAAGCAGATGAATGGCTTCGAGAAAACTGGTTTTCCCGCTGCCGTTGTCGCCGTGAAGGATGTTGATCCGAGGGGAGGGGATGAGCGTCACCGGCTGCAGATTGCGAACGCCGGTGACAGATATACGGCTGAGGGACATTAAGGGTCGAGCGTTACAGACGCATCGGCATCACGACATAGGCTGAATCGTCGTTGTCGTATTCCTGAACCAGCGCACTGCTGTTGGCATCGGAAAGAATCAGACGAACCTGGTCAGTGGTCATGACACCCAGCACGTCGAGCAGATAGCTGACGTTGAAACCGATCTCCAACGATCCGCCGGCGTAGTCGACCGCAACTTCTTCTTCCGCCTCTTCCTGTTCCGGGTTGTTGGCCTGGATTTTCAACAGCCCGCTTTCGAGCTGCAGGCGGATACCGCGATATTTCTCGTTGGAGAGAATCGCCGTGCGGCTGAATGCTTCGCGCAGCGTCTGGCGCTCACCGACGACCAGCTTGTCACCGCCGCGGGGCAGTACGCGCTCATAATCGGGGAACTTACCATCCACCAACTTAGAAGTGAAAGTGAACTCATTGGTCGTTGCGCGGATGTGGTGCTGACCAAGCACGATGCTGACGTCGCCGTCCTGATCGGTCAGCAAACGGGCCAGTTCGAGAATCCCTTTGCGCGGCACGATGACTTGGTGACGATCCGGTTGCTCGATACCGGCCTGCATGGAACACATCGCTAACCGATGGCCATCGGTCGCGACCGCACGCAGCATTCCGCTGGAAACTTCGATTAGCATACCGTTCAGGTAGTAGCGCACGTCCTGCTGTGCCATGGCAAAGCTGCTGCGTTCGATCAAACGACGCATCTTGCCCTGGTTGACGCTGAAATTGAGAGAGCCTGGCCCTTCCTCGACGGTAGGGAAATCGTTGGCCGGCAGGGTCGAAAGGGAAAAACGGCTACGCCCCGACTTGATCACCACTTTCTGATCATCCAGCCGTATATCAATCAACGCATCGGGCTGCAGGCTCTTACATATGTCCATCAGCTTACGCGCCGGTACCGTTATCTCCCCCGGCTCGGATGCATCCTCTAGGGCTACGCGGCCGACCAGTTCGACTTCGAGATCAGTGCCGGTAAGGGATAACTGATGATCCTGAACCACCAGTAACACGTTGGACAAAACGGGCAAGGTCTGGCGTCGCTCGACGACGCCGGCCACCAACTGCAGAGGTTTCAACAGGGCTTCGCGCTGAATAGTGAAATGCATGGTCTGGTCCCTTGCCTATTAATTGGCCGCAGTTCAGGTTGTCAAAGTACGCAGCAGATTTTTGTAATCTTCGCGAATATCCGCGTCCAATTCACGAAGTTCAGCAATTTTACGACAGGCATGAAGCACGGTCGTGTGATCGCGCCCACCAAACGCATCGCCGATCTCCGGCAGGCTATGGTTGGTGAGTTCTTTTGACAAAGCCATCGCGACCTGCCGCGGTCTCGCCACTGATCGGGAACGTCGTTTCGACAGCAGATCGGAGATCTTTATCTTGTAGTACTCTGCGACGGTGCGCTGAATATTATCCACACTGACCAACTTGTCCTGCAGAGCAAGCAAGTCTTTCAAAGACTCTCGAATGAGCTCGATGGTGATATCGCGGCCCATAAAATGAGCGTGAGCGATGACGCGCTTCAGTGCGCCTTCAAGCTCACGCACATTCGAGCGGATCCGCTGCGCGATGAAGAACGCAGCATCATGTGGCAAATCCACATTGGCTTGGTCAGCTTTCTTCATCAGGATCGCCACTCGCGTCTCAAGCTCTGGCGGCTCGACAGCAACCGTCAGGCCCCAGCCGAAACGGGACTTGAGTCTTTCTTCTAGTCCGTCGATTTCCTTCGGATAGCGGTCACTGGTGAGAATCACCTGCTGCCCACCTTCCAATAACGCATTGAAGGTGTGAAAGAACTCTTCCTGGGAGCGCTCCTTCTTGGCGAAGAACTGAATGTCGTCGATCAGCAGCGCATCCACCGAGCGATAGAAGCGTTTGAATTCATTGATGGCATTGAGCTGCAGCGCCTTGACCATGTCGGCGACGAAACGCTCCGAATGAAGATAGACCACCTTAGCGTTGGGATTTTTCTTCAGCAGGTGGTTGCCCACCGCATGCATCAAGTGAGTTTTACCGAGACCCACCCCACCATAAAGAAACAGCGGGTTATAGCCATGCTTGGGATTGTCGGCGACTTGCCATGCAGCAGCGCGAGCCAGCTGATTGGACTTGCCCTCGACGAAATTTTCGAAGGTAAAGGTCCGGTTGAGGTAACTGGTGTGCTTGAGTCCACCTTCGACCTGGACGTTACGCTCCGCACGCGCAGGCGCAGCTGCTGGTGGCGGAGCAGATGGAAGTGCAACGGCAGCGGGTTCCGAATGTGCCGTTTGCGAGGGCGCGGCAGAAACGCTGGCCTGCTGTTGAGCACGGGCCATCGATGCAGAAGGGAGCGCGGCGGCGGCCGTACGTTTGCTTCCTATCAATAGAGACAACGAAGGTGCCGGGCCGGTAGCGCGTTCGGATAGCAACTCAAGCAAACGGGAAAGATACTTTTCGTTGACCCAATCAAGAACGAATCGATTGGGTGCGTATACGCGCAGCTCATCTCGCTCAGCCTCGACTTGAAGCGGACGGATCCACGTGTTGAATTGCTGGGCCGGCAGCTCATCTCTCAAGAGGTCAACGCACTGCTGCCAAAGTTCCACCGACACGGAATCTCCTAGACGCTGTCGAGCTTCAAACGGCAGTCATTGTAGCCTTGGCCAGCCCGGTTATCCACAGTCGGCATCCTTATAGGGGCGAACTCAGGCAAAAATATAGCTAGTAACAATCTCGGCACAGGGCCTGAGCGCTGTTGATAACCCCCCGTCAGGGTTCCGGATAAGCCTGTGCAAAGGTCAGTGCGGAACCTGCCTGTTGATAACCTGCAAAAGTGTTCACAGGAAATCAAATGCGTTCCCACCGTAAACGCACCGTTTACGAAGAGAGTTTAGTAACGCCTAAGATGGCGTGTGTCCTGGGCTATAGGAGGTTATCCACAGAACAGGTACACACCATTAATAAGCTCTGTTTTAAGAAAGCTTTAAAACTCTTTCTATCTTTTTTATTTGTCTTTCGTGCCGCTGGTTGGAAATTGACCTCGCAGCGCAGCTTCTCTACAATCGCCGGTCTCTTAAAAGGGGGCCATTCCGGCCCGCAACGGATCACCAGGTAAACGCATCATGAAACGCACTTTCCAACCCAGCACCCTCAAGCGCGCTCGCACTCACGGTTTCCGTGCTCGTATGGCCACCAAGAACGGCCGTGCCGTCCTGTCGCGCCGTCGCGCCAAAGGTCGTAAGCGCCTGGCAGTCTGAACACGTCGGAACAGGTAGTGAGTCGAGACTTCGCTCGGGAAAAGCGATTGCTGACCCCGCGTCAGTTCAAAGCAGTCTTCGACTCCCCTTCCGGCAAGTTACCGGGCAGGAACGTCCTGCTCCTGGTGCGCGAAAACGAACTGCCGCACCCCCGAATCGGGCTGGTGATCGGCAAGAAGAGCGTCAAGCTCGCGGTTGAACGCAATCGCATCAAGCGGCAACTGCGTGAGACCTTTCGTCTCCACCAGATGGAACTGACGGGGTGGGACATCGTGGTTATCGCTCGCAAGGGATTGGCTGATCTGGATAATCCCGAACTGGCACGGCAATTCGCCAAACTCTGGAGGCGGTTGTCCCGTACACCCTCCCAGACCGCCGGCAGTCCGGAACAGAGCAAGTCCGCCCATGCGTAAACTGGCCTTGATTCCGATTCGGATCTACCGGTACGCCATCAGCCCCATGATGGCGAGCCATTGTCGTTTCTACCCAAGTTGCTCCTGCTACGCACAAGAGGCCATTGAGAATCATGGCCTGCTGCGCGGTGGCTGGCTGAGCCTCTGCAGGCTTGGCCGTTGCCATCCATGGAATCCGGGCGGCTATGATCCCGTGCCTTCCAACAACACCTCCAATTCATCTTCGATGACCGAGTAACCATGGATATCAAACGCTCGATCCTGCTTGTCGCATTGGCAGTCGTTGCCTACCTGATGGTTCTTCAGTGGAATCAGGACTATGGTCAGGCTGCTCTGCCTGCCGAGACAAATCAGGAACAATCTTCGGCCACTCAGCTACCCGAGACGCCAACCACTGTTACTGCTGAAGGTTCGCAGGGTGACATTCCTGCTGTCGCTGGCGAGCAGTCGGTCAGCGCGCTTCCTGAAACTCAGGTCAGCTCTCAGCTCATCCGTGTGCGTACCGATGTCCTCGACGTGGCGATCGATCCACGTGGCGGTGATATCGTCGACCTGCGCTTGCCGGAGTTTCCGCGCCGCCAGGATCGGCCGGATGTTCCTTTCCAGCTTTTCGAGCGTAGCGCCGAGCGAACGTACGAAGCTCAGAGCGGGCTGATTGGCGATGGTCCAGACAAAGCCAGCGGCCGCCCACTGTACAGCAGCGAGCAACAGCACTATCAGCTCGCCGAAGGGCAGGATCAGCTCGTCGTCGACCTGAAGTACAGCGAAGATGGCGTCAATTACACCAAGCGTTTCACCTTCGATCGTGGCGATTACGATCTGGGTGTACGTTACCTGATCGACAACCAGAGCCAGAAGGCCTGGACTGGTTACATGTTTGGTCAGCTCAAGCGCGACGACAGTGGGGATCCCTCTTCGAGCACGGCAACCGGCACGGCAACCTATCTAGGTGCGGCACTGTGGACCAAGGACGAGCCCTATACCAAGGTGTCCATGGGCGACATGGACGACCAGAACCTGAAGAGAACCGTCGACGGCGGCTGGATCGCCTGGTTGCAGCACTACTTCGTGACCGCCTGGATTCCTGCGCCCGATCAGACCAACCAGGTACAAACGCGCAAGGATAGCCAAGGTAACTACATTATCGGTTTCACCGGTCCTGCCATTGCAGTCGCGCCCGGTAGCCAGGGTGAAACAGCCGCGACCCTCTATGCGGGTCCCAAGAGGCAGGACAAGCTCGAGGAACTTTCCCCCGGTCTGCGTCTGACCGTCGACTACGGCATTCTCTGGTTCATCGCCCAACCGATCTTCTGGCTGCTGGAAAACATTCACGCACTACTGGGTAACTGGGGCTGGTCGATCATCGTACTGACCATCATCATTAAGCTCGCGTTTTTCCCGCTGTCTGCCGCCAGCTATAGGTCGATGGCGCGCATGCGTGCGGTATCGCCGAAGATGCAGGCACTCAAGGAACAGTTCGGCGATGACCGCCAGAAGATGTCCCAGGCGATGATGGAGCTGTACAAAAAAGAGAAGATCAATCCGCTTGGCGGCTGTCTGCCGATCCTGGTGCAGATGCCTGTTTTCCTTGCGCTCTATTGGGTTCTGCTGGAAAGCGTCGAGATGCGCCAGGCGCCCTGGATGTTCTGGATCACCGACCTGTCGATCAAGGATCCGTTCTTCATCCTGCCGATCATCATGGGCGTGACCATGTTCATCCAGCAGCAGCTGAACCCCACTCCACCGGATCCGATGCAAGCCAAGGTGATGAAGCTGTTGCCAGTCATCTTTACCTTCTTCTTCCTGTGGTTCCCGGCAGGTCTGGTGCTGTACTGGGTCGTCAACAACGTCTTGTCGATCGCTCAGCAGTGGTACATTACCCGCAAGATCGAGAGACAGGCCGCAGCCTGATCTGCTGAACGAACAGAACGCCCCTTGATTGGGGCGTTTTGCTTTGGATCCTCTGGAGAGACGCATGAGTCACGATCGTGAAACCATTGCCGCAGTCGCCACCGCACCCGGGAGAGGGGGAATAGGGGTCGTGCGTGTTTCCGGCCCGCGGGCGAAAGCGGTGGCCATCACTCTCAGTGGCCGGGAGCCGACAGCCCGCCATGCACATTACGGCCCGTTCCATGCCGACGATGGAGAGGTCATCGATGAAGGGCTGATGCTGTTCTTCCCAGGTCCTAATTCCTTTACCGGCGAAGATGTACTGGAACTGCAGGGCCATGGTGGCCCGGTGGTGATGGACATGCTATTGCGCCGCTGCGTGGAGTTGGGCGCGCGCCTGGCTCGCCCCGGCGAATTCAGCGAGCGGGCTTTCCTCAACGACAAGCTGGACCTGGCGCAAGCCGAGGCGATCGCCGATCTGATCGAAGCAAGCTCCGCCCAGGCCGCCCGCAACGCCGTGCGCTCGTTGCAGGGCGAGTTTTCCCGGCGGGTGCATCAACTGACAGAAAAACTCATCCAGCTGCGGATCTACGTGGAGGCAGCGATCGATTTCCCGGAAGAGGAAATCGATTTCCTGGCCGATGGTCGAGTGCTTGCATTGTTGCAGGGTGTCAGACAGGAACTGGGCGAGGTCATCCGTGAAGCCGGTCAGGGTGCACTGCTGCGAGAGGGCATGAATGTCGTGATCGCCGGTCGCCCCAATGCTGGAAAGTCCAGCCTGCTCAACGCACTGGCCGGTCGGGAAGCGGCGATCGTCACCGATATCGCAGGCACCACGCGCGACGTGCTTCGCGAGCACATTCATATCGACGGTATGCCGTTGCACATCATCGATACCGCCGGCTTGCGAGATACCGATGATCAAGTGGAGCGCATCGGAGTGGAGCGCGCCATCAAGGCCATCGAGGATGCCGACCGGATACTCCTGGTGATGGACGCCAGCGCAGCATCCGGCGACGCTGGCGAGCCAGGTTGGCCCGAGTTTCTCACCATCTGGCCGGACCGCACCAAAACCACCCTCATCCGCAACAAGGCCGACCTGACCGGCGAAGCCGCCAGGCTTGCTATCAATCCTGACGGCTATACCACCCTGAGCCTCTCGGCGAAATCAGGTGACGGCCTCGAAATGCTGCGTGAGCATCTAAAGGACTGCATGGGCTATGACCAGACCGCCGAGAGTGGTTTCAGCGCCCGTGGTAGACACCTGGATGCGCTGCGACAGGCTGCGGAGCATCTGGAACATGGTCATGCCCAGCTCACGCTCGCTGGAGCGGGGGAGCTGCTGGCCGAGGACCTCCGCCAAGCTCAGCAAGCGCTTGGCGAAATCACTGGAGCCTTCAGTTCAGATGATCTGCTGGGCCGCATATTCTCCAGCTTCTGTATTGGTAAGTAGCTCGAAGCCTCGTTCGACGGCTCCTTAGGCTTCGCTAATTCCCGCGCGCTTGAACGCCACCGTGCTTCGTTCTGCGGCTGCCTGCGGGAAACCTCGTCATTAACATCGCCAATGCCCTTCAACCCTACCCAACGTCTCCACTGGCTTGCCGCAAGCTATGGCAGAGCTTACCAATCCCTACCGCTAAGCTCTGTGGAAAAGTACGCCTAAGATCGGTCTATAACCAGTTGAACAACAGGCATGCAGATTGCCCTGTGCATAACTTGCCCTTTCATACACAGCCTATGAACCGGCAGCGCACGGGTAGAGCGCAGCATTAACACAACCTTTTAAATCGCTGTAAGCCTTTAAATACGGGGCTTCTGGTGATCTATCCACAGAAATTTTGGTCCTATTTATAAACATAAACATAAGCTTTAAATACTTTCTCTATTCTTTCTAATGATGCGTCTGTTTTACCTAGTCATGCCTGAAGCGGCAGCTGGTCAATTTTTGTTCAAAGGACTTCTTTCGAAATCTTCTAACCCCTATACTTGCGCGTTTCCCAGAACTCATCTGAACAGGCACGAGGTGCGTGGTGGATTTCCCTTCCCGTTTTGACGTCATCGTTATCGGCGGTGGCCATGCCGGTACCGAAGCTGCTTTGGCAGCCGCTCGAATCGGCGTGAAGACATTGCTGCTCACTCATAACGTCGAGACGCTAGGGCAGATGAGCTGCAATCCGGCCATTGGTGGCATCGGCAAAAGTCATCTGGTCAAGGAAATCGACGCGTTGGGCGGCGCCATGGCGACTGCCACCGACAAGAGTGGAATACAGTTCCGCGTGCTCAACAGCCGCAAGGGTCCGGCGGTCCGGGCTACGCGTGCGCAGGCCGACCGTGTGCTCTACAAGGCTGCGGTGCGCGAATCGCTGGAGAATCAGCCGAACCTGTGGATATTTCAGCAGGCTGCTGACGATCTGATCGTAGAGGCGGATCAGGTCAAAGGTGTCATCACACAGATGGGCCTGCGTTTCTTCGCCGAGTCGGTTGTTCTGACGACCGGGACCTTCCTTGGTGGACTTATCCACATTGGTTTGCAGAATTACTCAGGTGGACGCGCTGGCGATCCGCCGTCCATTGCTTTGGCCGCACGTCTGCGCGAATTACCGCTTCGTGTCGGTCGTCTGAAAACCGGGACGCCGCCTCGTATCGACGGCCGCAGCGTCGATTTCTCGGTGATGACCGAACAGCCGGGCGACACGCCCATTCCGCCGATGTCATTCCTCGGTCATGCGGCGCAGCATCCAGAGCAGGTCAGTTGCTGGATTACTCACACCAACGCCAAAACCCATGAAATCATCGCGGCCAATCTCGACCGCTCGCCGATGTATTCCGGTGTCATCGAGGGGGTCGGGCCACGCTACTGTCCATCGATCGAGGACAAGATCCATCGTTTCGCCGACAAGGACAGCCACCAGGTTTTCATCGAGCCCGAAGGCCTGACTACCCATGAGCTTTACCCCAATGGCATTTCCACCTCGCTGCCGTTCGATGTTCAGTTGCAGATCGTGCAGAGCATTCGTGGGATGGAGCAGGCCCACATCGTCCGACCTGGCTATGCCATCGAATACGATTATTTCGATCCGCGCGATCTGAAATACAGCCTGGAAACCAAGGTTATCGGCGGGCTCTTTTTCGCTGGCCAAATCAATGGCACCACGGGTTACGAAGAAGCCGGCGCGCAGGGCTTGCTGGCCGGTACCAATGCGGCCCTGCGCGCGCTAGGAAAGGACAGCTGGTGTCCACGTCGCGACGAAGCCTACCTGGGCGTGCTGGTCGACGATCTGATCACCCTGGGAACCCAAGAGCCGTATCGCATGTTCACTTCTCGCGCCGAGTATCGGTTGATACTGCGCGAGGACAACGCCGACCTTCGGTTGACCGAAAAAGGCCGGGAGTTAGGACTGGTGGATGATGTTCGCTGGGCGGCGTTCGAGCGCAAGCGCGAAAGTATCGTTCAGGAAGAACAGCGTCTGAAAAGCACCTGGGTGCGTCCTGCCACCCAGCAGGGCGATGCCATCGCCGAGCGTTTCGGCACACCGCTGACCCACGAGTACAACCTGCTCAATCTGCTTGCGCGTCCGGAAATTGACTACCAAAGCCTGATTCAGCTCACTGGCGCTGGGGTCGAAGATCCCCAGGTCGCCGAGCAGGTCGAGATCAAGACCAAGTACGCCGGATACATTGATCGCCAGCAGGAGGAGATAGTCCGCCTGCGTGCCAGCGAAAGCGTGGTGCTACCGGCGGACCTGGTTTACGCGACCATCAGCGGCTTGTCGAAGGAGATCCAGCACAAGCTTTCCCAGGCGCGCCCCGAGACGCTAGGCCAGGCTTCGCGGATACCCGGCGTGACACCGGCAGCCGTATCGCTCCTGATGATCCATTTGAAAAAACGCAGCGCCGGTCAGAAGCTGGAGCAACGCGCTTGATGGACGCCGAATACTCCCGCTATGCCGAAGAACTCAAGCAGGGTGCGGCCTTGCTGGGCGTCGATCTGAACGAAACCCAGCAAGAGCTACTGCTCGGCTATTTGCGGCTGCTGAACAAGTGGAACAAAGCCTACAACCTGACCGCCGTGCGCGATCCGGCGGAAATGGTTTCGCGGCATCTGCTCGATAGCCTCAGCGTCGCGCCGCAAATAGAGCAGGGCGGCTCGCGCTGGCTCGATGTAGGGAGCGGTGGTGGTATGCCTGGCATACCGTTGGCAATTCTGTTTCCCGAGTGCAGCTTTACACTGCTCGACTCGAACGGCAAAAAGACCCGCTTTCTGACGCAGGTCAAGCTCGAACTGAAACTCGCAAATCTGGAAGTTGTCCACAGCCGCGTCGAAGAGTTCAGACCGGAGCAGCCCTTTGCCGGTATCACCTCCCGGGCTTTCAGCTCTCTGCGTGACTTTGCCGACTGGACGCGCCATCTAGGCGATCGCGATACGCACTGGCTTGCCATGAAAGGTATCCAGCCGGACGATGAGCTACAGGCGCTGCCGGAGGATTTCCAACTGGAGCGCTGTCTGGTTCTCAAGGTTCCCGGTTGCCAAGGGCAACGCCATCTGTTGATACTGCGCCGCACTTCATGACTCCGGACAGACACTGACCATGGCTAAAGTATTTGCCATCGCCAACCAGAAGGGCGGTGTCGCCAAGACCACCACCTGCATCAACCTCGCCGCTTCGCTGGTTGCGACACGCCGTCGCGTCTTGCTTATCGATCTTGATCCACAGGGCAACGCCACCACCGGAAGCGGTGTGGATAAGTTGAGTCTCGACTACTCGATCTATGACGTTCTCATCGGCGAATGCAGCTTGATCGATGCGATGCAGTTTTCCGAGCACGGTGGTTATCAGTTACTGCCGGCCAACCGTGACCTGACGGCCGCAGAAGTCGCCCTGCTCAATTTGCCGGCCAAGGAAAACCGCCTGCGCGAGGCGCTTGCGCCAGTACGCGAGAATTACGATTACATCCTCATTGATTGTCCGCCTTCTTTATCGATGCTGACCATCAACGCCCTGACAGCGGCGGACGGCGTGATCATTCCGATGCAGTGCGAATATTACGCCCTCGAAGGTCTGACTGACCTGGTCAATTCCATTCAGCGCATCGGTCAGGCGTTGAATCCAACGCTGAAAATCGAGGGCCTATTGCGCACCATGTACGATCCGCGCAGCAGCCTGACCAACGATGTCACCGAACAGCTCAAGGCGCATTTCGGAGAGAAGCTCTACGACACCGTCATCCCGCGCAATGTGCGACTGGCCGAAGCGCCCAGTCATGGCATGCCGGCGTTGGTCTACGACAAGCAATCCAAGGGCGCCTTGGCCTATCTGGCACTGGCGGGCGAACTGTCGCGTCGTCAGCGTCGAGCCGCCCGCAGCGTAACCGCATAAGGAACTTTCATGGCGACCAAAAAACGAGGCCTAGGACGCGGACTGGATGCCCTGCTCGGCGGCGCCAATGTAACAGCGGCGCAGGAACAGACCGTTCAGGTCGACGAGCGCGAGCTGCAACAGCTGCCCCTCGACGTCATCCAGCGGGGCAAGTATCAGCCGCGTCGCGATATCGACCCGGTGACCCTCGATGAATTGGCGAATTCGATTCGTAGCCAAGGCTTGATGCAGCCGATCGTTGTTCGCTCTATCGGCTCGGGCCGCTACGAGATCATTGCAGGTGAGCGGCGCTGGCGTGCCAGCCAACAGGCGGGGCTCGAGAAAATTCCGGCATTGGTACGCGAAGTCTCGGACGAAGCGGCCATCGCCATGGCGCTGATCGAAAACATCCAACGCGAAGATCTCAATCCGATCGAAGAAGCTGTGGCTCTGCAACGACTTCAGCAGGAATTCCAGCTGACCCAGCAGCAGGTCGCTGACGCGGTGGGCAAGTCACGGGTGACCATCAGCAACCTGTTGCGTCTGATTTCCTTGCCTGAAGAGATCAAGACGCTTCTGTCCCATGGCGATCTTGAAATGGGACATGCGCGGGCGTTGCTGGGGTTGCCCGTTGAACAGCAGGTCGAAGGCGCGCGTCATGTTGTCGCACGAGGATTGACGGTGCGCCAGACCGAGGCGCTGGTTCGGCAGTGGCTCAATGGCAGCAAGGACACCAAAGCCGAGCCGAAGAGCGATCCGGACATTGTTCGCCTGGAACAACGGCTAGCCGAGCGCCTGGGTTCTCCAGTGCAAATCAAGCATGGCGAAAAGGGCAAGGGTCAGCTGGTGATCCGCTACAATTCGCTGGATGAGTTGCAAGGCGTACTGGCGCACATTCGTTGATACAAAATTTATGTAGTGCCGATCGGAAATAACTACCGGAAGGTTGAACGCCGCTGGGGCTGCTCCTATACTCGCGGCGCTTTTTTGACTGCCGTCATTTTCAGATGGCATGGGTATTTGGCGGTGGTTGTAGGTGAATATACGTAACAGAACACCTCTCCATCGGATGCCTGTAGTACGTGTGCTGGTGGTACAGGCGCTCGTTGCGTCGGTCACCGGCATTTTTTGTGGTGTTTTTTTTGGTATGGTTGCGGGCTATTCCGGCCTGCTGGGCGGTTTGATAGCTCTATTGGGCAATACATATTTTGCATTCAAGGCGTTTCGTTATTTCGGCGCGCGTTCGGCAAAGGCCATCGTTCAGTCATTGTGGGCTGGCGAGATGGGGAAGCAGATTCTGGCAGCAGCGCTATTCGCGCTGGTGTTTGTGGGAGTGAAACCTCTGGAACCGGTAGCGTTGTTTGCCGGCTATCTGATGGTTCTTGGCGCCGGAGCGAGCGCCCTCCTGCTGATGAAAAATAATCCGAAGCATTGAACACTGAGGCGTTTATGGCGAGTACCCCGGCGGAATACATCCAGCATCACCTACAGAATCTGACTTACGGAAAATTGCCGGAAGGTTACGTTCGCGCAGACGGCTCGGTGGTCGACCAGGCCACCTGGACCATCGCCCAGACGGGCACTGAAGCCCGCGACATGGGCTTCATGGCCGTCCATCTCGATACACTCGGATGGTCGTTGTTCATGGGCCTGATCTTCGTCCTGGTTTTCCGCATGGCCGCCAAGGGCGCAACCGCTGGCATTCCGGGGCGCCTGCAGAACTTCGTGGAGATGTGCGTCGAGTTCGTCGAAGGCGTGGTGAAAGATACTTTTCACGGCCGCAACGCGCTTATCGCGCCACTCGCTTTGACCATTTTCGTCTGGGTGTTCCTGATGAACAGCCTGAAGTGGATTCCTGTGGATTACATCCCGGGCCTGGCTACGCTGCTTGGGCTGCCCTACTTCAAGATCGTCCCGACTGCCGACCCGAACGGCACCTTCGGCCTGTCGTTGGGTGTATTCATCCTGATCCTGTTCTACAGCTTCAAAGTCAAGGGCGTCGGTGGTTTCACCAAAGAGCTGGCCTTCACCCCGTTCAACCACTGGTCTCTGGTTCCGTTCAACCTGTTTCTCGAAATCCTCGGTCTGCTGACCAAGCCGCTGAGCCTGGCTCTGCGTCTGTTCGGCAACATGTATGCCGGTGAGGTGGTATTCATCCTCATTGCGCTGCTGCCGTTCTACGTGCAGTGGACCCTGAATGTACCCTGGGCGATTTTCCACATCCTGGTAATCCCGCTTCAGGCGTTCATCTTCATGGTTCTGACCGTGGTGTACCTGAGCTCTGCACATGAAGATCATGGGCACGCCGAGCTCACGCCATAACAGCTGAATCGTTCGAAACGTTTTTGCTTTACCCGAAAAACCTTAACCCCCTTAGCTTCAGGAGCTTTACATGGAACTCGTCTACATCGCCGCCTCCATCATGATCGGTCTGGGTGCCCTGGGCACTGGCATCGGCTTCGCCCTGCTGGGCGGCAAGCTGCTGGAATCCACCGCTCGTCAACCCGAGCTGGCTCCTCAGCTGCAAACCAAGACCTTCCTGATGGCCGGTCTGCTCGACGCCGTACCGATGATCGGTGTTGGTATCGCGATGTACCTCATCTTCGTTGTCGCTGGCTAATACATTCCGGTTCCTGATGGGGTTCGCTCGCCGAGCCCCGTTGCCGTGGAATTGACAACCGCGTCGAACGAGATAGCACGAGGTATATCGCTGTGAACATTAACTTGACGCTGTTCGGTCAAACGTTCGCTTTCGCTATTTTCGTCTGGTTCTGCATGAAGTTCGTATGGCCGCCTATCACCAAGGCCATGCAGGAACGCCAGAAGAAAATTGCCGAAGGACTGGACGCCGCAGGCCGTGCGCAGCAAGACCTAAAATTGGCTCAGGAAAAGGTGTCCAACACCCTCCGCGAGACCAAAGGGCAAGCTGCCCAGATTCTTGAGCAGGCCAACAAGCAGGCCAACGCCATTGTTGAGGAAGCCAAGCAGCAGGCGCGCGCCGAAGGTGAGCGACTGGTAGCCGGCGCCCGCGCCGAAATCGAGCAGGAAGTGAATCGTGCCAAGGAGCAACTGCGCAATCAGGTAGCGGTATTGGCCGTGATGGGTGCGGAGAAGATCCTGGAGTCCCAGGTGGACGCCAAGGCGCACAACGATCTGGTCGAAAAACTGGCCTCCCAACTCTAAGCGAGGCAAGCGATGATCAATACCCAGACGCTTGCCCGGCCTTACGCGAAGGCAGCTTTCGAGTTTGCCAGCGCAGCTGGTCGGATCGATGCCTGGTCAGGCATGTTGAGCCTGGCTGCGGTCGCCGTTGACGTTCCCCAAGTTGCCGAACTGCTGAAGAACCCCCGTCTGACTAGCGAAAGCAAGGTACAGACGCTGGTACAGCTGTTTGGTAGCGACATCGATGAAGCCTTCCGTAACTTCGTCTCCACCCTAGGCGATAACGATCGTCTGGACGTGTTGCCGATGATCGGAGAGCTGTTCGAGGAGCTCAAGGCTGAAGCTGAAAAGACACTCGACGTAGAAGTGCAGACAGCTTTCGAGCTGTCACCTGCACAACTCCAAACTTTGGCTGCCGCCTTGTCGAAGCGGCTAGATCGTACCGTCAACCCCCAGCAGGTCGTGAACCCTGCGCTGATCGGCGGCGTTGTCATTCGCGCCGGCGATGTGGTTGTCGATGGTTCGGTCCGCGGCAAACTGAGCCAGTTGGCCGAATCGTTGAAATCCTGATTTGAGGGTCGTGGCATGCAGCAACTGAATCCTTCCGAGATTAGTGAAATCATAAAGCAGCGCATCGGTAGTTCCGATGTGTCTGCCCAAGCGCGCAACGAAGGTACCGTCGTCAGCGTTTCTGACGGCATCGTTCGCATTTACGGCCTTGCCGACGTGATGTACGGGGAGATGATCGAGTTCCCTGGTGGCGTCTTCGGCATGGCTCTGAACCTGGAGCAGGACTCCGTAGGTGCCGTGGTACTGGGTGCCTACCAGAGCCTGACCGAAGGCATGAGCGCCAAGTGCACCGGTCGCGTACTGGAAGTTCCGGTAGGTCCGGAGCTGCTGGGTCGTGTCGTCGATGCACTGGGCAACCCGGTTGACGGCAAGGGCCCGGTCAACGCGCAGGCAACTGACGCGGTTGAAAAGGTCGCCCCTGGCGTGATCTGGCGTAAGTCGGTCGACCAGCCGGTACAGACCGGTTACAAGTCGGTGGATGCGATGATCCCGGTTGGTCGAGGTCAGCGCGAGCTGATCATTGGTGACCGTCAGATCGGCAAAACCGCTCTGGCCATCGATGCGATCATCAACCAGCGCGACAGCGGCATCAAATGCGTTTACGTCGCGATCGGCCAGAAGCAATCGACCATCGCCAACGTGGTGCGCAAGCTCGAGCAGCACGGTGCACTGGCCAACACCATCATCGTCGCCGCTTCGGCTTCCGAATCCGCTGCGCTGCAGTTCCTGGCTCCGTACGCTGGCTGCACCATGGGCGAGTACTTCCGTGACCGCGGTGAAGACGCGCTGATCGTTTATGACGATCTGTCCAAGCAGGCCGTGGCCTATCGCCAGATCTCTCTGCTGCTGCGTCGTCCGCCGGGACGTGAAGCCTACCCGGGCGATGTGTTCTATCTCCACAGCCGTCTGCTGGAGCGTGCATCGCGCGTTTCCGAGGAGTACGTCGAGAAGTTCACCAACGGTGCCGTGACTGGCAAGACCGGTTCCCTGACCGCTCTGCCGATCATCGAAACCCAGGCCGGTGACGTATCCGCGTTCGTTCCGACCAACGTGATTTCGATCACCGACGGTCAGATTTTCCTCGAGTCGTCGATGTTCAACGCGGGTATCCGTCCGGCCGTCAACGCCGGTATCTCGGTATCCCGTGTAGGTGGTGCCGCTCAGACCAAGATCATCAAGAAGCTGTCTGGCGGCATCCGTACCGCGCTGGCTCAGTATCGTGAACTGGCGGCATTCGCCCAGTTCGCGTCCGACCTGGACGAAGCGACCCGCAAGCAGCTCGAGCATGGTCAGCGTGTCACTGAGCTGATGAAGCAGAAGCAGTACGCGCCGATGTCTATCGCCGACATGGCGGTGTCTCTGTATGCGGCCGAGCGTGGCTATCTGCAGGATATCGAAGTCGCCAAGGTTGGTGCCTTCGAGCAGGCGTTGATCGCCTATTTCCGTCATGAGCACGCTGCTCTGCTGGACAAGATCAACGTGAAGGGCGACTTCAACGACGAAATCGACGCAGGCATCAAGGCCGGCATCGAGTCGTTCAAGGCCACCCAATCCTGGTAAGCCGCAGCGGGAGCCGCAAGGCTCCCGCCTGCTAACCCGATAGGTGTCAAATGGCAGGCGCAAAAGAGATTCGCAGCAAGATTGCGAGCATCAAAAGCACGCAGAAGATCACCAGCGCCATGGAAAAGGTGGCGGTCAGCAAGATGCGCAAGGCACAGATGCGCATGGCTGCCAGCCGTCCTTATGCGGAGCGGATCCAGCAGGTAATCGGCCATCTGGCCAATACCAATCCTGAGTACCGTCACCCGTTCATGGTTGAGCGCCCGGTCAAGCGTGTCGGTTACATCGTCGTTTCGTCCGATCGCGGCCTGTGCGGCGGCTTGAACACCAACCTGTTCAAGGTGCTGGTCAAGCACATGAAGGAATGGCACGACAGCAAGGTCGAGGCCGACCTCTGCGTGATCGGTAATAAGGGCGCGAGCTTCTTCCGCAGCTTCGGCGGCAACGTGGTCGCGGCAGTCAACGGGCTTGGCGAAGAGCCGTCGATCAATGATCTGATCGGTAGCGTCAAGGTTATGCTGGATGCCTTCGATCAGGGCCGTCTGGACCGTCTCTTCTTGGTGTCGAACAAGTTCATCAACACCATGACGCAGAAGCCGACCGTAGCCCAGCTGCTGCCGTTGGCAGCCAGTGACGATCAGACCGCGCCGAAAGGTCAGTGGGACTATCTGTACGAACCCGACGCACGGCTACTGCTGGATGCCTTGCTGGTTCGCTACGTCGAGTCCCAGGTGTACCAGGCCGTGGTCGAGAACGGTGCCGCCGAACAGGCAGCCCGGATGATCGCCATGAAGAACGCAACCGACAACGCCGGTGAGCTGATCAGCGACCTGCAACTGGTCTACAACAAGGCCCGTCAGGCTGCGATCACGCAAGAAATTTCGGAAATCGTCGGCGGCGCTGCCGCGGTTTAAGAACGGTTCAAATGTTAACAATGGCTGAAAGGTCAGAGGAACCAAACATGAGTAGCGGACGTATCGTTCAAATCATCGGCGCCGTTATCGACGTGGAATTTCCGCGCGATCTGGTACCGAACATCTATGACGCGCTGAAGGTGACTGGCGCCGAAACCACCCTGGAAGTCCAGCAGCAGCTGGGCGACGGCATTGTCCGTACCATCGCCATGGGTTCGACCGAAGGCCTCAAGCGCGGTCTGGACGTCAGCAACACCGGCGCTGCCATTTCCGTACCGGTGGGCACTGCCACGCTGGGCCGGATCATGGACGTGCTGGGCAACCCCATCGACGAAGCCGGTCCTATCGGCGAAGAAGAGCGTTGGGGCATCCACCGCGCGGCGCCGAGCTATGCCGAGCAGGCTGGCGGCAATGAGCTGCTGGAAACCGGCATCAAGGTTATCGACCTGGTCTGCCCGTTCGCCAAAGGCGGTAAGGTCGGTCTGTTCGGTGGTGCCGGTGTCGGCAAGACCGTAAACATGATGGAGCTGATCCGTAACATCGCCATGGAGCACAGCGGTTATTCCGTGTTCGCCGGCGTGGGTGAGCGTACTCGTGAAGGTAACGACTTCTATCACGAGATGAAGGACTCCAACGTTCTGGACAAGGTTGCGCTGGTCTACGGCCAGATGAACGAGCCACCAGGAAACCGTCTGCGCGTGGCACTGACCGGCCTGACCATGGCCGAGAAGTTCCGTGACGAGGGCAAGGACGTTCTGCTGTTCGTCGACAACATCTACCGTTACACCCTAGCCGGTACCGAAGTATCCGCGCTGCTGGGTCGTATGCCGTCCGCGGTGGGTTATCAGCCGACGCTGGCCGAGGAAATGGGCGTTCTGCAGGAGCGCATCACCTCCACCAAGAACGGTTCGATCACCTCCGTTCAGGCCGTTTACGTACCTGCGGACGACCTGACCGACCCATCCCCGGCGACCACCTTCGCCCACCTCGACGCCACCGTGGTTCTGTCGCGTGACATCGCTTCCCTGGGTATCTACCCGGCAGTCGATCCGCTCGACTCCACTTCGCGTCAGCTGGATGCCAACGTGATCGGCCAGGAGCACTACGACACCGCTCGCGGCGTTCAATACGTGCTGCAGCGCTACAAGGAACTGAAGGACATCATCGCGATCCTGGGCATGGACGAGCTGTCCGAAGCCGACAAGCAGCTGGTATCCCGTGCTCGTAAGATCCAGCGCTTCCTGTCCCAGCCGTTCTTCGTGGCTGAAGTCTTCACAGGTTCGCCAGGCAAGTACGTCTCGCTGAAAGAAACCATCCGTGGCTTCGCCGGCATTCTCGCAGGTGACTACGATCACCTTCCGGAGCAGGCGTTCTACATGGTTGGCGGCATCGACGAAGCCATCGAGAAAGCTAAGAAACTGTAACTGGCGCGCCCGCTTGCGGGCGCCAATAAGCTCGACCGGCGGCACCAGTCGTGGGTCGAGCTGATTACCGAGGCATAAGTATGGCTATGACAGTCCACTGTGACATCGTCAGTGCGGAAGAAGAGCTGTTCTCGGGGCTGGTGGAGATGGTCGTCGCTCACGGTCACCTGGGTGATCTGGGCATTCTGCCGGGCCACGCTCCTTTGCTTACTGATCTCAAGCCCGGTCCGGTGCGTGTGATCAAGCAAGGTGGTGAGGAGGAGATCTTCTATATCTCCGGCGGCTTCATTGAAATCCAGCCGAACATGGTGAAGGTGCTTGCCGATACCGCTACGCGCGCCAAGGATCTGGACGCAGCGGCGGCGCAAGCTGCCGTGACGGCCGCTGAGAAAGCGCTGCATGAGAAAGGCGCAGAGTTCGACTACGGGTCTGCTGCTGCTCGTCTGGCCGAGGCAGCCGCTCAGCTGCGGACGATCGAGGCGATGCGCAAGAAGTACGGTCGCGGTTGATTCGCTAACGCTTCATCGCGCACGAGTAAAAGGGTAGCCTTGGCTACCCTTTTTCTTTTCCGTTTCGCAAACTTCTCGCGTGGGCCCACGGGTCACGATTGTTCAGGATCTGCCATGTCTCTCGATATCGTCATTCTCGCTGCTGGTCAGGGCACGCGTATGCGGTCCGCTCTACCCAAGGTACTTCACCCGGTTGCCGGTCAGTCCATGCTGGGGCATGTGATCGAGACCGCCCGTGGGCTCGAGCCTAAAGCCATCCACGTGGTGATTGGTCACGGCGCCGAGCAGGTGCGTGAGCGCCTGGCCGCAGACGATCTGAACTTCGTGGCCCAGGCCGAGCAGTTGGGAACAGGACATGCGGTGGCCCAGGCACTTCCTGCGCTTACGGCCGAGCGGGTGCTGATCCTTTATGGTGACGTGCCGCTGATCGAAGCGGCGACGCTCGAGCGACTCCTGCACAAGGTCAGTCCGCAGCAGCTTGCGTTGCTTACGGTGAATCTGGCTGACCCAACTGGTTACGGCCGAATTGTGCGCGACAGCCAGGGGGTGGTCCGGGCAATCGTCGAACACAAGGACGCTACCCCCGAACAGAAGCTGATTGCAGAAGGCAACACCGGCATTCTGGCAGTGCCTGGCGAGCGACTGGGTGACTGGCTGGGACGGCTCTCCAACAGCAATGCACAAGGCGAATACTATCTGACCGATGTGATCGCCATGGCCGTCGCCGATGGGCTGACGGTCGCTACCGAGCAGCCGGAAGATGCGATGGAAGTACAGGGCGCCAACGATCGCATTCAATTGGCCGAGCTCGAGCGGCACTATCAGCAGCGTGCGGCGCGTCGTCTGATGGCGCAAGGGGTCACGCTGCGCGATCCGGCACGCTTCGATCTGCGTGGCGAAGTGAGTGTCGGCCGCGATGTCTTGATCGACGTGAATGTAATCCTCGAAGGCCGAGTGGTGATTGAGGATGGTGTGGAAATCGGCCCCAATTGCCTGATCCGCGACAGCACGCTGCGCCGCGGCGCGGTGGTCAAGGCCAACAGCCATCTGGAAGGCGCCGAACTGGGCGAGGGCGCCGACTGCGGGCCATTCGCGCGCCTGCGTCCCGGTGCGGTGCTGGGAGCCAAGGCGCACGTCGGCAACTTCGTCGAGGTGAAGAATTCGCGCATGGGCGAGGGCGCCAAGGCCGGCCACCTGGCCTATCTCGGTGACGCCGAAATCGGCGCGCGGACCAACATTGGCGCCGGCACCATCACCTGCAACTATGACGGTGCCAACAAGTTCCGCACGGTGATGGGCGAGGACGTGTTCATCGGATCCAACAGCTCGCTGGTGGCCCCGGTCAATCTCGGTGATGGTGCTACCACTGGCGCCGGTTCGGTGATCACGGCCGATGTGCCGGCCGGCACCCTGGCACTCGGGCGCGCTCGGCAGGCGTTAATCAAGGGCTGGCAGCGCCCGCAAAAAACGCGCAAATAAACACCTGATGAGACGCAGCCAGGGCTCGGTGCGTTTCGTTGTTCTTACAGGCGGTACTCAACGGATGGGATATCTGGTCGATCCTTAAGGGCATAACGTCACGAGGAAGCGATGATGCCCTCCCTTATCCGCCTGTCCATCCAGTGGAAGCTCACCCTGCTGGCTGGTCTTTGTCTTTTGCTTATAGTCGGCTTGTTGGTCGGTGCTTCGCTCTATCAATCGCGTCAGGCCGCAGTTCTGGTCAGCGCATCGAGCGGTGCCATGCTGGAAGAGTCCGCGCACAACAATCTGCAGGCGCGTGGCCTGGCGCAGGCCCTGCGCATTGAGCGACAGTTCAACGATGCCTATCAGTACGGCCACGGTATCGTCCGTCAGGTGCTGTCCCTGCGCGAGCAGGCCATCGAGCGGATGGCCAACGCCTTCGAGCTTCGTGAGGATTTGCACCATCAGATCAAGACGGCGCTAGAGGCCAATCCCGACCTGATCGGCCTTTACGTGGTGTTCGAGACCGACGCGCTGGATGACAGGGATGGCATGTTCATAGACAACGCCGAAATGGGCGGCAACGACAGCGGGCGCTTTTCGCTGTACTGGTCGCAGCGCAAGCCTGGCCAACTCAGTGCTGAGACCATGAGCGAAGAGGAGCTCGCCGATACCTCACCCAGCATCACGGGCGCACCTTATAACGCCTGGTACAGTTGCCCGCGCGACAACGCCAGGGTCTGTGTACTCGAGCCGTATTTCGACGAGGTGGAAGGTAAGCCGCTGCTGATGACCAGCGTCGCCTTCCCCCTGATAGAAGGCGGCAAGGTCATCGGCGTCGTCGGCGTCGACATTAGCCTGGCTTCGCTGCAGCAGCTCAGTCAGGAGGCGCAACAGGTTCTTTATCAGGGCGAAGGCCACCTGAGCGTGATCAGCCCTGCGGGATTCCTGGCTGGTCATAGTCGCGACGCCGGGCTGCTCGGCAAACCGTTGAGCGCCGCGTTCGGTGCCGAGAGCGAGGCGATCGGACGCGTGGTCGATGCCGGTAAGCCGGCCTTGCTCGGCGATGGCGATATGTTGCGGGTGTTGCAACCCGTACAGCCAGTGCCGGAACTCGAATCCTGGGCGATTCTGCTGGAAGTGCCACGTCAGGTGCTGCTCGCTCCGGCAGCGCGTCTGGAGCAGACGCTGCAGGCTCAGAACCGGGAGAACAGCATGATCGCCCTAGCCATCGGCCTTGTCGCGGTGTTACTGGGCCTGGCACTGATGTGGCTAACCGCGCGGGGAGTGACCCGTCCTATCGAAGGGGTCGCCGCGATGCTCAAAGACATCGCCAGCGGTGAAGGTGATCTCACCCGGCGGCTGGGCTACACCCGCCAGGATGAATTAGGCGAGCTGGCCGGCTGGTTCAATCGCTTCCTCGACAAATTGCAGCCGACGATCGCCGATGTACAGCGCTCGGTTCAGGATGCGCGCAGCAGCGCCGACCAGTCTGCTGCGATCGCCACGCAGACCAGCGCTGGCATGCAGCAACAGTTCCGCGAAGTCGAACAGGTGGCGACCGCATCGCATGAAATGAGCGCCACGGCGCAGGATGTCGCGCGCAACGCTGCGCAGGCAGCGGAGGCCGCACGGGCAGCCGATCAGGCAACCCACGAAGGGCTGAGTGTCATTGATCACACTACGCGCAGCATCGACAGCCTCGCCGATGAATTGAACCGTGCCATGGGGCAGGTCGAAACGCTGGCTGCCAGCAGCGAACAGATCGGCTCGGTGCTCGAAGTGATTCGCGCGATCGCCGAGCAGACCAACTTGCTGGCGCTTAATGCCGCCATCGAGGCGGCACGGGCAGGCGAGGCCGGGCGTGGTTTCGCCGTAGTGGCCGATGAAGTTCGCAACCTCGCTCGACGCACCCAGGAATCCATCGAAGAAATCCGTCTGGTCATCGAACGTCTGCAGAGCGGAACCCGCGACGTGGTCACGGCGATGCAGGGCAGCCATGCTCAGGCGCAGGGCAGTGTCGATCAGGTAGGCAATGCGGTCGCTGCGCTGCGCAAGATCGGCGACGCGGTGGCGGTGATTTCCGACATGAACCTGCAGATCGCCAGCGCAGCCGAGCAGCAAAGTGCGGTAGCCGAAGAAATCAACCGCAACGTGGCCGGTATTCGCGACGTTACCGAATCGCTGTCTGGCCAGGCGGACGAATCGGCCCGCGTCAGCCAGGCGCTGAATCAGCTGGCCAACCATCAGCAAAATCTGATGAGCTATTTCCGGGTTTAATGCCTGGGAGTTGACGGCGTTGCTAGTTTAGGTTTTGATTCGCGCGTTTTTCTTTCGAATCGAAACTTAAGTATGTCGAAGCGCAACACCCCTCAACGACGCCACGCCATCCTCGCCTTGCTCAACGAGCAGGGCGAGGTGAGCGTCGATGAGCTGTCCAGACGTTTCGAGACCTCCGAAGTGACTATCCGCAAGGACCTTGCCGCACTGGAAAAGAACGGCCTGTTATTGCGCCGTTACGGTGGCGCTGTGCCCTTGCCGCAGGAACTCATCGGCGACAGTGCACAGCCGATTTCCCCTTGGAAGCAGGCCATCGCCCGAGCCGCCGTCGGCTGCATTCGCGAGCACGCGCGCATCATCATTGATAGCGGCACCACGACCGCCGCGATGATTCCGGAACTGGGCCGCAAGCACGGCCTGCTGGTGATGACCAATTCTCTGAGCGTGGTCAATGCCCTGCGCGAGCTAGAGCACGAACCGACCCTGCTGATGACGGGCGGCACCTGGGACCCGCATTCTGAATCCTTCCAGGGGCAGGTGGCGGAACAGGTGCTGCGCTCCTACGATTTCGATCAGCTGTTCATTGGTGCCGATGGTATCGACCTGCAGCGCGGCACCACCACATTCAACGAATTACTCGGCCTGTCGCGTGTCATGGCTGAAGTGGCGCGAGAAGTCATAGTGCTTGCCGAATCCGACAAGATCGGCCGTCGCATTCCCAATCTGGAGTTGCCCTGGGGCGACATCCACACCCTCATAACGGACGACCGCCTCACCGCCGAGGCGCGTTCAAGCATCCAGGCTCGCGGCATCAAGCTGATCTGCGCAGCCATCGGAACCCATCAGGAGACCTGACCATGTGTGGCATCGTTGGCGCCGTCGCTGAACGCAACATCACCGCAATTTTGCTCGAAGGCCTCAAGCGTCTCGAGTACCGAGGCTATGACAGCGCCGGTGTGGCCGTGCTGGATGCAAGCGGCCAACTGCATCGCTTGCGCCGCTCCGGCAAGGTCGCCGAGCTGGAACAGGCGCAACAGCTGGAACAGCTTACCGGTCGCCTGGGCATCGCCCACACGCGCTGGGCCACTCATGGCGCGCCTTGCGAGCGCAACGCGCATCCGCACTTTTCCGGCGAAGACCTGGCGGTGGTGCACAACGGCATCATCGAAAACCACGAAGCCCTGCGCCAGCAACTGAAAGCACTGGGTTACGCCTTCGTTTCCGACACCGATACCGAAGTCATCGTGCATCTGCTGCGGCATAAGCTCGACGAATACGGCGATCTGACCGTGGCCCTAAAGTCGGCCGTTAAGCAGCTCCATGGCGCCTATGGCCTGGCCGTGGTCAGCGCCAACCAGCCTGATCGCCTGCTGGCGGCCCGCAGTGGTAGTCCCCTGGTG
Source organism: Stutzerimonas stutzeri (assembly GCF_024448985.1). Classification (GTDB taxonomy): domain Bacteria; phylum Pseudomonadota; class Gammaproteobacteria; order Pseudomonadales; family Pseudomonadaceae; genus Stutzerimonas; species Stutzerimonas stutzeri_AP. The sequence goes on from NZ_JAMOII010000002.1 coordinate 67,756, forward strand.
ATCGGGCTGGGTATGGGAGAAAACTTTCTTGCCTCGGATCAGCTAGCTCTGCGTCAAGTAACCGACCGGTTCATGTACCTGGAAGAAGGCGATATCGCTGAGATTCGCCGCGACAGCGTCAAGATATGGGATGTGAACGGTCAGCCGGTCGAGCGCGAGAGCGTGCAGTACCACGAGGGCGCGGAAGCCGCAGACAAAGGCGAGTACCGCCACTTCATGCTCAAGGAAATTCACGAGCAGCCCAAAGTCGTGCAGCGAACCCTGGAAGGCCGCCTGGGTGATCAGCAAGTGCTGGTGCAGGCATTCGGCCCGCAGGCAGCCGAGTTGTTCGCCAAGGTGCGCAACGTGCAGATCGTCGCGTGCGGTACCAGCTACCACGCCGGCATGGTTGCGCGTTACTGGCTAGAGGAGTTGGCGGGTATTCCCTGTCAGGTCGAGGTCGCCAGCGAGTTTCGTTACCGCAAGGTGGTGGTGCAGCCCGATACGCTGTTCGTCACCATCTCCCAATCCGGCGAAACCGCCGATTCGCTCGCGGCGCTGCGAAACGCCAAGGCGCGCACGGATGAGGAGGGCCGCTATCTGGCCAGCCTGGCGATCTGCAACGTCGGTATCAGTTCGCTGGTACGCGAGTCAGACCTTACCCTGCTGACCCAGGCCGGCCCGGAGATTGGCGTGGCCTCGACCAAGGCCTTCACTACCCAGCTGGTCGGTCTGTTACTGCTGACCCTTTCGTTGGGTCAGGTTCGAGGCACGCTTGCACCAGCGCTGGAAGCCGAGCTGGTTGATGAACTGCGTCGTCTGCCGACCCGTCTGGGCGAAGCGCTGGCGATGGACACTACGGTCGAGAAGATCTCCGAGCACTTCGCAGAAAAGCACCACACGCTGTTTCTCGGCCGTGGCGCGCAGTATCCGGTGGCGATGGAGGGGGCACTCAAGCTCAAGGAAATTTCCTACATTCATGCCGAGGCTTATCCGGCGGGGGAACTCAAGCATGGTCCTCTGGCGCTGGTCGACGCCGACATGCCAGTCGTCACCGTAGCGCCAAACAATGAGTTGCTGGAAAAGCTCAAATCCAATCTGCAGGAAGTACGCGCTCGCGGTGGCGAATTGATCGTCTTCGCCGACCGCGAAGCGGGCATCGAGAACGGCGAGGGCACGTTCATTGTTAGCATGCCGCATATCCATGACGTGCTGGCGCCGATCCTCTATACGCTGCCGTTGCAGCTGCTGTCCTACTACGTCGCTGTGCTGCGTGGCACCGATGTCGACCAGCCACGTAACTTGGCGAAGAGCGTGACGGTGGAATAACAGCGGCCCTGTTAACCAGCCACCATCACACAACGATTGGTACTGGTTAGCCAATGCGCGGGCTTGTATAAACGGCGCATTCCGGAAGACGACTAAGGGGACTGTTGTGGAAGAGGTGATCGAGCAACTGCGTGAGCTCAACGAGCCGGTACCGGTTCCGTTGGAACTGCCGGACGATGAGCGTCTGGTTGAGGTCGAAGAAGAGTTGCTGATCAATTTGCCGTTCGGCCTGCGCGAGTTTCTGCTCACGGTCAGCGATGTCGTCCATGGCCGGCTCGAGCCGGTCACGGCAGTCGATCCGCAGGCGCACACCTATCTGCCGGAAGTCGCGGCTCTGGCATGGGATGCCGGCGTGGAGCGCGACCTGCTGCCGCTCTGCCAGGACGGTAACGACTTCTATGTCGTCGATCTGGAAGGCGAGGTCACGCTGTTTGACGGTGATGAACACGAAATGACCGACGAAACCTGGGAGTCGGTCTGGCATTGGGCGCGGGACGTCTGGCTGGAGAGCTGAGGCGCTTCAGCGACGCAGTTGATCGGCGCATCAGCTTGCCGGGCGAGTGTTCGATGCCCACATTGGCCGGCTACTGGATCGATGCGATAGATCAGGACGTACAACTGCAGAGGCTGACTGAGCGGCGTGGCTCGAAACGTCGCCAGGCCAGCGCGCCGAAGGGTAGAGCACAACAGGCAACCTTCATGGTCTTTGCCGGATTGAATCCGACCACTGTTGATGCTTCATTGGCTATGAGCGATGCCCGCAGGATGACGGCTGTGGTTGCACATCGCGGACATCGCCCAAGCAGTCGAGGCTCAGGTTAAACCTCGAAGTCGAATGGCCCTCTAGAAGCCCTTCGGCCTGTGACCGTTCCAGGGGCAGGCCTCCTCCAGCGCAGCTGCAGCACGGAAAATCGCGCACTCCCCATGCATAGACCCAACGATTTGCAACCCCACGGGCAGCCCATCCTTTGTCATACCAGCGGGTGCAGAGGCAGCTGGCTGCCCAGTCAAGTTGAACGGATACGTATAAAAGACCCAGGAAACAATATTCCGCCCAGCGACTTCCGGTGGCACATCCACTCCGATCTCTGGTGCTGGAACCGGAATGGTCGGCGTCAATAGCAGGTCGTATTTGCTGAAGAACTGCCGCATCTTTTCGCGGAAGTCATAGCGGGCGAATACCTTGGCGTAGTACTCATCAAGCGTCTGATCAAGGGCTCCGGCCAAGACGTCGGAAACGGCGCTGTCGATCAGGTCAGGTTGATCGCGCAGGACGTTCTGCAGCCTGGTCCCGACGCCCGCATAGAATTCGGCCATCCAGAGTTCACCCGGATCGTCCATGACATTCTCGACCAGCTCCAGGGTGCATCCCATCTGCTCGTACGCACGGGCCGCACGCTCGGCTATCTCGACGACCTCCGGGAGCGGTTTCGCGTAGCCCAAGGTGGGCGACCAGGCGATACGCATTCCTTTGACCGGCTTGTCGCAAGCTGAGAGAAAGTCCGGTACTGCGCCGGCGACCGAGAACGGGTCACGCTGGTCATACCCGGCGATGGCCTGCAGCAGTAATGCGGAGTCCCGAACGGTACGTGTCAGGGGGCCCACATGGGCCAGAGTCGGTGTGGCGGATGCAGGAAAGACCGGGACCCGACCGAACTGAGCCTTCATCCCGAAGAGGTTGGTCATCGACGCCGGGATGCGCAGCGAACCGCCGCCATCAGTGCCGAGCGCCAGCGCACTGACTCCAGCGGCCACACTTGCTGCGGCCCCGGCGCTGGAGCCGCCGGGCGTCTTGGTCAGATCCCAGGGGTTACGAGTGATGCCTGTTAACGGGGAGTCGCCGACCGCCTTGCAGCCGAACTCACTAGTCGTAGTTTTGCCGATGATGCAGCCACCGGCAGCCTTGATCCGCTCGGCGGCCGGGGCGTCTACCTGGGCAAGATTATCGGCAAGGGTACGGGAGCCGAAGGAGCAGGGCGCCCCGGCCACCGTGATGAGGTCTTTAACCGATACGGGAAGGCCATGCAGTAGCCCGAGTGGCGCGCCATCCATAACGGCTTGCTCTGCCTTTCTCGCGGCGGCCAGGGCAAGATCGGGTGTGCGGGTGGCGAACGCGTTGAGCCTGGGCTCGGTTTCTTCCATCCGCTCCAGTGCCCGCTGCACCACTTCGACGGGGGAAACCTCCTTGCGAGCAATGGCTGTGCGCATTTCCAACGCCGACATGAAATCAAGTTCTTGTTTCATAGGTGTCCTTCTCAGATGGCGCCCAGGGCGCGGTCCAGCGTCGCCCTTGCTTGCGCTTTGCACAGAGACAGGCGTTGCAGGATCACGTTGCGCTGAAGGTTCTTGCCGATCAGAACCAGACGCGAGTCCGGTACATCTCCAGGCCAGGATTCGGCGTAGGTCAGCGGGCTATAGACCTGCTGCACGCCCTGAAGAATGACGGGGCGTGAGTCATTGCCGAACTGAATAAGGCCCTTGATACGGAAGAGGTTATCGCCGTATTCCTCGGTGAACTCGGAAAGCGCCAGCATCAGCTCTGCGTAATCCAGCGGCGCCTCTTCGCGGAACGATACGGAAACGATATCTGCGTGCTGGCTGGCTTGGTCAGGGGTATGGCCATGATGCGCATGACTGCAGTCCTGCCCACACGCGGCATGATCATGCTCATGGTGTGCCGGTACGGTCTCGCCGATCCAGGTTGCGACGGCGCTTTCCTTGGTATTCGGGTCGAACAGGCTGAGATCCATGACCTTAGAGGCCGACAGTTCAGCGTAGGTTGTGGTCTCCACAGGACAGCTGGGGTTCAGGCGCCTTACAGCGGCCAGGGCTGCTTCGTAGGTTTCGTCATCCACCAGGTCGCGCTTGTTGAGAATGATCTTGTCGGCCATTGCGATTTGCTTGCGCGCCTCATCCGAGGCTTGCAGCTGTTGAACGACATGCTTGAGATCGACCATGGTGACGATAGCGTCCAGGCGATAGCTCAGGTTGAGCTGCATGTCCGTGTAGAAAATCTGTGCCAGTGGCGTGGGGTCGGCGATTCCGGTGGTTTCGATCAGCAACTTGTCGAACTCGATCTTGGGCTCGAGGGCACCGACCTTGCGCATGAACAGCTCATAGATGGTTTTGACCAGGTCGTCCTTGCTTGCGCAACAGATGCAGCCGTTCTTGAGTTCCAGCATGTCTTCGGAAGCCGATGAAACCAGGTCGCCGTCGATGCCGATTTCGCCGAACTCATTGACGATGACTGCGATGCGTCCCGCTTCGGGATCGGTGAGCACGCGGTTGAGGCAGGTGGTCTTGCCTGCTCCCAAGAAGCCGCTGAGCACGGTGATGGGGATTCGTTGGTCCACAGGGGTTCCTCCGCAGGAGAAGGCTGCGGCGCGAGCCGCAGCCAGAGTCGATTACTGCACTTCAGCCCAGGCGCGCACCGGCGAGCCGCTGCCGTTGTCGATCTTCAGGGGTGGGCCGTAGAACATGAATTCGCCCTTGCCGACAAGCTCCTCCAGGTTGACCAGCCACTCGTAGTGGGTGATGCCGCGGTCACGGCATACGCGGTGGCTGGGGAACTCGTTGTGCGAGGGTTTATCGGTGGAAGGGCCTTCGACGCCATGCAGCTTGGAATTACGGTCGGCGAGCCAGTGGGTGGCGGCCTCGGTCAGGCCAGGGTTGGACCAGACGACCTTGACGTCCGGATAGTATTTCTTATGCAGGCCGGTACACATCAACACGATATGACCGTCGATTTTCACGCCAGCCATTGCCTCGGCTTCTTCCAGGTCCGCGACATCGATGTCGCCCAGGTCCGGGATATGGCGAAGATCCAGGCAGACCGCCTTGCCCATGAACATATCCAGGGGCATGTTATCGATGGTCAGTCCGTTAGGGCCCACATGGTAAAAAGCGTCCACGTGGGTGGCGATATGGTCGAGCATCGACAGGTGCGTGGTGGCGAAGGTCATCTGGTCGCCAGGCACGCCGAGATTGAACTTCTTCGAGGTTTCGTGGGTGAAGTGAGCCGTGATGACCGGACGCTGGAACAGCTTGTGCGCCGGCATGTTGTCTTCGATCTTCAACGTAAGGTCGATGATGGGCATTGCGTTTTTCCTTTTGTTAGACGCAGTGGAATAACGTAGGCGCGATTGCGACTACATCATTTTCGTGGGAAGCCAGCTGGCGATCCCGGGAAAGAGAGCTACCAAGAGGACGACTAGAAGCAGGATGATCCAGTAGGGGATCGAGCCCCGGAAAATGAGCCCCAGCGTGGCGTCGGGGTCGGCTATGCATCCCTTGACCGTGTACACGCATAGCCCGAGTGGGGGGGTGAGTAGGCCTGCCTCGATGGCCAGGATGCCGAGAATTGCGAACGCCAGTGGCTCGAAACCCAGCGCCGTGGCGATCGGCGCGAAGATCGGTACCGTCAGCAGGATGATGGAGGTGCTGTCGAGAAACATGCCCAGCACCAGCCAGATTCCGACCATGATGGCCAGGGTCAGATAAAGGCCGCCAACGCCCAGGAACAGGTCGCCGATCATGTCGCCGATGCCGCCCATGGACAGCAGGCGGGAATACATCTGCGCGGTGATCAGCAGGAAAAGCAAGGGTGCGGAGATGCGTCCGGTGTTGAGGATCGATGCGGAAAAGTCGCGCCATCCCATGCCCTTGGCGAGCCCGACCACTACGGCACCAAGCACGCCGATGCCGGCTGCCTCGGTTGGCGTGAAGAGGCCGAACCAGATGCCGCCGAAGATCATCATGATCATCAGGATCACGCCCGTGGCACCGATCTTGGCGCGAGCATCGGCTTTTTCCACGACGGCGTCATGCTCGTGGTCAGCACCGAAAAGGTGCGGACGCAGCAGGGCGAAAACCAGCAGGAACAGGAAGAACAGCGATGCCAGCAGCACGCCGGGAACCACGCCTGCAATAAAGAGCTTGCCGATGGATTGTTCGGCCATGACGCCCCAGATGATCAACAGTACGCTGGGCGGTAACAGCATGCCGAGGGATGCGCTGCCGGCAATGCATCCCAGCGCAATGCCTTTGTCGTATTTGGCGCGTGCCATCTCCGGATAGGCGATGCGGGAAAAGGCGGCAGCCGATGCGATGGAGACCCCGGTGACCGCACCAAAGGCCGCGTTGCCTCCGACGGTCGCGAGCGCCAGGCGACCCGGCAGGCGCTTGAACGACTGGTTGATCAGCTGGAACAGATCGGTTGCGGCTCCCGACCTGGCCAGTATCTCGCCCAGTAGCACAAACAGGGGAATCGTCGCGAATTCATAAGCCCGAATAGCTCCGAAAGCACTGCTGGCGAGCAATGAGCTGGCAATATCGAAGGTGCCCATCAGATAGGCGAGGCCAAAGAAACTTGTCAGTCCGAGCGAAATAACCACCGGTACTCCAAGAAGAATGCTCATTATCAGAACCGCAATGATGATTGCGGCAAACTCTGGACTACCCATGTTCAACCTCCTGCCCCTTTAACATGTTGAGCGGCTCTTCATTTCCAGTGAAAAGGGCAACTGCTGCGGGAATAGCCATTACCAGATAAGTCATGGTGGCGAGAATGGAACCTGCCACGATAGCCAGCCGACTTGGAAATACAGGTACCGCAAAGGTTACATGCCCTTCAAACTCGCCATTGATAAAGGCATTGACCATGTTTTCCCATTCGGCTATTGCAAGAATTGCAAACAGAAACGCCCCCAGCAGGTAACCAGCCAACCATAGGAAGCGCTTGACTGACGGTGGCGCTAACATATCCATCAGCTCTGTACGCAGCATGCCGCCAATCCGCACGGTATAGGGCAACTGAAGAAAGGCGATGATGACCAGGCCATTAATAACGACCTCGGCAACGCCAATAATGGGCGTATTAAATAAGCCTCGTCCGAAAACATCTGCGGCAATCAGCAATGCCACTAATATCAATAGCGTTGCGGCTATTACCATTAGTGCCTTACTGATTATTCGGAGCGTAGAATCCAGGATTCCGACCCAGCCTGTGGTGGAACTCTTGTGCGCTAACATGAAACGCCCTCGCTTGCGGTAGGTCGCTTATTTCAGATCAACTCATGAGCAGTACGGCCGAGCCTCTCGGCTCGGCCACAGATATCAGTCGATTTCATAGGCATACGGGAATTCGTAGCCACGCTTCTCGAGTTCACTGATATAGGTCTTCATGATGGCGGTGCCAGGCATCCCCTGCTTGTTCACTTCCTGGGCCATGCGGTTGGGGAAGTCTTTCAAGGCTTCGGCCCAGGTTTGGCGCGCTTCAGGGCTGATCTCTTTCACGTTGACACCCAGTTCCCTGGCTTTCTGCAGACCGTTACGGTCATTGGCGGCGCAGACTTCAGCAGTAGCGTCTTCGTAATCCCTGGCTACTTCTTTAAGTATCTGCTGAACGTCGGCAGGCAGTTTGTTCCAGGTTTTCAGGTTTACCGTAACGCTATTGACCGGCATTGCGCCGAAGTCAATCTTGGTATAGTGCTTTGCAATTTCGTTGAGTTTGAACGTCGTCCACCAGGTTGAAGTACTGATGTAGCCCTGATACACGCCAGTCTGCATTGACTGGTAGGCTTCGTTCAGATTGGACGCGACAGGAGTTGCGCCCTTGATCCAGTCCAGGTTTACCCCGGCGCCTGCAATCTTGTGTCCTTGGAGATCAGAAAAATTCTCCCAGGCAAAGGTGGTACCCAGGCCATAGTTTGACAGGCAACTGACCGCGAGCAGCTTCTGGTTGTGCTTCTTCTCGAAGGTCTCGGCCAGTTCGGGGTGAGCTGCATACGTGGCGCGTACGGCTTCGCTTGCCATTTTGGCGTCGGGAGAGCCGAAAGGCAGGAACAGGGGGAAGTTCTGCGCGAGCAGTTCCGAAGGCTCGAAGATCATGCTTGTGAAACCTATGTCCAGCAATCCGTCCCGTGTTGCCTCTAGAACCTCGGTTACCTTGGCGATCTGGCCCGCATGAAGTTCCATAACCCGGATGCCGTGGTCCGTATTGGCTTCGATTCTTTTCTTGAGCTCTGGCACGAAAAAGTGGTGTGCCGTTTCCATATAGGACAATAAGCCAACCGGGTGGCCGGAACCTACTCGAAGGTTGATCTGGTCCGCTTGCGCGCTTGTCACGGCGGTTAAGAGCCCAGCTGATAGCAAGAAATGAAAGCCAGTTTTCCTTATTTGTTTCATACCAGTCCCCGATGCGATTAGCGCGTGCGGCGCCAGTTCGCTTGTTGTGAGATTCCAGTCCGGGTGGTTGCTCTACTGCGTAGTCGATAACCTGCAATAAAAGAACCCCGGTCTCTTTATGTGCGCATTCTTGGTGTTGTTTGATACGCCAGGTGTAAGCCGCGTCCTGTTCTTTGCCGCATGTCATTTGGAGGTATCAGTGAACGACTAAAGATCACATAAGACAAATACTGTTTATGCCTGGCTAATATCGTTTATTCTTATGGGTTCAAGCTGGTGCGAGACGCGTGCGCGATGCACCATTAAGTGGCCTTTATGTGGGAGTCTGGTGAACTATTTAGGGGCGTTAGGAGTGATATTTGCTTTCTTATGGGGAAATTCTGCGGATTTGATAGGCTGAATTTGCAGGCGCAAGCTATATTCCTGTCCTTATGGCTAAGAACTAGCGAATCTCTATAATCAATGGCTGGAACGCGATGAATCTCAAGCAGTTGCGTTATTTCGTGCGGATTGCCGAGTGCGGAAGCCTTTCGAAAGCCGCTGAAGAGCTGGGGATCGCTCAGCCGGCTTTGAGCCAACAGTTGCGTGCTCTGGAAGATGAGTTAGGCGTCGAACTCGTAACCCGCCATTCTCGGGGTATCGCGCCCAACGACCTAGGCACGATGCTGTTGAGCCATTTCGGCACCATACTCAATGAAATCGACAGGACGCCTCTGCTAGTACAGGATCTGACTCGCAATCCAGCCGGGGAAGTAAGGCTCGGCGTCACCACCACCGCCGCCCGCTCCCTGACCGCGCCGCTCGTAGCCAAGGTACATGAGCACTATCCGGGCATCACTTTGCACGTGGTCGAGGCCATGAGTGGGAGCTTGAGCCAGTCCCTGCAGCGCGGAAGCCTTGACCTGTCGATTCTTTACGAGCCGAAGCTTCTGGAACTGGATGATGCCGACCTCATGCCGATGCTCACGGAAGAGCTGTACCTCATTTCCAAGAACAAAGGCATCGTAAAAAACAGAAAGGTCGTGCCGTTCTCAATGCTCGAAGAGCTTCCGCTGGTCCTTCCGTGTTATCCGAATGTGTTGACGAGGCTGTTGTACGAATTGGCGGCCAAGCGGGAAGTCAAGCTGGACGTGAAGTTTGAAATCGACTCACTGAGCAGCATCGTCGAATTGGTGAATGCCGATTTCTGTACGGTCCTCCCGCTTGTCTGCCTGGGTCGTGAGATCGAGGAAGGAAGAGTGGTAGCAACGCCTATCACTGACCCGCGCGTGAGCTGGAGCGTGCATATTGCCGCCGCCCGCAAGGGGGTGCGTTCACGCGCGGTGCGTGCCGTCCATAAGCTTCTGATCGAAGTGGTGCATGAAATGGTCGAGAGCGGCTCATGGCCCGCTCGGCTTATCTAAAGAGCGCCGCCCTGTTTTAATTGTCCGGCCCCGAGGAGCTTCTCCCTATGCGTGGTGGGCCTCAAGATAAATGTAGAAGCATGTAATCTCGCCCCGGGCTCCGCTTGGAGAAGCGTGCCGGGAATGGATTTAGTCTGTCTGCTCATGGCTGTTAAGCTGGCGCCCTGTTTCGAAGAGTTCTTTCCATGCTGACCCTGGGCAATTTCACCGTCTTTCTTCTTTTCGCTGCTATTGCTGCCTGGCTCTGGCATTCGCACGGTATTCGCGAGCGCGCACTGGTGGCAGTGCAGCGTCACTGCAAAAAGATGGATGTCGAGTTGCTCGACGGCAACGTGGCATTCCGGCGCATCGGCTTGCAGCGCGACAGCCGTGGCCGGCGCCGGATCGGGCGTGTTTACGGCTTCGAGTTCACCGTCACCGGCGAGCAGCGGCATCCGGGGAGCATCGTCATGTTCGGCGCGCAGGTGGGACGTATTGAGCTGGCGGCGCATCCCTTCGAGCCGGCTGCCGAGTCCGCGCGCGTCATTACGCTCGATGAATGGCGTCGGCCGCCGCATTGAGCCGGCGTGTTGGCTAAGCCATTACGGTTTCGCGAGCAAGCCCGCTCCGAACGATACGCAACCGATGCTCTTGTAGGAGCCAGCTTGCTGGCGATTGCCACGCCTCACCAGCTCTACGGAATACGAGATGGTTCAGCCAGGCAGCGGCGTAGTCCTTGGGTTAGTGCCTCTTCCAGCTGTGCCTCGGCAAAAATCAGTTCCAGACGCGAATCACGCCGCCATTCGCTTGCGCTAAATTCCAGCGGCTCGCCATCTAGCGCATTGGCCGACAGCCATGACTGTTCGCCATGCAACACTAGCTTGGCGCGCCGCCAGGGCAGCGAGACTAGCCATTCGCGGACCTTGCCGATGTCGAACCGTAAATCTGGCTGCCAGCGCCAGCCGATGCTCCAGCCTTCGGCAGCGGCATGGCTGAGCATGATCGGCTGTAGCGGATCGAGCCAGATACTTGCCAGCGGCGGCTGGGCGGTCGACGGCAAACTTCCCGTTTCAACCTCACGAGCACCGACTTCGATACCCGGTAGTCGCGCCAAGTCGAGCTGGCCTTGTTGGGTCCAGCAGATGGGCCGCGCCGGCAACCGTCGTTGTAAATGCCGGCGAGCATCGTCATCCAGCGTTTCACTCTTGTTCAGCACCAGCAGCCCCGCGTGATCGACAATGCTCTGCTGGCTGGCTGTGAGCGCTTCGTTTCTTGCCAATGCCGCAGTATCCAGCACCACCAGGCTCGGTTGCAGCGCAAGTACGCGATCCCAAGGATGCTGGCGCATCTGATGCAGCAACTGCTGCGGATGACTCAGCCCGGAAGGCTCGATCAGCAAACGGTCCGGCTTGGCCTTGCGCAACAAGCGGTTCAGGCCAACCTGAAAGGGCACGCCGTTGACGCAGCACAGGCAGCCGCCTGCCACTTCCGCCAGGCTGATACCTGCTTCATTGGTGGCCAGCAGCGCCGCGTCGAGTCCGATCTGGCCGAACTCATTGATCAGCACCGCCCAGCGCTCAGCCACGGGCTTCTGCGCCAGCAGTGAACGGACCAGGCTGGTCTTGCCGGCGCCAAGCGGTCCGCAGATAAGATGAGTGGGTATTTGAGTCAGCATGGGCGCCATGGTGCGCATTCGGCTAATGGATTGGAAGCGGCCGTGCAGCCTGCATGCTAGAGTCGCCGCGGTCAAATCGAGGGGCTAATCGATGCGTTTATTGGGTTTTCTGCTTTCGCTGAGCGTGGCGGGTCAGGCGTGGGCCGAGGGCTGCGTGATCCATAGTCAGGACGAGCGTATCGAGGTAAAGGTCTGTCAGCAGAACCTCAATATTCCGGCCGAATTGTTCCGGACCGGATTCTGTCAGCCCGAGCTCAAGGGACAGAAGGTCGAAGTCAGTTTCGTCGAACAATGCCCTGACGGCGCCTTCGGTATCTGCCGCAACGCCCAGGTATCCAACATGCCCTATCGGCAGGACATCCATTATTACGGCGTCGCCAGTGATGCGCGCTTCCTCCAGCCCGCCTGCGAGCAGTCCAGCGGTGGTGAATGGTCGGTTCCCTGAGCATTTTCGGACGTTCCACGTGAAACCCTCACGCCTCGCTGGGATAAACACACTGCCGTAGCTTGCGAAGTTGAGAAGCGTTAGCATTACGATCTCGACAACGAAGGGCAGCAACCATGGCAACCCAGGGGATGGTCCGGCAACAGCTTGTACATCGACTCTATGTCGACCATCAGGGCTGGCTGAATGGCTGGTTACGCCGTCAGCTCGGCTGCAGCCAGAAGGCAGCGGACCTGGCGCAAGACACCTTCGTGCGTGTCCTGACCAAGGATCATTGCCTCGAAGCGATTCGTGAACCGCGCGCCTTTCTGCATACCGTCGCCAGGGGGCTGTTGATCAATCACTGGCGTCGCAAGCAGATCGAGCAAGCCTATCTGGACGCGCTGGCTTTGCAGCCCGAGGCATTCGCGCCGTCACCCGAATCCCAGGCGCTGGTCGTCGAAACCCTGTTGCAGGTCGATGCGATGCTGGCGCGGTTACCGCATAAGGTTCGTCGCGCCTTTCTGTTTTCCCAGCTGCAGGGGATGACCTATGCGGCGATAGCCGCCGAGCTTGCCGTCTCCGAACGCATGGTCAAGAAGTATATGGCGCAGGCCATGCTGCACTGCCTGACTCTGCTCGACGACGCGCCATGAGCCTCGATTATCAGGTACTGCAAGCCGCAGCCCAGTGGTTCGCGGTGCTGCAGTCCGATGCGGTCAGCGAGTCCGATCGCCAAGCCTGGCGCGCTTGGGTCGCCATACCGGAGCACGCCGAGGCCTGGCAGCGGGTGGAGCAGATCAGCGGGCGGTTCGAGCCGTTGACGGGCAGCCCGTTCAGTCCCGCGGCGGCTGTTCTTCTGCGGCGCCGTGAGCCAAACCGGCGGCAGGCACTCAAGACCCTTTCGGTTCTGTGCGGCGGCGCATTGCTGGCATTCGCCGGTGGTTCGCTGCCTTGGCGTAGTTGGGCGGCAGACCATCGAACGGCCGTGGGAGAGGTGCGCGACTGGCGTCTGGATGATGGCTCGCGGCTGTGGCTGAACACCGATAGCGCGTTGGCTGTCGCATTCACCGCTCAGGCTCGGCAGCTGTCGCTGTATCGGGGCGAGGCGTTGCTGCAAGCCTCTGACGAACGACGCCCGCTGCTGTTGCGCACGTCCGAAGGCGACCTTCAGGCACGCGGCGCTGCGAAATTTTCGGTATTGCAGCGAGACGGCAGCACTCAGCTCAGCGTGTTCGAAGGCGCCATCGATATCCGGCCCGCCGGGCGTGATGGCGTCCATACCGTCCTGCAAGGCCAGCAGGTGGCGTTCGATGCTCGGCTGCTCAGGCCTGAGCGGCTCGCTCAGCCGGGCCGTCAGGCATGGAGCAGCGGCGTTCTGTTGGCCGATGATCTGCGCTTGGACGAGTTCGTGACCGAGCTGGCACGCTACCGCCAAGGCTATCTCGGTTGTGATCCGCAAATCGCCGGCCTGCGCGTGGTGGGCGCCTATCCGCTGGCTGATACGGAGCGGATTCTCGAGGCTCTGGCCAGTACATTGCCGCTGCGCATCAACCGGCGGTTGCCCTGGTGGGTCAGTATCGAGCCGTTGTCAGCCTGAAACGCGAATGTAAAAAGTTCTTATCCGCAGTTCCCTTTTGTATGGCGTCGCTGGGCATAACCGCATCGATCACGATTTTTGCTCTCGCAAAAGGATGACCCATGCGCTCCATCGCTCCGCTTCGCCGTTCCAGTCTGTCCCGCGCCATCCGCGCCGCCATGTTTTGCTTGCCGCTGACAACGCTCGTCGCCTCGCCAACGGCGCTGGCACAGGCGGCCAGTCAGCAGGAGGTGCGCGGCTACGATATCCCAGCCGGTCCGCTGTCCAGCACGCTGAGCCGCTTTGCCGGCGAGGCTGGCGTGATGCTGTCCGTCGATGGTCGTCTCACCGAGGGGCGCGAATCGGCTGGCCTGCAGGGACAGTACGGCGTCGCGGAGGGCTTCGATGCATTGTTGCAGGGCAGTGGTCTGCAGGCGGTGCGCGATGAGCGTGGCACTTACTCGCTGACGTTATCGCCGCCTCGCGAACAGGCCGAGGCCGTCGAGCTGAAGCCGATGGTGGTTGAAGGTTTCGCGCTGGGTAACGCCTTGGGCGAGATGGAAGGCTACAACGCCACCCACAGCAGCGTGGCGACCAAGACCAGCATGCCGCTGGTGGAAACCTCGCAGACGGTCTCGGTGGTCACGCGTCAGCAGATGGATGATCAGGGCTCGCTGACCGTGGCCCAGGCGTTGCGTTATACCCCCGGTGTGATGAGCACGCCTTATGGAGCCACCAGCCGCTACGATTATGTGGCCATGCGCGGGTTCAACGATGGATCGGTGGACAACCTGTATCTGGACGGCCTCAAGATCATGGGTGACAGCGGCACCTACAGCACCATGCAGATCGATCCTTACTTTCTCGAGCGTATCGACGTACTGAAGGGGCCATCATCGGTTCTGTATGGCCGCAGCCTGCCTGGCGGCCTGGTAGCCATGACTTCCAAGCAGCCGACGGAAGAGGTTTATCGGCAGGTCCAGGCAACGCTCGGCAGTAACGATCAGAAAGGCATCGGCGTCGATTTAGGCGGGCCGCTGGACGAAGGAGGAAAGCTCTCCTATCGGCTGGTCGGCCTGGCCGACAAGGGCGATACCCAGTACGACCATGTGGAGTCGGAGCGCTACGCCATCGCCCCATCGCTGCGTATCGCCTTTTCCGAAGACACCGCGCTGACCCTGCAGGCCTATCTGCAGCACGACCCGGAAAGTGGTTATCACGGCGGCCTGCCTGCTGAAGGCACTCTATATCGTCGTAATGGACGCTATCTCTCCGACGATTTCTTCGAGGGTGAGCCCGGGCACGAGAAGTTCGAGCGCACCCAGCAAATGCTCGGCTATCAGTTCGAGCATCGTTTCGACGATGTCTGGTCGATGCGTCAGAACTTCCGCTACCTGGATTCGAAAGTCGAGTCCGAGCAGGTCTACAGCCTAGGCTGGGTGGGCGATTCGTCAGAACTACTACGTGGTTATACGGGCGCGGATGAGCGCCTGCATTCGTGGATCATCGACAACATGCTGCAGGCCGAATTCGACACGGGTGCTGCCCGGCATACCTTGATTACTGGCGTCGATTATCAGCGTGGAAAGGCCAAAGTGGACTATTACGGCGGCACCGTCGGCAATCTCGATGCGTTCGATCCGGTCTATGGCACGCCTGTGGTGGTTGGCGGCCCGTTCGGCCAGACCCGCCGGCTGGAGCAGACGGGTCTGTACATGCAGGACCTGATCGAGCTGGACCGTTGGCGTGTTTCCCTGGGCTTGCGTCAGGACTGGGTAGAAACCGAAGTGGTGTCAGACGGGGCGAGTGCGCCCTCGGGGAAAGACTCGGACCAGCTGACGACCCGCGCTGGCGTGCTTTATCTGTTCGATAACGGCGTCGCGCCTTATATCAGCTACTCGGAGTCGTTCAACCCAAACTCGACCAGTGACGCCAATGGTGATCCGCTTGACGCGACCGAAGGCACTCAGTGGGAACTGGGCATCAAGTATCAGCCGGTGGGTACCGACGATCTGTATACCGCTTCGCTGTTTCACATCGAGCAGGAAAACCTCGCTTCCAAGCTCCCCAACGAGGATTTCTACAGGCCTATCGGGGCCGTACGCTCGCAGGGCCTGGAACTCGAAGCGCGTCTGCAGCTGACCGACAGCCTGCGTCTGCTGGGCAGCTACACCTTCACCGACATCGAATATTCCAAATCCGTGTTCAGCGCTGTGGACGCGACTCTAGATAACAAAGGCAATACTCCAACACAGTCGGTACGCCACATGGCGTCCATCTGGGCGGACTACCGTTTCATCGGCGATAGCCTGGACGGGCTGAGCACCGGCGCTGGCATTCGTTATGTCGGCGAAGGCTGGGCCGATGCCGAAAATACGCAGCGCATACCGCCCTACACATTATTCGATGCTTCTATCGGCTATGACCTCGCCAGGGTCGGGCTCGATGGCATGGATGTCCGGTTGAATGCCAACAATCTCACCGACAAACGATACGTGGCGGGCTGCGGTAGCAGCCTGAACTATTGCTATCTGGGTGAAGAGCGCAACGTCACGGCGACGGTCAGCTACGAGTTCTGAATACATGCATACCTCGCCGCCAGCCTTCGGGCCGGCGGCTTTCGCGTTCTCCAAGCGGTTATAACTGATGCGTTACCTCCTTGTTCTGCTGCACCGTTACATCGGCCTGGCCACCGCGTTGTTCCTGTTTCTCGCGGGCATTACCGGCGCGATCCTGGCCTTTCACCACGAACTGGACGAGTGGCTGAACCCCGAGTTCTACCACACCACCAGCGAAGGCCCGGTGCTCGCACCGGGTACGCTGGTCGAGCGCGTCCAGCAGGCCAACCCGCGGATGCAGGTCTGGTACATGGAATTCCCCGACGAGCCGGGGCATGCCGCGCTGATGGCATTGGTACCGCGCGACGATCCGGCCACCGGCAGGCCCTATGACGAAGAACCGGTGGTGCAGTACCTCGACGCGGTGACGGGCGAGCAGGTGGGCACACGTTACTGGGGCGAATGCTGTTTCTCGCGGGAGAACTTCGTGCCCTTTATGTTGGAGTTCCACTACAACCTTTCGCTGTCGGGCAACTGGGGGCTGTGGCTGATGGGCATCGTGGCGATCGCCTGGACGCTCGATTGCTTCGTCTCGCTGCTGCTGACGTTCCCACGTGGGCGGCCGTTCTTCGGCAAATGGTGGATGTCGTGGAAGATCAAGCGGCAGCGCATGAATCACGACGTGCACCGTGCCGGCGGGTTGTGGCTGTGGCTGCTGCTCACGCCAGTGGCGGTGAGCAGCATTGCGATGAACCTACCCGAGCAGGTGTTCAAACCGGTGGTGTCGCTGTTCTCACCAGTTGAGCCGAGCGTCTACGAGGCCCGTGGTCGGTTGCCGGCCGACCAGCTGGGCGCCACCGCCTACGACTTCCATCAGGCCTACGACTACGCCATGCAGCATGCGGCCGAGCTGGGCCTGAGCGAACCCATCGGCGAGCTGTACTACAGCTTCGAATACAACTTCTACGGCGCGGGCTTCGGCGATCACGACAGCAACCAGGGCAACGCCTGGCTGTTCTTCCATGGCACTGATGGGACGCAGTTGCTGGGGCAGGAAATACCGGGGCAGGGCACTCTGGGCGAGCAATTCCACATGCTGCAGCCAGCGATCCATGGCGGGCGCATCCTTGGCATGCCGGGGCGGATTCTAATAGCGGTGCTGGGCGTGGCGATTGCCGTGTTGTCGGTGACCGGTGTGGTGATCTGGTGGCGCAAGCTGCGCGCGAGGAGGGCGGCGGCGCTTAGGCGGGAGGCGGAACTGGCGGTTTGATGGATTGCTCACGTGATCGTGGGGTCGGTTGTCGAGCGGACCTGCCGTCAGGCTGATGTCTGATCGTGCCACGCTCATGCGTGGGCACGCCTGGTGGCCTGCGTATGGATCACAGCACCGGTTGGAGGAGTCCCACGCAGGAGCGTGGGAAGAACCATCAGGGCCATGGTGCAGTGAGTCGCCTCTCACCGATTCATTCTGCGCACCGAGGTTGGGCGCGGTTTTTATGCTTTGCTGGTGTGCGGAGCGCACCCTACTGCGGAACTCGAGCGGACTTGCTGTACTCAAGAGGAACTGTTTGCCGGCACGCTGCAACTCCACAGCTCCAGCGTGGGCTGCTCCGAAGTGGGCGGGCCGAGCCATTCGCTCAGCGCGTGGCAGCGCTGGTCGAAACACAGCTGATAATCGCCGGCTTCAGGGGTTCGCCCCACACGCAGCGGTTGAAGAGGCGGCAGCTGGCGCTGGTAGTGCCAGCTGCCGTCGCGCAACTGGGCGTCATCCGGAACTTCCATGCCGGCGCCGGTGCCCTTGATCCGCGCTTCGCCGAGCAGCAGCCCGTCCGGCGTCACGCGATAGTCTTCTTCCCAGCGGATCTTCTCAACCGTGTGGTTCCACGCCAGGGTGAAGGCGGGTGTGGGCACCTGCGCCCACACCACACCGGCCAGCCCCAGGCACAACCCGATCACGCTGCCGCCAGACGCTCGGCGCGGCGGGCGCGCCAGACGTGCTGGGCTACCAGTGCGATCCCCAGGGCGAAGCCGATTTCGTCGCTGATCGGCATCGCCAGGATCAGGGCGACTCCGGCCCCAAGTGCCCACAGCCGTTCCCACAGCGGCAT
Source organism: Stutzerimonas stutzeri (assembly GCF_024448985.1). Taxonomy (GTDB): domain Bacteria; phylum Pseudomonadota; class Gammaproteobacteria; order Pseudomonadales; family Pseudomonadaceae; genus Stutzerimonas; species Stutzerimonas stutzeri_AP. The sequence continues at coordinate 85,975 of NZ_JAMOII010000002.1, forward strand.
GCGTATGCTCAGGTGGCCTGTTACCGCCATGCCCCACAGGCACACCGCGAAGAGCGCCTTGATCACCATATAGAGGGTGGCCAGCCAGTTATCGCCCTGCATCATCAGCGCTGGATCGTAGACCGCCATGAATGGCACGACGAAGCCGGCGGCGGCGATTCGGATCGCCCAGAGGCTGATCTTGAAGCCGTTCTCGCGCGCGATCGGTGCCGCGGCGAAGCAGGCCAGCGCTACCGGCGGTGTCAGGTCGGCCATCAAGCCGAAGTAGAAGACGAACATGTGCGACACGATCAGCGGCACGCCCAGCTGCTCCAGCGCTGGCGCGGCGATGGCGCTGGTGATGATGTAGTTGGGAATGGTCGGGATGCCCATGCCCAGCACCAGGCAGGTAATCATGGTCAGCACCAGCGAGAGGAACAGGTTGTTCTCGCCGATGGCCAGGATATAGCCGGCGAAAGTACTGGCGATGCCGGTCAGCGAGACGATGCCGATGATCACCCCGACCAGCACGCAGGCGATGCCCACCGGGATCGCGTGGCGTGCGCCTTCCACCAGCGCGAAAAGGCAGGCGCGCAGGGTGTCGTGGCCGCCCTTGATGAACCAGCAGGCCACTACCAGTGCACCAATGACGCCGAAGATCACTCCGATACCGAGCTGGAAGAAGCCGGCGCAGAGCACGCCCAGCGCGATCCAGAAGGCGCCGCGTAGCCAGAAACTGCTGGCTTTGAGAATGATCGCCGAGCCTAGGATGACGATGGCCGTCAGTGCCAGACCGACAGTGCCGGAGAACATCGGCGTGCGGCCGGAGAACAGTAAGTAGACGAGCACGAACAGTGGAATCAACAGATACCAGCGTTCCTTGACCGCACTCCAGGCGCTCGGGCATTGGTCCTTCGGCAGGCCCTTTAGCCCTTTGCTGCGCGCTTCCAGATGCACGATCCAGAACACCGCGAAGAAATACAGCATGGCTGGAATCAGCGCCGCCTTGGCCACTTCGATGTAGGGCACGTTGATGGTTTCGGCCATGATGAAGGCCACCGCGCCCATTACCGGCGGCATGATCTGCCCACCCATGCTGGCCGTGGCTTCCACCGCGCCGGCAAAGGCCGGTCGGTAGCCGAAGCGTTTCATCAGCGGAATGGTGAACTGCCCGGTGGTGACCACGTTGGCCACGCCGGAGCCGGTGATGGTGCCCATCAGCGCCGATGACACCACCGATACCTTGGCCGGGCCGCCGGTCTTGTGGCCGAACATGCCCATGGCGAAATCGGTGAACAGCTTGATCATCCCGGCCTGCTCAAGGAAGGAGCCGAACAGGATGAAGAGGAAGATATAGGTCGCCGAGACATACGTTGGCGTGCCGTAGAAGCCCTCGGTACCGAACGACAGCTGGTTGATGATCTGATCGAAACCATAGCCACGGTGGGCGAAGTCGCCCGGCAAATACTCGCCGAACAGGCCGTAGGCCAGGAAGATCGCGCAAATGGTCGGCAGTGCGATGCCCATCACCCGGCGGCCTGCTTCGAACACCAACACGGTGAGGATGATGCCGATGTACATATCGGTAGTGGTCAGATCACCCGAGCGTTGAACCAGATCGCCCTCGAAATACCACTGATAGAAAGCCGTCGCCATGCCGGCCAGGCCGAGCAGCCAGGCCAGCGGCTGCCAGGGGCGGCCATTGCCTTTTGCCGGGTAGCAGAGAAACACCATCAGCAGCAGGAAACCGACGTGACCCGCGCGCAGCACCTGGCTGGACACCGGATGGAAGGCGGCGGTGATGATCTGATAGGTGGAAAACAGCAGCGCGACGTAGAACAACGTCTTCGGCCATTCGCTGGGACTGCTGTGCAGCCCTTGGGTCTCGCTCATGGGATGGCTCTCTCGGAAAGGTTGAAGCGTCGCGCCAGTGCGGAGCATGGGCGTTCTTCGCGATGGCCCGGGATGCGGACCATCAGGCTATGCAGTCTTGAAGGCAAACCGGGCGGGTACCAGACCCGCCCGGCCCGGCTGTCACTTAAGGACGCCGGCTTCCTTGTAGTAGCGCTCGGCGCCCGGATGCAGCGGAATCGGCAGACCTTCGGTCGCGGTTTCCAGCTTGATGTCCTTGGCTGCGGAGTGAGCGCTGGACAGGTGATCGAGGTTCTCGAAGATCAGCTTGGTCATCTGGTAGGCGACATCATCGGAGACCTTCTCGTGGCTGACCAGGATATTGGTGATGGCGGCAGTGGGAATGTCCGCGTCCTGACCGTCATAGGTGCCGGCCGGAATCATCTTCGACTGATAGGCGGCGCTGCCGATCTTGGACACCACGTCCTCGGGTACCGCGACGAAGGTGATCGGGACCATGGAAGCCAGGTCGCGAATCGCTGCCATGCCGAGGCCCGAGGACTGCAGGGTGGCATCCAGCTGACGGTTCTTGATCAGTTCGACCGACTCGGCATAGGGCATGAACTCTACGCGGCCCATGTCCTCGTAGGTCAGGCCGGCGGCCTTGAAGATGGCCCGGGCGTTGAGCTCGGTACCGGATTTCGGCGCGCCGACGGAGATGCGCTTGCCCTTCAGGTCTTCCAGGGTCTTGATCCCGGACTCCTTGCTGGCAACGATGTGGATGTAGTTCGGGTAGGTGGCGGCGATGGCGCGCAGACGCTTGAGCGGCGCCTTGAAGCCTGCATCCTCGACGCCGTTCCAGGCATCGTCCACGGAATCACCTAGGGCGAAAGCCAGCTCGCCGCGACCGGCCTGCAACAGGTTGAGGTTTTCGACCGATGCCTTGGTGGCCTGAACCGAGGTCTTGGCACCGTCGATCTTGTTGTACTGCTGCGACAGGGCTACGCCGATCGGGTAGTACACACCGCTGGTGCCGCCGGTGAGGATGTTGATGAAGGTCGGCGCAGCGACGGCTGCGGTGCTGGCAGTGAAGGCTGCAGCGGCTGCAAGCAGGCCAAAGCGTTTGGTCAGTCTCATGATGTAACTCCGTTTCGTTGTTATTGGTTTTCGCAACCCTTGACGATAGACGATCGGCCGCAGCTTCAAAGGCTGCAAGGACAAGAAGGGCGGTTACGGCGGCGGGTAAGCTTTCACTAGGGAAAAGCGGGCGCGCTGTGCGGCTTTCTTGTCTTGGTAATCGCATCGGGCTAGGCAGGAGCAAGCACGAGCCGTGCCATACACCCCCAGGGCTCTGCCACGTTGAGTTAACGCGTCTATTCGAAGGGTATTGGCAATAAACCGCTCACCATCCTCAAGCAGTAGGCGGAAACTTGCCGATGCTAGGGGCACGCCGACGGTTACTTGGATGGATAAATCTCGAACCTAGCGTCATCGCCGTCGTCGCATCATGAAGAACTGCTGAAACGAGGCGCCAATGGCACGTGAAATTAGCGCAAAGGACCTAGGTATCGAAATCGAGAAAGGCGAAGGCGAGTTGTTCAAATGGTTCATCGCCAGCTTCCTGTTCGGCAAGCGCATCCAGCAGGACATCGCCGCCGAGGCCTATCGGGTCATCGTCGACAAACACAAGCGCGACACGCCGAGAAAACTCTGCAACTGCAGCCGGCAGCAATTGGTAAGCATGCTCGGCGAAGGGCGCTATGTGCGTTACGACGAATCGACCGCCGAACGCTTGCTCAAACTGTGCGACAAACTTAACAACGACTACGGCGGCAAGCTCGGCAACATCCATGAGCAAAGCGAGAACCGCAAAGCGCTGGAAAAGCGGCTGGCGGAGTTCGAAGGCGTCGGGCCGAAGACGGTAGAAATCTTCATGCGCGAGGCAGCGGAGGTCTGGTACTGAGTCGATCGTCCGCTCGCGCTTCGTAGGAGCGAGCTTGCTCGCGAACCAGAGCAGCCACCCTCGCCAGAAAGGACAGGCGTCCCCCTTGGCTACAGGCTCTATCCGACCTTGCCGAGCGGTGCTTGCGCCACGCGCCGATCCGGCTACAGTGGCGCCAGCTCCCTACCGAAGCCCTGCCATGCGTTTCTTGTTCCTTGTCTTCAGTCTCTTCCTACCGCTGCTGGCCTCTGCCGGCCCTGCGCCGTACTACCAATGGCAGAGCAAGGCCGACGGCACCGTCATCTGTCGGCAAACACCGCCCGGTCATGGCTGGGAGCTGCTCAATGGCCAGCCCTTTCGCGACCTCAATTGCACCATGCCCGCCGCTCGCGTAGAGCGTCCCAGTGCGGTGCCGGGCTTCCGCTCGCAACCGGGGCGCTGAGCCCAGGCTTCGCGCCACGGCTCTGCTGATTTGTAGCGCTCATGTTGGAGCTGTCCGGTTACTTCGGTCTGTTTCTTGCGGCTTTTGCCGCTGCCACATTGCTGCCGGCTCAGTCCGAAGCGGTGCTGGTCGGGTTGTTGCTGAGCGAGTCGTTCTCGCCAGGGATGCTGCTGGGCGTGGCCACGTTCGGCAATGTCCTGGGTTCGCTAGCCAACTGGCTGATCGGCCGCTATATCGAACGGCTGCGCGGCAAGCGCTGGTTTCCGGTAAGCGAACAACAACTCGACAAGGCTCAGCGCGCTTATCACCGCTACGGCCGGTGGTCGTTGCTGCTGAGCTGGGTGCCGATCATCGGTGACCCATTGACGGTGGTGGCCGGCACGTTGCGCGAACCGCTCTGGAGTTTTTTGCTGCTGGTAACCCTGGCCAAGGGCGGCCGCTACCTATTGCTCGCTGGTATCACGCTCGGCTGGCTGTAACGTCCGGTACTGCGGCATCGTTAACTTAAGCGTAACGAAGCGCCTCTGTGCTTGATTGATGACTCGTCGGTCATCTCCCTACTGTGCGCTCCACAAAGCGGAAACCTGTGGAGTCAGCATGACAACAACAATATCCCCACCGCCGCAGTGGTCGCGCCGTCGAGCCGAAAAGGCTCGTCGTCTCGATCAGGTGCGCAGCCTTGCCGATGGCGTGGTGCTGCCCAGCGAGCGGATCGTCGAGGCCCTGGAACTCTTGATCGCCCCTGGCGACCGGGTGGTGCTTGAGGGCAACAACCAGAAACAGGCGGACTTCCTCTCCCGCTCCCTGGCCAAGGCCGACCCCGGCAAGCTTCTTCAGCGTGAGTTCTTCGTCGATCTGCATGGCGGGCGCTCAGGCAATGGCAGCCGATTATGCCTAACGCAGCCCAACTTCGGGCTTGGCAGTAGGAGTCAGCTGCCGCTTGCTGTGCTGATGAGCTGAAGTGCACATCGCATGGAATTGCGAACTCAGTCATGCAATTTGCAAGGGTTTTGGAATTTACTGGTTCTGTAACTACTTGATATTAAACGGAAAAATATATTCAAAGTGGTGGCATGTTTGATGCTCTAGTTGCGTATTGCCACTTCGGCAACCCACGACAACTCGAACACATGGCTGGGCGGACGCTCAGCTTAGGAACTAAAAATGGATGACAGGCTGAACGTTAAGACTCAGATATGGGCCGATGGGTACTCATTCATGGAAGTCACCGAGACGCTGCTGTCAGCGTTGGGGATTCGCACCGAAAACAGCCCGGAATCGGAGCCTGGCCGGCCTGAAGCCGCCGTTGTTTCGACAGTTACGGCGTCATGCCATGACGCGGGAGCCGACCGGTAGGCCGCCTGCGGCACCGATGGTGCCGGCCCAAGGCTTTGCCACCAATCCCAACTTAGTCAACAGCTAGCCAGGATCCAGTAAGAAGGTTTCGCTCGCTCGGCCAGCATGACAATCCCGAGCTGTCTAGCTGGAATGAAGCCAGTGCTTGTGGGCCTCCTAGCTTTCGACGGCTACGCCCATAAGGACTGTTTTGTTTACACACGCAGGCTGTGCGCTGCCTGACCCGGGTTGCTCCACTAGGCCGGTTTCGGTGACGCTGCCGCGACGCTCATTCAACCGGGATCGAGTGAAGGTTCTGAAGCCGGTCGGGAAACCGATCAGATCCGCGTTGCCGCTGTACTATCACAGGACGCGATAGTACAGCCTGCTATGGAGCCTGTTTATGCAACCACGAATCACCGTCATCACTCTCGGGGTCGAGGATCTCGAGGCGTCATTGCGGTTCTACCGCGACGGCCTCGGTTTTGCGAGCGAAGGCATCATAGGTGAGGCCTTCGAGTACGGTGCGGTAGTGTTCATTCATCTGCAACCCGGCCTACGCCTGGCGCTCTGGCCGCGCAGCAGCATTGCTCACGACACGGGGCTGGACCTCGGTCCGGCCAGTTCGACAGAGATGACGTTGGGCCACAACGTGGCGTCGAAAGCCGACGTGGATGCCGTCATGGCGATAGCCGAGACGGCCGGAGCCGTCATCGTCAAGCCGCCACACGAGACGTTCTGGGGCGGTTATTCAGGCTATTTCAAGGACCCGGACGGGCACCTCTGGGAAATCGTATGGAACCCGCAGTTCCTGGACTGAGGCATTACCGGTGAACGCCAGCCCGGACTGCCTCAGAGCAGATGCCTGGATATGTACTTGGATATCTCAACGACCGAAGCCTTGCCGGTGAATTCGAACCTCACTTTGCCCAACGATGAAAAGTAGATTTCCAGTGACCTGCCCCCAGTTTTAGTACCGCTGCCTATTTAGTAGGCCCTGGGGTTGATATGAGTATTTCGTGTTGCGATTGGTGCTGGCTCGCTCGCCAATGCGTAGCGAACTCTGCCGGGGTGTGATTACCGATGGCGCTGTGCGGTCGGTGTTCGTTGTAGTCCCTTCGCCAGGCCGCGATGCGGATTCTGGCCTCGGCCAGTGAGCAGAACCAGTGCTCGTTCAGGCATTCATCTCGAAACTTGCCGTTGAATGATTCGATGAACGCATTCTGTGTGGGCTTGCCAGGCTGAATCAGCTTCAGCTTGATGTCGCGTTGATAGGCCCATTGATCAAGTGCCTTGCCGGTGAATTCGGGGCCCTGGTCGGTGCGGATTGCCTTGGGGTAACCGCGGAATCGAGCCATTTCATCCAATGCGCGAGTAACGCGAAAGCCGCTGATGCCGTGATCCACAAGGATACCCACCGCCTCCTTGGTGAAATCATCGACCACCGTCAGACATTTGATCCTCCGCCCCGTACTGAGTGCATCGAAGACGAAGTCCATCGACCACACCTGATTCGGCGCGCTCGGCAGACTCAGCCGCTCGCGCTCTACGGCGACACCGTGGCGGCGCCTCCGGCGCTTCACCATCAAACCGGCAGCCCGGTACAGGCGATAGATCCGCTTATGGTTGACCTGCATACCAGCCCGCCGCAGCAGGATATGCAGGCGCCGATAGCCAAAGCGCCGACGCTCCTGTGCCAGCTCCACGAGTTGGGTTTGCAGCCTGGTGTTTTGCTCGCTGGAGCGGGGTTGATAGCGCAGCACCGAACGAGACAGCCCGATCAGCTGACAGGCACGGCGCTCGGAGATGCCGGTTCTGGCCTGCATCTCCTGCACCGCCTCCCGCCGTGCTGTCGGGCTTACCCTTTTCCCCGGGCGACCGCCTTCAGTGCCTCGATATCCAGATGGGCTTCGGCCAGCAGCTTCTTCAGCCGGCTGTTCTCCAGTTCGAGATCCTTGAGCCGCTTGGCGTCCGGCACGGTCATGCCACCGAACTTGGCACGCCAGGTGTAGGACGAGGCATCACTGAAGCCATGCCGCCGGCACAGCTCCTTAACCGGAACACCGGCCTCTGCCTGCTTGAGAAAGTCGAGAATCTGTTCTTCCGTAAAACGCTTTTTCACTGCCGTCTCCTGCTCGGAAAACGGACTCTACTAAGTTCAGCGTGGTACTGAAATCGGGGAGCAGGTCAGTCGAGCAGATCGACAAAATCGTGAAGGCCACTCGCTTTGAGGGCTGGCAGAACTCCAAAAGCGGCCCGCGTGAAATCCAGAAAGCACTGATGCTGACCTTGGCGCAGTTCGGCCTAAGCAAAGATAAAGACCTATTTGAAAAGGCATACGCTTATATCGAAGAGCACTACTGAGAAGGGCGCGAAGTAAGCTGCGACCCTGAAACGCAAAAAGCCCTGGAGGAAAATCCAGGGCTTTTTGCTATGAACGTGGCGCACCAGGCGGGATTCGAACCCACGACCCCTGCCTTCGGAGGGCAGTACTCTATCCAGCTGAGCTACTGGTGCGTTGCGGGGCGCAATCATACGCATGTCGCTTGCGGTCGTCCATGGCGCTTCGGCGCCTGCGCGGTGGATGGTGTGCGGGTTGTGCCGCCTTACTGAGTGGTCATCAGGCTGGGCTATGGTGCGTTAATTTTTCCGAACATGGTGTTGCCTGCTGTCTGGCGTTAGGCCTAGCATTCGTTCGAGATTTCAAACGCTTTCAGGCGGTAGGAACCCAGAGGCTGACCCTCGTTCTGAGATAGCTCAGACGGTTCCGCTGCCAATCGCCTCATATTGGCCAGACGGCCTTGGTCCATACCCGGCGCCCCGCCGGCCTCAGGAGACTGCCATGCAACTTAAAGACACTTCGCTGTTCCGCCAGCAGGCTTATATCGACGGCACCTGGCAGGACGCGGACAGCGGCCAGACCATCAAGGTCAACAACCCGGCCAGCAACGAGATTCTGGGTTCGGTGCCAAAGATGGGCGCCGCCGAAACCCGCCGCGCCATCGAAGCGGCCGAGCGCGCACTGCCGGCCTGGCGTGATCTGACCGCCAAGGAGCGCTCGCAGAAGCTGCGTCGCTGGTTCGAGCTGATGATGGAGAACCAGGACGATCTGGGCCGCCTGATGACGCTGGAGCAGGGCAAGCCGCTGGCTGAATCCAAGGGTGAGATCGCCTACGCCGCCTCGTTCGTTGAGTGGTTCGCCGAGGAAGCCAAGCGCGTTTATGGCGACACCATTCCGGGGCATCAGAAAGACAAGCGCATCATCGTCATCAAACAGCCGATCGGGGTCACCGCGGCCATCACGCCGTGGAATTTCCCGGCGGCAATGATCACGCGCAAAGCGGCTCCCGCGCTGGCGGCGGGTTGCACCATGGTGGTCAAGCCAGCCAGCCAGACTCCGTTCTCTGCCTTGGCGCTGGCCGAATTGGCAGAGCGCGCCGGCATTCCCAAGGGTGTCTTCAGCGTTGTCACCGGCTCGGCCGGTGATATCGGCAACGAGCTGACCGCTAACCCGACGGTACGCAAGATCAGCTTTACCGGCTCCACCGAAGTCGGCGCGAAGCTGATGGCCCAATGTGCACCGGGCATCAAGAAGGTATCGCTGGAACTGGGTGGCAACGCGCCGTTCCTGGTCTTCGATGACGCCGATCTCGACGAGGCGGTCAAAGGTGCCATGCAGTCCAAGTACCGCAACGCCGGGCAGACGTGCGTCTGCGTCAATCGCATCTATGTACAGGAGGGGGTGTACGACGCTTTCGCCGAGAAGTTTCAGGCGGCAGTGGCGAAACTGAAGGTCGGAAACGGCCTTGATGAAGGTGTCGATATCGGTCCGCTGATTGATGAAAAGGCCGCGGCTAAGGTCAAGGAGCATATCGAGGATGCCGTCGCCAATGGCGCCCAGGTGCTTACCGGCGGCAAGGCGCATCAAATGGGCGGTAGCTATTTCGAGCCGACGTTGATGGTCAATGTGCCGCATGACGCCAAGGTGGCCAAGGAAGAGACCTTTGGCCCGCTGGCACCGCTGTTCCGCTTCAAGGACGAGGCCGAAGGCATTGCCCTGGCCAATGACACCGAATTTGGGCTGGCTGCGTACTTCTATGCGCGGGACTTGGGTCGGGTGTTCCGTGTGGCCGAGGCGATCGAGTCGGGTATGGTCGGCGTCAATACCGGCATGATTTCCACCGAGGTGGCGCCGTTTGGCGGGGTGAAGTCGTCCGGCCTGGGCCGCGAGGGCTCGAAGTACGGCATCGAGGATTATCTGGAAATCAAATACCTCTGCCTGGGGCTCTAAAACCGCACTGTTCCACGAGAGCCAGTTCCTATCCAGGGCTGGCTCTTTTTTTTGTTCCGGTTTCGTCATTGCCTGATGACCGGCGCGCCCTGAGCGCCGCTCCTCTGCCCATCTCGCATGGCAGAGATACCAAGCCTCGGTTATGCCCCGAGCGCGGCATGGTTTATGTCGCTTGCTAGCCGAGGGGATTATTGCCAGTCTCTCGACATGCGGAAATGAGTCCACTATTCTGCTGTGCGAAACCTGATTCCGTGAAATAACAAATCCAATCATCATTTCACAAGCGGAGGCCTGACATGACGGAAGCCGTACGGCTCGAACTTCAGGGCGATATAGCTCTGATCACGGTCAACAACCCACCGGTCAATGCGCTCGGCCATGCAGTGCGTGAGGGTCTGCTGCAGGCCTTTCGCAGCGCTGATGCAGACGCCCAGGTGCGCGCCGTGGTGCTGGTCTGCGAGGGCAACACCTTTATCGCGGGCGCTGACATCAAGGAATTTGGCAAGCCGCCGCAGGCACCGAGCCTGCCGGAGGTGATCGAGGTCATTGAAGGCAGCAGCAAGCCCAGCGTTGCAGTGATACATGGCACTGCCTTGGGCGGCGGATTGGAAGTCGCGCTGGGGTGCCATTACCGTATCGCACGCCGTGACGCCAAGGTCGGTCTGCCGGAAGTGAAGCTGGGTTTGTTGCCTGGTGCTGGTGGCACCCAGCGCTTGCCGCGTCTGGCCGGCGTCGAGAAGGCGCTGGACATGATCGTCAGCGGCACGCCGATCGGTGCGGCCGAGGCGGTGGAGCACAACATCGTCGATGAGCTGTTCGATGGCGACCTGCGCGAAGCAGGTCTCGCCTATGCTCGTCGCATGATCGAAGGAGGCCGCGCACCGCGTCGCACCGGCGAGCAGACCCGCGGTTTGGAGGGTGCCGACAATGAGGCGCTGATCCGCGCCAAGCATGCCGAAGTAGCCAAGCGCATGCCCGGGCTGTTTTCACCGCTGCGCTGCATCGCTGCGGTTGAGGCGGCAACCAAACTGCCACTGGCCGAGGGCCTCAAGCGCGAGCGCGAGCTGTTTGCCGAATGCTTGAACTCCCCACAGCGCGGCGCGCTGATTCATTCATTCTTTTGTGAGCGTCAGGCAGGAAAGATCAACGATCTGCCAGCCGATGTGAAACCGCGTGCGATCAATAGCGCCGCGGTGATCGGCGGCGGCACCATGGGGGTCGGTATCGCCCTGAGCTTTGCCAATGCCGGTGTGCCGGTGAAGCTGCTGGAAATCAATAACGAGGCGCTGCAGCGGGGCTTGCAGCGCGCCCGTGATACTTACGCCGCCAGCGTCAAGCGCGGCAGCCTGACCGAGGAGGTGATGGAAGCGCGTCTCAAGCTGGTCGAAGGCGTCACTGACTACGCTGCACTGGCAGACGTGGACGTGGTGGTCGAAGCCGTGTTCGAGGAAATGGGCGTCAAGCAGCAGGTGTTCGAACAGCTGGACGCTGTGTGCAAGCCAGGCGCAATTCTCGCCTCCAACACCTCGTCGCTGGATTTGAACGCCATCGCCGCCTTCACCAAGCGCCCGGAAGACGTGGTCGGCCTGCATTTCTTCAGCCCGGCCAACGTCATGCGTTTGCTGGAAGTGGTGCGCGGCGAGAAGACCAGTAATGAAGTGCTGGCCACTGCCATGGCCATTGGCAAGAAATTGAAGAAGGTCTCGGTGGTGGTCGGTGTGTGCGACGGCTTCGTCGGCAATCGCATGGTCTTCCAGTACGGTCGAGAAGCAGAGTTTTTGCTGGAAGAGGGCGCCACGCCGCAGCAGGTCGATGGCGCGCTGCGCAATTTCGGCATGGCCATGGGGCCATTCGCCATGCGCGATCTGTCCGGCCTCGATATCGGTCAGGCGATCCGCAAGCGTCAGCGCGCTGACCTGCCGGCTGATCGCGACTTCCCCACCGTTTCCGACAAGCTCTGCGCCGCCGGAATGCTCGGGCAGAAGACTGGGGCTGGCTATTACCGCTACGAGCCGGGCAACCGCACGCCACTGGAGAACCCTGAGCTCGCGCCTATGCTGGAAGCAGCGTCGCAGGAAAAGGGCATCGAGCGTCGTGAGCTGGACGAGCAATACATCGTCGAGCGCACCCTCTTCGCCATGGTCAACGAGGGCGCGAAGATCCTCGAAGAAGGCATTGCCCAGCGCTCCAGCGATATCGACGTCATCTACCTTAACGGTTACGGCTTTCCAGCCTTCCGTGGCGGGCCGATGTTCTATGCCGACAGCGTTGGCCTCGATAAGGTGTTGGCGCGGGTCAAGGAACTGCACGCACGCTGCGGCGACTGGTGGAAGCCAGCGCCGCTACTAGAGAAACTGGCCGCCGAAGGCCGCACTTTTACCGAATGGCAGGCCGGACAATGAGCGCCGCACGCCTGCACTCTGCCGATCGGACATCGAGGAGCCATCCATGAACGTCAACTACACGGCCGAAGAGCTCGCCTTTCGCGATGAAGTGCGCGCCTTCCTGACAAATGAATTGCCGGCGGACATCGCCGCGAAGGTCAAGCTCGGCAAGCACATGTCCAAGGAAGACCATCAGCGCTGGCAGCATATTCTGGTCAAGCGCGGCTGGTATGCACCGGGCTGGCCGGTGGAGCTGGGCGGCACCACCTGGGGCCCGGTGGAAAAACACATCTTCGACGAGGAGTGCGCCGCGTTTGGTGCGCCGCGTACCGTGCCGTTCGGCGTCAACATGGTCGCCCCCGTGATCATCAAGTTCGGCAGCCAGCAGCAGAAGGATCATTACCTGCCGCGCATCCTGTCCGGCGAGGATTGGTGGTGTCAGGGCTATTCCGAGCCGGGTGCTGGCTCGGATCTGGCGAGCCTCAAGACCCGTGCCGTGCGCGACGGCGACCACTACGTCGTCAACGGCCAGAAGACCTGGACCACCCTGGGTCAGCACGCCAACATGATCTTCTGCCTGGTGCGCACCGACCCTGAAGCTCAGCAGCAGCGCGGTATCAGCTTCCTACTAATCGACATGAGCACGCCGGGCATCAGCGTGCGGCCGATCATCACCCTGGACGGCGACCATGAGGTCAACGAAGTCTTCTTCGATAACGTCCGCGTGCCGGTGGAAAACCTCGTCGGTGAGGAAAACCAGGGTTGGACCTGCGCCAAGTATCTGCTGACCCACGAGCGCACGGGCCTGGCCGGTATCGGCGCTTCGAAGGCGGCGCTGGCGCATCTCAAGCGCATCGCTATGAAGGAAGTCTGCGACGGCAAGCCGATGCTCGAAGACCCGCTGTTCCGCGCCCAGGTTGCCGAGGTCGAGATGCAGCTCATGGCCATCGAAATGAGCACCCTGCGTATTCTCGCGGCGGCGAAGGAGGGTGGCGTGCCCGGCGCCGAGTCTTCGATCCTCAAGGTCAAGGGCACCGAGATTCGCCAGGCCATCACCAGCCTGCTGCGCAAGGTCATCGGCCCTTATGCGTTGCCGTTCCTCGATGAAGAGTTGCAGCTGGACTACGAAGGCGAGCTCTTGCACGCCGACTACAGCGCGGCGCTGGCTGGCGACTACTTCAACATGCGCAAGCTGTCGATTTTCGGCGGCTCCAACGAAATCCAAAAGAACATCGTCTCGAAGATGATTCTCGAGCTGTAAGGGGGCACCGCAATGGACTTCAAACTGACTGAAGAGCAGCAAATGCTGCAAGACACCGCGGCGCGTCTGGTGCGCGACGCCTACCCGTTCGAGCAGCGCGAGAAATTCAGCGAGTCGGAACTGGGCTTCTCCGCCGAGTTCTGGGGCCAGCTGGGCGAGCTGGGCCTGACGGCCGTGCCGTTCGCCGAAGAGATTGGTGGCTTCGGTGGAGGCGGCGTGGAAACCATGCTGGTCATGACCGAGCTGGGCCGTGGCCTGACGCTCGAGCCCTACCTGCAATCGGTCATCTATGGCGGCGGCTTGCTCAATCAGCTCGGCAGCGACGCGCAGAAGCAGGATTTGCTGCCCCAGGTGGCTGCTGGTTCGCTGCAGTTGGCGGTGGCCTTCGATGAGCCGCAGAGCCACTACAACCTCAACGATGTGCAGACCAAGGCCGAGGCGGTTGATGGCGGCTATCGGCTGTCCGGACGCAAGGCCGTGGTGATCGGCGGGCACAGCGCCGGCCAGATCATCGTCTCTGCGCGCACCTCGGGCGATAGCCGCGACGAATCGGGCATCAGCCTGTTCCTCATCGATCCGAATGCTGAAGGTGTCAGCCGCCGCGTGTACCCGACCATCGACGGGCGCAAGGGCTGCGAACTGTTCCTCGACAATGTACAGGTGGGTAACGACGCCGTGCTCGGCGAAATCGGCAACGCGCTCCCAGCGCTGCGCTACCAGCAAGGCCGCGCCATTGCCGCGCAGTGCGCCGATGCACTGGGCAGCATGGACGAAGCCTGCAAACTGACCCTCGACTACCTGAAGACGCGCAAGCAGTTCGGCGTACCGATCGGCAAGTTCCAGGTCCTGCAGCACCGCATGGTCGACATGCAAACCGAGCTGGAACAGGCCACCAGCATGGCGATCCTCGCCGCGACCTTTGCCGACGGCGAAGACAACGACGACCGCCGCCGCATCCTCGCCGCCGCCAAGTACATCTGCGCCCGCGCCGCACGCAAGGTCGCCGAGGAGGCGATCCAGCTGCACGGCGGCATCGGCATGACCTGGGAATACAACCTCGCCCACCACGCCAAGCGTCTGGTGATGATCGCCCACCAATTCGGTGACGATGACCATCACTTGAAGGCCTATGCAAAGCTGATGCAGGTGGCGTGATCGGTTGGTTGATCGCGTGACAGAAGAACCCGCTCTCAGGAGCGGGTTTTTTTATGTGCGGGGCGTGGGTGGCAGGCGACGTTTTATGCGTCTGGATGGGCACCGGTTACCGGTGGATCAGTGGATCGTGACCACCCATGGCTGGAGTGGCATTCGCGAGCAAGCTCGCTCCTACAGGTACGGTGCTTCCCATCGGGAGCTGCTGCGGGTTCTGCCGCTTTGTAGGAGCGAGCTTGCTCGCGAAGAAGGCAACTACGCTGCATCTCCCCAGCGCGGATGCCGGCTTTTTTACTGGAGCGATCAAACCGGTTTGGCCTGCGCCCCGGTTGGCGTGGCACTCTGCGGCTTCCACTCCTGCAGCCGGTCCAGGCTGCCGCGATAGTGCTTCAATCCCATGCCGAGCAGGATGATCGCGCCGACCAAGGCGATGCCGGTGACGATCAGCAGCGAGTAGCGCAGGGCGTTGTCGTCGCCGAAGACGAAGTCGGTACCCAGCGCCACTGCCGTCGGGCCGATACCGAGGCCGACCATGGTGATGACGAACAGGTACACCGCCGAGGCCTGGCCGCGCATGGAGTTGGGCATGATTTCCTGGATCGCCGCCGGGCCGACCCCAAAGGGCATGGCGATGGTGAAAACATGCAGGGCAATCAAGGCCAGCGCCAATTCGCCAGTGCCAGCCAGGTAGGCGAGGTTGAGCGGCAGCGTCAGCGCGGCGGAGATGATTCCCACGCGCAGCGGCGCGTCCCGATAACCGCGGCGGTGCAGCAGATCGGACAGCCGCCCGCCGGCGATGATGCCCAGCGAGCCGGCTACCGCCACCACCGAGCCGTAGAGCACGCCCACGTCGCTGGCGGACCAACCGTAGGTGCGGATGAAGAAGGTCGGGATCCACGCCGAGCTGCCATAGGCGGCAAAGGCCAGGCAGGCGAAGCCGAAGTTGTGGCAAAGCACGGTGCGTCGGTTCTGGCGGATATAGCCGGCCACTTCGCTTAGCGGCACCTCGACGCCGGCGCCGACGCCCTTACGCGACGGTTCGCGGATCAGCAGCAGGACGGCGGTGAACAACACCCCGGCAGCGCCGAGCACGAGGAAGATCAGCTGCCACGGGCGAACCATGCCGAGGACCGGCAGGAGCACATCGCCCTGGGCCGAGGCGAATTTGACCACCAGACCGCCGAGCAGGAAGGCCAGGCCCGAGCCAATGTAGATACCCATCGAGTAAACACTCATCGCCGTGCCGCGCAGCTTGGGCGGGAAGCTGTCAGCGATCAGTGAGTAGGCCGAGGGCGACAACGCGGCCTCGCCGACGCCCACGCCGATACGGAACACGAGGAACTGCCAGAACGTCCGGGCGGTGCCGCACAGCGCGGTCATCAGGCTCCAGACCAGCACGCCAACGGCGATGATGCCGCGGCGGCTCTTGCGATCGGCGAGGCGCCCGATCGGCACGCCGCAGATGGTGTAGAACACCGCGAAGGAGAAGCCCATCAGCAGGCTCATGTGGGTGTCGGTGATGTCCAGATCGCGGCGGATCGGCTCGACCAGCAGGTTGAGAATCTGCCGGTCGACGAAGGATAGGACGTAGGCGAGCATCAGAATCGCGACCGTTACCCAGGCGCGGGTGCTCGAGGGGTAGCCATTATTGTTGTTGTCCATGGCAGGCTCCGAATTGATGGGATCGCTGTAATCAGCCCACCTCAATGTCGTCGGAGTTCAGCCATCCGGCAAGTTCGATAACCGCTGTATATGTTTCGAAATATGGTCGCTGTGTTCCGCAGTGCAAAACATCTGTTTTGCTGCGTTAGGCCACCGTTCGGCTTTCCTCAGACGCCAGCTCCGGCAACAACCAGCGTAGCCACAGAGTTGGTTCGAAGGACTTACGGAAAAAGCCGAAGTGACCGATGCGAGCCACGCCGATTTCGCTTGGAGCGATTCGGTAAAGGTTTTTCGGCGCGGATGTATAGAAACCGTGCAACGACTCAGTGTTGCGTGCCGACATCATCTCGTCGTCGGTGAACGACAGCGACGTCAGCGGTGTTCGCACGGCGTCGAAGGCGCGGCGCACGGGCTCGCCCTCGACGCCGACCAGATATTGGGGATGCAGGCACCAGCGGCGCCACTGACGGATTACGCCGGCGGGCAGGTCGCCGACCGCGCCAATGCGACCACCGGGGAAATATCCGGCCAGCGCGGTGAGCACCGGCGCCAGGCCATGCCAGAGGAACCAGGCCTTGCGACGAATCTGTGGGCTGTTCTCTCGCCAGTAACCGCTACCGGCGGCGATGGTAACGATGCGGGTGAGCCGCTCATGCCCCTTCACTAAGGGGAGGATCTGCGCACCGACGCTATGGCCGATCCAGTACAGCGGCAGGCTTCCAGCCGCTTCGGTGACCTTCGCTAGCACCGCGCTGGCGTCGTGGCGGGCCCAGTCGAGCACATCCACGTCGAGCTGGCGCAGTGGAACCCGGCGGGACAGGCCCATGCCGAGGTAGTCGAAGGTGACCGCCAGAAAGCCCTGCTCGGCGAGCCAGCCAGCGAAATCGGCGTAGAAGCGCTGCTCAACGGCCATCGCCGGTGCGACTAGCACCGCGCCGCGTGGCGTGCCGGCTGGGTGGTACCAGTAGCTGGAAATCAGATGACCGTTGCCGTTGTCGATGGTGCGTGCCTCAGCCTGTATCGTCGCCATATTTATTCTCCGGTCTTTTTGTATGGCCTGGATCGGTGCAGTATACGAACGGCAGAAAGTAATTCTAGAAAAATATTCTAGCTGGAGTCCGGATGGCCCGTAGTAGCCGCAAACAGGAAATCCTTCAGGCCGCGCTGGCCTGCTTTACCGAACACGGCGTGGAAGCCACGACCATCGAGATGATCCGCGATCGCTCCGGCGCCAGCATTGGTAGCCTTTATCACCATTTCGGCAACCGCGAGCGGATCATCGCCGCGCTTTATCTCGAAGGCATCGGTGAGTACGCCGCGCTGCTGGAAGCAGGGCTGATCGAGACGCTGGATGCCGAAGCCTGCATCAAATTGTTCGTTACCTGCTACATCGACTGGGTGGTGGTGAACCCGGACTGGGCGCGCTTCGTCCTGCACAACCGTGGCCGGGTCGAGGCGGGCGAGATGGGCGAACGGCTGCGAGAGGTCAACCAGGCGCATGGCGAGCGGGTGGGTGCGATCCTGCGTCGCCACCGTGAAAGCGGCGCCTTTCGCCGAATGCCGGGCGATTGCTTTCTGGCGGTGGTGATCGGACCCTGTCACGACATGGCGCGCAACTGGCTGGCCGGGCGTTCACGCACCGCCCTGGCCGATTGTCGCGAACTGCTCGCCGAGATTGCCTGGGCGAGCGTCAAGGCCTAAAAAGCGCGTCGGCGCGGGTCAGACGCCGAGGCTTTCGATATCGCGCGCCAGCATTTCCAGCTGGTGCGCCAGCGAACCCCGGAGGGTTTCTTCGCTGAGTTGGAATGATGGGGCACCGCAGGTCAGCGCCATAACGCTGCCGTCGGCCAGATGCAGTGGCACGCCAGCGGCCTTCACGTTGCGGTCCCAGTCGCCCAGAGACAGGCAGAAGCCATGCTGGCGGAATTCCTCGAAGGACACTTCCAGCGACTGCTTCATCGCTGGCCAACCTTCGCCGTACTTGGTTTCCAGCGCTGCCATCAGGTGCTCACGCTCCTTTTCCGGCGTGGCGGCGAGAAAGGCCCGGCCCGCTGCGGTGGTGGCTAGCGGCAGGCGAACACCGGCGTCCATGCGCAGCGTCGAAACCTCGGCGGGACGGCAATTTTCGATGTAAATCATCGACAGCCGGTCGCGGCAGGTCAGTCCTACGGATGTATTGGTGCGTCGGGAGAACTCGTCCATGTACGGCTTGGCTAGCTGCCGTACGCGCAGATTGGACACGTATGCATAACCCAGGGCCAGCACGCCGGAGTCGAGCTGATACTTCTCCAGTTGCTGCGAGTAGCTGAGGTAGCCGAGCTTGGTCAGGGTGTAGGTCATGCGCGACACCGTAGGCTTGGGCAGCCCGGTAATGCGTGCGATGTCCTGGTTGCCCATCACCACCGAGCCGTGGGTGAAGGCGCGCAGTACGTCCAACCCGCGAGACAGGGCCTCGACGAATTTGCGGTCCTTGGGGTTCTCGATGTCTTCAGCGTCGCTCATGGTGATGTCGGTCTGTCTGTTGGTGGCAGCGGGCGCGAACGATAGCAGATCGCCCTGATGGCTGGCAGTGCGCTCAGTCCGCCTTGCTGTAGATGATGTTGTTTCATACTAGTCGAATAAAACGAGCTTGTGTTCTGCACAGTAAAACAATGGTTCGCTGTTTTGCTTGCTTAAGTGATTGCGGTGAGGCTTTGTGCGAAAAAGGCGCGTAGCGCGCTTTAACTCCATCTACTAAGCGGGCACCGAATAACAGGCGACGAACGGTGTATCTCTGCAAGTCTTGGAGATGCCGGCCCGCGAGCGCTTGAAGGCTGTATGAGCCGGTACGGAAAAGTCACTCCGCGCTTGTTGCTCTGGGGGCTTTCTGATATAAAGCAGCGCTCTTTTCTAGGGGCCCGGTTTCTTCGCTTGCCGCGTAGCCGGTAAGACCCCAATGAAACGTGGCGCTGAGCGCCAAAAGACAAGTGAATTCAAGCGGCCAACCCATGCCGGGTTGGGCATGTGGTTTTAGAGGGCTGAGGCATGTCGAGAGTCTGTCAAGTTACCGGTAAGGGTCCGGTAACCGGGAACAACATTTCCCACGCGAACAACAAAACCCGTCGTCGTTTTCTTCCGAACCTGCAGCATCATCGCTTCTGGGTCGAGTCCGAGAACCGCTTCGTACGTCTGCGCCTGACTGCCAAAGGCATGCGCGTTATCGACAAGCGCGGCATCGACGCCGTTCTGGCTGAACTCCGCGCACGCGGCGAAAAGGTTTAAGGAGAACTATCATGCGTGACCTGATCCGTTTGGTGTCCAGCGCCGGTACCGGCCACTTCTACACCACCGACAAGAACAAGCGCACCACCCCCGACAAGCTCGAAATCAAGAAATTCGATCCTGTCGTACGTAAGCATGTGATCTACAAGGAAGCCAAGATCAAGTAATTGATCGGCCCTTGAAGGAAAAACCCGCCACTCGGCGGGTTTTTTCGTTTCTGGGGTGTCGTGTTGTTGGGCTGCAGGACAGTCCAAAAGCTTCGCCCCGAGGGTGGGCCTCCTACAAAGGCAGCAAGCACACACCGTAACGTTTTGGTGGGAGGCGCGCCCTCGCGGCGAATGCAGACGCTAGCCTGCCGGAAAGCAAAGCTTCGCGCCGGGGCGGTGCTCCCACAAGCGTAGTCGGTGGGCACCGATTCAGTGGAGCGCCCCGGCGTCCGGGTGTGGTGATTCGCTTCGGCGTCTGTCAGGCAGCTTTGCGGATCGCATCGGCGAGGCGTTCGATCATCGCGTCGATGTGTTCGCGCTCGACGATCAGCGCCGGTGACAGCGCGATGGTGTCTCCACTGGCGCGGGCCAGCAGACCATCCTCGAAGCACTGACGGAACACCTCGTAGCCGCGCTTGCCAACGCCGTCGACATGGGTGGCGAACTGGATGCCGCCAACCAGGCCCACGGTGCGAATATCGGTCACGTTCGGCAGGCCTTGTAGGCTGAACAGCGCGTCCTGCCAGTAGCCTTCTATCTCGATGGACTTCTGAAACAGATTTTCCCGCTGATAGATCTCCAGAGTCGCCAGGGCCGCAGCGCAGGCGACCGGGTGGCCCGAATAGGTGTAGCCGTGGAAGAACTCGATGACGCTTTCCGGGCCCTGCATGAAAGCATCGTGGATCTGTTCGGAAACCAGCACCGCGCCCATCGGAATCGCGCCGTTGGTCAGGCCCTTGGCGCAGGTAATGATGTCCGGCGTGACGCCCCAGCGCTGGGCGGCGAAGGCCTCGCCGACGCGGCCGAAACCGGTGATCACCTCGTCGAAGATCAGCAGGATGCCGTGCCTGGCGGTGATTTCGCGCAGGCGCTGCAGATAGCCCACCGGCGGCAATATCACGCCCGCCGAGCCTGACATGGGTTCAACGATTACGGCGGCGATGTTTTCTGCGCCATGCAGGGCGACCAGCCGCTCCAGCTCATCGGCTTTCTCTGCGCCATGTTGCGGCAGGCCACGGCTGAACGCGTTGCGCTGCAGATCCAGTGTATGCGGCAGATGATCGACGCCCGGTAGCAGCGAATTGCCGAACGCCTTGCGGTTGTTGCCCATGCCGCCGACCGAAATGCCGCCAAAGCCGACCCCGTGATAGGCCAGCTCACGGCCGATCAACCGAGTGCGGCTGCCCTGACCGATAGCACGTTGATAGGCCAGGGCGACTTTCAATGCGGTGTCGGCCGACTCGGACCCGGAGTTGGTGAAGAACACCCGGTTCAGTCCCGTTGGACTGATTTGCGTCAGCCGTTCGGCCAACTCGAAGGGCAGCGGATGGCCCATCTGAAAAGTCGGCGCGAAATCCATCTGGGCGATCTGCCGGCTCACCGCCTCGGTGATTTCCCGGCGCCCATGACCGGCATTACAGCACCAAAGCCCAGCCGTCCCATCGATCACCTGCCGACCGTCGCTGTCGGTGTAGTACATGCCTTCGGCGCGCTCCAGCAGGCGCGGGCTGCCCTTGAACTGACGGTTGGCGGTGAAAGGCATCCAGAAATGTTCGGCAGAGGCGGTGGGGTGCAGATCGTTAGCCATGACTAGCTCCGGAAGGGCAGTTTTGACGACTATGCTGTAACGCGACGTCATTGCAGACGCACAGCGGCTTCGGCGAGTCTATGTTTAATAAATCGAACAAAACAAGGCAAAATCCGCGCCTGCGTAAAAAATATTGATAGGGCTGGCGCCGCTGGTTTAGGGTGCCTTTCTGATTATTCGACTGTTACCGAGGACGCCCCATGACCACCCTGACACTCGCCGATTGGCAACAGCGTGCCCGCGACCTGCGCATCGAAGGCCGCGCCTTCATTCAGGGCGAATACACCGCATCCAGTGCTGCCGCCAGTTTCGATTGCATCAGCCCGGTCGATGGGCGCGTGCTGACGCAAGTGGCGAGCTGCGACGAGGCCGATGCCGACCGCGCCGTGCTCAGTGCGCGGATGGCTTTTGAATCGGGTGTCTGGTCGCGCCTGGCGCCGGCCAAGCGCAAGGCGGTGATGATCCGCTTCGCCGACTTGCTTGAAGCTAATGCCGAGGAGCTGGCATTGCTGGAAACCCTCGACATGGGCAAGCCGATCAGCGATGCGCTGGGTGTGGATATTCCGGGCGCGGCGCGGGCGCTGCGCTGGAGCGGCGAGGCGATCGACAAAATCTACGATGAAGTGGCGGCGACTCCGCACGACCAGCTAGGCCTGGTCACTCGCGAGCCAGTTGGCGTGGTAGCAGCCATCGTGCCGTGGAATTTCCCGCTGATGATGGCCTGCTGGAAGCTCGGCCCGGCGCTGTCTACCGGTAACTCGGTGGTGCTCAAGCCGTCCGAAAAATCGCCGCTCAGTGCTATCCGCGTGGCGCAACTGGCGATCGAGGCTGGCATTCCGGCCGGCGTGCTCAACGTGTTGCCGGGCTACGGCCATACCGTGGGCAAGGCGCTGGCGCTGCACATGGATGTCGATACGCTGGTGTTCACCGGCTCCACGCGGGTCGCCAAGCAATTGATGATCTACGCTGGCGAATCGAACATGAAGCGCGTCTGGCTGGAGGCCGGCGGCAAGAGCCCGAACATCGTCTTTGCCGACGCACCGGACCTGGCAGCGGCGGCGCGCTCGGCAGCGAGCGCCATCGCCTTCAACCAGGGCGAGGTCTGCACCGCCGGCTCGCGGCTACTGGTGGAAAGTTCAGTCAAGGAGCGCTTCCTGCCGATGGTGGTCGAGGCGCTCAAGGGCTGGCAGCCGGGCAACCCGCTGGACCCCGCGACCAATGTCGGCGCGCTGGTCGATACCCAGCAACTCGATACCGTGCTCGGCTACATCGAAGCCGGCCGCAACGACGGCGCGCAGGTGCTGATCGGCGGTCAACGAACTTTGGAAGACACCGGCGGGTTGTATGTCGAGCCGACCATCTTCGATGGCGTGAGCAACGCGATGAAGATCGCCCAGGAGGAAATCTTCGGTCCGGTGCTGTCGGTGATCACCTTCGATACGGCAGCCGAAGCTGTGACCATTGCCAACGACACTCCGTACGGTCTCGCCGCTGCGGTGTGGACTTCGGACTTGTCCAAGGCGCACCTGACCGCCAAGGCACTGCGGGCCGGCAGCGTCTGGGTCAACCAGTACGATGGCGGCGACATGACCGCACCCTTTGGTGGCTTCAAGCAGTCGGGCAACGGTCGCGACAAGTCGCTGCATGCGTTCGACAAGTACACCGAATTGAAGGCGACCTGGATAAAGCTGTAACAGCAGCGGCACGCTTCAGCTGCAAGTAGAAGCAAGAGCGGTGACGCCTAGGCGTTAGCCTGATTCGCTTGCAGCTGCAGCCAAGTGGACACTGCCGAGGCATTGATCTAGCTGACCTACGAGATGCCCTTGATTCATGCATTGGCTTCGCCGGCATCCGGAGGCTGGCCAGATGGCCAGTGTTGAAGCATGTGCTGGATAAGGTTGGCCAACTCGTGGCCGTCGTGGCGCGATTTGATCAGCTGGCGCATGGCCAGGCGACTGTCATGCACGGGCGAGTCCAGCGCGGAAAAGATGATGACCGGCGGCGGTGGCACGGTCTGGGCCAACTGGTCGAAAAGCTCGCTGCCGTTACCATCGGGCAACATCAGGTCGATGATCGCCAGGTCATAGCGTTGCGCAGTGATCCGCTCGCGGGCTTCGGCCAGGGTCGCTGCGCCCTGCAGGTCGATGTCCAGGGGTGCGATCTGTCGTGCCAGCAACACGCGCAGATCCTCGTCGTCTTCGACGTGCAGAACCCGCGGGCGAGTGCCGTTGGTGTCGAGGCAGGCGCGCACCACATCCATTACCCGTGACGGGTCGATCGGCTTGTGCAGCCAGTCGATCACGCCCACCGCGCCGCCGCGCAGCGCGCCGTCATCGTTGTCGCGTCGCTGGGGTTGCAGGCTGACGATGAGCACCGGCAGATGACGATAGGCGCTCTGGCTGCGCAAATTGTGCAGGAAGGCAATGCTGTTCTCATCGTTCAGCGCAGGGCTCAAGGTCAGCGCCTGGATGCTGTATACGGCCAGCAGATCGCGGGCCTGGGCGGCGGTCTCGGCGATCAGAGTCGAGTAGCCATGTTGTTGCAGCGCATTGGCCAGCTTTTCGGCAGCGGCCGCATCGGGTTCGAGTATCAGGATACGCGCCGCGGACCGCTGCATATCGGTCGCCGGTAGCGGTTGCAGTACGGTAGGTGGGCTCGCGGGCGGTTCCGCCGACAACGGCAGTCGCAGCCAGAACCGCGTGCCCTGGCCCTCTTGCGAGTCGAAGCCGATGTGCCCGTGCATCTGCTGCACCAGCGAACGGGTGATCGCCAGCCCCAGCCCGGTGCCGCCGCGTTTGCGCGTATCGGAGGAATCGGCCTGGGCGAAACGCTCGAATATGCGTGAGCGGAAGTTTTCCGGAATGCCCTGGCCCTGATCCTGAATACCGATCTCCAGACTGTTGCCATCGCTGCGCAGGTCAACGCTGACTATGCCGCTGCGTGGCGAATGCTTGATGGCGTTAGACAGAAGATTGGCCATGACCTGGGTGAATCTGTCCGGGTCGACGATCGCTTCGACTGGCCCGCCGTGGTCCGGTGTCACGAGCCGCAGCTCGACGCCATAGTCATCGCCGTATGGCGTGAGATCCAGCAGCGCCTGCTCTACCAGCGCTCGTACGTCGCAGCGGCTGAAGTGGAACGACAGGTGTCCGGCTTCGAGCTTTTCGATGTCGAGAATGTCGTTGATCAGGCGCACCAGGCGCTCGCTGTTTTTGTGGGCTATATCCAGCAGCGGCCGTGCGCCATCGCTGAATTCGCCGGCCACGCCGCCGACCAGCATACCCAGCGCGCCGCGAATGGCAGTCAGCGGCGTGCGCAATTCATGGCTGACCGTGGAGATGAACTCCCCTTTCATTTGTTCTACACGTCGGCGCAGCGAAATATCGACCGCAACCGTGACGATATGGCAGGCGCCGTTGGACATCGTCATGGGCCGCTTGACCATCTGCAGCCAGCGCTCCTGGCCATGCACGTCGGTGACGCTCACTTCGGCGATACGCAGCTCGCCGCTACCGCTCAACAGCTCGGTTTCGCCCTGCAACAGGGGTAGCAACAGCTGTGCGCCAGCGATTTCATCGGCTCGACGCTGCTCGATGGCTTCGGGCTGATAATCGAGCAGCGCGGAAAACGCGCGGTTGCAGAGCACGAAACGGCCATCTTCGTCGCGCACGAAAATCAGATTTTCGTTGGTATCGGCGACCCGGCGCATGTAGGTCTTCTGATCTTCGAGGGTGTCTCGGCTGCGCTGAAGTTCGGTGATGTCCCGCGCGATGGCCAGGTGATCGCCGAGCCCAGTGGGCACCAGCCGTACCTCGAATATTCGTTGTTGTTCGATTTCGCACCACGTCGTATAGCGCAGCTTGCGGGTGTCGTCCGCCTGCGGCAGCAAGCCCGCCAGCAAAGGCCCGATTGCGCCAGGTGAGGGGCCACGATCAGCGTTCGGCTGGGACAGGGCCGACACCCGATGCTGGCTGTCGATGGCATAGAGGTTGTCCGGGATGGCTTGCAACAGAGCGCCCATACGCGCCTCGCCGGCTTGCGCCTTGACTGCCAGCGCTTGGCGCAGCCGTAGATTGCGTTGGACCGACCACATGGCGGTAAGAAACAGGATGGCCACCAGCAAGCTGCCGATCAGTGCGAGTTGTCGATTGCGCTCGATGGTCTCGGCCACGGCGCGGTTGCCCGCAGCGAGGTGACGCCGCTCGTGTTGTTCCACCGCAGCGAGCAATACGCGGAGCTCGTCCATGACCTCTTTGCCCCCGGCGTGCGCAAGGTAGGCGGCGGCGGTTTGCAGATCGGTATCACGACGCGTCTGGATATCTGCGGCGGCGATCATTAGTTGAACGGCCGCTTTTTCGTCGAGCCGGTCGAACCATGGCGGAGCGGGAAAAGTGTGCTCGCTGGCAAGCATCTGTAGCTTGCGGCGATGCTGCTCAAGTTGCACCAGACCGTGCTCGTAGGGCTCTAGATAGGCTGGCTCGCCGGTCAGGACGAAGCCACGTACACCGGTTTCGATGTCCTGCAGGGACGACAGTATCGCTTGGGTAGCTGTGATGATTTCCAGGCTGTGGTTGACCGACTGGTTGGTTTCAAGCATCGCTTCCTGACTACGCTTGCCTTGCCAGCCGAGCGCGACGAGCAGAAGGAAAGCGACTAGAAAAGCGAGTGAGTGCCAACTTGTCGCGGGCTTTGCAGGCAAAGCGGAGCTCCTTTGGCCGGTAACGGTTGAGGTGTCACGGCGGGTGGGTTCGCAGCATTCGCGTGAAGCTACCCAACCGCAGCTTCAGGCAGTGTAGTTGGAACCGAAAGCGGCGCAGCGGTTCGCTTTAACTGCCAATGAAGTGATTACCGCGGCGGGGTGATCGCGATCTGGTTGCGGCCCTGGTGCTTGGCGGCATAGAGCGCCTGGTCAGCACGCTCCAACAAGGTGCTCGCGTTGGAGTGCCCATCGGTCGCGCTGATGCCGGCGCTGAGGGTGACGTTAAATGTCTGCCCGCCCGCGTGGAAGCGCAGCTCCGCGAAGCGCTGGCGGATCTCGTCGAAGATCTGCCATGCCTGCTCAGTGGTGCAATTGGGCAGTACCGCTACGAACTCCTCACCGCCGTAGCGGCCGAGGCTGTCGATCCGGCGCAACCGCTGGTGCATCAGATTGGCCAGCGAGCGGATCACATTGTCTCCGGCGGCATGGCCGTACTGGTCGTTGACCTGCTTGAAATGGTCGAGGTCGAGCATCACTACGCTGGCGGGATTGCCGCTGCGCAGCGAGCGCTCCACTTCCAAGGCGACATGCTCCTTGATGTCGGCGTGCTTGAGCAGCCCGGTCAGGCTGTCGCGTGAAAGCGCCGTGCTCAACGATCGCGCGCGCTGGGCATGAGAGAACACGGCGGCGATCAGCGCGTTGTCGCTGATGGGTTTGGTGATGAAATCGTCGCCGGCCTTGAGCAAGGCCGCCATTTGCCGATTGACGTCGGTTTCGGCCGACAGATAGATGATGGTCACCCGTAGCCAATCGTCGTTCAGGCGGATGATCTGCGCCAGCTCCGGGCCGGAGAGCTCGGGCATGTTGACATCGAGCAATAGAATTTCCGGTTTGAACGTGCGCATGACCTCGAACAGCTCGCCAGGATCGGTCAGCGTCTGCACCAGCATTTGCGAGTTACGCAGAACGAGGCTGTAACGAGCGGCCAGATCGACGTCGTCGTCGATGATGAGCACGCGATAGGGCTCGCTCAGCTGCAGGTTGAGGCAATTTTCGAGACGATTCTCCAGTCGCGTAACGTCCACGGGGCGCGTGAAGTAGCCCTTCGCGCCCGCCCGTACGGCAGCCAGCTGGCTGTCGAAATCGTCGCGATGGTCGATCACCAGCAGCGGCAGCGGTGTTTCCAGGGTCTGCTGCAGCGCGCTCATCTGTTCGAGCTCGCCATCGTGCCGGCTGACGATGAGAGCGTCCGGCAACTGCCCGTTCATGGCCGTTTGCAACAAGGCTATCTCCTGAAACACCAGCACCTCGTAACCAAAGTTGCCAAGGGTCTGGCGCATCTCTTGACCCGCCGCAAAATCGCTTTCGAGCAAATAGATGCGGTGAGCGGCTGGCGGTTTGTGCGCTTCATGCTGCTCAAGAGATGTGCTGGCCGAGTCGCTGAGCGGTGCATCGATGGCCAATTGGCGGACTGCCTGGACGAATTCGCCAAGCGACTGCGGGTCGGGGTCGATGGTTTGCAGCCAACTGTCAGCGCTTTGCTCCAGTAGCCGTGACCGCTGTCCTAGCGTGGCGAAACCGAAGGTGCCTGCGGTGCCAGCAAGGCGATGCAGGCGTTCATGGAGGTCGAGCAACCGCTGCCGGCGCTGCTCCGGCTCGTCCGCTCGCAACAGCTGCACGGCGAGGCGCTCGAGCTCCGCCAGCTCCTCGCTCAGGCGTTCGGCAAATTTCTCATTCAGGGCCTGCAGTTGGCTTTGCAGCGCTTCGCGAGCGCTGTCACTCATGTTCGGCATTCCATACTTCTTTTAGCTGTGCGGCCAGTTGAAGGGGATCGAAGGGCTTTCTTAGCAGCTTGCGCACGCCGAGTTGGCGCAGCTCGGCGGGGCTGGCGGGTTCATCCTGCTGTCCGGTCAGCAGCACAACCGGTGTGTGCTGCAGATCAATCAATGACGAGAGCTGGCGCAGCAGCTCCAGGCCGCCCATTTGCGGCAGCATCACGTCGAGCAGGATCATATCCGGCGCGAACAGCTGGGCGCGCGCCAGTGCTTCCTGTCCGGACGCGCAGCTGAGCACCTCGAAGCCGCCGAGCTTCTCCAGGGAGATGCGGGTCACCACCTGTATGGATGGCACATCTTCGACGTGGAGAATCCGCTGCAAAGGCCTCACTGCTGTGTCTCTGAGCGCCGATAGCAAGGCAACTCGAACCAGAAGCAGGCGCCAGCGCCGGGTACCGAGTCGAAACCGATCTGTCCGTGCATATGCTCGATCAACTCCTTACTGATGGCCAAGCCAAGGCCGGTGCCGCCTTGTTGGCGCGTGTCCGACGCATCCGCCTGAGCGAATTTGCTGAATATGCGCTCGCGGAAGGACTCGGCGATCCCCGGCCCCTTGTCGCGCACGCTGACACGCACCGTTGCGTCATCGACCGTTTCGGCCCACAGTTCAATGGTTTCGCCGGGCGGCGAATACTTGGCGGCGTTGGACAGCAGGTTGCTCAATACCTGCTCCAGACGCATCGTGTCGACCTCGATCGACACGGCCGGGCAACTCCCGAGATCGATGCCGACAGTGTAGCTGTCGGCGTAGCCCTGATTGCTGCGCAGCGCCTGCTCAAGTAACGGCTGCAACGGCTGCAACTGCATCTCGAAGCGCATCTTGCCGGCATATAGCTTGTCGATATCCAGCAGGTCGTCGATCAGCGCACTCAGGCGCTTGCTGTTCTGGTTGGCGATGTCCAGCAGCTCCTCCAGGTGCTCGGGCACCTCGCCGACGATCTCGCCACAGATCAGCCCCAGCGAGGCGGTAATGGAGGTCAGCGGTGTGCGCAGCTCGTGGCTGACGGTCGAGACGAAGTCACGCTGCAGGATCTCGACCTGCTTGCGCTCGGTGATATCGTGCAGCACCACCACCGCGCCGTTCTGCTGGCCGTCGGATGCGAACATGGGGTCGGCATTGGCCAACACGTGTCGCACTGTCCCATGCACCACGATCGTCATTTCCAGGTTGCGGATATGTTCGCCACGCAGTGCACGCAGTAGCGGGACTTGGTCATAGGACAAGGGCGTCACGCCATCTGCCTGAAAGAGGCGGTAGTAGTCCGGCCACTGTTCCGGTGAGAGCTGCGCTGCGTCCAAACCGTGCCAGAGCCGGGCGGTATTGTTGAATAGCGTCAGGTTGCCTTCGGCATCGCAGGCCACGACGGCTTCGGACAGCGCCTCGAGTAACCGCCGGTTCATTTCCTGCTGTTTGTCCAGCTCGGCCTGCTCGGCCTTGCGCTCGGTGATATCGGTCACCAGACCATGCCAGAGCACCGAACCATCGGCTTGGCGCATCGGCGTGGCGCGCGCCTCGACCCAGATGACGCCTTTGCGCGGGTGATCGATGCGGTGCTCGAAATGCCAAGGCGTCAGGGTCGCGGCGGCGTACCGGATGCTCGACAGCACGCGCGTGCGGTCATCTGGATATACCCGGGTATAGATCGGTGCAATGCTCGGCTCCATTTCCACCGAGCTCAGTCCGTAGATGTCCTCGAGGCCTTCGCTGAGGTAGGGAAAGGAGCTGCTGCCGTCAGGCCGCCAGCAGAATTGGAACAGCAGGCCCGGCACCTGCGCGGCGATTTGCTGCAGGCGCAGTTGCAGATTTTCCTGATGGGCCAGGTCGTAGGCGCTGACGATATAACCATGCAGCAGTTCGTGTTCGTCATGGATTGCCGATACGTTCAGCAGTACCGGCACGCTGTCGCCGTTTCGGTGCAACAGGCGCCACTCACGCATTTCACGCCGCCCTTCGAGCAGCGGCGCGATGAGCACGGCGAATCCCGGCTCGACGGTATCACCCAGTTCGTTGCTGAGAATGGCGGCACGCCGGACCAGGGCATCCAGCGGGAACAGTGCCGTTGTCAGTGGACGGTCGATAAGCATCTGCTCGGAATAACCGAACAGGCGCTCGGCGGTCGGGTTGACTCCCGAGATTCGCCCGTCAGCGGTGGTCAGCACCATCGCGCTGGCAGCGCTGTTGAGCAGGGCCTGATGCAGCGCCGCCTGGTCGGCGTAACGGTGCCGCTGCAGCCGCTCTTCGAACAAGCGCATGATCTGCCGACTCAGGCGCATCAATGCGTCGCGCTGTCCTTCGCTGAGGCGGCGCGGTTGCCGGTCGATCACGCACAATGTGCCGAGGTTGTAGCCATCCGGCGTGGTCAATGGCGCGCCGGCATAAAAGCGGATCTTCGGATCGCCGGTCACCAGTGGGTTGTTGCGAAAGCGCTGATCCTGCAGCGCGTCATGGACTTCGAAAAGTCCGTCACCCTCGATGGTGTGGGTGCAAAAGGAAATACCCCGTGGGGTTTCGCTGACGTCCAGACCGAAGCGGCTCTTGAACCATTGGCGGTGGTCGTCCACCAGCGAAATCAGCGCAATCGGAGTGCTGCAGATGCAAGAAGCCAGCTGGGTGAAATCGTCAAAGGCGGATTCATCCGGGGTATCGAGAATCTCGTAACGCAGCAGCGCGGCGAGTCGAGACAGCTCGCGTGGTGGCGAGGGTGCCGGCATTGGTTTCGGTGGCTCCATCTGGCTGACCTGTCTCGCTGGTTTGAGGGCTGGACGCCGTCGACTTACGCGCGACCGGAATCCCAGATCGCGCGAATCTGGCTGGCCAAGCGCATCGGATCGAAGGGTTTGATAATCACGTCCCGCGCGCCGAGCTTGCGCAAATATTCTATTTCACCCGGCTGGACCTTGGCGGTCATGAAGGCGACTGGTATTTGGGCCAGGTCGATCCGCTCGCTGAGCCGGGTCAGGGTTTCGGCGCCGCCCATACCGGGCATCATCACATCGAGCAGAATGAAATGCGGATCGAATTCTTCAACCTCCTCAAGTGCCTGAAGACCGGACGAACAGGACCGTACCTGATAGCCGCCGATGGCTTCCAACGCGACTTTCGTCACAGCCTGTATGGACGGATCGTCCTCGACGTGGAGTATCCGTTTCAGCTCGGTCATGCGATGCCTCCGTCGGCCAGTGCGCCATTGCGAACGATCAAGCGAGCAGTGTGCCAGCTTGCCCGCTGACTGACGCGGCACAATGAAAAAATAGCCTGCGTTCACGATTCCTGAACAGGCAGTTCGAACCAGAAACAGGCACCCTGGCCCAATTCGGAGTCGAAACCGATGCATCCGTGCATGTGCTCGATCAGCTCTTTGCTGATCGCCAGGCCAAGGCCGGTACCGCCTTTCTGTCGGGTGTCGGAAGAATCGGCCTGGGAAAATTTCTGGAAAATACGCTGCCGAAACGTCTGCGGAATACCTGGGCCAACGTCGCGGATGCTCACGCGAACCCGATCGCCCCGACGGCTGCTACTCAAGACTACGACTTCGCCAGTCGGCGAGAATTTCGCGGCGTTGGAGAGCAAGTTCGCCAGCACCTGCTGCAGGCGATGCTCATCCACCGACACCTGCACATCCACCCGCTCGCCCATTTCCAGGCGCACCTGGTGCTGTTCAGCGTAGCCCTGATTCGAACGAAGCGATTCTTCGAGCAGCGGCGCCAGAGGCTGAGTCTGTAGTTGGAAGTTCATCTGGCCGGCGATCAGCTTCTCCATGTCCAGCAAGTCGTCGATCAACAGGCCGAGGCGCTGGCTGTTCTGTTGCGCGATGCTGAGCAACTGCCCGATCGCTGGCGAAACCTCGCCGACGGCCCCGCCGTTGATTAGCCCCAGGGCGCCGGAAATTGAGGTCAGGGGCGTGCGCAACTCGTGACTGACAATGGAGACGAATTCGCTCTTCATCTGCTCGATGCGCTTGCGCTCGGTGATGTCGCGCACCAGGCCGATGAATTTGCGTTCGCCTCGGTGGCTGATTTCTGAGACGCGCAGTTCGATGGTGAACAGCTCGCCATTGCGGCGCATTCCCTGCAATTCACGGTTCTGCTCCAGGCTGCGGCCTTCGCCGCGGCGCTCGTAGTCTTCAAGGTGACCATCGTGCGCGGCGCGGTGCGGCTCGGGCATCAGCATCGACAGGTTGCGCCCGAGTACTTCTTCTTCGCTATAGCCGAAGGTGCGCTCGGCGGCGTGGTTGAACGTTTCGATCAGGCCGCGCTGGTTGATGATGATGATCGCGTCGACGACGTTGGCAATCAGCAGGCGTACGTATCGTTCACGCTCGTTGGCTTCTTGCTCGGCGAGGGCGCGCGCGCTGACATCCCGGATGAAGCCGTCGTACCACAGCAGACGCCCTTCGGCGTCACGCAGTGCGCGGCTGTTCTCTTGCACCCAGAGCGTTTCGCCGCGCGCGTTGATCAGCCGGTAGGTGCGTTCGAATTGATCCTCAACCTTGCTCGCTGGACCGGGGCAGTCGTCTGGGTGGATCAGGCTGCTGAAACAGCGTGTGCCGGGGGGGAGGAAATCGCTGGCGGGGTAACCTGTCAGCCGTTCTATACCGTCGCTGAGGTAACGAATCGTGCGGTTGGCATCGCCGTCACGCCGGTAGACCACACCCGGCAGGTTGCTAACCATGCTACGGAAGCGACTCTCGCTTTCGCCGAGTGCGATAGCGGTGTCCATGAGTGGCGTGATATCGGCGATGAAGCCATGCCAGAGCACCGAACCGTCACGCAGGCGCTCGGCAGTCGCCCTGACTTCGACCCAGACCAGCCCTTTTTCGCGGTGATTGATCCTATAGCGCGTGAAGCCCCCGCCCAGAGTCGCCGCCGAGCGCTCGATCGCGGCGCGCAACATGGGGCGGTCGGGGTCATACACTGCGGCGAAAGCATGGCTGGCGTCCTCGATCAACTGCTCCGGGTCTATCCCATAGAGTTCGCGCGAGCCTTCACTGGCGTAGAGCGCGCTGTAGGCGCCTTCCGGGGAGCGCTTCAGCTGATAGACCATGCCGGGCAGCAGGCTGGCGATTTTCTGCCCGCGTTCGAGCAGGCGCTTGCGATTGCGCTCCTGCTGCGTCGAGTGGATCCGGTGGACGCGCTGAAGGACGCCGCGGCGATGAAGCATGAAGGCCAGGATCAACAGCAGCAATTCGGCAATCAGCCAGGCCAGTCCCCATTTGATCAGGATGCGGCGTTCGGCCTGCTGTTGCTCACGCAATGCCAGCGTGATGTCTCGCCAGACCAGCGCAACGGCCACAGGCATACGCCTTGGATCGTGTTCGGCCCTGATATCGTGCAGCGGCACCTGATTGAGCACGAAGCTGCGGCCTTCGGATTCGAGCAGACGCAGCGCTTGACCGGACTCGGGCGCTGGCAATGATCGCTGTTGCGCCCACTGCAGAATCTGCGGCGCCGAGTGGGTATCGAGCAGCCAGCCATTAAGACCTTGCAGCTGGATCCCGACCGGACGGGTCCAGAGCACATTTTCTAGCTCGTCACGATTCACCAGCAGCCCCAGCCCGGCGTTCAGCTGGTCAGCCAGCTCTTTCAGATCGGGAAGGATGCCGAATCCCACTTCGAGGGCTCCGATCACTTCGCTTTCAAAGCTGCTGCTGCCGCGGATCGGTACGATGGCCCGGTTCCCTGCGTTGTGCCGACCGATATCCAATCCGGAAACGATCCGGCCATGGGTCAACGATTGGTAGAGCATAGGGCGGCGGTCCGCGACCGCATCACCAAACGCGTCGGGCTCCTGCATGCGCAGCAGCGCCAAACCCGCTTCGCCCAAGTACAGCTGAAGCTGGAGCGCGCCGTGGGCTTGCATGGCCGTCCAGGTCGGGGTAAGCGAGCTGAACAGCTGCTCGCGGATACGGGCCAGTCGAGGGCCGTCCCACTGAGCTCCGGCCTTCACGGCGCGGTCAGCCTGGCGAACCAGCCGAAGCGTCTCCGGGCTGGCGCTCAATGCACTGGCGATCAACCGGGCCTGCTCTTCCAGTCTCTGCTGAGCGCTGCGCAACGCCAGTGCCTGGAGCTCGCCTTGCTGCGCCGTCTGCAGCGTCCAGACAGCATCGCGCGCCTGGTGGTCATTGATGGCAAGACCACCGAACAGCAAGGCGAGAAGCAGACTGCCGAGGCCGAATATCCATCGTGGGTCGGTGGGATGGGGGATGGTTTTCATGAAGATTCTGAGCACCGTACGGCGTGGACGTGCTGCGACGCGCTACGTTTCCGGAACTGTGGCAGTGCCGAAAAGCGCGACGAAACAAATAGTGGCGTAATGCTACATCTGTTGACGCGTGTTTGGATTGATTCAGATATCGGCCGCGCTGCGTATTACTGTCAGACGCCGAAACAAAAAATAGACGCCGAACGACAGGCGGACACTCATCCGGGTAAGCAGCGTAGATAATGCGAGCAGACTCGCATCTGCGGATCTGCAATCTTCACCCGAGGCTTCAACACTATGTGGTACACCGGTTTTCTCGACCTCTCGGCTTGGCAGGTGGTTGCTGCCACGCTGCTTCTGACACACGTGACCATCGTTGCCGTCACGGTCTACCTGCACCGTTATTCGGCACACCGCTCGCTTGAGCTGAACGCGGGTCTCAAGCACTTCTTCCGTTTCTGGCTGTGGCTGACCACGGCGATGAATACCCGCGAGTGGACCGCCATCCATCGTAAGCACCACGCTAAATGCGAAACGCCCGACGATCCGCACAGCCCGGTACAGAAGGGCCTGGGCACTGTGCTGCGGCGCGGTGCCGAGTTGTACATGGAGGAGGCGAAGAACGAGGAAACCCTGCGCATCTACGGCAAGAACTGCCCGGACGACTGGATCGAGCGCAACCTCTATTCACGTTTCCCCAACCTGGGCATCGTGCTGATGCTTACCCTCGATCTGGCGCTGTTCGGTGTCATAGGTCTGACCGTCTGGGCGGTGCAGATGATCTGGATTCCGCTCTGGGCCGCCGGGGTGGTCAATGGGCTGGGGCATGCCGTGGGCTATCGCAACTTCGAATGCCGCGACGCGGCGACCAACCTCGTGCCCTGGGGCATCCTCATTGGGGGCGAGGAACTGCACAACAATCACCATACCTACCCGAACTCGGCCAAGCTGTCGGTGCGCAAGTGGGAATTCGACATGGGCTGGGCCTGGATCAAGCTGTTCAGCCTGTTCGGTCTGGCGAAGGTCAACCGCACCGCGCCCATCGCGCATCGCGTCACGCCCAAGCATCAGCTGGACATGGACAGCGCCATGGCGATCCTCAACAACCGTTTCCAGATCATGGCGCAGTACCGCAAGCTGGTGATCAAACCGCTGGTGCGTCTGGAACTGCAACGCGCCGATGCATCGGTGCGCCATCAGTTCCGCCGTGCCAAGCGGCTGCTGTCGCGCGAACCGAGCCTGCTGCAGCATGAGCAGCAGGCGCGCATCGAGGTGATACTCGAGCAGAGCCAGTCACTGAGGGTGATCTACGAACAGCGCCTGGCGCTGCAGCAGATCTGGACTCGCACCAGTGCCAACGGCCACGAGATGCTCGCTGCGATCAAGCAGTGGGTGCAGGACGCCGAAGCCAGCGGCATCCAGTCGCTGCGTGAATTCGCCGAGCATCTGCGAACCTATTCGCTCAGGCCTGCGGTCGCCCACGGATGACCATTGATCGGCGCAATTAGTGGTAATTGCGCCAACTGGAACTTTGTTCTGCCGGCGTTCTCTCAACAGCATTCTGGTGTATAGCGACAGCTGCTCAGCGGGCTCCCGCCGGTACCTGGCGCTCGTTTGGGAACGCAGGTATGACTCTGGTGAAGCAGCGAAGTGAAAAAGGGGTTGGCATCCTTCCCCCGACCGAAGGGCAGACGCTTTTGGCGTTGATGCATGCCCGGGCCGAAGTCGAGCGCTTGAGCGAGCGCGAACAGCTATTCAGCACGCTGATGGGCGCGGTTAACGCGGTGCTCTGGGCGTTCGATTCCGAGGCTCAGCGGATGGTCTACGTCAGCCCGGCCTACGAGCAGATCTTCGGGCGCTCGGCTGCGCTGTTGCTGGCGGACTTCGGCGAGTGGCGCAACAGCGTCTACCCGGATGATTTGGAACACGCGCAGCAGGGGCTAACCGATGTGCTCGAAAAGGGCGCCATCGAAGAGCGCGAGTACCGCATCATCCGTGGCGACGACGGTCAGTTGCGTTGGCTTAGCGACAAATGCTTCATCGCGCGTAACGTCGACGGCGCGCATGGGCCCATCGTCGTCGGGATCGCCGAAGACATCACCGATAAGAAGCAGCTCGAAGGCGAACTGCAGCGCCTGGCCACCGTCGACGTTCTGACCCAGAGCAGCAACCGCCGCTACTTCTTCGAATGCGCCAAGCGCGAGTTCGACCTGGCCCGGCAATACGCCACCCCGCTGGCGTTTCAGCTGCTGGACATCGACGACTTCAAGCGGATCAACGATACCCATGGCCATCAGATGGGCGATCAGGTACTGCAGCGCGTCGCCGAGTGCGGCTCGTCCGTGCTGCGTCGTGGCGATCTGTTCGGTCGCATCGGTGGCGAGGAGTTCGCCTTGCTGCTGCCGGGCTGCCAGCCGGACCTTGCCGAGCAGATCGCCGAGCGTCTGCAGCGGGAGGTGCAGCGGCTGGTATTCACCACCTCCGATGGTCAGCGCTTCGGCGTCACTATCAGCCTCGGCGTGACCTGTCTCAGGGCAGGCGATCCAGATCTCGGGGCGCTGTTCGCCCGTGCCGATGCGGCTATGTACACCGCCAAGCGTCTTGGCAAAAACCAGGTGATCATGGCCTGAGTCAATGGCGCGGGCCCGGCGCCATCGGACCTATCAGCCATCAGACATCAACGGGTGAACTGCTGCGCCAGTTCCTCCATCTGCTGTTTGAACTCGTCACACTTGGCCTGCCGTTCGGATGCCGGGATGCTGTCCCATTTCGCTTTGCCCTGTTCGACGCCGTTATCGAAGCCCTTGTCGAAGCTGGCCGCATCCATGCCGTTGCGCGCCAGATGATCTTTCTGCTGTTGCTTATGCTCGACCAGCTGTTCGTCCGTATAGCCGCCACAGACCTCTGCCGTGACCTGCATCGTGCCGCCCAGCTTCGCCAGCTGTGCGTTCATGTTCGCCATCATCGGATTATTCGGCTGCTGAGCCAGGCTCGGAAGACTGATCAACATGGCGGCGCTGACGAGGGACAGGTATCGCAACTTTGCTGGTAAGGACATGTTCGTTCCTGATTGTTGTTTGCTGCTCGAAAATCTGCGGTTCGGCCAAGGCTGACCTTGCGGTTGTTGGGTTGCCAATCGGGCCATATGTTCCGGCTAGCTGCAATTTGTACTCAACGAAGGGATTTGTGCAGCGCGACCGCACTCTGAATGGCCTGATCGTTGGTAATGCCCTGCATGCTTTCCACCTTCTGCAGAGCGATGCCGCCTGCGGCGGCGATGATAGTCACTCTGCCGACCACGACCTGCGGGCCGACTATGCTCAGCTGTTCAGAAGGGTCCAGTTTTTTACTTACATCAACGATAAACCCGCCGATCTCTTTGACTCTGGGGTCGTCATACACCATGCCCATCTGCCGCAGCATCTCTTCGTCCGAAGGCACCTCATCGACAGAGATACCGACCGACAGGCCACCGCCTTTGACCATTTCAAAGACATTTCCGCTGGTCAATTCCTGTGATAACCAGGTGCAACTGACTCCGTAGACGGTCACGTTATCGTATCGGCCATCGCCTTCCTCAGCGACCAGCACCAGACCCTCGATCAGCGGGCCAAGCGTCGTCGCGATCCGGCCACAATCGGGAAGTTGTTCCAGGCTCGGCACCACATAGCTGGCCTGTGGGCCAGAGCCAGGGCCGCTGTCATCATCGCAACCGCTGGTGGCGAGGGCGAGGGTCAGCAGTGCCGGCAGTGCAGAACGAGGCGTGAGCACGCAAGAGTCCTTTTTAGATGCTGTAGATGGCATGGCGACTGCGGCCGTTGCGCGCGCCACATGCCAAGAAGACCTCAACTCTAGACCAAATCGTTCGGCTTTCAAGTTAGCGAAGGCAGGCAAAAACTGCGTCAGGGTGCTTTGCGGTAGACGTCATCGAAGCGAACGTTGAGGCCGCCGCAGCGGCTGTTGTCGGTCACTACGAGGTTCGCTGCGACGTACTGCAGGGTGACGCGGCAGGCGTATTCATCCGCACCCTCGACGATCCTCAGCAGATCACCGGAGGGTTGTGCTTGACCTTCGAAGGCGCCGACGTGGACAACCGGCTCGCCATAACTGTTCACGCCGCCCTGCCAGATCGCCTCGCCTACGAGCGCAAGCGACCCGGTGGGCGAGGCGCGAGAAATGACGATGCTGTTGCCGCCGGCGATGGGCAGCCAGCGACCTATCCAGTCCTGCGCTGTGGGAGGCGTAGAAGCAGTGTCGATTTCAATGTTGCGTGCTGGCAGCCAGCCTACGAATTCGCGCTTTTTGCCGAAGTACCATACGCAGGCCCAGCCATCGGTTTGATTGCCGACCAAGAGTTCGTCGCCGTCCACGAGATAGGCCTTGCGTATGCAAGATTCATCATCGGGGCAGCCAGCGGCGTCATCCCTGAAGTGCACTCGCGAGTCAGCAGTGGCAACCACTTGTGCAGGTTGTACCTGATCGGCGAACGCCGGAAAAAAGCCGTTGCGGCAGGAATAGGCTTCGATGGCCTGCACAGTTGGCGCTAGCAGCAGGCACAGCAGAAAGGCTTTGTATTGCACGGCCTGCAAGCTCCTTCAGACTGGCTGCCCGCGTCGATGGCACGGACAGCGCGGGTGCGTTACACCGGTGGTTGGCTCGATGCCGCCGGTTGCTGCTGAGTGATGCAGTGGATGTTGCCGCCGCCGAGCAGGATCTCCCGGCCCGGCACCATCACCACCTGATGCTTGGGGAAGATCCGGCTGAGGATGGCTTCTGCTTCGGCGTCCATCGGATCGTCAAATGACGGGGCGATGATGCCGCCATTGACGATCAGGAAGTTGACGTAGCTGCCAGCCAGGCGAATCGACGGATCGCGCGGCTGACTGCCGATCAGCGGCACCACACCGGCGCATTCCTGCTCGGTGGCATGCAACGGGCCGGGGATCGGCATCTTGTGCACCACGAGCTCGCGATCCCAGGCATCGCGCGCCAGCTCCAGCACGCGCATGGCAGCTTGGCAGCGCTCGTAGTTCGGGTCGTCGCGATCATCGGTCCAGGCCAGTAGTACTTCACCGGGACGCACGAAGCAGCAGAAGTTGTCCACGTGACCGTCGGTTTCGTCGTTGTACAACCCGTGTGGTAGCCAGATGACCTTATCGATCGCCAGATAATCGGCCAGGACCGCTTCGATTTGCTCACGGGACAGGTGCGGGTTGCGATTGCGGTTGAGCAGGCACTCCTCGGTGGTGATCAGGGTGCCTTCGCCGTCGACGTGAATCGAACCGCCTTCCAGTACGAAGCCCTCGGTGCGGTAGCGATGGCAGCGCTCGATTTCGAGAATCTTGCGCGCCACTTCGTCGTCGCGCTGCCAGTTGTCGTACAGCCCGCCCTCGAGGCCGCCCCAGGCGTTGAACATCCAGTCGACACCACGCAGACCACCCTTGCCGTTGACCAGGAAGGTTGGCCCCGTATCGCGGACCCAGGCGTCATCGCTGCTGATTTCCACCAGCCGAATACGCGGGTCATCGAGTTGCTCCCGTGCGGCCTTGTATTGCTCGGCAGTGGCGCAGACGGTGACCGGCTCGAAGCGTGCGATGGCCTTTGCCACAGCGGTGAAAGCCGCCTGCGCCGGCGTGCCCTGGTCGCGCCAGTTATCCGGACGCTGCGGCCAGACCATCCAGGTCTGGCTGTGCGGCGCCCATTCGGCGGGCATGTGGAAGTCGTCGGCGCGAGGCTTGGTGCTGAGGGTCGTCATCGGTGTTTTCCGTGAGAGCGCTTTGTAGGAGCGAGCTTGCTCGCGAACAGTTTGCATAGCCGAATTCGCGAGCAAGCTCGCTCCTACAACGATGGGTCAATCTTCGGTCAGGACTCCAGCGAGCCGTCCAGGGTCTTGATCGGGCTGTAGAGGTTTGGTCGACGGTCGCGGAATACACCCCAGGCGCTGCGGATGTGCTCCAGCTGGTCCAGGTCGAATTCATGTACCAGTACGCCTTCGCTGGTCTGGTCCATTTCCTCGACCTTGGCGCCAAACTGATCGGCGATGAACGACGAGCCATAGAAGGTGATGTCGTAGCCGTCCTGCTCTTCGGTGCCGACGCGGTTGCTGGCGATCAACGGCATCAGGTTGGCGCCAGCGTGGCCCTGCTGGACGCGCTGCCAATGGTCGCGCGAGGTGATATTTGGGTCATGCGGCTCGCTGCCGATGGCGGTGGGGTAGAACAGCAGCTCGGCACCCATCAGCGCCATGCTGCGCGCGGTTTCGGGGAACCACTGATCCCAGCAAATGGCCACGCCGATCTTCGCGTAGCGGGTGTTCCAGACCTTGAAGCCGGTATCGCCGGGGTTGAAGTAGTACTTCTCGTGGTAGCCGGGACCGTCTGGAATGTGGCTCTTGCGGTAGACGCCCAGTACCTTGCCATCGGCATCGATGATGGCGATGGAGTTGAAGCGCGCGCGTCCGGCGACTTCGAAGAAGCTGATCGGCAGCACGACCTGCAGTTCGGCGGCGATCTTCCGGAAATGCTGAATCGCCGGGTTGTCCTCGACCGAGGTCGCCAGCTGCAGGTACTCGGGATTGGGCTTCTGGCAGAAGTAGGGGGTTTCGAACAGCTCCTGGATGAGAATCACCTGCGCACCCTTGGCGGCAGCTTCGCGGACCAACTTCTCGGCATTGGTGATATTTGCCTGGCGATCCCAGGAGCAGGCCATCTGAGTGGCGGCGACGGTAACGGTACGGGTCATGGCGGCCTCACTGAATTGGGGCGTTTAGAAAATGGAGTGGATTTTAGGCGGGAAGTTTGGAAAAGACGATAAAGGCGCTGGAGGCAGAACGAGAAATGCGGCGCCAGCGCTTCAGTGAGGTTGTGGGGTGGGCCGGACCGCCGTAGGGTGGGCTCCAGCCCACCGCCGACACCTCGGTGGGGCCGACTTGGTGGGCTGAAGCGGAGCGCCGCCCGGCCGACCCTACGATTGTTTCTCTGCCCGCCAGCGCTTTGATCGGCTTCCGCTTTTAAACCGTATGCAGATACCAGTTGTATTCAAGATCGGAGATCGAATGCTCGAATTCGGCCAGTTCGCTTTCCTTGCAGGCCACGAAGATGTCGATGTACTCCGGGCTGATGTAGCGGGCCATGATTTCGTTGTCATCCAGCTCGCGCAGGGCGTCGCGCAGGTTGGAGGGTAGGCTCGGTTCGACCTGCTCGTAGGAGTTGCCCTCAATCGGCTGGTCGGGTGCGATCTTGTTGGTCAGGCCATGATGGACGCCAGCGAGCACGCTGGCCAGCAGTAGGTAAGGGTTGGCATCCGCCCCGGCGACGCGATGCTCGATGCGTACTGAGTCCGCGCTGTCGGTCGGCACGCGTAGCGCTACGGTGCGGTTGTCCAGGCCCCAGCACGGCGCATTCGGTACGTAGAACTGAGCGCCGAAGCGGCGGTACGAGTTGACGTTGGGGCAGAGGAAGGCCATCGACGCCGCCATGGTCTGCTGGATACCGCCGATGGCATGACGCAGGGTTTCGCTCTCCAACGGATTGTCGGTGGCGAAAATATTGTTGCCGTTCTTGTCGAGCAGCGAGATGTGCACGTGCAGCCCGTTCCCGGCCTGGCCCGGGTAGGGCTTGGCCATGAAGGTGGTGTCCATCTCGTGGTCGTAGGCGATGTTCTTGATCAGCCGCTTGAGCAGCACGGCGTAGTCGCAGGCCTTGATCGGATCGGCGACGTGATGAAGGTTGACCTCGAACTGCGCCGGCGCGCTTTCCTTGACGATGGCGTCGGCGGGAATGCCCTGTTCCTTGGCCCCCTCGAGAATGTCCTGCAGGCAGTCGACGTATTCGTCCAGATCGTCGATCAGGTAGACCTGGGTCGACTGCGGGCGCTTGCCGGAAATCGGTGAGCGCGGCGGTTGCGGACGGCCATTCACGTTCTCCTGATCGATCAGATAGAACTCCAGTTCGAAGGCCGCACAGATGGTCAGGCCCAGCTCATCGAACTTGCTGACGACCTGGCGTAGCACTTCACGTGGGTCGGCAAAAAAAGGCGAGCCGTCGCGCTCATGCATGGTCATCAACAGTTGCGCAGTGGGACGCTTCTGCCAGGGTTCGTTGCTGAGGGTGTTGGGAATGGGGAAGCAGGTCCGGTCCGAGTCGCCGATGTCCATCCCGAGCCCGGAGCTTTCCACTGTGATGCCATTGATGTCGAGTGCGAATAGCGAGGCGGGCAGGTTGATCCCTTTTTCATACACCTTATGCAGACTGGCGCGCTCGATGCGCTTGCCTCGAACGACACCGTTCATGTCTGCGATCAGCAGGTCGA
Source organism: Stutzerimonas stutzeri (assembly GCF_024448985.1). GTDB lineage: Bacteria > Pseudomonadota > Gammaproteobacteria > Pseudomonadales > Pseudomonadaceae > Stutzerimonas > Stutzerimonas stutzeri_AP. Next base: position 128,375 of record NZ_JAMOII010000002.1, read on the forward strand.
CGTACTGGACCTCCGGGTGTTCTTTCAGAAACGCGTTCGCTTCATTGAGCTGAACGGCACGCGGCGGCGGAAGCATGATGAAAACACCTTAATTGTTAAAAATTTCAATCATCAAACAACATGACTTGGAGTCAATCGGAAAGCCAAGTCGCTGTCAATAGCGCCTCAAAACGCCCCATGAATGCCCATTAGGGGCGGTTTTAGGGCACGGCCGGAAAAAAATTCACGGCGCTGCGGTTGCTTTCGGAAGGACAACGGGTCGGCTATTGTCTATAAAAATGAACAAGACTACTCTCCGATGAGCACCCTTCTGAAAGACGAGTATCACATGCCTCGCGTGCCATTGATCGGCGTATCCGCCTGTACCAGGCAGATCGGCCACCACAGCTTCCATATCGCCGGTGACAAATACCTGCGTGCCGCAGCGGTCGCCGGCTTGCCCCTGGTCATCCCAGCGCTGGGTGACCTAATCAATCCGACAGCTCTACTAGATAGCGTAGACGGCCTGCTCTTCACAGGCTCGCCATCGAACGTCGAGCCTCATCATTATGGCGGGTCGGCCAGTGCCGAAGGCACGCCACACGATCCTCCTCGTGACCAGCTGACCCTGCCGCTGATTCGCGCGGCGGTAGAGGCCGGTATTCCGGTGTTCGGCGTCTGTCGCGGTTTTCAGGAAATGAACGTGGCGTTCGGCGGCAGTCTGCATCAGAAAGTGCACGAGGCCGGCCCCTATGCCGACCATCGCGAGCGGGCCGAAGACCCGGTCGACATCCAGTACGGGCTTAGTCATCCGCTGCATGTGCAACCCGGTGGCTTGCTGGAGCGTCTCGGGTTGCCGCCGCATATGGAAGTCAATTCGGTGCACGGCCAGGGTGTCGAGCGCCTTGGCGAGGGGCTGCGCATCGAGGCACTGGCGCCGGACGGACTGATCGAGGCGTTTTCCGTCGAGGCGGCGCAGACCTTCGCGCTCGGCGTCCAATGGCATCCTGAATGGAAGGTGCATGAGCACCCTTATTACCTGGCGTTGTTCCAGGGCTTTGCCCGCGCTTGCCAGGAACGCGCGGGACGGCGCTGAGCGCAGGCCGGCCCGGCGCTCGTTTCATCAACTCTGAGGTCATCATGACTAGCACGCTCGACCAGCTCACTGGCTGGCTCAAAGAACGCAAGATTACGGAAGTGGAATGCCTGATCAGCGACCTGACCGGCATCGCCCGCGGCAAGATTTCACCGACCAACAAGTTCCTCGACGAGCGCGGCATGCGCCTGCCGGAAAGCGTCCTGCTGCAGACGGTCACCGGTGACTACGTCGAGGATGACATCTACTACGAGCTGCTCGATCCGGCGGACATCGACATGTTCTGCCGCCCCGATCCCGACGCGGTGTTCCTGGTGCCCTGGGCCATCGAGCCGACCGCGCAGGTGATCCACGATACCTACGACAAGATGGGCAACCCCATCGAGATCTCGCCGCGCAACATCCTCAAGCGTGTGCTGAAGATGTACGCCGAGCGCGGCTGGCAGCCCATCGTCGCGCCGGAGATGGAGTTCTATCTGACCAAGCGCTGCGAGGACCCGGACCTCCCGTTCCAGCCGCCGATTGGCCGTTCGGGGCGACAGGAGACCGGCCGTCAGTCGTTCTCCATCGACGCGGCCAACGAGTTCGATCCGCTGTTCGAAGACATGTACGACTGGTGCGAGGCCCAGGGCCTGGACTTGGATACGTTGATCCACGAGGAAGGCACCGCGCAGATGGAAATCAACTTCCGTCACGGCGAAGCGCTGCACCTGGCCGACCAGATCCTGGTGTTCAAACGCACCATGCGCGAGGCGGCGCTCAAGCACAACGTCGCCGCCACATTCATGGCCAAGCCGATGACCGGCGAGCCGGGCAGCGCCATGCACCTGCACCAGAGCGTGGTGGACATCGAAACCGGGCGTAACGTGTTTTCCAACGCCGATGGCTCCATGAGCCAGCTGTTCTTGCACCACGTCGGCGGTCTGCAGAAATACATTCCCGAGCTGCTGCCGATGTTCGCGCCCAACGTCAATTCGTTCCGCCGTTTCCTGCCCGATACCTCGGCGCCGGTGAACGTCGAGTGGGGCGAGGAAAACCGCACCGTAGGCCTGCGCGTGCCGGATTCCGACCCGCAGAACCGCCGCGTCGAGAATCGTCTGCCGGGCGCCGACGCCAATCCGTATCTGGCCATTGCCGCCAGCCTGTTGTGCGGCTACATCGGCATGGTCGAAGGGCTGAACCCGAGTCCGCCAGTCAAGGGCCGCGGTTACGAACGCCGCAACCTGCGCCTGCCGCTGACCTTGGAAGCCGCGCTGGAACGCATGGAGAATTGCCGCGAGCTGGTCAAATACCTGAGCCCGAAATTCATCACCGGCTATGTCGCGGTCAAGCGCGCCGAGCAGGAGAATTATCACCGGGTGATCAGCTCATGGGAGCGGGAATTCTTGATGTTGTCGGTTTAACAACAGCTAGAAGCCGGAAGTTAGAAGCCGAAAGCTCGGAGCTTCAAGCTTCAAGCTTCAAGCTTCAAGCTTCAAGCTTCAAGCTTCAAGCTTCAAGCCAGAGCAAAAGCAAACGACGGGACCAACCAAAAGAGGTGACCATGAGTGATTCGCAAACCCTGCAATGGCAAGCCCTGAGCCGCGACCACCATCTGCCGCCGTTCACCGACTTCAAGGCGCTCAACGCCAAGGGCACGCGCATCATCACCCGTGGAGAGGGGGTCTATCTCTGGGATAGCGAAGGCCACAAAATCCTCGACGCCATGGCCGGGCTCTGGTGCGTCAACCTGGGTTATGGCCGTGAGGAACTGGTCGAGGCCGCGACCCGGCAGATGCGCGAGCTGCCGTACTACAACCTGTTCTTCCAGACCGCCCACCCACCAGCTCTGGCGCTGGCCAAGGCGATCGCCGAGATCGCGCCCGAGGGCATGAATCACGTGTTCTTCACCGGCTCGGGCTCCGAGGCCAACGACACCGTGTTGCGCATGGTGCGCCATTATTGGGCGATCAAGGGGCAGCCACAGAAGAAAGTGGTCATCGGTCGCTGGAACGGTTATCACGGCTCGACCATCGCTGGTGCCAGCCTCGGCGGCATGAAGGCCATGCACGAACAGAGCGACGGCCCAATTCCAGGCATCGAACACATCGACCAACCCTACTGGTTCGGTGAGGGCGGTGATCTCGATCCGCAAGAATTCGGTATACGCGTCGCGCAGCAGCTGGAGGACAAAATCCGTGAAGTGGGCGAAGACAAGGTTGCCGCCTTTATCGCCGAGCCGATCCAGGGTGCTGGCGGTGTGATCATCCCGCCGGACAGCTACTGGCCGAAGGTCCGCGAAATTCTTGACCGCTACGACATTCTGCTGGTTGCCGATGAAGTCATCTGCGGCTTCGGCCGTACCGGCGAATGGTTCGGCAGCGACCATTACGGCAACGCCCCTGACCTGATGCCCATCGCCAAGGGCTTGACCTCCGGTTATCTGCCCATGGGCGGCGTAGTCGTGCGCGACGAAGTGGTGCACACCCTTAACGAGGGCGGCGAGTTCTATCACGGCTTCACTTACTCGGGGCACCCGGTGGCCGCCGCTGTGGCGCTAGAAAACATCCGCATCATGCGTGAAGAGAAAATCGTCGAACGGGTCAAGGCGAAGACGGCACCCTATTTGCAATCTCGCTGGCGTGAGCTGGTCGAGCACCCGCTGGTCGGCGAGGCGCGTGGCGTCGGCATGCTCGGTGCGCTGGAGCTGGTGAAGAACAAGAAAACCCGCGAGCGTTTCGCCGATCCGGGCGTGGGCATGCTCTGTCGCGAGCATTGCTTCCGCAACGGTCTGGTGATGCGCGCGGTGGGCGACACCATGATCATTTCGCCGCCGCTGGTGATAAACGAAGAGCAGATCGACGAGCTGATCGGCAAGGTTCGGCAGTGCCTGGACGCAACCGCCAAAGACGCGTTGGGCTGACATGGGCGTGCCGGCAACGGTGTGTTCAGGGCTAAATGAACTAACGTTCGGGCTGTTGAAAAACAGCCACCGACCTTGCCAGACTGCGCGCCTGTTCTGGCCTGACTTACCGAGGGGTGTGTCGATGCCGGCACAGCCATTAGCTGTCCAGGTGCAATGAGGGTGGCCTCAGCGTGACCTGTCCTTAGCCGATACATGACAACAACAGGAGCTGCACGGATGAAACCCTTTGCCAAGACCCTACTCGCGATGACGCTGGCTGGCGCAGTTGCCGGCGCTGCGCAGGCCCAAGAAAAGGTCCTGCACGTTTTCAACTGGTCCGATTACATCGCCGAAGACACCTTGGAGAACTTCACCAAGGAGACTGGCATCAAGGTCGTTTACGACGTCTTCGACAGCAATGAGGTGCTGGAAGCCAAGCTGCTGGCCGGTAGTTCCGGCTACGACGTGGTAGTGCCGTCGAACCCCTTCCTGGCCAAGCAGATCAAGGCTGGCGTGTTCCAGAAGCTCGACAAGTCCAAGCTGCCGAACTGGGAAAACCTCGACAAAGACCTGCTCAAGGCCCTGCAACCGAGCGACCCGGGCAACCTTTATTCGGTCCCGTACATGTGGGGCACCATCGGCATCGGCTACAACGCCGAGAAGGTCAAGGCCGTGCTCGGTGAAGATGCTCCGGTGGATTCCTGGGATCTGGTCTTCAAGCCCGAGAACATGGAAAAGCTGAAAGCCTGCGGCGTCTCCTTCCTCGATTCGCCGACCGAAATCCTCCCGGCAGCGCTGCACTATCTCGGCCACGCGCCGGACAGCAGCAAGGCTGATGAGTTGAAAAAGGCCGAGGAACTGTTCATGCAGATCCGCCCGAACGTGGCCTATTTCCATTCCTCCAAATACATCTCCGATCTCGCCAACGGCAACGTCTGCGTCGCCATCGGTTATTCCGGTGACATCTACCAGGCCAAGGCGCGTGCCGAGGAAGCTGGCAACAAGGTCAAGGTCAGCTACAACATTCCCAAGGAAGGCGCGGGCACCTTCTTCGACATGTTGGCCATCCCGGCCGATGCGAAGAATGTCGAAAGCGCGCATGTATTCCTCAACTACCTGATGAAGCCGGAGGTGATGGCGTCGATCACCGACTACGTCCAGTTCCCCAACGGCAACGCAGCGGCGACTCCATTGGTGGATGAGGCGATCCGTACCGACCCGGGCATCTATCCGAGCCAGGCGGTGCTGCAGAAGCTCTACACCTTCCCCGACCTGGACCCGAAGACCCAGCGGACCATGACCCGCAGCTGGACCAAGATCAAATCCGGCCGGTGATGGGTCGTTGATGTTGGAGCGCTCAGGCTGGCTCTCGCGAGCGGCCTGGGTGCTGTGTCGGTGCTTTATTTGGGGGGGATGTCATGCACACAGCCGCATTTTTCTGCCCGGCACGCCTCATGCGTCGTTCTTATCCTGAGGCAGTCACGCACGCCAGTTGCGTTCTGCCAGTTGATTTTTAGAGGTTTTTCCAATAAACAGCCCGCCTTTCGCCCGCTGTGGCAGGCGCGGTCTGTAACAAGAGGACAATCCCATGCACTCGACACTGAAGTCGCTCATCATCGCCGCTGCCGTTGGCGGCGCCGCCTCTGCGCAGGCCGCCACCGTCCATATCTACAACTGGTCGGATTACATCGGTGAGACGACGCTGGAAGCGTTCGAGAAGGAGACCGGCATCAAGCCTGTCTACGATGTCTTCGACTCCAACGAAACCCTCGAGGGCAAACTGCTCGCCGGCCGCACCGGCTATGACGTGGTAGTGCCTTCCAACCATTTCCTCGGCAAGCAGATTCGCGCCGGCGCGTTCCGCGAACTGGACAAGAGCAAACTGCCGAACTGGGAGAATCTCGACCCGGGCCTGCTCAAGCAATTGCAGAAGAACGACCCCGGCAATGCCTACGCGGCGCCTTATCTCTGGGGCACCAATGGCATTGGCTACAATGTCGAGAAGGTTACCGCCGCGCTGGGGATCGAGAAGGTGGATTCCTGGGCCGTGCTGTTCGAGCCGGAAAACGCCAAGAAGCTGGCCGGCTGCGGGATCGCCTTCCTCGACTCGGCCGACGAGATGATCCCGGCGATGCTCAATTACATGGGGCTCGATCCCAACAGCGAGAACCCGGACGACTACGCCAAGGCCGAAGCCAAGCTGCTGGAAGTGCGCCCCTACGTGCGCTATTTCCACTCCTCCAAATACGTGTCCGATCTGGCCAACGGCAATATCTGCATCGCCGCTGGCTTCTCCGGCGACGTCTTCCAGGCCGCGGCCCGCGCCGACGAGGCGGGCAAGGGCATCGACATCGCCTATTCGATCCCCAAGGAGGGCGGCAACCTCTGGTTCGACATGCTGGCCATTCCTGCCGATGCACAAAACGTCGACGAAGCCCATGCGTTCATCAACTATTTGTTGAAACCGGAGGTAATCGCGCAGGTCAGCGATTACGTGGGTTATGCCAACCCCAACGTGAACGCGGGCGAGTTGATGGATCAAGAAGTGCGCAACGATCCCTCGGTCTATCCGTCTCAAGAAGTGCTGGACCGACTGTATGTCTCCGCCGAACTGCCACAGAAGGTGCTGCGTCTGAAAACGCGTAGCTGGACCAAGGTGAAGTCCGGCCAGTAACGGCCACGGGCGCGGCGGCTCACTAGCGCCGCGCTCACTCGAATCGATACCACCCGGCGCTGTCCGGGCCCTTTTCTTTCAATCGGGAGTTCGCGCATGGCCGTTGCCTCCAGCGCCTACAAAAAGGCCCTCACCGGAGAGAGCCAGAACAAGCAGGTGCTGCTGAAGATCGACCGCGTCACCAAGAAATTCGATGAAACGGTGGCGGTCGATGATGTCTCGCTGAGCATTCACCAGGGCGAAATCTTCGCGCTGCTCGGTGGTTCGGGCTCGGGAAAGTCGACCCTGCTGCGCATGCTGGCGGGCTTCGAGCGGCCTACCGAAGGGCGGATCTTTCTCGACGGCCAGGACATCACCGATATGCCGCCCTATGAGCGGCCGATCAACATGATGTTCCAGTCCTACGCGCTGTTCCCGCACATGACGGTGGCGCAGAACATCGCCTTCGGCCTCAAACAGGATGGCCTGGCCAAGGCCGAGGTCGAGGAGCGCGTCAACGAGATGCTCGCACTGGTGCAGATGACCCAGTACGCCAAGCGCAAGCCGCATCAGCTCTCGGGCGGCCAACGTCAACGCGTGGCGCTGGCCCGTTCGCTGGCCAAGCGACCCAAGCTGCTGCTGCTCGACGAGCCCATGGGTGCGCTGGACAAGAAGCTGCGCTCGCGGATGCAGTTGGAACTGGTGCAGATCATCGAGCGCGTCGGCGTGACCTGCGTGATGGTGACCCATGACCAGGAAGAGGCCATGACCATGGCCGAGCGTATCGCCATCATGCATCTGGGTTGGATCGCTCAGGTCGGCAGTCCGATGGATATCTACGAGACGCCGGCGAGCCGGCTGGTCTGCGAGTTCATCGGCAACGTCAATCTGTTCGACGGTGAGTTGATCGAAGACGTCGAAGACCATGCCGTCATTGCCTGCCCCGGGCTTGAAAACCCGATCTACGTGGGTCACGGAATCAGCACCCGCGCTCAGGACAAACAGATTACCTACGCGCTGCGCCCCGAAAAAATGCTGATCGGTACCGAGCTACCGGAATTGCAGCGGCCCGGCTACAACTGGGCGAAAGGGATCGTGCATGACATCGCTTATCTCGGCGGGCACTCGGTGTACTACATCAAACTGCCGTCGGGGCATCTGGTTCAGGCGTTCCTCGCCAACTCCGAGCGCCACGTGAAGTGGCCGACCTGGGAAGAGGATATTTACGTGTACTGGTGGGATGACAGCGGCGTGGTGCTGCAGGCATGAGCCGCTCACGCTTGAATACCGGGCGCCGACTGGTCATCGGCGTACCCTTCCTGTGGCTGTTCCTGTTCTTCTTGTTGCCGTTCGCTATCGTGCTGAAGATCAGCTTCTCCGAGGCGGACGTGGCGATCCCGCCCTACACGGAGATCTTCGCCTACGCCGAGCAACAGCTGCAGGTGGTGATCAACCTCGGCAATTACATCTTCCTCAGCGAGGACGACCTGTACTGGGCGGCCTATGCCGGCTCGCTGAAGATCGCGTTCTTCAGCACGCTGCTGTGTCTGCTGATCGGCTACCCGATGGCCTATGCCATCGCCCGGGCGCGCAAGGATCTGCAAACCGTGCTGCTGCTGCTGATCATGATGCCGACCTGGACGGCAATCCTGATTCGCGTCTACGCCTGGATGGGCATTCTCAGTAGCAACGGCATCCTCAATGGCCTGCTGATGGGACTGGGGCTGATCGACGAACCCCTGCGCATTCTCAACACCGACGTCGCCGTCTACATCGGCGTGGTTTATTCCTACCTGCCGTTCATGATCCTGCCGCTCTACGCCAACCTGGTGAAGCACGACCTCAGCCTGCTCGAGGCCGCTTCGGATCTGGGCGCGCGCAGCCTCACGAGTTTCTGGAAGATCACCGTGCCGCTGTCGAAGAACGGCATCATTGCCGGCTGCATGCTGGTGTTCATTCCGGTGGTGGGCGAGTTCGTCATTCCCGAATTGCTCGGTGGCCCCGAGACGCTGATGATCGGCAAGGTGCTCTGGCAAGAATTCTTCAACAACCGCGACTGGCCGGTGGCTTCCGCTCTGGCGGTGGTGATGCTGGCGATCCTGCTGGTGCCGATCATTCTGTTCAACAGAAACCAAGCCAAGGAACTGGAGGGCAAGCTATGAAGCGCTGGAGCTTTTCCAACCTGATCCTGGTGCTTGGGCTGCTGTTCATCTACCTGCCGATGGTCATCCTGGTCATCTATTCGTTCAACGACTCGCGGCTGGTAACGGTGTGGGGCGGCTGGTCGGTGAAGTGGTACGTCGGGCTGCTGGATAACAGTCAGCTGATGGGCGCGGTGATGCGCTCGCTGGAGATCGCCCTGTACACCGCCATCGCCGCGGTGGCGCTGGGCACCATGGCGGCCTTCGTGCTCACGCGCATTCCGGTGTTCCGCGGTCGCACGCTGTTCGGCGGCTTGGTGACGGCGCCGCTGGTGATGCCCGAAGTGATCACCGGCCTGTCGCTACTGCTGCTATTCGTCGCCATGGCGCAGCTTGTGGGCTGGCCGGCGCAACGGGGCATCGTGACCATCTGGATTGCGCACACTACGTTCTGCTCTGCGTATGTCGCGGTGGTGGTGATGGCGCGTCTGCGCGAACTCGATCAATCCATCGAGGAAGCGGCGATGGACCTCGGCGCGCGGCCCTGGAAGGTGTTTTTCCTGATCACCATGCCGATGATCGCGCCGTCGTTGGCTGCTGGCGGCATGCTCTCGTTCGCCCTGTCGCTGGACGACCTGGTGCTCGCCAGCTTCGTCTCCGGCCCCGGTTCGACCACGCTGCCGATGGAAATCTTCTCGGCCGTGCGCCTGGGCGTGAAGCCGGAAATCAACGCGGTAGCCAGTCTGATCCTGCTGGTGGTGTCATTCGCGACTTTCATCGCTTGGTACGTCAGCCGTCGTACCGAGAAGCGCCGTGTTCGCTCCATGCGTCAGGCCATGGATGAAACCAGTACGCAAAACTGGCGTCCGGCGGCCACCAATACGGTGGTGGCGCCGCCATCGGCGCATAGCTGACGCAACGAATTGCCTGGCGCGCCGGCCTGAATCTTCAGGCCGGCTCCATCGTCATTCAGGTGTTGTCTCGTTCCAGTCGCAAAAACAGGCCACCGCCAAGGAGTGTGTCGCGCGCACTTCGCGGCCAGCCAGCACTGCCTCGAGAATGGGCTCGACGAAGCTGTTGTCCGAGCTGCATACCGCGCCTTCACTGTAGGGGCCGATATAGGCGAGTCGGCCCTGGGTGTCCCAGATGGCCACCGCCGGGCTGGCCGGCAGCTGGTCGGCACCAGCGAGATTGTCGAGCGGTTTCAGCGCCGCCAGTTGCTGCGACAGGCGTCCGGTACTGCCAGGTTTCTGCACCGCATAGAACTCGGTCTCCGCGCCGGCAAAGCGCGTCAGTAGTTCCTCCAGATGCTGCTGATTGCCGACGTTGCAGGGGCAACCCGGATCCCAGAAATGCACGAAGCGCACCGGGCCGGGCCCCTGCAACTCGGCTGGCAGCTGCAGCGCGTCTCCGGAGAACAGCTCGGCGCGCTCGCCTTCGAAGGTGCGCAGATAGCGCGCTTCGAACCACCAGAAGGCTGCCAGCATGGCGCCACCCCAGAGCAGGGCGATGAGTGCCGCGATCAGATATTTGTGGCGTACGGACATGGCGGCGCTCTTCGGTGGGGGCGTCAGCTTGCCACGTCACGCAGCAGAGCTGAATATCGCCGTCAATTCGAGCCAGAAAACCCGTCATGCCTTCGCTAATCGATCCCGATGCACTGCGCGCTCAGCTGCGCCCTATCAGCCACGGTGCCGAGCTGACCGCCGATGCACATGCGTACCAGGCTTACTACGGCCTAGATCTGCCTCATCACCGCAACGTCCGGCGGCGCCTTGGCTGCTTTGCGGTACATGGTTACGAAGTAGCCGTGCAGGCCTGGAGCCCTGAGCAGCCGGTGGCGACGCTGCTGATCCTGCACGGCTATTACGACCACATGGGACTTTACCGGCACGTCGTGGACTGGGGGCTGCGGATGGGCTTCGCGGTACTGGCCTGCGACCTGCCGGGGCATGGATTGTCCAGCGGACCGCGCGCCAGCATCAACGAGTTCGACGAATACCAGGCGGTGCTGCAGGGCCTGCTGCATGAAGCGGCCGAGCTGAAGCTGCCGCAGCCCTGGCATTTGCTGGGGCAGAGCACTGGCGCTGCGATCGTGCTGGAGTATCTGCTCGGCCAGCCGGAGCACCTGGGCCGCGGCATTCTGCTGGCACCGCTGGTGCGACCGCGTGCCTGGGGTTGGTCCCGCTTCAGTTACGAGGTGATGCGCCGCTTCGTCAAACAGATTCCGCGGCGTTTTAGCGAAAACTCGGGCGACCCGGTGTTTCTGGAGTTCATTCAGTCGAACGATCCGCTGCAGCCGACTATCCTGCCGACCGCCTGGGTCGGCGCGTTGTCACGCTGGATTCCGCGCATAGAGAGTGCGCCGCCGAGCCCCCATAGTCCGATCATCGTTCAGGGCGAGGCGGACATGACCGTCGACTGGCAGCACAACCTGCCGATTCTCGAAGGTAAATTCACCGCCCCTGAGATCTTGCGTCTACCTGACGCGCGGCATCACCTGGTCAATGAGCGCGAAGGGCTTCGTCGCGAGTATCTCGATTTTCTCAGTGAACGGTTGAAGTAACGGCTTGCGCCTGGACGCCGGGCTCGCCGGTATCGGCCGCCAGGCCGGCACGCAGCGCCTGAAGCGCGGCCTTGTAATAGTCCTGGCCTGCTTGCGATTGGGCGAATTCGACGAACTGCTCCAGTTCGGCATCTTCCAGATCGCGATAGATGTACAGCAAGGTATTGTCCAGATCGCTCTCGACCTGCTGTTGCAAGCGCTCGCGCTGGCTGTCCAGCAAGCCCTGTGCTTGGCCGCCGCCGAGCAGGCCGGGAATCATCTGGCTGAGACTGTCGGCTGCGACACCGGCCAACGCCAGGCTGACTTCGGCGCCCGCTTCGGCCGCCGGCAAGGCCTGGGCCAAATGGCGGATCAGCAGCTGCCGATTGCTGCCGGCCTCCATACGTGGCAAGCCATTTTCGTAGCGGGTGAGCTGTTCGCGACGGCCTGCCAAGGTTTCCGCCGAAACCACCTTGCGGCCCAGTGGTGATTGAAAGAAATCAAGCGCTGGCTGCGGGTCGGACAGATTCTGCCGTAGCGCCTGCTTGGCGCGCTGGTCGATGGCGTCGACGGCGAAGCGTCGGTTGCTGTTGGTCACCAGCGCTTGGTAAACCGCTGGCGGCAAACTGTTCTTGTAGCGTTGCTGCGCGGCTGTCAGGGCGTCAGAAAAGTTGGCGCGTTGTTCGGTCCAACCCGCCGCCTCGTAAAGTTCATCGTAGCTATCGGCCCAAACGTTCAGGCTCAAGGCAAGCAATACACAAGCAATAAGGGCGCGCATGGAAGCTCCTTTGTGGCGGCGGTTTATTTTCGGCGTCGCAACCCGGGCTTGTCGAGCAGCGAAAGCGCTGCTGCTAGACTCATCCGCTGTTTTACTCCGGCCTGCCGAAGGCCGTAGAGAAACGCCATCAGCCCATTGGAGTCACGTCCTTGCCGTTCTCTACCATCATCGACGACCTCGCCACGCGCGGCTGGTCGTTGCAGAGTGCTTTCCTTTCCAGTGATGTGACCCGCCAGCTGGCCGATGAGTGCCGCAGACGCTATGCCGAAGGTGCGCTGGCGCCGGCCGGGGTTGGCCGCGGTGAGGAGCAGGCGGTGCGCGAAGGCATTCGCGGCGACCACATTCACTGGCTGGAAGAAGGGCAGGCGGCGGTCTGCGATGCCTACCTGACGCTGATGGACGAGTTGCGACAGGCGCTCAACCGCGAGCTGTTTCTCGGCCTGGAAGAGTTCGAGTGCCACTTTGCGCTCTATCCGCCCGGCGCCTTCTATCAGACGCATCTGGACCGCTTCCGCGATGACGACAGCCGTTGCGTCAGCGCCGTGCTCTATCTGAATCCGGATTGGCGAGCGGCCGATGGCGGTGAGCTGCGCATGTACCTGGCCGATGGTTCGAGCCTGGATATCCCACCACTGGCCGGCAATCTGGTGGTTTTTCTATCGGGGAGTTTCCCGCATGAAGTGCTGGTCACGCAGACCGACCGACTGTCGCTGACCGGCTGGTTCCGTCGTCGCCCGGCGGACGTGTTGGCGCTCTGAAGCGCGCACAAAAAAGCCCGGCACAAGGCCGGGCTGGATGCGTCTGGAGCGGTTACATCCCTAGCAGATTGGGCAGGCCGAGCGAGATGGACGGCACGTAGGTGATGAGAGCTAGGAAAGCCAGCATCATCGCGAGCCATGGCATGACTGCACGGATTACCTGAGTCACCGGCATACCGGTCACGGCCGAGGCGACGAACAGGTTCAGTCCCACCGGCGGTGTTATCAGCCCGATTTCCATGTTCACCACCATGATGATGCCCAGATGGATCGGGTCGATGCCCAGCTGCACGGCGATCGGGAACAGGATCGGCGCCAGGATCAGGATGATCGCCGACGGCTCCATGAAGGCACCGGCAACCAGCAGCACGATGTTTACCACCAGCAGGAACATCCAAGGCTGTAGACCGGCCTCGAGCACCATGGCAGTGATCTGTTGCGGAATCTGTTCGGTGGTCAGCACGTGGGCGAACAGCATCGCGTTGGCGATGATGAACATCAGCATGATGGTGAGCTTGCCCGACTCCAGCAGCACTTTCGGGCAATCGCGAATGGTGATGTCCTTGTAGACGAATATCGCGATGAAGGCCGAATACACCGCCGCCACCGCCGCCGCTTCGGTCGGCGTGAACATGCCGCTGTAGATGCCGCCGAGGATGATCACCATCAGCAGCAGGCCCCAGAGTGCCTTGCGTGCCGAAGACAGCCACTCGCGGAAGGTCGCGCGCGGCATTGCCGGAAGGTTCTTCTTCACCGCGATGATGTAGATCGCCGCCATCAGTGCGACGCCAAGCAGAATGCCCGGGACCACACCAGCCATGAACAGCTTGCCTACCGAGGTTTCGGTCGCGGCGGCGTAGACCACCATGACGATCGACGGCGGGATCAGGATGCCTAGGGTACCGGCGTTACAGACGATACCGGCGCCGAAGGCCTGCGGATAGCCGGAGCGGACCATGCCGGCGATGGCGATGGAACCCACGGCCGCTACGGTCGCAGGCGACGAACCCGAGAGCGCGGCGAACAGCATGCATGCCATTACCGCACCGATGGCCAGACCACCGCGGATGTGACCGACAGTGGCGTTGGCGAAATCGATCAGGCGACGCGCCACGCCACCGGTGGTCATGAAGGCACCGGCCAGCAGGAAGAACGGAATGGCCAGCAGCGTGTAGTGCTCGGAGGTCTCGAACAGCTTGATCGCCAGTGAGGTGACCGAGTCCGGGCTGAACAGCAGGATGGTCAGCGAGCCGGCCAGGCCGAGAGAAATGGCCACCGGCACACCGATGAACATCAGCGCGAACAGCGCCACGAAGAGGAACAGGATAGTCATTATTTCGGCTCCTCTTCACCGAGCTTAAGTGCCTCGGCGGCCTCATCGGCGAGTCCCAGCCCGGTTTGTTCGTTACGCAGGATGCGCACGAAGATTTCAACGAAACGGATGAACACCATGGCAAAACCAATGGGCACGATCATGCCGATATGCCACTGCTTGACGCCGATATGGCCGAGGTCTTCGGCGCCGATGTTGGCGACGAACAACGCCTGGATCCATTCGAAACTGGCCACCGTCATCAGGCCGGCGTAACCCAGGCAGAACAGACAGGCGAGGATGCTGATGTAACGCTGTACCGGGCGCGACGCGAGCTTGACCAGCGCATCGACACCGATATGGCCGGCGGTGCGTACGCCGTAGGCGAGGCCGGTAAAGATCAGCCAGGCGAACAGCGCCTTGGTCAACGCGGTGCTCCACGTCATCGCCTGGGCGAAGCCGATAACGAAATCGCCGATTGCGAAGAAGAAGTCTTCAGCCGCTGGAAAGCTGTCCGCGAGGCTGTAGAAAATGGTGTAGAGGTTGTTCAGGACCACATAAACAAAGGTCACCAGCGTCATGGCGGCCAACAGGAAGGCGATGAAAGCCTCCTCGAAGTGGTCCCAGACGCGCCGGAGGGCGTTCATGGATGACATCTCCCGATGGAATGCATTTTGTTTTGACGGGCGTACAGAACGTTCGCCATGAGCCGGTGTGGTGACCGGTTTATAGAGCAATGAAAAACGCTTGTTTTCGTCCAGACCTCAGGCTCGGGATCGCCTTGCCTCGATGACTGCCTGGTCGGGTTCTTTTTTCACTGATCTATCGGTGTTGTAGCTGTCGCAACGGAGAGGGCGAGTTGTGCCCGCCCTCTCTTCAGGCTTACTGAGCGTTGGACGCTTCGGCGGCCTTGATCAGGTCAGCACCGATTTCGTTCTCGAACTTCTTCCAGACCGGCTTCATGGCTTCGCGCCACTTAGCCCGCTCTTCCGGAGTCAGCACCAGAATCTCGGTAGTACCGGCAGCCAAAATGTCTTGCTTGGCTTTCTGGTTCAGCGCGTCGGCTTGCTTGTTCACCTCGACGGTCACCTCGGCCAGGATGCTTTCCAGCTCGCCGCGAACATCGTCGGGCAGGCCGTTCCAGAACTTGGTGTTGGTGATCAGCATGTAGTCGAGCAGACCGTGGTCGGACTCGGTGATGTGCTTCTGCACTTCATGCATCTTCTGCGAGTAGATGTTCGAGTAGGGGTTCTCGGCACCGTTGACCACGCCGGTCTGCAGACCCTGATAAACCTCGGCGAAGCTCATCTTGCGCGGGTTGGCGCGCAGGGCTTTGAATTGCTCGTCGAGTACGGCGGAAGCCTGAACGCGGAACTTCATACCACGGGCGTCTTTCGGCTCGCGCAGTTCTTTGTTGGCCGACAGCTGCTTCATGCCGTTGTGCCAGTAGCCCAGACCGGTGATGTTCTTGTCTTCCATGGAGCGCAGCAGGCCTTGGCCGGCTTCGCTCTGCTGGAAGCGGTCTACCGCCTGGATGTCGTCGAACAGGAACGGCAGGTCGAATACCTGAACGCCCTTGGAGTAATGCTCGAACTTGGCCAGCGACGGGGCGATCAGCTGCACGTCGCCCAGCAGCAGGGCTTCCATTTCCTTGCCATCACCGAACAGCGAGGAGTTCGGGTAGACCTGAACTTCGACCTTGCCGGGCAGACGCTCTTCTACCAGCTTCTTGAACAGGTTGGCGCCCTGGCCTTTCGGCGTGTTGTCGGCAACCACGTGGGAGAATTTGATCGTGATCGGATCAGCGGCCTGGGCCAGACCCGCGATACCCAGTGACAGAGCGCAGGCAAGCGCCGTGGCAGTCAGCTTGAACATTGTTGTGTTTCCTCTTGTTGTGGATTGAGCCGCCGCGTTGGCGAGGCAACTCGGTGAAGTCAGCAAGACCAGTCTAGGCGTCATTGAAAAAATCGCTGCGCGCTAGGCTCGCTTGCCGGCTCATGGATTAGCGAGAGCAAGTGCTGTGCCAGAAGCACGCACTTGTCTCGCGGTGCGAGAGTTTACTGGTGTAGTGGCGAAATGCTGACGAATATTTATCAGGCCGACATGTCTATCTCGTAGCTTTTGACGATTCGGGACGGATTCGACGGCGCGGGTTATCTAGCCCAGGCAACTGTTGCAGCGGCGTGGCAACCCGGTCTTGGATATGTCCGTTGTGAACTGGCGCACAGCATGCTGGCGGAAATCCGCCAGCTATTCGCCGTCGTCCGGCGAGGTTCCGCCAGTATCACTGAAGACCAGCCCATGCTTGCGCAGCTTGTCGTGCAGCGTCTTGCGCGGCAGACCGAGGGCTTCGGCGACGCTGCGCAATGAGCCGTGCGGTCGCGCCAGCTCGGCGGCGATCAGCGCGCGTTCGAAGGCATCGACCTGCTCGTTGAGCGCATTTCCCGCCGCGTCCGCCGTGCCGTCGGCATGCCGGGCTCGATCATCGAGGCCCAGCTCCAACCCTAGGGCGAAGCGCTCCGCAGTGTTCTGCAGCTCGCGCACGTTGCCCGGCCAGGCATGTCTGAGCAACTGCGCGCGCTGTTCGGGACGTAGTTCGCGGATCGGCAGCCCGTGGCGGTTGGCGGCGGTCTCGGCAAAATGCTGGAACAGGAACAGTAGGTCCTCGCTGCGCTCGCGCAACGGCGGGATGCGCAGCGGCGCGACGTTCAGTCGGTAATAGAGGTCGGCGCGAAAACGGCCCTGATCAGAGGCTTGGCGCAGGTCTTCCTTGGTCGCGGCGATGACACGGATGTCGAGCGGGATCGTCTGGTTGCCACCCAGCCGCTCGACGACCCGCTCCTGCAGCATGCGCAGCAGTTTGACCTGCACGTCCAGGCTCATGCTTTCGATCTCGTCGAGGAACAGAGTGCCGCCATTGGCGAATTCGAATTTGCCGATGCGGCGCTTCTGCGCGCCGGTAAAGGCGCCCGCCTCGTGACCGAAGAGTTCGCTTTCGACGACCGACTCAGCCAGCGCGCCGGCGTTGATCGCGACGAATGGGCCATTACGGCGACTGGACAGGTCGTGTAGCGCGCGTGCCACCACCTCCTTGCCAGCACCGGTTTCGCCAAGGATCAGCACGTCGGCCTGGGTGCCAGCCAGCGCCCCGATCTGCTCGCGCAGGCGCCGCATGGCCGGCGATTGACCGAGCAGGCGCATCGAAAGCTGCTGCCGGTCGGCCAGCGCCAGACGCAGGCTGCGGTTGTCGAGTACCAGCTGACGCAGCGCCAGGGCGCGACGCACGCTGTCGAGCAGCGCCTCGCTGGGGAAGGGTTTCTCGAGAAAGTCGTAGGCACCGGCACGCATCGCCTGCACGGCCAGCTGAACGTCGCCATGGCCAGTGATCAGCAGAACCGGTAGCTCGCTGTCGAGCGCATGCAACTGCTGTTGAAGTTCGAGGCCATCGAGACCGGGCATGCGGATGTCGGTAACCACCACGCCGGGCCAGTTAACCGGCAACAGGGTCGACAGGCCGCGCGCATCGCCCAGGCTGAGGACCTTGAGCCCGGCGAGGTCGAGCGTCTGACTCAGCGCCTTGCGCAGATGGGGATCGTCATCGACCAGGACTACCTGAAACTGCGGGTCGATCTGGCTGGTCATGCTAGTCCTCGCTGGGGAAGGCGACGCCGGGATCGGCGGATTGCAGATAGAGACTGAGCTGGGCGCCGCCCTCGGGATGGTTGGCCATTTTCAGCTCGCCATCCAGGGCGCGGATCAGGGTATCGCAAATGGCCAGTCCCAGCCCGAGGCCCTGGGCGCTGGTCTTGGTCGTGAAAAAGGGCTCCCGAGCGCGCTGCAGTGCCGCGTCGGAAAACCCCGGGCCGTTGTCGCGCAACGTCAGCAACACGCCATCGTCCGTACGTTCGGCGCGTAGCCAGATACGCCGCGCCGGTGGTCGCTCGTTGAGCGCGTCGAGCGCGTTGGCCAGCAGGTTGGACAGAATCTGTCGCAGCCGTGTCTCGCCTGCTTGAACCCAGAGAGTGGCTTCCGGCAGGTCACGGATCAGCTCGACGCCCATGGCTTGTCTTCGTTTGGCCAGCAATGCCAGCGCGTCGTCCAATGCCGGTTGCAGGGCGACCCGTTCAGGTGCATGCCGATCGCGCCGTGCGAACGCGCGCAGATGGGCGATGATCGAGGCCATCCGCGCGGTCAGTTCGCTAATCAACTTGAGGTTGTCGCGAGCTTCCTCGTTGCGTTGCTGATCGAGCAGCACGCCAGCGTTATCGGCGTAGCTGCGGATGGCGGCGAGCGGCTGGTTAAGTTCGTGGCTGATGCTCGCCGACATGGTGCCCAGCGCCGAGAGCTTGCCGGCCTGCAGCAGTTCGTCCTGAGCGCGGACCAGTTCCTGCTGCGCCTGCTCGCGTTCGAGCACTTCCTGCTTGAGCCGGCTGTTGAGGGCTTCCAGATCCTGCGTGCGCTCCTGCACGCGCCGTTCGAGTTGCTGTCGGGCCTTGGCGTCCATGGCCATGCGCTCCAGCAAGTGGCGTCGCCGCTGCATCCACAGGCCGAGCAGCAGCAACAGCGCGGCGAGGGTCGCGCCACCGATGGCAACCACGGTGCGCACCGGGCGCTCGACCAGGTTGATCGGCGCCAGGATACGGACCGTCCAGCCGGTTTCCTTCAGTTCGCGGCTCTGGATCAGCCAGCGTTCGATGTCCAGCGTCAGGTTTTGTGGCGTGGTTGTGGGGTAGGGCTGGTCGAAGGCGATCTGCTCGCGCTCCTCGGCATCCAGGGCACGGCTGGCGCGAAACCGCCAGTCAGGGCGAGAGGTAAGAATGACCACGCCGAAATTGTCGGTGACCAGCAGTTGCTCGGGCGTATTGCCCCAGAGCGTTTCGGTGTGGTCCAGATCGACCTTGACCACCAGCACGCCGAGAATCCCCTGGCTGTCGCGCACCGCTGCCCCGAAATAGTAGCCGCGCTTACCGGAGGTGTTGCCTAGGCCGTAGAAGCGCCCGAGCTGGCCGTCCATGGCCTGGCGGAAATACGGACGGAAGGCGAAGTTTCGGCCGATGAAGCTGTCTTCGGCATTCCAATTCGAGGTCGCCAGGGTCTGGCCGTTGGTGTCCATCAGGTAGATGACATCAGCGCCGGTCTGCTGGCGCAGCCGGTTCAGCAGACGATTGGCCCGGTCGATCAGGGCTGGGCTCTGGCTGTCACGCAGCAGGCTGCGCAGGTCCGGCAGGTCGCCCAGAATGCGCGGCAGGACTTCGTAGCGGCGTAAAGTGCCAAGCAGGTTGGCGACGTAGAGATCCAGCGTCTGGCGGTTCTGTTCGATCAGCTCGTTGCGGTAGTAGCGCTCGGTCAGCTGTTGCAATGGCCAGAGCAATGGCGCGAGCAGCAGCGCCAGCAACGCCAGGTTGCGCCAGCGTGGGCGGCGAGTAGAAAGGGATGCGGTCATGCGTGCGTGCCTGTTGTCCGGGCGACATTATGCACGTTCAGAACTTGCGCGTTAGGGCCGTGCCCGTTTGGGACATGCGCGCCAGGGACATGCGCGTTCGGGACATGCGCGTTGGGGACTCGAACAGCGCCGCAGGGCCGTCGCTTGGTTTCGATCCGGAATCAGACGTTCTGCGCAGCGACGGCGTCTTGCCCGGTCTGCACGTTGCGCGGGCTGTTCAGGCACTGATGCAAGACGTCTTCCCAGTCTGGCAATTCGATGTTCCAGTCGCGCTGCAAGCGTGAGCAGTTGAGGCGCGAATTGAGCGGGCGCTGAGCGGCGGTGGGGTAGTCGCTGGACAGGATGGGTTCGAGGCTGGCGCGCAGGCGACCCTGCTGGCTCAGGTGTTCGGCGATGCTGCAGGCGAAGCCGTACCAGGAAGTCTCGCCGTTGGCGGTCAGATGATAGAGCCCGCTGGGGCCGCCGCTGCCGTTGCGCCATTTGCGCACCAGCTCGGCGGTGACCGTGGCGAGGGTACCAGCCCAGGTCGGCGCACCGATTTCATCGTCGACGACCGACAGCGAATCGCGCTCCTGCAGCAGGCGCTGCATGGTCAGCAAGAAGTTGTGACCGTGCGATGAGTAGACCCAGCTGGTACGCAGAATCAGATGCTTGCCGCCGACCGCCTGAACCGCCTGCTCACCGGCCAGCTTGCTTTCGCCGTACACGCTCAAAGGGGCTGGCTGATCCTCCTCCCGATACGGCTCGGATTTGCGACCGTCGAAGACGTAATCGGTGGAGTAGTGAATCAGCGGCACGCCAAGAGCGGCCGCTTCCTCGGCTAGCACGCCGGGGCCGATGGCGTTCACTGCGAAGGCCTGATCGCGATCAGCCTGCGCCGAGTCGACGGCGGTATAGGCAGCCGCGTTGATGATCAGGTCGGGACGCAGTAGGCGAACCTGCCGGCGAATCTCCGCCGGTTTGGCCAGGTCCAGAACGTTGTGACCCAGGGCGAGCACCTTTCCTTCACCGGCGAGTGCCAGTTGCAGCTCCCGAGACAGTTGCCCCCTGCTACCGGTGATGAGAATTTTCATGCGAACAGCTCCGCCTCGCTGAGTACCTTGCCGTCAATGTCCTTCTGCGACAGCTGAGGCGGCTCGCTGAATGGCCAATCGATGCCGATCTGCGGATCGTTCCAGAGCAACGAGCGCTCATGGGCCGGCGCGTAGTAGTCGGTGGTCTTGTAGAGGAACTCGGCGCTCTCGCTGAGTACCACGAAGCCGTGCGCGAAACCTTCCGGAATCCAAAGCTGACGCTGATTCTGTGCGCTCAGGTGGGTACCGACCCAGCGGCCGAAACTGGGCGAGCTGCGCCGCAGGTCCACCGCCACGTCGAACACTTCGCCAGCCACGACCCGCACCAGCTTCCCCTGGGGCTGCTGGATTTGATAGTGCAGGCCCCGCAGCACGCCGCGCTGGGACTTGGAATGGTTGTCCTGGACGAAGGTGCGCTTGAGTCCCGTCGCGGCTTCGAAGGCCGCGGCGTTGAAGCTCTCGTAGAAGAACCCGCGTTCGTCACCGAAGACCTTGGGCTCGATGATCAGTACGTCGGGAATATCGGTTTCGATGATCTTCATGCGGTTTCACCCGCCAGCTTGAACAGGTACTGGCCATAGCCGGTCTTGCCCAGGGCATCGGCGCGGCGCAGCAGTTGCTCGCGGTCGATCCACTTGTGCTGGTAGGCAATCTCTTCCAGGCAGGCGACTTTCAACCCTTGGCGGTGTTCGATGGTCTGCACGTACTGCGAGGCTTCAAGCAGGCTGTCATGGGTGCCGGTGTCGAGCCAGGCGAAACCGCGGCCGAAGCGCTCGACGTTGAGATCGCCACGCTTGAGGTAGGCATTGTTTACGTCGGTGATCTCCAGTTCGCCGCGTGGCGATGGCTTGATCGACTTGGCGATCTCGACCACATCGTTGTCGTAGAAGTACAGGCCGGTCACGGCGTAGCTGGACTTCGGCTTGGCAGGCTTTTCTTCGATCGACAGCGCCTTGCCGTTTTCGTCGAAGTCGATCACGCCGAAGCGCTCCGGATCCTTGACCCAGTAGCCAAATACCGTGGCGCCTTTCTGCTGCGCCGAGGCACGCTGCAGCTTCTCGGTGAAATGCTGACCGTGGAAGATGTTATCGCCGAGGATCAGGCACACCGAGTCGTCGCCGATGAATTCTTCACCAATCAGAAACGCTTGAGCCAGGCCGTCCGGTGACGGCTGCTCGGCGTAGCTGAAGTTCACACCGAACTGGCTGCCGTCGCCCAGCAGGTTCTTGTACTGCGGCAGGTCCTGCGGCGTTGAGATCAGCAGGATGTCGCGAATCCCGGCCAGCATCAGCACCGAGATTGGGTAATACGCCATCGGCTTGTCGTAGATCGGCAGCAGCTGCTTGGATACGCCCAGGGTGATGGGGTGCAGACGGGTGCCGGAGCCTCCGGCGAGGATGATTCCTTTCATGCGTTCTCCAGCGCGCCAAGGCGCTCACGTTGATAGCTGCCGTCCTGAACGCGACGGCACCATTCCAGATTGTTCAGGTACCACTCGACTGTTTTGCGTAGACCGGTCTCGAAGGTTTCCTGCGGGACCCAGCCGAGCTCGCGCTCGATCTTGCTGGCGTCGATGGCATAGCGCAGATCGTGGCCGGGACGGTCCTTGACGAAGGTGATCAGGTCCTCATAACGTGCCAAACCTTCCGGCTTCTGCGGTGCCAGTTCTTCGAGCAGGGCACAGATGCCGCGTACCACGTCGATGTTCTTTTGCTCGTTGTGGCCGCCGATGTTGTAGGTTTCGCCAACCTTACCTTCGCTGACGACCTTGAACAGCGCGCGCGCGTGGTCCTCGACGAATAGCCAGTCACGCACCTGGGTGCCGTTGCCATACACCGGCAGCGGCTTGCCATCTAGCGCGTTGAGAATCACCAGCGGAATCAGCTTCTCGGGGAAGTGATAAGGCCCGTAGTTATTTGAGCAGTTGGTGATCAGCACCGGCAGGCCGTAGGTACGTTGCCAGGCACGAACCAGATGGTCCGACGAGGCCTTGCTGGCCGAATAGGGCGAGCTGGGTGCGTAGGGCGTGGTTTCGGTGAACAGGTCGTCGACGCCGTGCAGGTCGCCGTAGACCTCATCGGTGGAGATGTGATGGAAGCGGAACGCCTGGCGGCGGCCTTCGGGCAGCGTCTGCCAGTAGGCACGAGCGGCTTCCAGCAGTTGATAGGTACCGACGATGTTGGTCTGGATGAATTCGGCCGGGCCGTCGATGGAGCGATCAACGTGAGATTCGGCGGCCAGATGCATGATGGCGTCTGGCTGGAATTCCAGCAGCGCTTCGGCCACGCGCTCGCGATCGGCGATGTCGGCTTGCAGGAACTGATAACGATCGCTGCCCTGCACCTCTGCCAGCGACTCCAGATTGCCGGCATAGGTCAGCTTGTCTAGGTTGAGGACGCTATGCGGGGTGTCGTGGATGAGGTGACGGATCAGTGCAGAGCCGATGAATCCGGCTCCGCCGGTTACGAGAATGCGCATGATGATTGGCTTCCTTGGCGCGCTACAGAGCAACAGGCTCTTGGCATGTCGGCAGGATAGACCTGCTGAAAATACAAAAATTCCCAGCCATGGTCTGGAGATGTGAGGCGGTGGTGTAAGTCTGAGGCCGGCGTCTTCGGCAGGCAACGATGTCGGCACGTTACACGGCGGAACGCCCAAGATGACGGCTGGGGATGCCTTTATTTGCGCAAGTGCGCGCCTGGCTCTTCCAATGCGCGTGGCGATATAAACGAAGGGGGCGGATACATGAGTGGCGAGCACGCCCAGCTCCGGCGCGCTTACGCTGCGGCGGCCCGAAGACGGAGTCTGACGCCGTTTCGGGCCCGCTCATAAGAGGAGCGCCCTAGAGAGTGAAGCGACCAACCTTGTCGTTCAGCCCGCTGGCATGCCCTTGCAGCAGGTGCGCCTGCCGTTCGCCTTCCACCGAGTTGGTCGCCAGCGTGTCGCCCAGCGACTTGATGGTGACCACGTTGCGGGTGATTTCCTCGGTGACGGCGGACTGCTCTTCGGCCGCGGCGGCGATCTGCATGGACATATCGGAAATCTGCTGCGCCGCCTGGGTGATTTCCTCGCACGAGCCCGCCTGGAAGATGGGTAGCGAGCGCCTCAGCCTTGCGGCAGTTGCCGTGCGTGGGAAAGGGTCCATTCAAGCACCTCGCGGCTTAGCGTGTCGCTGGCCTGGCCGAACGCCTCGACCACGCTTTCCACGCTGGGGTTGGCGCTGGGCTGGCGCACTTCGAAACGCCGGCTGGACAGGGTGCTCTGGTCGTGCAGGTTCACCAGGCGCGCATCGAGACGGATTACTATCTGCGGCTCGCCGTCGATGTATTCGGTTTGAAACGCGCGCAGATCGCTGTGCAGGCCAAGATCGGCGTAGAGGTTCACCTCTTCGTTGCTCACCGAAGGCATGCGCCCGTCGCGCTGGAAGGCTTCGATCAGGCGATCGCGCAGCAGCATCGGCGCCGCATCGCTCCAGCGAGCGCCCTGATAGCCGCTGATCTGGTTGCCTTGCGGCACCACGGCGATCCTTGAGCTGGAAAGGATGCGGCTGGCCTGCGGGGTATTGATGCGCAGCGCATGTTGCAGCACTGGTTCGCTGACCTGTTGTGGCGTCGTCGCGGTCGGCAGCAGGAAGATGCGCAGGGTCTGTGACTCGGGCAGGATCGAACACGCCGCGAGCGCCATGATCAGCCCGGACAGGGCGAGGCGGAACGAGGTCTGGCGAAGGTGGCGAAGGCTCATGGGGTGAACTCCTGCAATTTGTCACGGCCGAGCAGAAAGCCGCTCGGGTTGTCTTCCAGGCGCTGGGTGACCCGGCGCAACGCACCGAGCGTGCTGCGCAGCTCGTTGATCGCCGGACCGAGGTCGTTGAACCCCTGCATGCCGTTGTTCAGCGCGCCCTCGTTCTCTTCAAGCAGCGTATCCAGGCGGGCGGTGGTGCGATCCAGCGCGCTCATCGAACGCGCGGCACTGTCCAGCACGCTGCGGCCCTGGTCGTCGAGCAAGCCGTTGGCGTTGCGCGCCAGGCTCGACAGTTCGCCCATGACGGTATTGGCTTGCTGGCTCAGTTGATTGAACTGTTGCAGCGTCTGGGCCAGGTCGCCGCGCTGTTCGGACAGCACGCTGGTGGCTTGCTCCAGATGTTCCAGCGTGCGGCTCAGCCGTGTGGTGTTTTCTTCGGAGAAAATCTTGTTGGCGCTGAGTAGCAGGTTGTTGATGTTGCTCATCAGGTCTTCGCCGTTTTCCAGCAGCGCACTGAGCGGAGACGGGTCGGCGACGATCAGTGGCGGTTCATCCCGGTTGCCTTCGAGCCGCGGGCTTTCCGGTTTGCCGCCGTGCAACTGGATGACCATGCTACCGGTGATGTTGGCCAGCGCCAGGCGCGCCTGGGTGTCGGTCTTTATCGGCGTGCCGCCATAGACGCGAATGCGTGCGCGGACCTTGCGCGGGTCTTCGGGATCGAGCCACAGGTCGGTGACATCGCCGACCTTGATGCCGCTGTATTCCACCGAGCTGCCGCTGGACAGGCCGCTGACCGCCTGGCTGAAGCCAACGTCGTAGTAACTGTATTCGCGGTCCATGCTGGACTTGCCCAGCCACAGCGCGAAGAGCAGCGCGCAGCCGACCGCGACCACGGTGAACAATCCGATCAGAACATGATGGGCACGGGTTTCCATTTAGGGCGTCTCCAACTTTTGCGCGGCATCCTGCGCGGCGCGGCCACGTGGGCCGTGGAAATAATCGCGAATCCAGTCGTCGTCTGTTGCAGCAACCGCTTCCAGCGTATCGACCACCAGCACCCTCTTCTGCGCCAGCACCGCAACGCGGTCGCAGATGGTGTAGAGCGTGTCCAGGTCGTGGGTGACCAGAAATACGCTGAAACCCAGGGCATCGCGCAGGGTCACGATCAGCTGATCGAAGGCCGCTGCGCCGATAGGATCGAGGCCGGCGGTGGGCTCGTCGAGGAACAGCACTTCCGGATCAAGCGCCAGGGCGCGGGCCAGTGCGGCGCGCTTGACCATGCCGCCGGACAGCTCGTCGGGGTACTTGCAGGCGGCGTCGGGCGGCAGCCCGGCCAGCGCCAATTTCTGCCGCGCCAGATGCTCGGCATCGGCGCGCTTGAGCCCGGCGTGTTCGATCAGCGGCAGGGCAACGTTCTCCTGCAGATTCAGCGAAGTGAATAGGGCGCCGCGCTGAAACAGCACGCCGAAGCGCCGTTCGACCTCTGAGCGGCGCTGCGTCGAGAGCTTTAGCAGGTTCTCGCCGAACACTCTGACGCTGCCGGCGTTGGGCTGGCGCAGGCCGACGATGCTGCGCAGCAGGACCGACTTGCCGGTGCCGGAGCCACCGACCACACCGAGGATCTCGCCGCGACGGATATCCAGGTCGAGATTGACGTGCACCGCCTGGCTGCCGAAGCGGTTGACCAGGCCCCTGACCTGGATCACGGGTTCGTCTGATTTCACCAGCCCATCTCCATAAAGAACAGCGCGGCGATGGCATCGAGCAGGATCACCATGAAGATCGACTGCACCACGCTGGACGTGGTGTGCTCGCCCACCGACTGCGCGCTGCCGCTGGCCTTGAAGCCTTCGAGGCAGCCGATCACAGCGATCAGGAAGGCAAATACCGGCGCCTTGCCCAGGCCGATCAGAAAGTGGCTGATTGAAATGTCGCGCTGCAGGATGGTGAAGAACATCGCCGGCGAGATATCCAGCGCCAGCGAACAGACCACCAACCCGCCGACGATGCCGCTGAGCATGCCGATGAAGGTCAGGATCGGCAGGGTGATCAGCATCGCCAGTACCCGTGGCAGCACCAGCAGTTCGACAGGGCTAAGGCCGATGGCTCGGATGGCATCGATTTCCTCGTTGGCCTTCATCGCGCCGATCTGCGCGGCGAAGGCGCTGGCGGTGCGCCCGGCGAGCAGGATCGCCGCCAGCAGCACGCCGAATTCGCGCAGAAAGGAAAAGGCCACCAGATTGACCGTGTAGATAGTGGCGCCGAAATCGGCCAGCACCGTGGCGCCGAGGAAGGCCACCACCGCGCCGACCAGAAAGGTCAGCAGGGCGACGATGGGAATGGCGTCCAGGCCGGTCTGCTCGATGTGCGCGACCAGCGCGGTGATGCGCCAGCGGCGCGGGTTGAAGATGGCGGTGAACAGCGTTTGCAGCGTCAGGCCGATGAAACCGAGCAAGGTGCGTTGCTGGTTCCAGACGCCGGCTACGCTGCGCCCGATATGCGCCAGCACGTCGGCCAGCCCGTTAGTTTCTGGTTCCTGTTTGGCTTGCGGTTGATCCAGCGCGGCGGCGACGGTCTGCAACAACGCCTGGCGTTCCGGCGGCAGTTGCGGCGCCCATTCCGGCAGGCTGGCGATGCGCGCCGAGCCGAGCAGCTCGACCAACAGGCCGGCGCCAGCGGTATCCAGATCGCCCATGGCATCGAGCTCGACGCGATCAACGTCAGTGACCTGATGGCGTGCCTGTTCGACCTCACGCCGCAGCGCCGCGTAATGCCGCAACGTCCAATCGCCTCCGATCGTCAGCGTGTCGCTGTTCGGGTGACGCTGCAAACTGCCGGG
Organism: Stutzerimonas stutzeri; assembly: GCF_024448985.1. Lineage (GTDB taxonomy): Bacteria > Pseudomonadota > Gammaproteobacteria > Pseudomonadales > Pseudomonadaceae > Stutzerimonas > Stutzerimonas stutzeri_AP. The sequence continues at coordinate 155,617 of NZ_JAMOII010000002.1, forward strand.
CGTAGACGTCGGGTGAGTCAACATTCTTATCCGTATGCGATGGCGTCAGAGCGAGTGCCCGGGCGCTGCGGCTTTTGACGATCCTAACAGTTGGGACTCTGCCAGCGTGGTTCGGTTTAATTGGCGGCGCAGTCGAATGAATGGGCCGTGCACATGACCGCCGAGCAATTCGTTGCAGGTGGACGCGAACTATCGACAGCAATCAGCCTCCATAGCGTGCAAGCCGGACAGCCATATCCGGTACGCATCGCGTCACGTGACTTATGCGCTGGTCGTGACGCCACCATTTTTTGCCCGTTCGGGTCCTGCTCACCTTTACCCCGACCACTGCGAGAGTTTCCGTTTGTCTATCAATTGTTTGCGTGCGTTGCCCTTCATCGTGGTCCTGGGAATCATCCTGTTCAGCGGGCTGCGGCCCGAACCGGTGCCACAGGTGTTCGACCAACAGGACAAGCTGCACCACATGCTGGGCTTTGCGGCATTGACCTTCACGCTGCGCCTGGCCTTCCCGCGATGGCGGGTGGTCTGGACCATTCTGGCCAGCCTTGGCGCGGCCTTGCTGATCGAGGTCGGTCAGAGCTTTCTACCCAATCGCCAGGCATCGCCGGGCGACATGCTGGCCAATGCGGCGGGCGTGCTGCTGGGCTGGGGTTGTTCGCATCTGGCGTATCTCTGGTATCTGCGGCGTATCGGCGTCACCACCGTTCCCGAAGCCACCGACGCGGTAGAGCGAACCGCGAGTACCGCGCGTCGCTAGCCTGTCGCCCATCAAGACGGCGTCTGTCGGGTGGACCGATTGGCGCGCCATGACAGCAGCGCCGTGCAGAGCATCGCGATGAGCGCGCCTAATGCTGCCAAGGCCATGTCCTTCTGCGGGTCCCAGCGGTCGTCCTGCGTGGCCAGAAAGGTCCGTCCCTGCCCGCTGGGAAGCATCTCTGCCCCGAACCATTCGATCAGCTCGTACACCGCCGAGGTCGACAACACGATATCCACCGGCAGCACCAGGCTCCAGACACCGGGGCGCAGCCCCAGGCGAATCAGCACTTCGCGGATGGGGTAGGCCAGCAGCAGTCCGTAACTGAAGTGAGCCAGACGGTCGAACTGATTGCGCTCCCAGCCAAGCGCCTGATCCAGGCTCGCGCCTGTCAGCGCCTGCCACCAGGCGTCATAGGGCACCTTGGCATAGGTGTAATGGGCGCCCAGCTGGTGGATGCACAGATAAAAGACGATCAGCGTCGCCGCGCTGCGTGAGGGTAGGTAGTGCCTATGGCCCAGGAGCAGGGCGATGGCCAATGCGAGAACCAGCATGTTTTCCAGCAGCCAGTCATGGCGATCCAGCGGGGCGATGGCCAGGCCTGCCCAGACCAGCAGAAACAACAGGGTCAGCGTCAGCAAATAGCGTCGATGACTGCGATCGGGATCCATTTTTCTCTCTCTGAACTTCAACGCGCGATTTGTTTGACCAGCGTAACGGCGAGGTGTCCGCTGTTTTTACGCTTCGATAGCGCCGAGGGCGCGCATCGCCATCCAACTTTTCGGCGTTATCAGGGGTCACACGGACGGGACCTTCAACGAGCCGGACCATGTGGCCTCAGCTGAGCAAAGACATCCTGCCCGCGCGGTATCAGAAATGCGGTTTCGGCCTGTCGCTGCCGGCATTGCTGGTCGCCTGTGATGGTCAGCAATCGACCCTGAACCCCGCCGGCACTGGTGCCCAACGCATCGCCGAACTGTTCTGGTGGATGTGCGGGGGCGGCCTGCTGATCTGGGCGCTGGTGATGGGTATCGCCTTCTATGTCACCCGGGCGCAGCCCGAAGCGCATGGCATTCGCAGCGCACGTTGGCTGATCCTGGGCGGCGGGATCGCCTTTCCCGTCGTGGTGCTCACCGGGTTGCTGATCTATGGGCTGATGCTGATTGAGCCGTTACGCTCGACCGCCGATATCGACCTGCAGGTGGATGTCTCGGGCGAACAGTGGTGGTGGCGGGTGCGTTACCAGACCGAGGCCGGCGCCAAGGTTGAGCTGGCCAACGAAATTCGTCTGCCGGTCGGTCAGCGGGTGGCCTTCAGCCTGACCAGCCCGGACGTGATTCACTCGTTCTGGATTCCCTCGCTCGGCGGCAAAGTCGACATGATTCCCGGCCGTACCACCGAGCTGGTGCTCGAGCCGACCCGCACCGGCACCTTTCGCGGCGCCTGCGCCGAATATTGCGGCACCGCGCATGCGCTGATGAATTTCCCGGTCGTGGTGATGGAGCCGGCAGCGTTTGACGCTTGGCTCGCCGGGCAGGCCGAACCGGCGCGGGCACCGCAAACCGATCTGCAGCGGCAGGGCCAGCAGGCCTTTCTCGCCAACGGCTGCGGCGCCTGCCACAGCGTGCGTGGCACCGAAGCCGACGGCACGCTCGGCCCGGATCTGACCCACGTCGGCAGCCGTCTGAGCCTTGGCGCCGGGACCCTGCCGGTGGACGTTGACGCCTTCCAGCGCTGGATCGGCCACACCGGTGAGATCAAGCCGGACGTGAGAATGCCCGCGTTCGGTATGCTGCCCGAAGAGCAATTGAACGCCATGGCGCACTACCTGAGCGGACTGAAATGAGCGAGCCGATGGACGACCGCGATCCGCACGACGAAGCCCGTGCCAAGGCGCAGGCCGAGCGCCTCGCCGCCGCCTGGAAGACGCCCACCGGCTGGCGCTACTGGTCGGCGGTAAACAACACCGAGGTCGGGCTCTGGTACACCGGCGTGTCCTTTCTGTTCTTCCTCTTCGCCGGTGTGCTGGCGATGCTGATTCGCGCCCAGCTGGCGGTGCCGGATAACGATCTGCTGTCCGCCGAAACCTACAACCAGGTCTTCACCCTGCATGGCTCAGTGATGATGTTCCTGTTCGGCGTGCCGATCTTCGAGGCGTTTTCGATCCTCATCCTGCCTCAGATGCTTGGCGCGCGGGACCTGCCGTTTCCGCGCCTGTCGGCCTACGGCTTCTGGTGCTTCATCATTGGCGGCGTGTTCGTCTGCGGTTCGATCTTTTTTGGCGTCGCGCCGCAGGGCGGCTGGTTCATGTATCCCCCGTTGACAACTACCTACCAGGACGGTATCGGCGCGGATATCTGGCTGCTTGGGCTGTCGTTCATCGAAGTGGCGTCGATCGCGGCGGCGGTGGAACTGATCGTCGGCGTGCTGAAGACACGCCCGCCGGGCATGCGCATCAACCTGATCCCGCTGTATTGCTGGTACATCCTGGTGGTGGCGGGCATGATCCTGTTCGCCTTCCCGCCGCTGATCGCCGGCGATCTGCTGTTCGAACTGGAGCGCGCCTTCGACTGGCCGTTCTTCGATCACACCCGCGGCGGCGATCCGCTGCTATGGCAGCACCTGTTCTGGATTTTCGGCCATCCGGAGGTGTACATCATTTTCCTACCCGCCGTGGCGCTGGTGGCAACCATCGTACCCACCGCCTCCCAGCGGCCCATCGTCGGCTACAGTTTTATCGTGCTGGCCGCGGTGGGTACCGGCTTCATCAGCTTCGGGCTGTGGGTGCATCACATGTTTACCACCGGCATGCCGGGCATCTCGCTGGCATTCTTCTCGGCGGCGTCCGAGGCGGTGGCGATTCCCACCGGGGTGCAGATCTTCTGTTTTCTGGCCACGGCGCTGGCCGGACGCTTCGTCAAATCGGTGCCTATGCTGTTCGTCGCCGGCGCGTTGGCGATCTTCGTGCTTGGTGGCTTGACCGGGGTGATGGTGGCGCTGGCGCCGTTCGATTTCCAGGCGCACGACACCTACTTCATCGTCGCGCACCTGCACTATGTGCTGATCGGTGGCATGCTGTTCCCGGTGATTGCCGGGTTGTACTACTTCTTCCCGCTGGCGAGGAGTAAGACGCTGTCTGACAAGCTCGGGCGAATCGCCTTCTGGCTGATGTTCATCGGCTTCAACATCGGCTTCCTACCGATGCACTTCACCGGCCTGCTGGGCATGCCGCGACGGGTTTACACCTACGCCCCTGACATGGGCTTCGACGTGCTCAACATGGTCTCTACCGTCGGCGCCTTCATCCTCGCCGCCGGGGTCGCGGTGCTGGTCTGGGATGTGCTGCGGCCCAAGGGCAAACAGCCGTTAAGCCCGCGCAATCCATGGAATGCAGGCACGCTGGAATGGCTTGCGGAAATGCCCGGCAAGTCCTGGGGCGTACGCTCGATCCCGATCATAAAGGGCCGTTATCCGCTCTGGGACCAGCCCAACCTGATACGCGACGTCGATGCCGGACGCTTCTATCTTCCCGATGCACAGGAGGGCAAGCGCGAAACGCTGATCAGCAGCATCATCGACGCCGAGCCGATCCAGTGCCTGCGGGTGCCGGGGCCGACCTTCCTGGCCTTCTGGGCGGCCGTGTTCACCGGCGGGCTGTTCATCTTCTCGACCTACAGCTGGTATGTCGCCGCGCTGACCAGCGGCTTTCTCGCCCTGGTGACCTTCCTCGTCTGGTTGTGGACCGGCACCGCAGTGATTCCGGAAAAACCGCACAAGGACATCGGCCTGGGCGTGACGGCGCCGCTCTATGCTTCGGGTGCCAAATCGGTGGGCTGGTGGGCTATGTTCATCACCATGATCGGCGACATGAGCGCCTTCGCCAGTCTGGTGTTCGGCTACTTCTTCTTCTGGACGGTGCATGACGACTTCCCGCCGGCGGACGCTGCCGGTCCCGGCGTGCTCTGGCCGCTGCTCGCATTGGGCTTGGTGTTGGCGTCCTGGGGCCTGACGGTGCTGGCACGCCGCTGCAACCGCCGCGATCAGGCGGCGGGGTTCTATCTGGCGCTGGGGCTGGCTGCCTTGCTGACCCTTACCGGAGGCGGTGCGCTTTTCGCCGGGCCGCATTTCAGCGGGCTCGATCCGACTAGCAATGTCTACCCCGCGACCGTCTGGGTGCTGGTGCTCTGGTGTCTGCTGCATCTTGCCGTCGGCCTGATCATGCAGCTCTACGGTCTGGCGCGGCGTGCTGCCGGACGAATGACCGCCGAGCACGACATCGACATCCACAATGTCGCGCTGTACTGGCATTTCATGGCCATTACGGTCGGTGTGACCGTCGCGGTCATTGCCGGCTTCCCGGAGGTCGCGTGAACGAATCAATCGAAACTCGACCGGAACAAGCATCCGAAGTACCACCGGACGAGCACCGCACGCTCTGGCTGTTGACCTTCGGGCCGACCATCTGGGCTGTGCATTTTCTGCTGTGCTATGTCGCCGCCGCGGTCTGGTGCGCCAAGGTCGCCGGGCGGGCGGGGCCGTTGGGCGACCTGCGCATGATCATCGGCGGGCTGACGCTGCTGGCCCTTGTCGGCATCGGCCTGACCGGCTGGCGCGGGTGGCGCATGCATACCTTCGGTCACGCCACGGCGCCCCATGACTTCGATACGCCGGCGGACCGTCATCGCTTTCTCGGTTTCTCGACGCTCCTGCTCAGTGGTCTGAGTTTCGTTGCCACCATTTTCGTCGCGCTGTGCGTGGTGTTCGTCAGGAGTTGCGAATGATCTGGCGTCCCTTGGCCTTGATGCTCGGTCTGGCCACGCTGGCGGCGGTCTGGCTCGGCCCGCTGCCAGCGATGGCGGAGCGGATGTTCGTCGGGCATATGCTCATGCATGTGATGGTGGTGGCCGTCGCGGCGCCGCTGCTGTCGATCGGGCTCGCCGGAGGCCGGCTGGATCTTTCCAGCCGCATACCCGCGCTGTTCTCGCCGATTCTGGCTTCGGTGATCGAACTGTTTGTGGTCTGGGCCTGGCACATGCCGGCACTGCACCACGCGGCACGCGCCTCGCAAACCGCACTGGTGCTGGAGCAGGGCAGTTATCTGTTCGTCGGGCTGCTGGTGTGGCTGGCGGCGTTCGGCGGCGTCCGGCATCGGCGCGCGCTGGCCGGCATCGCCGGCTTGTTGCTGACCTCGATGCACATGACGCTGCTCGGTGTGCTACTGACGATGTCCAGTCGACCGCTGTTCGAACACACCGGCCTGTCGAGCCTGACGCCGCTCGAAGACCAGCAGATCGGCGGGGTGATCATGCTGGTCTTCGGCGGTACGTCCTATCTGATCGGCGGGTTGTATCTGCTCTTCGGCCTGTTACAGGACAAACGCGATGCCGTTTCGCTCAGCTAAGCGCATCCTGCAGCGAGGTGCGGCGCGCTTGCGGCGCTGGCTGTGCTGGCTGTCGGGCGGCTCCTGGAAGCGCGTGCTGGCAGCCTTGGCGCTGGTGGCGACGCTCGCTGGTGCGGGCGGTTTCGCACTGGTCTCGCTGGGGCTGGTGTCGATCAGCGCCCGTTCCGGGCACTGGGGCGCTACTGGCTGGTTGTTGCACTACGCCATGCGCCGCGCCGTGAGCACCCAGTCGATGGGCATCGAGGTGCCGCCGCTGGACGACCCGGCGTTGGTGCTCAAAGGTGCTGGGCATTACGAATCCAGCTGTGCCATCTGCCATGGCGCACCGGGGCGCGAGCGGTCACTGATCGTGCGCCATATGACGCCTGAACCGCCATTCTTGCCGCCGCGAATCGAGCAATGGAAGCCGCAGGAACTGTTCTGGATCGTCAAGAACGGCGTTAAGTTCACCGCCATGCCGGCCTGGCCGAGCGCCAACCGGGACGATGAAATCTGGGCCATGGTGGCTTTTCTTCAGGCATTGCCGGAAATGTCCGAACAGCGCTATGACGAGCTTGCGCTGGGTGATCGCGCCGGTGATGAGAAGACGGCGACCATTGAGCGTCTCGGACCATCGGAAGATAGACTGGAATTGGCGCTGACTGCCTGCAGCCGCTGCCATGGCGCGGATGGCGGCGGACGCGGCGCCGGCGCCGTCCCGCGGCTGGCAGGGCAGAGCGAAGCCTATCTGCTCGGCACTTTGCAGGCCTATGCCAACGGCAAGCGCCACAGCGGCATCATGCAGCCGGTCGCAGCCGGGCTCGACTCACAAATTCTGAGTGAGCTTGCCAAGCACTATGCCGGTCTGCCGGTGTCTGTTCCTGCGGACGGCGCCGCGCCTGAAGCGCTGGCGCGCGGTAAAGAGTTGGCCGAACGTGGAATACCGGAGCGTGGCATACCGTCCTGCGTTCATTGTCATGGCCCCAAACGCTCGCCGCGCAATCCAATGTACCCGGAAATCGCCGGCCAGTACGCCCGCTATCTGAAGCAACAACTGGACCTGTTCACCGCTGGTACCCGCGGCGGTAGCGAATACACGCACGTCATGCATAGCGCCGCGCAGCGCCTCACACCCGAACAGATACAGGCGCTGGCGGACTACTATGCGTCGCTACCGCCGGTCGCCACACTACAACCGCAGAGGTAACCGATGTTCGATAAGGTCGTGGAAGTCGTTTCGGGGTTCGGTTACCTAGGCGTGTTCGCGCTCATGTTGCTGGAGAATATCTTTCCGCCGATTCCGTCCGAACTGATCATGCCGCTGGCGGGCTTCGTGGCGGCCCGCGGCGAACTGAACTTTGCCGGTGTGATCGTCGCCGGCACTGCCGGCTCGGTGGCGGGTGCGTTGCCCTGGTATTACGCCGGCGCAAAGCTCGGCCAGGAACGCGTGAAGCGCCTCGCCAAGCGTTGGGGACACTGGCTGACGTTGTCGCCCGAGGATGTTGACGCAGCGAGCCGCTGGTTTGATCGACATGGCAAAAGCGCGGTGTTCTTCGGCCGTCTGGTGCCGGCGGTGCGCACCCTCATTTCGGTGCCGGCCGGGATCGTCGGCATGCCGATGATGCTGTTTCTACTGTATTCAACACTGGGTTCGTTAACCTGGACCGCGCTGCTGGCGCTGGCCGGCTTCGTGCTCGAATCACAGTACGAAAAGGTCGCCGATTACATCGATCCGATCTCCACCGGCGTGGTGGTGTTGTTTGTCCTGTTTTACCTGTACCGGCTGATCCGCCAGCGCTCTGCCCGGCGTCGCTGAAGATGTGGGCTGAAGCGGAACTCCGCCCGGTCCGCTCTACCAATTGTTCACACATGTAGGGTGGGCTTCAGCCCACGCTTCTGCGCACAAACAGGTTTCAACGCCGCCGCCTGGGCTGTTTCGGCTGGCTTCGATTACTGGTGGGCTAAAGCGGAACGCCGCCCGGCCCACCCTACTAGGCTGATTCGCCAGGCCTGCCGCGCTCAGGCGGCGCCAGCGGTTTCGCGGTCGGCCCGGCGGCTGCGCTGGCACTGGTCGATGACCGCGAAGACCTCCTGCCACATCCGCTCGGACTGTTGCTTGAGCTGATCGGTGCGGGCCTGAATCAGCGCTCTTATCCGCTCGGCGTCGTCGGTCACCAGGTCGATCTTGCGTTCGATTTCCGCCTGGTTGGTGGTCACCTCGACCAGTCCATCCGGGAAGCCGTAATCCTCGAACAACATCTGATACTTGTGGCTCCAGCCCGTCGCCAGCGCCGGCACGCCCTGTGATAGCGCGCTGACCAGGCCATGAAAGCGGCTGCCGAGGGTGCCGCTGCATGCACCGAGGATGCCCTTGATTTCCAGCGCACCACTTTCCTGAACGATCGGGATGCCGCCCACGGCGGCGGACAGCTGCTCGGCCAGCTGCTGGTCGTCCTTGCCTTCGTGTACCAGCACGAAGGGTTTGGCGTTTTTCTTCAGCAGGTAGCGCGTGCAGGTGATCAGAAACGGCAGGTACGCCTCACGCGTCTTCTGATCGGTCTTGTCGAGCATCCGGCAATTGGGAACGATGCAAAAGCGGTTCTGCTCGACATCGAAACCCTGAGGCAGCACGCCGCTCACCAGATTGGTGAAGTCCGGCGACTGCTTGATCTTCGCCTGCTCGCCGACCAGCCGGGTCAGGTGTTCGTAAGAGACGCGTTCGCGGGGGAAGATCAGGTCGACGTTCTCCACCACGGTTTTCATCGCCGCCTGGTTCTTTTCCGATTCGAACGGCCCCAGCGCTTGGGGCAGTAGGATTACGCGGGTGCCTTTCTTCTTCCAGCGCTTGGTCGATTGCGCCAGTTCCGCACAGGGACTCTCGCCCCATTGATCGCTGTAGGCAAAGCCGGCGGCATCGATGACCACATCGACTTCCTTGTCCAGCACCACGCCGTACATCTCGCGCAGCGGGCGCGGCGCGAAGTTGGCCAGCGTGCCCCACTGGATGCCGTAACGCCACAGCCATGCCTTGGGATAGAAGCCCAGCTGGACTAGCTTGCGAAACGGCTGCTCGGCCTTTTTCGGCGTGGGCGCCATGACGTAGGTAGCGTCGGGATAGCGGGCTTTCAGCTTTTGCAACGTCGCGTGAAGCATCAGCTCCGCGCCTTTATTGACGAAGCCTGCCTTTCTGATCTCGATAATCATCGCTTACCTCAGTTGAATACGATCAAATCTTGCTCGGTCTTCTTGTCCGAATAGGGGATCCCTCCAGTTGGATCGGCATAGCCCACCGCCAGCAGCATCACCGTGCGCTCGTGATAGGCCAGGCCCAGTTTCTTCGCCAGTTGGCGTTCCTTTTCTTCAACGTCCGGCCAGTTGATCGAACAACTGGACAGGCCCAGGCTTTCCAGCGCGAGCATTAGCTGCATCGCCGCCAGCGAGCCGTCGATATAAATGACATGGCGGTCCCGCGCTTCGGGATAGCAGCCGAGGTCGCCCACCACCGCAATCACGCAGGGCAGGTTGTCGTGAAAGCCCGCGGTGCCGCCGGCGCACTGGGCGACTTCCGCGGCCTTGGTCCGATCGTTGCTGACGTAGAAGCGAAACGGTTGCCGGTTGCAGGCCGAAGGCGCGAGGGCCGCAGCTCTGACCGCTTGCTCGATCAGCTCATTGGCGACCGGCTTGTCCTGATACCAACGCACCGAGCGACGGCGGCGGAACAGCACCATCAGTTCGTCATAACTGACCGGGCACGCCGGCAGCTGGCTATGCGGGTAGGGCACGCAACGGCTGGATTCATCGGGGCGTTGCGCGTCGGCGAAGGCCTGTTTAGCCGAGTCGATGCGCGGCGTGCTGCCGACTGCAGAGAAGTAATCGCCCAGCACGTCGTTGGCCCAGCGCTGCTGGCCGTTGACCACCCCGGCCTGAGTCGCATCGGCGAAGCAGCGTACCGTCGCACCGATGTAGTCCTCGGCGAAGGTCGAGCGGCGCGGGCGCATGATCAGCCCCTTCTCCAGGCGATGCACGTTGCGCCGCAAAAAAGCATCGTTCTCGCCTTTGCTGCGCATCAATCGGGCGAACCGCAGGCGTCCCAGCAGCACCGCTCGGTGCTCGCGGTCGAACTCGCGGCTGAGCAGGCAGTAATAAACGGAGGACAGAAAACCGTTAACGGAGAACAGCCGGACCAGCGCCAGACGGGCGTTGTCTCGGGTGGCCTTGAGCGTGGTCTTGATCGGGTCGGGCAGGGCCTTGGCAAGTGATTTCAAGCTCATCGACTGGCTCCTACGGCGCTGAATGCATAACGGAATGGACTGAACATGGATTTGGTCATCATGTAGAACACCGGCCGGGTCTTCTTGTGCACCAGCAGCGCGGCGTAGGAGGCGACGGCATAGGAAATCAGGGTCGCCATGGCGGCACCTTCACCACCGTAATGGGGAATCAGCACCAGATTCAGGCCGACATTGGCCAGCGCGCCGAGGCTTTGGGTTATCAGCGAAAACACAAGCGCGCCCTCGATCAGAATCCAGCGGCTGAACGCCGCGCGCATGAAAATGAACACGCCACCCCAGATATGGATGGTGAGAATCGATGCGGAGCTTTGGTATTCGGTGCCGAACAACAGCGCGATCAGCGGCCCGGCGATGAGCGACACCAGCACCGCAACGGCGATGGCCAGGATGAACAGCACATCTAACAATTGCTGGAAACGAAGGTTGAAACGCGCCGCATCGGCCGCATGCAGCTTGATCAACTTGGGAAAGAAGGAGGCGACGATGGCCGTCGGCAGGAAATACCAGGCCTCGGAGAGCTGCGCGGCGACCGCATAAACGCCGACCTCTTCGGCGCCGACTATCCACTTGAGCATCACCTGATCGATCTTCATGTAGATCACCGCGAAGATCGAGCCGAGGTAAATGATCCAGCCCTGACTGAGCAGCTCCTTCGCCTTGGCGAAACTGGCTTTCCAAGTCATCAGCGAGACGGTCGTCGTGCCCTTGTAGAGCATCGCCAGAATCACTGCGGCAAGCACGAACTGCGCGGTATGGGCAAAGGCAAAGGCCACCACGCCGGCACCGCCAAGGGCCAGCAACAGCTTGAGACCGGCCGACAGCAAAATCGCAGTGGATTTGGCGATCGCCGGGTACTTAGCCTGCACCTGCGATTGGAACCAGTACTCGACCACATCGAAGGTCTGAAAAAAGATCGCCGTGGAGACGATCAACAGCATCCAGAATTCGGTGCCGCCGATCTCTTCGAACAGCAGCGAATAGATGAGGATCAGCGTAAAGCCGATGGTCATCCCGGTCAGCTTCAGCACGAAGGTGGTGCCAAGGGTTTCCGGTATTTTATCCGGCTGCTGGACCACCTCACGCACCACCAACCCGGCGAGGCCCATATGCCCTGCGGAGGCGAAGATGGCCGTCATTGATATCGCGTAGGAGAGGATGCCGAACTGCTCCGGTCCCAGATACCGCGCCAGCAGTATCGCCGTGAGAAAACCTACGCCGATGTGTAAAAGCCGCTCCGCCATCATCCAGGAGGCGTTGAAGAGGTAGAGCTTGAGCTTGTTGAAAAGAGTATGGATCGCTGTCATCGAATGGCCTAACTCCTCAAGGCTGCTGGCTCCGTGGTGGCAGTCATATGCCCGGTTTGTTGCGCTGGAGTGCGGCGACGCTCAGCTGACCGCAGTAACCCCCTCATGTTCCGGTGATGTGCGGAGCGGAAATGTATCGAGACCGTTACCAATGTTCGGTGCTGTTGCTGCCTGGCCAATGGCTACGCCGACCGAACCCAGCATTCGCGGCATGTGCGGGCTAAAGCGCGTGGCGGGCCGTGCGGGCTTGGAAAAACAGGAATTCGCCGACCTGCGGAGCGCGCCCCGATCAGCGGTATCGTCACGAAGACGAGCCCAGGTTGATCGTGCCGCTTAATCCTGGTGGCCTTTTCATTTCAAAAGTTGAACTTTTGCCATCACGCCTGCTCTTAACCCTGCGCCGCTTGTTAGCCGCTCCATAACCCGTTTCGACGCGTCATGGATCGCCTAGCACGGCGCACGGCCCGCCACGTTTCGGGCCGTCGGCAACGCTGCCGCGAAGGATCTCGCAAGCGCCTGGATGGCGTAGGGAATTGCCGCTCGGAGCGGCTTAAAGGAACAGGACTCAGCGCCAAACAGAAAAGCCCCGCATCGTTTGATGCGGGGCTTTTTTGTATGTGTTGCCCCTCAGTATCTTCAGCCAGCAAACCTGGCAACACTGCCGGCTATGCGTTCCGGCGGGCTTCGTAGCTGCTTCCTCTTTCAATGCCATCCTCGTGCCCGGCTTCGAGAGCCAGAACTGGCATACAGGGGCAGGCGCACCTGGTCACACTAGGGCCAACCCGGCATAACGTGGGCTAGCGCGATCTAAGCCTTACGCCGAAAAGACCGCCGTTTCCCCGTCGTTGCTGAGCGTTGAAATGACCAGGCCATGGCTGCACATGACGAGCATTCTGCAGGGAGAACTCAGAACAATGGCTGACCCAGAAGACGACGCAAGCGCTGAGACAATCGCACAGCGGATTTGTGGGTTCGATTGGCCGCAGGCCATAGACGACTTGGATGCGCGCGGTCACACCGTCTTAAGAAGCCTACTGTCGCTGAGTGAATGCGAGTGGCTCGCCAGATTGTATGAGCGTGACGACTGTTTTCGGAGCCGAGTCGTCATGCAGCGTCACGGTTTTGGCCGTGGCGAGTACAAGTATTTTGGTTACCCGCTCGTACCGGTCATATCCCAACTGAGGGCGGAGCTCTATCCCCGTTTAGCGCCGATAGCAAACCGCTGGAATCAGACGTTGCGTCTTTCCGTACGTTATCCACTGGCACTGGCCGACTTTCTCGCTAGCTGTCACGCCGCCGGGCAGTCGCGGCCTACGCCTCTGCTGCTGCGGTACGGCCAGGACGATTACAACTGTCTGCACCAGGATATCTACGCAGAACACTTCTTTTCGCTGCAAGCCACGGTCCTGCTGTCTCGGCCGGGTATTGATTTCACAGGCGGCGAGTTCGTATTGACCGAGCAACGTCCCAGGATGCAGTCGCGCATAGAAGTCGTCCCCCTTGAACAAGGAGACGCAGTGGTGTTTGCCGTTCAACATCGACCGGTTCTTGGAAAACGGGGCTTTTATCGGGTCAATATGCGTCACGGGGTCAGTCGGGTCCGCTCTGGAAACCGCTACGCGACAGGGATCATCTTTCACGATGCGCCGTGAAAATCGCTACTCGGCGGCGCTGGGTGCCGGGGCTGACAGGGCCGGGCAATTGCGGTGCACAAGCACACCCTGGTTGGGAAGGCCTACAAAAAAGCCAGGCGTTGCCTGACTTTCTCATACCTGAACAGTGCGCATGAACTGCGCCACAAGCGGTTAGCGAGCCAGCGCTGCCGCACTTGCCCGGGCGCTATGCAGCTTCTTGTAGCTTTCGATCAAGCGTAGGTGCCTGTCGAGGCCTTTCAGTTTCATGCTGGTCGGCGTCAAGCCGAAGAAGCGAACGTTGCCGTTCACCGAACCGATTGCAGCGTCCATCCGCTCATTGCCAAACATTCTGCGGAAGTTGACTTCGTAATCGGCCAGCTCAAGTTCGTCGTCCAGTTGTATTTCAAGCACTACATTCACGGCCTGATAGAACAAGCCGCGTTCGACGGTGTTGTCGTTGAACTGCAGGAAGGTTTCCACCAGCTCTTTCGCTTCATCGTATTGCTGCAGGGCAAGATAGATCAGCAGCCTCAGCTCAAGGATGGTTAGCTGGCCCCAAGCTGTGTTGTCGTCAAACTCGATACCGATCAAGGTGGTGATATCGGTGTAGTCATCCAGTTCGCTTTCGACCAATCGCTCGACCAGTGCACGCAATTCGTCATTGCCCAGGCGATGCAGATTCAAAATGTCTTCGCGAAAGAACAGTGCCTTGTTGGTGTTGTCCCAGATCAGATCGTCGACCGGGTAGATCTCCGAGTAATCCGGCACCAGAATTCGGCACGCGGTAGCGCCAAGCTGGTCATATACCGCCATGTACACTTCCTTGCCCATGGCTTCAAGAATGCCGAACAAGGTGGCAGCTTCTTCGGCGTTGGCGCTTTCTTTTTCACTGGAGCCGCCCTGGCTCGAAAAATCCCACTCAACGAACTCGAAATCTGCCTTGGCACTGAAGAAGCGCCACGACACGACTCCGCTGGAATCAATGAAGTGCTCAACGAAGTTGTTCGGTTCCGTTAACGCGTAGCCTTCGAAAGTCGGCTGGGGCAGATCGTTCAGCCCTTCAAAACTGCGGCCTTGCAGCAACTCCGTCAGGCTGCGCTCAAGCGCCACTTCGAAACTGGGATGCGCGCCAAACGAGGCAAACACACCGCCGGTGCGCGGGTTCATCAAGGTGACGCACATAACCGGAAATTCGCCGCCCAGTGACGCATCCTTCACCAGCACAGGAAAGCCCTGTTCTTCCAGGCCCTGAATACCAGCCAAAATGCCGGGATCTTTCGCCAGCACCTCATGCGGCACATCGGGCAGGGCAAGTTCGCCTTCAAGTATTTGGCGCTTCACCGCACGCTCGAAGATTTCCGACAGGCATTGCACCTGTGCTTCCGCCAACGTATTGCCGGCACTCATGCCATTGCTGAGGTAAAGGTTCTCGATAAGGTTGGACGGGAAATACACGGTTTCGCCATCCGACTGACGTACGAAGGGCAGCGAGCAGATACCGCGCGCTTCGTTGCCAGAGTTGGTGTCGATCAGGTGCGACCCACGCAGTTCGCCATCGGGGTTGTAGAAATTGAGGCAGTACTCGTCGAGGATCTCTGCGGGCAGCGCATCGTTGCGGCCAGGCTTGAACCAGCGTTCGTTCGGGTAATGCACGAACGGTGCGTCGGCGATCTCTTCGCCCCAGAACTGATCGTTGTAGAAGAAGTTGCAATTGAGCCGCTCGATGAATTCGCCCAATGCCGAGGCCAGGGCCGCTTCTTTCGTAGCGCCTTTGCCATTGGTAAAGCACATCGGCGACTGCGCGTCACGGATATGCAGCGACCACACGTTGGGGACGATATTGCGCCAGGAGGCAATTTCGATCTTCATGCCAAGGCCCGCCAGGATGGCCGACATGTTGGCGATGGTCCGTTCTAGCGGGAGATCCTTGCCAGCGATATAGGTGCTGGCGTCGGGGTCCGTATCGAGCATCAACAGCGCCTGGGCGTCGGCATCGAGGTTTTCGACTTCTTCGATGACGAACTCAGGTCCGGTTTGCACCACCTTTTTTACGGTGCAGCGGTCAATGGAACGCAGGATGCCCTGGCGGTCCTTGTCGGAAATATCCGCTGGCAACTCGACCTGAATCTTGAAAATCTGGTTATAGCGATTTTCTGGGTCAACAATATTGTTCTGGGACAGACGGATGTTGTCGGTAGGGATATCGCGCGTCTGGCAGTACAACTTCACAAAGTAAGCTGCGCACAATGCTGACGAGGCCAGAAAGTAATCGAAAGGGCCCGGTGCAGAACCATCGCCCTTGTAGCGGATGGGTTGATCGGCCACCACCGTGAAGTCATCAAACTTGGCTTCAAGCCGAAGGTTGTCGAGAAAATTAACCTTGATTTCCATGCGGGATTCCCTCAAGGGTTCTGCCAACAAATCTCGACGATGCGGAGCCTCGTCTGGAGTCTGGAGCGGACCTGTGGTTTCGGCTGCGGTAGCGAAGAGGCGCTGGGGATGATTCCGCTTAGCCGTTAATCGACGCCGTTTTTGCGTATGACAGAAAAAACAAAGGCCTGCATTGCTGCAAGCCTTTGTTTTATATGGTGCCGGCACCAAGAGTCGAACTCGGGACCTACTGATTACAAGTCAGTTGCTCTACCAGCTGAGCTATACCGGCTAAAAGATGGGCGCCATTATAGCGATTGCTCGCCGCGAGTAAACTGTTTGTTAACAGTTGTTTTGCATGACTTTTATCCGGTGGCTGCGTGCGGCTCTTTCGAGCGCTGCTAGCGGCTTAGATTGTGCGGCTTAAGGTCGGAGGGCAAAAGATGACGAGCCTTACCCGTAGCCGTTTTCGGCCACGAATGGTGATGTTTCTGGTGGCGGCGTGCGTCGATACCGGGCAGTGCAGAAGCGGAGCGGGAACGATGTCGAGAGCGGATGCCGGCTAGTTACCGGCGCGCCGCGGGAGCGGGCGCAATGCCGTGTCGAAAACCATAAGGATTGCCACCCTCGATAGGCGGACCGGAGCAATCAGGGGATGGCCGGGTGCATTCCTTTGCCTGGCCTATCGGCAACCTCGTTGCGCAAGTGATCGATGAGGCTTCGTACGGCCTGGGGTGTGCCGCGATAAGACGGTGTCATGACATACAGTGCTGACGCGCTTGGCTCGTCCTCCTTGCAAGCACGGCACAGGTCGCCCGCCTCGAGTTCACGGTGGCAGGCCAGTAACGGCAAGCAGGCCAAGCCCAGTCCTGCCTCCGCGGCATCCTTGAGCGCGGCGAGGCTGTCGGTTCTGAGCGCAGGGGTTTGTACGGTACGGGGATGGTCTTGCAAGCGCCACGGTTGCAATTCCTGCGGGCCGCTTAGGGCGAGCAGGTCGCTGTCTCCCACCTCAGCGATACTGGCGGGGCGTGCCAGACGCTGGAGCAACGCAGGCGAGCCGACGATCAGGTTGTCGAGCGTGGCGAGCGGACGTACGACGATATCGCCGCTGTCGAGTGGAACGCTATCAAGCGTCAGGGCTAGATCCAGGCGCAGCTCCGTCAAGCTGACAACCGTGTCCCGTGGCATGAAGGCAAACTGCACTTTCGGATAGCGACGTTGAAAGCGCTCCAGTGCCTTCAACACCCAACTGGACAAGATCGCCGGGGCCGCGAGTCTGATCAGGCCGCTGGGAACGTCGTTGGCTTCACGGGCGCGAATCTCGGCGGTCTCGGCCGAGGTGAGCATGTCCAGGGCGTTGCGGTAAATTTGCTCGCCGATGGCGGTCATGGCGAACCTCCGGGTACTGCGATTGAGCAGTTGCACATCCAGACGCTTCTCCAGCTGCATGATGCGCCGGCTCAGGCTGGATTTCGCCACTCCAGTGCGCTCCGCTGCTGCGGAAAAGCCTCCCGCTTCGACCACCCGGACGTACCAGTACAGCTCGCTCAGCATGCTGGCCTGGGCGGTGGCATGTGTGGGTTGGCTGCGAGACGCTGTGTTGCTCTGAATGGAACGGTCAGTCATGTTTCTCCCCTGCGCTGTGGGGTATCTTATGACCCTTTTGCAACGAAGCCTTTGCTGAAGCGGACCATTCTTTTGCTAGAGCGGAGCGCGCCTTAACAATCAACGCGTCAGCAATAACAGGGAAACCGGGCGATGCAGGCCAATGCTGCCCCACATGCGGACAGCACCGGACAACCACACTATCGCCCGGATATTTATCAACGCGACCGTGACCTGATCGCCATGAACGCCGCCGCGCCGAGATCGAACGGCTGGAAAGCGAGGCGTTCACCCGCAGCCTGTTGGACTCAGCCAGCGAAGGCTTCTATTCCATCGATACCGATGGTCTTGTCACCCTCTGCAACGAGGCCTTCGTCAACCTGGTCGTGTGAGCAATGCCGAGCGTGGCAGTGATCGCTTCGATCAGCGTCAGGTACTGGCCGATTATCGTCTGGGCGAGAACGACACGCTCAGCGGCGAAGTACGCAGCGTCACCGAGACCCGCAGCGCTCAGGCGGTGGATGGCACTCTCGGCGCGCTGCGCTATGGACATCGCATCGGCAGTTCGCTGGAAGTGTACGGAATCGCCCAGGCGACCCTGGACAACGATGGCGGCCGCTACCGCGACAACGATGCCGCGACTCTGGGCGGCAAATACCTGTTTGGTGACCTATCCAGCATCGGCGGTGAGGTCACTGCTGGCGACCGCGGCAATGCGGCGGGGATCAATGGTGAATACCGCGTCGCGGCTGATCACACCCTGTACGGCGGCTACACCTATTCCACCGACACCTCGGCGGAAACCGACCCGCTGTTCGGCGGCACGCCCGGTGGCCTGACGCTCGGCCAGCGCTGGCGTGTCTCCAACCAGACCAGCATGTTCAATGAGAGCCAGTGGCTGAAATCCGGCCAGGACCAGGGGATCGCGCACACCTTCGGTATGGACTTCTACCCGGCCGAGGGCTGGAATTACGGCTTCACCATTCAGGAAGGCGAACTGGAAACTCCGGCTGGCGATGTCGACCGCGAAGCCTACAGCGTGCGCGGCGGCCACACCTCCCCGCGCACTGGCTGGAGCAGCGCAATGGAGTTCCGCCGCGACACCGGGGCCGAGCGCCGCCGCCAGTGGCTGACGACCAACCGCCTGCTGCACAAGCTGGACGAGTCCTGGCGCATCGCCGGTCGCCTCAACTACTCGGACACTCAGGACCAGCTGGATGCCCAGCAGGGTGCGCGTTTCATCGAGTCCAACGTCGGCTTCGCCTGGCGCCCGGTGGACAATGTGCGTTGGGCAGCGCTCGGCAAGTACACCTACCTGTACGACCGCTCGACGCTCGACCAGATTGACTCATCCTCGCAGTTCGACCAGCGTTCCCACGTGTTCGCGCTCGAGGGCACCTACCGCTTCGACCAGCGCTGGGAATTTGCCGGCAAGCTGGCCCAGCGTCTTGGTGAGGCGCGGGCCGGACGCGACCAGGGTGAGTGGTTCGACAGTCGGGCACGGTTCAGCGCCATGCAGGGGCGGTATCGCCTGCAGGGTGCCTGGAGTGCGCTGGGCGAGTATCGCTGGCTCGATGTGAAGGACGGTGGGGCGCGTCAGGGCTGGCTGGTCGGAGTTGATCGCGACGTCGGTGAGAACTTCCGTGTCGGTGCCGGCTACAACTTCACCGACTTTAGCGACGATCTGACCCGCCTCGACTACCGCTACCAGGGCTGGTTCCTCAACTTCGTCGGCTTCTACTAAGGGGTCGCTCCCCCCGACGCGTTCGTCCTGTCGGCCGAGGCTGGCAGGTATCTGGGACGTCCCGGGGGAGGCATTACGGATGCGTCTGCATGGTGCTAGCTCGCATCGCTGGGCAGCTCAGCGATCAGCATCAGATTGCGCGGCGTGAGCTCGGGTTCGCAGAAGGTGCCGAGCCGGACCTCATAGCCGTTTTCAGCTAGCCGTAGAGCCCGGTCGAGCAGCAGCCAGAGTTCCAGCGGGCGACGAAACAGGCCCCGCAGCAGTTCCAGGTTGCGCACTTCGGCAAGGCGCTGCCAGCCGCGCTGTTCGAGCGCGTGCCAGTCGAGCGCGGGCGGCTCGGGTAGTCGCTTCATTTCAGCCAGGTCACGGCAGTAGCGTTCAAAGCTTTTCTTCAGCCAGCCGCTCGGGAGCGACGGAGTTGGTAAGTATTCATCGTTACCGCGCAGCTTGCGCTGGAGCAGGTCGAAGCCCAAGCGCCAGGCCATCGACTGGTCTCGCTGGCGTCGCTCGCGGGCGCCGGCGGTAACCGTTTCACTGAGCGGCAAGCCAAGGTCTTCGCGCGAGAGCTCAAGCGATGATGCTGCGGCCAGCTTCGAAAGAGGTTGATAGCGGTTGGCCTGAATGCGGTTGTAGCAGCAGGGTGCGATCGCCAGCTGGCGACAGCGTTGCGCAATGCAGAGATCAATCAAGCGTACATGCAGGTCGCCGCAGGCGTGCAGTGCTACTGGGGTCACCAGAGGTCCGAGCTGTGCAGTCGCGCCTTCATGCATCACGTCCTGCCGGCAGTGCTTCGCGTCGATACCAAGCCGCTCACTGAGTCTGTTGCCTGCGGCGACCAGTGCTGGATCCCACTCAAGGCAAGTCAACGAGCCGCCGCGATTGGCCAACTGTCGCCCTAGATGGCCTTTGCCGGCGCACCAGTCGAGCCAATGCTGAGGGTGCTCGCTGAACGCCAGTGCAGAGCTGAAGGCCTGTATTTGCCGCCATTTGCGACCGGGTACGTCGACCGACTGACGGGTGCTGTCGCTGGAGGGCGGTGAGCTGGGCAGTTCGCCCAGATAACTCAATGTTATGGCTTGCTCGGCCAGCTCTGCGAACGGAGCAGGTGCGTTGAGGTAGACGGGTTGGTTGTGTGCTGCATCGGCTTGCTCCAGCGAGCGGGCGCGTAACCATTCAGCCAGCTCTGGATGAATCACTTCCCAGCCGAGATGTAGATGCGTGAACGGCCGCGGCTTCCAAAGCGCCTGATGCTGCAGCAGGAAAGCATCGAGCTGCCGGAAGCGCTTGGCAAGGTGCGGGTAGCTGGAGGATTGGGTCGGCATGGGGGCTCGGCTGTGGCGGCTGCCGCTATATGATCGCGCTGAAACCCGCTGCCGGATAGTCAGACGCCCGTCGAAACGGGCGTCTGGATGGTGCTATTTGCCGTAGACCTGCTCGGGTAGCCAAGTGACCAGCCCAGGGAACTGATAGGCGATCACCAGCAGCAGGATCTGGATCAGAATGAAAGGGATCACCCCTTTGTAGATGGTGCTCGTAGGCACTGATTTGGGTGTCACGCCGCGCAGGTAGAACAGGGCGAAACCAAAGGGTGGCGTGAGGAAGGACGTCTGCAGGTTCAGCGCGATCATCACACCGAGCCACACGGGGTCCAGGCCCATGGCCAGCAACACCGGGCCGACGATCGGCACCACCACGAAGGTGATTTCGATGAAGTCGAGGATGAAGCCCAGCAGAAAGATCACGACCATCACGAGGAAGAAGGCACCGAGCACGCCGCCAGGCAGCTGGGCGAAGACATCTTCGATCATCGCTTCGCCGCCGAAGCCGCGGAACACCAGCGAGAACAGTGAGGCGCCGATCAGAATCAGAAACACCATGGCGCTGATTTCAGTGGTGCCGTACGCCACATCACGGACCTGACCGAAGTTCAGCTTGCCTTTGTAGAACGCCAGAACCATCGCGCCCAGTGCACCCAATGCAGCGGCCTCGGTGGGTGTCGCGTAGCCCGCCAAAATCGAGCCAAGCACGGCGCTGATCAGCAGCAGCGGAGGCACCAGGGCATTGATCAGTTTGCCCCACTCGATCGGGCCAAGTTCTTCCTGTGGCAAAGCAGGCAGCTTCTTCGGCTGGAGGATTGCCACTGCGATGATGTACAGGATGTACAGACCGACCAACAGCAGGCCGGGAAGCAGCGCGCCGACGAACAGGTCTCCGACAGAGACGGTCTTAGGCGAGAAGATGCCCATCTTCAGCTGAGCTTGTTGATAGGCGCTGGACATTACGTCACCCAGCAATACCAGCACGATGGAAGGCGGGATGATCTGGCCCAGCGTGCCAGTCGCAGCGAGTGTTCCGGTGGAGATGGCCGGATCATAGCCGCGGCGAAGCATGGTCGGCAGCGCCAGCAGGCCCATGGTCACAACGGTGGCCCCGACGATGCCAGTACTGGCCGCGAGCAGTGCGCCCACCACACAGACGGAGATGGCCAGACCGCCGCGCAGCGTGCCGAACAGCCGGGACATGGATTCAAGCAGATCCTCGGCCACACGGCTCTTTTCGAGCATCACGCCCATGAACACGAACAACGGTACGGCCAGCATCGTCTGGTTGTTCATGATGCCGAACAGGCGGTTTGGCAGAGCGCTCAGGTAGCCGCCATCGAAGGTGCCAGTGAGCACGCCGATACCGGCGAACAATAGCGAGACGCCACCCAAGGTAAAGGCTACCGGGTAGCCGGCCATCAAGGCCGCGCAAATGCTGATGAACAGCAGTATTGCCATCATCTCAGCCATGTTTCACCTCCGACGCAGGCAGGCGACCGGCGAAGGTGTAGGCGGCCTTGATGATTTCCGAAATGCCTTGCAGGGCCAGGCAGACGACTAGAACCAGAATGATGCTTTTCTGCACGAAGACGAACTTCAGCCCGCCCGACTCGCTGGAGCCCTCCAGCGTCGCCCAGGAATTGCTGACGTAATCCCAGCTGGCCCAGCCGAGAAACAGGCAGACGGGCAAGAGAAACAGAAGGGTTCCGAGCACTTCGACCAAGGCCTGGTAGCGGGGCCTGAACCGCTGGTAGAAGATGTCGACGCGAACATGGCCGTTGCGCTGTAGCACCCAGGCGGCAGCGCCCATGAATACCAGTGCGTGTGCGTAGAGAACGGCTTCCTGGAGGGCGGTTGCGCCGATGCCGAAACCGTAGCGCAGCACTACAACCACCGCAGTGCCAAGGACCAGAAACAGGGTAAGCCAGGCGCAGGCCTGTCCGAAGCGGGCATTCACCGCGTCGATCACCCTGGCGAGACCGAGCAGTGGAGGGGCATGTTTCGACATTGCAGATCCTTTATTGTTATGGCCCAAAAGGCCGGCGATTCTAGGCAGCTGGGCTACGGTGTCGCAACCGGCAGTACTACGTACGTAGTCTGAGTACGTAGTCGCGGTGCTTGAGCGAGAGATAGCCATATGATAGCTAGAACCACCTGAATTCGGGGTTCCGAAATTCAGCATTACAACAACAAGGAGTTACTCATGAAACGTCGTCAAATTCTGGCCGCCGCAGGCGTTGGTCTGGCCGCAACGGCGCTGGCCGGTTGCAACAAGGAAGCCGATACCGCGAGCAAGCCGGAAGGCACCGCAAGCACTGAGAAATTCAATTGGAAGATGGTCACCTCCTGGCCAAAAAACTTCCCGGGCGTGGGCGTCGGCGCGGAAAACTTCGCGAAACTGGTCAACGAAATGAGCAATGGCCGTCTGACGGTCAAGGTCTACGCTGCGGGTGAGCTGGTCCCGGCGTTGGAAGTCTTCGATGCGGTCTCCCGCGGTACCGCCGAGATGGGTCATGGCGCTCCTTACTACTGGAAAGGCAAGGTCCCGGCTGCTCAGTTCTTCTGCGCACTGCCGTTTGGCCCGAATGCCCAGGAGATGAATGCCTGGTTGCATCGCGGCGGCGGCATGGAGCTGTGGGAGGAGGTGTACAAGCCTTACGGCGTACTGCCAATGGCGTGCGGTGCCTCTGGCGTGCAGACCGCAGGCTGGTTCAACAAGGAAATCAATTCGGTCGACGATTTCAAGGGACTAAAAATGCGTACTCCTGGCCTTGGTGGCGAAGTGCTGACCAAGATGGGCGGGACCGTGGTCAACATGCCGGCCGGTGAGATCTTCACTGCGCTACAAACCGGTGCCATCGACGCCACTGAGTGGATCGGCCCGTACAACGACTTGGCCTTGGGCCTGCACAAGGCGTCGAAGTACTACTACACGCCAGGCTGGCAGGAGCCGAACGTAACCTTTGAATTGGACGTCAACCTGAAGGCCTGGGAAACACTGCCAGACGACCTCAAGGCCATCGTTCGTGCCGCTGCCCGTGCCGTCAATGGCGACATGCTCGACGACTACAACGCAAAAAAC
Source organism: Stutzerimonas stutzeri (assembly GCF_024448985.1). Taxonomy (GTDB): domain Bacteria; phylum Pseudomonadota; class Gammaproteobacteria; order Pseudomonadales; family Pseudomonadaceae; genus Stutzerimonas; species Stutzerimonas stutzeri_AP. The sequence goes on from NZ_JAMOII010000002.1 coordinate 179,104, forward strand.
ATGGAAGCACTGGAGCAACTGCGCGAGCAGGGGGTAGAAGTTCGTCGCCTGCCGGACGAGGTGCTGGCTCGGCTGAAGGAGGTCGCGGCCGAAGTGGTCGATGCATCCGCCGCTGCCGATCCGGTCGCCAAGAAGGTCTGGGATCAGCAGAGCGCGTACCTGAATCGTTTGTACGAGTACGCCGAGCTGAACGAAAAGGACATTTACAACATTCGTGGCTGATCGTCACAAGCCGTCCGAAACAAAAACGCCGTCCACTGGGCGGCGTTTTCATTTCAGCCTGTCAGGTCAGTTTTCCAGCGTTGCGCTCAAGCTGATCTGCGCGTTGAGCACCTTGGACACTGGGCAGCCTTCCTTCGCTTGGTTGGCGATCTGCTGAAACTGGCTTTCATCTGCGCCAGGTACCTTAGCGGTAAGCGTCAGGGCAATCGCGGTGATCGAGAAGCCTTCGCCGTCCTTGTCCAACGTAACTTCCGCCTTGGTGTCGATGCGTTCAGCGGTGAGGCCAGCCTGGCCAAGCATCATTGACAGTGCCATCGAAAAGCAACCCGCGTGGGCCGCACCGATCAGTTCTTCAGGATTGGTGCCAGGAGCGTCTTCAAAGCGGGTGTTGAAGCCGTACGGGTTGTCCTTCAGGGCGCCGCTCTGGGTGCTGATGGTGCCTTTGCCGCTTTTCAAGTCACCTTGCCAGACGGCGGATGCGGTTTTTTTCATGATTCCTCCGGATGCTTAGGGTTGAACGAATGGCGAGGCCGGCCGCGCAATGCCGTGTCAGACCATGCGTCCGGGCTTTCGGCCAGCCTGCTTGCCTACTGCTGTTCGGCTGCGAGAATGGCGCTCGCCAGCTGCATGTCACTTGCTTGCAGCTCGGGTTGCTCGCTGCGCAGCTTCGACAGCATCGCTTCCAGATAGGGGCCGCGAATCGCGCCATCGCTGGCCACGAAGCTACCGGCGTCTTCACGTGCGGCGGCGACCAGCTTGTCGTCGCGGAATGTCATGTAAGTCGACGCGGTGGTTGCACCTGAGGAAAGAATTTGCCGGACGAAGCTGCTGTCCGCCATTGCCGCGCCAAAAGGAACACAGCTCAGGATAACTGCCGACAGTAGTGATTTGCGCATGATGGTGCCTCCGCTTGATCCTCCTTTAGAGAGTGCGCGGCGGTTGGCAGAGTTCCTTGCGGAGAGTTCCTTGCGGTTCATCCGCTGCGCTCGATCAGCTGGCGGACCTTGGTACCGAGCATCTCGATGCTGAACGGCTTGGCCAGCATATCCATGCCAGGTGCGAGAAACTCGCCGCGCACTTCGGTATTCGGCGCATAGCCGGAGACGAACAGCACCTTGAGCTGCGGTCGGTGCTGACGGGCCATTTCCGCCAACTGACGACCGTTGATGCCGGGCAGGCCAATGTCGCTGACCAGCAGATCGATACGTTGACTACCTTGCAGATAAGGCAGCGCGGTGTTGCCATCGACCGCTTCGAGCACCTGATAGCCCAGCTCTTGCAACACCTCGACCACTAGCATGCGTACCGCGGCTTCGTCTTCCACCACCAGTATGGTTTCGTTGGTCTGCGCGCCCTGTACCGCCGCTGGCGCGCCGGTGTGTTCTGCCTGCGGCTCGGCCTGCGTTCGATTGCGCGGGAGGAACAGCGTGATCAGGGTGCCGTGACCGGGCGTACTGTCGATGCGCACATGGCCGCCGGTCTGCTTGACGAAGCCATACACCATCGACAGCCCAAGGCCGGTGCCCTGGCCGATGGGTTTGGTGGTGAAGAACGGATCGAACGCCTTGGCGACCACCTCAGGGGGCATGCCGGAGCCATTGTCGGCAACGCTCAGGGTGACGTAGTCTCCTGGCTCGGGACTGTCGGGCTGGGTGTCCTTGATCTGTACGCAGCCGGTCTGAATGATCAGCCGGCCGCCGTCGCTCATGGCATCGCGCGCGTTGATCACCAGATTGAGCAGGGCGTTTTCCAGCTGGTGCGCGTCGGTATAGGCCAGCCAGGGTTCCGGCTGCAGGTGCGTCTCGAACTGGATGTGTTCGGCCATGGTGCGGCGAAGCATGTCCTCCATCGACAGCACCAATTGGTTGACGTCTACAGGTTGCGGATCCAGCGACTGGCGACGGGCGAAGGCCAGTAGGCGGTGTGTCAGAGCGGCGGCGCGGTTGGCTGAGCTGGTCGCGGCATCGACATAGCGACCCAAATCGTTCACTCGACCGTCGGCAATCCGGCGCTGGATCAGGTCGAGCCCGCCCAGCACGCCGGTCAGCATGTTGTTGAAGTCGTGCGCGAGACCGCCGGTGAGCTGGCCGATGGCCTCCATCTTTTGCGCATGGCGCAGGGTTTCCTCGGCGCGCTCGCGTTCGCCCATCTCCAGGTGCAGGAGATGGTTGATCTCTGCCAGTTCACGGGTGCGCTCGGCAACGCGACGTTCGAGGTTGTCGTTCAGCTCGCGCAGCGCCTCTTCGGCCGCTACCTGCGCGTTGACGTCGGTGTTGGTGCCGAACCAGTGCGTGACTTGGCCAAAATCATCGCGAATGGGCACGGCGCGCGCGAGAAACCAGCGGTACTGGCCATCCTTGCCGCGCAGCGGGAAGGTTTCCTCCCAGGTCGAGCCGATCGCCACGGCGCGTTTCATCGAGGCGCTGACACGAACGTGGTGATCGGGGTGATGTACCGAGCGCCAGCCCAGGGCACGCATGGCTTCCATGGTGGTACCGGTGTAGTCGTACCAGCGCTTGTTGTACCAGTAGATCCGCCCGGCGGGGTCGGCCATCCAGGCGAACTGGCTCATGTTGTCGGCCAGGGTGCGGAACTGTTCTTCGCTGGCGCGCAAGGCGCGTTCGGCGCGCATCCGCTCATCGGTGGTCCAGGCACGGTCGGCCACTTCGCGTATGAACGAGATGTCTTCCTCGGCCCATTGGCGCGGGTGCTCCTGCAATAGGATCAAGGCGGCGCTCAGGCGCCCTTGTTCCTGCAGCGGCACGCACACCAGGCTCTGGATACGCCGTAGCCGGAGGCTCGAAGCCTGCGCTGCGGTACGGGTGTCGTGCAGGGTGTCATTGACGACCACCAGCTCGTCGTTCTGCAGGTCGTAGATGAAGTCGCCATAGTCGGTGAAGCACATGCGCTCGTTGTAGTCGCCCAGCGCACCGTCGCTCCAGTAGCGCTCGACGGTGGCGTAGTGGCCGCCGGGATCTACGGAAAGAAACGCCGCGCGGGTCACGTTCAGTGTCATGCCCAGTGCGCGCACGGCCGCCGTGATGATGGTGGTGCTGTCCGGTTGTCCGCGCAGCAGATCACCAAGCTCCATGAGCACCGTCTGGCGCTGCTCGGTGCTCTTGCGCTCCTGTATCTGCTCTTCGAGCAGGGCGTTCATGCGCAGGAGTTTCAACGCCGCGTTGCGCTCGGCGGTGATTTCTCGGGCGGTGCCGAGCAGGCGAATCCTACCGTCGGCGTCGAGCAGGCGTCGCCCGCGATTGGTCAACCAGCGGAACTGTTCGCTCGCCTCGTCGTAGACCCGGTAATCGAGATTCAGCTCGCCACCGCCGATGCCTTCGAGGGCGCTGCGAAAGGCGTCGAGCAGGGCGGTCCGGTCATCGGCATGAACACGTGCGAGAAATTCGCTAACGCTCAATTCCGGTGCGTCGGGAGCGACGCCGGCGAGTGCCTTGAGCTGCGCATCCCAATGCAGTGTGTTGCGCTGGTAGTCATATTCCCAGACGCCGATCGAGGCGATTTCGTTGGCCAGGCTGACGCGCTGTTCGGCCTCGAGCAGGGCGCGACGTGCCCGTGCGCGCTCGGTCGCGGCACGGAGGCGCTCGGCCATTTCGCGTACGAATGAGATGTCCGCCTGGCTCCACTGCCTCGCTTGTTTGTCAGCCAATAACATGAACGCACAATCCGGCGCCTGCGCCCGCAACGGCGCCAACAGGAGACTGCAATAGCCGAGACGCTCATGCAGAGCGCCGCAGTCATCTCGGCAGTCAGCCTCGTCGAGCAGGTCTTCGAAGGGCACGATCATCCCTTGCGCCAGCCGCAGGCGCAGGGACCGGGCGCAGCCGCCAAGCGGATAACGGATCGATCGGCCCGCATCGTTGACCGATGGCCATTGCTGCACGATCACCAGGTGATCGTGCTCATCGAGATGACCATAGGCCAGGCACTCGATGCCGATCAGCTGCACCAGGCGTTCGGGCATTACCTCGCTCAGATCGATGCGGTCGCCGGCGTCGTGCAGGCGGTCGCTGAGTTCCAGCAGGTAGGTTTGCTGCGCGTCGCCGCGGGCCCGCTCGCTGATGTCGGTAAAGGTACATATCGCACCCTGCAGTATCTCGTCGCGGTACAACGGCGCGACTCGATACTCGACCGGCAGGCTGCTGCCGTCTTGGCGGAAGAACAGTTCATATTCGACATGCGCCGGTTCGCCGGTCTTGGCGGTGCGCTGGATCGGGCAATCTTCCGCCGCATAGGACGAGCCGTCCGGGTGGCTGTGGTGAATCACGTTATGCAGCTGGCGACCCAGCACCTGCTCTTTGCTGTCGAAGCCGAGTAGCTTGACGAACGCCTCGTTGCAAAGGGTGACAAAACCATGGGTATCGATGGAATAGAAGCCTTCGCTGGCCGAGTCCAACAGGCTGCGGGTGAACGCCTCGCTTTCCAGCCGTTCGATTTCGGCGCGGCGGCGTTCATGGATGTCCTGCGCCACCAATACCCAATGCAGCAGGCGACCGTCATGCCCGTAAACCGGTGCGCCGCAGCCCTGGAACCAACGTGGCTCGCCGGCAACGTTGAGCAGCGGCACTTCGAAACTGCCGGATTTGCGGCTCTTCAACGCGCCATGCCATTGCTGCAGCACCGCGTCCCGGTGGTCCGGCGCGACGGCGGTCAGCCAGCCCATGCCGGCGGACTCACTTTCCGTCAACCCGGTGAGTTCGCACCAGTAGCGATTGCAGAAGATCAACGAACCGCTGGCATCGCATTGCCAGATCACCTGAGGGCTGAGATCGACCAACGCGCGGTATCGCTCCTCGACCTCGCGAATTGATGCTTTTTCATGCAGCCGTTCGGTCAGGTCGCGCAGAATCTTGACGAAGCCCTGCGGCTGCCCCTGATCGGTCCTGAGCTGCATCAACACGCCGGCTGCCCAGAACTGACTGCCATCCTTGCGCCGATGCCAGCGTTCGTCGTTTGACGAGCCGCCCTGTGCGGCCCGTTGCATCTCGCCATCCGGCACACCGGTGGCGACGTCTTCATCGGTGAAGATCCGGGCGATAGGGTGGCCGACGATCTCCTGGCGCTGCCAGCCGAGAATCTGCTCGGCGCCTCGGTTCCAGCTGATTATGGTGCCTTGGGAATCGGTGCTGAGAATCGCGTAATCCAGCGCGCTGTCGATGATCCGGCGGTTGTGCTCCTCGTGCTCGCAGCTGCGGCGCAACTCGAGCAATGCCATGACCTGCCGGGCCAATGCCTGCAGATGGCCGAGCTGGCGGGGCGACAAGGTCTGTGCCTGGTCGCCGATCACGCACAGTGCGCCGAGCAACAGGCCTTCCGGGGACTTAAGCGGCGCGGCTGCATAGAAGGCGGATGCCTCCGCCGGGCTTTCGATCACCTGCGTTTGCGCGCCGCTCATGCTGCAGGCATCGAGTGCCTGGACAAGCGTTCGGCTGTCATCGTCAAGGTTGAGCGAGGCCTTGATCCAAAGGCGTCCCTGGTCGCGAAATACGATGGCGGCGCTGTTACTCGCGCACAGCTCGGCCGCGAGCGTCACCAGATCATCGAACGCCGTTTCCGGTGGCGTATCGAGAATGCGGTATCGCGCCAGCGCTGTCGTTCGGTCAGCTTCTACCCGGCTGTCGACTTTATTTTCAACGTTCAAATTTCTGCTCGGCTATCCATGGCGGCAAGACGTCCCCAGCATAAGGCGTCCGAGCACCTGCATGTGGCGGGGCGTTACTGATTGTTTGCAGATATTGTCGCTGCGAAACAGGCGTTTGTCGCAAGTAGACCTCGGTCTACGGGCACTCTGCCAGAGCCGCCGGTCTGGTCTGGGGAATACCTGGCTGGCGACGTCCAATACGCGCGGCTTCATTAATCTTTCATTAGCTTCTGGTCAGCCATCCGCAGCGAGGCGATCAGGTCACGGTCGCGTTGATAAATGTCTGGGCGATAGTGTGGTTGTCCGGTGCTGTCCGCTTCGGCCGTCCAGTACGCGAGCAGCACCGGGGTGGGCTCGGTCAGGCGAAACTCGTGCGTCTTGTCTGTATCGAGCAGTCGGGCGAAGCGTTCGCGTTCGCCATCGACCAGCAGCAGGTCGACCAGCTGCATGACCGACTCGACCCTGACGCAGCCGGAGCTGAACGCTCGTTGGGAACGGTCGAACAGGCCCTGGCTAGGCGTGTCGTGCAGATAAATCGCAAACGGATTGTCGAACCGAACGACCAGACGTCCGAGCGGATTATCCGGCCCTGCGGCCTGGCGCAGCAAAATGCGGCCAGGATTGTTCCAGTCGATCTGCTCAGGGTCCAGCGGGTTGCCGTCATAGTCGAGGATTTGCAGACCCTGCTCGGCCAGATAGCTGAGGTCCTCGCGGATCTTGGGCAGTTTGTCTTCGCTAAGGATGGTGGGTGGCACGGTCCAGGTCGGATTGAGGGTCAGCCGGGTGACGTTCGATTTGATCTCCGGTGTCTGCCGCGTCGCGCGGCCAACCTGGCTGCGAGTCTCCCATTGGGCGCGTCCATCATGGATATAGACGACGCGCCCGCCGGCGATGTCGACCAGCAGCGAGCGCGCCTCGATATCGCGGGATAGCCAGCGGAAGCGTTCCAGATTGATCTTCAGCTGCTCCAGTCGCTCACTCGGGGTGACGTTTAGCGCGGCCAGGGTATCGGCGCCCAATATGCCGTCGTCCTGCAGGCCGTGGCGGGCCTGGAAGGCTTTCAGCGCTTGCTTGAGGGTTGGGTCGTAGCGGGTCTTGAGGTCTTCCACCGCGCTGGCATTGGGAAGGTAGCCGCCGTCGACCAGACGTTGGCGCAACAAGGGAACCCGGGCATCTGACATACCGGGACGCAAAGTCTCTCCGGGAGGGATCGGCAGCCAGCGCTGCACGGGCTCGGCTCGCAGGCGGGCATGGGCCTTGCGCAGGTTGTGGTACTGCTCGAGCGTCGGTCGAGCCTGATCGAAGGTCCGTTCGATGTTCATCAGGCCGGCATCGGCGATGTCCAATAGCCGTGCATCCGCCCGCTGCGGGGCCACGGCATCGGTGCTGCGCCAGACCGGCTCCAGGCGATCCTGCGGCAGCCGCCCGTGTGATAGATGCCGCAGCGCCAGCAGGTAGGCGTGCGTCGCGAGAATGTCGCCACACTCGCGATGCAGCGGTTCGGCCGTTGCCGTGTACAGGCTTCGGCGAATGGCTGCGGGGTGGTAGACCGCAGGATTCAGACCGTCGTCGACCAGCGCATCGAGTTGCGCCAGCAGCGCGTCGACCTGGCCATAGGATGTCCACAAGGCTTCGAACTGCTGCCGGCGATAGAACTCGGTCAGCCGTTGAGAGGCTGTCTGGTCGATATCGGCGAGGGGGCTGTCGCAGGCGCTGGTGAGGTTTTCCAAAACACTTTGGATCGGGCTTACTGGATTGCCGGCAGGTTGTGCGAACGCCAATGCAGGTGCGAACAACAAGATGCCAACCAGACGAAATGCATGTTTTTTGTACAACGCTTTACTCCCGGCAAACCCATCGACTGCTAGACTCCGCCGCTAATCCGGCTGTGGCTTTTCGGAAAACCAGACCCATCCGGGCCACCACAAAATGCGCTGTCAGACGAAGTGGGAGTGTTCGCTCCCGTCTGGCCTGTTTCGCTGCCACCCGCTCGGGCGGCAGTAGATATGGACGCCAGCCAAGAGGGAATTACGGCTTTTGGCGTCGATGAGGTATTTCGCACATGATGGCTTCGCTCCGACGCCTTTCCCTCGTGGCGGGTCTGCTCCTGTCAGCTCCGCTTCTCGCGGCTAGCCCTTCCTACCAGCCAATCGTGGATGACCTGTCTCACGTGGCGCCCACGATAGATCCCAAAGTGCTCACACATGCCGTAGCGGCCATGCAATGCGCGGTGAATAACGGTGCCAGCGCCGCGAAGCGGCTGGCGGTGATCGATTTCTCGTTGCCGTCGTCGGAACGCCGGCTCTGGATATTCGACCTGCAGCAGCGGCGGTTGTTGCTGGAAGATTTCGTCGCCCACGGAATGAAGTCCGGCGAAAACCTCGCCACGCGCTTCTCCAACGTGTTGGGTAGCCATCAGTCGAGCATCGGCCTGTTCCGCACGGCGGAGAGCTACAGCGGCAAGCATGGGTATTCGCTGCGTATGGATGGGCTCGAACCCGGTGTGAACGATCTGGCCCGCGAACGGGCTATCGTCATCCACCCGGCTGATTACGTGAACCCGGCCTGGATCGTTACTCAAGGCCGCATCGGCCGCAGCCAGGGCTGCCCAGCGGTGCGCCCGGAAGTGGCGCGCATGGTGGTCGATAGCCTCAAGGGCGGGCAGTTCATGTTCTCCTGGTATCCCGACCAGGAGTGGCTGCAATCGTCGGCTTACCTCAATTGCGAGCCTTCGCGGGTGGCGGGGATATTGGCGGCGCGGCAGGGGTGAGAAGCAGCTTTAAGCCTCAAAGCTGGAAGCTTGAAGTAAAAGCAGAAGAGCTTGAAGGCGTTCCGGCGTCCGCCCGCACACTGGTTTAGCTTCCAGCTACCTTTGCTCACTCTGCGGCGTCACCCGCAACACCTCTTCCAACGTGGTCAGCCCCGCCGCGATCTTCTGCGCGCCGGATAGGCGCAGGCTGTGCATGCCATCTTTGAAGGCCTGGCGGCGCAAGGCGATGAGGTCGGTATCGGCGGTGATTAGCGGCTTGATCGCATCGTTGAGCAGCATGATCTCATAGACTCCGGCGCGTCCCCGATAACCAGTATCTCGGCATTCGATGCAGCCCACTGCTTGCTGCGCGTGGCTTGGCAATGGAGCATTCCAGGGCTTGGTTAGGGCCTGCCAATCATCGGCATCCAACTCCACCGGCGCCTTGCAATGAGGGCACAGCGTGCGCACCAGGCGCTGGGCCATCACGCCCAGCAGCGTCGCGCGCAACAGATAATGGGGTACGCCCAGTTCCAGCAGGCGGGTGATAGCGCTGGGGGCGTCGTTGGTGTGCAACGTGGAGAGCACCAGGTGGCCGGTCAGCGCTGCCTGAATCGCCATTTCGGCCGTTTCCAAGTCACGGATCTCGCCGACCATGATGATGTCCGGGTCCTGGCGCATCAGCGCACGCACGCCGCTGGCGAAGGTCAGGTCGATGTTGTGCTGCACCTGCATCTGGTTAAAGGCACCCTCGATCATCTCGATCGGGTCCTCGATGGTGCAGACGTTCACTTCCGGCGTCGCCAGCTGTTTGAGCGTGGTGTAAAGCGTGGTCGTCTTACCCGAGCCGGTCGGGCCGGTGACCAGAATGATGCCGTTGGGCTGGCCGGTCATGGTCTGCCAGCGGCGCAGGTCCTCGGCGGAAAATCCGAGCTGGTCGAAGCCCTTCAGCAGCACCTCCGGGTCGAAAATGCGCATCACCATCTTCTCGCCGAAAGCGGTCGGCAGGGTCGAGAGGCGCAGCTCCACCTCACCGCCATCCGGCGTCTTGGTCTTGACCCGGCCGTCCTGTGGCTTGCGCTTCTCGGCGACGTTCATCCGCCCCAGCGACTTGAGCCGGCTGACCACCGCCATGGTCACCTGCGGCGGGAACTGATAGACGTTGTGCAGCACCCCGTCGATGCGAAAGCGCACCGTGCCCTGCTCGCGCCGCGGCTCGATGTGGATGTCGCTGGCGCGCTGGTCGAAGGCGTACTGGAACAGCCAGTCGACGATATTGACGATGTGCGAGTCGTTGGCGTCCGGTTCCTGATCGCTGGCGCCGAGGTTGAGCAGCTGCTCGAAGTTACCAGTACCGCTGATCTTCTGGTCCGTGGCGGTGGCGCCGCTGACCGACTTGGCCAGCCGGTAAAACTCCACGGTGAAGCGCTGCAGCTCTACCGGGTTGGCTACCACGCGCTTGATCGGCCGCTTGAGCACGTGAGTCAGGTTGGCTTCCCAGCTCTTCACGAAGGGCTGGGCGCTGGCTATGGTCACGCTCTGGCTATCCACCGCCACCGCAAGAATCTTGTGGCGCTGGGCGAAGGCATAGGACATCAGCGGCGTGATGGCCGCGACATTGATTTTCAGCGGGTCGATGCGCAGATAGGGCTGCCCGGCTTGTTCGGCGAGCCAGAGGGTCAGGGTTTCCAGGTCGAGCTTCTTACCCGGGCGCTGCAGGTCGTCGAGTTGCTGCTCGGCGAGAAACTCCAGCGGATGCTGCTGTGCTGTCGTGCTGCGTCGAAGGGTCAGGCACTGTTCGGCTGTGTCCTGCAGCAGCCGACCCTGCGCCACCAGGTCGCGCAACAGATCGTTGAGGTCGAGCAGGCGATCGGCGGTGGAAGGGGCGAAGGCAGACATGAAAGCTCCTGGGAAATCGATAAAAGCGCTGAAAATAGGAGCTGTAGGGCCGAATTTATTCGGCCACGTATTTGCAAAAGGCCGAATAAATTCGGCCCTACAGGCCAGCTTCCAGCGTTGAGAGCTTACTTCGTCAGCGCCTTCCAGGCCTTGAGCGTCCACACAGTACGCGCCTGCTCGACGCGGGCGTCGAGCAGTTCGTCGCTCAGCGGCTGCTGCGTCAGTTCGTAGAGCTTGGCCAGTTCGCCGTAGAGACGGTCTGTTTCCGGCACTTCCAACGTCGTGCGCGCCAGGCGCAGCCAGACCAGCAGCCGCTCCATGCGCGGGCGTTGCTCGGCGAGGTCTTCGGGTTGCTGCTGATAGCGCAACAATTGCAGCGCCTCGGCTTCCTCGCCCAACAGGCGGGGCAACCAATTACCCAGTTCGGCGGCACCTTGACGATTGCCGCGGTTGTTGCGAGCTAGGGTCCAGCCACGCTGCCACAGCCACAGTGAGGCCTTCAGCGAGAACTGGCCCCAGCGTGGCTGATCCAGTTCGGCGGCGAATTGGCCGGGTGCGCTCTGGCGGATCGCCTCGTCATCCTGGCCGGCTTCGATGCGCGGGCGCCAGTCGCCGATCAGTGCGTCCAGTCGTTCGCGCAGTTCGTGGCTGCTGGCGCGCGGTGCCGCCTGGCCGAGGCTGCCGAGCAGAGCACGCAAGTCGACCAGTTGCTGCAACCATTGGCTGAGCAGTTTCCAATGACCGTTGAAGCGGTACTGCTCGGCCAGGCGCTGGCTGTTGCCCAGCAGGTGCCAGGCCAGCGCGGCGAAGGCATCGTCCAGCGGCATGACCGCATCGAGTGCCGGCGTCGGCAGATTCAGCGCATAGCTGTCAGCGTCGTGCAGGCGATAGCCGCGCTCGGCCTTGCTGATGTCGCAGGGCATCAGCGGCAGTTCGGCGGCCAGTTCGGCGGCCAGCTCCAGTAGCGCTTCGGGCTCGCCCTGGCGCAGTTCCAGTTCCAGCTCGCAAATGTCCTCGCTCTGCTTGCCGACCACGACCTTGCCCAGGTCCAGCGCCGCTTCGATGACGACCTTGGCCTTGCCACGGCCCCATGCGATTTCGGCCTTCTCGCGGACGAAGTCGGTGGTGAAGATAGGCTTGAGGGTTTTCTTGTCCAGTTCGGCGAGGGCCGACGGCCAGCAATCGTCGGTGAGTTTCTTCAGGTCCAGCTTGGCCTTGTCGAGGTGCCAGTCCCACTCGTTGCGCTCGGACAGGCCGGCCACGCTCTGGCCACGGCTCTTGAGCGTCTGGATGAACTGCTCGCCATCGCGCCGCAGACGTAACGCAACTTTAGCTTGAGCAAGTTCACGCTCGGGCGTGTCGTAATACTGATTGAACAGTTCGTGGCGTTGCCAGCCGCTCTTGTTGCGTTTTTTCAGCAGCGGGTGATCGCGTAGCGCCGCGAGGGTTTCGCGGCTGGCGCGCAGTTTGATTTCGGTTTCTTTCTGCATGATGCCCAGGTGATGCCTATGTTTGAGTGTGACTGATATCACGCGGTGGCGGCCGTTTAAGGTCATCCGTATACTTGCCGCCTTCTGAAGCCGGGGTATTCCCTATGCCAATCAATCCATTCGTCAGCCTGTTCGGACGCTCGCCCATCGGCCCCATGCAGCAGCATATGGCCAAGTCCCACGAATGTGCCGCCAATCTGGTGCCCCTGTTTCAGGCGATCACGGCAGAAGACTGGGAGCGGGTCGAGCAGATCCAGCAAGAGATGGCCCGCTTGGAAAACGAGGCCGACAAGCTCAAGAAGAGCGTGCGTCAGCACCTACCCAAGAGCCTATTTCTACCGGTACCGCGCTCCGATCTGCTGGAGCTGCTGAGTGTACAGGACAAGATCGCCAACCGCGCCAAGGACATCGCTGGGCTGATGTTGGGCCGTTGCATGACGGTGCCACCAGCCATGCAGCCTGAAATGCTGGCCTTTGTGCAGCGCAGTGTGGATGCCAGCTGCCAGGCCTTAAAAGCGCTCAAGGAACTGGACTCGCTGCTCGAGACTGGCTTCAGCGGCCGCGAAGCCACCTTGGTGGAAAGCATGGTCGAAGAAATTGGCGAAATCGAGCGCGAAACCGACCGTATGCAAATCACGGTGCGCCGTGCGCTGTTCAAGCTGGAAAAGGAATTGCCACCAGTAGACGTAATGTTCCTCTACAAGATCATCGAATGGATCGGTGACGTAGCTGACCGTGCCGAGCGTGTCGGCAACCGTCTGGAACAATTGCTGGCGCGCTGAGGCGCCAGCATCCTTTCTGGGTTCAATAGGTAATTCTTTATGTCCTTTATTGCGGAATACGGCTTCGTACTCCTGGTGCTTGCCTGCGTCTTCGGTTTCTTCATGGCATGGGGCGTAGGCGCCAATGATGTCGCGAACGCCATGGGCACCTCAGTTGGCTCCAGAGCGCTGACCATCAAGCAGGCCATCCTAGTGGCGATGGTTTTCGAGTTCTGTGGTGCCTACCTGGCCGGTGGCGAAGTTACCGAGACGATCAAAAGCGGCATCGTCGACGCGTCGATGATTTCGCCTGATCTGATGGTCCTCGGAATGATGTCCGCACTTTTGGCTGCAGGCACTTGGCTTCTAGTGGCCTCGATGAAAGGCTGGCCGGTATCTACTACGCATTCGATTGTCGGTGCGGTGATAGGTTTTGCGGCAGTCGGGGTCTCGATGGACGCGGTGCATTGGAGTGGTGTCGGTCCGATCGTTGCCAGCTGGGTCGTTTCGCCGGTCCTGTCCGGCACCATTGCCTTCGGTGTGTTCATGAGCGTGCAGCGCCTGATCATCGACACCGAAGACCCATTTCGAAATGCCAAGCGCTTCGTACCGCTGTACATATTCCTCACCGGATTCATGGTGGCGCTCATGACGCTATCCAAGGGCCTCAAACACATCGGCCTGGATCTTAGCGGTGGCCAGAGTTTCTTGCTCGCAGTCGGGGTTGGCGTGCTGGTCATGCTGATGGGTATCGCATTGCTGACACGCATCAAAGTCGACGTCGAAGCGGACAAGGCTTTCCACTTTTCCAGCGTGGAGAAGGTCTTCGCCGTTCTGATGATCTTCACCGCCTGCTCCATGGCGTTCGCCCACGGCTCGAACGATGTGGCCAATGCGGTCGGCCCGCTGGCGGCCGTTGTAGGCGTGCTGCAATCCGATGGGGCCGCCGCGATCACCGCCAAGTCGGCCGTGCCGGGCTGGGTACTGTTGCTGGGCGCGATTGGCATTGTCATTGGCCTGGCCACCTACGGTTACAAGGTGATCGCCACCATCGGCAAGCAGATCACCGAGCTTACGCCGAGCCGCGGTTTCGCTGCGGAACTGGCGACCGCCACCACGGTGGTTGGCGCGTCGGCGATTGGCTTGCCGGTTTCCACTACTCATACGTTGGTGGGGGCGGTGCTCGGCGTGGGCATCGCGCGCGGTATCGGCGCGCTGAACCTGGGCGTGGTCGGCAAGATATTCATGTCCTGGCTGGTTACCCTGCCGGTCGGTGCGGGCCTGGCGATCGTGTTCTTCCTGATTCTTCGAGCCATCTTCACCTGATCTTTTGCGCGACAGGCTGCTACACCTCATACGCCCCGTCGATCTGACGGGGCGTATTCGTTCATGGGTCCCGTCTTGATGCGTTTCATGTTTCACTGGCGGCTCTGTTCCGATCTCGATACGGAGGTAGCCGGTGCCCGTTCCCTCACTCAAGGATCAATTTGCCGCACTGGTCGCCGCGCCTTCGGTGAGCTGTACACAGGCGCATTGGGACCAGACCAATCGGCCGGTGATCGACCTGCTCGCCGGCTGGCTGAGTGATCTTGGTTTCTCCTGTGAAGCGCAGGAAATAACCCCCGGGAAGTTCAATCTACTGGCCAGTCATGGCAGTGGTCCCGGCGGGCTGGTGTTGGCCGGGCACAGCGACACCGTACCTTTCGATGCCGAGCTGTGGACGTCCGATCCGCTGCGCCTGCGCGAAGCCGATGACCGCTGGTACGGTCTGGGCAGCTGCGATATGAAAGGCTTCTTCGCGCTGATCATCGAAGCGGTGCTGCCGCTGTTGGACCAGCCGTTCAGGCAGCCGCTGCTGATCCTTGCCACCTGCGACGAGGAAAGCTCCATGTCCGGCGCCCGGGCGCTGGTCGATGCCGGCCGGCCGCTGGGGCGTGCCGCTGTGATCGGCGAGCCCACCGGGTTGCGGCCCGTGCGCCTGCACAAGGGCATCATGATGGAAGGCATCGAGATTCATGGGCAGAGCGGGCATTCCTCCAACCCGGCCTATGGCCATAACGCGCTGGATGCCATGCACGGCGTGATGGGCGAGCTGATGGCGCTGCGCCGTGAGTGGCAGGGCGAATACGACAATCCTCTGTTCGACGTGCCGCAACCGACGCTCAACCTCGGCTGCATCCACGGCGGCGACAATCCCAACCGCATCTGTGGCCAATGCGCACTGGAATTCGACCTGCGGCCGTTACCCGGTATGGACCCCGAGCAGTTGCGCGCAGCCATTCGCCGGCGCTTGCAACCGCTGGCCGAGCAGCATCAGGTAGCGATCGAGCTGTCGCCGCTGTTTCCCAGCGTGCCACCCTTCGAGCAACCGGCGGGCGGCGAGTTGGTCTGCCTCGCCGAACGGCTGACCGGCCATGCCGCCGAGGCAGTGGCGTTCGCCACCGAAGCGCCTTATCTTCAGCAGCTTGGCTGCGAGACGCTGGTGCTCGGCCCCGGCGACATCGCCTGCGCCCACCAGCCGGACGAATACTTGGATCTCGACAGAATCGAACCCACCGTGAGGCTGCTGCGCGCCATGATCGACCACTATTGCCTGCAGCCGGCCAGCCGAGGTTAGGAGCAGTTTCGGAACGAACTGCTCCCGCGCCCGCTCTCCCGACCCGGCTACCGGACTTTTAAGCTGTCACTTGAAGGCTTCTGCAACATGCACGACTACGTCACCTGGCTTCGCGACTCCTCGCCCTACATCAACTCGCACCGTGAGCGCACCTTTGTGGTCATGCTGCCGGGCGATGGGCTGGAACACTCCAATTTCGGCAACATCGTCCACGACCTGGTGCTGCTGCACAGCCTCGGCGTGCGGCTGGTGCTGGTGTTCGGCTCGCGTCCGCAGATCGAGGCGCGACTGGCCGCACGCGGCATCGAGCCGCGGGTATACCGGGGCTTGCGCGTTACCGATTCCGCTGCGCTGGAGTGTGCAATCGATGCCGTCGGGCATATGCGCATCGCCCTCGAAGCGCGGCTGTCGATGGATATGGCGGCCTCGCCCATGCAAGGCGCACGGCTGCGTGTGGCCAGCGGCAACTTCGTTACCGCGCGGCCGATCGGCGTGGTCGAGGGTGTCGATTACCAGCACACCGGCGAGGTGCGGCGCATCGACCGTAAGGGTATTGGCCGCCTCCTGGACGAGCGCACCATCGTGCTGCTCTCGCCACTGGGTTATTCGCCCACCGGCGAAATCTTCAACGTGGCCTGTGAAGACGTCGCCACCCGCGCGGCCGTCGATCTGCAGGCCGACAAGCTGGTGCTCTACGGCGCCGAACGCGGGCTGCTGGACGAAGCCGGCAATCTGGTGCGCGAGCTGCGCCCGCCGCAGATTCCAGCCCATGTCGAGCGGCTGGGCAGCGATTACCAGGCCGAGCTGCTGGACGCCGCCGCGCAGGCCTGTCGTGGCGGCGTGAGGCGCAGCCACCTGGTCAGCTATGCCGATGACGGCGCGCTGCTTAACGAACTGTTCACCCGCGACGGTGGTGGCACTTTGGTGACGCAGGAGCAGTTCGAGCAGTTGCGCGAGGCGACTATCGAGGACGTAGGCGGCCTGATCGACCTAATCACGCCGCTAGAGGAGCAGGGCATCCTGGTGCGCCGCTCGCGCGAGGTGCTGGAGCGTGAAGTGGAGCAGTTCAGCATCGTCGAACGCGACGGCCTGATCATCGCCTGTGCCGCGCTCTATCCCATTCCCGATTCGGACTGGGGTGAACTGGCCTGCCTGGCAGTCAACCCCGAATACCGCCACGGCGGCCGTGGAGACGAACTGCTCGAGCGCATCGAAGCGCGCGCCCGCCAGCTGGGCCTGAAAACACTGTTCGTGCTCACCACCCGCACCGCCCACTGGTTCCGCGAACGCGGCTTCCAGCCCAGTGGCGTCGAGCGCCTGCCGGCGGCGCGGGCATCGCTGTACAACTTTCAGCGCCAGTCGAAGGTGTTCGAGAAGAAGCTGTAAAAAGCAGCTGGAAGCCTGAAGCTGGAGGTAAAGCAGTGCTGTAGGGTGGGCCGGGCGGCGCTCCGCTTCAGCCCACCAGAACTGCGCCGGCGGCAACACGCCAGGCGAGTGGTTGATACGGAGCGTAAGCAAGCGGTGGGCTAAAGCCCACCCTACGCGGTTGGACATTCGACCGATGTACACCATGGCCGAACAAGTTCGGCCCTACGAGTCTGCCGCGCTCAGATGTCGATGGATAACAGGCTTGCCTGATAGGCCGCGACGAACTGGTCGAAATCCGATTCCTGTTGGGCTTCCAGCTTGGCCTGTTCAACGTGTGATTGCTGCGCGGCGGTTTCGAATCCGGCCTGCTCGGCAGTGCTCAAGGGGCGGCTGCGGAAGTGTTCGGCATGTGCCCGGCTTTGCCGCAGGGCGAACTGGCCGAAGCTCTCACCGCTGCGTTTCAGCTCGTCGAGTACTCGCGCCGATGGTGTGAGGCTGCTGTCAGCGACCTTCGCTTGTTGCGCGGCGAGCGCCCGCGCATGTTGGTCGCCGCCCTGGGCCTGGTCCAGCAGCGCGGCGACCAGGCCGATTTCACCCAGCAGTTCCTGCGCCCAGGCTTGCAGGCTGATCTGCTCGCCGCCGCGATGCAGTTCGAGGCCCGGCTTGCGTCCTTCAGTGACTACCTTGAGAAAATTGTCGCTGCTGGCGCGGCACTCGCCCGCGACCAAGCAGGGGCTTTCTTCCAGTGTGCAGAACAGCAGGAAGGCATCGAGGAAACGCGCTTCGTCAAGATCGATGCCCAGCGGCAGGAAGGGGTTGATGTCCAGGCAGCGCACTTCAATGTACTGGATGCCGCGGGCGCGCAGCGCCTGCAGCGGGCGCTCGCCGCTCTCGGTGACGCGCTTGGGGCGGATGTTCGAGTAGTACTCGTTTTCGATCTGCAGCACGTTGGTGTTGAGCTGCAGCCAGTTGCCCTCGGCGTCCTTGGTGCCCATCGTGGCGTAGGCCGGGTAGGGCGTCGAAACGGCCTTGTGCAGGCTATCGGTGTAGCTGGACAGATCGTCGTAGCAAGGCGTCAGGCCGGCCTGGGCATTGCTCTGGTAGCCCAGGTCGCTCATGCGCAGGCTGGTAGCCCAGGGCAAATAGAGAGTATCGGCGTCGAGCTGTTCGAGCTGGTGCGGGCGGCCGCGCATGAAGCTGGCATCCAGCGCCGGCGAGGCGCCGAAGAGGTACATCAGTAGCCAGCTGTAGCGGCGGAAGTTGCGGATCAACGCGATATAGCGCGAGGACTGATAATCCTGCCGACTGCGCTCGTCGCCGTCCTTGGCCTGCAGTAACGACCACAGTGCCTCGGGCAGGGAGAAGTTGTAGTGAATGCCGGCGATGCACTGCATGGTCTTGCCGTAGCGCAGTGCCAGGCCCTGGCGGTAGACGTGCTTGAGCCGGCCGATGTTAGAGCTGCCGTACTCGGCGATGGGGATCTGCGCCTCTTCTGGCAGGCGCCCTGGCATCGAGGGGCTCCAGAGCCATTCGTCGGCGAGCTTGCCGTAGGTGTAGCGATGGATGGCGTCCAGCTCGGCCAGCGTCTGTTGCGGATCGGTTGCGGTGCCTGTGATGAACTCCAGCAGCGCCTCGGAGTAATCGGTTGTGATCCTCGGATGCGTCAGCGCCGAACCCAGCGCGTGGGGGTGTGGCGTCAGCGCCAGTTCGCCGCGATTGTCGATCCGCAGACATTCGCGTTCTATCCCATGCAGGCATTGCGAGAGCAGCGGAAGGTGGGGAGGCTCGGCCAGCAATGCCAGGCGGTGGGAGAGGAGGTCGCTCAAGTTCTGGTTCCTTCACGCATCAGTCGGCCCAATATGGGGGGGCGAACTTCAAGCTTCAAGCGGCAAGATAGAAAACAAGGGGTGCCTTACTCGCCGCTTGCGGCTCGAAGCCTGCCCCTTATTAGAGACAGGCGAAGGTGGATTGTGCCTTGGCTACCAGCTTCTCGCCTTGATGAACCTCGGCTTCGAGAACCTGAGTACGGCGCCCGGCATGTACGACCCAGGCGCGGCAGGTCAGTTCGCCTTCGGTCACCGGGCGGATGTAGTTGAGCTTGCACTCCAGCGTCACGCTGTTCGGCACGCCGTCGTTGAGGCTGTGGCTGGCCTGACCCATAGCGGTGTCGATCAGCGAGAACAGCGCACCGCCATGCAACTTGCCGTGCAGGTTGCGTAGGCCGTCGTGCATGCTCAGCCCGAGTACGGCCTCGCCGTTTTCGGCTTTGTGAATCTCTAGGCCGAGTAGGCGGCCGAAGGCGCTGGAACTGCCCACCGCCTCGACTTGAATGCTCATGTTATTTCCTCAGCTGCT
The DNA here is from genome assembly GCF_024448985.1 of Stutzerimonas stutzeri. Classification (GTDB taxonomy): domain Bacteria; phylum Pseudomonadota; class Gammaproteobacteria; order Pseudomonadales; family Pseudomonadaceae; genus Stutzerimonas; species Stutzerimonas stutzeri_AP. The sequence continues at coordinate 198,221 of NZ_JAMOII010000002.1, forward strand.
TGGCATTGGCGAACAACGCCGCCATGGCTGCATTGGTCGGAGCGGGCTTGTCCTGCTTGGTGTGGCGCTCAGTGCGTGGCGCGTTGCCGCGCGGCTTGCCTGCGCCGCCACGTGGGCCCTCGGTCTTCTCGCCGGGGGTGTCGCTCATGCGCATGGACAGGCCGACGCGGTTGCGCGGAATGTCCACTTCCATGACCTTGACCTTGACGATGTCACCGGCTTTGACCACCTCGTAGGGGTCTTTGACGAATTTCTCCGACAGCGCGCTGATGTGCACCAGTCCATCCTGATGCACACCGATGTCGACGAAGGCGCCGAAGTTGGTCACGTTGGTCACCACGCCTTCGAGCACCATGCCGGGCGTCAGGTCGCTGAGCTTCTCGACGCCTTCCTGGAACTCGGCGGTCTTGAACTCGGGGCGCGGGTCGCGGCCAGGCTTTTCCAGTTCCTGCAAGATGTCGCCGATGGTCACCAGGCCAAAGGTCTCGTCGGTGAATTTCGCCGGGTCGAGCTTCTTGAGGAAGGCCGAGTCGCCGATCAGCGAGCGGATATCGCGACCGGTGTCGGCGGCGATGCGCGTGACCAGCGGATAGGTTTCCGGGTGTACGGCGGAGGCGTCCAGCGGGTTGTCGCCATTCATCACACGCAGGAAGCCGGCGGCCTGCTCGAAGGTCTTATCGCCCAGGCGCGGCACCTTCTTCAGTTCGCTGCGGGACTTGAACGCGCCGTTGGCGTCGCGGTAGGCGACGATATTCTGCGCCAGGGTGCCGTTGAGGCCGGAAATGCGTGCCAGTAGGGCGGCGGAGGCGGTATTCACATCCACACCGACGGCGTTCACGCAGTCCTCGACCACTGCATCCAGCGAGCGCGCCAGCTTCAACTGGGACACATCGTGCTGGTACTGGCCGACGCCGATGGCTTTCGGTTCGATCTTCACCAGTTCGGCCAGCGGGTCCTGCAGACGACGGGCGATGGACACCGCCCCACGGATCGAAACGTCCAGATCGGGGAATTCCTTCGCTGCCAGCTCCGAGGCCGAATACACCGAGGCACCGGCTTCGCTGACCATGATCTTGGTGAGCTTCAGGCCCGGCACCTTCTTGATCAGCTCGCCGGCCAGCTTGTCTGTTTCGCGGCTGGCGGTGCCGTTGCCGATGGCGATCAGGTCGACGCCGTGCTTGGCGCACAGCTTGGCCAGCACCGCCAGGGTGCCGTCCCAGTCGTTGCGCGGTGCGTGCGGGTAGACGGTGGCGGTATCCAGCAGCTTGCCGGTGGCATCCACCACGGCGACCTTGCAGCCGGTGCGCAGGCCAGGGTCAAGGCCTAGGGTTGCGCGCGGGCCGGCCGGGGCGGCTAGCAGCAAATCGTGCATGTTGCGGGCAAACACACCGATGGCATCGTCCTCGGCCTTGTCGCGCAGCTCGCCAAGCAGGTCGGTTTCCAGATGGGTGTAGAGCTTGACCTTCCAGGTCCAGCGCACCACCTCGCCGAGCCACTTGTCGGCGGCGCGGCCGCGATTGGAGATGCCGAAGCGCTCACCGATCATCGTCTCGCCTGGATGCATGGCTCCTGGGGTTTCGTCGCCGACCTTGAGGCTGACGCTCAAGATGCCTTCGTTTCGGCCGCGGAAAATTGCCAGGGCGCGGTGCGACGGCGTGTTCTTCAGCACTTCGTCATGCTCGAAATAGTCGCTGAACTTGGCACCTTCCTGCTCTTTGCCCGGAACCAGGCGGGCACTGAGCGTGGCGTTGTGCTTGAGGAAGTCGCGCAGCTTCGCCAGCAAGTCTGCGTCCTCGGCGAAGCGTTCCATGAGGATGTACTTGGCGCCTTCGAGTACGGCCTTGGTGTCGGCGAAGCCTTTTTCAACATCGATGAAGCGCTCGGCTTCGCTTTCCGGGGTCAGGCTTGGGTCGGCGAACAGCGCGTCGGCCAACTCGCCGAGACCTGCTTCCAGGGCGATCTGGCCCTTGGTGCGGCGTTTCTGCTTGTACGGCAGGTAGAGATCTTCGAGGCGGGTCTTGGTGTCGGCCAGGTTGATCTCGCGGGCCAGTTCGGGCGTCAGCTTGCCCTGCTCCTCGATGCTGGCGAGGATCGAGGCGCGACGCTCGTCCAGCTCACGCATGTAGCGCAGTCGCTCTTCCAGGTTGCGCAGCTGGGTATCGTCGAGGCTGCCGGTCACTTCCTTGCGGTAGCGGGCGATGAAGGGCACGGTGGAGCCTTCGTCGAGCAGCGCCACGGCGGCGGCGACTTGTTGCGGGCGCACGCCCAGTTCAGCGGCGATACGGGAATTGATGCTGTCCATGAACCTACCTGGGTCAGTCAAACCATGCAGGCCGTGCCTGCGCGAAAGGGCGGGATTATAAAGGCAGCGGGGAGCTTGAGGCTGGAAGCAGGAAGAAAAAGCATCGGGGGGCGTTGTCCCTGGTAGTGGCGCACGGAGCGGGTTGCACCGCTCTACGATTTTGTCCACCTTCCAACTGCTTCTCTCGCAAAATCTGCTAACAATGGCTGTCAATTGCCTTGTCATCCGTAGGCGCATAATGCGCCGTCGATAAATTCAGGAGTTTTCCATGAGCAGCACTGCGCCCGCCAGCGAAGGCGAAAAAATCCTGATCGTCGATGACGATGCCCGTTTGCGGCGTCTGCTTGAGCGGTTTCTCGACGAGCAGGGCTATCGCGTCCGTACCGTCGAAAGCGCTGAGCAGATGGACCGTCTGCTCAGCCGCGAACTGTTCCATCTGGTGGTTCTTGACCTGATGATGCCCGGTGAGGACGGCCTGTCGGCCTGCCATCGTCTGCGCGAAAGCGGCAATGGAATTCCGATCATCATGCTCACCGCCAAGGGCGACGAAGCCAGTCGCATCCAGGGTCTGGAACAGGGAGCCGACGATTATCTGGCCAAGCCCTTCAACCCGCGCGAACTGCTGGCACGGATTCGCGCCGTGCTACGGCGCCAGGCGCCGCAGGTGCCGGGCGCGCCGGGCAGCGAAGACGAGACGGTGACCTTCGGCGACTACGAGCTGTTTCTCGGCACGCGCGAGCTGAAGAAGGGCGACCAGATCCACATGCTTACCACCGGCGAGTTCGCCGTGCTCAAGGCATTGGTCCAGCACGCCCGGGAGCCGTTGACCCGCGACAAGCTGATGAACCTCGCCCGTGGCCGCGAATGGGACGCCCTGGAGCGCTCCATCGACGTGCAGATATCCCGCCTGCGCCGCCTCATCGAACCCGACCCGTCCAAGCCGCGCTATATCCAGACGGTCTGGGGCGTGGGCTACGTGTTCGTACCTGATGGCAACAAGGGCTGAAAGCCGCTAGAAACGCCTAGCGCTGGAGGCTGGAGAAGGATCGCTTTCTTCGTCCGGCCTGCAGTGCCGTAGGGTGGGCTTCAGCCCACCACGCCCGGTCGACTTAGTGGGCTGAAGCGGGGCGCCGCCCGGCCCGCCCTACAGATGGAAGCCATAGCGCTGTGCATTTTCGTACCGCTTTCCAGACTCCAGCGCTCTTATTCGGCTATTGATTTTATGAAGACTCCGCTCTGGTTCCCACAAAGCTTCTTCGCTCGCACCCTGTGGATGGTGCTGATCGTCGTGCTGTTCTCCAAGGTACTGATGCTGGTGTACCTGATGATGAACGACGACATGCTCGTCGATCGTCAGTACAGCCACGGCGCGGCCTTGACGCTGCGCGCCTATTGGGTCGCCGACGAGGCCAATCGCGAGCGCATCGGCGAGGCCGCAGGGGTGCATCGGGTGGCGGAGGCAGACGTGCCGCCGAGTGAATACCACTGGCCTTACACCGAAATCTTCCAGCAGCAGATGCGCGCCGAGCTGGGCCCCGAAACCGAAGTGCGAGTGCGCATCCAGCCGGACACGGCGCTCTGGGTGCGCGCTCCGAGTCTGGGGCCGGATTGGCTGCAGGTGCCGCTCTATGCCTATCCACTGCGCGGGCAGCGGATCTGGAGCGTGCTGGGCTGGTTCCTCGGCATCGGTCTGCTTTCCACCGCCGCCGCGTGGGTTTTCGTCGGTCAGCTCAACCTACCGCTAAAGCGCCTGGTCTATGCCGCTCGGCAGATTGGCAAGGGGCGTAGCGTGCGCCTGCCGGTCAGCGACACGCCGAGCGAGATGACCGAGGTCTATCGCGCTTTCAATCAAATGGCGGAGGACGTCGAGCAGGCCGGGCGCGAGCGCGAGCTGATGCTTGCCGGCGTCTCCCACGACCTGCGTACACCGCTGACTCGCCTGCGCCTGTCGCTGGAGCTCATGTCCAGCGAGGCCGAGCTGACCGAGGATATGGTCCGCGACGTCGAGGACATGAACGCGATCCTCGATCAGTTCCTCGCCTTTGTCCGCGACGGCAGCGACGAACCGGTGGAAAGTATCGATCTGGGCGAGCTGGTGCGTGAAGTGGTGGCGCCCTACAACCAGTACGGCGAAACCGTGCGGCTGTGCGTCGAGCCTATGCCACAGCTGGCCCTGCGACGCGTGTCGATCAAGCGTCTGCTGGTCAATCTCATCGAGAATGCTTTGCGCTACGGCGGCCATGGCGTCGAGGTTGCCGCACACGTTTCTGGTGATGGCAGTGCGCCCTACGTGGTGCTCAGCGTGCTGGACCGAGGCACTGGCATCGATCCGAAAGAGCTCGGCGAAATCTTCAATCCCTTCATCCGCGGCGACCGCGCGCGCGGTGGTCAGGGTGCCGGGCTTGGGCTGGCGATCGTCAAGCGCATCGCTTCGCAGCACGGTGGTGTGGTCGAGTTGCGTAATCGCGAAGGCGGCGGGCTGGAAGCTCGGGTCAGCCTGCCGTTGGGGTTGCTGCTGCCGAGGGATGCAATAAAGCCGTAAAAGCAGCTCAGAGCGTACTGGTCGCGGGCCTATTCGCTATATCGAAGCTCAAGCGCCGTCAGCGCGGGCTTCAGCCTGCCCAGGCTCACAATGGCTAGACGAAAAAGCGACGATTCTTGTCTTCCAGCTTTCGCTTACCCCTTCCCCTTCGTCCTCGTCAGATGCGGGCCGGCGTTCTTCTCCAAGTATTGAATGATCAGCCCGGCAACATCCTTACCGGTCGTTTCTTCGATGCCGGCCAGGCCCGGCGAGGAGTTGACTTCCATCACCAGCGGGCCGTGGTTGGAGCGCAGGATATCCACGCCGGCCACGGACAGCCCCATGACCTTGGCCGCGCGGATCGCGGTCATGCGTTCTTCCGGAGTGATCTTGATCAGGCTGGCGGTGCCGCCGCGGTGCAGGTTGGAGCGGAATTCGCCGGGTTTGGCCTGACGCTTCATCGCGGCGATTACCTTGTCGCCGACGACAAAGCAGCGGATGTCCGCCCCGCCGGCTTCTTTGATGTATTCCTGCACCATGATGTCCTGCTTGAGGCTCATGAACGCCTCGATCACCGATTCGGCGGCCTTTTCGGTCTCGCACAGCACCACGCCGATACCCTGGGTGCCTTCCAGGACCTTAATCACCAATGGCGCACCATTGACCATCTGGATCAGGTCAGCGATGTCATCAGGGGAGTGGGCGAAACCGGTGACGGGCAGGCCAATCCCACGTCTGGCCAGCAATTGCAGCGAACGTAGCTTGTCGCGTGAACGGGCGATGGCCACCGATTCGTTGAGAGGGAACACGCCCTGCATCTCGAACTGGCGCAGCACCGCGCAGCCATAGAAGGTAACGGAGGCACCGATGCGCGGAATCACCGCGTCGAAGCCTTCCAGCGGGCGCCCGCGGTAATGGATCTGCGGCTTGTGGCTAGCGATGTTCATGTACGCGCGCAGGGTGTCGATCACCACCACTTCATGGCCACGTTGCTGGCCGGCCTCTACCAGGCGGCGGGTCGAGTACAAGCGTGGATTGCGCGACAGCACGGCGATTTTCATTGGGCACCGGAAGTAGTGAGAGTCTGGGGTTTTTCCTGCACATAGGTGCGTGCAGGGTCGACCAGCCATTTGCCATCCATCAGGGCTTTTGACCCCAGCAGCAGGCGATAGCGCATGGTCTTGCGACAGGTCAGGGTGAATTCCACCGGCCACAGGTGATCGCCCAGCGCCAGCAACGTGCGCACCACGTAACGGGTTTGGGTATGGCCGTTGGAGCTCTTGATCAGCTTGCGGGTCACCAACGGCGCTTCGCAACGATGCCGGCGCTGTACCAGCGTGCCCAAATGCGCGGTGAAGCGCACCCAGCGCTCGCCGTCACGCTCGAATTCGCTGATGTCGGTGGCATGCAGCGCCGAGGTGCTGGCGCCGGTGTCGATCTTTGCGCGCAGGCCGACCACGCCGAGTTCGGGCAGGGCGATCCATTCGCGCAAACCGATGACTATCTGAGGGTCGGGATTGTTCAAGAAAGCGTATCCACTGAATTTCCGCGCATTCTAGATGCCGAGCATGACATCCGCATCTACCTGTACGACCCTATGACAACACGACGATTGACCGAGTTGAGCAATGAGCGAAAAAGACGACGGTAAAGTCCGCTTGGATAAATGGTTATGGGCCGCGCGTTTCTACAAGACGCGTGCCTTGGCGAAGGCCGCCATCGAAGGCGGCAAGGTGCATTGCCGTGGCGAGCGCTGCAAGCCGAGCAAGGAGCCGAAAGTGGGCGAGGAACTGGTGATCCGCGCCGGCTTCGATGAACGCACCGTGGTGATCCGTGCGCTTTCCGCGGTGCGCCGGGGCGCGCCGGAAGCACAGCTGCTCTATGAGGAAACTGCCGACAGTCTGGCCAAGCGCGAAAATGCCGCGGCCATGCGCAAGGCAGGTGCGTTGGGTGTGGAAACCGATGGCAAGCCGAGCAAGAAACAGCGCCGCGCCTTGCAGCGTTTCCGCTCGGATGCCGAGTGACTCGCCGGTTGGACGGTCGCCACTTTCGCCCTAGAATGCGGTCCCTTCTCGCAGGGGCCATGCAGATACCGAGATTCGATGAGTCGCGGTATCCCAGTCAACGGCTCCGGCCTTCAACCTGCTCTGGTCATGCCCATGCTCGATTCCGATTACACCCAGCGTTTCCTTTTCGATAACACCGACGTGCGGGGCGAGTGGGTCGGGCTCGAGCGCAGCTATGCCGAGGTGCTGGCCAAACACGCCTACCCGGAGCCGGTCGCCCAGCTGCTCGGCGAGCTGCTCGCGGCAGCCGCACTGCTGGTCGGTACGCTGAAATTTGACGGGCTGATGGTATTGCAGGCCCGTTCGGCCGGCGCGGTTCCGCTGCTGATGGTCGAATGCTCCAGCGACCGCGAGGTGCGCGGTATTGCCCGTTATCACGAAGAACAGCTGACGCCCGGTGCGACCCTGTCCGAGCTGATGCCTGAAGGTGTGCTGGCGATGACCATCGATCCGGCCAATGGGCAGCGTTATCAGGGGATCGTCGCCCTGGATGGTGTGACCTTGGCGGATAGCCTGTCGAGCTATTTCGCGTCGTCCGAGCAGTTGCCGACGCGCTTCTGGCTGGCCGCCGATGGCCGCCGTGCATGCGGCATGTTGCTGCAACAGCTGCCGGTCGATCGGATCCGTAACGGTGAAGAACGCGAAGCCAGCTGGCAGCATTTGCGCACGCTGGCCGATACGCTGTCCGCCGAAGAGTTGCTCGGACTCGACACGCAGACCGTGCTGCACCGGCTCTATCACGAAGAGCAGGTACGCCTGTTCGAGCCACGGCCGATCACGTTCCGCTGCAGCTGTTCGCGTGAGCGCTCGGCCAACGCCGTGATCAGCCTCGGCCAGCACGATGCCGAGCAGTTACTCAGCGAGCAGGGCGGTGCGATCACCATCGATTGCCAGTTCTGCAATCACCGCTATCGCTTCGATGCGGCCGACATCGCCCAGCTGTTCGCAGGTGCGGGGACGGAGGGCCCCTCCGGCACACGGCATTAAAAGGCCGTGGGGGCGTAGAACCTTTTCGCCATTACGCCCTCATACCCAGCGCAGCGTCATTTCTGTCATAATCGCGCGCACTTTTTTTCGATGTAGTCCACCGTTTGGTGGGCTACAACAGCATGGAGGATTCGGCCTAGGGCCGACGGGAAACTCATGACGCAAGCTATTAACGCCGTGTACGTTGATATCAGCACCGCTCGATTGATCGAAGAAGCCGTCAAGCGTGGTGAAGGTGAATTGGCCGCCAATGGCGCGCTCGTTGTCAAAACTGGTCACCGCACCGGTCGTTCGCCAGCCGATCGCTATATCGTCGAAGAGCCGAGCACCAAGGATTCCATCGCCTGGGGCCCGATCAATCGTCCGTTCCCTGCCGACAAGTTCGATGCCCTGTGGGATCGCGTCGAGACCTTCAACAAGGCTCAGGAGCACTTCGTTTCCCACGTCCACGTAGGCTCCTCCGAAGCTCACTACCTGCCGGTCAAGATGACCACTGCCACGGCCTGGCAGAACCTGTTCGGTCGTCAACTGTTCATCAACCCGGCTCAGTACAACCCGGCCGGGAAGGACGAGTGGCAGGTTCTCAACGTCGCCAATTTCGAGTGCTCTCCTGAGCGCGACGGCACTAACTCCGACGGCTGCGTGATCATCAATTTCGCTGCGAAAAAAGTGCTGATTGCCGGCATGCGCTACGCCGGTGAAATGAAGAAAGCCATGTTCTCGGTACAGAACTATCTGTTACCGGAAGCTGACGTACTGCCGATGCACTGCGCCGCGAACATCGGCGAAGAGGGCGACGTGACCTTGTTCTTCGGGCTGTCCGGCACCGGCAAGACCACCCTGTCCGCCGACGAATCGCGTTACCTGATCGGTGATGACGAGCACGGCTGGGGCACCGGCGTGGTGTTCAACATCGAAGGCGGCTGCTACGCCAAGTGCATCGACCTGTCCGAGAAGAACGAGCCGGTGATCTGGAAAGCCATCCAGTTCGGTACCGTGCTGGAAAACGTTGTGCTCGATGACGAGCGCGTCGCCGATTACACCGACGACAGCCTGACCCAGAACAGCCGCGCCGCCTACCCGCTGGAATACGTCGAGAAGCGTTCCGAGAAGAACCTCGGCGGCGAGCCGAACGCGGTGATCTTCCTGACCTGCGACCTGACCGGCGTGCTGCCGCCCGTGTCGATCCTGAACAACGAACAGGCCGCCTACCACTTCCTCTCCGGCTACACCGCACTGGTTGGTTCCACCGAGATGGGTTCGGGCAGCGGCATCAAGTCGACCTTCTCCACCTGCTTCGGCGCACCGTTTTTCCCGCGTCCGGCCGGCGTTTACGCCGAGCTGCTGATCAAGCGTATCCAAGCGTTCGGTTCCAAGGTCTACCTGGTCAACACCGGCTGGACCGGTGGCGGTTATGGCGTTGGCAAGCGTTTCAACATTCCGACTACCCGTGCGGTGATCGCAGCGATTCAGAGCGGCGCACTGATCGGTACGGAAACCGAGCACCTGCCGATCATCAACCTGGACGTGCCGAAAGCCGTTCCGGGTGTCGAAACCCAACTGCTCAACCCGCGTAATACCTGGGCTGACCAGAACGCCTACGACGAAGCGGCCAAAGAACTGGCGAACAAGTTCATCGAGAACTTCAAGAAGTTCGAAGTCTCCGACGCCATCAAGGCCGCCGGTCCGCAGCTCTAAGCTCTAAGCCGCCGCGTCAGAATTAGCCGCCTTCGGGCGGCTTTTTCGTGGTGCTTACCAGAGTAGGGCGTGTTAGGTCGTTCGTAGGTTGGGCCGGGCGGCGCTCCGCTTCAGCCCACCAATAGTGCAGGTGGTGGGCTAAAGCCCACCCTACGGCTATGCGTCTCAAGCCCACCTGTACTGCCCAAAGAATCGACGACTGCGATAAATATCATCAGCAAAGACGCATGGATTCGATCATTCCGTCGACATAGCATAGTGGCCACACATTCCAACCAGTGGAGCCGCCATGCATATCGAAGAAGCCATCCAGACCCGCCGCGCCGTTAAAGTGTACGACACCAGTTTTCAGCTCAGCCGCGAAGAAAAGGACGAGTTGTTGCGACTGGCACTGCTCGCGCCATCGGCCTTCAACCTGCAGCACGTGCGTTTCGTCGAGGTCAGCGACCCGGCGCTGCGCGCGCAGATTCGCGAGGTGGGTTGGAACCAGGCGCAGATGACCGACGCCTCGATGCTGGTAGTGGTTTGCGCTCAGGTGGACAGCTGGGAAAAAAACGTCCGCCGCGTCTGGGAGGGCACGCCGCCCGAGGTGCAGGACTACATGGCCGGCGCCATTGACAACTACTACCGCGACAAGCCGCAGGTCCAGCGTGACGAAGCCATGCGCAGCTGCGGCCTGATGGCGCAGACCCTGATGCTCGCCGCGCGCGGCAAGGGCCTGGATTCCTGCCCCATGGACGGCTTCGATTTCGATGCGGTAGGTAAGCTGATCAACCTGCCGGACAACCATGTCATCGCCCTGATGGTGGCAATCGGCAAGCGTGCCGCGGAACCCAAACCGCGAGTTGGCAAGCTGCCGTTCGACGAGGTGATCATCCGCGATCGGTTCTGACCGATCGTTTATGTGCCGCATCCCTGCTCAACACGGAGCGTGGCTTCGATCAGTAACGGTCTATCGGCCCGCCCATGGATGAGCTCGTAGGGTAGGCCGGGCGGCGCTCCGCTTCAGTCCACCGAAATGGCGGAGTGCGCTGCCTGTAGGCAGAAGCGGAAGTCGCCGATTTATCTACGGAAGGCTTCTCGCCTGACGCATGTAGACGAGATGGCGACGCCTTGCTCATTCACCCCAGTGCCGCTCGATGGATCGCAGAAGCTTGACCGAACGGCAGGCGTGTCGATGCCGCTATTAACAGGGCGACAGGCTCAGTTTTGGTTCTTGCAGCTTTCGGCCAGGGTCCGATAGGAGAGCTTGCGGATCTCACCAGACGAATCCCGGTAAGTCATCACCGCATCGGTGACTTCGCAGTAGGGCGTCGGCTCGACTTTGATCGACAGGACCGAGGCGATATCAATCTTGGTGCCGTAGGTATAGGTCTCGGCTTCGGCGCCGTTGGCATGGGCGAGCGAGGCGGCGGATAGCAAAAGGGCAGTGGCAAATGCAAAGGTAGTGCGCATGACAGGGCATCCTGTTTCTGGTTCGTGGATTCCTCCTGTTGGCAAGCCGCATCACCCGATACGGCTTCGCTTGTGATTTTTCTCAGGAGCCCGGCGATGATGAGTTAGTAAGCTCACTAACGATAATTGCGAATTCCGATGAGCGTGATTGAGCGAAATGCGTGGCCGCCTCGTTAGCTACTGCCTCAAGGCGCTTTCGCGTTCTTGCCGACCGCTGACCGCGCCTCGTGGACCGCTTTGCTTTACCGTCTCCCTCCTTTTGCTACTCTCCGGCTCCCAGTCAAAGGAGTGACTAACGATGATCGAACAAACTCTCGCCCAGACCTTCGGCTACGACGGCTTTCGCCCCGGCCAGGAACAAACCATCCGCGCAGTGGTGGCGGGCCGTTCGGCGGCGGCGATCTTTCCTACCGGTTCCGGCAAGTCGCTGTGCTACCAGCTGTCGGCGTTGCATTTGCCGCATCTGACGTTGGTGGTCTCGCCGCTGCTGGCGCTGATGCAGGATCAGCTGGCTTTTCTGCATCGGCACGGCATTGCCGCAGCCAGCATTGACTCGGCGCAAAATCGTGAGCAGATAAGCGACACCATGAGTCGCGCCAAGTCCGGCGAGCTGAAGATTCTGATGCTCTCGGTGGAGCGCCTGAAGAACGAGCGTTTTCGCCATTTCATCAGCCAAGTACCGATCTCGCTGCTGGTGGTGGACGAGGCACACTGCATCTCCGAATGGGGCCACAACTTCCGGCCGGACTACCTCAAGCTTCCCGACTACCAGCGCCAGTTCAATATCCCCCAGGTGCTGCTGCTGACCGCTACGGCGACGCCGCCAGTGATCGCCGACATGCAGGCGAAATTCGCCATTGCCGCCGAGGATGTGGTGACCACCGGCTTCTACCGCGCCAACCTCAACCTGTTGGTCGAGCCGGTCGCGGGCGCCAACAAGCAGCGCCGGCTAGTGGAATGGCTGACCGGCAAAGGCGAGCAGCCGACAATCGTCTACGTGACCCAGCAGAAGACTGCCGAGCAGGTTGCCGAACATCTGGCGCAGCGCGGCTTTCCGGCCAGCGCCTATCACGCCGGGATGGGCCACGAGTTGCGCGAGACCATTCAGCGGCGTTTCATGGCCGGCGAGCTGAACTGCATCGTCGCCACCATCGCCTTCGGCATGGGCATCGACAAGTCCGACATCCGCAACGTGGTGCATCACGACCTGCCGAAATCGGTGGAGAACTATAGCCAGGAAATCGGCCGGGCCGGGCGCGACGGGCAGCCGTCCGACTGCTTGGTGCTGGCCAACCGCGACAGCCTCAACGTGCTGCAGAATTTCGTCTACGGCGACACGCCGGAGCGTGAGGGCATTTGCCATGTCCTCGATGAGCTGGCGAGCGTCGGACCGGACGGCCAGTGGGAGCTGATGCTCAATCGGCTGTCCGAGCAGAGCAATATTCGTCAGCTGCCGCTGAAGACCCTGCTGGTACAGCTTGAACTCAAAGGCATCATCGCACCGCGTTTTGCCTATTTCGCCGAGTATCGCTACAAACATCTGCTCGAGCCCGAGGCGCTGATTGCGCGCTTCGAGGGCGAGCGGCGGCAGTTCGTCGAAGCCATCGTGCGCACCTCGGCCCGAGCGCGAACCTGGTGCACGCTGGACTTCGATGCGCTCTACCAGCAACACGGCGCCGACCGGGTGCGGGTGGTCAAGGCGCTGGATTACTTCCAGGAAAAGGGCTGGATCGAACTGGAGAGCAAGCAGATGACCGAGGTCTATGCGCTAGTCGATCCGGACTTCGATGCCGCCGCGCTGAGCGCCGAACTGCACGGCTATTTCAAGCAGCAAGAAACCAGCGAAATTACCCGCATAGACAACATGCTTGCGCTGTTCGAGTCGCGTGAATGCCTCAGTTGGCGCCTGGCCGATTATTTCGGTGACGCCCAGGCGCCGCAGCGCTGTGGCCATTGTTCGGTCTGCCTGGGGCGGTTCGCGCAGCTGCCCGAACCGCCACCACTGGCGCCGCTGACCGAGATGGATCTCGCTACCCGCTGTGCCGATTTCAGCCAGCGCTATCGGCAGTTGAAAAACAGCGAGCCCAGTGCCGAGTGCCTGACGCGTTTTCTCTGCGGTATCAGCGTGCCGCTGTTCACCAAGCTGAAGGCGCGAGGCATGGCGGGATTCGCCTCGCTGGAGGCTTACCCTTACGCAGATGTGCGCGAGCAGGTGGCGCGTTCGTAATTTGCGCATAGAGAGCCGGACTCGGATGTGCCGAGGCGATCAATCACCGCGTGGTGTGAGACCCGGCATCGCGCTCGCTCCACAGCAGCTTGCCCAGGCCCGTATCGTCGGGCAGCAGCAAGAGACTGAGGGCAAACACCAGTAGCAGGCCCAGCACATAAGCAAGATTGATCAGCCAATGATGTCGGTGCCGCTGCGCCTTGATCTGCTGGGTCGATCCCTCTGGCCTATCAGGCAAGGCGGCCGATGGTTGGCCGGGGGACATGGGCGAATGGCTGGGCATGGGTGTCTCGATTGTTGCGAGCCGGTGCATGCACGGCGGGCGCGGCGCAAGGATCAATGGTCATCAGGCGCGGCGAAGTAGAACCGAAATAGAGGCATATTGCCAGCACGGAGATCCCTCAAACCAGTTTCAGCGGCGCTCGGTCAGCGGGCACCGGCGCGACGTCGCGGCGCGCCCCATTGAAACAAACTGAAAAGCTCCCGTGCGTCGGCCCGACGATGCGCCCGCTGGTGTCGACCATACTCAAGCGTCGAAGCCGCTACCGACACGGAGAACCCACCGATGCAGACGCGCCGCCAGCTCCTCCACCGCTCTGCCGTGCTGACGGCCATCGCCGCACTGGGACCGTTGCTGCCGTTCGTGGCACATGCCGCCGAACCACTACGGATGCGCCCGATTCCATCTACCGGCGAGAAGTTACCGGTGATCGGGCTCGGCACCTCGCGCACCCATGATGTGGATCTCGATGATTCGCAGATGGACGCGTTGCTGGAGGTGTTGCGGATTTTCGTCGACGGTGGCGCCCGCCTGATCGATACCGCGCCGAGCTATGGCAACGCCGATCGTGTGGTTGGTGAGCTGGTGCAGCGGCAGAACGCGCGCGAACGGGTGTTTATCGCCAGCAAGGTCTCCGCCACTGGCCGCGAGCGTGGGCTGGCGCAGATTGAGGCCAGTTTCGAGGCGCTGCAGAGCGACAGCATCGACCTACTCCAAGTGCACAACCTGCAGGACACCAGCACCCAGCTCGGTCTGCTGCGCGAGCTGAAGGAGCAGGGCCGCATCCGTTATATCGGCGTGACGCACTATGTGGAGTCGGCCCACGATCGGCTGCTGGACGTGCTCAAGCGGGAAAAGGTCGATTTCGTCCAGTTCAACTACTCGGTCGGCGAGCGCAATGCCGAGAAGCGGCTGCTGCCCTACTGCGCCGACAACGGCATCGCCACCCTGATCAACCGGCCCTTTACTCGCGGCAACCTGCTGGGGCGAGTCAAGGACCGGCCGCTGCCCGATTGGGCAGCCGAGCTTGATGCGACGTCCTGGGCGCAGCTGGCGCTCAAGTTCATCCTCGCCGAGCCGGCAGTGACCACGGTGATTCCAGCGACTTCGACACCGCGCTACATGGCTGACAACCTGCTGGCCGGGCAGGGCCGCCTGCCGGATGCCAGCCAGCGGCAGATGATCGTCGATGCCTTTGGTTGAGCCCAGCAGATGTCCTTGGGCTCGAACCGGGTGCGTCTGGCCGGGCTGATCAACGCCCGGCCCGCTGAATTGCGCGCGGCGCTGGCCGGCTTCGGGCTGTTCTTCTGCCTGTTCAGCGGCTACTTCATGCTGCGGCCGATCCGCGAGTCCATGGGCATCCAGGGCGGCGTGGAGAACCTGCAGTGGCTGTTCACCGCGACCTTTGTCGCCATGCTGGTGGCGGTGCCGCTGTTCGCCTGGCTCAACTCGCGGGTGGCGCGCGTCCATTACATCGACTGGGTGTACGGCTTCTTCTGCGTGAATCTGCTGGCGTTCGCCGGGCTGTTCTTCGTCCTGCGTGACAGCGTCTGGCTGGCGCGGGTGTTCTATGTGTGGATCTCGGTCTACAACCTGTTCGTGGTGTCGGTGGCCTGGAGTCTGATGGCCGATGTGTTCGACGCGCCTCAGGCCAGGCGCCTCTTCGCGTTTATCGCCGCGGGAGCCAGTGTCGGCGGCCTGGTCGGCCCGGCCGCCAGTGCGCTGCTGGTGGGCGTGCTCGGGCAGTTCGGGCTGATGCTGCTGGCGGCGCTGCTGCTGGCGTTGGCGGTGGTGCTCAAGCATTACCTGATGGCGTGGCGCGAAGTGGCAGGCGCCGGACGCCCCGGCGCCGAACAAGCGGAAAGCCCGCGCCGTCCGGTGGCGGGCAACCCGTTCAGCGGGCTGACGCGGGTGCTGGGTTCGAGTTATCTGCTGGGGATTGCTGCCTTCGTGCTGCTGCTGACCACGGCTAGCACCTTCCTGTATTTCGAGCAGGCACGGCTGGTTGCCGAGCTGTTTCCCGATCGCGCCGAGCAAGTGCGGGTGTTCGGTGCGATTGACTTTGTGGTGCAGGCCGGCGCCTTGCTGTCGCAACTGTTCATCACCGGACGCATCGCCCAGCGCCTTGGTGTGCGGGCGCTGCTGGCGGTGGTGCCGGCGCTGGTCTGCCTGGGTTTCATCGGGCTGGCGCTGGCACCGACCTTCGCGGTGCTGGCAGCGGTGATGATCGTGCGGCGCATCGGTGAGTACGCCTTCGTCCGTCCGGGCCGCGAGATGCTCTTTGCGCCGCTGGATGCGGAGAGCAAATACAAGGCGAAGAACTTCATCGATACCGTGGTTTACCGCGGCGGTGACGCCTTGAGCGGCTGGGCCAAAACGCTGCTGGACATGCTTGGCCAGGGCACGCTGCTGATCGCGCTGGTGGGCGCCGGCTGCGCAGCGGTCTGGGGCGCGCTGGGCTGGTACCTGGGCGGCCGGGCGGATCGGAAGGCGAGCGGGCGGGAGGCGGAATAAGCGCACCTCTGCGCAAGCGAGTGGTGGCAAAATGCCTGTCTACTTTCCGACACGGAGGTCGCCATGCGCGCCGCATCGCTTTTTACACTCATCGCTACCGTTGCCATCAGCGGCTGCAGCATCAAACAGAACGTTACTCCTGCGGCCCTGTCCGCCGAACTGACACCGGAAATCTGCATGATCCCAGCGCTGAACCTGCGTGCTGGCTTCACCAGTGCCTACCAGGCCTCGTTGATGGAAAAAGGCTTCAGGACCCGCCTGATGGCGCCCGGCAGCAGCCCTGATCGTTGTGCGCTTGCTACCACCTTCATTGGACGTTGGGGTTGGGATCTGGCGTTGTACATGAAATACGCCGATATCCGCGTCTACGAAAAAGGCCGTCAGGTCGGCCAGGCGGAATACGATGCGCGCTGGGGCGGCGGGCGACTGGATAAGTTCATCAGTGCCGAGGAGAAGATTGTTGAACTGGCCGATCAGCTGTTTCCCAATGGGGCGGCCGGCCTGGGTCGCGCTCCCGCCCCGGTGATAGCCGGCGATATGGCACCGTTGAGCCGGGAGGCTTATCGGCAACAGCAAGTGCAACGCTTGATGGATGAGGGCCTGTCCTACGAGGAATACCAGCATCGCTATCGGCAGTTGATGGACGAGTAGGTCGCTTGGCCATTGAGCGAAGCCGCTGAACCTCGTGGGCGTCGGCGCCTCGAACCTATTAGGTACCCAACCATCAGGAGTAGCCGTATGCATGTTCAAGTCAACAGCCAACACGTTCCCAGCAGTGTCGAGTTGCATGAATGGGTGGGTTCGACCGTAGAGGAGCGGCTGGAGCGCTTCGACGATTTCCTTACCCGCGTCGAGGTTCACATCAGCGACGAGAACGCGCAAAAAGCCGGCGCTGATGACAAGCGCTGTCAGATCGAGGCGCGGCCTAAGGGCCATCAGGCCGTATCCGTCACGCACAAGGCAGAGTCGCTGCAGTTGGCGGTCGATGGTGCGGCGGAAAAAATGCGTCATGCCCTTGAGCACCTGGTGGGCAAGCTCGACGCCAAGGTACTGTCCAGTGGTGAACTCAACGATCCGCTACTCGACGAAGAACCACAGGCCGTCAAGGACGCCATGCTTGAAGAAGACTTTCTCCAGAACCAGGAAGCACGTGGCAAGGAATAATTTGTTCTGAAGAGCGGGACGTACGCACCGAGGTGCGTGCGCTATCCAACCGTAGGAGCGAGCTAGCTTGCGAGGCATCCCGGCCAGGAGCCGCCGATACTCCGACATCGCCACTCCGCGGTTACCGCCGCAGGCCAGAGCTATGCAGATAACCTTGGTACGCCACGGCAGGCCCGACCACACTGCCGCGAGTTGGTGTACTCCAGCGCAGATGAAGGGCTGGATCGCCAACTACAACCAAGCGGATGTCATCGCCCACGAGCTGCCGGACGGTCTAGGTTTACTCGCTGAAAAAACCGGCGTCGTGGTCTGCAGCTCACTGTCGCGCTGCGTCCAATCGCGCGGGCACCTGGCTTGCGATTGCCGCCAGGAACCTGACCCGTTGTTTGCTGAGGCGCACTTGCCCTACCCGGATTGGTCGTTTCCACCTATGCCGTCTCGACTCTGGCGATTGCTGTTTCGCGGCGCCTGGTTCTTTGGTTTCGCCCGCCATACTGAGCCCATCAGCGAATCCAACCGGCGCGCCAGCGCGGCGGCGGAACGACTTATAGAACTTGCCGAGGCGCATGGCAGTGTGCTGCTAATGGGCCACGGCATCATGAACATCCTCATCGCGAGGCAGTTGCGCAAGCGCGGCTGGGCAGGCCCACCTAACCTCGTCCTCAAGCGGTATTGGGAGCCGTGCAGCTATTACAAGGAAGATTGAGACGCCTGCATCTTCGTCAAGAAGGCGAGTGACCCCTGATTGTTGCGATGAGGTATTGGACTCGAATATGAGCTATCGCAACGTGGCTATAGCGAAAGGCTTACAAGCGGCAGTGACGTTCAGCGCTATGCCTACCAACGGCCGAGGATTAATCTGTGCCAACTCTGAAGCGCAGGACGCGCTCAGGATCAAGGATGATCGACCACCGCCAGGATGGCATTCGAAAGGATTCGGAATGGTCAGGAAAAACCCGCTTCGGCGGGTTTTTTGTTGTCTGAAGAAACGTGACAGTTGCCGAGCCGGACAGCACTTTTCTCTAGACAAAAAAAGCCCCGCCGAAGCGGGGCTTTTTTAATCAGGCGTCTTAAGCGACTTGAACCTGATCGGCCTGCATCCCTTTCTGACCTTTGGTGGCCATGAAAGAGACCGATTGGCCTTCGCTTAGGCTTTTGAAGCCAGCGCTTTCGATTGAGCGGTAGTGAACGAAAAGATCTTCGCTGCCATCAGTTGGGGTGATGAAGCCGAAGCCTTTTTCATCGTTGAACCATTTAACAGTGCCGTTTTGACGAGTAGACATGATGTATCTCCAAGGTGGTTTTAAGACTGCGATGCTGATTTTTCAGCGTCGAGACTGAGAAGCGAGAAGCAAAACGAACCAGGGAGACGAAACAAAGAAACATCAAGCTGGGTGTCGAAGTGTTAATTGCGAAGCAGTGGGGGCGAATATACGCAGTTAACTAGGTAAGTACAGGATTTATAATTTAATTTCCAAAAATGCTATTCGCTGAGGTCATTAATCCGCTCTAAACGGCTGTTAATCATAGGTATTAATTGGAGGGACCGCACGTCGGTTGGTGCATGCACTAGTAGCGGCTTTGTATTCCTAGATAACCGCCACTGTCGATCAATGTCCTCTTGAATCAGATAGCGCTGAGATGTGAGCGCGGCATTGCCGAGCGGCTGTCCTGCTTTGACAGGCTGGATCGATGGCGTGACTTGACATATATACGGCCCGGTTCGCCAGCAAAAATCTGACGTTCCTCTCGCATCTACGCAAAAGCGAAAATCCAATCCGGCTATCGGTGCCTCGCAACCGCCACGATCTGTTCGATCAACCACTGCAGCGCGGCATCGCGTTCCCGCTGGGCGACGCTGGCTATATCCAGTTGGAAGGTACCGAGATCGAAGGGCAAGTCGAACAATTGCAGCGGCAACAGCGTGGCGAAATAGCGGGCCAGCTGGGTTGGCAGTACAGCCGCCAGGTCGCTGCTGGCGACGATATGCGCGGCCTGCAGGTAATTCGGTGTTGTGTAGACCAGTTCGCGGCTCAAGCCCCGTTCTTCCAGCCACTGATCAACCATGCCGCGCGTCTGCCCGCCATGCACCCAGAGATGGCGCAGACGCAGGAAACTGTCCAGATCCAGCCCTTCACCCATTAGCGGATGATCCTTGCGCAGCGCAACCTGTAACGTCTCGCTGGCCCAGCGGCGGCGGTGAAAACGCGTCGGCACTTCGATAAAACGGCCCAGCGCCAGATCCAGCTCACCGTTATCCAGCGCCTCGGCCGGCAGCGTCGGGGTCAGGTGCTCAATCGCTAGCTGAATCCCCGGCGCCACCTTGGCCAGATGGGCCATCAGCGGCGGCATACAGATCAATTCAACGTAGTCGGTGACGGCGATGGCGAAGCGCTGTCGGCTGGTTGCAGGGTCGAAAAAGTCACCGGCTTTGAGCGTGTGTTCGATCTGTTGCAGCGCATCGCGAATCGGCGCTTCAAGGCTCAGTGCGCGCGGCGTCGGTTGCATGGCACGACCCACGCGCACCAACAGCGGATCATCGAGCAGTTCGCGTAGGCGATTGAGTGCGTTGCTGACAGCCGGTTGGCTGAGCGATAGGCGTTCGGCCGCACGCGATACGTTGCGTTCACGCAACAAGGCGTCTAGCACGCGGAGCAGGTTGAGATCGAAATTGTAGATATTCATCGGATGAATCTGATACATCACAAGACTAAATTTCAAAAATAGTACCGTCTTCATCTAAGGTAGGTCTTCTGATTTTTTGCCTTGCGACGAGGACTGCTGCAATGAGCCAAACCCGCTTCGATATCCAGACCGCCGCCGTGATCGGTGCGGGCACCATGGGCCGCGGTATCGTCATGAGCCTGGCCAACGCCGGCGTGCAGGTACTGTGGCTGGATAACAACCCCGAGATGCTGGAGCAGGCGCTGGGCGTGGTGGCTGACACCTACGCGCACAATGTGCGCCAGGGGCGCATTGACGAAGCTCAGGCGCAGGCGCGCCGGGCCTGCATCAGCAAGGCGGCGGATTATCAGGCGCTGGCCGATGTGGATCTGGTGATCGAAGCGGTCTATGAAAACCTGGAACTCAAGCAGAAGATCTTCCGCGAGCTGGACGGCATCGTGAAGCCGGCCGGCATCCTTGCGAGCAACACCTCAGCGCTGGACATCGATGCCATTGCTGCCGTCACCGGCCGCCCAGAGCAAGTCGTGGGCCTGCACTTCTTCAGCCCGGCGCACATCATGAAATTGCTGGAAATCGTCCGCGGCGCGAAGACCTCGACAGCGGTGCTCGAGGCCTCCACCGCGCTCGGCAAGCGCATGGGCAAGGTCAGCGTGATCGCCGGCAACTGTCAGGGTTTCATTGGTAACCGCATGCTCGCCACGTACGTGCACGAGGCACGCATGATGCTACTCGAAGGTGCTTATCCGCATCAGGTGGATGCTGCGCTGCAGGGCTTTGGCTTCGCCATGGGGCCGTTCCGCATGTACGACGTGGTCGGCATCGACTTGGAATGGCGCGCCCGTGAACTGGCCGGCAAGGGCCAGGACGAGGCGGAAGTGCAGGTGGACAATCGCCTCTGCGAGATGGGCCGCTTCGGCCAGAAAGCGCGCATGGGCTATTACCGCTACGCTGAAGGCAGCCGCCAGGCCGAGCACGATCCAGAAGTGGACGTGCTGGTGCAGCGCGAGTCCGAGCGCCTCGGCTTCGAACGGCGCGATATTGGCGCCGAGGAAATTCTCGAGCGCTGCCTGCTGGCGCTGGTCAACGAAGGGGCAAAGATCCTCGAGGAAGGCATGGCCGAGTCCAGCACAGATATCGACACCGTCTACCTCAACGGCTATGGCTTCCCGGCGGAAATCGGCGGGCCGATGACTTGGGCCGACCGCCAGGGCTTGCCAGCCATTCGTGATCGTTTGATCGCATTGGCCGAACAGCACGGTGCGCACTGGCAGCCTGCCGAATTGATCGACAGCCTGGCCACCCTGGGTGGTCGCTTCGTCGACTACAAGAAGGAGGCCTGAGCATGGAATACAAAGCTCCCCTGCGTGACATGCGCTTTGTGCTGCACGAGCTGTTCGACGCCAGCGCCCATTGCGAGCTGCTCGGCAACGGCCTCGACCGCGAGCTGATCGACGGCGTGCTGGAAGAAGCGGCGCGCTACACCGGCGGCGAGATCGCACCGCTCAATCGCAATAGCGATGAAGAAGGCGTGACCCTGGAAAACGGCGAGGTGAAGACGCCGCAGGGCTTCGTCGAGGCCTACCAGCAGTACGTCGACAACGGTTGGGCGAGCATGACCGGGCCGACCGAGTACGGCGGGCAGGGCTTCCCGCAGCTGGTCGCCTGTAACTTCCATGAGATGTTGATGGGCGCGTCGCTGTCCTTCCGTATTTACTCCGGCCTGACCGAGGGCGCGGTGCTGGCGCTGTACAAGCACGGCAGCGACGAGCTCAAGAACGCCTATCTGGAAAAGCTGGTCAGCGGTAGCTGGAGCGGCACCATGTGCCTCACCGAGCCGCAGGCTGGCACCGACCTGGCCCTGCTGCGCACCAAGGCCGAACCTCAAGCGGACGGCAGTTACCGGGTCAGCGGCAGCAAGATCTTCATTTCCGGCGGCGAGCACGATATGAGCGAGAACATCGTGCATCTGGTGCTGGCGCGCCTGCCGGATGCGCCTGCCGGGGTGAAGGGCATCAGCCTGCTGCTGGTGCCCAAGTTCATCGCCAAGGCCGACGGCACGCCGGGCGAACGCAATGCGCTGAGCTGCGGCGCCATCGAGCACAAGATGGGCATCAAGGGCGCGGCCACTTGCGTGATGAACTTCGACGGTGCCACCGGCTGGGTCGTCGGTGAGCCGAATCAGGGCCTGGCCTGTATGTTCACCATGATGAACGACGCGCGTTTCCAGGTCGGTCTGCAAGGTCTCGGCATTGCTGAGCAGGCGTATCAGGGCTCGCTCGCTTACGCCCGCGAGCGCCTGCAATCCCGAGGACTTGCCGGTGCCCAGTATCCGGACAAGGCCGCTGACCCGATCATTGTCCACCCGGATGTGCGGCGCATGTTGCTGACGCAGAAGACCCTGGTCGAGGGCAGCCGCATGCTGGCGGCCTACACAGCGCGGCAATTGGATCTCGAGCATGGCCATCCCGAGCCAAGCGACCGCAAAGCCGCCAGCAAGCGCGCGGCGTTGCTCATTCCGATCGTTAAAGCTTTCTTTACCGACATGGGGCAGGAAGTCGCGAGCCTTGGCGTGCAGGTCTACGGTGGGCACGGCTACATCCGTGAGTGGGGCATGGAGCAACTGATGCGCGACAGCCGCATCACCCAGCTTTACGAAGGTACCAATGGCATCCAGGCGCTGGATTACATCCGGCGCAAGCTGCTCGGTGATGGCGGTGCAGAGCTGTCGGCCCTGCAGGCGGAGTTCAGCGAGGTTTGCGATCGCCAGATCGACCGGCCGGCGCTGCATGAGATGGCCAGCAAGGTACAGGCACGAATCGGCGAATGGCGCGAGCTGACCGCCGAAATCATTGCTGCGACCGGCCGCGACCCGCAGGAAATCGGTGCGGTGTCGGTGGATTTTCTGCAGTACTCGGCCTATGTCTTGTTGGCGGGCTTGTGGTTGCAGGCGGCGGCGCGCGCGCAGGATGCGCTGGAACAGGGCGCCGGGGAGGAGGCGTTCTACCAGGCCAAGCTGGCCAGTGCTGACTTCTATCTGCGCCGCGTGTTGCCGCGTGCCAGCGGTCATCGCGAGGCGATACAGGGTGGTGCTGATTGCTTGATGGCGCTGCCAGAGGCGGATTTTGCGTTTTGATTGGTGGTCACTGGCTGGTGACCGATGCGGTTGAGCTGTCCGGAAGCTCTTCCAACCCAGATCCTCCGCAACGAGGAGTTATTTCTTGAATCAGGAGGCACCGATGCATCCGTTCAGCTTTGCCACAACCGCTCAATTGATTTGCGAGCCCGGCTCGTCGCGACGTTTGGCCAGCCTTTGCAAGGAGCGCGGGGCGCGCTCGGTATTGGTGGTGACCGATCCGGGCATTACCCGCTTCGGCCTGCTCGATGAAGTGTTGCCGGGCTTCGATGAAGAAGGCCTGCAGGTCGCCGTCTACGACCAGGTGGTGGCTGACCCGCCGGAAAGCATCGTCCTGGCTGCGGTTGAGCAGGCAAAATCGGACAAAGCGGACCTCGTCATCGGGTTCGGTGGCGGCAGCTCGATGGATGTCGCCAAGCTGGTGGCATTGCTGGCGCACCCGAACTGCGCGCAGTCGCTGCAGGACATCTACGGCGTCGGCAATGCCAAGGGCCAGCGACTGCCGCTGATCCAGGTGCCGACTACCGCAGGTACCGGCTCGGAAGTTACTCAGATCGCCATTATCACGACCGGCGAAACCACCAAGATGGGTGTCGTCTCGGCCCTGCTGCTGCCGGACTTGGCGCTGCTCGACGCCGATCTCACGCTTGGCCTGCCTCCGGCCGTCACCGCCGCGACCGGCATCGACGCCATGGTGCACGCCATCGAGGCGTACACCAGCGCGCTAAAAAAGAATCCGCTGTCCGACCTGCTGGCTCGCGAGGCACTGCGCCTGCTTTCGGCCAACCTGCACGAGGCGGTGCACAACGGCGGCAATCGCGAGGCGCGCCAAGCGATGCTGCTCGGCGCCTGCCTCGCCGGCCAGGCCTTCGCCAACGCGCCGGTGGCGGCGGTGCATGCGCTGGCCTATCCGTTGGGTGGCAACTTCCATATTCCCCACGGCCTGTCCAATGCGCTGGTGCTGCCGCATGTGCTGCGCTTCAACGTCAGCGCGGCGACTACCCATTACGGCGAGCTGGCACCCATCGTGCTGGGTGAACGGCTGCGCAGCGACGATCCAGCAACCTTTGCCGATCAGTTGATCGAGGAACTTGGCGAGCTGAGTGCGCGTATGGGGCTGCCGACCCGCTTGCGCGACGCCGGCGTGCCGGAGGACATGCTGCCGCAACTGGCGAAGGAGGCGATGCTCCAGCAGCGATTATTGGTGAACAACCCGCGCGAAATCACCGAAGCCGATGCGCTAGCTATCTACCGCGCCGCCTACTGATCTTAATGGCGCACCGCGCTTACCGCGCCGCGTCGACTTGCCTTCAAGGATTTGCCGAATGGCCGAACAACCGCAGCACCTGCGCGACGATTACCGCCACTTCCAGCCGATCACCACGCGCTGGCACGACAATGATATCTATGGCCACGTAAACAACGTCGTTTACTACAGTTATTTTGACAGCGCGGTGAACACCTATTTGATCGAGCGGGGCGGGCTGGACATCCATGAAGGCGAGGTGGTGGGCTTCGTCGTCAGTTCATCCTGCGATTACTTTGCGTCGATTGCCTTTCCCGATGCCCTGGAAGTTGGCTTGCGGGTCGGTAAGCTTGGCAACAGTTCGGTGCAGTATGAGTTGGCGATCTTCAAGGCAGGTGAGTCGCAGGCCTGCGCGGCGGGGCGCTTCGTCCATGTATTTGTAGATCGAGCCAGCAACCGGCCGACGCCGATCCCGAATGACTTGCGCCAGGCGCTGGAAGCGCTGTTGGTGGTGGCCGAATAATTCGGCCCTACGGTTTTTTCTACTGTAGGGCCGAACGTGTTCGACGTCGGGGCGCTGTTGTCGACAGAGGTCGAGTAACGGATTTTAAGACTGATGTGCCGGCTCAGTCGTGATGCCGGTGCTTATGCTTGTGCTTGTAGTGGCCCTTGGCTTTACCCGGATGGTACCGACGGTCGTCGCGGTAACGGCGGTCGCTTCGATCGTCATCATCGCCGTAGGCATTGCCAACCGCGCCACCGGCGCCGCCACCCATGGCAGCGCCGATCAAACCGCCGGTGCTGCCACCGACACGCTGGCCAATCACGTTACCGCCTGCGGCACCCAGGCCGCCGCCGATAGCCGCTTCGGTGCGGCTGCGCTTGTCGGCGCCGACCATGCCGCCGGCCGCACCGCCTACGCCGGCGCCAATGGCAGCACCCGTCGAGCCGCCAAGATGTTCACCGACCACCGAGCCCAGGGCACCGCCCAACGCGCCGCCGACAGCGGCTTCAGTGTTGCTTCCAGCAAAGGCGGCGCTGCTGAGCAGGCTCGCGGACAACAGCAGAATCGAGGAATACTTCATGGCGAACCTCTTGAATGGATGGCGCCGCGATGCTCACGTGGCGAGCGAAGCTTGCGCAAGTGTTCACCGATGAAAGGCATGACGGGGTTCTCGTTCCGTAACTTTTTGATTTAACAAGGGAACTTGTGACAAGCGAGACGGTATCCAGCTGCTTGGCCATGACCGCAAAGGGTAGGAAATCAGCGAATCGACGCATCCGGTAGCAGATGCTTTTGCGCTTGGACTTATGCCTCACCCTCGTCCGAGACGCTCGCAGGGCTGAAGACACGCGGTGGACTGCGGTGCGGGATGTGAATCAGGTTGAGGTTATGACGCTGCGCCCAACGCGCCGCCAGGCCGGTGGGCGAGGAGAAGCTGACGAGCGTGGGAATGCCGGCGCGCTGCACCTTATGAATCAGCTCGAGGCTACAGCGGCTGGTGACCACGGCAACGCCCCCGGAGACGTTCTGTCCCATGCGGCTCAATGCGCCGATCAGCTTGTCCAGTGCGTTATGCCGGCCGATGTCTTCGCGACCCAGGCGGATTTCGCCCTGCGCGTCGATGAACAGAGCGGCGTGCACCGCGCCGCAGGTTTGAGCCAATGGCTGATATTCGGCGATGCGCTGACGCAGGTCATGCAGCCAATGGGCCGGCGGCAGGGGCGCGACCGGCATCACCGGTAGGTGTGGCAGCGCCTGCTCCAGGGCTTCGACGCCGCATAATCCGCAACTGGCGTTGCCGGGCAGCTGTCGGCGCTGCTCCTTGAGCTTCCAGAAGGCGCGACTGGCGATCTCGACATTGGCCTGGCGCCCGCTGCCGGTGCCGCTGATATGAATGTCGTAGATCTCGCTGACATCCTCGACGATGCCGCTGCCAAGGCTGAAGCCCACCACGAAATCCTCGAGGTCGGCCGGCGAGACCATCATCACCGCCTGGCTGATGCCGTTATAGGCGATCGCCAGAGCACATTCCTCGGCCAGTTCCACAGATTCGCGCTGCGTCTCTCCGACCGCCTGAAAGTAATAGCGCTGGCTGGCCTCGGTTGGCGTGTTGTTATCGGAGGCAATGTTGAGGTGGCGTGGCGTGTTCATAGCAGGCTCGATATTGACCGCAGGTGATGTACCGCCCGGTCGACTGTGAAGGGCTCCGGGCGGATTTTCAATGTCTAGGAAATCTGTTCGGCCGTGCCAGCCCTGCGGCCGAATGAATTCGGCCCTACCGTTCGAATCGCGGCGAAGGTGTCGCGCTGCGCCCGAGGCCCGTCCGGCGCGCTAACCACCACGTGCCAGCATGCCGCGAACCCGTGCTGCCAGATGGTCGATCTGGAACGGCTTACTGATCATGTCCATGCCCGCTTCGAGAAAGCCGCTGCTGGCCGCCTGCTCGGCGTAGCCGGTCATGAACAACACGCTCAGGCCAGGACGATGCTGGCGGGCAATGTCCGCCAGTTGCCGGCCATTCATCCCCGGCAGACCGACGTCCGAAACCAGCAGGTCGATGCGTTCGCCGCTTTCCAGAAGCTCAATGGCGGCGTTGGCCTCAACGGCCTCCAGCGCGCGGTAGCCGAGCATGCCCAGCACATCTAGAACCAATTGGCGCACGGCTGGATCGTCTTCGACAACCAACACGGTTTCGCCTTGCGTCGCCGGCGGCGGCTGCTCCGTCAGGCTGCTGATCGCCGCCGCTGGCACCGTCAGTGCGTGGTGCGCTGGAAAGTACAGCGTGACCTCGGTGCCTTTACCGGGTTCGCTGCGGATCTGCACGTGTCCGCCGGCCTGGCGGGCGAAGCCATAGATCATCGACAGCCCGAGGCCGGTGCCCTGCCCAATTGGTTTGGTCGTGAAAAATGGCTCGAACGCGGCGGCCAAAACCTTGGGCGTCATGCCGCAGCCGCTGTCGATCACGCTGAGGGTGACGTAGCGGCCCGGAGCCAGTTCACCCACTTGCGATTGGCTCGACAACTGCACGTTGGTGGTGGCGATATACAGGCTGCCTCCGTCGGGCATCGCATCGCGGGCGTTGATGACCAGGTTGAGCAGGGCGCTTTCCAGTTGGTTTTCGTCGCTGTTGGCGGCCCATAGGTCTGGCTGCAATTGGGCATCGACCAGAATATGACCGCCCAGGGTGCGCACTATCAGGTCGCGCATCGATTCGACCATTGCATTCAGGTCGACCCGCTTGAGGTTCAGCGGTTGACGCCGGGCAAACGCGAGTAGGCGATGGGTGAGGGCCGCGGCGCGGTTGGCCGAGGTGGCTGCGGCATCGATGAAGCGCTGGGTTTCGGCGTGACGGCCAGTCTGGTTGTAACGCTGGATCAGGTCCAACCCGCCGATGATGCCGGTGAGCATGTTGTTGAAGTCGTGGGCGATGCCGCCGGTAAGTTGGCCGACCGCTTCCATTTTCTGCGCCTGACGCAGGGCTTCCTGCGCCTGTTCGCGGCTGACCATTTCCTTGAGCAGCCGCTCATAAACTTCAGCCAGTGCGGTGGTGCGTTCCTGCACGCGGCTTTCCAGGGTTTCGTTGAGCTCGCGTAACGCCTGTTCCGCCTGCCAGCGCTCGGTCACGTCCTGGCAGAGAACGAAGAATCCCTGCACCTGCCCTTCAGCATCGCGGCGTGGCAAGTAGTGCATCAGCGCATGGCGTGGCCTGCCGTCCTGGTGCGGCATGTAGGCCTCGAAGACCATCGGTTCGCCTGCCAGCGCGGCCTTTATCTGCTCGCGACGTTCGTTGTAAGCGCGTTCGCCGACGACCTCTATCAGGCGCTTGCCGTACAACCACTCGGGTGATTGGCCGAACCAGCTCTGGTAGTGGCGGTTGTTGAAGCGATAGCGCTCGTCTTGGTCCACGTAGCCGATGAGCACCGGCAACGCGTCGGTGATCGTCATGATTTCCGCTTCGCTGCGGCGCAGCGCTTCCTCCTCGCTGTGGCGCAGGCAAAGCAGACGGCCTGCGATCTGCTGATCATCCCTGATGGGGCTGAGGGCCAGATCGAACCAGACGCCGGTCTGCGCGTCTCCGTCCGGCAACCGGTAGTTGCGCAGCAGGCATGCCTGGCTGCGGTCGCCGCCGCTGCACGTATCGGTCAGTGCTGGCCATATTTCAGCCCAGGTTGAAGCGACCGGCGCGCCGAGCGCGGCGGGATGGCAACTGCCGATCAGCGCCGCGTGGGCGTCGTTATACAGCTGCACGTCACGGTCACCCCAGAGCACGCACATGGGCAATGGCGCTTCGAGCAAGGTGTCGAGCAGCACGCGCAGCGAGACCGGCCAGCTGTCGATCGCGCCTAGCGGCGTTGCGCTCCAGTCGTGGTTGCGGATGCGCCCGCTCATTTCGCTACGACCGGCCGGCCAGGCTCCCGGATCTATTGGCATAGGTCTCCCATCGGATGTACAGCGGGCCATTCGGCATCTTTCATTACGGTTAGGCGTCGTGGTCTGGCATCCACAGCATAGTTACCGAAGGCACTGCCGTCCTCGGCATCCCCCTGACACGCGCCGTGGGAGAAAAGGCCGGCGAAGCGCCCACGATCAGTCCGCATGACCCTGCAGGCTGCGAATCAGCTCCAGATAGTCATCGACGGCGGTGAATTCTTCGGTATTTTTCTGCCCTCGCCGGCTGTCCGGCTCACGGATGGCCAGCAGATGAGCGACGCCGTAGTCGCGGGCGCTGCGCAATACCGGCAGGCTGTCGTCGATGAACAGCGAAGTGGCCGGATCGAAATCCAGATCCGCTTTCAGCGCATCCCAGAACTGGGCCTGCTCCTTGGGAAAGCCATAGTCGTGGGAGCTGATCAGCCGGTCGAACCAGGGCGCCAGCTCGATGCGTTCGAGCTTTAGCGACAGGGAGTCGCGGTGCGCATTGGTGATCAGGACCACCCGCTTGCCGGCATCGCGCAGTGCCGCGAGAAATTCGTCCGCGGCCGGACGCAGGGCGATCAAGTCGGCTATCTCGCGTTTCATTTCGCGTATCGGCAGGTTCAGCTCGCGGGTCCAGAAATCCAGGCAGTACCAAGTGAGCTTGCCCTCGTGCTCATTGAACAGCGGCGCCAGTTCCAATTCGGCCATGGCCTGACTGATGCCGTGCAGCTGGGCATAACGTTGGGGTAGGAATTCGAGCCAGAAATGGTTATCGAAGTGCAGATCCAGCAGGGTACCGTCCATGTCCAGCAGGACGGTGTCGATTTCAGACCAAGGCAGCGAAGCGATCATGGCGGGCTCTTTTCGGCAATTGGCGCAATGGTGCGACAGCGGTCGGTTCGATGCAAAGCCTTCGCGGTCGGCACGAAAAGCCGGGTTATGATTGCGGTTCGCGTTTCAAAGGATCCTTCCATGCGCCAGAAACCTACAGTGCTTGCCCGTGAGATCGTCGCTACCAGCCGTCTGTTCCGTGTCGAGGAGTTGCAGTTGCGGTTTTCCAATGGCGTCGAGCGCACCTATGAACGGCTGGCCGGCAAGGGCGCCGGTTATGGTGCGGTGATGATCGTCGCGCTGGAAGACGACGGCAAGGCGCTGTTGGTCGAAGAGTACTGCGGTGGCACCGACACCTATGAGCTGTCTCTGCCCAAGGGGCTGATCGAGCCGGGTGAAGATGTGCTGGACGCCGCCAACCGCGAACTCAAGGAGGAAGCCGGGTTCGGCGCGCGCAAGCTCGAATGGCTGACCGAGCTCTCGCTCTCGCCTGGTTACATGAGCCAAAAGATCCAGGTGGTGCTGGCCCGCGATCTTTATCCCGAACAACTGCCAGGCGACGAACCGGAGCCGATGCGCGTCGATCGGGTCGACCTACGTGAGCTGTCGAGCCTGATCCAGAATCCGCAATTCAGCGAAGGTCGTGCGTTGGCGGCGCTGTATCTGGCACGTGATCTTTTGAGCCAGCGCGGGGAATTCGACCAATGAGCCATCCGTATCTGGCACCGGTTATCGATCTGGTACGCGCCGCGGGCCAAGTCATCCTGCCGCATTGGCGCAGCGGCGTGCAGGTGCATGAAAAGGCTGATGCCTCGCCGGTTACCGCCGCCGACATGGCTGCGCATCATCTGCTGGCCGACGGCCTACGCGCGCTGGACCCCGACATCCCGGTGTTGTCAGAGGAAGATTGCAACCTGAGCCTGGCCGAACGGGCCGGTTGGACGCGCTGGTGGTTGGTCGATCCACTGGACGGCACCAAGGAGTTCATCGCCGGCAGCGAGGAGTTCACCGTCAACGTGGCGCTGATCGAACAGGGGAAGGTGCTGTTCGGCGTGGTGGGCATTCCGGCCAATGGCCGCTGTTATTACGGCGGTGCCGAGTACGGTGCCTGGCGCGCTGAAGCCGATGGCGCGGCACAGCCGTTGCAGGTGCGCCACGCGCCGGCCGAGGGTTTCACGGTGGTCGCCAGCCGCCGCCATTCGAGCCCGGCGCAGGAGCATTTGCTGGACGGGTTGCGCCAGCGCTTCGGGGAGCTGGTGCTAGCCAATGTCGGCAGTTCTCTGAAACTGTGCCTGCTGGCCGAAGGTGCTGCGGATTGCTATCCGCGCCTGGCACCGACCTCGCAGTGGGACACTGCCGCAGCCCAGGGCGTGCTCGAAGGCGCACGTGGCGAGGTGCTGGATGTCACAGGCGCGACGCTGACCTACGAAGCGCGAGAGAGCTATCTCAATCCATCCTTCCTGGCGTTGCCGCGCGGCGTGGAGTGGCGCACCGCGCTCATCGAGCTGGCGAATCGCTGAATCGAACCCATCTGTGCAAGCTGTGCCGGGGCCGTTAGTGCTAAACCTCTACTTGAAGGCGGCCACCATGACCGGCCAGGCGTTTGAAGGGATCGTTGGAGCCGTGTCGTGTCACTGAAAACACCCATCGGGATACGCCAATGGATCTGGCGCGCCTTTGTCCAGAGCGCGTTGATCCCGCTGGTGCTGGTCGAAGTGGTGCTGATCGCCACCTATTTGCTGACCAACAATGCGATCCGGGATGCGCAGACCGAGCATTTGCGCGAAACGGCGCTCGCCGAACTGCAAACCGCGGTTGGCCGCGAGGCGCGAATCATCAGCCAGCAGTTGCAGCAGGTGGCGAGCGCCACCACCCTGTTTCGCAACTTCACCGCGCGTGCGCTGGAAGACGAAAGCACCGAACTGCTGCCGCAGCTGCAGCTCGACCCTCGCGGGGTGCGCTACAGCCCGCACGACGATGGCGGTGCGGCAAGTTTCTATTCCGCGGCTACCGCGCCCGAACAGCAGGAGCTTGAGAAAGTGGCGCGCTTGCGCCGTCTCGATCCGCTGATGAAAGAGCTGCACGCCGGCAATCCACTGATCGCCAGCCTCTACTTCAACAGCTGGGACAGCTACAACCATATATATCCTTGGTTCAACACGGCGGAGCAATATCCGTCGGATATGGACATCCCCAGCTACAACTTCTATTACCTGGCCGGCTCCTGGCACAACCCGGCGCGTCGGGTCGTTTGGACGGATGTGTATCTGGACCCGGCCGGGCACGGCTGGATGATGTCGGCCATCGCGCCGGTGTACCTCGACGACTTTCTGGAAGGCGTCAGCGGCATCGACATTACCGTCAACGGCATCCTGCAGCAGATCGCCGACTTGCGGGTGCCTTGGGGCGGTTACGCGATGCTGATCAGCCGCGACCTCAACATCATGGCATTGCCCGAAGCCGGCGAGCGCCAGTTTGGCCTCGATGAACTGACCGAGCATTCTTACGAAGAAGCGATTCGCCGAGAAATATTCAAACCTGAAGACTTTCATCTCGGTCGCCGCCCCGAAACCCGACAGTTGGCATATGCCATCGCCACGCAGCCCGATGGCGTGCAGCGTGTGAGCCTCGACGGGCGGCAACAGCTGGTGGCCTGGGGAACGGTGGAGCAGACCGACTGGCACCTGCTGACGGTGGTGGACGAGGCCGAGGTATTCCGGCAAACCAATACGCTTGCCAGCCACTATCGGCAGATCGGCTATCTGCTGATCGCCGGCCTGCTGCTGTTCTATCTGCTGTTTTTCGCCTACATGTGGTTGCGTGCGCGGCAACTCAGCCAGTCGCTGCTTGCGCCTATCGCCAGCATTTCGCAGATGACGGGGCAGATCGGACAGCGTCAATGGCGATCGCAGCCGATCGCCTCCGATATCCGTGAGCTCGACGATCTGGCGCAGCACACCCATGCCATCGGCGGTCAGCTGGAACTCAGCGAGGCGCAGCGCTCGCAAGCGCAGGAACGCCTCGAACTGGTGCTCGAAAGTGCAACCGAAAGCCTTTGGGAAAGCGACACGCGCAACGGCACGCTGCACGTTCGCGGACGCCTGCCGGCCCGCTTCGGGCTCCCTTCGTCGAAGCTCAGCCAAGCGCAGTTCCTGCAACGCGTCCATCCGCGCGACGAGCCCCGCGTGCGTGCCGAGATGGCGCGTATGCTCATGGGGCAGGCGCTGCACTACGAATGCGAGTTCCGCCTTGCCGACGCGCTCGGCGAGTATCACTGGTTGTTGAGCCGCGGCAGGGTGATCGAGCGCGACCCGCAGACCGGCGAGGCCACTCTGCTGGCCGGCACTCATGTCGATATCGATGCGCTCAAGCGAGTCGAGCAAGACCTGCGCCATGCCACGCAGCAGGCCCAGGCGGCCAACGAGGCCAAGACCCATTTGATTTCCAGCATCAGCCACGAACTGCGTACGCCGCTGAACGCCATCCTCGGTTTCGCGCAGCTGATGCGCATGGATTGCTCGCCCGAGTCCAATCCGGAAGCGGCCGACTACCTCGATGAAATTCTGCTGGCCAGCCGCCATTTGAACCAGCTGCTCAGCGACATTCTCGACTGGTCGAGCCTGCAGGCCGAGCGCCCGCGATTGAAGCTCGAGTCGGTCGAAATCATAGCGCTGATGCGTGAATGCGCCGAGCTGGTGGCGCTCGAGGTCAAGCGTCACGGCCTGCAGTTGTCATTCGATCTGCCGGCGAAACCCATCGAGGTACTGGCCGAGCCGCGGCGGCTGCGTCAGGTACTGCTCAACCTGCTGTCCAATGCGATCAAGTACAACAGACCGTCCGGGCAGATTCTGCTCAGCATCGAAACGGTGGCCGGCCAGGTGCGCCTGTTGGTCGAAGATACGGGCCTCGGAATAGACGAGGCGCAGCAAGCGCGGATGTTCGAGCCCTTTCAGCGTCTGGGTCGCGAGAGTTCGAACATTCAGGGTGCCGGCATCGGACTGTCCTTGTGTCTGGAATACGCCAAGCTGATGGGTGGCAGCATCGGTGTGAAGAGCGAGTTGGGCACCGGTAGCCTGTTCTGGATTGCACTGCCGGTCATCGAAGCGCAGCCGCTTCGGCCGATTCATGAGCGGCCGCGCATCGTCTATGCCGAAGACGATCCGGCCAGTCAGTTGCTGGTGCGCAAGGCGTTGGAGGATCTCGGTGAGGTCAGCGTGATCGGCAATGGCCGGACGGCGCTGGAGCAGCTGCTGAGCGATCCGCCGGACCTGCTGTTGCTGGACCTGAACCTTCCCGAACTGACAGGAGAAGAACTGCTGAGGCTGCTGCGCAAAACTCCGGCCACACGAGAGTTGCCGGTCATCATCCTCAGCGCGGCCCCGGAAAATAAAGAGGGCTTCGATTGCCAGGGGCGCCTGAGCAAGCCGCTGGATCTCGACGAGCTGCGCCAGCGGGTAAGCGCCTGCCTATAGCCGCTGGACTTTCGGATCGCTCGAGTCATAGGACCGAATTTATCCGGCCTCAGATTTGTTAAAGCCGAATAAATTCGGCCTACGGTATTCCGCAGTCGGTATGGCCTAGTCTCGCCAAGGGCGCAGCGAAACGGGACCAGACCCGAGAGCCTGTTCCGTTTCAGGCGTGATCCGTAAGCAAAGTTATTTGGATCGCTACAGCCTGTAGGGCCGAATTTATTCGGCCCTACAGTATTCCGCAGTCGGGAAGACCGAGTTCCTTCGCGGACGCTACGAAACGGGATGCAGGCCCTAGTCGGCGCGCTCGCCGCAGAGATCGAGCGCGAACCAGTGTTCGACTTCCGCTTGCGACAGCCCGGCGCCGAGCAATGCGAACAGCTTGCCCAGCGCCGCCTCACGGGTCATTCCGCCGCCGGAAACCAGACCGCTGGCGGCCAGCTTGCTGCCGGCCGCGTAGATGCCAAAATCGACGTGACCCTGCGGGCACTGGCTGATCGCCGCGAGCACCACGCCACGCGCATGCGCTTCCTTCAATGCGGCCAGCAGCTGGTCTTCATTCGAAGGCCCCGTGCCGCTGCCGTAGCATTCGAGCACCAGTCCCTGCACATCACTGGCAAGTACCGCGCGCACCTGCGCGGCCTGGATGCCGGGGTGCAGCGGCAGCACTGCTAGGCCAACCGTACGACGCGGTTGCCGATAGCCGAGCGCGGCGGGAATGCTCGGCACCCGTTGGCCTTGACGCAGCCGCGGCAATACGCCGAACGCATCGAGGCTAGCGGTACCGAGTTTGCTGGCATTCGCCCCAGACATCAGCTTTCCGGCGAAATACAGATGCACGCCTGGCTCGACGCCCGCCTGCAGCGCCTGCATGGCGCCGAACAGGTTATCCCAGGCATCACTGCCAGGTGCATCGGCCGGTAACATGGCACCGGTTAGCGCCACCGGCACTTCGAGACCCAGCAACAGGAAGCTCAGGGCAGCGGCGCTGTAGGCCAGCGTATCGGTGCCGTGCAGTACCAGCACGCCATCGCAGCCATCCTGTTCCACGCCGGTAAGGATGGCCTGGACCATGGCGAGCCAATGGGTTTGATTCATGTTGGCGCTGTCGATGGGCGGGAGCAGTTCGCGGAATTGCCAGCTCGGCAATTTCAGCTGGGATTGCCGTTCCTGCTCGGCGCGCAACCTGCCAGCGAAGCCCGAAGCGGGCTTCAAGCCCTCGGCGCTCTGTTGCATGCCGATGGTGCCGCCGGTGTACAGCACCAGGATGTTTCTGGAAGCCGGCATAGGAGTCTCCTATATGAAAACAGGGGCCGTGGCCCCTGTTCAAACGACGCTGAAGAACGCTTAGTGCTGATGCGTCTGACTGGCGGTAGCCACATTATTGACTGGCGCTTCACCACCAACCCTGGCTGGCCAGACGCTCGGGTCGAGATCCAGATCGGCGAAGTTCTTCGCATCGAACACCGGCGACTCGACGCCTGCCTTCCGCTGACTGTCGTAGTCGCGCATCAGACGCAGGCCGACCTTGAACAGCAACGCCAGGGCGATCAGGTTGCAGATCGCCAGTAAGCCCATGGTCACATCGGCGAAGGCGAAAACCGTACCCAGATCCTGGATCGAGCCCCACATCACTAGAGCGATCACCATGACCCGATAGACCATGACGGGCCAGCGCTGGCCGGTGAAAAAGCCCAACGCGTTCTCGCCGAGGTAGTAGTTGTAGATCAGCGTTGTGAACACGAACAGCAACAGCGCGAGGCTGATGAATACTCGGCCCCACTCGCCGACCACCGCGGCGACCGCGGTCTGGGTAAGCACTACGCCACCCATCTCGCTACCCGGCTCGAACACTCCGGAAAGAATGATGATCAGCGCAGTGCAGCTGCATAGCACGATGGTGTCGATGAACACGCTGAGCGACTGCACGATGCCCTGCGCTACCGGATGTTTGACCTCCGCCACCGCCGCTACGTTGGGCGCGCTGCCAAGGCCCGCTTCGTTGGAGAACAGGCCGCGTTTGACACCCATGATGATCGCCGCGCCGATGCCGCCAGCGAATGCCGGTTCGAGACCGAAGGCGCTGCGGAAGATGGTGGCGAAGGCTTCGGGAACCGCGCCGGCATTGCTGCCAATGACGAAGATGGCCATGGCGATGTAGGAGAACGCCATCACCGGGACCAGCACGTCGGCGAACTTGGCGATGCGCTTGATGCCACCGAAGATGATCAGGCCGATCACCACCATCAGCACGATGCCGCTGATAAAGGTGGGCACGCCGAAGGTGTCGTTCAAAGAGCTGGCAACGGTATAGGACTGCACAGCGTTGAAGCCGAAGCCGAAAGTCATCAGCAACAACAGCGACACCACGATGCCCAGCCAGCGCTGGCCGAGGCCGTGCTGGATGTAGAACGCCGGGCCGCCGCGATAGCCGCCGTCGGCTTCACGACGCTTGTACAGCTGCGCCAGGGAGCATTCGAAGTAGCTGGTGGCCATGCCGACTAACGCCACGATCCACATCCAGAAAATCGCACCCGGCCCGCCGAGCATGATGGCGACCGAGACACCGGCAATGTTACCGGCACCAACGCGGCCGGCGACGCTGAGCATCAACGCCTGGAATGAGCTGAGCTGACCTGGCTGGCGTTTGAAGGCTTCGCTGAAAATGCGAAACATGCTGCCGAAGTAGCGAAACTGGACGAAGCGCGAAACGATCGTGAAGTACAGGCCGAGGCCTATCAGCATCACGATAAGCAACTTGCTCCAGATGAGATCGTTGAGAAGATCGAGCATGGCGGAGAGTTCTCTCTTGTTTTTTGACGGGGTGCAAAACGCAGGCTGGAAATGGTTGGCCAGACGCATCGGTCACACAATTACGCAGGTCGCGGCGAGTTGGCGCGAGTTGATGCTAGAATCGCGCCGCTCGCATCAACGGATCAGGCCATGCACGACCATCTCGGCGCCAACCTAAAACTGCTCTGCAGTCACTACCGCTCGATCGCCGAGGTGTGCCGGAAGCTGTTGATCAACCGCGCCCAGTTCAACAAATACCTGAGCGGCCAGAGCCGCCCGACTGCGCACAATCTCAAGCGTATCTGTGATTTTTTCGGCGTCGAAGGCTATGAACTGGCGCTGCCCAGCGACCAGTTCGCCCAGCTGATCGGCATGCGCAGCCATGATCAGGAACGCATCGCCGCCAGCGACCCGCTGCTCGAGCTGTTTCAGCCGCTACGCGACAACGCTAGCAGCCTTTCGCGCTATTGCGGGTATTACTTCGAGTACGCCAACTGCATGTCGGTGCCGGGGCATATCCTACTGTCGCTGGTGCATTTGCGTGAGGATCGCGGCAGCTTCGTCTTCGAACGGCAGGAGCGACAAGAGCAGTCGCGCGCCGACAACACCAGCGGGACCGAGGAAGGCGTGGTGCGCTGTCGCTATCTGGGCGCGGCCTTTTATCTGCAGGATCGTCTGTTCCTCATCGACTACGAGTCGCTGACGAGCAACGAGATGAGTCAGACCATTCTGATCCCCAGCTTCAAGAGCCGCATCAATCGCCTCAACGGGCTCAAGACCGGCGTTTCCAGCGGTGACCGGCGCACTCCGGCCTGCACGCGTGTGGTGTGGGAATACCTGGGTAGCGAGATCAACCGGGTCAATGCCTATCGCCAGGTCATGCTCTACGAGCTAGACGACCCGCGAATCGACCCGGAGATTCGTGAGCGGCTGGCATCGGTATCCATTCGCGACGGCTTGTTCGAAATCGAATAGCGCTTCAGCCGCTCGGCGCTTATCCGAGCAGTTTTCGGTACTGGATGAAACCGGGACGGTCGGCGATGCGGTCGTAGAGCATGCGGCCCTGGTAGTTGGTCTCCTGGGTCAGCCAGTGCACGCGCGCAGCGCCGGCGGCGCTAGCCTCGGCGTAGACATGCTCGATCAGTGAGCGACCGATGCCGCCGCCGCGAATCCCTTCGGCCACGAAGAGATCCTGCAGGTAACAATAGTCGCCGGGGGTCCAGCAGCTGCGGTGGAAAATCCAGTGCACCAGGCCTACGGCCTTGCCGTCGCGCCAGGCCAGCGCCGCATGCATCGGCTCGGCGGGATCGAGGAAGCGTTCCCAGCTAAGGGCGCTGGTCGTCTCCGGGATCTGGGTGTTGTAGAAGCGCTGGTAGCCCTGCCAGAGCGGCAGCCAGGCGGCGTGGTCGTCAGCGGTCAGCGGGCGGATATCGGCCATAGGAGTCATCCTTCTTGAGTCATGTGTGCGGCCAGGGCCTGCTCGCGCGGATGGGGCGAGGCGGCCAAGCCATCGCGCACGCCGGCCTGGTCGGCGGCCGAGCGGTTCTGGCTCAGCTTCCACTTGCCTTCAAGACGGCGGATCGGCAGGGCGAAGCCAACGATGGCGCGCAGCATGCCGTCCAGGTAGTCGCGCGGCGCATCGCTTACTGCCCAGGGCTGCGGACGGGCTGCCTCGTGACGGTCGCTGAGGCGGCTGACGATCTGCAGCAGGCGCTCGGGCTCCTCGATCAGCTCGACCGGGCCGCGTGCGTGCACGGCGATGTAATTCCAAGTCGGCACCACCTTGCCGTGCTCGGCCTTGGATGGATACCAGTTCGGGCTGACGTAGGCGTCCGGCCCGGAAAAGACGGCCAGCGCTTCGGCAACGTGCAGCTCGCGCCAGTGCGGATTGGCCCGGGCGAAGTGGCCGTAGAGGGTACCGAACTCACCTTCTTCCGGCTCTAGTAGCAACGGTAGATGGCTGGCCTGCATGCCGCCGCTCCCGGTGCTGGCGAGCAGGGCGAAGGGATTGGCCTGGATCTGCGCGTGCAGCTCGGTGAGGTCGTCCTGGCGGAAGGCGGCGGGCAGGTACATGGCGGGTTCTCCGAGCGGAAAATGGCTTCAGGTTGGGCAGGATATTGATCCGTTCCAGGTGCCATTTCTAGCAGGGCGTAAGACCCGGCGCGCAGTGACCGATGGGGAGAACGGAAACGGGATGGCCTAAGCCATCCCGGGAAGATAAAGCGTGGGTACTCGCCGAACAGGCCGGAATCAACCCTTCAACGGCACCAGCCGCGGCGCGATCATGTTTTCCGGACGCAGAATGTCGTCGAGGGTGGCGTCATCCAGCAATTGTTCCTCGCGTACCAGCTCCAGCACACCGCGACCGCTGAGCAGTGCCTGGCCGGCGATGCGGGTCGCATTCTCGTAACCGATGTAGGGGTTGAGCGCGGTGATCAGGCCGATGGAGTTTTCCATCAGCTCGCGGCAGCGATCCTCGTTCGCCGTGATGCCGACGATGCAATGCTCGCGCAGCATGTCCATGGCGCGTTGCAGCAGGCGGATCGAATCGAACAGTTTGAAGGCGATCAGCGGCTCCATGACGTTGAGCTGCAGCTGGCCAGCTTCGGCAGCGATGGTCAGCGACAGATCGTTGCCGATCACCTCGAAGGCGACTTGGTTGACGGCCTCCGGAATCACTGGATTGACCTTGCCCGGCATGATCGAGCTGCCCGGCTGGCGCGGCGGCAGATTGATCTCGTTGATGCCGGTGCGCGGCCCGCTGGAGAGCAGGCGCAGGTCGTTGCAGATCTTCGACAGCTTCACCGCCAGGCGCTTGAGCATGCTGGAAAACGTGACGAAAGCGCCCATGTCCGAGGTGGCTTCAATCAGGTCAGCGGCGGGTTTCAGTGGGTGCCCGCTGATGGTCGCCAGGCGCTGCACGGCCAGCGCCTGATAATTCGGGTCGGCGTTGATGCCGGTGCCGATGGCGGTGCCGCCAAGATTGACCTCCACCAGCAGCTGTGGCGCGATCAGACGCAGGTGCTCCAGGTCCTCGCCGAGGGTGGTGGCGAAGGCGCGGAATTCCTGGCCGAGGGTCATCGGTACCGCGTCCTGCAGCTGGGTGCGGCCCATTTTGAGCACATGCGCGAATTCCGCGCCCTTGTCGGCGAAGGCTCCGACCAGGCTGTCGAGGCTGGCCAGCAGGGTGTCATGGCCGAGCAACAGGCCGAGGCGGATCGCCGTGGGGTAGGCGTCGTTGGTCGACTGCGCCATGTTCACATCGTTGTTCGGGTGCAGATGGCGGTACTCGCCCTTGGCATGCCCCATGTATTCCAGCGCCAGGTTGGCGATCACCTCGTTGGCGTTCATGTTGGTCGAGGTGCCAGCCCCGCCCTGGATCATGTCGACGACGAACTGGTCGTGAAAATCGCCGCGGATCAGCTGCGCGCAGGCCTGGCTGATCGCGAGGTGCTTGGCATCGCTCAAATGGCCCAGCTCGCGGTTGGCATCCGCTGCCGCCTGCTTGACCATCGCCAGCGCGACCACCAGCTTCGGGTAATGCGCCAGCGGCACGCCGGAGAGGCGGAAGTTGTGTACGGCGCGCAGGGTCTGAATGCCGTAGTAGGCGTCAGCGGGTACTTCGAGGGAGCCGAGTAGGTCTTTTTCGAGGCGGAACGATGCAGCGGAGGACATGAGGGATCTCTTCCGAGAGAAAGCGGCATTTACCGCGAAGGCCACTACCATAGGGCCTGAGGCCCTTTTGCGGCCAATGCCGTTAAACTCTGGGTCATGCATGATCGGCATAACGATGATGTGACGTCGTTTCGCTCTGGAGCGTTATTGCGACGCACGATCGGACCCCTCACACGCCTGCCAGGAGCCGGCATGAACATCGAAACCAAATGGCTGGAAGACTTCGTCACCCTGGCTGCGACACGCAGCTTTTCCCAGGCGGCCGAGCGGCGCTTCGTCACCCAGCCGGCATTCAGCCGCCGCATTCGCAGCCTTGAGAACAGCCTCGGCATCACGCTGGTGAACCGCACGCGCACGCCGGTCGAGCTGACCGAGGCCGGCCAGCTGTTCCTGATCACCGCGCGAAGCCTGGTCGAACAGCTCGGTGAGGTGCTGCGTCATCTGCATCATCTGGAAGGCCAGCAGGGCGAGGTGCTGCAAATCTCCGCCGCGCATTCCCTGGCCCTGGGCTTCTTTCCGCAATGGATCGCCGGCCTGCGTGAGCTGGGCCTGAACCCCAGCACGCGGCTGATGGCGACCAACGTGGGCGACGCGGTGCACGCCCTGCGCGAAGGTGCCTGTGACCTGATGCTGGCTTATCACGATCCCGACGCCGCGCTGCAGCTGGATGCGGACATCTTTCCCTCCCAGCACTTGGCCAACAGCGAGATGTTACCGGTCTGCGCCGTCGATAAGCAGGGCAGCCCGTTGTTCGACCTGAACAGTGGCCAGAGCGTGCCGCTACTGGCCTACAGTGCCGGCGCCTTTCTTGGTCGCTCGGTCAACGGCCTGCTGCGCCAGCGCCGGCTGCGCTACACCACGGGGTACGAAACCGCCATGGCCGACAGCCTGAAAAGCATGGCCTTGCAAGGCCTCGGCGTAGCCTGGGTACCGCGCCTGAGCATTACCGCCGAACTGCAACGCGGCGAACTGGTGGAGTGCGCCGACGAAACCTGGCGCCTGCCGCTGGAAATCCGCCTGTATCGCTGCGCGCTGGTGCGCAAGGCGGCGGTGCGACTCTTGTGGCGCCGGCTGGAGGGTGGCGGGTAGCGACAAGATTTGCGTCGCAGTTCTGTCAGCAACCATTCATGCGGCATTGGCGAGCGCCTGAAGCGTGCGGTCAGGCCCGCCGCCATAGGCGTCGTTTTGGTGGCTCGGGCCAGTTCACTGTCTTATTCACACAGCGCACGATGCCCCCAGCACCCAGGCGCAGCGTCCAGCGCTGCGCCACGGTGGCTTCCTGTCCCGGCTGGCGATGCACCAGCAGCAGGTTATAGTCGTGCTGCTTTTCGATGGTGTGCGCCTGGATGGCCACCGGCTGGTCCTCTGCTTCCTTCCACTCGAACAGTTGCTGATGGCTGGCCTGGATCATCGCGCACAGCGGCTCGCAATCGAGGATCAGGCGTTCCTGGAGTTCGTCCTGTACCAGCGCCGCCTTTTCCAGGTGCAGCCATGAACGGTAGCAGACGATCTGCCGCTCCTCG
This sequence comes from Stutzerimonas stutzeri, assembly GCF_024448985.1. Taxonomy (GTDB): domain Bacteria; phylum Pseudomonadota; class Gammaproteobacteria; order Pseudomonadales; family Pseudomonadaceae; genus Stutzerimonas; species Stutzerimonas stutzeri_AP. Next base: position 240,210 of record NZ_JAMOII010000002.1, read on the forward strand.
TTGGTGGCCCACTTGCCGGAATGCTCGCGCACGGCCTTGCTCAGCTCGGAGAGCTTGCGGTAGTCGAGCCAGACCAGCTGCTGGGCCATGGACGCCTGGGTGTAAGGCATCAGCAGACGGATCTTCCAGCGCGGCTTGCCCTTGCGCAGCCAGCGTGTGACGGTGTCGATCAGGTCGTCGCGCAGCAGGTCGCGCACCGCGTACACCAGCGCGATACCCACCAGCAGCGCCAGGGACATTTTCTGGCTGGCGTCGCGCACGTTGAACAGAAAATAAGTGAACAGCGACATGATTAGCATCGTAGAGGCCGCCTTCACCAGCTTGCGGGTGCCGGCGCCTAGTTCGGTGAGTTTCTGACGCAGCACCACCGGGTATTCCAGCAGCCGCAGATAAAGGCTCATGCGGTTCCAGACGCGGGTCGGCGCCCCCTGGAAATCGCTGAGATAGCCGCGTTCGGTGCGGTAGCGCCGTTCTTGGTGCAGGAATTCGTGCACCGCCTGTTGCAGCTCTTTGTCGAGGTCCGCGAATCCCTCCAGAGTCATGTTTTCCAGCAGGAACTGCTCCGCAAGCCAGGAAAAATAGATATCCAGCTGGCGAAAGTAGCGCGATTGCTTGCTCTGCTTCGGCTCGGCCTTGCGCAGGCGCTGGGCGTAGTTCTGGCTGAGCCGCAGGGCACGCGCCAGCGGCTCGGCCATCGCTTTGCCCTGCAGCTGCTGGCGCAGGCGGTCCAGGGACGCCTGGAACTGGAAGAACGAGGCTCCCTGCATGATTTCGTAGTGCGGCGACAGCAGCGAATAGGAGGTATCCAGCTTGCTGGCCCGGTCTTTGGCCGGCAGGCCCAGCAGCCGAAAGCGGTGGGTCAGGGCGCTGTGAAAGAATTGCTCTTCGGTCAGGGCACGGGTGGAAAAGGTAGTCTCATGGGGCGTGAACAGGTACAGCTCGACCTGATGACGCCCCGGCTTGGTCAGCGTACGGCTCAATTGCAGGCGAAAATCGCCCTGGCGCTTCAATGAGAACACGGCACCTCCGATACGGTACGCGAGGAGCATACCAAGCCTGGCCGGAAGCAGCGCCGGCCATCATGAGGGCTGGCTTGCCTGCCAGCGTTCGGGGTGGGGCTCGCCATTGGCCTGGCAGGCGTGCGGTGTTCCGCTTAGGGCATTCGCTACGGCATCGAAGATGAGCGGCCTTCATGCAGCCGTCCGGCTGTCAAGCCGCAGGCGCGACATGCGCGGCTTTCCGGTATAATGCCGCGCCTTCGAACCAGCGCCTTCGCTGGTTTGCCCTGCATGCAAGCCACGCTCCCGGTGCGTGGCTTGTCGTTTTTGTAGCGCTGCGCAGCGCACGACGAGAGGCACGACGATGACCGCACTGGTAGGCGTGATCATGGGCTCCAAGTCCGATTGGTCCACCCTCAGCCACACCGCCGAGATGCTGGAAAAACTCGGCATTCCGCACGAAGTCACCGTGGTGTCCGCACACCGCACGCCCGATCTGCTGTTCCAGTACGCCGAGCAGGCCGAGGAACGCGGGCTGCGCGTGATCATCGCCGGGGCCGGCGGTGCGGCGCATCTGCCGGGCATGTGTGCTGCCAAGACGCATCTGCCGGTGCTCGGGGTGCCGGTGCAGTCGTCCATGCTCTCGGGTGTCGATTCGCTGCTGTCCATCGTGCAGATGCCCGCTGGCGTGCCGGTCGCGACCCTGGCCATCGGCAAGGCGGGCGCGGTCAACGCGGCATTGTTGTCGGCCAGCATCCTCGGGCATGAATTCCCTGAATATCACGTTGCGCTGAAGAAATTCCGCGACGAACAGACCCAGACCGTGCTCGACAATCCGGATCCGAGGAACGCATAAATGAAGATCGGCGTGATCGGTGGCGGCCAGCTCGGCCGCATGTTGGCCCTGGCGGGAACGCCGCTGGGCATGAACTTCGCCTTTCTCGATCCGGCGCCAGACGCCTGCGCCGCGGCGCTCGGCGAGCACCTGCGTGCCGACTATGGCGATCAGGATCACCTGCGCCAGCTGGCCGATGAAGTGGATCTGGTGACCTTCGAGTTCGAGAGCGTGCCCGCCGAGACGGTCGCCTTTCTCTCCCAGTTCGTGCCGGTCTATCCGAGCGCCGATGCGCTGCGTATCGCCCGTGATCGCTGGTTCGAGAAGTCGATGTTCAAGGACCTTGGCATCCCTACACCGGCTTTCGCCGATATCCAGTCCCAGGCTGACCTCGATGCTGCCGCGGCCAGTATCGGCCTGCCTGCCGTGCTCAAGACCCGCACCCTGGGTTATGACGGCAAGGGTCAGAAGGTGCTGCGCAAACAGTCCGACGTCAGCAGCGCTTTTGCCGAGCTGGGCAGCGTTCCGTGCATCCTGGAAGGTTTCGTGCCGTTCAGCGGTGAGGTGTCGTTGATCGCCGTGCGCGCTCGCGACGGCGAGACCTGTTTCTATCCGCTGGTTCACAACACTCACGAAGACGGCATCCTGCGGTTGTCGGTGGCCAGCAGCAATCATCCGCTGCAGTCGCTGGCCGAGGATTATGCCGGCCGGGTGCTGACAGAACTGGAATATGTCGGCGTGCTGGCCTTCGAGTTCTTCGAGGTGGACGGCGGCCTCAAGGCCAACGAGATCGCGCCGCGCGTGCACAACTCCGGTCACTGGACCATCGAAGGCGCTGAGTGCAGCCAATTCGAGAATCACCTACGCGCGGTGACCGGCTTGCCGCTGGGCTCGACGGCGAAACTGGGCGAAAGCGCCATGCTCAACTTCATCGGCGAAGTGCCGCCGGTGGCGAAGGTCATCGCGGTCGAGGACTGCCACTTGCATCACTATGGCAAGGCGTTCAAGGTCGGACGCAAAGTCGGTCACGCAACGTTGCGCTGTCCGGACCGCGCCACGCTGGATCGGCAGATCACTGCGGTCGAGTCGCTGATCGACCGCGACTGATCACCGGCCGTCTGGCCTGGGGCATTCAGTGGCGAACTGCCTAGCCCCTCTCCGGTCCGAAGATACGTAACGCGTATTTTTCGGACCTGAGGGAGACTGCCAATGGGCATCATCGGAACCATCATCATCGGCCTGATCGTGGGCCTCATCGCACGCTTCCTGAAGCCCGGCAACGACAGCATGGGCTGGATCATGACCATCCTGCTGGGTATCGGCGGCTCGCTGCTCGCTACCTATGGCGGCCAGGCGCTCGGCCTGTACGAGGCGGGCGAAGGTGCCGGCTTTATCGGCGCGGTGGTCGGTGCGATCATCCTGCTGGTGATTTATGGCATGGTGACCAGTCGTAAACACTGACCCGTCCGGGGCCGCGCTTCGGGCGGCCCCGATCTCACTACCCCTCGGTTCTCATGCGCTCGATCATCCTGCCTCTTTTGCTGTGCGTCTCAACCCTCATTCAGGCGGCTCCGGACGAACTCGACTGGCTCGAATTGATGCCCGCCGAAGACCGCAAGGCGCTAGAGGAAATGCCAGAGATCGAACACGACTCCCCTGAGGCCGATGGTTTCAGCGATGAGGGTGGGCTCAAGCAAGGGCGGGGCTTACCCGAGGTCATGTATTCGGCCAAGACAGTGACATCGCTGAACGGCCAGCAGATCCGCCTCGGCGGTTATCCAGTGCCGCTGGAAACTGACAGCAGTGGCCGCAGCACCGAGTTCTTCCTAGTGCCATATCCGGGCGCCTGCATCCACGTTCCGCCGCCACCGCCCAATCAGATCGTGTTGGTTCGCTACCCGGCCGGCATCATGCTGGAAGACATCTATGCGCCCTTGTGGGTGGACGGCACGCTGCGGATCGAGCCGGTCAGCAATGATCTGGCCGACGCGGCATACGCACTAACTGCCGCAAACGTGGCGCTGGTGGACGAGAGCGACTTTTGAACGAGGCCAATGCCAGTGACTGTGAATCAGGGGCAACGCCAGGCTTTTCGCGAACTCGCCGCACAGACCGAGGGCATCGACGTCGAGGTCTACCAGCGCTTCGACAAGGATCCGCTCGAGCCGATCATCGGCCTGGGCGACGCCGATGCGCCGATCGCCTTCTTCGGTCGCGATCGGGGCGCGAGGAGGTTCGCTATGGCGAGCCGTTCATCGGCAGCGGCGGGCAGCTGGTGCGCAAGGTGCTCTACCGGCACCTGCATGGCGAGGAGATGCCGGACTTCGAAGCCGGGCGTGCGCTCAGTGAAAGGTTCTTCTGGATCAACACCGTGCCGTACAAGCCAATCGGCAACAAAGCCTGGTCGATGAAGATCAAGCGCCGTTTTCACCCGCAGATGCGCCAGCTGTTGGTCGAAAGCTGGAACGGCGAGGCGATCATCACTCTGGGCCGCGAAGCCTTCCTCTGGTTCGGCATCGATCAGCCCGCCGAGGTACGCCAGCGTCTCGAGCGGTTCTGGCAGAGCGAGAACCGTTTCAGCGCCTCTATCGAGATTGAGCTGCAGGCCGAGGACGGTGCGAAGCGCGCCTTTAAGCTTTATCCATTGCCGCATCCGTCACCGCTGAACCAGACCTGGTTCAAGCGGTTTCCTGCACTGCTCGAAGCGCGGCTGGTACTGCTGGATTCCGAATCGCGGTAAACGTAGGGTGCGCTCTGCGCACCGAGATATCGAGATCAGAACGCGTTAGCTGAGCGGGGTTACCACTGAGCTCAGCATCGGTGCGCGGAGCGCACCCTACGAAGAGGGCCGGCAGTGGGCTCCATCCAGTGCCAAAGAAACGGGGTAGACCCTAGAGTGATTCGCTGCCGATGGAGACCGCAAGCGTATGGCTGGCGCCTGCGTTGAGAACGATCCGGTCGTCCATCGCATTGGCGGTTTCGATGCAGGCCATGCGCTGCCAGGCATCGTCGGCGAATTGCGACAGGCGCTGCGCCTTGGCAATCCACGGGTTCCACAGCACAGCTGAGCGCGAACCCTGGGTTTCCAGCGTGATTCGGCGATTCAGCTGCGGGTCGCGCAGGCTCAGCACCGGCGGCAGATCGAGATAGATGCGGTCGGTCTCGCCCTCGTAACGGAGGTCACCCTGTTGCTGACGTTGCTGCCAGTTTTCCAGGGTATCGATATAGCGACAGCCATCCAGGCCCTCCACCGACACCTGATGGATATCGCCGATGGCGAAGTAGGTGTGCAGCGCCTGGCTGAGGGCGACGGGTCGATCGCTCAGATTGCGGCTGATCAGCGCGATGTGCAGGCGCTCGTCGAGACGGACCTGCAGCTTCAGCTCTACCCTATGGGGCCAGCCGGGCAGCGCTCCCTGAGCCTGAGGACAAATGAATTCGAGGATAGCGGTGTCGCCTTCAGAGCCCTGTCGCTCCAGCTGCCAATCCAGGCTGCGTACCAGCCCGTGAAAAGGCGCTTCGGCTTCGCCCCGATACATCGCTTGCACATCTTCGGGGTTGCGCCCTAGATCGCCGAACCAGGGCCAGCAGATCGGCACGCCGCCGCGTACCGACTGGCCGTGCTGGAAGGCAGCTTCCTCGCTAAGCCAGATGATCGGCGGCGCATCGCCCTGGCGGTAGCTGAGTATCTGCGCGCCCTGCTCGGCGATCAGCAGTTCGTCGTCGCCACGGCGGATTAGCCAGCAGGCGAGTTGATCCTTTTCGATGCGTTGAATATCGACTGACATGGGCGATCTCGTGGTTGGTTCAGGTGTCCGTCTGACCGCGCGGATAGGGCAGGATTCAGCTGCGAAAGCCTCTTCGCCCCCTAGGCGAAGAGGCATGTATCGCGATCAGCGCCCCTGGCAGGCATCCACCCGCAGCCAGCGCTCGATCAGCTTGAAGCCCTGCATCAGCACGAAAGCGATGAGGAGATAGATGAGGCCAGCGGTGAGGAACATCTCCTCATGCATATAGGTGCGTGCGGCGATCTTGCGGGCCATGCCGGTCAGTTCCAGCAAGGTGATGGTGCTGGCCAGGGCGCTGGCCTTGAGCATTAGAATCACCTCGTTGCTGTAGGCCGGCAGGCCGATGCGTGCGGCGCGGGGCAGAATGATGTGCCAAAGGGCCTGGGGGCGAGACATGCCCAGCGCCCGCGCGGCTTCGACCTCGCCTGCCGGCACGTTCTGGATCGCGCCCCGCAGGATTTCGGCGATATAGGCGGCGGTATGCAGTGTCATGGTAATGATCGCGCACCAGTAGGGGTCACGCAGATACGGCCAGAGCACGCTTTGGCGCACGGCCTCGAACTGCGCCATGCCGTAATAGACGAGAAACAGCTGCACCAGCAACGGTGTACCGCGGAAAAAGAAGATGTACCCGTAAGGCAGCGCACGCACCGCAAGCATGCGCGAGGACCGTGCGATGCCCAGCGGTAACGCGAGAATCAGCCCGGCTATGACCGAAACGCCGACCAGCTGCAGAGTGAGCCAGGCGCCTTCGAGAAAGTCTGGCAGCCACTTGATGAATAATTCCCAGCTCATGCCGCGCTCCTGACAAAGCCGCGTCCGGCGCGTTTTTCGAGAAAGTACATGCCGGTCATGGCGATGACGGTCAGGCCGAGGTAGATGAAGGCGGCGACGACGAAGAAGGTGAAAGGCTCCTTGCTGGCGGTCACGGCGATCTGAGAGCTACGCATGATCTCTTCCAGTCCGATCACCGAAACCAGCGCGGTGTCCTTCATCAGGATCATGAACAGGTTGCCCAGGCCGGGCAGGGCCAGGCGCCACATCTGCGGCAGGATCAGCCGCATGAAGATACGCCGCTTGCCCAGGCCCAGCGCCAGTCCCGCTTCGCGATGGCCTTTGGGAATGGCCAGCAGCGCGCCACGGAAGACCTCGGTGGCATAGGCGCCAAAACACAGGCCGAGGGCGATGGTGCCGGCGACGAAGGGGCTGAGGGCCAGATTCTCGATGCCGAAGATCTCGCCGATGCCACGTACCAGGCCGATGGTGCCGAAATAGATCAGCAGCACCCAGAGCAGTTCGGGGATGCCGCGCACGATGGTCGAGTAGGTGCCGCCAATCCAGCGCAGCGTCGCGTATGGGGACGTCTTGGCGAGTGCGCCGAGCAGCCCGAGCACAAGGCCCAGGGCCAGGGCCGCGAGGGCCAGCTGAATGGTCATCCAGGTACCGGCGATCAACGCCGGACCGAATCCATGAAGGTCGGGAATCATATGGGCTCAAACACCAAAGCCCGACCTACCAGTTCGGCGGTCGGGCTTCGGTTCAGACGGATCAGTAAATGTTGAAAGGGAAATACTTGGCGTTGAGTTTCTCGTAAGTGCCGTCAGCGATGATTTCTTCCAGCGCCTTGTTCAGCTTCTCACGCAGTTCATCGTTGCCCTTGCGCACGGCCATGGCGATCTTGTCGTCGTCGAATACCGGCTCGCCCTTGAATTCGAAGTTCTTGCCGGCATCGCTCTTGAGCCATTCCCACTGCACGAAGGAGTCGGCGAGGATGCCGTCGACGCGGCCGGAGGCCAGATCGAGATAGGCGTTTTCCTGGGTGTCGTAGAGTTTGATGTCGACCACGTCATCCATGTTGTCTTCCAGCCATGTGCCGGCGATGGTTGCGCGCTGGGCGCCGATCACCTTGCCGTCCAGGTAGTCCTTGTCGGTCTTGAAGTCCACGGACTTGGGCGCCACGAACTGCAGTTTGTTGGTGTAGTAGTGGTCGGTGAAATCGACGGCGTTCTGCCGTTCCTCGGTGATCGACATGGACGCGGCGAGGAAGTCGAATTTGCCAGCGTTCAGGGCGGGAATGATTCCGTCCCAGTCGGAGGTGACCACTTCGCACTCGACTTCCATCTTGGCGCAGAGCGCATGGGCGACGTCCAGATCGAAGCCGACCACCTGGCCGCTGGCGTCGATCAGGTTGAAGGGCGGGTAGGCGCCTTCGGTGCCGATGCGTAGCTTGTCGGCGGCAAAGGCGTTGGCGCCGAGCATCAGCGTGGCGGCGGCAGTCAGCAGAATCTTCTTATAGCTTTTCATGCGGTGTTGCTCCATTAGCGATGACTGGACATGAACTGTTTACAGCGTGCCGAGTTGGGGTTGTCGAACACCTGCTCCGGCGTTCCTTGCTCTTCGACCAGGCCCTGATGGAGAAAAACAACCTCACTGGATACCTGTTTGGCGAAGTTCATTTCATGGGTGACCAGCAGCATGGTGCGGCCCTCGTCGGCCAGCGACCGGATCACTGCAAGCACTTCTTGTACCATTTCCGGATCGAGAGCTGAGGTCGGCTCGTCGAACAGGATCACCTTGGGTTGCATCGCCAGGGTGCGCGCAATCGCGGCCCGTTGCTGCTGACCGCCCGATAGCTGGTTCGGATAGACGTGGCGTTTGTCGGCGATGCCGACCTTGGCCAGCAGCGCTTCGGCGGCTTCAGTGGCTTCGGCTTTGCTCTGGCCGAGCACTCGGCGCGGTGCCTCGATGATGTTGTCGAGCACACTCATGTGCGGCCAGAGATTGAAGTTCTGGAACACGAAGCCAAGCTTGCTGCGCATCTGGTTGATTTGCTTGGCGTCAGCCGCGACCAGGTCGCCGTCTTTGGCGCGCTTGAGGCGTAGCTGCTCCCCGGCGACGAGAATTTCGCCTTCGTTTGGGTTTTCCAGCAGATTGATGCAGCGCAGAAACGTCGACTTTCCGGAGCCGGATGAGCCGAGGATAGAGATCACATCGCCGTCGCGCGCAGTCAATGAGATGCCCTTGAGTACTTCCAGATCGCCGTAACGCTTGTGCAGGTTGCGAATTTCCAGGGCGGGTATGGCCTCAGCCATTGAGCTTCCTCTCTCGGACCAGCGCTTTGCCTGGTCTTTTCTGTGTAAATTGCGCTCCGGCCGACTGCTCGCCCTCCTGGCGAGGCGCAAACCTAGCATGGGCAGGGTCATGCGCCAAGCGTGGCGCCGCCACCGGAACGGTGACCGTTTGGTCACCGTTCGATGGACGGACTCTTGGTGGCGCGGCGAATCGTCCTGTATCTATATAGATGAACTTCCCCTGTTTTGCCGCCTCATGGCGTGGGTTTCGGTGCCTCGGGTTCGTTGCTGAGCATCTCGTCGTGTTCGCCCATCTTCCAGGGCAGGCTGCCGGGCGAGATATGCAGGAAATTCAGGTACTTCTCGAACTGGTCGAGTATGTCGCTGATGATGTCCTGCTGGTCGTAGCCGTAGACGTCGTAGGACTGACCGCCGCGACGCAGGAAGACCTCGGCGCGGTAGTACTGCTCGTCGGTGTCCGGATCCTCGGTGAGCACGAAGGACGGCATGGCATAGCCCACCAGGCGAATCTCATAGATGAAATCGACCTGATCCTCCTTGATCACTTCCAGATAGACCCGCGAATTGTGCTCGTCGGTATGCACTTCGGCCGGCCAGTCCTGTTCGGCCAGAGCGCGTTGCACCCGGCGCATGCCCTTGAGCACGCTGGTGGCGATGAAGTTTTCCGCCTCTTCGCGGCTGGGGAAGTTGACCAGCCCGGCCAGACGCTTTTTCCACAGGCCCGGCCCGGCATTGCTGGCCAGTCGGCTGCCGTGCATGTGGGTCTGCAGGCTGACTTCGTGATGGCCCTCGATCACCAGTGCCCGCCACATGCCCAGCGCCGCGATGATCATGATGATGGCGAACGGCAGCGCGCTGGTGATCGCCATGGTCTGCAAAGCGCTCAGGCCTCCGGCCACCAGCAGGGCGATGGCGACGAAGCCCGCCGTGGTCGCCCAGAACACCCGCTGCCAGACGGGCGTCTGCGCCACGCCGCCAGCGGCCAGCGAGTCGATCACCAGCGCACCGGAGTCGGCCGAGGTGACGAAGAAGGTGGCGATCAGCACCACAGCGATGAACGAGGTGATGGCGCTTAGCGGCAGGCGTTCGAAGAGCTGGAACAAGGCGATGGAGTGGTCGCTCTGCACCTGGCCGATCAGCTCGGTGTAGCCTTCGACCATGATCAGGTGCAAAGCGGTGTCGCCGAAGATCGAGAACCAGAGAAAGGTAAAGATCGTCGGTACGAACATCACGCCGAAGACGAATTGGCGAATGGTCCGGCCGCGGCTGATCTTGGCGATGAACAGGCCCACGAACGGCGACCAGGCAATGGTCCAGCCGAAGATGAACAGCGTCCAGTTGCCGATCCAGTCGCTACGGCTGTAGGCCTGTAGGTTGAAGGTGCGCTCGATGATGTTGTTCAGGTAGCTGCCGGTGTTCTGCAGGAAGGTTTCCAGAATGAAGATGGTCGGCCCCACGGCGAACACGAACACCATCAGCGTGATCGCCAGGATCATGTTCAGCAGCGAGAGATTCTTGATGCCCTTGTCCATCCCGGCCACCACCGAGCAGGTGGCGAGCGCCGTGATCAACACGATGGCAATGACCTGCACCGTGGTACTGACAGGGATTTGCGGCCACAGGTAGTTCAGACCGGCATTGATCTGGGTGACCGACAGACCGAGGGTGGTGGCGATGCCGAACAACGTGCCGAGAATCGCGAATACATCCACAACGTGCCCGATGGGGCCATGAATGCGTTCGCCGATGATCGGATACAGCGCCGAACGCATCGACAGCGGCAGGCCGTGGCGAAACGAGAAATAGGCTAGCACCAGGCCGGTCAGGCCGTAGATCGCCCAGATGTGAAAACCCCAGTGGAAAAAGGCGATCTGCATCGCTTGCTTGGCCGCATCGACGGTTTCCGGTGCGCCGGCCGGTGGCGTGGAAAAATGCAGCACCGGCTCGGCGACGCCGAAGAACAGCAGGGCGATACCGTAGCCGGCGGAGAACAGCATGGCGAACCAGGCCGGGAAGCTGTACTGCGGTTCGGCATGATCCGGCCCGAGCTTGATGTTGCCCCACTTGGTCAGCGCGATGCCGACGACGAAGACCAAAAAAAAGGCCACCGCCAGCATGTAGAACCAGCCGAACGAGCGGGTGATGAAGGCCAGCGTCGAGCTGAATACCTCACTCGCCAGTTCGGGGTTGCTGATCGTGCCGATCACCAGCAGCAGCGTTACGACAACGGCTGGGATGAACACCGGGAAAAGGATGACGGCTTTGGGAAGTTTCTTCTCTGCTTCCATATGTCCTTCTGTTCTTGGCTGATCGAGGGGAACGAAAACGCGCCGTGGCTCCGAAATGAAACTGTTGACTGAAGGGTAGACGGTGTTCGGCGGAGGATTGCTCACACAAAAAACGAGATCGAGCCGAGTTTGTCCGGACGTGTGAGGTCCAGTGACTACTCAGGCATCGTAAGGAGGCGGTTGCCGTCCGGGTTGTTTGAGCGCGTCGGACGGCTCAGTACGCCGGTTCCAGTTGATGGTGGCGCAGGATTTCCGACACGGTGCCGTCGGCAATGAGCTCATCCAAGGCTCGCTCGAAGCTCTGAAACTGCGCCTCGCTGATCCGCTTGCGCGACAGGCCGATCCCATATGAGACCGACGTCAGCTCGCCGGCTTCACGGAGCTCATCGAGCTGCTCCTCTTCTATCAGATACCAGGCTACATCCTGATTGAGAACAGCCAGGCCGCCTTCACCGAAGCGGCCGGACTTCAGCATGCGCAACAGCCGACGGTTACTGGCAGTCAGATGCACCTGCGCTCCGGCAACCGGTTCGAGGTATTGGGAGAGGACGTAAGACGTGCCGGATGGGCCGTAGACGCCGATCAGCCGACCGGCCAGATCACCCGGCTGGCTATACACGAAGCCACTGTCCTTGCGAGCGAATACGGCATAGCGCGAAGTGACCAGCATGCGGGTGATATGAAACGCGCGCTCGCGTTGCGGCGAACGAACCACGGTGAAAATACCTTCGACTTCCCCGTCTTCGGCCAAGTGCAGGGCGCGCTGCCATGGATGGACCACGATCGGGCAATTCAGGTCCAGGCGCGCGCAGACCGCCTGTACGATTTCCACCAGCGGGCCGCCCGCCTTTTTTACCCCTTCATGGCTCTGGGGCGGCGTTCCCGCAGCGCGGCTGAACGGCGGGAAATCCTCGGTGACGAACCGCCACTCTTCGGCACTCGTCTGGGTGGCGAGTGTGCACAACCCTATCAGTAGAATCGAAGGAAACATCCGCACTGCTTATGCTCCTGCCTGGTCGGCCATCCATAGCGTTTCAACCGCGTAGTCGAGAGTATCCGCAGTTCCAAGGGTTCGCCAGTTCACCCGGCTCATGACGCAACGTCGGCCGCAGGGCTCGTTGCCGGTTTGGTCTTTTAGCGGTGCGTGTGAAAGGCGGGCCCGGCTGCGCCGATAATCCTGGATCGAGTCACGCTGCTTGCTCATATATGTGGTAATCCATATATTCGCGCATCCGTATGTTTAGGTGCTTTGCCGTGACGCCCCCTGCATTGTTCAAATGTTTGTCTGATGAAACCCGCGTGCGAGCCGCTTTGCTTGTTATCCAGGAGGGTGAGCTTTGTGTTTGCGAGCTGGTCTGCGCGCTGGATGACAGCCAGCCCAAGGTGTCCCGCCATCTTGCGCAGCTTCGAGCTTACGGCCTGCTGGTGGATCGGCGTCAGGGGCAGTGGGTCTACTACAGCCTCAATCCGGACCTGCCGTCCTGGGTCCGGGACGTTCTTCAGGCGACGCTGCAAGCCAATGCGGAGTGGTTGAAGCAGGATCGAGCCCGGCTCGAGCAAATGGGCGACCGCCCAGTCCGCGTCGCCTCTTGCTGCTGAGCCAGGAGCGCCAGTCGTATGCTTATCGCAGTCGCCATCTTCATCGCCACCATCGTCCTGGTCATCTGGCAGCCCCGGGGGCTCGGGGTCGGCTGGAGCGCCTCCCTGGGTGCGGTCGTCGCGCTGTTGGCAGGAGTCGTCACGCTCGCTGACATCCCCACCGTATGGGGCATCGTCTGGAACGCGACGGCGACCTTCATCGCAATCATCATCATCTGCCTGCTCCTCGACGAGGCCGGGCTGTTCGAGTGGACTGCCCTGCATGTCGCGCGCTGGGCCAGGGGGAGGGGGAGCCGCCTGTTCGCCTTCACGATCCTCCTGGGTGCCGCCGTCTCGGCCGTATTCGCAAACGATGGTGCGGCGCTCATCCTGACGCCCATCGTGGTGTCGATGCTGGTCGCCTTGCGCTTCTCGGCAGCGTCCACGCTGGCCTTCGTCATGGCGGCCGGCTTCATCGCCGATACCGCCAGCCTGCCATTGGTCGTTTCGAATCTGGTGAACATCGTCACGGCTGATTATTTCGATGTGGGCTTCAGCGAGTACGCCGCCGTCATGGTCCCGGTCAACGCGGTCAGCGTGGCGGCGACGCTGGCCGTTCTCTGGTTGTTCTTTCGGCGTGACGTTCCGTCGACTTATGACTTGGCTTTGCTCAAGGCCCCGGCTATGGCGATTCGCGACCGAGCTGCTTTCCGAGTCGGTTGGGTCGTCCTCGTCGCGCTCCTGGCTGGTCTGTTTGCGCTCGAGCCTTTGGGCATTCCCATAAGCGCCGTTGCGGCCGCTTGTGCGGTTGTGCTGTTTGCCGTCGCCGCCCGTGGGCACGTCATTTCGACCCGAAGGGTGCTGCGCGAGGCGCCCTGGCAGGTGGTTGTCTTCTCGCTGGGTATGTACCTAGTCGTCTATGGCCTTAAGAACCAAGGGCTCACCGATTACCTGACGACCGCCCTGAATCATCTGGCCGGCTACGGCGTTTGGGGCGCTGCGCTGGGAACGGGGTTTTTGACAGCGGGCCTGTCTTCGGTCATGAACAACATGCCCACCGTGCTGGTCGGCGCCCTGTCGATTCATGCGACGGATACGAGCGGCTTAGTGCGTGACGCGATGATTTACGCCAACGTCATCGGCTGCGACCTGGGGCCGAAAATCACCCCCATCGGTAGCTTGGCCACGCTTCTCTGGCTCCACGTCCTGAGCCGTAAAGGCATCCGCGTGACCTGGGGGTATTACTTCAAGGTTGGTGTCGTTCTGACGCTGCCGGTCCTGTTCGTCACCCTGTCCGCCTTGGCCATCAGGCTGAGTATCTGAAACCGCCGTCAGCGCGGAGGAGAAGCCGTGAAAGTTCTGTTTATGTGTACGGCCAATAGCTGCCGAAGCATTTTGTCCGAAGCCATGTTCAACCATCTCGCCCCGAGCGGGTTCGAGGCCGTGAGCGCCGGGAGTGTCCCCCGGGGCCAGGTTCTGCCTCGCACGCTGATAACGCTCCGCGAGGCCGGGCTTTCGACCGAGGGGCTGGCTAGCAAGGGCAACGAAGCCCATCCGAAGGTTCAGGAGCTGCTGCAGCTCATGCAATGGTCGGAAGGGCAGGTCTGGTGCTCGCCGGAGCGACATGGCTCGATGTCGGCGGTCTTCAAGGCGCAAATTGATTGGGTTCCGCTGGCGATGGGCGCGGTCCGTCCGACCCAGGGCAAAACCTTGGCGGTCATGCAGGTCTGCGGCGGCTCGCAATCTTTCAACGTGGTCAACCAGCTCCGCGTTCTGGGGCGGTGGATGCGGATGTTTGCTATCCCCAACCAGTCGTCCGTGCCCAAGGCTTATCTGGAGTTCGACGAACAGGACCGGATGAAGGCCTCGCCTTATTACGATCGGGTTGTGGATGTAATGGAGGAGCTGATGAAGTTCACCATCCTCCTGCGGGACCGGCCGGACCTCGTGGACCGCTATTCAGAGCGAAAGGAGTCGGCCGAACAGCTCTCGAAGCGGGTCAATCAACGATCCATATGACTATGGGTCCGGCAGCGACGAGCTCGTCCACCGCAGGTCGGAGCGTCATGCGTCCTTGGGGGAGGTGGCGATGAGTAGCTGTCGCTTCGTTTGCCTTGGGTTGGGCCATAAACGCCATCGTGTACCCGTCACGTGTATCCAGTCGGGGGAGGCACACGGGCCCCAAAACGACGAAACCCCTGAGACCTCACGGAATCAGGGGTTTACAAGTCATGGTGCCCAGGGACGGAATCGAACCGCCGACACGGGGATTTTCAATCCCCTGCTCTACCGACTGAGCTACCTGGGCAACGGGGCGCTATTAGACGGATTTGGCTTTTGCCTGTCAAGCGCGGCCGAGAAAATATTTAGTCAGAACGGGCGTTTAGCGTTTTGATGAAGCTTGAAAAGCGTTTTCCGATCGTCCTGCTGGATGCCGGCAGCAGCCAACAGGACGCGTTCCCGCTAGGGGTGAATCACTGACTCGGCGGTACGTAACCTTCGGCCTGGGCGTAATCCTCGCCGGAAAAGAACTTGTCCATTTCGGCCTGCAGGAATTTGCGATCTTCGGCATTCATCATGTTCAGCCGACGCTCGTTGATCAGCATGGTCTGGTGCTTCTGCCAGTCGTCCCAGGCCTTCTTCGACACGTTGTTGTAAATGTCCTCGCCCTTGGCGCCCGGATACGGCGGGCGGTCGAGGCCGGGAAGCTCTTCTTTGTACTTGCGGCAGTTCACGGTGCGAGTCATGACATCTCTCCTGCGTTTAATTCGGCGGCGGCGCGCTTGAGCAGCGTCTTCACCGGGGCGGCGAGCCCCAGTCGCGGCGGGGTGGCGAGGTTATACCAGAGCCAGTCCGCCTCGGCCACGGCGTCGGCCTCGGACTTGACTCTGATCAGCCAGGGCTCGATGGCGAGCTGAAAATGGCTGAAGGTGTGGGTCAGACCGGGCAGTTCCAGGCGCTGTTGCAGCTGCAGGGCGTGGCGTTCGGCGAGCGGGTTGAGCGCGGTCAGGTCGTCCAATTCCGGCAGACTCCAAAGTCCACCCCAGAGGCCGGTCGAGGGGCGGCGATAAAGCAGAATGGCGCCCTCATGATTGGCGAGTAACGGCATCAATGTGCGCTTTTGTGGCAGCGCCTTGCGCGGCTTGGACACCGGAAAATCTGTTTCACGGCCAAGCAGATGGGCGCGGCAGCCAGACTTCAGCGGGCAAAGCAGGCAACTGGGTTTGCTGCGTGTGCAGAGCGTCGCGCCCAGGTCCATCATCGCCTGGGTGTAGTGGTTGACGCGCGTGTGCGGCGTCAGGCGCTCGGCCACGTCCCAGAGCTTTCTGGCGACTTTCGGCTCGCCCGGATAGCCATCCTGGGCGACGTAGCGGGCCAGCACGCGCTTGACGTTGCCGTCGAGTATCGGCGCGCGCAATTCCATGCTCAGGCTGGCAATGGCGCCGGCGGTCGATCGACCGATACCGGGAAGTTCGGCGAGCTGATCGACCGACTTTGGAAACTCGCCGCCATGCTCGGCGACGATCAGCTTGGCGGTCTTGTGCAGGTTGCGTGCGCGGCTGTAGTAACCGAGCCCGGTCCACAGGTGCAGCACTTCATCTTCGTCTGCGCTGGCCAGGGCCTGCACCGTCGGCAATGCAGCCATGAAGCGATCGAAATAGCCGAGCACGGTGCTGACCTGGGTCTGTTGCAGCATGATCTCCGATACCCAGACCCGGTAGGGCGTGATGCCTTGTTGCCAGGGCAGATCCTTGCGGCCGTGGCGGTCGTACCAGTCGAGCACGGCCGCGCCGAAGTGTTCGTCACTCAACACGTGCGGGTTCATCGGTTGAACAGGCCTTTCAGTGCGTCTTTCAATTCAGGGCTGACCTTGTCACCGAGCTTTTCTTCGATGGTTTCGTTGAGTTTTTCACCGGCGAGGCGGGCAGCGATCTTGCCGAGACCGTCTTTGTCGAAGCGGCAGGCCTTGGCGCCAAGTTCCAGCGGGCCACGGCAACGCAGTGGCCATTCGATGCCGACGTAACGCTCGTTGACTGCGCAGGCCGGGTCGGGCATGGCGCCCTTGTCGCCCTCGATGACGATCCCGACGCGGTAGTCCATGCCCAGCACACGCAGATCCACATCGCCGTTGCCGTTTACCGTCAGCCCCGGAATGCTGGCCTTCAGGTCCGGATTGCTGGCTACGCCGTTGCGCAGGGTCAGGTTGCCCTTGAGTTCGCGGAACGGCGTGTCCTTGCTGCGCGGGTCGCTGGTCAGTGGCTTGCGATTCAACGTGGAGATGGCGCGACAGAGTTGCTGTTCGAGATTGGCGTCGACCAGAATGCCGTTGTCGATGATGAAGCCGATCTTGCCGTTTAGGTTGTCGACCCAGGCCTTCTGGCTGTTGCCCTGACTGCGAATGTCGCTGTCCAGATTGAGCAAGCCCTTGACCACCACTTTTTCGCCCTGGCTTTCGAGCAAGCGCTCGACCGGGACGCGAGCGAAGCGGGTCTGAGCGGTTATTAGCGGTATTTGGGGGCGCACATCGAGGCTGGCCGAGGCTTCCACGCGACCGTTGTAATAGCCGCCGCGCATTTCCTCCAGGGTCAGCAGGCCGCCTGCGCTGCGTGCCCGGAGCGCGAAGCTGTCGAGCGGCAGTTTCATTGCGGTGAGGCTGCCGATATCCAGATTGATTCTGGTATCCAGGCGGCGCAGCGTGGCGATCGGCAGGACCGAGGCTTCGCTCCAGGCCTGCTGGGTAGGCTTGTCCGGCAGCGGTGTGGTGCCGCTGCCGATCACGGCGGCTTCGGTGGCCTCTACCTCGCTCTTGCGGGCAGCGCCGGATGCATCTTCCTGGCCTGGCGGTGGCAGATAGCGGTCCAGATTCAGCTGGTCGCCCTTGAGATCTACGCGCAGTGCCTGTTTGGCGAAATCGCTGATGCCGATCTGTCCGGTAAAGGTGCTGCCGTCCAGTTTCAGGTCGAGTTCTTCGAAGGTCAGGCTGGTCGGGGTCCCGGCCAGGCGGGTGACCAGTTCGGCCTTGCCCAACGCCGTGTTGTCGGCCATGGGCGGGAGTTGCTGGCCGATGCCGCCGAGGAATTCGCGCAAGTTGAACTCGGCGATGGACAGCGTACCGGCGAGCTTCGGTTGCTCCTGCAGATCGCGCACCTTCAACTCGCCAAGGCCGCGCAATTGGTTGGCGGTGAACTTGAGACTGGTCCACTCGGCGATATCCGCCGCCAGGTCGATGAGCAATTGGCCCTGCGCGCTGAAGGACAGCGTCTTGCCTTCCAGAGGTTCGCCCGAGGCTTCGCCGCTCAGGCGCAGGTTCTCGAACTGATAACGCTGCAGTTTGTTATCGAAGCGCAGGTCGCCTTGTAACTCGGTGCGCGCCCGCATCACGGGCTGGTTGCTGCCGAAGAAGGCGTTGAGCTTGACCGGGATCGAAGTGGCTTCGCGGATGGCGCCGGTGCTGAGCTCGATACCTTCGGCGCTGAATTGCTGGCCGCTTTGCGCGTCGTGGTAGCTCACCCGGGCATCGCTGATGGTCAGGCTATCGATATCCAGCTGCAGCGGACGCCTTGGTTTTCCGGCTCGCGGCTCTTCATTCGCTGTCTCGGCCTGTTCCGCTGGGGCGGGTTCGCCGGGTTGCGCTTCGCCGCCGGCTGGCTGGCCTACGCCTTCCCAGTTGCTGCTGCCGTTTTCGTCGCGAGCCAGGGTCAGGTTGAGGCCATTGAGGGCGATGTCACTCATTTCAACTTCGCGGCTGAACAGCGGCAGCACCCGGACCGAGAGGCCGAGCATGCGCAGATCGGCGAACGGCTGCTCTGGCGTGCGCACGCTGGCCAGGGTGGTGTCGTGCAGTTCCAGGCCGAGCCACGGGAACAGGCTCCAGCCGATATCGCCGGCAATGTTCAGTTCCAGGCCGGCCTTGTCACGGGCAAGCGCGCGGATTTCATCCTTGTAATCGTTGGGGTCGAACAGATGAGTCAGGGCGAAGCCCAGTGCGACGAGGAGCAGCAGCAACCCGAGGATTACCAGGCCCAGGATCTTGCCGAGCGCTTTCATGACAGGTCCTTTGTTTTTGGCGTTTCAAAAGCAGCGAGTATAGCGCCACGAACGTCGGCTTTCGCCGCAGATGGCGTTGGAGTGGCTGTCTGCGCCTGGGTTCCGGTGGTCGGTCGGAGCTAGATGGAATCCAGCGGCAGATGCGTTCTGGCGGCCAGCGCCTGGGCTTCCAGATGCTCTCTCGGCGCGGCCAGGCGCAGGTCCGTTCCGGCTTCCCGGGCCAGGCGCAGGCTCTCTTCGAGGATCCGTTTGCCGACGCCACGGCGGCGGGTGATCTTGCGCACGCAGAGATGCGACAAGCGCCAATGCGACGTGCCGCGCTGCAACAGGGCGGCTCCGAGCAGGCGATCGTTGAAACGACCGGCGATCAGGCTGTGATCTGCCAGCCCTGCCTCGATCAGAGCCGTGGCATCCGCGTAGGGCGCCAACAGCCAATCGGGGGCGTCGGCAAAGATCTTCGCAAGATCGATGTGATCCTGCGGGCTGGGCTCGGTGAGGGTTTCGACGAATACGGGCATGCTGACCTGACGCGTTGAATGGGTGCCGGCAAGCATAACCGTGCCGGCTTTTCAGCGCACGACGGCGCTACGATTCGGCCGATAGGCTGCTTCGTTGAGCGGTTGCGGGCGATTGCCGGGAGCGTGTGACCGACCAGCCGGGCTGGCGCTTCGGTCGTTCCGCTGAACCCAAGACAGAGGCGCAGACCCGTTGGCGGCCGCCGAGCCGCCGCTCGCGTATCCCCGTAGGTTGGTTTGAGCCTATAATGCGGACCTTTTTAGCCCCACGATCAGCGGAGCTGTCGATGTCCGAACGTACGGCATGCGTAGAGCGCAACACCCTGGAAACACAGGTCAAGGCCACCATCAATCTGGACGGCACCGGCAAGAGCCGCTTCGCCATTGGCGTGCCGTTCCTGGAGCACATGCTCGATCAGATCGCCCGCCATGGCCTGATCGACCTGGACATCGAATGCCAGGGCGATCTGCATATCGACGACCACCACACTGTAGAAGATGTCGGCATCACCCTCGGCCAGGCGTTTGCCAAGGCAGTCGGCGACAAGAAGGGCATGACCCGTTACGGGCATTCCTACGTGCCGCTGGATGAAGCGCTGTCGCGCGTGGTGATCGATTTCTCGGGCCGCCCGGGCCTGACCATGAACGTGCCCTATACCCGCGCCACCGTAGGCGGTTTCGACGTCGACCTGTTCCAGGAATTCTTCCAGGGCTTCGTCAATCACGCCCTGGTCACCCTGCACATCGACACCCTGCGCGGCACCAACACTCATCACCAGATCGAAACCGTGTTCAAGGCCTTCGGCCGCGCGCTGCGCATGGCGCTGACGCTGGACGAGCGGATGGCCGGACAGATGCCTTCGACCAAGGGTTGCCTGTAATGCAGACCGTTGCTGTCATCGATTACGGCATGGGCAACCTGCACTCGGTCGCCAAGGCGCTGGAGCACGTTGGCGCCGGCAAGGTGCTGGTGACCAGCGATGCGCAGGTCATCCGGGAAGCCGACCGCGTGGTCTTCCCCGGCGTCGGTGCGATCCGCGATTGCATGGCCGAGATCCGCCGTCTGGGCTTTGACGAGCTGGTGCGCGAAGTCAGCGTCGACCGTCCTTTCCTCGGCATCTGCGTCGGCATGCAGGCGCTGATGGAGCGTAGCGAGGAGAACGGTGGGGTCGATTGCATCGGGCTGTTCCCGGGCCAGGTGCGCTTCTTCGGCAAGGATCTGCAGGAAGACGGCGAGCGCCTCAAGGTGCCGCACATGGGCTGGAACGAGGTCAAGCAGGCGGTCGATCATCCGCTCTGGCACAACATTCCGGACCAAGGCCGCTTCTATTTCGTGCACAGCTATTACATCGAGGCCGGTAACCTGCGCCACGTCGTCGGTCGCGGTCACTACGGCAAGGACTTTGCCGCTGCGCTGGCCGACGGCTCGCGCTTCGCCGTGCAATTCCATCCCGAGAAGAGCCACACCCACGGCCTGCAGCTGCTGCAGAATTTCGCCGCCTGGGATGGCCGCTGGTAATGAGCCGGGCCAAGACGAAAGCACCTGTGCTGACGCTGGACCCCGCTCAGGAGCAGGCTGCGCAGCAGACCATCAAGCGTTTTCTCGAAGATCGTTTCGAACTGGAGCTTGGCTCCTTCGAGGCGCAGGAAGTGCTCGATCTGTTTGCGCGTGAGATTGCTCCGCTCTACTACAACAAGGCGATTTTCGATGTGCAGATGCACCTGAAAGACAGGTTCGAAAGCATCGAAAGCGACTTGTGGGCGCTCGAAAAGAGCTGACCTTTAACCGATTCCCGATTTGAACAGGTTCGAGCCATGCTGATTATCCCCGCAATCGATCTGAAAGACGGCGCCTGCGTGCGTCTACGTCAGGGCCTGATGGACGACGCCACGGTATTCTCCGATGACCCGGTGGCGATGGCCGCCAAGTGGGTCGAGGCCGGTTGCCGCCGCTTGCATTTGGTTGATCTCAACGGTGCCTTCGAAGGCCAGCCGGTCAATGGCGATGTGGTCACCGCGATCGCCAAGCGCTATCCGAACCTGCCGATCCAGATCGGTGGCGGTATCCGTTCGCTGGAAACCATCGAGCATTACGTGCGCGCCGGCGTCAGCTACGTGATCATCGGTACCAAGGCGGTCAAGCAGCCGGAGTTCGTCGGCGAGGCTTGTCGGGCGTTTCCGGGCAAAGTGATCGTCGGTCTGGATGCCAAAGACGGTTTCGTCGCCACCGACGGCTGGGCCGAAGTATCCAGCGTGCAGGCCGTCGATCTGGCGCGCCGTTTCGAGGCTGATGGCGTATCCGCGATCGTCTACACCGACATCGCCAAGGACGGCATGATGCAGGGCTGCAACGTCGAGGCGACGGTGGCCCTGGCCAACGCCAGCAAGATCCCGGTGATCGCCTCCGGCGGCATTCACAACATCGGTGATATCCAGAAGCTGCTCGATACCAATACCCCCGGCATCATCGGCGCCATCACCGGTCGCGCGATCTACGAGGGCACGCTCGATGTGGCCGAAGCGCAGGCGCTCTGCGATCTGAAGTACAAGGACGAATAAACGTAGGGTGGGCGTAGCCCACCGTAAACGATGTATTTTTGGTGGGTTGCACCCACCCTACGGGAAATCCGCTATGGCTTTGGCAAAACGCATCATCCCCTGCCTCGACGTGGACAACGGCCGCGTGGTCAAGGGCGTTCAGTTCGAGAACATCCGCGACGCCGGCGACCCGGTGGAGATCGCCCGTCGCTACGACGAGCAGGGCGCCGACGAGATCACCTTTCTCGACATTACCGCCAGCGTCGACAACCGCGACACCACGCTGCACACCGTCGAACGCATGGCCAGCCAGGTATTCATCCCGCTGACCGTCGGCGGTGGCGTGCGCACCGTGCAAGACATCCGCAACCTGCTCAACGCCGGGGCCGACAAGGTCTCGATCAATACCGCCGCCGTCTTCACCCCCGAGTTCGTTGGTGAGGCCGCCGATCGCTTCGGCTCGCAGTGCATCGTCGTGGCCATCGATGCGAAGAAAGTGTCCAAGCCGGGCGAAGCGCCGCGCTGGGAAATCTTCACCCATGGCGGACGCAAGCCCACGGGGCTGGACGCGGTGCTCTGGGCACAGAAGATGGAGGCGCTGGGTGCCGGTGAAATCCTGCTGACCAGCATGGATCAGGATGGCGTCAAGAGCGGCTACGACCTCGGTGTCACCCGCGCCATCAGCGAGGCGCTGAGTATCCCGGTGATCGCCTCCGGTGGTGTAGGCAACCTGCAGCACCTGGCCGATGGCATCCTCGAGGGCAAGGCCGATGCGGTATTGGCGGCCAGTATTTTTCACTTTGGCGAATACACCGTGCCGGAAGCAAAAGCCTATATGGCCAGTTGCGGCATTGTGATGCGTTGAGTCGGCAGCCGATTCGATCGAGCAAACAACACTTAAAGGAACGTAACGGGCCATCCGTGCGGGAATAAAGGAATTAATGCCATGTTCAAATCCACGCTTCTTGCTTTAGCGACCAGTTTGATCTTGGGCACCACCGCCCAGGCCGCACCGGAGCAGATCGATCTGCTCACCGAAAATTTCCCGCCTTACAACATGGCCGTCGATGGCAAGAATTTCGCCCGTGACGAGAACATCAGGGGCATCGCTGCCGACATCATCCGCGAGATGTTCCAGCGCGCCGGTATCGATTACACCCTGACCTTGCGCTTCCCTTGGGAGCGGATATACAAGATGGCTCTGGAAACGCCTGGCTATGGGGTGTTCGTGACGGCTCGGTTGCCTGAGCGCGAGGAGCTGTTCAAATGGGTAGGTCCTATCGGGCCGGATGACTGGGTGCTGCTGGCGCGCGGTGACAGCACCATTGAAGTCGACAGCCTCGAGCAGGCCCGGCAATACCGGATTGGCGCATACAAGGGCGATGCCATTGCCGAGCATCTCGTTGCGCAGGGGCTGCAGCCGACCTTGGCGCTGCGCGACCAGGTCAACGTCGAGAAACTGCAAAGCGGCGCGATCGATCTATGGGCGACGGGCGACCCAGCGGGGCGCTTCCTGGCGAAGCAGCAGGGCGTGTCCGGTCTCAAGCGGGTACTGCGTTTCGACAGTGCTGAGCTTTTCCTGGCGCTAAACCGTCAGGTGTCCGATGAGACGGTCGAGAAGCTACAGGCCGCTCTGGATCAAATGCGCGCCGACGGCACGATCAATACCATCACTGGCCGGTATTTCTGATCGGCGCCTCGCTAGCTGCGTGTATGCATCGAAGACCGGTGGGGCGCTCCAGAGGTGAGCGCCACGCCGTTTCCCCGCGACTGAACATCTTTTTCCCTCCTTATTAAGCAAACCTCGTGCAGGTTGGCGCCGCGGATGCGAGTGCTGGCCAAATGATGTCTCAATTTGTGCGGTTCGTCCCAGTTCGGTGACAGTCTCCGTGCGTCTGGTTCTTCCGTTGCTACACATAAAAGGTGGCACGCATGACATCTGTTAATAGGTGCCGGTGCGCCGCCTGGTATTAGCAGAAGTAGGGGGAGAATCGATGAAGCGAATTCTAGCGGTCGGCCTGCTGTTGCTCGCGGCCGCCTCGGCCAAGGCCGCATTGCCAGCCGACTACAGGGTGGTGATGCTGACGGAGAATTTCCCGCCGTTCAATATGGCGGCCGACGGCAAGAACTACGCAGCGGATCGCAACGTCAGCGGCATCAACGCCGACATCGTGCGCGAAATGTTCAAGCGTGCCGATATCGATTACAGCCTGACACTGCGCTTCCCCTGGGAGCGCATCTATAACCAAGTACTGGATAAGCCGGACCAAGGGTTGTTCTCCACCACCTATACGCCGGAGCGCGAGCCGCTATTCAAGTGGGTCGGCCCGCTCGCTAGCACCGGCTGGGTGCTTCTCGCTCCGCCCGGCAGTCCGTTACGCCTGAGTTCGCTTGAGCAGGCTCGGCGGTATCGGATTGGCGCCTATCAGGATGACGCGGTCAGCCAGCATCTTGAGAGCAATGGGTTCGAGCCGATTAACTCGCTGCGTGACCAGGCAAACATCGGAAAACTGCTCAAAGGACATATCGATCTGTGGGCGACCACCGATCCGGTCGGCCCTTATCTGGCCAAGCAGGAAGGGGTAAACGGGCTGGTGACTGCATTGCGGTTCAACGATGCGCAGCTGTTTCTCGCGCTGAACAAGCAGACGCCGGACGATGTCGTGGCGCGGCTGCAAAAGGCGTTGGACGAGATGCGGGGCGACGGTTCCATCGACGCCATCATGCGTCGTTATCTCTGATCCTGGGCTGAGCGATAAATGCCGCCTGAGCCATGGGCAACCATCGCGCGGTTGCCACGGGTAGCGATCATCTGTCCGATGTCCACCCAGTCGATCCCCTGAGCCTGCAGACGTGGCAATTCCCGCTCCAGAAGCGCCAGCGTGCTGGGGTGGGGATGGCCGATGATCACCACTGAACCCTGCTTGCGCGCAAGCTTCAGGGCTGTGCGGAACTGCGCCGCAACGGCGTGAGGGCTGGGGTCGTCGTCGAGAAAAATATCCCGCGACAGGCTGGCCAATCCGATCCGTTGAGCGGCGGCGGCTGCAACCGTTCCGGCATGGGTGCGGCTGTCGAGAAAGAACAGATGGCGCTGCTGCAGCTCGTTCATCAAGGACGCCATCGGCTGCGCTCGAGCGGTCATCAGGCTGCCCATGTGGTTGTTTACACCGCTGGCATGGGGAACCTTTGCCAGTGCGCTGTCCAATCGGTTGGACAGCTCCGTCGGCCCCAGTTGCGGCTGCCAGGCATAGGGGCCATCGGCCGGAGCCATGGGCAGATGCAGCATGACCGTCTTACCTGCCGCGTTGGCCCGTTCGGCCAGCGGAGTGGCGTGGCGACTGTCCGGCAGGATCGCCATTGCCACCGGGCCGGGCAGTGCCAGAACACGACCGTCGCGAGCAGCGTTCTGTCCGAGGTCATCCATTACCAAGGCTAACTTCGGCATTCGCGAAAGGGTTGTCAGGCGCTCTGAGTCGCCTGTTGCATCCGCGCCCGGAGCGCCGATTACCAGCAGCGGTGTCAAGAGTCCCAGCAGCAGGATGGCAAGTCGGGACATCCTACTGGCCGCGGGTGAGGTTCAACCCCTTGAGCAGATTCAGTGCCTGGCCGAGCTGGAAGTCTTCGTCCTGCGGGCGTGGTGAGTCGCTAACGACCTGGGTGCTGGTGGGGCGTTCCGGGCCGCCGTTACCGTTGCCCAGATGTCCGGCCAGATCCGCCTCGCGTACGCCTTCGACCGCCTGCTCGCGGGTGAACTTGGCGCGGGCCACTTGGATATCCGGCTCGATGCCCTGGGCCTGGATGGAGCGGCCGTTGGGGGTGTAGTAAAGCGCCGTGGTGAGCTTCAGCGCGCGGTCGTTGTTCAGCGGCAGGACGGTCTGGACCGATCCTTTGCCAAAGCTGTCGGTACCCATTACGACGCCACGCTTCTGGTCCTGCAGGGCGCCGGCGACGATTTCCGAGGCCGAGGCGCTGCCGCCGTTGATCAGCACCACCAGCGAGACGCCTTCACTGGCATCGGCTGGATCGGCGTTGAAACGCAGCTCGGAATTGGCGATGCGGCCTTTGGTGTAGACGATCAGCCCATCGGTGAGGAAGTGATCGGATACTTCCACCGCGGCCTGCAGCACGCCACCCGGGTTGTTGCGCAGATCGAGCACTAACCCGTTGAGCTTCTTGCCGTTCTCTTTGCGTAGGCGCGCCAGAGCCTTGCCAACTTCCTCGCCGGTATTGATCTGGAACTGGGTGACGCGCAGATAACCGTAGCCGGGCTCGAGCATTTGGCTTTTGACGCTGGTGACCTTGATCACCGCGCGGGTGAGTTTGACCGTGAAGGGTTGGCCGCCCTCGCGTACCAGCGACAGCGAAATATCGCTGCCCGGCTTGCCGCGCATCATGCCAACGGCGTCCATCATCGACATGCCCTTGGTTGGCTTGTTATCGATCTTGACGATCAGATCGCCCGCCTCGATGCCGGCCTTGGATGCGGGGGTGTCATCGATTGGCGATACCACCTTGATGAAACCGTCCTCCATACCGACCTCGATTCCGAGCCCCCCGAACTCGCCGCTGGTGCTTTCCTGCAGCTCGGCGAAGGCTTCGGGTTCGAGATAGGCGGAATGCGGGTCGAGGTTGCTGAGCATGCCCTTGATGGCGTTTTCCAGCAGGGTCTTGTCGTCAACCGGCTCGACATAGGCCGCCTTGATCCGGTCCAGCACCTCGGCGAAGGTGCGCAACTCGTCCAGCGGCAGTGGCGCCTTGCTGGCCGTGGTTCCCAGCGAGATGGGCTCCGCCAGCTCTGCCGGTGGTTGCTGAGCCCAGGCGCTACCGTGAATTCCCAGCATAAGAGCCAGGGTCAGGGCAGATGGTTGGGCGAAACGGCGCAGGTGCAGCATTGTCGAACTCCGGTTATGAAGGCGCATTCAATGGCTGGTCTAGCCTTGCGCACGGCACCAAACCGCCGGATCGCTCGGGCGACCCTGCTGACGAATGGCGAAGTACAGCGCAGCGGCTTCCTGCCCGCCACTGTTTCCTACGGTGGCGATCGGATCGCCCGCCTTGACGATGTCTCCGGCGTCGCGCAACAGGCTCTGATTGTGGCCGTACAGGCTCAGATAGCCGTTGCCGTGGTCCAGAATCACCAGCAGACCCGCACCGCGCAGCCAATCGGCAAATACCACTCGGCCGCCGTGCACGGCGCGCACTTGGCTGCCCAAGGCTGCGCCGATCAGCACGCCGTCCCACTTGGTTCGAGCATCGCCGCCGCGTGGAGTGCCGTAGCGAGCGACTAATCTTCCATCCACCGGCCAGGGCAGCTTGCCCTTAGCGCTGGCGAAGGGCCCGCCAAAATTGCCGCCGGCACTCGATACGGTAGGGCCGGTTGCTGCGGGAGCGGCACTACCGGCCTGCTGGCGTCGTGATTGTTCCTCGCGAGCCAGTGCAAGGGCACGCTGACGTGCCTGCTCGGCTTCACGTGCCTGGCGTGCCAGGGTTTCCTCGATGGTCTTGAGTACACGCTCGAGCTGCGCCTGCTCCTGTTTACGGGCCTTGAGCTTTTGATCACGGCTGGAATAGTCGCGGTCGAGTTTGGCCAGCGCCAGCTGACGCTCTTTGCTCACTTCAGCGAGTTGGGCGCGTCGTTCCTTTAGTCCATCCTGCTGCTCGGCCAGGGTTGCCTGCTGCACCTCGATGCCGGCTTCGACGTTGGCCAGCTGGCTGAGCGTTTCGTTGAAATTGGCGACCTGCTCGAAACGAGCTTTGCTGAGGTAGTCGTAATACGTCAGGGTGCGGCTGAATTTTTCCGGGTTCTGTTGGTTGAGCAGGAGCTTCAGGTATTCCTGACGACCGCTCTGATACGCCGCGCGTGCCTGAATGCCAATCAGGCGCTGCTGCTCGATACGAGCGCCTTCAAGGGTGGTCTTCTCTTCGTTGAGCCGTTCCAGCTCCGCTTCGCTGCGGTCGATTTCCTGTTGCAGTGAATCGACCTGCTTTTCCAGCTGGCCCATCTCGCTTTCAGTTGTTTGCAGCTGCTTCTGGACAGTAGATTTCTCCTGCTCGATCTGCTTGAGCAGCTTTTGCAGTTCGGCTACGTCCTGGCGGGCCGCTTCGATCTGTTTGCGAGCGTCGGCGCGCTCGTCCGCCATGGCAGAGCCGAGCAGGCAAAAAAGCGCGAATGCGAGAAGAATACGAGGCATGAGAGGGTGTAACCGAGCGATCGACGACCGCCGTAGTATGCCTAAAAAAACAGCCGGAAGCTTGAAGCCTAAGCTGGAAGCAAGAGCTTGGCTTCCAGCTTCCAGCTTCCAGTCTTCAGTCTTTCAGTTCGACGATCGAGCGCCCGGTCATCTCCGCCGGCACTGGCAGGCCCAGCAGCGTCAGCATGGTCGGGGCCACATCGGCGAGCACGCCGCCTTCGCGGATCGTCAGGTTCCGCTTGCCGTAATAAATGAACGGCACCGGTTCGCAGGTGTGGGCGGTGTGAGCCTGGCCGGTCATGGCGTCTTCCATCTGCTCGACGTTGCCGTGATCGGCGGTGATCAGCGCCTCGCCGCCCACCTTGTCCAGCGCTTCGACGATGCGTCCGATGCACTTGTCCAGACATTCGACGGCCTTCACCGCGGCATCGAACACGCCGGTATGGCCGACCATGTCGCCGTTGGCGTAGTTGACGATGATCACGTCGTGGCGCTGGTTCTCGATGGCATCGACGATGCGATCGGTCACCTCAGGTGCGCTCATTTCCGGCTGCAGGTCATAGGTGGCGACCTGTGGCGAGGGAATGAGAATGCGCTCTTCGCCGGCAAAGGGCTCTTCGCGGCCGCCAGAGAAGAAGAACGTGACGTGCGCGTATTTCTCGGTCTCGGCGATGCGCAGCTGGGTCTTGCCGTTGTTCGCCAGGTATTCACCCAGCACATTGGTCAGCGCTTCCGGTGCGAAGGCAGCCGGCGCGGGAATGCTTGCGGCGTACTGAGTGAGCATGACGAAACCGGCTAGTTGTGGGGCGCGGACACGCTGGAACTCGTTGAAGCCGGGCTCGACGAAGCAGCGGGTCAGTTCGCGCGCACGGTCGGCGCGGAAGTTCATGAACACCACGGCATCGCCATCTTCCACGCGAACCGGCTCGCCAATACCCGTGGCTTTGACGAACTCGTCGCTTTCGCCGCGCTCGTAGGCGGCGATCAGGCCATCCACTGCGTAGTCAGAGCGATAAGTCGCGGCGCCATCGACGATCAGGTTGTAGGCCTGCTCGACGCGATCCCAGCGGTTGTCCCGATCCATGGCGAAATAGCGGCCGATCAGGCTGGCGATGCGGCCCTTGCCCAGGCGAGTGAAAGTGGCTTGCAACAGCTCGATCGAGTGCTGCGCGCTTTTTGGCGGGGTGTCGCGACCGTCGAGGAAGGCATGTAGGTAGATCTTCTCGGCGCCGCGCTTGGCCGCCAGCTCGGCCATGGCGACCAGATGATCCTGATGGCTATGGACGCCGCCGTCGGAGAGCAGGCCGAGGATATGCACCGCTTTGCCAGCTGCCACAGCCTTGTCCACAGCGGCGCAGATGTTCGGGTTCTCGAAGAAATCGCCGTCGCGGATGGATTTGGTCACGCGTGTGAAGTCCTGGTACACCACGCGGCCCGCGCCCAAATTCATATGGCCGACCTCGGAGTTGCCCATCTGGCCGTCCGGAAGACCGACGTCCATGCCGCTGCCGGAGATCAATCCGTGCGGCTGGGTCGCGCGCAAGCGGTCATAGACGGGCTTGTTGGCGGCATGAATAGCGTTGAATTCGGGGCTGTCGCTATGTCCGAAGCCATCGAGAATCATCAATACGAGAGGTTTGGGCGCGGCGGGCATCTACTTGGCTCCTTGTACGAGGGCGCAAAAATGGTGGCCAGTCTACTGATTGGCCGGTTTATGGTCACGATTGGCAGGCCGTTAAAGGATCACTGCGCTCGGCTATGCAGCGTTGAGCGAGTTCCAAAAGCTCATTGCGACGCTGGGCGTTTTGACTCTTTGCTCGCTAAAGCCCGCCCTACGGGCCAGCCGGGAGCTGTCATTCAATGGTCGTTTCGCCCGGTCTAGCCACCGATTGCGACATTTTCCAGCGGTTTGCAGCAGGGTTCAGCCTGGGGGAGGGGCTGTGTATACTGGCCCGCATTTTATCCTCCGGGTACCCTTTTGATGGTCGCTAACCTGATTGAATTTGTCTCTAACCACTATGTTCTAGTCAGCATCTTTTTGGTGCTGTTGGTTCTCTTAGCCGTCACCGAAGCGCGTAAAGGCGGTAAAAGTCTGAGCAATCGCGAGCTGACCGCTCTGGTCAACCGCGACGAAGGCGTGGTGTTGGACGTGCGCGCTAAGAAGGAGTTCGACGCCGGTCACATCGTCGATTCATTGAACATTCCCTACGAGAAGCTGGTCAGCCGAGTAGGCGAGCTGGAAAAGCACAAGGCCAAGACGATCGTCGTCGTCGATGCCATGGGTCAGCACGCCGGAACGGCCTGCCGCGAGCTGCAGAAGGCAGGCTTCACTGCCGCCAAGCTGTCCGGAGGGATTTCCGGCTGGCGCGGCGAGAATCTGCCAGTGGTCAAGTAACTATGCCTAAAGTCGTCATCTATACCACCGCCTGGTGCCCGTTCTGCATTCGAGCCAAGGGTCTGCTCGATCGCAAGGGTGTCAGTTACGAGGAAATTGCCGTCGACGGCAAACCCGCATTGCGTTCGGAAATGGCAAGCAAGGCCGGACGTACCTCTGTACCGCAAATATGGATAGGCGATGCGCATGTCGGCGGCTGCGATGAGCTGCACGCACTGGAGCGGGCAGGGCGGCTGGATGCGATGCTGCAGGCATGACTCCATACCAGACCTGCCGGACGGCCGACAAGCACTGATGCTGGCAGGACGATCACCAACACATGGACAACAAGAAGGTTTCACATGACTGAACAAGCGAACAACGGCGCGGCTGCTGGTCAGGAAGAGCAGGGTGCGCAGTTTTCCCTGCAGCGGATCTATGTCCGTGACCTCTCCTTCGAGGCGCCCAAAAGCCCGGAAATCTTCCGTCAGGAGTGGAATCCGAGCGTTGCGCTGGATCTGAACACCAAGCAGAAATCGCTCGAAAACGACTTCCATGAAGTTGTGCTGACGCTGTCAGTGACCGTCAAGACCGGTGAGGAAGTGGCCTTCATCGCCGAGGTTCAGCAGGCTGGTATCTTCCTGATCAAGGGCCTCGAAGCCCAAGCGATGAGCCATACCCTCGGCGCGTTCTGCCCGAACATCCTGTTCCCTTATGCCCGTGAAGCGCTGGACAGCCTGGTAACGCGTGGCTCGTTCCCGGCTCTGATGTTGGCACCGGTGAACTTCGACGCGCTCTACGCTCAGGAAATGGCTCGCATGCAACAGGGCGGCGACGCTCCGGTTACTGCCCACTGATAGCTCCCTCGCTTCACCCTGCAGCAAACAGGGTGGATGTACACGACATCCACCCTACGCTTGTTTCCAATTCGCCTTAACGCACCTTCACGACCAGTTTGCCCACAGCTCGGCGCTGGGCCAGCGTATTGATCGCTTCGGCAGTCTGCTCGAGCGCAAAAGTCTGCGAGACCAGGGGTTTGAGCTTGCCTTCGGCGTGCCAGGCGAACAGCTGACGGAAATTGGCGGCGTTGTCATGCGGCTGGCGCTGCGCAAAACTGCCCCAGAAGACTCCGATCAGCGAAGCGCCCTTGAGCAGCGGCAAGTTCGCAGGTAACGACGGAATATCCCCTGCAGCGAAACCAACCACCAACATGCGGCCATTCCAGCCGATGCTGCGGAAAGCCTCTTCGAACAGCTTGCCGCCTACCGGATCGTAGATGACGTCCACACCTTGACCGCCGGTGAGCTCTTTCAGACGATCCTTGAGGCTGGTCTCGGTGTAATTGATCAGCTCGTCAGCGCCTGCATTCTTTGCGATCTCGAGTTTCTCGGCAGTGGAAGCGGCGGCGATAACCTTCGCGCCCATCGCCTTGCCTATCTCCACAGCCGCCAATCCGACGCCGCCCGATGCGCCCAGTACCAGAAGCGTCTCGCCGGGTTGCAGGTTGGCCCGCTGAGTCAACGCATGCATCGAGGTGCCGTAGGTCATGCTGAACGCTGCCGCCGTCTCGAAATCCATCGCTGGAGGAATCGGCAATACGTTGTTGCCAGGCACGGCAACCTGCTCGGCGAAACTGCCCCAGCCCGTCAGGCCCATGACGCGGTCACCGACCTTCAGGTGGGTGACCTTCTCGCCGACGGCGGCGACAACGCCTGCGGCCTCGCCACCTGGGGAAAACGGAAACGGCGGCTTGAACTGATATTTGCCTTCGATCATCAGCGTGTCCGGGAAGTTGACGCCGGCGGCATGCACGTCGAGCAGCACCTCGCCCTTTTTGATCTGCGGGCTAGCGGCTTCTTCGATGACGAGGTTTTCGGCCGGGCCGAATTCTTTGCACAGGACAGCTTTCATCGGGTTTCCTTTTATCGTTTGGGATGAGCGTGGCCGTTTCTGGATAGGAGCAGTCTAGAAGTCTGCACGTGCCGTGCAATGAGCATGGTCCGCCCTGATGGCAATACATAAGGCCAGGCTTGGGTCTGTGCCGGGCAATGGTTATGCTGACGGCGTATCCCTTGGAGTTGTCCTCGTGACGCGCATTCTTTCTATATTTCTCACTCTTTGCATGGCGCTGCCGGCGCTTGCAGAAACATCCGAAGCCGACGCCGATTCAGCAGCGGTGAAAACCATTTACTACGCACTGGTGCCCGCACTGGTGGGCAACTACGGTTCCGATGGCCGGTTGAAGTATTACAAGGCCGATATTGCCTTGCGCGTCAGTGGCGCCGAGGCGGAAGCCAAGGTCAAGCATCACGAGCCGCTGATCCGCAACCAGTTGGTGACGCTGTTTTCACAGCAGACCGATGCCAGCCTTTCGACGGTCGAGTCCAAGGAGGCCCTACGGCAGGAAGCGCTCAAGCAGGTGCAGGCGGTCCTCACGCAGGAAGAGGGCAAGCCGCTAGTGGACGACCTGCTGTTCAATAACCTAATCGTCCAATAGCGCGGAGCAAGGGGCGCCGTCTGGCTCAGCGCATCGCCAGGATGGCGTGCCACTCGCTCTCGCTGACGGGCATCACCGAGAGCCGACTACCCTTCTGCACCAGCGGCATTTGCGCGAGCGCCGGTACAGTCTTCAGTCGAGGCAGTGTAAGCGTGGCTGCGAAACATTCGACGAAGCCGACATCGACTGCGCTCCAGGGGTTCTTCGCCTCATTGGCTTTGGCGTCGAAGTAAGGGCTTTGCACGTCGAGCGCGGTCGGGTCTGGGTAGGCCGCGCGCGTGATGCTGCCGATACCAGCGATGCCTGGCGTTGCGCAGCTCGAGTGATAGAAGAAGAAGCAGTCGCCTTCGACCATCTGACGCAGAAAGTTCCGGGCCTGGTAATTGCGGACACCATCCCAGCGCCCGGTACTTAGTTGCTGCAGATCTTGAATTGAAAACTCATCGGGTTCGGACTTCATCAGCCAGTACGGCATGGTCTTTGCTCACGTCAATTTCGTTCGGAAGGGTTCTTGACGCCATTCCCCGACAACCGGTCGCAGGGCTGTTTGCGCTGCGCCGGGGCTTGACGGAGAATGCCGCGCTTGAGATGGGCATTGTCGAGTCTGGAAAACGAAAACGATACTGACTCGACGGCAGCTGTTCGCCTGGCAGGGGGAGGCGAAATACTATGAAACGCAAACCAGATATTCTTTGGGTCCTGGTGCTGATTTTCGGTCTCGGCGTCGTAACTACGGGCTATACCCAGGGATTATGGGAACGACCGGATGATAGTTCTTCGATGGTGCCGATCAGTCACTCGCAGCAGCTCCAGCGCTGATTCGGTGAGCCGCATGGACGCGGCCGTTACCTCAGTTTTAATGCCTTCCGTTTCACTTCGCGTACCAGCCCTGGTCTGTCACCGTCGCTTGCAGCGGCACATCCCAGCTAGCAAGGGGAAGTCGATCGACTTTCTGGCATTCATGGGCGAGACCCAATAGCGTCGGTTTGTGACCATTTTTGCGCCTGCTGCGATATGCCAGGCTGCGATCGTAAAAACCGCCCCCCATCCCCAGGCGACCGCCGTGCTCGTCGAACCCCACCAATGGCATCAGAACCAGATCGAGCGTCCAGATCGGCCGCTGCCGTGCGGGCCGAAAAGCCGGCTCGGCGATACCGAAACGGTTCGACTTCAGATGCTCGTTCGGCATGATGCGTTGAAAGGCCATGCGGGTGCGGGGCCAGGCGTTCAATACGGGTAGATAAGTCGCCTTGCCGCGGCGTTGCGCTTCCAGCAAAAGTGCACGCGGGTCGATTTCGCCGTCGTTGGGC
Source organism: Stutzerimonas stutzeri (assembly GCF_024448985.1). GTDB lineage: Bacteria > Pseudomonadota > Gammaproteobacteria > Pseudomonadales > Pseudomonadaceae > Stutzerimonas > Stutzerimonas stutzeri_AP. Next base: position 274,262 of record NZ_JAMOII010000002.1, read on the forward strand.
AGATAAAGCGCGACGTGGCGGGCGCGACGAAACAGCGGATGCTGGGCCAGTTGCCTATAGAGATTTTTGGCAGCTTGGCGTTGTTGAATGGGGGAGAGCTGACGGCGTGCTTGCCGCAGTTGGCGTCGCAGCGTCGGACGCGAAAGGCCGGTGGCTACGATCATGAAATAAGGCTCCCCAGCATGCCGCTGCCCGCGTAGGCCCTTGAACCCGAGAGTTCAAGGTGGCGACTACAGAGTACCTTAAGGCTTTCCGTCAGGCGGACATGCACACCGGCACTACGTGTAGCCTCCATGGTGTTGCTTATCGGGAGAGGGTCATCGCCGACTGGCGAACATGCCAGGGAGTTGCCGGGATTATAACTCAATCTGCCTGCCGTTCATCGGTTACCGGAAGGGTTTGGATCGGCGGCCAATGCGCTGTCGACCCGCTCCAGCAAAACACGCACATGCTCACGCGCACTGTTGGCTTCCGCATCAAGGCGATCGTGTTTGTGTAGCAGCTCATGTGTGATGTTGAGCGCAGCCATCACGGCGACGCGGTCCGCGCCGATGACTTTGCCGCTGCTACGGATTTCGCGCATCTTGCGGTCCAGGTAATGGGCGGCGCCTTCGAGATTGCTGCGTTCTTCGGGTGGGCAGGAAATGCAATATTCCTTATCCATGATGTGCACGGTAACGGTGTTCGGCTGGGTCATGAGTCCTGCTCCAGGGCTTTCAGGCGCGAAATCATCGCTTCGACCTTCACCCGCGCCATTTCGTTCTTTTCGATCAGATGAGCGCGCTCTTCGCGCCATGTCTGCTCGCTGTGAAGCAGCAAGCGATTCTGCGCCTTGAGTTGCTCGATGTGCTGAATCAGCTGTTCCAACTTGGCGGTCAGCAATTTCAGGTCGGCGTCTTCCATGGGATTCCCGGGGTAAATGGCGCGAGCGGTGGGCAGTCCGGCTTCGATGGTCTTGGCTCGCGTGCCGATGCTAGGATACGAGGCCTTCATTCTAGACATTAGCGCCGCCGCGCGCCTAGCCGCCATGCCCATTCAGAACTCGCCGTACGCTGCTTTCGCCACTTTGCTGGCCAGCAGTGCTCAATCTGTCACACCTGCCGAACTACACGGCTTTCTGCTCGGGCGCAGCTGCGCCGGGGCTGGTTTCGATTCCGAATCCTGGCTTGCCGATGCCACCGAGCTACTCGGCTCCGCTCCCGAAGAGTCGGTGCATCAGGCGCTCATCGGCCTGCAGGAAATGGTCAAGGGCGAGCTCGCCGGTGATGACATCGCCATCGTTTTGCTGTTGCCGTCGGACGATGCACCGCTCGCCGAGCGCGCGCTTGCCCTGGGCCAGTGGTGCCAGAGCTTCCTGGCCGGCTTCGGCCTGGTCGCCGGTGATCGCGCACTGAGCGGTGAGGCCATGGAAGTCCTGCAGGATCTGGCCGCCATCGCACAAATCCAAGATTCGCTGGACGAGTCCGAAGATGGTGAGAGCGATTACATGGAAGTCATGGAATATCTGCGCGTCGCGCCGTTGCTGTTGTTCACCGAGTGCGCCAAGCCAGTGCCGCCGGCACCCAAGCCTTCCCTGCATTGAGGACCGTCCGCCCATGACCCGCATCCCGAAATCGGAATACGCCCGCCGGCGCAAGGTGCTGATGGCGGAGATGGAACCCAACAGCATCGCCATCCTTCCGGCCGCGCCAATGTACATCCGCAACCGCGATGTCGAGCACATTTACCGTCAGGACAGCGACTTTCAGTACCTTTCCGGCTTTCCCGAGCCGGAAGCGGTGATTGCACTGATTCCCGGTCGCGAGCATGGCGAGTACGTGTTGTTCTGTCGTGAGCGCGACCCGGCTCGCGAGTTGTGGGACGGTTTGCGGGCCGGCCAGGATGGCGCCATCGCCGAATATGGCGCGGACGATGCCTTCCCCATCGGGGATATCGACGAGATTCTCCCCGGCCTGATAGAAGGCCGTTCGCGCGTTTATTACGCCATCGGCAGCAACCAGGAGTTCGATCACCGCTTGATGGAGTGGATCAACACCATCCGGTCCAAGGCCCGTCAGGGCGCACAGCCGCCGAACGAGTTCGTCGCCCTCGATCATCTGCTACACGACTTGCGTCTGTACAAGTCAGCCAACGAAGTGAAGGTGATGAAGCACGCGGCGGAGATTTCCGCTCGCGCCCATATCCGTGCCATGCAGGCCAGTCGTGCTGGCCTCTACGAATACCATCTCGAAGCGGAGCTGGATTACGAGTTTCGCAAGGGCGGGGCGAAAATGCCGGCGTACGGCTCGATCGTCGCGGCGGGGAAGAACGCCTGCATCCTGCATTACCGCGAGAACGATGCTGCGCTCAAGGATGGCGATTTGGTTCTGATCGACGCCGGCTGCGAAATCGATTGCTACGCCAGCGACATCACCCGGACCTTCCCGGTCAATGGTCGCTTCTCGCCTGAACAGAAAGCCATTTACGAACTGGTGCTGGCCGCCAACGAAGAAGCCTTCAAGCACATCGCGCCTGGCAAACACTGGAACGAAGCGCACGAGGCAACCGTTCAGGTCATCACCGCCGGACTGGTCGAGTTGGGGCTGCTAGAAGGCGATATCGAGGAGCTGATCGCCACAGAAGCCTATAAACCGTTTTACATGCATCGCGCCGGCCATTGGCTGGGCATGGACGTACACGATGTCGGCGACTACAAGGTCGGTGGCGAGTGGCGCGTGCTCGAGCCCGGCATGGCGATGACCGTCGAGCCTGGCATCTATATCGCCGCCGACAATCAGGACGTGGCGAAGAAGTGGCGCGGCATTGGTGTGCGCATCGAAGATGATGTGGTGGTGACTCGCACCGGCTGTGAAATTCTCACCGGCGGCGTGCCCAAGTCCGTCGCCGAGATCGAGCAATTGATGGCGGCTGCCGCCGAGGTCGCTTAGCCATGAGCGCGCTGGCGATCATTGGTGGCGGACTTGTCGGCGCCAGCTTGGCGTTGGCGCTGCAAAAAGGAGCGAAGACGCGTGGCTGGTCGATCGAGCTGATCGAGCCGTTCGAGCCGGGCAGCGAATACCAGCCGAGCTACGACGCCCGTTCCACGGCGCTGTCCTACGGCACCCGGCTGATTTATCAGCGCCTTGGCGTCTGGGAGCAGATTGCCCAGCGTGCCGAACCCATTACCCAGATCCAGGTGTCCGACCGCGGCCGTGCAGGCGCTACCCGGCTCGACGCCAAGAAAGAGCAGGTGCCGGCGCTGGGCTATGTGGTGGAGAACGCCTGGATCGGCCATTGCCTGTGGCAGGCGCTCGACGACGCGGTCGTGGTTCGCCGCTGTCCGGCCGAGGTCGACCGCATGCAGCCGGTGGAAGATGGTTTTCGCCTCAGTCTGACCGATGGCAAGCAGCTCGGCTGCGATCTGGCGGTGCTGGCCGATGGCGGCCGTTCGGCGTTGCGCGAACAGCTCGGTATTGCGATCAAGCGGACCCCTTATGGCCAGACCGCGCTGATCGCCAACGTGACGCCGGGCAAACCTCACGGCGGACAGGCGTTTGAGCGCTTCACTGATGAAGGCCCGATGGCACTGTTGCCGCTGCAGGACAATCGCTGCGCGCTGGTCTGGACGCGCCCGGAACAGGACGCGGCACGCCTGGTCGCGCTCCCCGAAGCGGAATTCATTGGCGAATTGCAGCAGGCGTTCGGCTATCGCCTGGGCGGCTTTCAGCAGGTTGGAGCGCGGCATCTCTACCCACTGGAATTGATCGAGGCCGAAGAGCAGGTTCGCTCCAGTTTGGTCGTATTAGGTAACGCGGCTCACAGCTTGCACCCGATCGCCGGCCAAGGTTACAACCTGTCGCTGCGGGACACCGAGGCGTTGGCCGCCGCGTTGTTAGGCGGTTCGGGGCGGCCCGGTGAACTGGCCGTGCTGCAGGCATACCACCGAAGGCAGCGTTCGGATCAATGGCTTACCGTGGGTTTTTCCGATCGGGTGACCCAGCTGTTCGGTGATTCGGGGGGCTTGTCAGTTGCCGGACGAAATCTTGGTCTGCTGGGGCTGGATCTTTTGCCACCGGCCAAGACCTGGTTTGCACGACAGGCCATGGGATTGGGCGTCCGCGAACGCTGAGCATTGGCGAAAGCCGTCAGCGCCGGCAGGGCAACCCTTCTGAATAAGCCGCAGCGATGCGCGTGCGAACCGGCAAGCAGACCCACTAGACATGCCGCAAGCCACAGGCTCGGCGCGCAGGAGAGCAATAATGCAAGCGGACATCATCATTGTTGGTGCCGGGATGGTCGGCAGCACCCTGGCGCTGGCGCTGCAAGACGCCGGTCTTACCATCAAGCTGGTCGACGCCGGTCCGCTGGACGTTCAGCCGTTCACGCCAACCGATCCCTTCGAGCCGCGTGTCAGCGCGCTGTCCGCCGCCAGCCAGCGGATTCTCGAACGCGTCGGTGCCTGGCCCGGGATTGTCGAACGCCGCGTCAGCCCCTACCGCGACATGCATGTCTGGGATGGCTCCGGTACGGGTCAGATCCACTTTTCTGCGGCGTCCGTGCATGCCGAGGTGCTCGGCCACATCGTCGAGAATCGCGTGGTCCAGTATGCGTTGCTGGATGCGCTGAGCGGCTGTGATTCGGTCGAACTCGTTTCCGCGCGGCTAGAGCAGCTGCGTCAGACCGAAAGCGGCTGGAACCTGACCTTCGATGATGGGCAGCAACTCAGCGCCGGCCTTGTGATTGCGGCCGATGGCGCCAATTCCGCAGTTCGCCGCCTGGCTGGCTGTGAAACCCGGGAATGGGATTACCTGCATCATGCCATCGTGACCAGCGTGCGCTGTGCCGAGCCGAACCAGCAGACCGCCTGGCAGCGCTTCACCGACGATGGCCCGCTGGCATTCCTGCCACTGCAGCGTGAAGGCGATGAGCATTGGTGCTCGATCGTCTGGTCGGTCACCGACGGCGAGGCGCAGCGCCTGATGGCGCTGGATGATGAAGGGTTCCGCCAGGCGCTCGGTCGGGCTTTCGAATACCGCCTGGGCGAAGTGTTGGAAGTCGATCCACGGTTGTGTATTCCGCTGCGTCAGCGGCACGCCAAGCGCTATGCACAGCCTGGTCTGGCATTGATCGGCGATGCCGCGCACACCATCCATCCGCTGGCGGGGCAGGGCGTGAATCTCGGCTTGCTCGATGCAGCGGTGCTGGCGGAGGTCCTGCTCGCGGCCATCGAACGCGGAGCGCCGCTGGGCGACCCGCGCGTGCTGGCCCGTTTCGAGCGGCGCCGGAAGCCGCACAACTTGAGCATGATGGCGGCGATGGAGGGCTTCGAGCGACTTTTTCAGGCCGACAATCTGCCGCTGCGCTGGTTACGCAACGCCGGGTTGAAAGGCATTCAGGCGCTTCCTGAAGCCAAGGCCATATTCGTGCGTCAGGCCCTGGGCCTGAGCGGTGACCTGCCGGACCTGGCGCGATTGTGATCGACGACTCGCCTTGATCCAGGTGACTGCGCGAATTGTCGCGTTGAGAAAGTAAATGACATTCACTACTATTTGGCCTCTTTCACGGATACAAGAGGCATGACCCATGCAGGCAAGCAAAGGTTTACTCGCCGCTCTGACGCTCACCGCGCTGTCAGGCGCTGTGCAAGCTGCCGATGAAGTAGTGGTTTACTCCTCCCGGATCGACGAGCTGATCAAGCCGGTTTTCGATGCGTACACGGCGAAAACAGGCGTCAACGTCAAATTCATCACCGACAAGGAAGCTCCGCTGATGGCCCGCATCAAGGCCGAAGGCGAGAACACTCCGGCAGATCTGCTGCTGACGGTGGACGGCGGCAACCTGTGGCAGGCCGAAGAAATGGGCATCCTGCAACCGTTCGATTCACAGGTGATCAAGGACAACATCCCGGCCCAGTACCGTTCCTCCAGCGATGCGTGGACCGGCTTGTCGCTGCGTGCACGGACCATCGTCTATTCCCCGGAGCGGGTCGAAGAAGGCGAACTGACCACCTACGAAGCGCTGGCGGACGAGCGCTGGGAAGGCCGTTTGTGCCTGCGTACCAGCAAGAAGGTCTACAACCAGTCGTTGACGGCCACCCTGATCGAAACCCACGGTGCCGCGAAGACCGAAGAGATCATCAAGGCTTGGGTGAATAATCTCGCAACCGACGTCTTTGCCGATGACAATGCCGTGATCCAGGCGGTCGACGCGGGGCAGTGCGATGTGGGTATCGTCAATACCTACTATTACGGCCGCTTGCATGCGCAGGACCCGGACCTGAAAGCCAAGCTGTTCTGGCCGAACCAGGAAGACCGCGGTGTTCATGTCAATCTTTCCGGCATCGGGCTGACCAAGCACGCGCCCAACCCGCAAGCGGCGCAAAAGCTGGTCGAGTGGATGACGACGCCCGAGGCACAGAGCATCTTTGCCGGCACCAATATGGAATTTCCCGCCAACCCAAATGTGGAGCCGTCGGCGGAAGTCGCCGCATGGGGCGATTTCAAGGCGGACACCATTCCGGTCGAAGTCGCTGGCAAGCGTCAGGCTGAAGCCATAATGCTGATGGATCGCGCGGGCTGGAGGTAAAAGCAGCCATAAGCTTGAAGCTTGAATAAAAGCAAAAGCCTAGCGGGCAGCGAAGCCGCTGGAAGCTTGCTTCCAGCTTCCAGCTTCCAGTACCGATATACTCGACGCCCCCGCTTGCCGGGGGCGTTGTTTATCTGCTTCCGAGGTCTGCGTGTCCCACCCCGTCGAGCGCCGTTGGTATCCCATTTCCTTTGCAGTCGCGTCACTGGTGCTGTTGCCGCTGAGCGTTCTGCTGTTCAGCTGGGGCGATATCGACACCAGTATCTGGTCGCACCTCTGGGAGACCCAGATACCACGGCTGTTGAGCAATACGTTGACGCTGGTACTGGGCGTCGGGATTGGGGTGACGGTTCTCGGAGTCAGTCTGGCCTGGCTGACGTCGTTGTGCGAATTCCCGGGCCGGCGCTGGCTGGATTGGGCGCTGATGCTGCCTTTCGCGATTCCCGCCTACGTGCTGGCATTCGTTTTCATCGGCTTGCTGGATTTCTCCGGCCCGGTGCAGACGCTGGCCCGCGAATGGCTCGGCACCGGGGTGCGCTTCCCTCGTGTTCGTTCCACGGGTGGCGTGATCATCGTGCTGGTGCTGGTGTTCTACCCTTACGTCTACCTGCTCGCCCGGTCGGCATTTCTCGCCCAGGGCAAAGGATTGATGGAGGCGGCGCGGGTGCTCGGGCAGTCGCCGTGGAAGGCGTTCTGGAGTGTCGCGCTGCCCATGGCGCGACCGGCGATCGGGGCTGGACTGGCTTTGGCGCTGATGGAGACGCTGGCCGATTTCGGCGCTGTTGCAGTGTTCAATTTCGATACCTTCACCACCGCCATCTACAAGACCTGGTATGGCTTTTTCAGCCTCACCAGCGCGACTCAGCTGGCCAGCCTTTTGTTGTTGGCGGTGATGCTGGTGCTCTATGGCGAACGCCGCGCGCGCGGCGCAGCGCGGCCGGCCAACGACCGGGCGCGGTCTGCCGTGCTGTATCGTCTTCGCGGTTTCAAGGCCTTTGCAGCCTGCGCCTGGTGTGGCCTGGTGTTCCTCTGCGCGTTCGTCATTCCGGTGCTGCAATTGCTGGTCTGGCTCTGGCAGCGCGGGCGTTTCGACTTCGATGAGCGTTATGGCGCGCTGATTCTGCACACGCTCTACCTCGGCGCGTTGGCTGCGTTGATCACTGTCGCGGTGGCGCTGCTGCTGGCTTTCGCTCGGCGCCAGGCGCCGGTGCGCACGGTTAAAGCAGCGGTTGGCCTGGCCAATCTCGGCTATGCGCTGCCGGGCTCGGTGCTGGCCGTTTCGATCATGCTCGCGTTCAGCTATCTGGACCGTGAGTTGGTCATTCCGCTATCCGCTTGGCTCGGCGGTGCTGGAAAACCGATACTGCTGGGCAGTCTCGGTGCCTTGCTGCTGGCCTATCTGATTCGCTTCATGGCAGTGGCGTTCGGGCCGCTGGAAAGCGCGCTGGCACGGATTCGACCTTCGCTGCCGCAGGCATCGCGCAGTCTCGGTGTGGGTGGGGCGGGGCTGTTTTTCCGGGTTTACCTGCCGTTGTTGCTGCCCGGCACGCTGAGTGCCGCGTTGCTCGTGTTCGTCGACGTGCTGAAAGAAATGCCGGCTACGCTGTTGATGCGGCCGTTCGGCTGGGACACGCTGTCGGTAAGGATCTTCGAGATGACCAGCGAGGGTGAATGGGCGCGTGCCGCGCTGCCGGCATTGACGCTGGTGTTGGTCGGGCTGCTGCCGGTCATCCTGCTGATTCGCCGTTCGGCCCGCCGGATCGGCTGAGTTCGCTCCATCGCCTCACCGTGACCTGTCCCAACCTTGAAGCTACAATGCGCCATCCAAAAAATCGTCGGGCTTGTCTGCTCGGCTCTAATGAGCTTCACCCACGCCGCTTCGGCGACCTGCCCGGAAGGAGAAACCCATGGGTCAGCGTACTCCCCTCTACGATCAGCACCTCGCACTTGGCGCCAAGATGGTTGATTTTGGCGGCTGGGACATGCCGCTGCATTACGGCTCCCAAGTGGAAGAACATCATCAGGTGCGGCGTGATTGTGGAGTGTTCGACGTCTCCCATATGACGGTCGTCGATGTCGCTGGTACTGACGCCAAGGCCTATCTCCAACACCTGCTGGCCAACGATGTGAGCCGCCTGGAGCAGGTGGGCAAAGCGCTTTATACGGCGATGCTCAATGAGCGCGGCGGGGTGATCGACGATCTGATTGTCTACCTCACCGATTGGGGCTATCGCCTGGTCGTCAACGCCAGCACTCGCGACAAGGATTTGGCCTGGATGCAGGCGCAGGCCGAAGGCTATTCGGTCGAAGTGAGCGAGCGCCCGGAGCTGGCAATGCTGGCTATTCAGGGGCCGAATGCGCGGGCCAAGACAGCCGAACTGGTCAGTCAACCTCGCGCTGCGCTGATCAACGAACTCAAGCCATTCCAGGGGCGGGCCGTCGGTGACTGGTTCATCGGTCGCACCGGCTATACCGGCGAGGACGGCCTGGAAATCATCCTGCCGGCCGAACAGGCTCCGGACTTTCTAAGTGAGCTGGTCGGAGCCGGCATTTCACCGATTGGCCTGGGCGCGCGTGACACGCTGCGTCTGGAGGCCGGGCTCAATCTCTACGGTCAGGACATGAACGAGGATGTCTCGCCGCTGCAGGCCAACATGGGCTGGACCGTAGCCTGGGAACCAGCCGAGCGCGATTTCATCGGGCGCGCAGCGCTGGAGGCGCAGAAGTCCCAGAGCGACCTGCAGAAGCTGGTGGGACTGGTGCTCGAAGAGCGCGGCGTGCTGCGTGCGCACCAGACCGTACGGGTCAATGGCCTTGGCGAAGGCGAGATTACCAGTGGCAGTTTTTCGCCTACGCTTGGCAAAGCCATCGCGCTGGCGCGCGTCCCTGCCGCAGCTGGTGACCGCGCCGAGGTGGAAATTCGCGGTAAATGGTATCCGGTGCGCGTGGTGCAGCCGACTTTCGTGCGTCACGGCAAAGTACTGGTGTAAATTCGGCCGACTGCTTCATTGCAGCGGGCCGTTAGAACCTGCTTCGTGCCCGCAAACCGACAGTTTCTCGAGGAGATAAGAATGAGCGACATCCCCAGCGATCTGCGTTACGCCGCCAGCCACGAGTGGGCCCGCCATGAAGCCGACGGCAGTGTGACTGTCGGAATCTCCGATCACGCCCAGGAAGCGCTGGGCGACGTTGTGTTTGTGGAATTGCCGGAAGTCGGCCAGCAGCTCGCAGCCGGACAGCAGGCGGGCGTGGTGGAGTCGGTGAAAGCCGCTTCCGATATCTACGCTCCGGTTTCCGGGGAAGTGGTGGCCGTCAATGACCAGCTCACCGACTCGCCCGAAATGGTCAACAGCGAACCCTATGGCAGCTGGTTCTTCAGGCTCAAGCCGAACGATGCCGCAGAGCTGGACAAGTTGCTCGATGCAGAGGGCTACAAGGCCTCCTGCGACGCTGACGCTTAAGCGTTCCCTATCACGAAGCCCCGCTATGTCGGGGCTTTCCTTTTTTCGAGAGTAGCTGTCATGTCGCAAATGCCGCGCCTTTCCCAACTCCAGCAACCTGACGCCTTCCTGCGTCGTCATCTCGGTCCCGATGCGGCTGAACAACAGGCCATGCTCGACTTGCTCGGGCTGTCCAGTCGTGAGCAGTTGATCGAACAGACGGTGCCGCCGGCGATTCGCCTGAAGGATGAACTGGCGCTGCCGCCGGCGCTGGATGAACAGGGCGCGCTGGCACGGCTACGTAGCTATGCTGAAAAGAACGAGCTCTGGACCAGCCTGATCGGCATGGGCTACCACGGCACGATCACGCCGCCAGTCATTTTGCGCAACGTGTTGGAAAATCCGGGCTGGTACACCGCCTACACGCCTTATCAGCCGGAGATCGCCCAGGGCCGCCTGGAGGCGCTGCTGAATTTCCAGCAACTGACGATCGACCTGACCGGGCTGGACCTGGCCAATGCGTCGCTGCTCGACGAGGCCACCGCAGCGGCCGAGGCGATGAACCTGGCGCGGCGCATGGCAAAGAGCAAGAGCAACCGCTTCTTTGTCGACGAGAACTGCCATCCGCAAACGCTATCGGTCATGCAGACCCGTGCCGAGGCGTTCGGCTTCGAGCTGGTAATTGGCACGATCGAGGAGATTGACGGACAGGATCTGTTCGGCGGGCTGCTGCAGTATCCGGACACCCACGGCGAGATTCGCGATCTGCGACCGGCCATCGAGCAGCTGCACGCCAAGCAAGCGCTGGCCTGCGTCGCAGCCGACCTGCTCAGCTTGCTGCTGTTGACCCCGCCGGGTGAGCTTGGCGCCGACGTGGTGCTCGGTTCGACTCAGCGCTTCGGTGTGCCGATGGGCTATGGCGGCCCGCATGCGGCCTACTTCGCCACGCGTGATGCGTTCAAGCGGGCGATGCCGGGGCGGATTATCGGTGTGTCCAAGGATTCGCGCGGCAACACGGCGCTGCGCATGGCGTTGCAGACGCGTGAGCAGCACATTCGGCGCGAAAAGGCGAACTCCAACATCTGTACCGCGCAAGTGCTGCTCGCCAATATCGCCAGCTGCTACGCCGTGTATCACGGGCCCGAGGGGCTCAAGCGTATCGCCCAGCGTACCCATCGGCTAACCTCGATCCTGGCCAGTGCGCTGGAGCGAAACGGCATCAAGCGCGTCAATCAGTATTTCTTCGATACGCTAACTCTGGAAGTCGGCGGCGCGCAGACGGCGATTCTCGAAAGCGCGCGAGCGGCACGGGTCAACCTGCGCATTCTTGGGCGTGGCAAGCTCGGCGTCAGTCTTGACGAGACCTGCAGCGAGGCGACAGTACAGCAGTTGCTCGATGTCTTTCTGGGTGCCGATCACGGGCTGGAAATCGCCATGCTGGATGAGAGTGACATCCCCAGCGGCATCCCTTCCGAGTTGCAGCGCAGCAGCGCCTACCTGACGCACCCGGTCTTCAATACCCATCACAGCGAAACAGAGATGCTGCGCTACCTCAAGCAGCTGGAGAACAAGGATCTGGCGCTGAACCAGGCGATGATCCCGCTCGGTTCCTGCACCATGAAACTCAACGCTACCAGCGAGATGATCCCCATCACCTGGCCCGAGTTCGCCAACTTGCACCCCTTCGCGCCACGCGAGCAGGCGCAGGGCTACAAGTTGATGATCGAGGAGCTGGAAGCCTGGCTTTGCGCGATCACCGGCTTCGATGCAATCTCGATGCAACCGAACTCCGGTGCCCAGGGTGAGTACGCCGGGCTGGTGGCGATCCGCAAATACCACGAGAGTCGCGGTGAAGGTCAGCGCGATATCTGTCTGATCCCGTCCTCCGCTCACGGCACTAACCCGGCGTCGGCGCAGATGGTCAGCATGCGCGTCGTCATTGTCGAGTGCGACAAGGCGGGCAACGTCGACCTGGAAGATCTCAAGCGCAAGGCTGCCGAGGCGGGTGACAAGCTCTCTTGCCTGATGATCACTTATCCGTCGACCCACGGCGTTTACGAGGAGGGCGTTCGCGAGATCTGCGAGGCGATTCATGCCCAGGGCGGCCAGGTCTACATGGACGGCGCCAACCTCAACGCCCAGGTCGGGCTGGCGCGGCCAGCGGACATTGGTGCCGACGTTTCGCACATGAACCTGCACAAAACCTTCTGCATTCCTCATGGTGGCGGTGGCCCGGGCATGGGCCCGATCGGCATCAAGGCGCATCTGCTGCCTTTCGTTTCCAACCATCCGGTGATCGAACTGCAAGGGCCGAATCCGGAAAATGGCGCGGTCAGTGCGGCGCCATGGGGCAGCGCGAGCATTTTGCCGATCAGCTGGATGTACATCGCGATGATGGGGCCGCAGCTGCGCGATGCCACGGAAATAGCGATTCTCAGTGCGAACTATCTGGCGGTACGTCTCGACGAGGCGTTCCCGGTGCTTTACAGCGGCCGCAACGGGCGTGTGGCGCATGAGTGCATCATCGATCTGCGCCCGTTGAAGGCGCAAACCGGCATCACCGAAGAAGATGTCGCCAAGCGCCTCATCGACTACGGCTTCCACGCGCCGACCATGTCCTTCCCCGTGCCCGGCACCTTGATGATCGAGCCTACGGAGAGCGAATCGAAGGTGGAGCTGGATCGCTTCGTCGAAGCGATGCTGAGCATTCGTGCCGAAATCGCCAAGGTCGAGAGCGGTGACTGGCCGGCCGAGGACAATCCGCTGGTACATGCGCCGCACACCCTGGCAGATGTGACCGGCGTTTGGGATCGTCCCTACAGCATCGCCGAGGGCGTGACGCCGAGTGCGCATTCTCAGGCGCATAAGTATTGGCCGGCGGTGAATAGGGTCGACAATGTCTTTGGCGATCGCAACCTGTTTTGCGCGTGCGTGCCGGTGGATGACTACCGCGAGTAGCGGTGAGTGGCTGCCCGCTCTGGATCGATTCCAGGGCGGGCGGCATTGCATCGGATAAAGGGGTCAGTGTTGTGACGATTGTTCGCCGTGAGTCTCGTCACTGTCCTCGCCGATCATCCCCAGCAGCTGCGCCAGCACCAGCTGTGCCTCTTCCACGCCCTGACGTTTCGGCGCTGAGAAAAGCTGCACGCTGACGCCGTCTCCCCAACCCTTGCGAATGTCTCGCTGGATTGCCAGCAGGGCGTTCTTCGCCGCACCGAAGGCTAGCTTGTCTGACTTGGTCAGCAGGATATGCAGTGGCATGTCGCTGGCGGTGGACCAGTCGAGCATCATTCGGTCGAACTCGGTCAGTGGATGGCGGATATCCATCATCAGAAACACGCCAGCGAGACTCTCGCGACTGCTCAGATAGGCTTCCAGGTGGCGCTGCCAGTGCTGCTTCAATGGTATCGGCACCTTGGCGTAGCCATAGCCGGGAAGATCGACCAGTCGGCGGTCGTCATCGAGACGGAAAAAATTGAGCAGCTGGGTGCGACCCGGCGTCTTCGATGTACGGGCAAGGCTGGCGTGGGTGAGGGTGTTCAGCGCACTGGACTTACCCGCATTCGACCGGCCGGCGAATGCGACTTCAAGGCCCTCGTCAGCCGGGCATTGATCGACCTTGGCGGCGCTGGTCATGAACGTGGCTTGCTGGCAGAGGCCGAGAATCGGGTTTTTTGGGAGCATGGGCTTTCCGGTGAGCGCGCAGGGTGCGGCAATGGTTCATTTCCGTTTCAGGGCCGCCAGTATATAATGCCGCAGATTTTGTGTGCGCTTTGGTCTTGAAAGAGCCGGTACAACGGCTTGCCGGCTGCGGCGGGAGCTATCGCTAACGTGTTCGACGCGAGACCAGATGCCACCCTCAAAACGAGCATGCCATGGCTCATTAGCTGGCCTGCCGAATAAGACTTCTTTTAAACCCTTAGCCGTAGTTGGATGAGCTGATGAACAAAGTACTCGTGAGTCTGCTGTTGACCCTTGGCATCACCGGTATCGCCCACGCGGCTGGAAATGCCGAAGCCGGTCAGGAAAAGATTGCCGTCTGTGGTGCCTGCCACGGCGCTGATGGCAACAGTCCCGCACCGAACTTCCCCAAACTGGCAGGCCAGGGCGAGAGTTATCTGTTCAAGCAGCTACAGGACATCAAGGCCGGCAGCACCCCGGGCGCCCCTGAAGGTGTTGGACGCAAGGTGCTGGAGATGACCGGCATGCTCGATCCTTACAACGAACAGGATCTTGCTGATATCGCAGCCTATTTCGCTAGTCAGAAGATGACCGTTGGTATGGCCGATCCGGCGCTGGTCGAGCAAGGTGAACAACTGTTCCGCGGTGGCAAATTGGACCTGGGCATGCCGGCCTGCACTGGCTGTCACGCGCCGAACGGCGTCGGTAACGACCTGGCGGGCTTCCCGCAGCTGGGTGGTCAGCATGCTGCCTACACGGCCAAGCAGCTTACTGATTTCCGCGAAGGCAATCGCACCAATGACGGTGACACCATGATTATGCGGACCATCGCCGCCAAGCTGAGCAACAAGGATATCGAAGCGCTGTCGAGCTACATCCAGGGTCTGCACTGATAACTTCGGCGCAACCTATACGGGGCGTTCAGGTGAGAGCCTGAGCGCCCTTTTTGTTTTGCACCGCTACAATGATTGTCAAGATATTGAAAAGCGGCGAAAAGCGCTGGCGAGCACGAATGATTTGCTGCAGCCTGTGGCGCTATCGGTCAGCCGTTCAAGCCAAGGGAGTCACCATGCGTAAACTCGTTCTCAGTGCCGTTCTCGTAACCGCCAGCCTGTTCGGCTTGCCGGTCCACGCGGCGGAATTCCAGGCGGGCAAGGAATATGTCGAACTTAAGACTCCGGTACCGGTAGCCGAACCGGACAAGATCGAGGTCGTCGAGCTGTTCTGGTACGGCTGCCCGCATTGCTACCAGTTCGAGCCGATCATCAACCCATGGGTCGCAGAGCTGCCAGATGACGTGGATTTCAAGCGCATCCCGGCCATGTTCGGTGGCGTATGGAACGTCCATGGCCAGATGTTCCTGGCGCTGGAATCCATGAACGTCGAGCAGAAGGTTCACGACGCGGTATTCAATGCCTATCACCGCGACGGCAAGAAGCTGGACACGCCAGAAAAGATGGCTGAATTTCTCACTGGGGAAGGCGTCGATCAGGACGCGTTCCTCAAGGCTTATAACTCCTTCGGTGTGAAAAGCCGCGCCGAGCAGGCCAAAAAGCAGGCCATGGCCTATCAGATCACGGGCGTACCGGTCATGATCGTCAATGGTAAGTACCGTTTCGATATCGGCTCCGCAGGCGGCCCGGAGCGTGCGCTGGAAGTCGCCGACTTCCTGATCGAAAAAGAACGAGCAGCCCGGTAATCGCCACATGCTTCGCCGTTGGAGTTCACCACGCCTGGCCGGACCGGGTCAGGCGCGGGTCAATCCACTCTGCCTGGACTCCAGCGGGCTACCCTGCAATGGCCGGTTGCGCCTGCTCAGCTTCAACATCCAGGTCGGCATCAGCACCGAGCGCTACCATCACTACCTGACCCGCAGCTGGCAGCACCTGTTGCCGCATCCGGGGCGAACCGGGAATCTGCAGCGCATTGGCGAGTTGCTCAGCAACTACGATCTGGTGGCGTTGCAGGAAGCAGACGGCGGCAGCATGCGCTCCGGCTATATCAATCAGGTGGAACATCTCGCGCAGCTCGGGTCCTTTCCTTACTGGTATCAACAGCTGAACCGCAACCTGGGTCGTTTTGCCCAGCACAGTAACGGCGTGCTTAGCCGTCTTGAGCCGCAGGGCCTGGAAGATCATCCGTTACCCGGTCCGTCCGGCCGCGGCGCCATCCTGCTGCGGTTTGGTGAAGGCGAGGATGCGCTGGCGGTGGTCATCATGCACCTGGCGCTCGGCGGTGGTACCAGAACGCGCCAGCTGGCCTATATACGCGACCTGATCGGGGGCTACCGTCATCAGGTATTGATGGGCGACATGAATACCCATGCCAGCGATCTGCTCGAAAACTCTCCGCTGCGTGACCTTGGACTGCAGGCCCCGCAGGTCGAGGCGACCTTTCCCAGTTGGCGTCCGCAGCGCTGCCTCGACCATATATTGCTGAGTCCAAGCCTGACACTCGAACGCGTCGACGTGCTGGCGAAGATCAGTTCGGACCATCTGCCCGTAGCCGTGGAGATTCGCTTGCCCGATTCGTTGCATGGCGATGCTCTGCCAATGCCGCTAGGCACGCCGACATGAGCGACGATACGCAGCGCTGGAAGGACAAGTACCTTCAGCTAGTGGAACAGCAAGAGCAGCTCGAAGAGCGTTGGCGCTCGCATCTCGATTTGCTACGGCGCAGCCTGGTGCGCAGCAGCTACGCAGTGGATGGCACCGACCCAGTCATCGAACAGTGCATGCATGAGCTTCGCGAAGTCCTGCGCGACGATGTACCCGAAGATCGTCTGGCGGCGCTGGTGCCGCGCCTCGAACGCGCCGTGCTGGACACCGAGCGTCGCAAGCAGGAGCGTCTGGAGCACTTGAGTCGGTCTTTGCACCGTCTGGTAGCGCAGCTGCTTACATTACCGCTGCCCCGAGAAATCCGCCAACCGTTGAAGCGTTTTGCTCGGCAACTCGACGAGCGAGCCGCGCGGCCGATTGAGTTGCCCGCTCTACTGGGCGAGTTGGGTGACTTCCAGGATCGAGCGCTGACCTTGCAGCTAGCCGAGACCGGGGGCTCGGTGGGGCTGCTCGGCAGATTGTTCGGCCAGCGGACACGGGGTGCGGAAAAACTGTCGGACGCCGGCGCTGTGGCTTCTCCGGAGGTTATCGAAGCCGATCGAACGGACCTGCCGGAGCCCGACGAGGCAGCGTTAACTTCGCGAGTCGAGCCGTTGGTCGAGGGTGATTGCCTGCCCCCAATAGAGGCGGACCGTGATGACCTGAAGGAAGCGCTCTGTCTGGAAGCGGCTAGCGCGTCGGTGGTTGTCGCTGCTCCGGCGGCAGACGATCATGACCTCCCTGCGTCACCCGAGTATGCCTACAGCGCCATCGCCGAGCGGGTGGAGTCCGCGTTGTATAACCTGCTCGATGGTCTGCAGTTGCCAGAGCATCATCAGTCGCAGTCGATCGCCCTTCGAGGGCGGATCGAGCAAGGGCTGAACTGGTATGAATTGGTGCCGCTTCTGGACGATCTGGCGCAACTGATAATCGCGGTCGCTGACCAAGGGCAACGCGAGTTTGAAAGTTATCTGAAGCAGCTCAATGAGCGCTTGGCGATCATGCAGGACAACCTGCGCTCCGCCCATGAAGGCCACGCGCATAGCAGAGAAACCGCACAAGCGCTGGATGAGCAGCTTCGTCACCAGGTGGATGGCTTACAGAGCAGCATGCTCAACGCCAAGGATCTCCCAACGCTGAAGCATGCCGTTCAGACCCGAATTGATCGTTTGCTCGAGACTGTCGATACCTATGAGCAACAGCGCGGCGAGCATGAGCAGACTGTTGGTGAAAGGCTTAATGTTCTAGTTGAGCGGGTTGCGAGTCTTGAATTGGCTGCTAGCACGATGCGAGATCGTCTCGAAGAACAGCGGCAAATCGCCTTGCGTGACCCGCTGACCGAACTTCCCAACCGCGCTGCATGGGATGAACGCCTGGAGTTGGAAGTGGCGCGTCAGCAACGCTACGGCGGCCAGCTGCTGCTGGCCGTGCTGGACGTCGACCATTTCAAGCGCATCAATGACAGTTTTGGCCATCTCGCCGGCGACCGCGTGCTCAAGATCGTTGCAGGTGAGCTGCGCAAACGGCTGCGCAAGACTGATTTCATTGCCCGTTTCGGTGGAGAAGAGTTTGCGCTACTGCTGCCTGAAACACCGGCAGAGGCGGGCCTGAATTTGCTTGAAAGCCTGCGTACGGGCATTCAGAACTGCCCGTTCCACTTCAAGGGTGAGCGCATTCAAGTGACGCTATCGGGCGGGTACACAAGTTTCGCCGAGGCCGATCAGCCCGAGCAGGTATTCGAGCGCGCCGACCGTGCGCTCTATCGGGCCAAGGATGCCGGGCGCAACCGTATCGAAGCGGGCTGACCAGCCGCTCTGGGAGCAATTCGGGCGCCTCGGTATAATCCCTTCTCTTATTCCAGCGCCAACTCTCGCGGTGCTGACCGCGTGCCGTTGGTACTGCACTGTCCAGCTGCCAATGTCTGCGTCATTTCGCTGTTGATCAGAGGTACCGATGAAAGCCTTGATTCTCACTGCGTTTGCCTTGCTGCTCGCAGGCTGCGCCAGTGGCCCGCGTATCGATACCAGCCATACGTCCGTTGGCCAGGACAGCAGGGTGCAATTCATCGTCCTGCATTACACATCAACCGATCTTCAGCACTCGCTCGATATCCTCAAGGGTGACGGCGTCAGCAGTCATTACCTGATCGCCGAGGCACCAGCGACAATTTACCAGTTGGTGGACGAGAATCGCCGCGCCTGGCATGCCGGCGACAGCCAATGGAATGGCCGCACCTGGCTCAACTCCAGTTCCATCGGCATCGAGCTGGTCAATCGCGGTTATATCGAAGGCGAGAGCGGGCGGCTGTGGTATCCCTATTCCGAGCAACAGATCGACGCGCTGATCGTGCTGCTCAAGGACATGATGCAGCGCCATGGCCTGAAGCCGGGCGCTATCGTCGGCCACAGCGATATCGCCCCGCAGCGCAAGGTCGATCCCGGCCCGCTGTTTCCCTGGAAGCGCCTGGCCGACGCCGGATTGGTGCCTTGGCCGGACGCCGCCGAAGTCTCACGCCAGCGCAGTCTGTTCGTCATGCAATTGCCGGATGTGGCCTGGTTCCAGGAGCAGCTCGTCAGGCAGGGTTATCAAGTGCCGAAGCACGGCCATCTCGATCTTGAAACGCGCAACGTGATCGCGGCCTTTCAGATGAAGTATCGCCCGACACGCTTTGACGGCGAACCGGATGCCGAAACCGCCGCGATTCTCGCCGCGCTAGGCTCTCAGCGTTGAGCTGCACTCAGGCGCTTGGAATGCAGCCGATCAGCCGCGAGTCGGCCAGCGCAGCGGTGCGGTGCATGGCTGCCGCCTGGTATTCCTCATCCGCCAGCATTGCCAGGAAGGCTTCCGGCGAGGGATATCGCACCAGCAGCATTTGATCCCAGCGCTCCTGGTCCGGGGCTATCAACGCGAACTGAGCTCTGGCAGCTACCTGTACCTCACCCCCGGCCGCCCGTACCTTGCGTAGCGCAGTGCGGCTGTAGCGTGCATAGGCCTCCGTGCCGCTGCATGGTGCATGTTCGCTATCGATGGGATAGGCCGCCTCGTGATTGAAACGCAGCAGATTGAGCATGAGGATCGGTTCGCCGGTCGGCATCTGCTCGGCGAAGCGCTTCAGTTGTTCGACGCTGGGATTGAGGCTGGGCATGCGCGGCTCCTGATTGTTCTTCTAGGCCCTGGCTCAGATCGGCAGGGCGATGTAGAAGATGGTGCCGTGACCGATTCGCGAATGCACGCCGATACGACCACCATGCAGCTGGGCGATTTCCTTGCATAAGGCCAACCCCAGTCCGGCACCACCGCGGCGGCGACCGATCTGCACGAACGGCTCGAAAATCCTCGCCTGCTGGCTGTAGGGAATCCCTTCGCCATTATCTTCGACGCTGAGAATGACCCGCTCGCCGTGATGCCGTGCCAGCAGGCGGATCTCGCCACCCTCGGGGGTGTGCCGCAGTGCGTTGCTGAGAAGATTGTCGAGCACCCGCTCCATCTGTTGCCGGTCCAGCAGCAGGTTGGGCAGCGGCTCCTGCAGTTCCAGCTCGATATCGATATCGCTCTGCGCGGCGACGGCCTGGAAGCGCTGGCGCGCTTGCTCGAGAAGCTCGGTCGGGTCGCATGGCTCGCGCTCTAGTTTTTGTTGGCCGCTCTGGTAACGCGAGAAATTCAGCAGATCGTTGATCAGCGTGACCAGACGCTGCATTTCTTCATGCACGGTGCTGAACAGGTCGGCCTCGCGGCTGCTGTCCGGATAGTGCGTCCGCTCGCGCAGCAGGCTGAACGCCATCTGCATGCCGGTAACTGGAGTACGCAGCTCGTGCGAAGCGCGCAGGACGAACTCGTTGCGTACGCGCTCGAAGGTGCGCTGGTCGGTGACATCGTGAAGGACCATCACAGCACCGCTGATGCGTCCGTCGTGATGATTCACCGGACTCAAGCGCCACGACAGCAGCCGGCGCTCGCCGTCCGCCTCGATCACCAGATCTTCCGGCGGGCCGGATAATGGCTTGTCATCCAGCACCTGTTGCGCGGCCTCGTCCAGCTCCGGATAACCGAGGGCCTGACCGAGTGTCGAACCCAGGTGCTCGTTCTCCCAGGCCAGCTGCCGTTGTGCGACCGGATTGGCATGCTCCAGCCGGCCCTGGCGGTCGACGATCAGCAGGCCGTCATCGATGCTGTCCAGCAAGGCCTGCAGGCGCTGTTGGCCATTGACCAGCGCCTCGACATTGGTTTGCTTGAATTGGTGCAGGGCCTGCGCCATCAGACCGAAGCGGCGGATCAGCGAGGACAGTTCGGCGATGGGCGAGGAGGGCAGGTCGATGCTGAAATCGCCGCGACCGATCTGGTCGGCCACACCGGACAACTGTTCGATCGGATCGCCGAAGCGGCGGGCGAAGCTGTGCGCGGTGATGAAGCCGATCAGCAGCACCGCAATCCCGGTCAGACCGAGCAGCCCGGCCAGCAGTTGCGCCCGTTCACGGCTGCGAATCTCGGTGTCGCGAATCTGGGCGTATGCACTGTGCTGCATCTCGACCATCAATTCACGTACGCGATTGAAGGACTGGCTCAGGGCATTGTCTTCCAGCAGCGTCGAGTTCAGGCTTGCAGGCGTTTCCAGCTCATTGATGAAGCTGGCGTACGCCTCTCCGATCGCCCGGTACGCCTGTTGGTCGGCTGCCTCCGATGCCTGAGACAGGCCGCGCGACAATGCCGTCTGGAACACATCGCGCGATTCCGCGAAGGCGGCGCTGTCACGCTCCTCGCGCACCAACAGCAGCAGATGATTGCTCAGGGCCTGGCGCAGTTGCTGGTTGACCTCGATCACGCCGAAGTTGTCGCGGATGAGCTTTTCCTGGCTCTGGGCCATCTGCACCACGCTGACCAATGCCAGCACCAGCCCTAGCAGTGCCACGGTCATCAATGCCGAGAAGCCCAGGAAGAGACGGGTTCTCAGCTTCATCTGGATTTTCATAAGCCGTATTGCTTGCGCTTTCGGTAGAGCGTTGAAGCGTCGATGCCGAGGATCCGGGCGGCCTGTTCGAGGGTGTCGCTGGTGCTCAGCACGCCGGAGATATGCGCTTTCTCCAGATCTTCCAGGCTGAGCGGCTCACCGATGCGCGGTGCGTTGTTGATGTTCTGATCGGCCAGTCCGAGATGGCTGACTTCGATCATCTCCTGCGGGCAGATGATGCTGGCGCGCTCGACCACGTTGCGCAATTCGCGCACGTTGCCAGGCCAGCGGTAGGTTCGCAGTGCCGCGATGGCACTGTCGCTGAAGCCACGCGCCGGGCGACCGTAGTTCTTGACGAAGAACGCGAGGAAGCGCTCGGCCAGCGCAACGACGTCTTCCGGACGCTCGCGCATCGGCGGAAGGTTCAAGGTGATGACGTTCAGGCGATAGAGCAGATCCTCGCGGAAGCGCCCTTCACGCACCATTTCCTCGAGATTCAGGTTGGTCGCGGCGAGGATGCGCACGTCGGCACGCCGCGTGACCGGATCACCGACGCGTTCGTATTCCTTGTCCTGAATGAATCTGAGCAGCTTGGGTTGCAGGGCGAGGGGAAAGTCACCGATTTCGTCGAGGAACAGTGTGCCGCCGTCAGCCTGGTTGACGCGCCCGAGGGTGCTTTCGGTCGCGCCGGTGAAGGCGCCGCGGTTGTGTCCGAACAGCTCGCTCTCCATCAGGTCCGCTGACAGCGACGGACAGTTGATGGTGATGAAGGCTTTCTTCGCGCGGCGGCTCCAATTGTGGATTGCCCGCGCCAGTTCGCCCTTGCCGGTACCGGATTCGCCGAGAATCAGGATGTTCGCATCGGTGTCGGCCACCTGTCGGCCGGTCTCCAGGACGCTCATCATCGCCGGGCTATAAGAGCCCAACGCGTCACTGCGCTTCTGCACCTCGCCTTCCAGCGCTTCCAGCCGCGCCGCCATCTGGCGGACCTCCAACTGCTTGGCGGCTGACAGGCGCAATTGCTCCGGGCTGCACGGCTTGACCAGATAGTCCGCGGCGCCGGCCTGCATGGCGTCCACCGCGGTATCCACGGCCGAATGAGCGGTGACGATCACGACGCGCATCCAGGGCGCGAGTACACGCATCTGTTGAAGGACGTCGAGGCCGTTGTCTTCGCCAAGGCGTAAATCGAGGAAGCACAGGTCGAACACCTGACGTTGCAGAATCGCTTCGGCCTGCGAGGCGCTAGCGGCCGTGACTACCGTGTAGCCCCGATCCTCGAGGCAGTAGCGGAAAGTACGCAGGATCGCGGCTTCGTCATCTACCAGGAGAATGCGCCCACCGCTGTCGGTCGTTTGGTCCATGGATGCTCCAGTCAGGCAAAGGCGGCTTTGCTGGCCAATCGGGGAATAGTCGTGTCTTGTCGAGCGCTCGGATCGCCGAGCCTATGTTGGCGCCTGCTTTAGTCTACGAAAAGGCTTGCAAGTTGCACGGTGTCATTGAGCCTTTCCTGCACCCTGCAATCAATCATCAAGCGTAACGCTTGCGCAAGTGTTTGATTATGAAGGCAGCGGGTTTTGCGTTCGTCTGGCACGCAGCTTGCGGCCAAACCTTCGGAACGCGCTCGACCGGTTCGGTTCGCGCATCGTAGCAGTCATCCCGGAGGCCATATGAATCAGAACATGAGTCAGCTCAACGAGCTTATCGAGATCACCCGTGACGGCCAGCATTTCTACCACCACGCGCTTGACGTCGTAAACGACGTCGAGTTGCAACATCTGTTTCGCGACCTCGCTCAGGCCAAGACCCACATTATTCAAGCGCTGTCGGTGAAAGTCGCTGCCAACCAGGAGCAACCGGCCCAGGGCGGCACCACTGCCGGCAAATTACGCGAGATGTATGCCGACACCAAAGCACGCCTCGGTGATGCTGATGCTGTGTACATCGATCAGCTGGATCAGACGGAAGAACGCATCCTCGCCGCATTCGAAGATGCCTTGAAAACTGCCGAACCGGATGTGAGGGCGTTGCTGGCCATTGAGCTGCCGAAAATACGCGCCTGCCACGAGAAGATTCACAGGCTCAACCACGGCTCGGCCCTTTGAGCATGAGGCCGGGATTAGTCCGTCGTGCAAATCGCCCGGTGATCGAAGCAGGCATCGTGCAATATAAGTTGACGATCGGCCTAATAGACGAGCTAAGTTATTGAAAATAAAGCAGAAAATAGATTTTATAAGGCTGGCATGACGTCTGCACTGTAATAAGCAAGACAGAGGGTAAGACCGACATGCCCCGCATGCTTAGAAGGAGTTTGAGGATGAATCGTCAGGCGCGTTTCTCACTGGTTGGCAAAGGTTTTCTAACCGCAGCTGTAGTTACTCTTATCGTTGGTGCCGAGCGTCCGATGTCGCAACCGCTCAGCCAGGCACAGCATGAGTCAGCGGAACGAATCCGGATGTATGACGCTCAACCAGTAGGGATCGTGCAAACCGGCCCTGCACCGAAGACGATTGATTACATGCAGGTGCGGTCGGAGCAACGCTGGGTTTTTTAGTGGTAATCCGCGAGCTGATCAATTGCTGACATCGGTCCCGCAAAAGATGTCTTGAACCGAAGAGAGGTAACACCATGCTGAGCTGGGCTATTACATTTCTGATCATCGCCATCATCGCCGCGGTACTGGGCTTCGGTGGTATCGCTGGCACCGCAACGGGTATTGCCAAGATCCTGTTCGTGGTTTTCCTGGTGCTGTTCGTCGCTTCGCTGATCTTCGGCCGAGGCCGCGGTCCGCGTGTCTGATGCAGTGATGCCGCCCGAAAGGGCGGCTGCAACACCAACGGATGTAGTAAAGGCGGGATGCCAGAATTCAGTGCCTTCGCATGATGCTTGCGCGGGCCTACAAAGACTGAGGTGACTCGCCCAGCGAGCACCACTCAGCCCGCGTAGCGGGGAGGCCAAGGGGTCGGGACGCTCTGTTCGACGGAGTGACCTAAGGGTACATGGAGTGCCCTCTTCAGGGACCAGGCTCAGCAAAAGGCAACCGAAGGTGGAGTCACCACCTTCGGCTTGCGATCTCTTCAGCGTCTGCCACTTCGAAATATTGCTCAGAATCGTTCGGCGCTCATGCCTGCCGATTGTTCGGACGCAGCGTAGTATCGTCATCTCCCCATTGGCTTTGGCCGAAACTTTCTCCTCGTTCCGCCGAACGTCTCAGACGTGTGCGCATGGCTGTTCACCAGCCGCACCGCTATCATCGCGTGCAGTCAAAATCGGAGACTCACATGCTCAACGGCCTCTGGCTGGGCTTTTTTCTGATCGCCACCGTTGCCGCGCTTGGGCGTTGGCTGCTGGGCGGCGATCCGGCGGTATTCGCCGCACTGGTCGAAAGCCTGTTTGCCATGGCCAAGCTGGCCGTGGAAATCATGATCGTGCTGTTTGGCACCCTGACGCTCTGGCTGGGTTTCCTGCGCATCGCCGAGAAGGCGGGTCTGATCGACGTGCTGGCGCGCATGCTGGGGCCGCTGTTTCGGCGGCTGATGCCCGAGGTGCCGGCCGGACACCCAGCCTTGGGGCTGATCACGCTCAACTTCGCCGCCAATGGTCTTGGCCTGGACAACGCCGCGACGCCCATCGGCCTGCGCGCCATGCGTGCACTGCAGGAGCTTAATCCCAGCAAGACGGTCGCGAGCAACGCGCAGATTCTTTTTCTCGTACTCAACACCTCATCGCTGACGCTGCTACCGGTATCGATCTTCATGTACCGCGTGCAGCAGGGCGCTGAAGACCCGACCCTGGTGTTTCTGCCGATCCTGCTGGCAACCACCGCCTCTTCCCTGGCGGGTCTGCTGGCGGTGGCGCTGGTGCAGAGACTGCGCATCTGGGACCCGGTGGTGCTCGCCTACTTTATTCCCGGTGCGCTGCTGCTTGGCGGCTTCATGGCGCTGCTCGCCGGGCTCTCGGCCACCGCGCTGGCATCGTTATCATCGCTGCTGGGCAATCTCACCCTGTTCGGGCTGATCATCGGCTTTCTGGTCGTCGGGGCGCTGCGCAAGGTGCCGGTCTACGAGAGCTTCATCGAGGGCGCCCAGGAAGGTTTTGAGGTTTCCAAGAATCTGCTGCCCTATCTCATCGCCATGCTCTGCGCCATCGGCGTGCTGCGCGCTTCCGGCGCGCTGGATTACGGGCTGGATGGCATTCGCTGGCTGATCGAAGCACTGGGCTGGGATACCCGTTTCGTCGATGCGCTGCCCACGGCGCTGGTCAAACCCTTCTCCGGTAGCGCTGCGCGGGCGATGCTGATCGAGACCATGCAGAACCACGGCGTCGACAGCTTCCCGGCGCTGATCGCGGCGACCGTGCAGGGCAGCACCGAGACCACCTTCTATGTGCTTGCCGTGTATTTCGGTGCGGTTGGCATCCAGCGCGCCCGGCATGCGGTGGGGTGTGCGCTGGTGGCGGATTTTGCCGGTGTGGTGGCGGCGATTCTGGTTTGCTACTGGTTCTTTGGGTGATACGTCGATTTGATTGCAAGGGTGACGTGTGGGTGGCGGCTTGCCCTGTAGCTGGGCGGCTAAGCGGGGCGGTGGCGGATTGATGCCGGACTGGCAATTTTGGGTGTTGCTGTTGGTTTGAAAAGTTGGTCTCAAACCGATTATCGAGTCTCTTGATAGTGCGGTTTCGCCCTGCTGGGCGAGTCACTTTTTCTTGTTTGGCCAAGAAAAAGTAACCAAAAAGAAGGCCACCCAACATCCGGGTTTTGCTTCGCAAAACTTCCCTCACTCCGACGCCGCTCCAGGGGTCGTCGCGAAGGGCCATCCCTGGCCCATCACTCCTCGCTCGGCATCCATGCCTCGCGCCCCCTGCGCAGCGCCTACGCTCGGCCTCCTGAAGGGGGTTCGGGACCGAGTCGTCTATCAGTTTCTAAACAGCAATAGAGGCAAGGCGTTTCGCTTTTTTTGCACGAGTCGTCAGGCGACGCGAAACGCCCCATCAGGAGGGTGAGCGGAATCGTTGCGTAGAGGGGCGAGCCGCATGGATGCGGCGAGAGCCGTAATGGGCCATGGATGGCCCTTGTACGGCGACCCTCGGAGCCGCGATGGAGCGAACGAACCCGGAGCGAAGCGCAGGGCCGTATGGCGGGGCAAGCGTTTTTGCTTACTTTTTTCGCGTTTGAAAAAAGTGAGTCGCCCAGCAGGGCGAAACCATGCCATCAAGCGACTCGATAATGGCCTTGAATCAAAGCTTTCAGCCAACAACAACACCCAAAATTGCCAGTCCGGTAGCAACATCAACCGTCTTATATAGGATGTCCCCAAGGTCCGCCTTGTAGCCGATCAAGGCACGACCCGCTGCCACAACCGAAACAACGGCTCGGCGAGAAACATCACCAGAAACAACCTCAGCACCTGCAACGCGGTGACCAGCGCTACCGACAACTGCAGCGCCTCGGCCGTCAGGCACAGCTCGGTGATCCCACCCGGCATCATCCCCAGCATCAGCGAGGTCTGGTTCAGCGTCGCCGCCCAACCCAGCGCCTCGGCCAGGCCCGCCGCAGCGAGCATCGCCAGCAGTGTGAATAGCAGAATGCGCAGCATGAATCGCGGAGCGCTGCGAAAGAACGGTCGGTCGAAGTGACAACCCAACGAGCAGCCGATCAGCCATTGGCCGAACTGACCGATGCCTTCGGGCATGCCCAGATGAAGGTCGAAAAGGGCACTGGCGGCAGCGCAGACTGTCAGCGGCCCAAGCATCCAGGGGTTGGGCTGATTGAATTTCTTCCACAGCAGTGCAAGCAGCGCACCGGCCGGCAGCAGTATCGTCAGCCAGGGCCAGCTGACCGGTGCCGGCGGCGGCGCGTCCACCGGCGGCAAACTCCAGGTAAACACTGCGGGAATGATCAGCACCACCAACAGCAAGCGCATGCTGTGGGCCGCTGCGACCATTGCGGGCTGCGCTGCGTGTCGCCCAGCCAGGTTCACCATTTCGCTGGCACCGCCCGGCATGCTGGAGAAGAACGCTGTGGCGCGATCGGTGCCGCTGCGCAGGAGAATGGCGAGGCCGATCAGGCTCAGCAGCAGGGTGCCCAGCGCGCCAGCGAGGATCACGCCGAAGTGCTCGATGACCTGCTGCATGACCTCGCTGGTGAAATGCAGGCCGATGGCGCTGGCGATTAGCCATTGTCCGGTTTGCCGTCCATAGGGGACTTCCTTTACCAGCCAGCCGCTGCAGCGCACCGCGATGACTGCCAACAGTGAACCGACCATCCAGGGTAACGGCCAGTTCGCCAGGCTTGCCAGCCAGCCGCCAAGGGCGCCGACCAAAGGCGTCGCCCACCACGCTGGAAGCCTGCGCTGCGGCATCATGTCAGGCGTGCGCCTCGTTCAACTTGGCGCGACGGCGCTGACGCCACCAGCGAAGGCCGGGCATTGCCAGCATCAGTGCGGCCATCGCCCACAGCACCAGGGTGATCGGGCTGCTCCAGAGGATGCCGAGTTCACCGGCAGAAATCGACAGCGCGCGGCGCAGGTTGTCTTCCATCATCTCGCCGAGGACGAAGCCGAGAATCAGCGCCGACAGCGGGAATTCCAGCTTGCGCAGCAGATAGCCGAACACCCCGAGACCGACCATCAGCACCAGGTCGAACGTAGTGCTGTGCACCGAGTAGACCCCGACCACACTGATGGCCGTGATGGCCGGTACCAATACCCAGTTGGGCACGCTGAGCATCTTGGAGAACAGCCCGACCAGCGGAATGTTCATCACCAGCAGGATCACGTTGCCGATGAACAGCGAGGCGATCAGACCCCAGACCACGTCGGGCTGCTGTTCGAACAGCAGCGGACCGGGCGTGATGTTGTATAGCGTCAGCGCGCCGATCATCACCGCCGTGGTACCAGAGCCGGGCACGCCCAGAGTCAGCATCGGAATCAGCGATCCGCAGGCGGAGGCGTTGTTGGCGGCTTCCGGGGCGGCCAGGCCACGCAAGTCGCCATCACCGAATCGGCCCTTTTCGCCGGCCATGCGCTTTTCGCTCATGTAGGTCATGGCACTGGCGATGGTGGCACCGGCGCCGGGCAGGGTGCCGATGACGAACCCGGCCAGGGCGCTGCGCACCATGGTCCAGAACGTCAGGCAGAACTCCTTGAAGTTGAACAGCAGGCGTCCGCTGGCCTTGACCGCCTTCTGCCCGCTGTGGGTCTTTTCCAGCATCAGCAGCACTTCGCTGACGCTGAAGAAACCGATCACCACGATGACGAATTGGATGCCATCCGACAGGCTGACGCTACCGAAGGTGAAGCGATAGACGCCAGTGGTCGAGTCCACGCCAACCGTGGCCAGGCCCAGGCCGATCAGCGCCGCCATCAGAGTTTTCACCGGCTTGTCACCGACCATGCCGCCAAGACAGGCAATGGCAAAGATCATCAGCACGAAATATTCCGCAGGGCCGAAGGCCACCGCCCATTTCGCCAGCAGCGGAGCGAACAGCACCACGCCGCAGGTGGCGATGATGCTGCCGATGAACGAGCTGACCGCGGACAGCGACAATGCGATACCGGCTTTGCCCTGACGCGCCAGCGGGTAACCGTCGAGCGTGGTCATCACGGCTGCGGCATCGCCCGGCACATTGAGCAGAATTGCAGAGATACGGCCGCCGTATTCGCAGCCCAGATACACCGCGGCCAGCAGGATCAGTGCGGTTTCCGGTGGCAGGCCCAGGGCAAAGGCCAGTGGCAGCAGCAAGGCCACGCCATTGATTGGCCCCAGCCCCGGCAGCAGCCCGACAACAGTGCCAACGAAGGCGCCGAACAGCGCTACCAGCAGGTTGGTCGGTCGAGTGGCGACATCGAAGCCCTGCATTAAAAAGTTCAAGGTTTCCATTTTCAGCTCTCCAGCAAGCGCAGCACGCCGAGCGGCAGCGGCACATCAAGCAATAGGTCGAACAGGCCGAAGAGCAGCACGCCCATCAGTACGCCACTGATCAGGCAGGGCCACAGGCGTCCGTTGAACAGCAGGCCCAAGGCGAAGGTGGCCAGTGCCGTGGTAATGACGAAGCCGAGCGTCTCGAACAACAGCGCGTAGCCCAGCAGGACCAGCACGCAAAACAGGGCTCGCCGGGCCATCATCCAGTCGAACGGCGGCGTCGGTTCCCCGTGCGGTTTGCAGAGCAGCCAGAGCGCGCCGCAGCCCATCAGAAACAGCAGCAGAAGCGGGTAGGCGCGCGGGCCGACCGGGTCGTAGGCGAAAGGCGCCTCGAAACTCCAGGCGAGCAGCGCTAGACCGGCGCAGGCGAGCAGCCACGCCGCGGCGAAGACACGAACGTACATGGGGGGTTACCTCGAGAGGAGCCGGCAGCGGCTCCCATCCGGAAGCCGCTGCCAGCGGGGTGTTACTTGACCAGGCCGAACTCGGCGGCGAGTGCCTTGTAATCAGTGACCTGCTGGTCGACGAACGCTTTGAGCTCGTCACCGGTCATCGACAGCGGGAAGAGATCACGCTGCTCGCGCAGCTTGGCGAAATCGTCTGCGGCGAGCAGGCTGTCGAACCGGGTCTTCCACCAGTTGAAATCCTCGTCGCTGACCTCAGGGCCCATGTAGAAGCCGCGAATCACCGGCCAGCTGATGTCGTAACCCTGTTCCTTGGCGGTCGGAATGCCCGACAGCTTGCCGGGAAGACGGTCATCGGACAGCACCGCGAGGACGCGTACCTTGCCGGCGTCGAGCTGCGGTGCGACCTCACCCAACCCGCTGCTGGTGACCTGGACATGACCGCCGAGCATGGTGGTGAGGGTTTCGCCGCCGCCTTCGAACGCGACATAACGCAGCTTCTTCGGATCAACACCGGCGGCACGGGCGATCAGCGCGGTCTGCATCCAATCCTGACCACCGATGGTGGCACCGGCGCCAAACACCACGCTGGCAGGGTCTTTCTTAACCGCATCGATCAGTTCATCGAGATTCTGATAGGGCGCGTCGGCACGTACCGAGATGGCGCCATAGTCGGTGCCGATACCGGCCAGCCAGCGCACGTTGGTTTCGTCGTAACGACCAAACTTGCCCTGCGCCAGGTTCAGCAGCGAGCCGCTGGAGAAGGCCGTGATGGTCGCCGGATCGGCGGCGCGCTGAGCGATCACTGCGTTGTAGGCCACCGCGCCGACACCGCCGGGCATGTAGGTGACGCGCATCGGTGCTTCGAGCAGACCTTCGTCCTTTAGGCCGCTCTGGGCCAGTTTGCAGGTCAGGTCGAAGCCGCCGCCGGGCTTGGCCGGGGCGATGCACTCGGGGCGCTTGGGCTCGGCGAACAACTGGCTGGACAGGACCAGACAGGATGAGAGCAGGGCGATACGGCGGATAGCAATTTTCATAGATGTCTCCTCTATTCTTATTGTGGACGGCTTACCAGATCGGCAGGCTGTAGCTGACGATCAGTCGATTCTCGTCGGCGTCACGGGCGAAATCGGAGCGGAACATGGCGTTGCGCATGCGCACCGCGACATTTTTCAGCGGACCGGTCTGCACGACGTACTTGAGCTCGATATCGCGTTCCCACTCGCTGCCGTTGCTGCCGCCGGTGTATTCGGCGTTGTCGCCGGAGATGTAGCGGGTCAGGAAGGTCAGACCGGGTATGCCGACAGAGGCGAAGTTGAAGTCGTAGCGGGCCTGCCAGGAGCGCTCTTCGGCGTTGGCGAAGTCGTTGATCTGGACGAAGTTGACCAGGTACGGATCGCCGCCGTCGATGTAGGCGTAACCGGTGTCGCCGTTCATCTGCTGGTAGGCCAGGCTGATCTTGTGGCCGCCGAGGCTGTAGCCGACCATCCCGTTCCAGGCCTGGTTGTCGATCTTGCCGGCGTTGGCCGCGCCGGTGTCGTCGCTGATCATCAGCCGCAGGTCGGCGGTCAGCTCGGAGGCTTCGCCCAGCGGCCGGACCATTTGCAGATTAAAGAAGTGCTGACGGTAGATGTCGTCCAGCTCCGCCGCGTAATAGGTGCCGGTGAACTGATCGCTGAAGGCGTACTTGGCGCCGACGAAGGTCAGATGATCGGCTTCGGCGGAGCTGTCGAAACGACCGTTCTTGTTGTTCAGCTGCAGGTCCTGGGAGTTGGTCGAGGCGCGGTCGATGACCTTGTCGAGACGCCCACCGCTCAGGGTCAGGCCGGTCACGTCCTGAGACACCAGCATCGTGCCTTCGAACACCTGGGGCAGGGTGCGGCTGTCGCTGGCCATCACCACCGGAGTTTCGGGGATGTGGCTGCCGTAGCGCAGCTCCGTCTCGGAAATCTTCGCCTTGGCCGTCAGCCCGAGGCGGCTGAATTCGTCCGGGGTGCTGCCATCGTCATGCACCGGGAGCAGATCGGTGCCGGTGCGGCCGCCGCCGGAGTCCAGCTTGATGCCGAGCATGCCCATGGCATCGAGGCCGAAGCCCACGGTACCTTCGGTGAAACCGGATTCGATATTGAGCAGAAAGCCCTGCGACCATTCCTCGCGTTTGGACTGGCCATCCCCTTCGCGAAAATCACGATTGAGGTAGATATTGTGAGTCTGCAGCGTGGCGCTGCTATCTTCGATGAAATCGGCCTGCGCCAGGGGCGACAGCGAGGCGGCTGCGACGGCGAGGGTAAGGCGAGCGTATGTGGGTTTAGTTCTGACGGCAGTCAGCATCTTGTCTCTCCATTCTTGTTTTTGTTGTGACGGCGATGTGCCGTAGCAGGTGGTTCGAGCCACCTGTATGCGATCCTAGGCGGCGAAACTTTCGCCAGGCTTTCAGGCGTGAAAGCAGCGTGCAGCGTGCCTTGTCGCTACACTTGCGCTCCTTTCCGTGTGTGGCAGAGGACAGGCAATGCGGATTCTTCTGGTCGAGGACCATCCCCAACTGGCTGAAAGCGTCGCCCAGGCGTTGCGCGCCGGCGGATGGACGGTGGACCTGCTCAACGATGGCGTGGCGGCCGATCTGGCCCTGGCGACCGAGGATTACGCGCTGGCGATTCTCGACGTCGGGCTGCCTCGGCTCGACGGCTTTGAGGTCCTGGCGAGGCTGCGTGAACGCGGCAAGACGCTACCGGTCCTCATGCTCACCGCGCGTGGCGAGGTCACTGATCGCGTACACGGGCTCAATCTCGGTGCCGACGATTATCTGGCCAAGCCGTTCGAGCTGTCCGAACTCGAAGCGCGGGTCAAAGCGCTGTTGCGGCGCAGCGTCGGTGGCGGCGAACGCCAGCAGCGTTGCGGCGTGCTGGCTCATGATCTGGATGCCCGGCGCTTCACCCTGGCTGGCGAGCCGCTGGCGCTGACCTCGCGCGAGCAAGGTGTGCTCGAGGCGTTGATCGCCCGTCCTGGGCGGGTAATGAGCAAGGATCAGCTCGCCGCGCAGGTCTTCGGCCTGGACGAGGACGCCAGCGCCGACGCCATCGAGATCTACATCCACCGTCTGCGCAAGAAGCTCGAGGGTCAGCCGGTGCGTATCGTCACCTTCCGGGGCCTCGGCTATCTGCTCGAGGCCACCGATGGCTGAGGTCGGCAGCCTGCGCGGGAGGCTGCTGCGCCGGCTGGCGGTGCTGCTGGCGCTGTTGCTGCTGTTCAGCGGCTGGAGCGCTTACTGGAATGGCCGCGCCGCCGCCGATACCGCCTATGACCGCACGCTGCTGGCTTCGGCCCGCGCCATTGCCGACGGACTGGTCGCCAATGACGGCAAGCTGCGCGCCAATGTGCCTTATGTGGCGCTGGATACCTTTGCCTATGACAGCGCCGGGCGCATCTATTACCAAGTGCTCGATATCAGTGGCCGCCTGGTCAGCGGCTACGAAGACCTTCCAGCACCAGGCGCCGAAGTCCGGCGTACCGACGACTATCCTGCGTTGGCGCGGTTCTATGACGGCGAGTTCAAGGGCGAGGGTGTGCGTCTGGTCAGTCTGTTGCAGCCGGTCAGCGAGCCGGAGCTCAACGGCATCGCCGAAATTCGCGTGGCCGAAACCCTCGGTGCCCGTGAACGCATGGCGCGCAGTCTGCTCACCGACACCCTGTGGCGGGTCGGCTTGCTGGCGATCACGGCGCTGCTGCTGGTGTGGCTGGCGGTGAGCGCCGCGCTGCGTCCGCTGGGCAAGCTCAGCGAGGCGGTCGAACTGCGTCAGCCGGACGATTTGCGTCCGTTGCCGCTGGTCACGGTACAGCGCGAACTCAAGCCGCTGGTGGCTGCGCTCAATCATTTCACCGAACGCCTGCGCGGCCAGTTCGAGCGCCAGGCGCAGTTCATCGCCGATGCCTCGCACGAGTTACGCACGCCGCTGGCGGCGCTCAAGGCACGCATCGAGCTGGGCCTGCGCGAACAGCAACCGCAGCGCTGGCTGGAAACCCTCGAAGAAGCCGAGGCGCATACCGACCGGGTCATTCATCTGGCCAACCAGCTGCTGTCCCTGGCGCGCATCGAAAGCGGCGCGCAGTCGATTGCCGAGGGTGGCGCGCAACGCCTCGACTTGAGCCAGCTGGCCCGCGAGCTGGGTTTGGCGATGGCCGCGTTGGCGCACAAGCGTGGCGTCGCCATCGCCCTCGAAGCGGACCACCCGGTATGGATTCATGGCGAGCCGACGCTGCTCAGCGAGCTGCTGAGCAACCTGCTGGACAATGCTTTGGGACATACGCCCGTTGGCGGCAACGTGGTGCTGCGGGTGAAGGAAGATGGCGTGCTGGAAGTCGAAGACGATGGTCCTGGAATCCCGCCGGAGGAGCGCGAGAAGGTCTTCGCGCGGTTCTACCGTGTGCAGCAAAAGGGGCAGGGTGCCGGGCTCGGGCTGGCCATCGTCGGCGAGATCAGCCGCGCCCATCGCGCCACCATCGAGTTGGGTCAGGGCGCGTTGGGCGGTTTGCTGGTCAGGCTGCGCTTTGCGTCGACGCTCGACTGAGTCAGCTCGGCTCTTGCGGGTCGGCGACCTCTACTTGATTGCGGCCATTGCGTTTGGCTCGGTAGAGCGCGGCATCGGCTTCGGCAAGCAGCTGGACCGTCGAGCAAGGCGCCTGTGGGTTCAGCGTTGCCACACCGATGCTGATTGTCAGATCGATGCGGGTATCGCCGTAGGTCGGGTGCAGCTCCGCCACCGCCGCGCGGATACGCTCGGCCTGTTCGCGGGCCTGATGGCTGTCGACACCCGGTAGCGCAATGATGAACTCCTCGCCGCCGTAGCGCGCCACCACATCCCCGGCGCGCTGTCCGTGCTGTTTGAGGATGGCGGCGACCAGGCGCAGGCATTCGTCGCCGAAGGGGTGGCCATAGGTGTCATTGATCCGTTTGAAGTGGTCGATGTCCAGCAGTAGCACGGACAGTGGCGCGTCGATGCGCTGCGCGCGCCGAATCTCCTGTTCGAACATCAGATCGAAGTGGCCGCGGTTGGACAGCTGCGTCAGCGCGTCGGTAACGCTCATGCGGGTCAGTTGCGCGTTGACCTGCTCCAGCCCACGCTTGGCCTCTTCCAGCGCTTGGGTCCGTTCGAGTACGCGGGCTTCCAGTGCCTCGTTGGCGCGCATCTGCAGGTCCAGCGTCTGTTGCTGCGCGCGCAAGCGGGACTCGCGTTCCTGGGCGAGGGCCTCAGAACAACGCATTCGCTAAAGCCCTGTGAGTTGGCAAGTAGCGCGCAATGTGAGCCACGCTCCTGAGGAACACCATACGGCCGGTGCCGTCCCGGCGCCAGCGCCAGCACGCGCCTGGAGCAAGGGCTTCAACCTGAGCCGCCGTGCGTATCAGTTCCGATTTGCTATGGCCTGCTCAGCGTCGTGCGGCATCGCCTGGCCGCGCAACTGTTCGACGCGCAGCTCGGGCTGCGAACGGTTGCGTATCGCCACCCACTCCTCCAGCGCGGCCACCGAACGTGGCGGCGATATCAGATAGCCTTGGAACAGATCGCAGCCGGCCTGCAGCAGTGCGGATTGTTTTTCCAGAGTGTCCACGCCCTCGGCATTGACCCGCTTGCCCTGCGCCTGGCAGAAGGCGACGAGTGCGGTCAGGCTTTGCTGCAGTTCCGGTTGCGTCAGGCGCTGCACAATGGCCATGTCCAGCTTGATGGTGTCGGCCGGATATTCGAGCAGTTGCTGAATCGAGGTATAGCCGACGCCGAAATCGTCGATGGCCACGCGGAAGCCCGCCAGACGGATGGCCCGCACCACTTCCATGGTGTTGCTGCTCAGTTCGGCGGCGTAGGTTTCGGTCAGCTCGATCTCGATGTTGCCGGGCGCGACGCCATGGTGCGCGGCGCGTTCGATCAGGTAGCGGCAGATGTGACCGTCGGTCAATTGCGCCGACGAAACGTTGATCGCCAGAATCATGCCTTCGCCGAACAGCCTGACCAGTTCCGCATAACCTGCCAGGGCCCTGTCGATCACCCAGCTGTCGATCTTCGGAAACAGCCCGGCGCGCTCGGCGATGGGAATGAACTCGCCCGGTGAAACTGTGCCGAGCAAGGGCGAATGCCAGCGCAGCAGCACCTCACAGCTGACCACGCTGCCGTCGCGATCCACCGCCGGCATGTAAACCAGGCGCAACTGTTCGTCGCCATCGAGCAGGCGCAGCTGTTCCTCGACGAGGCGGATGCGCTGGTTGCGTTGCTCCAACTGGGCCGAGAAGGCCACCGCGACGTTCTTGCCCTCGGCCTTGGCCTGATACATCGCGGTGTCGGCGCGGGTCAGCAGTTGCGTGATGGAATCGGCGTCGGCGGGATAGCGGGCGGTGCCGATGCTCACACCGACCGGGTAGAGCCGGTCTTCGAGGCGGAAGCCGCTGCGGCACAGATCCAGCAAGGCATCGGTAAGTGCCGGCAAACTGTCGTACTCGGTACCGGTCAGCAGCAGGATGGCGAACTCGTCGCCGGAGAGCCGGGCGAGCGCTGTCTCGTCCTCAGGGTGGGCCTTGCGGTGGTGCTCGAGTACGCCTTGCATGCGTTTGGCGAGGATTCGCAGCAGGGTGTCGCCGGCATCGTGGCCGTGCTGGTCGTTCACCTGTTTGAAGTTGTCCAGATCGAGAAACAGCAGCGCCAGTTGCCGTCCGCCGCGTGCGCACTGGTTATACATGGCGGTGGCCAGCAGGCCGAAGTGGGCGCGGTTGCTGATATGGGTCAGGCTGTCGGTCCAGGAGATTTCCTGAATACGCTGCAGCGCGGCCGTGTTGCGCTCGTGCAGGGTTTTCATATTCAGCGTCAGGCGACCAATCTCGCCGCCATCGCTGGGTTCGTCCAACGCGTGGCGTTTGCCCTGCAGCAGCTCGGTGAGCTGCTGGTCGAGCCAGCTGATCGGACCGGTGACATAGTGATGGATCAACACCAGCAACAGGCCGACGGAGATCAGGCAGATCAGCACGACGCCAAACAGAAATGCCAGCCCCAGCGTCTGCAGGCGCGCGGCAATGTAGTCGGGTGACGGCGTCAGGCGTGCGGACAGCGAGCGTGACAGCTCGATATCGGCCGATAGGCCCTGTGGCGCGGGTTTCAATTCGGATGCGATCTCCACCGTCGCACCGTATTCGGCCTCCAGGCGTTGCTTGAGGCTGATAAAGCGTTCAGGGCGCACCGCCAGTTGCAGGGCGAAGGCTTCCGCTCGCTGGCTGGGCAAAGGGCGGCTGATCGAGGCAGGCAGGATGAAATCGGTATCCAACAACAGGCCGCCCTCGGCTGTTTCCACATAGGTCATTTCGCCGGTATGTGGCGTCTGCTTGGCCTCTCGGACAACCTGTTGCTGCGTGGCGCTCATGGTTGCGAAAGGTGACAGGCTGCTCTCGTAGTAGTAGGCCACCTCACCGCCAGGTTGGACGATGGCGAAGGACACGAATGACATGCGGGTCGTCGACAGCGAGCGAATGCTTTGCTGGATACGCAGCCCTAACGTTTCGTTACGGTAGGCGGTATTCGACTCACGCAGGAACAGCAGCAACGCTTCGCTGTTGGCAATCGAGTGGAGCACGCTGCGATTGAACGCCTCGTAATCCAGATAGGCGGATTTGAGCGCCAGCAGCTGTTGCCCCAGACGCGCCTGTTCGAGGCCCAGCAGTGAAGCGCGCTGGGTCAGGTAAGCGGTCGTTGCAGCCAGCAGCTGGATGATCAGAATGACCGGGAAGATCACCAGCAGCGTGCGTTTACCGAGCGTCATGGGCGTTGATCAGTGCGTTGATGATGCGCCGCCGGGTCTGCGTCGCGTCCATCGGACGTGGCTCATAGACCTGGCTGTTCTGCAGTATCGCCTCGGGAGGATAGATGCTTCGATCCTGGCGGATCTCATCCGGCAGCAGCGCGATGGCCGCCGTGTTGGCCGTTGCGACACCCAGCTCGGCGGCATTCAGGGCGGCGATTTCGGGCGTATTGATAAAGCTCAGGAAGCGGTAGGCCAGTGCCTTCTTCTGGCTATTGATCGGCACCGACAGGCAATCGACCCAAAGCAGTGTGCCTTCCTCCGGCACCACGTAGCGCCAGGGTTCGCCTTCGACGCCCTCGATCGCGTTGAGCACCTGCTGATCGCCGCTGTAGGTCAGCGCCATGTCGGCCTTGTCGAGGTAGCGCTGGCTGCGTAGCGATGTGATCACGTATTCATAGGTCAGCACGGCGTGGGACTGCGCCATCAGCAACTCATAGGCGGCCTTCAATTCGTCGATGCTTGAGGTGTTGATCGAGCGTTGCTGGTAAAGGAGCGGGCCGGCGAGGATGTCTTCGTGGTCCTCCATCATGATGATGTGCGGCGCGTCGCGTTCGGCCGGTTGCAGCAAGTCGGCCCAGGAATGGGGCGCGACGGGCAGGCGGTCGGAACGATAGGCGATGCCGAGCGTGCCCCAGAGATAGGGAATCGCGTGGGGCCCGCAGTGGTCGCGCCAGCGTTGCGGCGTGTGCCTCAGATTGGGCAGCGTCTTCTCATCGATCAGGTCCAGCAGCCCGCGTTCGCCGAAGCGGTTGGCGCTGATCAACTCGGTCAGCGCGATGTCGATCCGGTGATCCGGCTCGGAGAGCACCTCGTCGCGCTTGTCGCCGCTGTCGAAGTAGACCTGTTGAATCTGCACGCCGGTCTCGGCCTGCCAGCGCTCGATCACCGCCTCGCTGAGAAAATCCTCCCAGTTCAGCAGATTCAGCGTTTGCGCGGCTTGCAGGGCAGTAGACGGAAACAGAAGGCTCGTCGCAACCAGAGTCGCGCCGCAGAGCCGCCGCAGATGTGACGCCGACACCAGAGTCTTGTTGTTCATTCTTCGCTCATCCGCTATGCAGGCCGGGACTGCACGCTGCAGCGTTCGGCTAGGGTTTGGCAGGCTTCGCAGCTAGGGTTCTATCCGCGTTCCGGCGTTCTCGATCGCAGCGAACATGTGTTCGCCGGGCATAGCGAGTTAGCGGCGCGCCTGGGTGGCACTTTAATGGCGCCAGACAAACGGCAGCAATATTTTTATAACAATCTTCGGGTTATGCCGATCAGCGGATAGGGACCGGCTGTTTTGCAGGGCGCACCACGGGGCGGGGCGAAGCGCGCAGCCAGGATGCAAGCAAGCGCGTGGACAGAGGAATGAAGAGATAGGTCATCAACGGCGTCAAAGCCAAAGTGCTGAGCAATATCCGCATGACCAGGTTGAGTTCGCTGAGCATCCCCCCGAACAGCATATTGAACAGCAGTGAGACGGGAAAGAATGCCAGCCAGATCGCCACGCTTTGCTTCCAGCGCGGTGGTACGGCGCTGTCATTGCTACCGAACCAGGCGTCGATGCCTCGAGCGCGGCGCTCATGGGGCTGAGCGAAGAGTTCGCCGCCACGCTGCAGCCAGGCACGACGTGAGGCCGAATGCTCCCAGGCATCGAGCGTTTGTTCATCGACAAAGCGGAAGACGATCTGGAACTCATCGTCGCCAGGCGGGGGCGCCAGCACGCCGGAGCCGAGGTAACCGGGAAAGTCCGCGGCCAGCAGTTCACCTTCATGCAGCCAGGCGAGGAGGTCATGGTAGCGGCCATCGCGGACGCGGCGGGCCACCATCAGCGTAACGGGTTCGGTAGACATCGTGTGTCTCCAGCATAAGCCGGCCACCCGGATAGGGTATTGGGCAAACGCAGCGCCGGGGTGGTGGGCTGCGGAACAATTCAGGCAAGGATCATGCCCTGATCGTCTGACCGCGACAGGCCCGGTAAGGTCGGTGCATGCGGTAGACGACGGCGCACTATACGGAGATTTTCTGCACTTGGAAGAGGCCCCGATCGACGGAGCCGCGCTGAAGCGGGCCGCGACAACGGGTTAGTCGTCGGGCTGTGTCTGACCGGGTGAGCCCGTTTCTGGTTCGGCGGTCGGCGTGACCTTTAGAAGACGGCCCTTGGCGCCGTCGGTAAGCAGATAGATCGCCCCATCTGGCCCGACCTGCACATCCCGAATCCGCTCGTCGAGCTCGGCGAACAACGTTTCCTGCTCGGCTGGCTTTCCCTCGACGAAGCGGACCCGACGAACCTCTTTCGATGCCAGTGCTGCATTCAACAGGTCCCCCTGCCAGGCTGGGAACAGCTCGCCGTCGTAGATAGCCAATGCGCTCGGCGCAATGGAGGGCGTCCAGTGTAGTAACGGCGCAACGGTCTCCGGCTGGCTCTGGAAAGGGCTGACCTGAGCCCCGGTGTAATCGAGGCCGAACGTCGCCAGAGGCCAGCCGTAGTTGGAGCCGGCCTCGATCAGGTTGATCTCATCGCCGCCCTTCGGGCCGTGTTCGTTGATCAGAAGCCGGTCGTTCTTCCGGTCGTAGGCGATGCCTTGGACGTTGCGGTGGCCGTAGCTGTATACCTCATTCGCCATGCCGGTGCGGCCATGAAAAGGATTATCTTCGGGCGCTTTGCCCTCGCGTGTCAGGCGCACCAAAGTACCTAGATGATTATCGAGATTCTGCGCCTGCTCCCGATAATCGAAGCCGTCGCCCAGGGTCAGAACGAGCGTCTTGTCCGGTAGGAACGCGATGCGCCCGCCATAATGAGAGCCACCCGCCTTGGCGGGATGGGCGTCGAACAGTGTTTCGACCTCTTCCAGGCGATCCTCCACCAGCCGACCTCGGATCAGCCGGGTGTTGTTCGCACTGTCCTTGCCGTACGCCAAGGTCAGGTACACCCATGGTGAGGTGCGGAAGTCGGGGTCCAGCGTTACGTGCATCAGGCCCGCCTGGGTGTCCTGATAGCCCATGGGTACGCCGTCGACGGGCTCGTCCCGGAGCTCGCCATCAGCCCCGATCATGCGCAGCCGGCCCACGCGCTCGGTCACCAGCATTCGCCCGTCAGGGAGAAACGCAAGTGCCCAGGGATACTGAAGGCCTTCGGTCAGCGTTTCGATCTGGTACTCACGCTGTGCGGTAGCAGGGCTCACCAGTGCGAAAGACAACAGTGCAGCGATAAGCGGTTTCTGGAACATCAGCCTGAGCGAGTTCACTGGCGTGGCCTCCGTAGCGTGGCGAACAGAAGGCCGCCGAATGCGCCGCTGAGCATCATTGCCGCGGTCCCCTCGGCGCTGCGAGTGGCGGCGATCAGCGTCGGCATGGGCGCGAACGCGTCGGCGATCTGGAACGCGCACAGCAATCCGAGGCCGCCGGCCAGGAAGTACAGCGGTAATCGCCAAGCGGGTAGAAAGCGGGACGCGAGAGCTGCGAGG
This sequence comes from Stutzerimonas stutzeri, assembly GCF_024448985.1. GTDB lineage: Bacteria > Pseudomonadota > Gammaproteobacteria > Pseudomonadales > Pseudomonadaceae > Stutzerimonas > Stutzerimonas stutzeri_AP. The sequence goes on from NZ_JAMOII010000002.1 coordinate 315,092, forward strand.
GGCATCGCGAACAGAAGCGTGACGCCAGTAATTGCTGCGTACGCCGGAGTAAAGCCGAGCAGATCACGAACAGTGGCGTTCAGCCGCACCGACAGGCTGACCGGTGCGCCCAGGCTCTGAATCGCAGCCAGGTTGATCTGGGTTTGAATGATCGAGCCGAGAACAGTGGCAAAGGCCACTGCCAGCAGAAAAATCAGGAGGGCGCGCAGGTAGGCGGTCATGCTCAGCTTCCGGAAGTTGTGCCGAGGATTATCTACAGGCATCGTCGCGTGTAGGCATAAAGACTGTTACGGGGTTTTTGCCTGGTCAGCCAGCCGCGCCCCGAACGCATCGAGCGCCGCTTCACCCACGACATCTTCAGCCAGCAGCGGCAATTGTTGCAGAGCAAGGATGGGTAGCGCTTGGCGCAAGGTGTTCAGATGCCGTTGCTCCTGCTCATGGCGTTCGGCGAGGAAGGGGCCGGCGTCGGCTGGGGAGCGCTTGTTCACAACGAGGCCTGCCACTTCGATACCGCTGCGTTGCAACTGCGCCTGCAGCTCGATGGTTTCCAATACGGGTAGTCGCTCAGCGGCGAGGACGATGACAAAGGCGCAGCGCTCTCGATCCTGGATCAGGTCACGCAGCCGGCTGAAGCGTTCACGGCGTCGGTAGAGCAGCTGTCTCACGCGCTGTTGACGGTCTTCCCCGTCCCCCTTGTCCTGGCCGAGCACGCTTTCGCCCAAACCGCTGTCGTCCTTGCCGAAATTGCGCAGCACATCGCCGAAGCGTTTGCTGCGTTCCTGGCGTTGCAGCAGGCCTTCGGTCCAGGCCGTCATCATTTCCGGCAGTGCCATCAGGCGCGAGGTGTGGCCGGACGGTGCGGTGTCGAATACCAGCAGGTCGTAGTCGTCCAGACCTTGAACGACGGTATCGGCGATGCGTTCGAGCAGGGCCGCTTCGTGCATGCCGGGTGCGTCGCGGGAGAGTGTCATGTGCTTGTCGACCTCGCCTGCCAGATGCGGCGGCATCAACCGTCGCAAGGCGCTGCCCACTTCGTCGAGGTGTTGGCGTACGGTCTCGTCGGGATCGAGCTCCAGGCCGTCGAGCCCGGCCGCCAAACGTACGATATTCGGGCCGATGGAGCGGTTCCACAGATGGCCGAGGTTGTGCGCGGGATCGGTGGAAACCAACAGCACTCGGCGCCCGGCTCGTGCCTGATGCAGCGCGGTGGCTGCAGCGACGGTGGTCTTGCCGACGCCGCCCTTACCACCGATGAACAGCACCCGGCTTCGTGCGGCCAGTGCTAGCAGCATCCGATGTGATCCAGTGGTGAATGCTCCATGCCCATGCGGCGATGCCAGTCATGGAAGCGTTCATAGAGTTCCGGCATCAGCTCCAGGGTGTACCAGGCGGCAGGGTTGGGTACGCCCAGCGCCTCGGAAAACACCAGCAGCATGAACAGGTCGTCCTCGTCGCGCCGGGCGCGGGCGAAGGTACGCCGGTAGGGCGCGACGTAGAACTCCTGTAGCCCGTCCGACAACCGCTGGAAGAACGGCCGCTGCGTCACGGCAGCGGCTCGTCGGTGGTCATCTCGGCAGCCGGATCGCGGCCCTTGCGCATGGCGATGATCGCTTCAAGGGTGACCCACAGCGCTGCGATCAGAATCACCACGTCCATGCCCAGCAGCAGCCAGTTCTCGGCGCGGTAGAACTGGCCCATCTGCACTAGCAGCGCATAGATCGACATCGCCAGCAGGAACACCAGCGGCACCAGGGTGTACATCGCCGGACGACCCTGCTTGATCAGCAGCACGGTGATGATCGACAGCGTCAGGCCCGCCAGCAGCTGATTGGTGGTGCCGAACAGCGGCCAGATCGCCATGCCGCCGCTGCCCTCGGAGCCAGCGCCAAAGGCCAGGGCCATGCACACGCCGACTGCGATCAGCGTGCCGACCAGAGTGTTCACCTTCATGCCCGCCAGCTCGCCGGCTTCCTGAATCACGAAGCGTTGCAGGCGCAGGCCGGTGTCCATGGTGGTGCCGGCGAAGAGAATCGCCATTACCGCAAGAATAGTGGCGCCGAGGTCCGCTGGCAGACCCAGGCCGTTGGCAAGCAGCGTGCCGCCGCCTTGGACGAAGGCATTCACGCCGCCCTGGCCGAAGGCGGTGTAGACCTGTTGCCAGTCGAGCAACGTAGCGAAACCGGCAGTGCAGCAGATGATCGCCGCCAGCGAGAGCATGCCTTCACCCACCGCGCCGAAATAGCCGACGAAGCGGGCGTCGGTCTCCTTGTCCAGCTGCTTGGACGTGGTGCCGGACGCCACCAGCCCGTGGAAGCCAGAGATCGCCCCGCAGGCGATGGTCACGAACAGCAGCGGCACGATGCTCGGACTATCGGCAGGTAATTCGGTGTTGTACGCCGGCGCAACCAAATCCGGCGCACCAAACAGCACCGCCAGATAGAGCAGGCCGAGACCGACGAACAACTGCAGGCCGTTGATGTAGTCACGCGGCTGCAGCAGCACCCACACCGGCAGCAGCGACGCGATGGCGGCATAAGCGAACAGCAGCAGAATCCAGAACGACTTGGCGCTCAGGCCCAGCACGGTATCCGGCAGGGTGATCGGGTAGGCGTTGCCCAGCAGGATCAGCAGGTAGAGCACGATCACGCCGCCCAGGGAGGGCCACAGCAATTTGACGTTGTAGCGGTAGATGAGCTGGCCGATTATCAGCGCGACGAGGATGGCGCCCCATACTGGAATTACCGAAGTCGGCGTCGACACCAGCAGGTTGGAGATCACCGCGGCAAAGGCGCCGTTGACCATCAGCAATACAAGGAAGATCACGACCAGAAACAGACTGCGGCCGCGCGAACCGATCAGCCGGCCGCTGAGCATGCCCACCGATTGGCCCCGGTTGCGAGCGCTGGCCCAGAGCGCGCCGAAGTCATGAATGCCGGCGAAGAAGATGGTGCCCAGCACCACCCAGAGAAACGCCGGCACCCAGCCCCAGATCACCGCAATGGCTGGGCCGACGATAGGTGCGGCGCCTGCCACTGAGGTGAAGTGGTGGCCCCAGAGTACGAACCGGTTGGTCGGCACATAATCCACACCGTCGCGCATGGTATGGGCCGGGGTGCGGTAGTTCGGATCGAGGCGGTAGATCTTCTCAGCGATGAACTTCGAGTAGAACAGATACCCCAGCGACATCGCCGCCAGCCCCACAATCATCAACGCAATCGCACTCATTCGAAGGCTCCTCGCACGCGTGCCGATACAGGCATCACGCAGGCTTGGGCTGTTGCCCGACAGTAACTTGAACACCCTGACGGGTGCGGTGTTCGGTATCGCCAGCAAGCCCCGGCATGGATGCCTTGGCGCTGCGCCAGTGTTGGCGATTGAGGTTCGAGCGGCCGCGGCGCCAATGGGTTCCCGCCGATTGCCTCGCATCGGTAGGAGCCGCCTGCGCGTTGAAGTGCGAAAAGAAGCGGGGCGGGCGCTTCCCGCGATTGGTCAGAGCTGACCGATAAGGTAGCGAAACGCGAACCCTGGCCAGCCGTTCAGGTCCGTTAAAGGACGAGCTTGAACCACCGGAGCATGTTCATGGAGCGCCTAACGCTGTTGTCCTTGGGCAGCATCAATGCCGATTTTCAGGTGCGGGTCGACGAACCGCCCGGCGGTCGCGAGACCCTGCTGGCCCATGATCTGTGTCGCCTGTCCGGCGGCAAGGCCAGCAATACCGCCTACCTCGCTGCACGCTTCGGCCATCGCAGCATCCTGCTGGGTCGGGTGGGTGACGACGATCTGGCCGAGCAGGCGCTCGGCCCATTGCGCGAGGCTGGGATAGAGATCGACGGCGTCGGTCGCGCGGCGGGCCAGGCCACTGGCGTTTCGATGATCATGGTGCCGCCGGATGCAAAGAAGCACATCGTGCTGGCGACCAATGCCAACGATTGCTGGGACGAGGCGGCCGCCGATGCCATCTGTTCATGCATCGAGAGCTGCGAGACCCCGGCCCGTCTGGCGCTCGACTACGAAATCCCCGCCTGGGTGGTGCGGCGCGCCGTCGAGACCGCGGCGCGCCGAGACATCCCGGTGGTGCTCGATCCGTCGTTTCCGGATCGGCTGGAGCGCGACCTGCTGCCGATGTTGCACGCGATCACGCCGAACGCCGACGAGGCCGAAGCGCTGGTCGGGTATCCGGTCGACAACATCGAGGCCGCTGCCGATACCGCGCGTGAGTTGCAGCGGGCCGGCACGGAGATCGTTTGCATCAAGCTGAGTGATGGCGGTTGCGTCCTGGCCTGTGGCGAGGAGGGTTCGCATATTCCGCCGGGGCAGGTGGAGCCGGTCGATACCACGGGCGCCGGCGATGCCTTTACCGGCGTCTTCGCCATCGCGTTGCTGGAGGGGCGCGCGCCACGCGAAGCCGCTGCCTGGGGCGTGGCCGCGGCCAACCTGGCCGTCACCGCCTATGGCTCGCAGCCGGCGTATCCCGATCGTGAACAGGTCGCCGCGATGGCGCAGCAGCTGTTGCGTGCTGCGAGGGTGCTGCATGACTGAGTCGAACGCTCCGAGCCAAGTGGTTTTCGATAGCTACGACCCGGATGACGAACGCCGGCGCGAGGCGCTGCTGGCACTGGGCAATGGCCTGTTGGGCTGCCGCGCCTGCGCGCCGGAGGCAGCCGCCCTGCATTCGGCTGATGGGGGTGACCATTACGCCGGCCTGTACCGTGCCGGCTGGTACGACGATGCTCCGCGCGAGGTCAATGGCAGTGCGGTGCGGATGGCCGCGCTGGTCAACCTGCCCGACCCGTTCGGCCTGAGCTTCGCGCTGGACGACGGCGACTGGTACAGCCTCGACGGTGTCGAGCTGCGCGGGTACCGCCAGTGCCTGACGCTGGAAAACGGCCTGCTGGAGCGCGAGCTGGATTTCGTCTTGGCGGGCCATGCGCTGCGGCTGCACGAGACGCGCTTCGTCAGCATGGCCTCGCCACAGCTTGCGGTGCTGCGTTGGGAGCTCAAGGTACCGCGAGACGTCGCTCGCATCCGTCTTCGCGCGATCCTCGATGGCGGCGTGACCAATGCGGCGATCCCCCGCAATGACGCGTACGAAGGGCGACGTCTCAGTGCGCTGAGCATCCAGCACGACGAGCAGGGGCGTGCTGCGCTGAGTGCCAGCGTCGACGACAACCATCGCCGCCTGGCGATGGCCGTGGGCCTCCGCACGCCGGGGCAGGAATCGCACTGGCATGGCCAGCAGGTCGAGCAGCGGCTCATCCAACAGGCTGAATGCACGGTGCCGGCGGACGGGCGGCTGGTCATCGAAAAGCGGGTGTTGGTGCAGGTCGATGACGAGCGGCCAGCCGACGATGATCACGCGCGCGAGCAGGTGCTCCAGCAACTGCCGCAGGCTGATTTCGACGACCTGCAACGCGCGCACACCGATGCCTGGGAGCAGCTGTGGCGGCGCATGCCGATCGAATCGGATGATGCCCAGCTGCAGCTGGCGCTGCGCTTTCATGCCTTTCATCTCTTGCAAACGGTGTCAGGGAACAGCGTCGGCAAGGATCTCGGCTTTCCCCCGCGCGGCTGGATGGAGGGGTACTACGGCCAAGTGTTCTGGGATGAGCTGTTCGCCTTCCCGTTTCTCGTCACCCATTTTCCCGAGCTGGCGCGCAACCTGGTCGACTATCGCCATCGACGTCTGGATACGGCCCGTGAACGGGCGCGTCGAGCCGGTTTGCGCGGCGCCATGTTTCCCTGGCGCAGTGCCGACAGTGGCGAGGAGGAAACCCCGCCATGGCAGTTCAACCCGATGTCGGGGCGCTGGATGCCCGATCACACCCACCTGCAGCGCCATATCGGCTCGGCGGTGGCGTTCGATGCGTGGCAACTCTATCTCGCCACCGGTGACGAAGCGCTGCTGGCCGGGCCGGTCGGCGAGCTGATCATCGAAGTGGCGCGCTTCTGGGCCAGCCTGGCGCGCTTCGACGAGTCTCGGCAGCGCTATCTGATCTGTGGCGTGGTCGGCCCCGATGAGTATCACGACGGCTATCCCGGCGCGGCGGAGCCCGGCCTGAACGACAACGCCTATACCAATCTGATGGCGGTCTGGACGCTGTGCTGCGCGCGGCAGGTGCTCGAGTTGCTCCCCAATGACAAGGCCGATGCGCTGCGCGACAGGCTGCAACTTGAAGCGAATGAGGTGGAGAATTGGGAGCGGATCAGCCAGCGCATCTATCTCCCCTTCGTGGAAGACGACGTGCTCAGCCAGTTCGAGGGGTTCGAAAGGCTCGAACTGCCTCCGCAAGAGTGGCTGCACGGCGACCGTCCGCGGCTGGACTGGATGCTCGAAGCGCGACATGACAGTTGTGACCGTTATCAGCTGACCAAGCAGGCGGATGTGCTGATGGCACACCATCTGTTGCCGCAACACCAGTATCAGGCGCTGTTTCAGTGGCTCGGCTATCGGCACGACGAGGACGCCCTGCATCGCACGCTGGCTTACCATCTGGCGCGCCTGACACATGAGTCGAGCCTGTCGAACGTCAGCTGCGCCGGCGCGCTGGCCGAGGTCGATAGCGAGGCGTCATGGGCCTATTTTCAGCAAACCCTGGATGTCGATCTGTGTACGCCGGGCGACGAAGGCACGCAGGAAGGCGTGCATCTTGGCGCCATGTCCGGGTCACTGGATGTGCTGCAGCGCCGTTACCTCGGCGTGCGGCCAGAGCTCGATGGCCTGCATGTTTTTCCCATGCCTCCGGCTGAGCTGCGGCGCGTGGCGCTGTCTTTGGTCTACCGTCAGGCGCGCCTGCATCTGCAGCTGGACGATGGTTGGCTGACGGTGACGGCTGACAGCGCCAACCACCGGTCGGTAGCCGTGCATCACGCGGCAGGTCGCGAGCAGCTCGAACCGGGCCAGTCGCTGCGGATGCCATGTCGGGCATCGAAGTGAGCAACTTGCGCTCTAGGTTCGCCCGCCGTTGCAACGACCCGAAACAAGCCCATCACCAGCGCGACGGAACGCCATGAACGATTTTTTGATCGACACTTCGATCAGCCGAAAGGAGACCTTGTGAGCAGAGAAACCGGATCGCACCGCCGCTGGATCGATGGACTGGGTTGGGTGCTGCTCTATGCCGCGGTCTGGGCGATGTTTGCTGGAGGCAGCGGTTGGGCCCTGGGTGTGCCAAGCGTACTGCTTGCTGCAGGGCTGTCGTTCTGGCTGGGTCTGCGGTCCTGGCAACCCTCGCTGGTAAGCCTGCCGGGCTTCGTCTGGTTCGTCCTCAAACACATGACGCTGGGTGCCTGGGACGTGGCGCTGCGCGCGCTGCATCCAGGGCGGTCGCTGCAGCCGGCGTGGGTCGATTACCCGCTGCGCTGCGAGTCGCCGCAGATACGGCTGTTGCTGTCGGCAATGGTCGGGCTGCTGCCGGGCACGCTGGCGTCGCGGATCGATGGCGACTGCATGCGTATGCACGTGCTGGACGAGCGGCAGCCGTGGGAAGCGACGCTGATCGAGCTGGAAGCGCGTCTGACCCAGTTGCTCCCCGCGAGGGACGAGCATTGATGGCGGTGTACTCGGCGCTGTTGCTGCTGACCATCGGCGTCGGTCTGGTGCGCGTCGTGCTGGGCCCGAAGCGGGTGGACCGGCTCCTTGCGATCCAGCTGTTCGGCACCGCCGGCACGGCTTTGCTGCTGGTCATGGCGCAGTGGCAGGAACAGCCCGCGCTGCGTGATGTGGCGCTGCTGCTGGGTTTGCTGGCGGCGGTTGCCAGTGCCGCGTTGGTGCAACTGCTGCGGCAAAGCCACCATGATTGACCTACTTCTCAACGGCTTGAGTTGGTTGCTGCTGCTCGCCGGCCTGCTTTTCTTTGCCGCCGGCAGCATCGGCCTGCTGCGCTTTCCCGACGCGGTCAGCCGGCTGCACGCCCTGACCAAGGCCGATACCCTGGGACTCGGACTGGTGGTCGCCGGCTTGTCGGTCCGCGCCGAGAGTCTGCTCGAAGTGGGACAGATGCTGCTGATCTGGCTACTGCTAATGGCCTCCAGCGCCACCGCCTGCCAGCTGCTGGCACGCCAGGCGAGCGAGGATCCGGACGATGACTGACTGGCTGTTCGACGGCACGCTGGGTCTGCTGTTGCTTGCACTCGCGCTGGGCGCGCTGCACGGGCGCAACCTCTACGCCAGCGTGCTGCTGTTCGTTGCCTTCGGCATGGTGATGGCGGTGATCTGGGCACGCTTGGGCGCGGCGGATCTCGCGCTGGCCGAGGCCGCCATCGGCGCCGGGCTGACCGGCGTGTTGCTGTTTGCCGCGCTGGCGCGTGAGCCGGGTCGCCAGGAATTGCCGGACATAACCCCGATCCGTCAGCGACTGGCGGCAGCGGTGGTGGTGTTGCCGTTGCTGTTCATGCTGCTGCAAGGCATCGCTCCGCTGGCCGAAGGCACATCAACGCTGCCCGATGAGCTTGACCGGGTGATGCCGCGCACCGGTGTCAGCCATCCGGTGACGGCGGTGCTGCTGAACGTGCGGGCCTGGGACACGCTGCTCGAACTGGCCGTGCTGCTGCTGGCGCTGCTCGGTGCACGACAGCTCGGCCCGCGCCGCCTCGATCTGGCCGAACCCTGGCCACTGTTGCGTGCCTGGGCACGGGTGCTGGCACCATTGCTGGTGCTGGCGGCGGGCTACATCCTCTGGCGCGGCGCCAGCTCGCCGGGCGGGGCCTTCCAAGCGGGTTCGCTGCTCGCTGCGGGCGTGGTGCTGCTGCGCCTGTCGGCTCTGCTGCCGAGGTTGCGCTGGTCGTTCGCTCCGCTGCGGCTGCTGGTGCTGGGCGGATTGTTGCTGTTCATCGGCGTAGCCATCGCCACCGCCTGGCTGGGCGATGGCTGGCTGAACTACCCGGACGATTCGGCCAAGCTCATCATCCTGCTGATCGAAGCCGTGGCCACCCTGTCGATCGCCGCCAGTCTGAGCCTGTTGGTCATTGGCGAAGGCGAGGAATCGTCATGAACAGCGCACTGTTCTGGATGGGTGTAGGCGCCGCGCTCTGGTTACTCGGGCTGCACGGGCTGCTGACGCTGCGCCAGGCGTTGCGGCGGGTCATCGCGTTCAATCTGATGGGCAGCGGTGTGTTTCTGGTGATGATCGCCCTGGCGACGCGCATTCAGCCGAGCGACCCGGTGCTGGTGGCGCTGGTGGTCACCGGCCTGGTGGTGGCGGTCAGCGCCACGGCCCTGGCCTTGCGGTTGGCGGGTGCGGTGCAGGACGACCGGGAGCAGCGCCGATGACGCCGGCACTCGCTCTGGCACTGGTGAGTCTGACCCTGCCGCTGCTGGGTGGCCTGCTTCTGCTGGGGATACAGCCGCGGCGTAAGGGGCTGTGGGTGATTGCAATCACCTTCGCCAGCTTGCTCGCCGCGGCTGCAGCCCTACATCACGTCATGCAGTTGGGACCGCAGCTGCTGAACATTGGCGGCTGGGACACCCCGCTGGCGATCCGCTTCCAGCTCACGCCGCTTACCGCCTTGCTGATGGTCTTCACCGCCGGGCTGCACCTGCTGGTGGCGCTTTACGCCGCGCGTAGCGCGCACGCCATCGGCAATGAGGACTACTGGCCCTTGTCCTGCCTGCTGCACGCCGCGCTGGTCGCCTTGTGGCTGTCGGGGGATCTGTTCAACCTCTACGTCACGCTCGAACTGCTCAGCCTCACGGCGGTTGCGCTGGTGGCGCTGGCCGGGCGCAAGGCTTACCGCCCGGCGTTCAACTACCTGATGCTTTCGCTGGCCGGGTCGCTTGCCTATCTGTTCGGCGTCGCGCTGTTGTATGGCCGCTACGGTGTGCTCGATATCCTGCTGCTGGCGGAACTGGCCGAAGCGGATGCCAGCACCCGGCTAGCGCTGCTGTTGATGAGTGTCGGATTGATGTTGAAAGCGGCGCTGTGGCCGCTGCATCTGTGGTTGCCGCCCGCGCACTCCGGCGCGCCGACGGCGGTCAGCGCCTTGCTCTCGGCGTTGGTGGTCAAGGGACCGATCTACATTCTCTGGCTGGTCTGGACCCAAATTGCGCCGCCCGAACTGGGGCGCCATGCCGGCTTGCTGTTCGCTGTAGCGGGCATCCTGGCGTTGCTATCCGGTGGCTGGTCGGCTTTGCGGGCGCCGCGTTTGAAGATGCTGGTGGCCTATTCGACGGTCGCGCAACTGGGTTATGCGTTGCTGGCACTGGGTCTGCTGCTGCACTGGCAGGAACCGCGCATGACCGCCGCGTTGTGGCTGTTCATCCTTGCGCACGGCCTGGCCAAGGTGTCGATGTTTCTCTCTGCTGGCGAGCTGCTTCGGGTGCTCGGCACGCGCCGGGTGCGTGCATTGAAAGGCGCCAGCCAAAACATGCCGGTGGCGATGGCAGCCTTCGCGGTGGCCGGCGGCAGCCTGATCGGTTTGCCGCCCAGTGGCGGCTTTCTCGCCAAATGGCTGTTGCTGCAACCGCTGTTCGAGCAGCCACAGCATTGGCCCTGGGCCTTCGGCGTGCTGCTCGGCACGCTGATGTCCGCCGCCTACGTATTTCGCGTAGTGGCGCTGGGCTTCGACCGCGCCCGACCGAATCCGCCCAGCGTCGTACCGGACCGCCTCGCGCAGTGGCTGGCGATGCTGCCGGCGCTGCTGGCCTTGAGCCTGGCGTTGATCAGCGAACCGCTGCTGCTCTGGCTTGGCGGGGTGGAGCGATGACCTGGACCAGTTGGTTGCCGTTAGCCATCGTGCTCAGCTCGATGCTGCCGGGGTTGCTCATCTTCATCTTGCGCGAGGAACAGCAGCGCACCCGTGTGGTGCTTAACCTGCTGGGCGTGGGCGTCAAGCTGCTGTTGGTGGGGGCAATGATCTACGGCGTCAGCCGCGGCCTGGAGTTCCGCTTCAGCCTGCCGTTCTTGCCCGGCGCGCCTTTGGTGCTGCAGGGCGATGCGCTGTCGCTGCTGTTCGTCGCGCTGTCTTCGGTGCTGTGGATGGCGACGACTGTCTATGCCATCGGCTATCTGGAAAACTCGCCGCTGCGCTCGCGCTTCTTCGGCTACTTCAGCCTCTGCGTCAGCGCTACCGTGGGGTTGGCCCTGGCGGGCAATCTGGTCAGCTTCCTGCTGTTCTACGAGATGCTCACCCTGGCGACCTTTCCGTTGGTGGTGCATCGTGGCACGCCTGAAGCGCTGCGGGCCGGACGCGTCTATTTAGCCTATACCGTAGGCGGCGGAGCGCTGGTGCTGATGGGGGTGGCGCTGCTGCACGGCCTGGCAGGCGGGCCGGATTTCCAGCCCGGCGGCTACCTGCTGGAACAGGTCGGTGAGCAGAATTTGGCACTGCGTGTGGCGTTCGTCTTGCTCATCGCTGGCCTTGGGGTCAAAGCGGCGCTGATTCCGCTGCACGGCTGGCTGCCCAAGGCGATGGTGGCGCCGGCGCCGGTCAGTGCGTTGTTGCATGCGGTAGCGGTGGTCAAGGCCGGCGCGTTCGGCATCATCCGCGTGGTCTATGACGTATACGGTGCGGAAGCGATGCGGCTGCTGGACATCGCCGGACCACTGCTCTGGCTGGCCGCGGCCACCATTCTCTATGGTTCCGTGCGCGCACTACAGCAGCAGGAACTTAAGAAACGCCTGGCCTACTCCACCATCAGTCAGGTGTCCTACGTCACCCTTGGGGTTGCCTTGCTCGGGCCGATCGCCGCGGTTGGCGGGCTGGTGCATCTGGTGCATCAGGGGCTGATGAAGGTCACGCTGTTCTATTGCGCGGGCAACTTCGCCGAAACGCTGGGCATTCACCGGATTCGCGAAATGGACGGCGTCGGCAAGCGCATGCCCCTGACCATGACTGCATTCAGCATCGGTGCGCTGGGCATGATCGGCATTCCACCCATCGCCGGCTTCGTCAGCAAATGGGCGCTGGGCATGGGCGCGCTCGAGGTTGGCCAGGACTGGGTGCTGCTGGTCCTGATGGGGTCGGCCTTGCTCAATGCGGCCTACTTCCTGCCGTTGCTGTGGCGCGGCTGGTTCGCCGAGCCGGCCGACTGGCATGAGGACAACTGGCGCGAGGAGCGCTGGGAGACGCACTGGATGTTGTTGCTACCGGCGCTGTTCACCGCACTACTGGCGGTGCTGGTCGGTTTGCTGGCTGGTACCGGATTGAGCCCGCTGGGCTGGGCGCAGCTGATCGTCGCCCGGGAGTTTGAAATATGAGCTGGCTGTGGCTCCTCGTTCCGCTGGCGCCCTTGCTGGCCGGCTCGCTGTCGGTGTTCCGCGAACGCATAGCGGGCTGGCTCTGGCTCGGCTGCGTGCCGGCGCTGGGCATGGTGGTTTGGCCAATGCCTGTCCTGGAGCTGCCAATGCTCTGGGAAGGTGTGCGTTGGGGCGTGGCCGATGAGTTGAGCCGCGCCTGGCTGGGCTTTACCGCGTTACTCTGGGGTTGCGCCGGGGTGTTCGCCAGTAGCAGTCAGCGGGACGATCCCAAACGCAGGCGTTTCTGGACGTTCTGGTCGCTGGCGCTGTCCGGCAATCTATTGCTGATCATCGCCACCGATGCGCTGAGCTTCTACCTAGGCTTCAGCGCCATGAGCCTCGCCGCCTACGGGCTGATCGTGCATCAGCAGGGCCCGGGTCCGCGCCGCGCCGGGCGCCTGTATCTGCAACTGGCGATCTGTGGCGAGATGGCGTTGCTGGCTGCGCTGATGCTGCGCAGCCATGCCGCCGGCGGCGAGTTCGCCTTCGCCGCCTGGCAGTCGCTGCCCATGGACGGCCTGACGCTGCTGTTATTGCTGATCGGCCTCGGCCTGAAAGCCGGCTTCTGGCCGCTGCACGTGTGGTTGCCACTGGCGCACCCAGTGGCACCAGCGCCCGCCAGCGCGGTGCTCTCCGGGGCGATGCTCAAGGCCGGTTTTCTCGGCCTCTGGCGCTGCATGCCGGAAGGCGATCCGCTGCTGGCGAACTGGGCGGACGTGCTGCTCGGCATTGGCATTTTCGGCGCCCTCTATTCAGCGCTGCTGGGGCTGACCAGCGGCAGGGCCAAGGCGGCGCTGGCTTATTCTTCGGTCAGTCAGATGGGCTATTTGCTAATGGTCGTGGCACTGGCCTGGCGGCATCCGCAGCAAACGCAGGCGCTAACGGTCGTGCTGATGCTCTACGGCGTGCATCACGGCCTGGCCAAAGGGGCGCTGTTTCTTTCTGCAGGTTTGATCCATGCCGGACGCCTGCCGCGTATCGGCTGGCTGCTGCTGACAATACCGGCGCTGGCGATCATCGGTTTGCCGTTGACCAGCGGCGGGGCGGTCAAGACGGCGTTGAAAGAGGGCTGGAGCGCCGGCGACTTCAGCGGATGGCTGGTCTGGTTGACCTTGAGCAGCCTGACCACCGCCTTGCTGCTGCTTCGCGCCGTGTGGCTGTTACGCCGGGATGCGCGCGACGCGCCGGCGTGCCGCCCACCGTTACCTCAGCTGTTGCCTTGGGCACTGCTCAGCAGCTCCTCGCTGCTGCTGCCATGGTTCTGGCCCGCCCTGCGTGAGCCCATGCTGCATGGCTTGTATCCGGGCGGTATTTGGGCCGCGCTGTGGCCGTTGCTACTGGCTTTGGGTGTGGCTGGCGTGGCCTTGAAGCGTGTCTGGAGGGTGCCGGCGCGCCTGGCCACGCTCCCCAACCCGGCGCTATCGCTCTCGCTGCGACTCAAACGGCTGGTACTACGGCCGCCAATGGCCGTGCCGACTGTGCGCCTGGTTGCCTCGCGCTGGCGTAAACGGGAGCGGCGCTGGAACCGGTTGTGGAATACCGGAGCACTTGCCATGAGCGCCTGGCTACTGGCGGCCTTGCTGTGGTTTGGCTGGTGGTCATGAGAGTTCACCACAGCAATATCCGAACGATTCGGATCGTTAACAAACCAGCCGGCTAGCTAATCGTTTCACTGCGTGCGATTGTCCGGTTTGGGCGAGGTTGGTCAATTGCGGCCATGCTGCGGTCGTGAACGCGCACCAGAAGCGTCATCGCGGTCAGGCTGCCGAGCAGGGCGCAGAACATGTCGGCTTGGGTGTCCCATTCATCCCCCTGCATGCCTAGAAACTCTTCCGCGCCCTGGCCGAGCGCAAGGGCAGCTGCCCATTCCACCAACTCGTAGACGGCACTCAGCGTCATTGCCATGCATACGCACACAAACGGAAGCAGATGCCTACCAAGAACGAGGCCTTTGCGCACCAGCAGCTCCCGTGCGATCAGTGCCGGCACGATGCCTTGAAGGATATGCCCGAGCCGGTCGTAAGGGTTACGACTGAGATCAAGCCAGTCCTGCAACCAGAACCCCATGGGCACGCGGGCGAAGCTGTAGTGGCCCCCGGCGATGAGCCCCAGCGCTTGAACGGCCAATAACAGATAAAGCAGGGTCGAGAGCGGAAACCGCCGATGGTTGTAGATCAGCGCGGGTAGGAGAATGGCTGCGGGAAGAACCTCCAACAGCCATGTGGTGCGGTCATGCGGGTCGATGGCGGACGCCAGCAGTGCAAGTACGACGAGGCAAACCAGAGTTCTGAGCAACAGCGGACGGAGCATTCAACCAGCCTTTCCGGGGGTGCAAGCTCAATGGACCACAAAACCGAGGCGATGACTGCTGCGGACAGTCCATGCGCCTGTATCACCAGATTACGCCGTCAGGGCAACGCTTTTTCAGCGTAGGTGCGGGTCGCCAGTCCGAGTTGGGAGCGAAAGCTTTCCATGTCGAACATGGTGCAGATTTCACGAATCTGTCCGCTCGATGTCAGCGTCCAAAACGCCATGGCCGAAATGCTCAGCACCTTGTCGCTCGGTGGGTAGCCGAGCGCCGGATTCTCGATGGTGCCGATCAGGGTGCTCCAAGTGACCACCTTGTCACCCTCGGCGACGCACTCCTCGATCACCACTTCGAGTTCGGGCATGGCGGTACGGATCTGGGTGACCATGCGGGCGAACTCGTCGCTGGCCAGGGAGTGGCCAACGAAAGAACTCTTGTAGAGGAAGTCCTTGCTATGAAGCTGCTCGGCAAGGGCCAGATGCCCGCGGTTCCAGGTCAGGTCGATGTGTTTACGGACCAGCCGTTTGTTGTCGTCCAGTGACATTCGATGAATCCGTTGTGCTTCAAAAACCGGAACTGTATCAGCCGCTACCGCGAGCGGATATCCATCAGCAGCGCTCTCCGTCGACTCAACCGAGCGGCAGGCACAACCGGAACGCAGCGCCGCCGAGGCTGGAATCATCGAGCCTGAGCTCACCGCCGTAGCTGTCGAGAATGTCTTTTGCCACCGCGAGGCCAATGCCCTGGCCAGGGTGCTGCGCGTCCAGCCGCTCGCCGCGACGCAGGATGCGTGCGCGCTGGTCGACCGGAACGCCGGGTCCGTCATCCTCGATGCTCAGCATCAGGTGCTCGGCGTCTTCCTGCAGGGTGATGCGCACCTGATGCAGGCAGAGTCGATAGGCGTTTTCCAGCAGATTGCCCAGCAGCTCCATGAGAGCGCCTTGCTCCAGCGGCAGGGTGGCGTTCAGCGGAATCTCAAGGTCGACCCGCACGCGCTTGTCCTGATAGACCTTGTCGAGCGTGCTGCACAGGCGTACCAGCAGCGGTTGCAACGCTACCCGGTGGCGCACCAGCCCGCTCTGGCCCAGGCTCGCCCGTTGCAGTTGATAGCCGATCTGCTGGCTCATGCGTTCGATCTGTGCACGCATGACGCGGGCCTGCTCGCGGTTGTCCGGCTGCGCGCTCATCACCTCCCCAACGCTTTGCAGCACGGTCAGCGGCGTCTTCAGGCTGTGAGCCAGGTCACCGAGGGAGTTGCGGTACTGTTCGCGCTGGCGCCGCTCACCGTCGAGCAGACGGTTCAGCGAACGCGTCAAACGCAGCAGTTCACGGGGATGCTGATCGCTGAGCCGGTCAAGCCGGCCAGCCTCGACCTGATCCAGCTCGTGACTGAGGCGCTTCAGCGAACGAAAGCCCCACGTCAGGCCTAGCCACAGCAAGGTCAGCAGGACGAGCAATCCTCCGCCAAGCCACAGATAGAGCTGTTGGCGAAATTCCTCGAAAAGGCTGCGGTATTCGCTGGTGGGTTGCATGGTGACGAAGCTGAATGCCTGGCGCTGGTCGTCGTTGGTCAGGCGCAGTTCGACGTCGTAGACGAAATACTCCACGCCCTCGATATCACGAATTCGCTGGAATTCAGTGACGTCGCCGTGCAGCCGCGGCCGGTAATCGATGGTTTCATCCTCGGCCGACCGCGACTGCCAGAGCCGCTTGCCCTGCGGGTCGTAGATATAGCCGAGGAGCTTGGCATCCGGCAGATCGAATTCCTCGTCCGGTAGCCGATCCGGCATGATCAGCTGGCCTTCTTCGATGCGCGATGCGGTAATCAGCGTGTTGGCATCAGCGGCCAACCGCTCTTCTATGACGCGCTCGAAGGCGAGGCTGAACGCGGCTTGCAGCACCGGCAGCAGGGCGAGCATGAAAAGAATAGCCAGACAGGTCGCGCCCAGCATGAGGCGCAGGCGCAGCGAAAGACTGCCGTTGCGTGAGGCTCGCAGCTCAACCAGCCAGCGGCGCCACCGCAGGCTCATCGGCAGCGCTCGGTGAAGAGATAGCCCAGGCCGCGAACGGTATCGATCGGCTTCAGCCCGCCCTGGGCTTCCAGCTTGCGCCGCAGGCGGCCGACCAGCACCTCGATGACATTGGCATCGCGCTCGTTGTCGTCGGGGTACAGCTGTTCCATCAGGCGTTCCTTGGCCACCACCTGCTGTTGGTGGCGCATCAGGTACTCGAGGATGCGGTATTCGAAGGCGGTCAATGCGAGTGGTTCGTCATTGACCAAGGCCTGCTTGCGGTTGAGGTCGAGTTTCAGCGGCCCGGCCTCGATGCTGGCTTGGGTGAAGCCGGACGAACGACGCAATAGTGCATTGAGCCGCGCCTCTAACTCCTCGAACTGGAACGGCTTGACGACATAGTCGTCAGCGCCGGCTGCGAGCCCCTCGACCTTATCCTGCCAGTTGCCGCGCGCAGTCAGGATGAGGATGGGAAAGCGTTCGCCATTGCTGCGCAGCTGACGGATCAGGTCCAGGCCGCTGATACCCGGCAGGCCGAGATCGACCACCGCCAGGTCATGATTGAATTCGCGCGTCTGGTAGAGCGCCTCCTCGGCATTGGCCACCGCATCGACCACGTGACCGCTTTCGCTCAGGCGAGTCAACAGGTGGTGGCGCAACAGCGCCTCGTCTTCCACCACCAGCACTTTCATTTGCGGCTCCTATCATGCAAACGGCCGGGACGATCCCGGCCGTGGTCCTGTTGAAGCAAGCTTAGAAGTGATAATTCACGCCCAGATAGGCCTGCTTGCTGCTGTGTACGTCGATCGAACCAACCTTGCCGACGCCGCGCTCGGACACCTCGGTACCGGCGTTGCTGCGCAGGTAACGGTAGCCGGCTTCGATCGACGCGTTGTTGCCGAGCTCCTGCAGAACGCCGGCCTGCAAGCCAACCAGGTAGCCGATGTCGCTGTCACGGCTGTAGCCGCTGGATTCGTTCTCAAGCTTGGTCAGACCGGCGCTGGCGCCGCCGAAGAGGCGGGTGGTATCACCGACCGGCAGGAACATGTCGTAGCTGCCGATCAGGTTCTGCTGACGCAGTTTGAGTGCGCTGCCGTAGTCGTCGGAGACGTTTTCGTAGGTGGCATAGTAGCGCGCCTCATCGGTCATCTGACCGGCACGGATACCCCAGGTGCCGCTGTTCTTGATGATGTCATCGAAGCGGTCTTGGCCCATGTTCTGCTTCAGGGTGCTGGAGCGGTCGATATTGACCGTGCTCTTGCCCCAGGTGAGACCGGCGAAGTTCTCGGCGGCATGGGCGCCCAGGGTGAAGAGGCTCAAGCCGGCGGCGATGGCGAGGGTGTGCAGCTTGTTCATGTGTCGCTCCTTTGCAGGCGTGGAAAAGTCACGTCTGCATCCTGCCTGCGACCCGCTGAACGACGCCTGAACCCTGGCTGAACCTGAGCTGAACGACTGGCCAAGACAGCGCAGCGAGGGCTGCGCCGTTGACCCGCTAACGCCCGCGGCGTCCCAGCAAGGCGCCCAACGCCGCTGCGCCCACCGCCACGGCCACCGTTGTGGCGACGGGATGTTGCGTGGCACGGGTGTAGAGGCTGCGCGTCAGCACCATTCCTGGATAATCGCCGCTGGCCTTGCCGTCGCCGGCGCTGCCGACATCACTGGCGTGGAGTGCGCCGCGAGGGTGCCGGTCCGGGCGTCCGCTCTGGATGGCATCGTAGACAAAGGTGCGGTTGATCCAGTCGGCCAGGCGCGGGGCATTCTGCGCCAGCTTTGACAGCAACTTGGCGTTGCCGATATAGACGTCGCGCTGCGGATGCTCAGCCGCATGGAGAATCGCCTGTGCGACGACTTCCGGCGCGTAGACCGGCGGCGGAAACACCGGTGCGCTGGGCAGGTAATTCTTGGAGTGGTCCATGAACTGCGTGTCCGTGGAGGACGGGCGTACCAGGGTTACCGACACGGGCGTACGGGACTTCTGCAGCTCGACGCGCAGCACGTCGGTCATGGCCTTGATCGCGTGCTTGCTTGCGCTGTAGCTGGCATGAAACGGCAAGGCATTGGCGGACTCCACGCTGCCGATGTTGATCAACGCTCCGCCTTTTTCGCGCAGATGTTTCACGGCGATGGACGACCCGTAGTGCGTGCCCCAGAAATTGGTTTGCATGACTTGGTAGTGGTCTTCATCGCTGACCTCGTCGAAGCGCCCCCAGACCGAACTGCCGGCATTATTGATCCAGGTATCGAAGCCGCCGAAATGTTCGATGGTCTGCCGGGCGACGTGTTCGAGCTGCTCGCGTTCACCGACATCAGCCATCACATGCAGGACCCGATCGCCCGCGTTCAGGTCGCGCTGGATATCCGCCAGGGCGAGTTCGTTGCGTGCCACCAGTACCACGCGAGCGCCTTTTTCGACGGCCATGCGGGCCGTGGCCAGGCCGATGCCACTCGACGCGCCCGTGATTACGATGACTTGGTCATGCAAGGGTTTCAGGGAAATGCGCATGGGATCTCCTCGGTAGCAGCAACGATGGGTTGGCTCGGTAGAAGCCATAGGCCCGTTGCAGGTTCCGAGCAGACGATGGATGGCGATGCTCGTCAGAGAGCGCCGGTCATTGCAGACGGATCCGTGTCGTCCCGGCAGGCAGATGCTTGATCAGCAGGCGATTGCCCTCGAGCAGTTCAGCGGTCGGCGTCGGGCCGCTGACGCTCAGGCCTGCCGGCAATCGCATGCTGATATTGTCGATTGGCTCGGCGCTGGTCAGGCTGATGACCGTGGCAGACTTCTCCCGGGCGACGTCGATGCCCAGCTGATCACGCGCGGCCCACCAACCACCCAGCTGCGCCAGGGTGCCGAACCAGGCGAAGGGCTGCAGGCGCGGGACGACGTTTTCCAGGAAGCGATATTTGTGCTCGGTCTCGTTGGGGTGCACAAGGATGACGAAGCTGCCGCCATAGGCGGCAAGCTGGTGCGCCAGCGCAACGGCATCGTCGGTGCGCTGGTCCATCACTGGCGGGAGTTCATCTTCCACCGCGATCGGAAATTCGTAGACCGACGTCTCACGCCCATACAGTCGGTCGTGGTTGCTGCGGTAGGGCAGGTGCGTCGTCACGTTGCCGGCCGTCGCGGACGAACCGAAGCGATACCCCGACGCTTCCATCGCCTGCGGCAGGCTCGGCGGCGTGGCCAGGTAACCGGGGCGAAACGAGACCACCTCGGAATCGCTCAATTGTTCGAGCAGAAATTTGCTGACGCGCAGTTCGCCCAGCACGCTGGCGTTTCGGGTGTCGCCCTCGGCCTTCACCCTCGGCTGGTAGTCCGGATAGGTTTCGCGTCCATCGCCGAGGGAAACCGCGGCGTACATGTCGGAGTGGCTGACCGAATGGCTGGCGATCTCCATACCGGCGCGCTGCAGCTCAGCGATCGCCTCAAGCGTTCTGTCGTTGAAGAAACCTTCATCCTGAAAGTCGCGGTAGTACTTGGTCTGGATGAAGAAGGTCGCGGGTACCTGCAGGCGCTTGAGCAGGTCTCGATAGACCAACAGATGCTCCATCGATTGAACGAAGTCGACGTCGAACGTCACCACGGCTGCGAGCGGCTTGCCTTCGGGCACCGTGTCCAGAGTGACGGCCAGCGGCTCGTGCTGGTGGTACAGCTCACGGAGCCAGCGCAGCCAGACGTCTACGGAGGGTTCGTAGTGATTGGCATAGCTGCGATAGCCCTGGTCGTTGCGGTCGCCGTGCGCGCGCATGATGAAGAAACCAAGGTCGAAGCCCAGCGCATAGGCCGAGCCACCGCGCGCATCCTGACGCCGAATCAGCGCTGGCGAGCCGTCGTCAAAGCGCGCCAGGACTGTCTCGGCGTCTTGGTAAACCTGAGTACCGATCCAGCTGTCGGGGTTATCCGGGTTGCCAAGCAGCACCGACCGCTCGTGCGGATGGTTCAGCCAGCCCAGTGATGGCCTCCGTGGCCGATGCGGCGGCGTCGAAATCGATACGGTGGTGGCTGCGTGATTCGCTTACCGCGTCGAAACCGAACACATCCTGCATGCCACCACCGAGGACCTGAGTGGCGATCAGCGTGCCGCCGCGTGTTACGTGCTGGCGCAGCGCGACCAGTGCCTGTTTGTCGAGCATGCGTCCCGAGATGGTCGGGTAGGCGAGCACCACTTTGTGTCGGGTGGCCGCCGCCGCGTCCCGAGTGATGGTGAACGGCACGCCAATGCTCCTCAAACCATGCGCGAGCCCGAGCCAGGCGGAGTCTTCGTCGGTCAGCAAGATCGCCAGCCGCGAGGTCTCACCGTTCTTGTATATGCGCCAGTCGGTTCTCGTATCGGCTGCTATCTGGCTGTGGCTCTGCGGACCCTTCAGGCTGTCGAAACGGGCAAAGGTGTTGCGTTCGAGATACGCCGCCAGCCCGAGCGCGAGCAGGGCGGCGATGCCTAAAGCGACAGCTGCGCGAAGGAGGTTCGAGGGATGGCACCAACGTGGCAAGAAAACCTCGGCGTCCGGATTCGACAGGAAGCCTAGACCGTACGGACAAACCCGAGGCTCGTCCACCCCGTGCCGACCGCCAATGAGCTGCGCTGTTTGCAAAGCAACGGAACGCTTCGTACGGCTTGGTTCTCGCATACGGCGGATGTGAGTTCGGCACCGACGTGCTCAAGCGCGATCATCAACCGCATCTTTCGTCTGTATCCGCTGCACCGGCGATACTGCTGGTTTTCATTGGCTGGAAGTTCGACAAGCTTGTCGAGTTGAAGGGGATCGAAATAAGTCGCCGGATTACGCGCAACGAGCCGCTAAGGCTGTCACGTGTCTGAAGAGTCGTCGGCCGGTCAGGACGGTGGCTGTGAGCGGAGGCCATCAATCGTTCGGTTGCTTGCGCAGGCTCGCCGGGCGGCGTTGATTGCGGTTGCGGGCTGGCAGGTGCCGTCGTCGGGTAGCTGCGCTGTATCGGCGCTTGCGGCTGGCCATCGATCGACCAGTTCAACACCGCCTCCAGTCGACCATCTTCGGAAAGGCTGACTCGATTGCTCAGCGGGCACTGACGGTTGCTGCCGCTGACCAGCTCGCCTGCCTGTCGCGAACGGTTGGTCCCGGCGGAACCGGTGGACGTCACTTCCAATTGATAGCGCAGCTGGTGGGGCTGCTGGCTGGTGAAGCACAGCCGCAAGCTGACGCGACCGGTGCCATCGGGGGTCAACTCAAGTAGTGCGTCGACCGGGGAGGGTGCGGCTGCCAATATCCAGGTCGCCAGTGCGGCGCTCAACATAACGATGCCCTATCTGTTTTTGCCGCCCCGGTGACTACTGCTGGTTGATCGTCGCCATGTTGCCGTTGCCGGCCTGCTGGATGATCGCGCTCACGCCTTCGGCGCTCTGCATGATGAAGGCCTGGTTCGACGCGCCCAGCTGCGAAATCGCCGCCTGGCTGTAGGCAGTGATCTGGTTGATCGAAGCGAGGTTGTCCGTGCCGTTCTGCAGTACCGCAGCTTCGTTGCCTTCGTAGGCCTGAACGATATCGATGCGGTTACCGCTGCCTGCGGATGAGCCCTGGATGCTGTGCCCTCGGCCGCTCTGCTCGACGGTGAGCAGGTTGTCATCACCGCTCTGGCTGAAGTCGAGTTCATTGAAATAGCCCAGCTGCTGGACCTGCGCAACGTTGAGCGTGCCGGTCTGTATCAGCTGCAGGCCATTGCCATCGTCCTGCTGGATATTGGCGAGGTTCTCATCACCGACCTGATAGACGGCCAGCGACGAGCCGTGGAACGAGCCGTTCTGAACGAAGCTGAGCGAGTTGCCATTGCCGATCTGGCTGGTCTGCGCATTGGCGAAACCGGTCTGGGTCGCCGAGACGTAGTTGTCATTGCCAATGCTGCTGATCTGTAGCTCGTTGACTCGCCAGGTCTGCTCGACTTCGGCGCGGTTGCCGTTGCCCTGCTGATAGACGCTTGCGGTGGAGAAATGACTGTCGAGTGCCTGGTAGATCGAGGCGCTGTTGCCGTTGCCGAGCTGTTCGATACCCGCCTGGTTCGACTCGGCGATATCACCCTGGTAGATGCTGGCGTCGTTATCGTTGCCGTGCTGGCTGATGACGGCCTGGTTGAGCAGCCCGGTCTGATCGACAGTGGCGCTGTTGGTATCGCCGATCTGTTCGAGCTCGGCGCTGTTGTCCGCGTAGAGGTTGCTGGTGGCCGCAAGCAACACGGCAAGCGCAATGGGGTGCAAGTGGCGCATGTTGCTTCCTTTCAATTGTTATTAGCCATCAGTGTTGGACGATCTGAACGCGCTGCCCGCTTCCGTATTGAATGACGCTACTGCTCAGGCCGCTACCGAGCTGTTCGATGCTGGCATTGTTGTCGGAGCCCACCTGGGCGATCGCGGCCTGGTTGTCGCTGCCGATCTGGCTGATGTCAGCCATGTTGCCTTGGCCGATCTGAAGGATGGTGGCGAGCTGGTTTTCGCCCTGCTGGAGAATGAAGGCCTGCTGGTCGCTGCCTTGCTGAACGATGCTGGACAGCTGGTTCTCGCCGAGCTGGTTGAGATCGGCCAGGTTGTCGCTACCTTGCTGCAGCACATGCGCGGTCTGGCCATCGACCAGCTGCGGGCCAAGCGCCGCCGGGTTGCTCAGGCTCAACGAACCGACGGCCAAATCGGCGTTGTCCATCAGATCGGCGGCATGAACGGGGATATTGGCAGACAGCAGGAGGGCGGCAAACAAGCCGCGACGAAAAAGCGCTAGACGTTCCATGCAGGCACCTCGAAATAGTGCTCGGATTCTTGATTGGCGGAGCGGGGCTGAACATCCATCGAACGGTGCAAAAAGGATCCACGGTGACGTGCGGTGCGGATTAATCCCTCAAAGCTCGTCCCGATCCATGTCGAAGGTGTCCTGCAGCAGGTTTTGCAGCTTGCTACGGCTGATGTCCTCGAGGATCACTCGCGCGGCGTCCTCAGCGATCGCCTCGATTTCGGTCATGTTCGGCTGTAGAAATCGGCGATAGACGGTGCGCGGCCCATATTCCACCCAGACCAGGCTGCCCCAGCGCGCCGAGGGGCGCTCGCGAACGACCAGGTCATTTTCCAGCTCTTCGGCGTCCTGCAGCTGGAAACTCAGATACCGGTGAAAGTCATGGCCGAAGCGGGAGATGGTGTTGTCGATGATCAACCCGCTCAGTTCCGCCTCGCTCCTGGCTTGAGCCGATTGCTGCTCCTCTGCCTGCAACGGGCCGAGCAGGCAGAGGAGCAGCAGGCCGAGTGTCAGGCGTGACATGACTCGGACCAGTCCAGCCGGCCACGTAGCAGGAATGCCGCCTCGGCACGGTTGGAGGCGCCAATCTTGCGCAACAGATTGTGAATATGGCTCTTGATGGTATGCGGGCTCAGGCACAGCTGTTCGGCAATCTCGGCATTGGACAGGCCTTTGCCCGCCAGGCTGAGAATCTCGCGCTCGCGCAGGGTCAGTGACGGTTTGCTACCGGCCATCTGGCGCATTCGGCGCCACTGGCTGAGCAGGCGCTCGGTCAGGACCCGCGGTAGCCAGTCGCCGCCATCGAGCAGTACCTGGATGCCATCGAGCAGGTGTTCACGCGTGGCGTGGCTGTAAAACACACCACGAATGCCGGGGTGCTTGTCGACGAGCTGTTCGGCCTGTTCCGCCGCGATGTTCACCAGCGCCACGGGGGTCTGCTCATCGAGCTGGTCGATAAGTGTCGAAAGTTGTTCGGTCTGGCTGCTGCCCGCGTCGACCAGATAAAGATCGCTGGCGCCTCTGGAAACTTCTTCGAGTCGGTTAAGCGATACGTCCAGCTGGGCCTGCTCACCGAGAAAATGCTTGAAAAACAATCCCAGAAGCTCGTTGCCGGTAAGCAGGGTGACGGTAGGCTGATGGGCTTCCAGGTGGGTGAGGTCCGCGTCGTCCATGTTCGATCCTTGGTATGGGCCGTTATGCTGCTGATGAAAAGTTACTAAACGACCGGACAGAAATGCCGAAGTTCAGCGTTCAGGTGGGGATTAGGCTGGCATCTGCATATGAATGACGACAACCCGACAGACGGTTGACGAAACGGCCAGTGGGTTGAATTGACTAAAGTGAGTCAATCACCCATAGGATGGAGTCGGCATGAGCGGACCCACTCGTGAGCTCACGCTCCGCGCTTTGCTAACCGGCTTGCTGCTGGGCGCCGTGCTGACGCCTTCGAATATCTATTCGGGATTGAAGATCGGCTGGTCGTTCAACATGTCGATCATCGCGTTGTTGGTTGGCTTCGCCTTCTGGCAGAGCCTGACGAAGATGCTGGGTCGGCCCGCCTGGACGTTGCACGAGAGCAATATCAACCAGACCACCGCGTCGTCCGCGGCCTCGATCATCTCCAGTGGCCTGGTGGCGCCGATACCGGCTTACACCCTTATCACCGGCCAGCAGTTCGAAACCGTGCCACTGATGGCCTGGGTGTTCTCGGTCAGCTTTCTCGGCATCTGGGTCGCCTGGTATCTGCGGCCGTCGCTGATCGTCGAGTCACAGCTGCGCTTTCCCGAAGGCATGGCGACGCTGGCGACCATGCAGCAGATCTACAGCCATGGAGCCGAAGCGGTGCGGCGTCTGCTGGTTTTGGGGTCGGCCGCGCTGCTGGCGGCCACGGTCAAGCTATTGGACAGCCTGTTTTGGGCATTGCCGCGCTGGGCGCCGAGTGCGCAGTTGGAGCGCCTGACCTTCAGCCTGGAACCATCGCTGCTGCTGGTGGGGTTCGGTGGGATCATAGGGCTACGCGTCGGCTTGTCGCTGCTGCTCGGCGCGGTGATCGCCTGGGGAATGCTCGCGCCGTGGTTGGCCGCGGAAGGCCTGGTGGCGATGCCTGCGGATGCCAGCGGGCCGCAGTTCGCGTTGCTGATCGAGTGGCTGTTGTGGCCGGGGGTCAGCCTGATGGTCTGCGCCACGCTGACCTCGCTCGGGCTGCGCCTGCTGCGTGCGCGCCGGGACTCGGAGCGCCGTCTGCGGCTACGTCGACCGGCTGCGTTGCCGCTGCTCGGACTGGTCGTCGCGGCGGGGCTGGTGATGGTCCTGCAGGTATCGCTGTTTGGCATCCATGTGCTGATGGCTGCATTGTCGATTCCCTTGGCGTTGCTGCTGGCAATGGTGGCGGCGCGGGTGGTCGGTGCGACGGGTATCCCGCCGATCGGCGCCATCGGTCAGCTGTCGCAGCTGAGCTTCGGTGTGATTGCGCCCGGCCAGGTGGCGATCAATCTGATGAGCGCTAACACCGCCGGCGGCGCGGCGGGGCAATGCACGGACCTGCTCAACGACTTCAAGGTGGGTCACGCCATCGGTGCGGCGCCGTCGCGACAGGCGATCGCGCAATGCCTGGGAATATCGGTAGGCAGCCTGGTAGGGGTATTGGCCTACCAGGTGCTGATCCCCGATCCACAGACGATGCTGATCACCGCGGAATGGCCCGCTCCGGCCGTTGCCACCTGGAAGGCGGTAGCCGAAGCGCTGACGGCGGGGTTGGGTTCGATCGGCAGCGATATCCGTTGGGCGATTCTCGTCGGTGCCCTTGCCGGGGTGCTGCTGGGCGCGCTCGAAGGAACGCTGTCGGTCAGGCGTCTGCGTTGGCTGCCGAGTTCTGCGGCGCTGGGTCTTGCGTTCATCATCCCGGCCTCGATTTCGCTGATGATGTCGCTTGGCGCGGTGCTGGCCTGGTTGTTCGCGGCGCGCTGGGGGTCTCTGGCCGAGCGGTTTGTCATCGTCGCGGCAGCCGGATTGGTGGCGGGTGAGAGCATGGCCGGTATTGGCATCTCCTTGGCACAGCTGCTGAGCTGAAGCAGGAGCGCTGCTGCGTTTTCGTGTGGGCTTATCGCAGCGCCGACCGACGGTGATGCCATACATAGCCGACGAACGGTTGCCGGCAGCGAAAGCACTAGCTCGCGCCTTTGCGCCGTTGGAAAGAATTTGTAATGCGCCCGACGCAACCCCTGTGCCTAGTGGGTGCCCGAATAGAGGTAACGCCTCAAAAAAGGAGAGTGCACATGCAAACGAAAAAATTAGCGGCCTTGACCCTGGCCGGTTTGATGTCTACGGCTGTTTTCGCGGCAGGTAATGCTGATCATGACGGCACCACCAGCGGCGAAGGCATGAATGATTCGATGAATGGAACAATGACCGATGACACTCGTCCTGGAATGACCACAGGTACAGGTACAGGTACAGGTACAGGTACAGGTACAGGTACAGGTACAGGCATGGGCACCGATGGAGGATCCGGTGCAGGCACTGGTACCGGCGATACCACAGGTGCCGGTGGCGGCGCAGGTACTGGAACCGGCGCAGGCGGCACGGGCATGGGCACGGGCACAGGCGGGGCCGGCGGTACCGGCGCGGGCGGTGCGGGTAATTGATTTGACCACAACCAGATAAAAAGCCCCGGCCTCCGGCTGGGGCTTTTTGTTTGAAGCAGCGCTGACGCCTATGTTTCGTTGAACCGCTGTCGCGCGAGGCGCCGAGCTGCCCCTTTCAGGAGTGAGCCATGGACCTGCGTATTCCGTTGTTTCTAGCAACCTTGGTATTGGCGTCCGCCGCCGCGGCGACCGGCACCGGTCCAACGCTGCCGGAGAAAAGCCGCGAACACCCGCTGGACAATCGCGAGCCTCGGCAGGATGTCATCGAGCGGCAGGACGAAAGCGAATCCCTGCCGCGACCGCCGACGCTCGACGCTCCGCCGCAAATACAGCCGGTCGAGCCGATCGAACAGCGGCCTCAATCGGATCCCGAGCGCCGCGGAGCCGACACCGGTTCCGCACCGACGAACTGACCGCTGCGCATGAAAAAGGGAGGCCGAAGCCTCCCTCAATATTCACCCGCTGAGCTGCCCGCTTAGAACAGCACGCGGCTGCGGATGGTGCCGTTGACGTGCTGAAGCTTCTCCAGGGCCAGGTCGGAGTATTCCTTGTCTACGTCGATTACCACGTAGCCGACCTTCTCGTTGGTCTGCAGGAACTGGCCGCAGATGTTGATGCCGTTGTCGGCGAAGACCTTGTTGATTTCGCTCATCACGCCCGGGATGTTCCGGTGGATGTGCAGCAGGCGATGCTTGCCCGGGTGCGACGGCAGCGCCACCTCAGGGAAGTTGACCGAAGATACGGATGTACCGTTGTCGCTGTACTTGACCAGCTTCTCCGCCACTTCTAGGCCGATATTCGCCTGGGCTTCGGCAGTGGAACCACCGATGTGCGGCGTGAGGATCACGCGATCCAGGCCACGCAGTGGGCTTTCGAACTCTTCGTCGTTGGACTTGGGTTCGACCGGAAACACGTCGATCGCAGCGCCGATCAGATGCTCGTCCTTGATCGCCGCGGCCAGGTGATCCAGCTCGACCACGGTGCCGCGCGCGGCGTTGATCAGGATGCCGCCCTTCTTCATGGCACGGATTTCCTTTTCGCCAATCATCCATTGAGTGGATGGCAGCTCGGGGACGTGCAGCGAAACGATGTCGGACATGCCTAGCAGTTCGTACAGCGAACCGATCTGAGTGGCGTTGCCCAGCGGCAGCTTGGTGACCACGTCGTAGAAGTACACCTGCATGCCCAGGCTTTCGGCAAGCACCGACAGCTGCGTGCCGATGGATCCGTAGCCGATGATGCCCAGTTTCTTCCCGCGGATTTCGAAGGAGTTGGCCGCCGACTTGATCCAGCCGCCGCGATGGCAGGAGGCGTTCTTCTCGGGGATGCCGCGCAGCAGCAGGATGGCCTGGGCCAGTACCAGTTCGGCCACCGAGCGGGTGTTGGAATAAGGTGCGTTGAACACCGCGATACCGCGCTCGCGGGCGGCATTGAGGTCGACCTGGTTGGTGCCGATGCAGAAGCAGCCGACGGCTATCAGCTTCTTGGCGCAGTCGAAGACCTCTTCGGTGAGCTGGGTGCGCGAGCGGATGCCGATGAAATGGACGTCGGCGATCTTTTCCTTCAGTTCGCTCTCGGACAGCGCAGTCTTCAGATACTCGATATTCGAGTAGCCTGCAGCCTTGAGAGTATCGACAGCGTTCTGGTGCACGCCTTCGAGAAGAAGGAACTTGATCTTGCTCTTGTCGAGAGAGGTCTGGCTCATCTGCGTTAAAACCTTAAGGCCGAGTGATAACTGAAGTGTCCAGCGAGGGCTGGCCGACCCGGTATTGGCGGTGTCGGAAGTCTGCCGAGGCACGTCTTAAAGGGGCTCGTATGCTAGCATACGGCCCCCTCGAAACACCCTATGTCCTGAGCTGAAGCGTACTCAGGGTGACCATGAATCGAATGAGAGTTCACATGATGACCGATGCTGCCCTGATCGATGAGCTGAAGACCCTGGTCGAGCCCGGCAAGGTGTTGATCGATGCCGATTCGCTTAATACCTACGGCAAGGATTGGACCAAGCACTTCGCCCCGGCGCCCTCGGCCATCGTTTTTCCGAAGTCCATCGAGCAGGTGCAAGCCATCGTGCGCTGGGCCAATGAGCGCAAGGTGGCGCTGGTGCCCTCGGGCGGGCGCACCGGGCTGTCCGCGGCGGCCGTGGCGGCCAACGGCGAAGTGGTGGTCTCCTTCGATTACATGAACCAGATCCTGTCGTTCGACGAGATGGACCGCACCGTGGTCTGTCAGCCGGGCGTGATCACCGTGCAGCTGCAGCAGTTCGCTGAGGACAAAGGCCTGTACTACCCGGTGGATTTCGCATCGGCCGGCTCCAGCCAGATCGGTGGCAATATCGGCACCAACGCCGGCGGCATCAAGGTGATTCGCTACGGGATGACCCGCAACTGGGTGGCCGGACTCAAGGTCGTCACCGGCAAGGGCGACCTGCTGGAGCTGAACAAGGACCTGATCAAGAACGCCACCGGCTATGACCTGCGTCAGCTGTTTATCGGCGCCGAGGGGACGCTGGGCTTCGTGGTTGAGGCCACCATGCGCCTGGAGCGTCAGCCGACCAATCTCACTGCGATGGTGCTGGGCACGCCGGACTTCGATTCGATCATGCCAGTGCTGCACGCCTTCCAGGACAAGCTGGACCTGACCGCCTTCGAATTCTTCTCCGACAAGTGCCTGGACAAGATTCTCGGCCGCGGCGATATCCCGGCCCCCTTCGAGACCCGCTCGCCCTTCTATGCGCTGCTGGAGTTCGAGGCCACCACCGACGAGCGTGCCGAGCAGGCGCTGGCGACTTTCGAGCATTGCGTCAATGAGGGCTGGGTGCTCGACGGCGTGATGAGCCAGAGCGAGCAGCAGCTGCAGAACCTATGGAAGCTGCGCGAGTACATCTCCGAGACCATCAGCCATTGGACGCCGTACAAGAACGACATCTCGGTCACCGTTTCCAAAGTGCCGGCCTTCCTTGCCGACATCGATGCCATCGTTACCGGCAACTACCCGGATTTCGAAGTGCTCTGGTACGGTCACATCGGCGACGGCAACCTGCACCTGAACATCCTCAAGCCCGAAGCGCTGTCCAAGGACGAGTTTTTCGACAAGTGTGCTTCGGTCAACAAGTGGGTGTTCGAGACGGTCGAGAAGTACAACGGTTCGATTTCCGCCGAGCATGGCGTCGGCATGACCAAGCGCGACTACCTGGAATACAGCCGTTCGCCGGCAGAAATCGCTTATATGAAGGCGATCAAGGCGGCGTTCGACCCCAACGGCATCATGAACCCCGGCAAGATATTCGCGGTATGAAGTAGGCGGGTGTAACCCGCCAAGGGCATCGGCGGGTAGCACCCGCCCTACGGATCAAAAAAGGATCTCCCCATGACCTACAAGCACCAGTACACCGATGGCACGCCGATCCATTACCCGCTGGGCAAGGTAGTCTGCATCGGCCGCAATTACGCCGAGCATGCCAAGGAACTGAACAATCCGGTGCCTACCGAGCCACTGCTGTTCATCAAGGCCGGTAGTTGCACGGTGCCGCTGGACGGCGGTTTCAGCATCCCGAGCGACCGCGGCGCAGTGCATTACGAAGCGGAAATCGCCGTACTGATTGGCAAGCCGCTGTCGCGCAAGCCCAACGAGGAAGAGGTCCGCGATGCTATCTCCGGCTTCGCTCCGGCGCTGGACCTGACCCTGCGCGACGTGCAGGCGAAGCTCAAGGAAAAGGGCCATCCCTGGGAAATCGCCAAGAGCTTCGACGGTGCCTGCGTGCTGGCGCCGTTCGTGCCGGGCGATGCGGTCCAGGACCTTACCGATATCGGGATCCGGCTGACCATCAACGGCGAGGTTCGTCAGGATGGCAACAGCAACCAGATGCTCAACGCCGTGCTGCCGCTGCTGCAACACATCGCCGGGCATTTCAGCCTGCAACCGGGCGACGTGGTGCTGACCGGCACACCGGTGGGTGTCGGCCCGCTGAATCAGGGCGATCAACTAGTGATCGAGCTCGTCGGGTTGTCTCGCTTCGAGAGCCACGTGCTCTAATCCAATCCGGCCGGATGCGCGCACAGCGTCCGGCCACATTTCCATATCGTCATCTTCCTGGCTCGTGCTGTAATCCGGCGCCTCGTTCTTGTGTCGGTCCGTTCATGCCAGCCAAATCCTCACGCCGTTCCCGCCTGCGCCTGTTCCTTTATGTTCTGCTGGGTTTAACCGTTGCCGCGGTAGTGGTCGCGGGCGTGCTGCTGCATTGGAACGATCAACTGGAACTCTATTGGCAGGAGCAGTTCGTCGATGCAGAACAGCGGGCGGCGAGTGTCTGGCTGCCGGATTACGAACTGGTGCTGGAAACCACCCTGACCGGCCTGGAAGAGGACGAAACTTCGGGCCTGAGCTGGAGCCCCGCTACCGGCACACTGTTCACCGTCACTGGACAGAATCCTCAGCTGGTCGAATTCACGACGAGTGGAGTGATGCTGCGTCGTGTACGGCTGACTGGCTTCTCCGATCCTGAAGCAGTCGAGGTGCTGGGTGACGGCCGGTTGGCCATCGTCGACGAGCGTCGCCGGCTGGTTGCGGTGTTCCAGCTGCAACCAGATGTTGAAGAGCTGGACCTCGGCGATCTGGCGCACTACGACTTGGGTTTTGATGATGCAGGCAACAAGGGATTCGAGGGCTTGGCCTGGAATCCGCATACCCAACGCATGCTGCTTGCGAAGGAGCGCGATCCGCAGGGCCTGTTCGAACTGCCATTCCCTGGTGAGGACGGCGCTGCCGGTGCACTCGAGGCACTGCCCAGTCAGCCACTGTTGGTACGCGACATTTCCTCCGTAGCCATTGACCCGCGTACAGGCCATACCCTGATGCTGTCAGACGAATCGCGCCTGCTCGTTGAGCTCGATTTGCGTAGTCGACCGCGCAGCTTCATCAGTTTGCTCGGTGGTCTCAACGGCCTGGTAGAAGGCATTGATCAGGCCGAAGGCGTGGCCATGGATGAGCGCGGCAATATCTACGTGGTCGGCGAGCCCAACCGCTTCTATATATTCAGCCGCAAGCGGTGACGAGCGGCGCCAACCACTGTCATAGCGGCAAAGGCCGTTTCGCCTGTTAAGGTTCGGATAAGCCTGATGGCGCACACTGGCGGCCCTTTCATTTTGCAGAGCGGCAATATGCGTCGAGCTTTCAAGTTACTTCTAGCCGGGTTTTTCGGCGTGGCCCTGCTGCTGACGATCGCGGCAGGCCTGCATTACCAACTATTTGAACGCGCCTGGTTTCATCTCTCGCAGTGGCAGCAGGCGGGTGAGCGTCCGGCCGCTTCGCTATGGCTGCCGGACTATCGTGCCGTGATACAAGCCAAGCCCGTGCACGGCATTGAGGATGACCTTTCCGCGCTGACCTACGACCCTGACCGCCAGAGCCTGATTGCCGTGACCAACGGAAACCCGCAGCTGATTGAGCTCAGCCTGGAAGGCACGCTGCTGCGGTCGATTCCGTTGAACGGTTTCGGCGATCCGGAGGCAATCGAATACATATCGCGTGGCGTGTACGTGATCGGCGATGAGCGCCTGCAGCGGTTGCTGAGGGTCGAGGTTGACGAACACACTCAGTCGATCAACGCAGCAGACATGCAACAGCTCTCGGTGGGCATCGAGCAGAACGGTAATAAGGGCTTCGAAGGGTTGGCCTATGACCAGGCGGGCAAGCGACTGTTCGTGGCCAAGGAGCGTGACCCGGTGCGAATCTATGAAATTACAGGATTCCCTTTCGGCGATGATGCTCAGCCAATCGTGGTGCACATCAGTGAAGACCGGGAGCGTGACGCCGACCTGTTCGTGAGGGACTTGTCCAGCCTGCATTACGACGAGCGGAGTGGGCACCTGCTGGCGCTTTCGGATGAGTCGCGTCTGGTGGT
The DNA here is from genome assembly GCF_024448985.1 of Stutzerimonas stutzeri. Taxonomy (GTDB): domain Bacteria; phylum Pseudomonadota; class Gammaproteobacteria; order Pseudomonadales; family Pseudomonadaceae; genus Stutzerimonas; species Stutzerimonas stutzeri_AP. The sequence continues at coordinate 347,941 of NZ_JAMOII010000002.1, forward strand.
TGAGCTGGATGTTCGAGGTAAGCCCATCAGCAGCCTGTCGCTAAGTGCGGGCACTGATGGGCTGGCAGAGGATGCCCCACAGGCAGAAGGCCTCGCCATGGGGCCCGACGGCACGCTCTATGTGGTCAGTGAGCCAAACCTGTTCTACCTGTTTCGCAAAGACTAGCCGGCTCAACTGGCCGGCAGATCGAAGGGGCTTAACGCTTGAGTGTCTGCACGCCGTCCTTCGTGCCGAGCAATAGAATATCGGCGGGGCGTGCGGCGAACAGCCCATTGGTAACCACACCGACGATGTTGTTGATCTGCGCTTCGACATCCGGCGCGAAGCCGATCATCAAGTTGTGCACGTCGAGAATGACGTTACCGTTGTCGGTCACTACGCCGTCGCGGTAGACAGGGTCGCCGCCTAGATTGACCAGCTCGCGGGCCACGTGGCTGCGTGCCATGGGGATGACCTCGACCGGCAGCGGGAACTCGCCGAGGCGCTCGACCAACTTGCTGCCATCGGCGATGCAGATGAAGGTTCTGGCCACCGCTGCGACGATTTTCTCGCGGGTCAGGGCTGCACCGCCGCCTTTGATCAGCTCGAGATGGCTGTTGGTTTCATCGGCGCCGTCGATGTAAAACTCGAGTTCGGACACGGAGTTCAGGTCGTAGACCGGGATTCCATGTCCCTTCAGACGCTCGGCCGTTGCATCGGAACTGGCCACGGCACCATCAAAGAATCCCTTGTGCTTGGCCAACAGGTCGATGAAAAAGTTGGCAGTGGAACCGGTGCCGATGCCGACGATGCTGCGGTCGGTGAGCTGCGGGACGATGAGGTCGACGGCGGCCTGGGCGACGGCCTGCTTGAGTTGATCCTGAGTCATGGCGTATGGGTCCGGGCGAAGTGGAATCGAAGGTGCGAAATTATAACGGGGCCTCACCGGTGGGTCTTGTCCGGCGAGACTGTAACGGTGATTTGCGCGCCGATTGCCGGTGGTCGGCGGGTTTTTCGCAGAGTAGACTCGTTGGCCCCGCAATGCCCGCCAAGATAGCCACGATGCTCGAACAATACGTCAAGAAGATCCTCACCTCGCGCGTCTACGACGTCGCCGTGGAAACCCCGTTGCAACCCGCCCGCCAGCTTTCCGAGCGGCTCGGCAACCAGATTCTGCTCAAGCGCGAAGATCTGCAGCCGGTGTTCTCCTTCAAGATTCGTGGCGCCTATAACAAGCTGGCGCAGCTGTCGCCCGAGGAGTTGGCGCGCGGCGTGGTCACCGCCTCTGCTGGCAACCATGCCCAAGGGCTGGCGTTGGCTGCGCGTGAGCTGGGTATCAAGGCGACTATCGTCATGCCACGCACAACGCCGGAGCTCAAAGTACAAGGTGTGCGTGCACGCGGCGGCAAGGTGGTGTTGCACGGCGATGCCTTTCCCGAGGCGCTGGCGCATTCGCTGAAGCTGGTTGAAGAGAAGGGCTACGTCTATATCCACCCCTATGACGATCCGCATGTGATCGCAGGGCAGGGCACCGTGGCGATGGAAATCCTCCGCCAGCATCAGGGGCCGCTGGATGCGGTGTTCGTGCCGGTCGGCGGTGGCGGCCTGATAGCCGGCGTTGCGGCCTACATCAAATATCTGCATCCAGAAACCAAGGTCATCGGTGTCGAGCCGGACGATTCCAACTGCCTGCAACAGGCAATGGCGGCGGGCGAGCGCGTGGTGCTGTCGCAGGTGGGGCTATTCGCCGATGGTGTCGCGGTGGCCCAGATCGGCGAACACTGCTTCGAACTCTGCAAAGACTATGTCGACGAAGTGATCACCGTCAGCACCGATGAGATCTGCGCGGCGATCAAGGACATTTATGATGACACCCGCTCGATCACCGAGCCGGCGGGCGCCCTCGCGGTGGCCGGGATCAAGAAGTACGTCGAGCGCGACGGCGTGACCAAGCAGGTGCTGGTGGGTATCGATTCGGGTGCCAATGTCAACTTCGATCGCTTGCGGCACGTCGCCGAACGCGCCGAGCTGGGCGAAAAGCGCGAGGCTATCATCGCCGTGACCATCCCCGAGCAGCCGGGCAGTTTCAAGGCTTTCTGCGAGGCCCTGGGTAAGCGTCAGATCACCGAATTCAATTACCGCTATCACCAGGATCGCGAGGCGCACATTTTCGTTGGCGTGCAGACGCATCCGGAACACGATCCCCGCGCGGCGCTGGTCGAAGGGCTGCGTGCCAAAGGCTTTCCGGTGCTGGATCTCACCGACAATGAACTGGCCAAGTTGCACACGCGTCACATGGTGGGTGGGCATGCGTCCGGCGTCAGCGACGAGGTGGTGTTCCGCTTCGAATTCCCGGAGCGGCCGGGTGCACTGTTCAACTTTCTCAACAACCTGGGCGGCCGCTGGAACATCTCCATGTTCCATTACCGCAACCACGGCGCAGCTGATGGTCGAGTGGTCGCTGGCCTGCAAGTGCCAGCCGAAGAGCGCCACCTGCTACCGGCCGCGCTGGACAAGATCGGCTACCGCTATTGGGACGAAACAGATAACCCTGCCTATCAACTATTTCTCGGCTAACCAGCCGTACCGCGAGGATTGATGGAACACTATCAACTGCTGAACATCGTCCACGCCGCGCTGGCGATCATCCTGACGCTCGGTCTGGTTGCCCACATCGCGATGCTGTGGAAGGCCTGGCGGCGTGCCGACTCGGCCGTGCTGCAGCAGAAGCTGCGAAGAACGCGCCTGATGTCGCTGCCGCTGCTTGCGGTAATGGCATTGTCGTTGCCGGTGACCGGCTGGTGGCTGGCGCATCTGGCGGGCTTTCCGCTTGGTCAGCTGTGGTTGCTCGCCAGCTCGGTGCTGTTTCTGCTGCTCGTGCCGCTCGGGTTGTTGCTCGGCGGCCGTCTGCGGGCCTGGCAGGGGCTGGGTGATACGCCGGCGCCTGCGTCCCTTCCACGTTTTGCGCTGGTGTATGCCGGCCTGATCCTGCTGATTCTGATCGTCATCATGGGCCTGATGGGGGCCAAGCCGGTCTGATGCGCATCCTGCTGGTGGGTGCCGGCGGCTTCATTGGCCGGCATTTGCTGCGGGCGTTGCATGCCGAAGGCCATCAGCTGTTCGCGACTTCGCGATCGGGGCACGGCGCCGAACTCCCCGGCGTGCGCTGGCTGCCGCTGGAACTCGTCAAACTGTCCAACCAGCCTGAGCATTTCAACTGGCCGGACGGCATCGATCTACTCATCAATGCCAGCGGCGTGCTCAGCGCTGACGCGCATCACCTTAGCGAAGTGCAGGATCGTGGCGTACGTGTGCTGTTCGATCTTGCGGCGCGTAACGGCGCGCGCATTCTTCAGCTGTCCGCGCTGGGTGCGGGAGAGCAGCCGGATGTGCCCTTTCTAGCCAGCAAGGCCGCTGCCGACGACTACCTTCTCTCATTGCAAGCGCCCGCCGTGGTGCTACGGCCTTCGCTGGTGCTTGGCGAGGGCGGGGCGAGCAGCGGCTGGCTGAGTCGTCTTTCGCCCTGGCCGCTGATTCCGTTGCTCGATACCCAGGCGCGGGCGCAGCCGCTGCATGTAGATGATCTTGTCGCAGCAATACTTGGATTGCTGCGCCAGTGGCCTAAACGGGCATGCATCGTACCGCTGGTGGGTCCTGAAACGATGACCCTGCCGCAGTTGATCGATCGGCTGCGTGCGGCCCAGGGCTGGCATCCAGCGCGCTATGTCCAGGTGCCAGCAGTGGTTAGCGGCTTGGGCTCACGGCTCGGTGATCGGCTGGGTTGGCGTGCGCTCAATTGCCAGACGCTGACACTGGCCCAACGCGACAATCTCGCTTCGCCGGACGCAATGAAAACTATCTGTGGCTGCGCTGCGGCGCCTCTGGCGAGCCGGCTGATCGGCTGGCCGCGGCGCGAACAGAGCGTGGCCTTGACGTTGCGTCCGTTGCTGCTCGCGATGTTGGTGCTGATCTGGCTGGGCACCGCGCTGGTTTGCCTCGGCCCGGGCTACGACTGGGGGCTGCGTATCATGGCCGAGATCGGCGTGCGGAGCTGGCAGGCCGCCGCCGCGGTGATCGCCGGTGCTCTGGCCGATGCCGCGCTCGGGGTTGGCCTGCTGCTGCGGCGCTGGCGCCGTCACGCCCTGCGTGCGCAGCTGGCATTGATGCTCGGCTACATGCTGATAATCAGCCTATGGCTGCCACATTACTGGTTCGATCCTTTCGGCGCGGTGGCCAAGAATATCGTGCTGCTGGTCGCTACCTTGTGGCTGCTGTGGACCGAGCCAGTACCGGAGAAACGACGATGAGCCTGTATCTGTTGCTGAAGACGCTGCACATCCTGTCCTCGACGGTACTGTTCGGCACCGGGCTGGGATCGGCGTACTACAGCTGGCGCGCCTGGCGTAGCGGCAAGGTCGAAGTGATCGCCGTGACCTTTCGCCACTTGGTGTTCGCCGACTGGGCGTTCACCGCGACCACGGCAGTCATCCAACCGCTCAGCGGTCTGGCGCTGGTGCACCTGGCCGGTTTCGACCTGACCCAGCCCTGGTTGATGTGGAGCATCGCGCTCTACGTACTGGCCGGCGCCTGCTGGCTGCCGGTGGTGTGGTTGCAGATTCGCGTGCACAAGCTGGCCGAGCAGGCGCTGCGCGACGGCACCCCTCTGCCTGCCGAGGCGTTCCGTTACATGCGCTGGTGGTTCGCCCTCGGCTGGCCGGCGTTCATCTCGTTCGTGGTGATCTTTTACCTGATGGTGGGTAAAGGCGCCCCTTGAAGTCCGTAGGGCCGAATTTACTCGTCCGCGGAGTCGTGCCAGGCCGAACAAGTTCGGCCCTACAGGCTACTCCAAGGACAGTTCCTTCGAGGGCGCAGCGAGCTGAAAGATCTAGCGCAGGCTGATGATGTCCCAGCCGCGCTGCTGCGCGATCTCACGCAGGATCGGATCGGGATCGACCGCAACCGGATGGCTGACCCGCTCGAGCAGCGGAAGGTCGTTGCGCGAATCGCTATAGAAGTAGGCGTCATCCAGGCTCTGGTCGTTTTCCTCAAGCCAGCGTTCGATCCGAGTGACCTTACCCTCCTGGAAGCAGGGCACATCGGTGAGGCGCCCGGTATAGCGACCGTCGGCCATCTCGCATTCGGTGGCCAGTAACGTATCGACGCCCAGCCGCTTGGCGATCGGCCCGGTGATGAAGCGGTTGGTGGCGGTAATGATCACCACCCGATCGCCAGCTTCGTGATGCTGGCGCACCAGGGCCTCGCCCTTGGCCAGCACGATGGGTTCGATATGGTCGCGCATGAATTCGTCATGCCACTGCGCCAACTGCGCCATCTCGCTGCGCCCCAGCAGTTCCTGGCAGAAGTTCTGATACGCCAGCACGTCCAGCTCGCCGGCCAGGTAGTCCTGATAGAAAGCGTCGTTGCGGGCCCGGTAATCGGTAGCGTCGACCAGGTTGCGCTGGCAAAGGAATTCGCCCCAGGCGTGGTCGCTGTCACCGGCCAGCAGGGTGTTGTCGAGATCGAATAGGGCCAGGCGCACGCTGCGTTCCTCAGAGCGATGAAGGGACGCGAAGCATAGCGGGATTGCCCGGCGCATGGCACCCGCAAGGCGTCGAACGGGCCCCGGAGGCGGTTGATGATCGGCATGCTCAGCGCGCTTTCTGCTTATCGTCTTTTTGTGGAACAATGCCGCGACATGCGTTTGCGAGGTTGTATGCCGTGATCGACTCCGATGGTTTTCGCCCCAATGTCGGCATCATCCTGACCAATGATGACGGGCAGGTATTGTGGGCCCGACGGATTAATCAGGACGCCTGGCAATTCCCGCAGGGCGGTATCAATCCGCGCGAGACGCCGGAAGAGGCGCTCTACCGCGAACTCAACGAAGAAGTCGGGCTGGAACAGCAGGATGTGAAGATCCTCGCCTGCACGCGGGGCTGGCTGCGTTATCGTCTGCCGCAACGCTTGGTGCGTACTCATAGCCAGCCGCTGTGCATAGGACAGAAGCAGAAGTGGTTTCTGCTGCGTCTGACCGGTGCCGAGGACCGGGTGCGCATGGACCTGACCGGCAAACCCGAATTCGATGGCTGGCGCTGGGTCAGCTACTGGTATCCACTGGGCCAGGTCGTCACCTTCAAGCGCGAGGTTTACCGTCGCGCCTTAAAAGAACTCGCCCCGCGCCTCCTGGCGCGGGATTGACGGGAGAAAGCCCCTGAGCATGCTCGGCACGCTGCGCAAGATCGTCCAGGAAGTGAATGCCGCCAAGGACCTCAAGGCGGCATTGGGCATTATCGTGCTGAGAGTTCGTGAGGCCATGGGCAGCCAGGTCTGCTCGGTCTATCTGCTCGACCCCGAATCGGGCCGTTTCGTCCTGATGGCCACCGAGGGTCTGAACAAGAAAGCCATCGGCAAGGTCAGCATGGCCCCGAACGAGGGTCTGGTCGGTCTGGTCGGTACCCGTGAGGAACCGCTCAATCTCGAGCACGCCTCCGAACATCCCCGCTACCGCTATTTCGCCGAGACCGGAGAAGAGCGCTACGCCTCGTTCCTCGGTGCACCGATCATCCACCATCGGCGGGTGATGGGCGTACTGGTCATCCAGCAGAAGGAGCGGCGCCTGTTCGATGAGGGTGAGGAAGCCTTCCTCGTCACCATGAGTGCGCAGCTCGCCGGCGTCATTGCTCACGCCGAGGCGACCGGTTCGATCCGCGGCCTCGGTCGGCAGGGCAAGGGCATTCAGGAAACCCGCTTCATCGGCATCCCAGGTGCGCCGGGCGCGGCCGTGGGGACCGCGGTGGTGGTCCTGCCACCGGCCGATCTGGACGTGGTGCCGGACAAGACGATCGATAACATTCCGGCCGAACTCGAGCTGTTCGAAACCGCGCTCGAAGCGGTGCGGACCGATATGCGCGCGCTGTCTGAGAAGCTCGCCACACAGATGCGCAAGGAAGAGCGCGCGCTGTTCGACGTTTACTTGATGATGCTCGACGATTCCGCCCTGGGCGGCGAGGTGACCAAGGTCATTCGCACCGGCCAATGGGCCCAGGGGGCCTTGCGCCAGGTGGTCGGCGATCACGTCGCACGTTTCGAGATGATGGACGACGCCTATTTGCGCGAGCGTGCATCGGATGTCAAAGATATCGGCCGGCGTCTGCTCAGCTACCTGCAGCAGGCACGCCAGCAGACCCTGACCTACCCCGACAAGACGATACTAGTCAGCGAGGAGCTGTCTCCGGCCATGCTAGGCGAAGTGCCGGAAGGCAAGCTGGCGGGCATGGTGTCGGTGCTGGGCTCAAGTAACTCCCATGTCGCCATTCTGGCCCGTGCCATGGGCATTCCGACGGTGATGGGTGCGGTGGACCTGCCGTACTCGAAGGTCGATGGCATCGAGTTGATCATCGACGGCACGCGCGGCGAAATCATCACCAACCCGGCGAAGGTGTTACGCGAGCAATATCTGGTCCTTGCCGAGCAGGAACGCCAGCTTTCCGAAGGCTTGGACATCCTGCGCGAGCTGCCCTGCGAAACCACCGACGGCGTACGCATCCCGCTGTGGGTCAACACCGGTCTGCTGGCCGACGTGGTGCGAGCGCAGGAGCGCGGCGCCGAAGGCGTCGGCCTGTATCGCACCGAAGTGCCCTTCATGATCAAGGAGCGCTTCCCTAGCGAGAAGGAGCAGATGGCGATCTATCGCGAGCAGCTTGAAGCCTTCCACCCGCTGCCGGTGACCATGCGCACCCTGGATATCGGTGGCGACAAAAGCTTGCCGTATTTCCCGATCAAAGAAGAGAACCCCTTCCTCGGCTGGCGCGGCATCCGCGTCACGCTGGATCACCCCGAGATCTTCCTGCTGCAGACCCGGGCGATGCTCAAGGCCAGCGCCGGGCTGAACAACCTTCGCATCCTGCTGCCGATGATCTCCGGCACTCACGAGCTGGAAGAGGCCATGCACCTGATTCACCGTGCCTGGGGCGAGGTGCGCGATGAAGGTACGGACGTCGAGATGCCGCCGATCGGCGTGATGATCGAAGTGCCGGCGGCGGTCTATCTGACGCGCGAGCTGGCGCGTCAGGTGGATTTCCTTTCGGTGGGCTCGAACGACCTGACGCAGTATTTGCTGGCAGTCGACCGCAACAATCCGCGCGTCGCCGATCTCTACGATTATCTGCATCCGGCGGTTTTGGAGGCTTTGCAGCGCATCGTTCGCGAGGCCCACGACGAGGGCAAGCCGGTAAGCATCTGCGGCGAGATGGCCGGCGACCCCGGTGCGGCCATGCTGCTGCTGGCGATGGGTTTCGACAGCCTTTCGATGAACGCCACCAACCTGCCGAAAGTGAAGTGGATGCTGCGCCAGATCAGCTCATCCATGGCCCGCGAGCTGCTGGCCAAGGTGATGGTGATGGACAGCCCGCAGGTGATTCGCGCCACGGTGCAGCTGACCCTGCGTAACCTTGGCCTGGATCGCATGGTCAACCCGTCGGCGGCGATCTAGGTCCTGAATCAGGGTTGGCTGTTCAACCTACCGACGCCTTTACCACCGGCTGCATTACCGCGCCTTGCCTTGCCTTGTACGAAATTCATTCGCCACTCTTGAGGGAACTTCAGACCCTAGCCCAGCAACGGCGGGAGACTGATTCGGCTCTCGCCCAACGCACCGGACGGGCCGAAGCGGCGTTCGATGATGTCCGCCGAGCCATCGGCGCGGCGAATCAGTGCGGTGCTGGCGAGGGTTCCATAATCGGCGCTGGTGATGAACACGCTGGACAGCCTTTTTTCCCATTCGTACGGCACGCCGGTGCTGGGCAGCTCGGCGTCTGTGGCGAGCTGCGAGTCGCTCAATAGCCGTAGCAGATCTTCCGCTTCCGGTGCGCTCAGGCATTCGTGCAGTGCCGAGCGGGCGCGCACCAGTTTCGGCCAGGGTGTGTTCAGCGCCGCGTTGGATAAGCCGTAGACGCCAGCGGACAGCTGTTCCGGTATCCCGGTGTTCGAATTGAGATACCAGAGCTCATGTGCGTCGCCTGCGAGCAGATTGAATCCGGAATAGTGCTGCAGGCTGCCGGCCAGTTCGACCAGGTAAGCCTTCGGCGATAGCTGACCGCGTAAAAAGCGCTCCGGCAACTCGCCCCGTGAGCGCGTTCCGAGAGGTGAGCCAGGCGCCCGAATATTCGTCAGCGCGGCGAAACGACCAGCAGGCCCTACGCCCATCCAGGTACCGCCGGCCTGCAGATCGCGCCCCGCGACGATGTGCGGCGCGTCGTCCCAATAGCCCAGCGGCTGGCTTGGGCGCGCATGAAACTCGTCACGGTTGGCCGCGACGATCAGCGGTAGCGCATGGGTCGGGCGCCAGGCGAATACGATCAGGCACATAGGTTTGCTCAGCTAAAAGCTTGAAGCCATAAGCTTGAAGCCAAGCAGCCCGGATCGGCAACCTGTTCCAGCTTTTCAGCTACCATGCCGCTTTGTTTTTTGGGACGGTCCGATGGAGTTCGTGCTTTATCTGCTGCTTGGCGGATTCGCTGGTGTGCTGGCCGGGCTGTTCGGTGTTGGTGGCGGGATGATCATCGTCCCGGTGCTGGTGTTCAGCTTTACCCTGCAAGGTTTCGATCAGCAGGTACTGACCCATCTGGCCGTCGGCACATCGCTGGCGACGATCATCTTCACTTCGCTGAATTCGATCCTGGCCCACCACCGCAAGGGCGCGGTGCAATGGCCGGTGGTGCTGTGGATGACCCTCGGCATCCTGCTCGGCGCTGCGTTGGGCAGCGTTACTGCCGCCTCGATTCAAGGGCCGATGCTGCAAAAAATCATCGGCGTGTTCGCCATCGCCATGGCGATCCAGATGGCCTTCTCGTTGCAGCCCAAGGCCAGCGCTGGCGTGCCTGGCAAGCCTGGGTTGACGCTGGCGGGCGTGGTGGTTGGCTGGGCTTCGGCGATCTTCGGGATTGGCGGGGGCTCACTGACAGTGCCCTTCCTCAGCTGGCGCAGCGTACCGATGCAGCAGGCGGTCGCGACGTCCGCGGCCTGCGGTTTGCCCATCGCCCTCGTCGGTGCGTTGAGTTTTGTAGTGGTCGGCTGGCAGGATGCGCATCTGCCGGAATGGAGCTTCGGTTTCGTCTATCTGCCGGCAATGGTGGGTATCGCGATAACCAGCATGTTTTTCGCCCGCATCGGTGCGCAGCTGGCGCATCGGCTGTCGGCGCCGATGCTCAGGCGCCTGTTTGCGCTGTTGCTGCTTTGCGTTGGTATCAACTTCTTGATCTGAGGAAACCCGGATGTTGCCTTATCCGCAGATAGACCCAGTAGCTGTCTCGCTCGGACCGCTGCAGATTCACTGGTACGGCCTGATGTACCTAATCGGCATTGGCGGCGCCTGGCTGCTCGCGTCGCGCCGGCTGCATCGTTTCGACTCCAGCTGGAACAAGGACAAACTCTCCGATCTCGTCTTCTGGGTCGCCATGGGCGTGATCGTCGGCGGGCGGCTGGGCTACGTGCTGTTCTACGATCTGGCAGCCTACCTCAACGACCCGAGTTTGATCCTGCAGGTCTGGAAGGGCGGCATGTCGTTCCATGGCGGCCTGATCGGCGTGTTGCTGTGCACCTGGATCTTCGCGCGGCGTAACGGCAAAAGCTTTTTCCAGCTGATGGATTTCATCGCACCCTTTGTACCGATCGGCCTGGGCGCGGGGCGCATTGGCAACTTCATCAATGCCGAGTTGTGGGGCAAGGCGACGGATGTGCCTTGGGCGATGGTGTTCCCCACCGATCCGCAGCAACTCGCGCGGCATCCCTCGCAGCTCTACCAATTCGCGCTGGAAGGCGTGGCGCTGTTCGTCATTCTGTGGATTTACTCGAGCAAGCCGCGCCCGACCATGGCGGTGTCCGGGCTGTTCGCGGTGTGCTATGGCATCTTCCGCTTCATCGTCGAATTCGTGCGAGTGCCCGATGCACAACTCGGCTACCTGGCCTTCGGCTGGTTGACCATGGGGCAGGTGCTGTGTGTGCCGATGGTGCTGATCGGCCTCGGCATGATCGCATGGGGCTACCGCAGCGCCCCGGCCAAGGCATCGGCCTGAGCCACGCGCCCGGCTTGTCGCCAAGCGCGAGACAAGCCGGGCGCGGGCTCTTACTATTCACAGGTTTCCTTTCACCGCGCCTCGGCGCCCGCTTCGAGCCCATCGATGAAACAGTATCTCGACCTGATGCGCCATGTGCGCGAGAACGGCACTTTCAAGAGCGATCGCACCGGCACCGGCACCTACAGCGTGTTCGGCTACCAGATGCGCTTCGACCTGGACGATGGTTTCCCGCTGGTGACCACCAAGAAGTGCCACCTCAAATCCATCATTCATGAGCTGCTGTGGTTCCTTCAGGGCGATACCAACGTGCGCTATCTGCAGGAAAACGGCGTGCGCATCTGGGACGAATGGGCCAACGAGAATGGCGAACTCGGACCGGTCTACGGCTATCAGTGGCGTAACTGGCCGGCGCCCAATGGGGAATCGGTCGACCAGATCGCCAAGCTGATCGAGATGATCAAGAGCAATCCAGACTCCCGCCGCCTGATCGTATCGGCCTGGAACCCCGCGTTGGTCGACCAGATGGCGCTGCCGCCGTGCCATGCGCTGTTCCAGTTCTACGTCGCTGACGGCAAGCTCAGCTGCCAGCTGTACCAGCGCTCGGCGGACATCTTCCTCGGCGTGCCCTTCAACATCGCCAGCTATGCGCTGCTGACGCTGATGGTGGCGCAGGTCTGCGACTTGCAGCCGGGCGAGTTCATCTGGAGTGGTGGCGACTGCCATCTGTACGCCAATCATCTGGAACAGGCCGATTTGCAGCTGACGCGTGAGCCGCTGCCGCTGCCGACAATGAAGCTCAATCCCGAGGTCAAGGACCTGTTCGCCTTCCGTTTCGAGGATTTTGAACTGGTCGGCTATGAAGCGCATCCGCACATCAAGGCGCCCGTGGCGGTTTGATATCGGACTTTGGTCGGGTTCTTCGTGGGCGATAACCTGACTGTCACATTTGCGCTATAGACTCGACCGATTGTGTTTCGGGAGGTCGGGCATGCGCAGGGTAGTGTTCAATCAGAAAGGCGGTGTTGGTAAGTCCAGCATTGCCTGCAATCTCGCGGCGGTGAGCGCGGCCGAGGGTTATCGCACCTTGCTGGTGGACCTCGATGCCCAGGCTAACTCCAGCCATTACCTCAGCGGATTGGCGGGGGGCGATCTGCCCACCGGCATCGCCGACTACTTCAAACAGATACTCGCCGGTGGCGCAGCGGGCAAAAAGGCGCGGCCGCCGATCAGCGAGACCCGCTTCGATAATCTGCATCTGGTCGGCGCCACCGCCGAGTTGGCGGATCTGCAACCGAAGCTCGAAGCCAAGCACAAGATCAACAAGCTACGAAAGCTGCTGGAAAGCCTCTCAGAAGAATACGAGCGGATCTATATCGATACGCCGCCTGCCCTCAATTTTTTTACGGTATCGGCATTGATCGCGGCGGACCGTTGCCTGATTCCGTTCGACTGCGACAGCTTTTCTCGCCAGGCGCTGTACAGCCTGCTCGACGAAATCGACGATCTACAGGAAGACCACAACGAGGGGCTGCAAGTCGAGGGCATCGTGGTCAATCAGTTTCAGCCGCGGGCGGCGCTGCCGCAGCAGATGATCGACGAGCTGCTGGCGGACGGTTTGCCGGTGCTGCCGGTGCATCTGATGAGTTCGGTGCGGATGCGTGAGTCGCATCAGGTCTGCGTGCCGCTGATTCATTTCGATCCGCGGCACAAGCTGACCCAGCAGTTCGTCGCGCTGCATGCGCATCTGGAAGGTCACTGATTCACTCGTCGCGCGAACCTTCGATCTTGCGTCCCAGCCGGGAAGCGTAGAGCTCGCCAATGATGCCGCGGCGGAAGATCAGCACACAGACCATGAAGATGATCCCGGTTACCAGCGTGACCGGCAGCTCCGAGGTCGCGAAATAGTTGCCCAGCGTAGTCACCAGCGCGGCGCCGAATACCGGGCCGACCAGCGTGCCGATGCCGCCGAGCAGCGTCATCAGCACCACTTCACCGGACATCTGCCAACTGACATCGGTGAGGGTGGCGAACTGGAACACCAGCGCCTTCAACCCGCCGGCCAGCCCGGCCAGCGCCGCCGACATGACGAAGGCGCCGAGCTTGTAGCGGGACACCGAATAGCCCAGGGAAATGGCGCGGTTTTCGTTCTCGCGAATCGACTTGAGGATCATGCCGTAGGGCGAGTTGATGATGCGCCAGATCGCCAACAACCCCAGCAGAAACACCGCCAGCACGAAGAAGTACATGCTCAGCGGCTCTTTCAGATCGATCAGGCCGAACAGGTGGCCGCGCGGAATGCCCTGGATGCCGTCTTCGCCGTGGGTGAAGGGCGCCTGCAGGCAAAAGAAGAAGAACATCTGCGACAGCGCCAGGGTGATCATCGTCGAGTAGATGCCTTGCCGGCGGATCGCCAGAAAGCCGATCACCAAGCCCAGAAACGCGGCGCCGACCACGCCGACCAAGATGCCCAGTTCCGGCGTCAGGCCCCATTCCTTGACCGCATGGGCGGTGAAATAGGCGGCGCCGCCGAAGAACGCGGCATGGCCGAACGAGAGAATGCCGGTGTAACCGAGCAGCAGATTGAACGCGCAGGCGAACAGGGCGAAGCACATCACCTTCATCAGGAACACGGGGTAGAAATACAGCGGCGCCAGTACCAGCGCGACGATGCCGAGCAGGATCAGAATCCTTTCCGGATTCCAATGCTTTCGCTTTGCTGCGGACGTTGCGGTCGCTTGCATATCAGCCATCCCTTCCCATCAGGCCCGCGGGGCGCATCAGCAGCACGATCGCCATGACCACGAAAATCACGATGTTGGAGGCCTCTGGGTAGAACACCTTGGTCAGCCCCTCGAGGATGCCGAGCAGGTAGCCGGTGATGATCGCGCCGAGGATCGAGCCCATGCCGCCCACCACCACCACCGCGAACACCACGATGATCAGGTTTGAGCCCATCAGCGGGCTGACCTGGTAGATCGGCGCCGCGAGAATTCCGGCCAGCCCCGCTAGTCCGGCGCCCAGCCCGTAGGTGAAGGTCAGCAGCAGCGGCACGTTGATGCCGAAGGTGCGCACCAGTGTCGGGTTCTCGGTCGCCGCGCGCAGATAGGCGCCGAGTTTGGTTTTTTCGATCAGCAGCCAGGTACCCAGGCAGATCAGCAGCGAGGCCAGCACGACCCAGGCGCGGTACTTGGGCAGGAACATGAAGCCGAGGTTGTAGCCGCCCGACAGCAGGCTCGGCACCCCATAGGGCTGGCCGGACGAGCCGTAGTAGTAGCGGAACGCGCCCTCCAGTGCGAGGGCCAGGCCGAAGGTGAACAGCAGGCCGTAGAGATGATCGAGGTTGTACAGGCGCGATAGCGCCAGCCGCTCGACCGCCGCGCCGACCAGGCCGACGATCAGCGGTGCCAGGATCAGCGCCGGCCAATAACCGATGCCCAGTACCGCCAGCAGCAGATAACCGGCGAAGGCGCCCATCATGTACTGCGCGCCGTGGGCGAAGTTGATCACCTTGATCAGGCCGAAGATGATCGCCAGGCCAAGGCTGAGCATGGCGTAGAACGATCCGTTGATCAGGCCGATCAGCAATTGCCCGAGAAAGGCCTGAATGGGTACGCCGAAGATCTCGGTCATCAGACCCCCAGGGTTTCGTTGAGTATCGTCATGCGATCGGGTAGCTCGCTGACATGGAAGTTGTCGACGATCTTTCCGTGATCGACGAGATAGAAGCGGTCGGCGACCTTGCTGGCGAAACGGAAGTTCTGTTCCACCAGCAGGATGGTCATGCCGCGCTGCTTGAGGGTCAGCAGGACGTCGCCGATGCGCTGGACGATCACCGGTGCCAAGCCTTCGGTGGGTTCGTCGAGCAGCAGCAGTTTGGTTCCGGTACGCAGGATTCGCGCGATGGCCAGCATCTGCTGTTCACCACCCGAAAGCTTGGTCCCGGCGCTATGGCGGCGTTCCTTGAGATTGGGGAACAGCTCGTAGATTTCGCCGACGCTCATGCCGCCCTGGGCGATGATTGGCGGCAGGGTGAGATTTTCCTCGACCGTCAGGGTGGCAAAGATGCCGCGTTCTTCCGGCACGAAGCCCATCCCGGTATGAGCGGTTCGGTGCAGCGGCACGCGCATCATGTCTCGGCCATCGAACTGAATCGTTCCGGTCCGTTTGCGGATGATGCCCATAATCGAACGCAGCGCCGTAGTCTTGCCGACACCGTTGCGGCCAAGCAGCGTCACGGTCTCGCCCTGATGCACGTCCAGGTCGATGCCGTGCAGGGCATGGCTTTCGCCATACCAGGCGTTCAGTTCGCGAACGCTCAGCAGTGGGGTCGCCTCACTCATCTTCGGTCCCCATATAGGCTTCGCGGACGCGCGGGTCTTGGCTCACGCTGCGGTAATCGCCCGAGGTGAGGATTTCCCCGCGCTGCAAGACGGTGACCTGATCGCAGAGGTCGGCGACGACTTTCAAGTTGTGTTCGACCATTAGCACGGCGCGGTCGCGGGCGACCTCACGGATCAGGTCGGACACCGTATGCACGTCTTCGTGGCCCATGCCGGCCATGGGTTCATCGAGCAGCAGCACCTTCGGCTCCAGCGCCAGGGTCGTGGCGATTTCCAGCACGCGCTTGCGCCCGTAGGAAAGATCCGCGGCGGGTCTGTTGCATGCATCCTGCAGGCCGACCGACTCGATCAGCGCCATGGCGCGCTCGTTCAGCCGGTTCAACGAGCGCAGCGGCAACCAGAACTGAGTGGCCAGTCCGCCGGGCCGTTGCAGCGCCACGCGGACGTTCTCCAGTACGCTCAGATGCGGAAACACCGCGGATATCTGAAAAGATCGTACCAGTCCCATACGGGCCACCTTGGCCGGGTCGGTGCGAGTGATGTCCTGGTCGAGCAGCCTGATGCGGCCGCTCGATGGCTGCAGAAACTTGGTCAACAGATTGAATACCGTCGTCTTGCCCGCGCCGTTGGGACCGATCAGCGCGTGGACCCGGGCGTGATGGACGTCCAGATCGACATTGTTCACCGCCACGAACCCACCGAAATCGCGGCGCAACCCACGCGCCGACAGCACGACGCGCGGCTGGTCGTCGACGCCCGGGGAAGCCACGGCTTCCCCGGCTGCGTTGCCCATGCTGGCCGCCATGCTTATTGCTTGACCAGATCGCAGCCGCTCTCGGCTGGTTTGATGTACGCCTCATCGCCCGGCACCGTGGCGAGCACCTTGTAGTAATCCCAGGGCTCCTTGCTTTCGTCCGGCTTCTTCACCTCCATCAGATAGACGTCGCTGATCAGGCGTCCATTGGCGCCGACCTTGGCATCGCGGGCGAAGAGGTCGTTAACCGGCATCTCGTGCATGGCCTTGGCGACCGCTTCGGTCTCATCGGTGCCGACCTTGTCGATTGCCTTGAGGTACTGCAGCACGCCCGAGTAGGTGCCGGCGTGCACCATGTTCGGCATGCGGCCGGTGCGTTCGAAGAAACGTTTGCCGAATTCGCGGGACTGGTCGTCACGATCCCAGTAGAAGCTCTCGGTAAGCGTCAGGCCTTGCGCCGCCGCGAGACCGAGCCCGTGCACTTCGGAAAGAGTGAAAAGCAGCGCCGCCAGACGCTGGCCGCTGGCAACGATGCCGAATTCCGCTGCCTGCTTGATGGCGTTGGCTGTATCCATTCCTGCGTTGGCCAGGCCGATGACTTCGGCGCCGGATGATTGTGCCTGCAGGAGGAACGACGAGTAATCGTTGGTCGCCAGCGGATGACGCACTGCACCCTTGATCTCGCCGCCCTTGGCTTTGACGAATGCGCTGGTCTGCTCCTCCAGCGAGTAGCCGAAGGCGTAGTCGGCGGTGAGGAAATACCAGCTATCGCCGCCCTGGGATACCAGCGCTCCACCGGTGCCGACTGCCAGCGCGTGGGTATCGTAGGCCCAGTGGAAACCGTAGGGTGAGCACTGCTTGCCGGTCAGTTCGGCGGTGGCGGCGCCGGTCACCAGATTGATCTTCTTCTTTTCCTTGGAAATGCCCTGCACCGCGAGTGCGACGGAGGAGGTGGTCAGCTCCATGATGGAGTCGACCTGCTCGCGGTCGTACCACTGACGGGAAATGTTCGAGGCGATGTCGGGTTTGTTCTGATGGTCGGCGGTGACGATCTCGATGGGTGCGCCTAGCACCGTCCCGCCGAAATCCTCGGCCGCCATCTTCGCCGCCTCGTAGGACCATTTGCCGCCGAAGTCGGCATAGACGCCGGATTGGTCGTTGAGGATGCCGATTTTAACCTTGCCATCGGATATCTCCGCTGCCGACGCGGGAATCACCGCCGCTGCGCTCAGTGCTGCCGTTGCAATTGCCAGAAGCTTCATCGCCTATCTCCTTGCAGGGGTTGACCGCTTACAGACGGCCCGTGTGGGCTGCCAAGACTGGACGGTTCGGTAAGTCAGGTGGTGACAGTCGGGACTGCCGATCAACACGACGATCGGACGCCGATGGGCGCCGCAGTGGCGGGCGCGATCCATGGGGCGTGTCGATGACAAAATTGTTGGGGTTGCGGCGGGAATAGCGCCGGAAGTAGTGACCTGCCGCCGTGCCTGGCTGGCACGGCGAGGTCGATGGGGTAGGGTCACTCGGTCCGACATATGACTCTTCTTGTTTTTATTGTTTAGAACTAAACGTAGCAGGGGAACGACCAGACGCAACTGGCCGCGGCGAATGAATGGGCTGGGTAAGGCCACCTCATTCAACGCAACACGCGAGGTTGACGCTTGCGTTAGGGTTCGGTGAATTAAAATAAACAGGCGCAACGCTGACGTTATGCCGTCAGCTCATCCGTTTCGCGACACTTCGCCTCGCTTCAGAGCCGATTCGAACCCCGCCGAGCACGGCCGAAGCTCGACGCTGGTCGGCTGTGCTTTTTTCAAAAGCCGGCTGCCGCTATGCTGGCCACCATTCAAGCAGGAGCGATTGATGAGCAAGGTCAGTGTGCTGGTAGTGGACGACGCGCCCTTCATCCGGGATTTGGTGAAGAAAGGCCTGCGCAGCCAGTTTCCGGGTATCCGCATCGAGGAAGCGGTGAATGGTCGCAAGGCCCAGCAGATGCTCGATCGCGACCGCTTCGATCTGATTCTCTGCGACTGGGAAATGCCCGAGATGTCCGGGCTCGAATTGCTCACCTGGTGTCGCGCTCACGAGAAACTGAGCACCACGCCATTCATCATGGTCACCAGCCGTGGCGACAAGGAGAACGTCGTCCAGGCGATCCAGTCCGGCGTATCCGATTTCATCGGCAAGCCCTTTTCCAACGAACAGTTGACCACCAAGGTCCGCAAGGCGCTGGGCCGCGCAGGCAAGCTCGATGCGCTGGCTGCCAGCGCGCCGGTCAGGCCCACCGCCACCGGTATGGCCAACGACTCGCTGGCCGCGCTTACCGGCGGCAAGGCCGAGGTGATCAAGCCTGCGTCCGCCGCAGTCAGTTCGCCGGCATTCGCCGCGCCGTTGATCCAGCCGAGCGCGCCCAAACCCTCGGCGTCGAGCGGTGGACGCGGTCAGGGCCAGCTGCGTCTGGCATCCGGGACGCTGGCCTGCGTCATCAAGGCATTGAGCCTCAAGGAGGGTTTGCTGGTCATCAAGCGCAGCGAGAATCTGCCGCAGGTGCTGGAAAGCGCTGTGCTCGACCTGGAACAGGGGGAGGGCGGCGAGGTGGCGCGCCTGAATGGCTATCTGCACGCCGTTGCGGCGCTGGAGCCGAAACCCGACACCGAGTGGTTGCAACTGACCTTCCGTTTTGTCGACCGCGATCCCCAGAAGCTCGATTACCTGTCGCGGCTGATTGCCCGCGGTACCGCGCAGCGACATTTCGTACCGGGCGCCTGAGCCGGCGCAGCGGCGGCTCTTTGGAAACCGCTCGTCCGGAAACAATCGCGTTCATTGGAACGATTTCACAGCCCGACGGTCGGTGGCTCGCGCATGCCCCGTTGCGCTGCTAGTCTGCAGCGCTCTGAATACATAACCCTATGAAGTCTGCCGTTATGTTGGGGCGCATCCTTTTCTGTCTCGTGTCGTGCTGGCTGGCATCGCCCGCATCGGCGCTGACCATCTACAAGTACACAGACGCCAACGGCGTGGTCACCTACAGCGACCAGGCCGCTCCCGGCGCGCGCGTGTTCACCTTCAACGACCGCATGGTCGAGACGCTCGATAATCAGGTGAAGCTGGAGACGCGCAAGCATGCCGCCGGGGAAACCTTGCTGGTGCGCAATGATCTCTTCGCGCCGGTGGATATCGAGCTCCAGCTGACCGGTGTGCAGAACGCCGTCGGCGTGCCGGATGAACCGATTCGCTGGGTGCTGCCGCCACGCAGCCAGATCCGTCTGGCGACCCTGGCGCCGCTCGACCCTTCAAAACCGCTGAAATACACCCCCAAACTGCGCCATGCGCTGGGCGATCCGCGCCTGCTACCCAAACCCTATCGTTATCCGCTGCCCTGGCGCGGCGGTCCGTTCCGCCTGACTCAGGGCGCCAATGGTAAATACAGCCACTTCACGCCCAAGGGGCGCTACGCCGCAGACATCGCCATGCCCGAAGGCACGCCGATCATTGCGGCGCGTGGCGGCATGGTGGTGAAGATCGAGAACAGCCAGAGCGGGCGCGGTAACAATCCCGCGGGCAACTTCGTGCGGATCATGCATGACGACGGCACCATGGGCGTCTACCTGCATCTGATGAAGGGTTCGGTGAGCGTCCGGGAAGGCCAGCGGATCGATACCGGAACGCTCATCGCTCGCTCCGGCAATACCGGCAATAGCACTGGCCCGCATCTGCACTTCGTGGTGCAGCGCAATGTTGGCCTGGCGGTCGAATCGATTCCCTTCGACTTCTCCCAGCCGGTCAACAGCCTGCCGAATTTTGCGGTGGGAGGGGAATAAAAGCAGCTGGACGCTTCGAGCCAAACGCTTCAAGTAACGGTCGAAACTCCGGCCGGCGTTTCGGCACTGCCCCCTAACTCACTTACAGTTTGCAGCCGCTTATTCCTGCTTCAGCACCTTAGCCAACACGATCTTCGGACCGCGCATCTTCTTGATGACGATCTGCAGGTCCTCGATGAGCAGCACTTCGTTCTCTTCCGGAACGCGTTTCAGGGTTTCGTAGATCAGGCCAGCAAGGGTATCCGCCTCGATGTGGTCGAGGTCGACGTTCAGCAGCCTTTCGACCTTGAACAGCGGCGTGTCGCCACGCACCAGCAGTTTGCCGGGCTGATAAGCGAGGATGCCGCGCTCGGTCTTGCGATGTTCGTCCTGGATGTCGCCTACCAACACTTCGAGCACGTCTTCCATGGTTAGGAAGCCCACCACCTTGTGGTCGCCTTCCTCCACCAACACGAAATGCGCGCCGCCTTGACGGAACTGATCCAGCAATGCGTTCAAGGGCAGGTGCCGGGGCACCCGCTCCAGCGGTCGCAGCAGAGCGGTGAGATCGAAATGCTGCGCCAGTTGCTCGTCGCTGGCCAGCGCCAGCAGCAGATCCTTGATATGCAGCAGACCGATGTAATCCCCTTGCTCGGCATCGAATACCGGGTAACGGCTGTACTTATGACGACGAATCAGGTCGAGGATTTCCGACAGCGATGCGCTGTGCTCCAGCTGCAACAGGTCCTCGCGCGAGTTGGCCCAGTCGGCGACTTCCAGCTCGCTCATCTCCACGGCGGAGGCCAGCACTTTGATGTCCTGGTTGGCCGGGTCGAGCGCGCGGTTGGAATGCAGGATCAGCTTCAGCTCGTCGCGGCTGTAGTGGTGTTCGTGATGGCTTCCGGGCTCGCCTTGCCCTGCGACGCGCAAGATGGCGTTGGCGCTGGCGTTGAGCAGGTAGATAGCCGGGTACATCGCCCAATAGAACAGGTACAGCGGTACGGCCGTCCACAGGGACAGCAGCTCGGGTTTGCGGATCGCCCAGGACTTGGGCGCCAGCTCGCCGACGACGATGTGCAGGTAGGAAATGATGAAAAACGCAGTGAAAAAGGCGATCCCGTGGATCACTGCTTCGTTGTCGATGCCGATGAATGCCAGCAGCGGCTCGAGCAAATGAGCGAAAGCCGGTTCACCGACCCAGCCGAGGCCGAGTGAGGCCAGGGTGATACCCAGCTGGCAGGCCGACAGATAGGCATCCAGCTGATTGTGAACCTTGCGCAGGATGTGCCCGCGCCAGCCATGTTGCTTGGCGATGGCTTCGACCTTGGTGGCGCGCAGCTTGACCATGGCGAACTCTGCCGCAACGAAGAAGCCGTTGAGCAGGACCAGAAACAGGGCAAAGAGGATCAGGCCGAAATCGGCGAAATAGGAGGGTGCAACGTAGCTGGTTGCGAAACTGGGGGAAGGGTCCATGAGGGGTTCGGGTAGTCGGCGACGGCACAAGAATGGGGCCGGTTACCGGTTATTTCAAGGAGCGCATCCGAACCCTCCCTCGGCAGGTGACGGTTGATGTTCAGCGAACCGTTACCTGGGATAGCGGGAAGTGACAGGTGAAGACACTGCCTTTGCCCGGCGTGCTGTCCACATCCAGACGACCTTGGTGGCGCAGCAGCACATGCTTGACGATGGCCAGGCCCAATCCGGTACCGCCGGTATTGCTGGCGCGGCTGGAGTCGACCCGGTAGAAGCGTTCGGTCAGGCGCGGCAGGTGCTTGGACTCGATGCCGATCCCCGAATCCTGAACGGCGAGGTGCGCCCCGTACTCGTTGCACCACCAGCGGATGCGGATTTCACCCTCGCTTGGGGTGTACTTCACCGCATTGAATATCAAATTGGAGAACGCGCTGCGCAGTTCGGACTCGCTGCCCTTGAGTAGCAGGATGGGATCGGCTTCGAGGTGGATGTCATGGTTCTGATCGGCTGATAAAGCTTGTGCATCGCTTTTGATCGACTGCAGCAGAGTGGCGATATTGACCGGTTGGCCGTTGTTTGGGGGATTGGTGGCTTCCAGCTTGGCAAGCAGCAGCAGGTCGTTGAGCAGGTGCTGCATGCGACCGGCCTGCTGATTCATTTGGTTCAGCGCCCGCGGCCAGCGCGATGGCATCTCGTCGGTATGCTCAAGCATGGTTTCCAGATAACCGGCAATCACCGTCAACGGCGTGCGCAGTTCATGCGAAACGTTGGCGACGAAGTCCTTGCGCATCTGTTCCAGCAGGTGAAGGCGGGTGATGTCGCGCACCACCATCAGATGCTCGCTGTTGCCGTAGCGGGTGATGGTGATCTGCAGCCAGAGGCGATCGTTGACGGGGGAGGCCAACTCCAGCGGCTCATCGTGACGGCCGCTGTCGAAATATTCCTTGAAGCTCGGGTGGCGCACCAGGTTGCTGACTGGGTGGCCGGCATCCTGTGGCCGCTTCAAACCCAGCAGGCGCTCGGCAGCGGGGTTCCACCATTCCAGATTGCCTTCACTGTCGAGCATGATCACCGCGTCCTTGAGCGCCGTGGTGGAACCCTGCACGCGATCGATCACCGATTGCAGCTGGCTGCGCAGCCGCTGGTCCCTGCGCTGCATCTGATAGAGATTGTCGAAAATGTCGCCCCACAGACCGTGGCCGTCCGGCGGCGGCTCATCGTGTTCGCTGCGTTTGAGCCATTGCTGCAGGCGACGCATCTGATGCAGCGTCCAGCCGAGATAACCAGTCAGGCCGACGACCAGCGCCCAGGCATACTCGCCAGTAATCAGGCCGATCAGCAGGCATACGACCAACAGCACAAGCAGTTGGCGCACCAGTGCACCTTGCCAATCTTGGTTCACGCTAATGCTCCTTGAGGCCGCCTGGGGTCGGTTGGAAATCTTGCCACGCCGAACGTTCGGCGGCTCGGGTCGAGTGAAGGCTGCGCACTGGCGCAAGCTTCACCTCCCTCGGAATGCGGTTTCGTTCAGCTCTTGGTGGAGAAGCGATAACCCGTGCCGCGCACCGTCTGCACGAGATTTTCGTAGGTTTCGCCCAAGGCCTTGCGCAGGCGGCGGATATGCACATCCACGGTGCGTTCTTCGACATACACATTGCCGCCCCAGACCTGATCGAGCAACTGCCCGCGAGTGTAGGCACGCTCCTGATGCGTCATGAAGAACTGCAGCAGCCGATACTCGGTCGGGCCCATGTCAGCAGGCGTACCGTCGATGGTTACGCGGTGGCTGATGGGGTCGAGCAGCAAGCCGCCAATTTCGATGGGCGTTTCGTTATCGCTGGTGCCCGCACGCCGCAGCACCGCCTTGAGGCGCGCCACCAGTTCGCGTGGCGAAAATGGCTTGGTGATGTAGTCATCTGCCCCTACCTCGAGGCCTTGGATCTTGTTGTCCTCGGCGTCCTTGGCGGTGAGCATGATGATCGGGGTGTTGGCAGTCATTTCGTCGCGCTTGAGGCGCCGTGCCAGCTCGATGCCGGATGTGCCGGGCAGCATCCAGTCGAGCAGGATCAGGTCCGGTTGACGGTCGATGATCAGCGCGTGGGCCTGCTGAGTGTTTTCCGCTTCGAGGCATTCGTAGCCGGCCATTTCCAGCGCCACCACGATCATTTCCCGAATCGGCGCTTCGTCATCGACGATCAGTATGCATTTGCCGTTCATGTCCGCTCTCGGTCCGTTTCTTGTCGCTCGGCATTAGATAACGGAAATGTTGCAGCCATGTGACAAAAAAGAGCTGTCCGGCACGTGAGACCGGCGCGGATCGGCTCTAGGCCGTCTTCATTGCGTAATCGAGCACAATTCCCGCGAGAATTGCCAGCCCCGCCCAATGATTATGCAGGAAGGCTTTGAAGCAAACCTGTGGTTTGCGTGAGCGGGTTTTCCAGAACTCCCAGGCGAAACAGGCGCCGGCAATACTCAGGCCGAGGTGGAACCACTGGCCGAGCTCGAAGCGCACGCCGGCGAGAATCAGACAGAAGAGGGCGAGGCCCTGGAGCGTGGCGATGATGATTCGGTCCGCCTCGCCGAAGAGGATCGCGGTAGATTTGATGCCTATTTTCAGATCGTCGTCCCGGTCGGCCATGGCGTAGTAAGTGTCGTACCCGACGGTCCAGACCACATTGGCGATGAACAGCAGCCAGGCTTCCGGCGGCAGCTCGCCGCGTTCGGCGGTAAATGCCATCAGCATGCCCCAGGAAAAGGCCGCACCGAGCACCACCTGTGGGTAGTAGGTGTAGCGCTTCATGAAGGGATAGAGCGCAGCAACGCCGAGGGCGCCGAAGGACAGCCAGATGGTCGCTGCGTTGGTGAACAGAACCAGGACAAAGCTCAGGGCAACGAGGATGGCGAACAGGATCCAGGCTTCTTTGACCGATACCTTGCCAGTCGCCAGCGGCCGGCCCTTGGTACGGCTGACATGACCGTCGAGGTTGCGGTCGGCAAAGTCATTGATCACACATCCGGCGGCTCGCATCAGGATAACGCCGAGCAGGAAGATCCCGACATTCTTCACGCTCGGCGAGCCCTCACCCGCGATCCATAGTGCCCAGAGCGTGGGCCACAGGAGCAGGTAAGTACCGATCGGGCGATCCAGGCGCATGATCTGGATGAAGTCCCAGGCACGCGGGTGGAGACGATTGCTCGATTGCAGAAGCTTCTGATACATCGGCAGAACTCCGATCAGTTAAAGGCGGATATCGGCAGTCTGTGCCGCATTCACGTAGTGATCCGTGCCGCTCGCCACAAGGCTGGCAGAAACACTTCGGCAACCACAACGCGCAATTCTTCCTGGCTGAAGCAGGAGCGGCGGGCCCAAAGTTGAGGCTGACGGACATCCGGCGGCAGCCAGGCTTCGGGATAGCGCCGGGCTTGCAGCGGGCCGCGCGCGAACGCGGGATCGCTGAACAGCAGCTCGCCCAATGAGCGGTTGCCCAGGTGGGGAAGGTCCAGACCGGACCGTTCCAGGGCTTCGCGGGCGGCAACACTGCGGGCGAATACCCAAGGCTCTTGATGGCCCCGTAAGTAGACCTCACGAACCCAGCCTTGGCTTCCTTCAGCTACACCCAACGCCGCGCATTCGTCATCGCGAAGGGCCTGCCAGCCCTCGGTCAGCGGGGTCACGCTGAAAGCGCCCTCGGCCAGATCGGTAAGACGACGGGTGAGCGAGCCTTTGTCGACATACAGCCAGTCGTGCAGATCATTGTCGAGCGGGGCGGAGAGGTGGTCGGCGGGCAACCAGGCTTGAGAGTCGGGCACGAGCGGTAACAGTTAGCGGAAAGAAGCGGCGAGTCTAGCATGGGGGAGAAAAGCAGCTCGAAGCCTGAAGCTGAAGGCTGGAAGAAAAGGTGCCATCAGGCCTTCAGCAGAACACTTTTCAGCTTCTAGCTTCTAGCTTCTAGCTTCTAGCTTCTAGCTTCTAGCTTCTAGCTTCTAGCTTCTAGCTTCTAGCTTCTAGCTGCTTTCTTACGTCCACCCCTCTAACCGCATCGTCGCCCGAACCAGGCGCTGCTCCTCCTGCTCGATTTCCTTGAGGTTGTCGCGAATGCTGTGGATATGGTCGCGCGCGGCACGCTGGGCCTGGTCCGGTAGCCGCTCGGTGATTGCGTGAAACAGCCGTGAATGCTGTCGGTCGATCTGCCGCTTTTGTATCGGTCGGTGGTAAAGGTTGTTCACCGAGGCGAACACCGTGGACAGCATCAAGTCGGTCAGCGACTGCAGCGTGTGCACCAGGACGGGATTGTGTGACGCCTCGCTCACGGCCAGGTGGAAGGCATGATCGAGGCGCGCATGCTCGCGAGGGTCAGCCGCCTCTTCAGCGTGTGCGGCGAGCATTTCCTCGTAACGGCGGCGCAGCAGGATGAAATCAGCGTCGGTACCACGCAGCGCGGCCAGTCGCGCCGATTCACCCTCCAGCAGGGCGCGGACTTCGAGCAGATCGAACAGGGTGCGCGGCTGTGAGTTGAACAGATGCATCAAGGGGCTGGCATCTTGTTCGCCAGATAGCTTGGCTACGTGCGAGCCGCGTCCTTGTGCAGTTTCGATGATGCCGCGACCCCTGAGCACCCGCAGGCCTTCACGCAACGCCGAGCGTGAAATACCGAGCTTTTCGCACAGGCGTCGCTCCGATGGCAGCGCCTGTCCGACCTTAAGAACGCCATCGACGATTAGGCGCTCGATGCGCTCGGCTACTACGTCCGCCAACTGGCGACGTTCTTGGGTGTTTTCGATCAGCATTGAAGGTCTCCCATAACTGGTAGGACCAGTTTGGCTGGATCGTACCTTAAACGGGTTGCGAACAGCTGCACCGCGCGATATTCGGCGCATTCCGCATGTTCGGCTGAAACTCTGGCGAAAGAAACTGGTAGGACCAGTGGTTTTCAATATGGACGGGCAGGTGGTGCAAGGCTAATGATGCGTCAATCCACCGCAGCTGGCCGTGCTGCGGTGAAAACGAAGAGCACAGACTGCCATGAATATTCTCTACGACGAACGCGTCGATGGTGAGCTGCCCAAAGTCGACAAGGCGGCGTTGCTCGCCGATCTACAGGCGCAGCTGCCCGGTATGGATATCCTCCACCGCGACGAGGATCTCAAGCCTTATGAGTGCGATGGTCTGTCCGCCTACCGCACCACGCCGATGCTGGTGGTGCTGCCCGAGCGCATCGAGCAGGTTGAGACCCTACTGAAAATCGCCCACAAGCGTGGCGTACCGGTGGTTGCTCGCGGCGCCGGAACCGGGCTGTCCGGCGGTGCGCTGCCGCTTGAGCAGGGCATTCTGCTGGTGATGGCGCGCTTCAACAAGATTCTCGAAGTCGATCCGGCTGGTCGCTTCGCTCGGGTTCAGCCTGGCGTGCGCAACCTGGCGATTTCCCAGGCCGCGGCGCCTTATGACCTCTATTACGCGCCCGACCCCTCGTCACAGATCGCCTGTTCGATTGGCGGTAACGTGGCCGAGAATGCGGGCGGCGTGCACTGTCTGAAATACGGCCTGACCGTCCACAACCTGCTCAAGGTAGAAATTCTCACCGTCGAGGGTGAGCGCATGGTGCTCGGCTCCGATGCGCTGGACTCGCCCGGCTTCGACTTGCTGGCGCTGTTCACCGGCTCCGAAGGCATGCTTGGCATCGTCACCGAGGTCACCGTGAAGCTGCTGCCCAAGCCGCAGGTCGCCAGGGTGCTGCTGGCTGCATTTGACTCGGTGGAAAAAGCCGGTCGTGCGGTGGGTGACATTATTGCCGCAGGCATCATTCCCGGTGGGCTGGAGATGATGGACAACCTGTCGATCCGCGCCGCCGAAGATTTCATCCATGCTGGCTACCCGGTGGACGCTGAGGCGATCCTGCTCTGCGAATTGGATGGTGTCGAGGCTGACGTCGTCGACGATTGCGCGCGCGTCAGCGAGGTCCTGAAACTGGCTGGAGCCACCGAAGTGCGGCTGGCCAAGGATGAGGCCGAGCGGGTCAAGTTCTGGGCCGGGCGCAAGAACGCTTTCCCAGCAGTCGGGAGGATTTCGCCAGACTACTACTGCATGGACGGCACCATCCCGCGGCGCGAACTGCCGGGCGTGCTCAAGGGCATCAGTGATCTGTCGGATGAGTACGGCCTACGCGTAGCCAATGTGTTCCACGCCGGTGACGGCAACATGCACCCGCTGATCCTGTTCGATGCCAATACCGAAGGCGAGCTGGAGCGTGCCGAGGCTCTGGGCGGCAAGATTCTCGAACTCTGCGTTAAGGTCGGCGGTTCGATCACCGGCGAACACGGCGTGGGGCGCGAAAAGATCAATCAGATGTGCGCTCAGTTCAACGCCGATGAGCTGACGCTGTTCCACGCCGTCAAAAAGGCGTTCGACCCCAGCGGGCTGCTTAATCCCGGCAAGAACATTCCTACGCTGCATCGTTGCGCCGAATTCGGCGGCATGCACGTGCACGGCGGGCAATTGCCCTTCCCTGAACTGGAGCGTTTCTGATGACGGTTTCCTTCGACGACAGCCAGCAGCTGCTCGATCAGGTCAACCAGGCGTTGGCCAGCAATACCCCGCTGCGCATTCAGGGCGGCAATAGCAAAGCGTTTCTGGGCCGCGAGGTGCAGGGCACGCTGCTCGATACCCGAGCCCATCGCGGCATCGTCACCTATGACCCGACCGAATTGGTGGTCACCGCGCGCGCCGGTACGCCATTGGCGGAGCTGGAAGCCGCGCTCGACGAGGCGAATCAGATGTTGCCTTGCGAGCCACCTCACCTGGGCGAGGGTGCTACCGTCGGCGGCATGATCGCGGCCGGCCTGTCCGGGCCGCGTCGGCCCTGGAGTGGTTCGGTGCGTGATTTCGTACTGGGCACTCGGGTCATCACTGGCCACGGCAAGCACCTGCGTTTCGGTGGCGAAGTAATGAAGAACGTTGCCGGCTACGACCTGTCACGGCTGATGGCCGGCAGCTTCGGCTGCCTCGGTGTGATCACTGAAGTCTCCCTGAAAGTGCTGCCCAAGCCCCGTCTGTGCCGCAGCCTGCGGGTCGAGATGCCGGTCGATCGTGCGCTGCTCAAGCTTGCCGAGTGGGGGCAGCAGCCGGTGCCGATCACCGCGGCGAGCCATGATGGTCATGCGCTGCATTTGCGTCTGGAAGGAGGCGAAGGCTCGGTCAACGCTGCCTGCGACCGCATTGGTGGCGAGGCGCTGGACGTTGGCTACTGGAATGACTTGCGCGAACAGCGAGTGGATTTCTTCAGCGATGCCCGTCCGCTGTGGCGGCTGTCGCTGCCCACCGATACCCCGGTGTTGGCCCTGCCCGGCGAGCAGCTGATCGACTGGGCTGGTGCTCAACGCTGGCTGAAATCCGATGCCGATGCGCAAGCCATTCGCGCCATCGTCAGCGAAGTGGGCGGTCATGCCACGTGCTTTACCGCCGGCGCCACGGCCAGCCCGTTCCAACCGTTGGCCGAACCCTTGCTGCGCTACCACCGCCAGCTCAAGGCCGCGCTGGACCCGCAGGGGATCTTCAACCCCGGCCGCATGTATTCGGAGGTTTAAGCCGTGCAAACCAATCTGAGCGAGCAAGCCAAGCTTCATCCCCGTGCCGAGGAAGCCGAAAGCATCCTGCGCTCCTGCGTGCATTGTGGCTTTTGCAACGCTACCTGCCCGACCTATCAGCTGCTTGGCGACGAGCTGGACGGCCCACGTGGGCGCATCTATCTGATGAAGCAGATGCTCGAAGGTGGCGAAGTCACCGAGAGCACCCAGACCCATCTGGACCGTTGCCTGACCTGCCGCAACTGCGAAACCACCTGCCCATCTGGCGTGCAGTACCACAACCTGCTGGATATCGGTCGGGATTTCATGGAGCAGCAGGTGCAGCGCTCGGCGGGCGAACGCCTGTTGCGCACCGGCTTGCGTACCGTCATCCCGCGTCCAGGTTTGTTCAAGGCGCTGCTGGGCACCGGAAATGCGCTGCGCCCGCTGTTGCCGGCGACGCTGCGTGCGCACATGCCGCGACAAGTCACGCCGGCCAAGCCGCGACCGCAGGTGCTGCATGCGCGTCGCGTGCTGATGCTTGAAGGTTGTGTGCAGCCAAGCCTGTCGCCCAACACCAATGCTGCGACGGCTCGCGTGCTCGATCGTCTCGGTATCAGCGTGAGCACTGCCCGCGAAGCGGGCTGCTGCGGCGCGGTGGACTATCACCTGAACGCCCAGGAGGCCGGCCTCGACCGCGCTCGGCGTAACATCGATGCCTGGTGGCCGGCCATCGAAGGCGGTGCAGAAGCCATCGTGCAGACCGCCAGTGGTTGCGGTGCGTTCATCAAGGACTATGGTCATCTGTTACGGGACGATCCGGCGTATGCGACGAAAGCCGCCCGCGTCAGCGCCCTGGCCAAGGATTTGGTGGAAGTGATGCGTAGCGCCGAGCTCGAGCGGTTGAACGTCAAAGCAGACAAGCGCATGGCCTTTCATTGCCCGTGCACCTTGCAGCACGCACAGAAGCTCGGCGGCGCGGTCGAAGACGTGCTCACACGACTGGGCTTCCAGCTCACAGCGGTGCCCGATGCGCATCTGTGCTGCGGTTCGGCGGGCAGCTATTCGATTACCCAACCGGTGCTGTCCAAGCAGCTGCGCGACAACAAGCTCACCGCGCTGGAAAGCGGCAAACCGGAAGTCATCGTCACCGCCAACATCGGTTGTCAGACGCACCTCGATGGTGCCGGCCGGACGCCGGTTAGGCACTGGATCGAGATCGTCGAGGAAGCGATGCTGTAACTCGCAATTGAGCGTAACGAAGAAAACGTAGGAATAGAGGAACACCTCGCGCCTACTTCATTTGCGCCGTGACGCAGACCAATTCGACAGGAGAACACATGAAAACCAAAGCCGTACTGACCCAGACCGAAGTTGCCAACATCCTTGCCGCCGCGCGTACCGAAGCACAGAACAATGGCTGGGCCGTAACCATCGTGGTCGCCGATGATGGCGGCCATCCGCTGGCGCTTGAGCGTCTGGACGGCTGTGCACCAGTCGCCTCTTACATCGCCACGGAGAAGGCTCGCAGCGCTGCAGTGGGTCGTCGCGAAACCAAGGGCTACGAGGACATGGTCAACGGTGGCCGCAACGCCTTCCTGTCCGCCCCGGTGGTCTGCTCGCTGGAAGGCGGCGTGCCTGTGATCGTCGATGGCCAGGTGATCGGCTCGGTCGGCGTCTCTGGCGTTACCGCTACGCAGGATGCGCAAGTAGCCAAGGCTGGCGTCGCGGCAGTCGCCAACTGATCGACGAAATTCAGGAGAAGAACATGACCGAGCGCGTAACCCTGGGCCGCCTGCAAGTCGCGGCCAACCTGCACCGTTTTGTCGAAGACGAAGTCCTGCCCGGTACGGACGTCGATGCGGCCGCTTTCTGGAGCGGCTTCGACCAGCTGGTTCACGACCTGGCGCCGAAGAATCGCGCGCTGCTTGCCGAGCGTGATCGCCTGCAGGCCGAACTGGACAACTGGCACCGTAGCAATCCTGGCCCGATCAACGACATGCCGGCCTACCGCACCTTCCTGGAATCCATCGGCTACCTGCAGCCCGAGCCGGGCGAGGTGAAGATCAGCACCAGCAATGTCGACAGCGAGATCGCGACCCAGGCTGGCCCTCAGTTGGTGGTGCCGATCGGCAACGCCCGCTATGCACTGAATGCTGCGAATGCCCGCTGGGGCTCGCTGTATGACGCGCTATACGGCACCGATGCTATCAGTGAAGAGAACGGCGCACAGAAAGGCCCGGGCTACAACGAAGTACGCGGCGCCAAGGTCATTGCCTTTGCGCGCAACTTCCTCGACCAGGCCGCACCGCTAGCCGAAGGCAGCCATGTCGATTCCGTCAGCTACCGCGTGCAGGACGGGCAACTCAAGGTCACCCTCGAAAGTGGCAACGTGACCGGGCTGAAGCAGCCAGAGAAATTCATTGGTCATCAGGGCGAAGCGGTCGAGCCGACGGCAATCCTGCTGAAGAACAACGGCCTGCATGTCGAGATCCAGATCGATCCGAACAGTCCGATCGGCCAGACCGATGCCGCCGGGGTCAAAGATCTGGTCGTAGAGGCTGCCGTCACCACCATCATGGACTGCGAAGACTCGACCGCCGCGGTCGATGCCGAAGACAAGGTGCTGGTCTATCGCAATTGGCTGGGCCTGATGAAAGGCGACCTGGTCGAAGACCTGGAGAAGGGGGGCAAGCGCATCACCCGTCGCCTCAACGCCGACCGTGAATACACCGCCGCTGACGGCTCGAACCTGACCCTGCATGGCCGCTCGCTGCTATTCATCCGCAACGTCGGTCACCTGATGACCAACCCGGCGATCATCGACGGCGAAGGTCACGAGATCCCGGAAGGCATCATGGACGGTGTGATCACCAGCCTGATCGCCAAGCATGACCAGCAGCGCAAGGGCAACTCGCGCACGGGCTCGATGTACATCGTCAAACCGAAGATGCACGGTCCGGCCGAAGTGGCCTTCACCGACGAGCTGTTCGGGCGTGTCGAAGATCTGATCGGCCTGCCGCGCCATACCCTGAAGGTCGGGATCATGGACGAGGAGCGTCGTACCAGCGTGAACCTCAAGGCCTGCATTGGTGCCGCGAAGAACCGCGTGGCCTTCATCAATACCGGCTTCCTCGATCGCACCGGTGACGAGATGCACACCATCATGGAAGCCGGCGCCGTGCTGCGTAAGGGCGACATGAAGAGCACCCCATGGATTCAGGCTTACGAGCGCAACAACGTGCTGGTCGGCTTGAATTGCGGCCTGCGCGGCAAGGCGCAGATCGGCAAAGGCATGTGGGCCATGCCTGACCTGATGGCCGCCATGCTCGAGCAGAAGATTGCGCATCCCAAGGCTGGCGCCAACACCGCCTGGGTGCCTTCGCCGACAGGCGCCACCCTGCATGCGTTGCACTATCACCAAGTCGACGTACAGGCCGTTCAGGCAGATCTGGAGAAGATTGATCTGGCTTCCGAGCGCGAACAGCTGACCAATGACCTGCTGACCATTCCGGTGGCGACGGACCGTAACTGGAGCCCCGAGGCGATCCAGCAGGAACTGGACAACAACTGCCAGGGCATCCTCGGCTACGTGGTGCGTTGGGTAGAGCAGGGCGTAGGTTGCTCCAAGGTGCCCGACATTCATGATGTTGGCCTGATGGAAGACCGCGCCACGCTGCGAATTTCCAGTCAGCATCTGGCCAATTGGCTGCGCCACGGTGTGGTCGATGAGGCGCAGGTTCGCGAAACCCTGGAGCGTATGGCCAAGGTGGTCGACCAGCAGAACGCGGGTGATCCGGTCTATCGCCCGATGGCAGCCGACTATGCTCAGTCAGCGGCCTTCCAGGCGGCGTGCGATCTGGTGTTCAAGGGGCGCGAGCAGCCGAGCGGTTATACCGAGCCGCTGCTGCACGCCTGGCGTCAACGCTTCAAGCAGCAGGCTGGTTGAGCGGATCGGATGCCTGTCATACCGAAGCGGGGAATAAATTCGCCCCACGACTGGTTTGTAGAGTTGAGTTCATTCGACCGGCAAGGTATCGGCGAGCTGACAGATGGACGGAAGATTGAGATGAAATCTGAGCGCCATTGATTGACGAGCCCCGGACGCTTTTAGCGTTCGGGGCTTTCGAGCAAGAGGGGCCGGCCAATGTGACTGATTGGTCAGTCTTTCAGGCTGACGTGGTCTCCATGTCAGCTATGCGTGGGAGCCGGGATATCCCGGAAAAGAAGTGGTTCACAACAAAAAACAAGGAACCCAACAATGAGTCAGACACTGCTGTCCATACTGGCCTTCGTGCCGCTGGTGCTGGCGGGGGTACTGCTGATCGGCTTTCGCTGGCCAGCCAAGTACGCAATGCCGCTGGTTTTCGTGCTCACTGCGTTGATCGGCCTGCTGGCCTGGGACATGACCTTCAATCGGGTCCTGGCCTCCACGCTGCAAGGGCTGATCCTCACCGCCGCGATCCTCTGGATCATCTTCGGCGCCATCCTTCTCCTCAACACCCTCAAGCATTCCGGTGGCATCGCTGCGATTCGCCGGGGATTTTCCAACATCAGTCCTGACCGGCGTGTACAGGCGCTGATCGTGGCCTGGCTGTTTGGTTGCTTCATCGAAGGTGCGTCGGGCTTCGGCACACCGGCCGCAGTGGCCGCGCCGCTGATGGTTGCGCTGGGCTTCCCGGCACTGGCCGCCGTGGTCATGGGGATGATGGTTCAATCCACGCCGGTATCCTTCGGCGCTGTCGGTACACCGATCATTGTCGGGGTCGGCGGCGGCCTCGATCAGACGGGTATCGGTGCTCAACTGGCGGCAGTGGGCAGCAACTGGGAGGTCTTCTTCCATCTGATCTTCTCGCGCGTCGCGATCATCCACGCGCTGTGCGGCATCCTGATGCCGCTGATCATGGTGTGCATCCTGACCCGCTATTTCGGGCGCAAAAAATCCTGGGCTGAAGGTCTGGCGATGGCGCCGTTCGCGATCTTCACTGGCTTGGCGTTCGTCATTCCCTATGCCGCCGCTGGCGTCTTCCTCGGCCCGGAATTCCCCTCGATGATCGGCGCCCTGGTGGGTCTGGCCATCGTTGTGCCGGCTGCCAAGGCTGGCTTCCTGCTGCCGAAGGAAACCTGGGACTTCGCCCCGGCCAGCGAGTGGCCTGCCGACTGGATGGGCAAGATCGAGATGAAGATCGAAGATGTGGCCGGCAAGACGCCCATCTCGGTACCTATGGCCTGGGCCCCGTACCTGCTGCTCGCCGCCTTCCTGGTGATCTCGCGAGTCTTCCCAGACGTCAAGGCGGCGCTGATGTCGGTCAGCTTCGGCTGGAAGGACATCCTTGGTGAAACCGGCGTGTCCGGCACCCTGGAACCGCTATTCCTGCCGGGTGGGATTCTCTGCATGGTGGTGCTGGTCACCTTCTTCCTACATCGGATGAAGGCCAGCGAACTAGGTGCGGCAATCAGCGAGTCGAGCAAGACGCTGCTTGGTGCCGGCTTCGTGCTGATCTTCACCATTCCCATGGTGCGAATCCTGATCAACTCCGGCGTCAACACCTCCGATCTGGTCTCCATGCCTGTGGCCATGGCGCAGCTGGTGGCCAACAGCGTCGGCGACGTTTATCCCTTCTTCGCTCCTGCGGTGGGTGCGATCGGTGCCTTTATTGCTGGTTCCAACACAGTATCGAACCTGATGTTGTCACAGTTCCAGTTCAACACCGCCGGCCTGCTGGGGCTGTCCGGCGCGCTGATGGTGGCGCTGCAATCGGTTGGCGCGGCGGCGGGCAATATGATCGCTATCCATAACGTGGTTGCGGCTTCGGCAACCGTGGGCCTGCTGGGGCGCGAAGGCGTGACCCTGCGCAAGACCATGCTGCCGACCCTGTATTACCTCATCCTGGCCGGCAGCATCGGCCTGATCGGGTTCTACGTCATGGGTATCACCGATCCACTGGCGGGAATCCCTAGCGCCAGCTAAAGGCATACGTGAACCCGAACGGGCGGCTTAGGCCGCCCGTTTTGTATCGTGCTGAGATCCTTCTCCGGCCGGTGGTCTATCGACGGGACTCTAGGGTTTGGTGGATCGCAGCGTTCTGGTATAGCGTGCAGCGCAACCGAAAATGATCGAGGTGAACGATGAGAAAGTGGCAATGCGTGGTATGCGGATTCATCTATGACGAAGCCGAAGGCTGGCCGGACGAAGGCATCGCCCCAGGTACCGCCTGGGAAGATGTGCCCGAAGACTGGCTGTGCCCCGACTGCGGCGTCGGCAAAATGGACTTCGAAATGATCGCGATCGGTTGATATGAACGAATCGAACAATATGGCTGCGTCGACCGCGCCACTGGTCATCATCGGCACTGGCCTGGCGGGCTACAACCTGGCCCGGGAGTATCGCAAGCACGACAGTGAGACGCCGGTTCTACTGATCACCGCCGATGACGGTCGGTCCTATTCCAAGCCAATGCTGTCCACCGGTTTTGCCATGAACAAGGATGCCGATGCCCTTGGCATGATGAGCGCCGGGCAGATGGCCATCCAGCTCAACGCCGAGATCCGCACCCATACCCGGGTGACGCGCTTGGATCCTGGCAATCGCCGCGTGTGGATCGGCAACGAGCCGGTGTCTTATCGTGATCTGGTGATCGCCTGGGGCGCGCAGACGATTCAGGTACCGGTTGCCGGCGACGCTCAGGATGCCATCTTCCCAATCAACGACCTGCTCGACTACGGCCGCTTCCGTGAAGCCGCCAGAGGCAAGCGGCGCGTATTGATCATCGGCGCCGGGTTGATCGGCTGCGAGTTTGCCAATGACTTGCTGCAGGGCGGCTATGAGGTGGAATTGGTCGCACCCTGCGAACAGATCATGCCGTCACTGCTGCCGAGGGACGTTGCGGGGGCCGTGCAGCGTGGGCTGGAATCGCTGGGTGCGCGCTTTCACCTTGGCCCGGTACTAGAGCGCCTGGACCGGAGTGGCGACGCCCTCGAAGCACGGCTGTCGGACGGCCAGCGGTTGAGCTGCGATTTGGTGGTGAGCGCCGTTGGCCTGCGCCCGCGCACTGAGCTCGCGGCGGCAGCAGGGCTCGAGGTCAATCGCGGTATTACCGTTGACCGGATGCTGCAGACCTCGGCCGAGCACGTCTACGCGCTGGGGGATTGCGCAGAGGTCGGTGGGCTCAATCTGCTGTACGTGATGCCCTTGATGAGTGGTGTGCGCGCGCTTGCACAAACGCTTTCCGGCAAGCCGACCTCGGTGGCTTACGGACCGATGCCGATCACGGTGAAAACGCCAGTTTGTCCTCTGGTGGTATCACCGCCGGCGGCTGGCAGCGACGGGCGTTGGAGCGTGGAAGGCGAGGGCAGCGACCTTAAGGCTCTATTCCGCGGCATCGATGGCAATCTGTTGGGTTACGCGCTGACCGGGGCGGCCGTGCGGGAGCGGCTGGACTTGAATAAGCAGCTGCCGCCGGTCTTGGCGGAAGTGCCTCAGCTTCTGTCGTTAAAGTCTTCTGAATGACTCGGTAAAGCGCTGGCGGGGACTGGCGCGAGTGCTAGCAGCGTGCCATGCTCCCAGTGGCACTGCCGCAGCGTAGAGCTGTTGCAGTGCTCGGAACGCTGTTTGGAAACAGCGAATACAAAAACAAAAAAGTCAGAGGCTACCCATGCGTAAACCGGAACTCGCTGCCGCTATCGCAGATAAAGCCGATCTCACCAAGGATCAGGCCAACCGTGTACTTAACGCCGTACTGGACGAAATCACCAACGCGCTCAACCGCAAGGACAGCGTCACCTTGGTTGGTTTCGGTACCTTTGTGCAGCGCCACCGAGGCGCCCGCACGGGCAAGAACCCGCAGACGGGCGAACCCGTCACCATCAGGGCCAGCAATACCGTGGCGTTCAAGCCGGGAAAGATGCTGAAAGACGCGATCAACTGATACGCGCTGCCCGGGGCCCGAGCGGCTCCGGGTCAGCCTGACCGGCCGGTCCGCTCCGGACCTGCCTGTTCCCGCACTTCCGCTGCTCAGAGCAGCCGCTACAATGCGGCACCTTCGCTAACGGTCGGCAAATTCATGAAATTTCGTTTTCTTCTCTGGATGCTGGGCCGCCTGATGGCCAAGGCCAGCCGCACCAATCCCGATTTCCAGCAGCAGCTGGGCGACAAGGACCTGACCTTCCAATTGCATACCCTGGACGGCAAGGTTGCGCGGCATTACGTCGTCAAGAATCAGCGCGTCACCAGTCATGGCGGTCCCGCTGCCGAGCCGGCTTTCGCCATCGGCTTCAAGGACAGTACCTATGGCTTCGCCGCCATGAATGCCAAGAACAAACAGTTGGCCTTTATGCAGGGCATCCAGAACAAGGACATCCAAATTCAGGGCAACCCGGCGCTGGTGATGTGGTTTCAGGGGCTGACCAAGTACCTCAAGCCGAAGAAGAAGAAACCGGAAGCCGTTTGATGGTCGAGGGGTGCGCCTGCCGTTCTGTGCGGGAATAGCGGGACGTTGAGCTTTGAGATGAGGCGCAACCGTGCAGGCTTTGTAAGCAAGCCAGCCCTCGTCTGGTTCGAGACTCACTTTTAAATTCCTGTCGGGAACATCAGCTATATGACGAGCCTCTACCAGCTTCCGTACGGGATGCCGTACTTGTCGATATAGCGCTGAGATTTCTCGTTGATCTTGTAGGCGTAGCGGCCATCTGTCTGGCCTTGAGAAGGGCCTAGTGGTTCTACTTCAGCTTGTGCGCGAGAAATCTTCACCGCATGGCCACAGCTGTTTACTACCCAAGCTTGGACTATTCCGCCCGGAGCCAATCCAAGGTAAACCGAGGCCATATAGCGCGCGCTCCGCTCAGGTGTTTCTGGGCAACGGCGGTTTACAGATGTATGCATGATTTCTCTGGCCGCTTCAGGAATTTCCACCCAGGCCCGGTAGGTCTGTGGCTCCACTATCGATTGCCAGCGCACAAAGATCCGTTTTGGCAGATCCGAGCCGACAACCCCTCTTGTATTTCCACCTACCCCATCGATCCAGCCTCTGGCCGTTTCGGTTGCATATCCCGGGTTTCCGTTGCCAATAACCCCACCGCTGCCGTGATCGAAAGATTGGCCACCAATGTCTTCGACTACGCTCGACTCGACCCAGCCGGTCATGTAGTTGGGCCCGATAAACTCAAGGCTCCACCAGCGGGCCTTCGGATCGCTCTCCGCCGACAATGGATCTGCGGTTTGGCATCCGTATAAGAGCAGCGCGCCCAGTAAGGCGATAGAAGGCTTTATCAAAATAATTTCCAGTCGGGTACGTGGGGGTGTTGCTGCCGAATCCCGTCAGGGCTTGGGGCATTGATATATATGAGGTCTAAACCGTTGGCAGATCGCGCTTTAAGCGGGTTGTTCCAATGTGCCGAGACATGAATGTAGTGACGCTTCAGCAATTCTTCTTCGGCGATGGAAGTGCTGTAGTCGCCTCTGGCAAAACGGTTGCACAGAGATTCGAGCTCCGCAGGAATTAGATATTGCGGCTCGTCAGGAATGTTTTCGAACCGTACACCCTTCCGCTTGGCCAATTCATACATAACGCGTAAATACACTCGCGACAGCTCGCCCCTGACCCGCCGCCTTAGCTGTAGTCCGGCATAAACCCGCTGTTGTCGGGGCGCCAGGCGATCTTGCGAATCCACAGGCAGCAATCGAGGCGTCGGAGTAACGATCTCTAGCATGGAGGCCGGCCAGCCTTCGTCAACCAAGCGGGCCTTGGCTTGCGAAGCGTCCCGGTAGATGGAAGTCGTCTTCACGTCAACGCCCACGCTTACCGTTAACGCCTGCATAGGGGTGACCAGCACGCATTCTTCGGCCTCGCTGAGATAGCCTCCGCCAATGTCAGAGTGCGCCCCTGGCAGCGTAATCTCGGTGTGGTCTGGCTTCACTCGGCTCAGGGGGAAGTTGGCGCGAACCTCATCGCGGGCTGCCAGTTGAACCACATCAGTGAAATATTTTCGAGGCAGGTGCAGCTTTACCCACGGGGCGATCGAGCTGCTGACATTACCCATATTTGCAAGGCCTGCTACCGCAGCGACGGTATCGAACAGTCCGATGAAGCCCACAGTAATGTCGCGCTGGTAGCGGCCGTTGAACGTAGTGCTGAAAGCTTCGCTATTTGCTTGCAGTGCAACTCCCAAAGCCCCTTCCGGGCCTCGAACAATTTCATTGGCAAAGTGCCGGGCCGCGGCCGCGCCTCGACTGAAACCGAAACTGTCAAAAGTCAGCGAGTTGATTTCGCAGTTCGGGTTTTCTTTGAAGACGCCATCGATCAGATCGGTGATACGGTCAAAGGCCTGCTGTACGCGCCCGGCGACGCCCGTGCTGCCTCGGCCTGCGCCCAAGCCCACAACGCTGTCATCCATCCCGGCCGTAGTGCCGATGCCATCGATGTACAACTTACGAAAAGCCCTTCTTTGAGGTCCGGAACCTTCCAGCGATGGAGGGGCTGAGTACAGCTCGCTGAGCTTCTTGATGTTAGTTATGTCATTTCCATAACTACTATCCGGTTCAGCCATATACGGCTTGCAGCTGGCGTCCAGGTCTTCCGGCTGAACCGGGTGGTGCGCTCCGCAGGCCAGGCCTAGCGCGGTGTTATTGGCGTTGTTGCCCGTGCCATCGAAAAACACACCGATGCGAAGCGCAAGTTTGACCTTCTCGGCGGGTTTGGCAGGCTGCCTGGAGTAACGTTCGTATTCAGCCCAGCGTTCGGCATGGATGTCGGTCGGCTCGACCTCCCTGAGTTCGGCTTCCCGCTTGGCTTTGGGAATATTGGGTACGTAACCGCTCATTCTTCTACCTGTCCTTGGTTGAAATGCTGCTGCGCCGCGTGCACGGCCGTTGGACTGCATCCATGTATGCAACGGCGTGGTGGTAGTAAGGGACAGAGCGGTAGACGTTTCAAGCGCACCGTTCACAAAGCGAAGGACCGGCGTCGTGGTTACGAGTACAAGGCGGCACATCGACTAGCGAGACGGCACCGTGCAGGCCTACGCCTGCTGCGCCATCCAAGCCCGCGCTTCGTTCAGTAGCCAGTCACGAAAAGCGTTCAGAGCAGCCGATTCCACGCGTCGCTCGGGAATCATCAGGTGATAGGCCTGATCCTCGCGACGGAACGAGTGCGGGTGTGCGATGACCAGGCGTCCTTCGGCAAGCTCGCGCTGAATCAGAAATGGCGGAATAAGCGCCACGCCCATCTGATGCTCGGCGGCCTGCGCCAGCATCGAGAACAGCTCCAGGCGGGGGCCGGTCATGTCGCGGGCGACCTTCATTCCCAGCGAATCGAACCACTGCCGCCAGGCGTAGGGACGGGTGGTTTGTTGCAACAACGGCATCTCGGCAATGGCCTGAACACTCAGCTGACCGGTGCTACCGAGCAAGACAGGACTGCAGACGGGCAGGGAGCGCTCCGGCATCAACGGGTAGGCGACGGTGCCAGACCAATCGCCATCGCCGAAATAGATCGCTGCATCGAAATCCGTGTCGGCGAATAGAAAGGGGCGGGTACGGTTGGTCAGGTTGACCGTAATTTCCGGATGCAGCGCCTGGAACTGCTGCAGCCGCGGCAGCAGCCACTGCGTGCCGAACGTCGGTACCAATGCCAGCTCGATGGTCTGCGCGCCCTGTTGACCCATCACCGACAACGTATCTCGTTCTACCGCATCGAGCTGAGTAGCAATACGACGTGCATAGGATTGTCCGGCCTCGGTCAGCTTCACGCCGCGGCGCGAGCGGCGGAACAGCTCAAGTCCAAGGAATTCCTCCAGCCCGCCGATTTGTCGGCAAATGGCGCTTTGAGTCAGCGCCAGTTCTTCGGCTGCGCGAGTAAAACTTTGGTGACGGGCTGCCGCTTCGAAGGCAACAAGCGCGGCTGTGCTGGGAATCTTGCGGCGCATTTATGCGGCTGCCTCACTAATAATCGGGAAATCAGGTGTACTAGCATAAGTCGGAATTACAAAAGCGCACAGGTGATTGCAAATTACTCGTTTGCTGCTTACCGATTCTGCTTCTAGGATCAATCCATACGAAATGCTGTGCCGGGCCCCGCCCGGTTAACTGTCTACGACTAGAGGA
Source organism: Stutzerimonas stutzeri (assembly GCF_024448985.1). Taxonomy (GTDB): domain Bacteria; phylum Pseudomonadota; class Gammaproteobacteria; order Pseudomonadales; family Pseudomonadaceae; genus Stutzerimonas; species Stutzerimonas stutzeri_AP. The sequence continues at coordinate 389,023 of NZ_JAMOII010000002.1, forward strand.
CCATCCATGGCCGGCAAAGCAAGCTTCAATTGGATCGACCCCCTGCTGCTCGATCAGCAACTCACCGATGAAGAACGCATGGTGCGCGACAGTGCGCAGCAGTTTGCGGACGACAAGCTGGCGCCACGTGTGCTCGAAGCCTTCCGCCACGAGCGCACCGACGCAGCGATCTTTCGTGAGATGGGCGACACCGGCCTGCTCGGCGCGACCATTCCTGAAGCGTACGGCGGAAGCGGGCTGAATTATGTCTGCTACGGCCTGATCGCCCGCGAAGTCGAACGTATTGATTCGGGCTACCGCTCGATGATGAGCGTGCAGTCCTCGTTGGTGATGGTGCCGATCAACGAATTCGGCAACGAAGAAACCAAGCAGAAGTATCTGCCCAAGCTGGCCAGCGGCGAATTTATCGGTTGCTTCGGCCTGACCGAGCCCAACCACGGGTCCGACCCGGGCTCCATGGTCACTCGCGCCAAAAAGGTCGACGGTGGCTATCGCCTCTCCGGCGCCAAGATGTGGATCACCAACAGCCCGATCGCCGATGTGTTCGTGGTCTGGGCCAAGGATGACGAAGGCGCCATTCGCGGCTTCGTGCTGGAGAAAGGCTGGGAAGGCCTGTCTGCCCCCGCGATTCATGGCAAGGTCGGCCTGCGCGCCTCGATCACCGGTGAGATCGTCATGGACAACGTCTTCTGCCCAGAGGAGAACGCGTTCCCTGATGTGCGCGGCCTGCGCGGTCCGTTCACGTGCCTGGATTCGGCTCGTTATGGCATTAGCTGGGGTGCCCTGGGCGCCGCCGAGTTCTGCTGGCACACCGCGCGTCAGTACACCTTGGACCGTCAGCAGTTCGGCCGTCCGCTGGCTGCGAACCAGCTGATCCAGAAGAAGCTGGCCGACATGCAGACCGAGATTACGCTTGCCCTGCAAGGCTGCCTGCGCCTCGGTCGAATGAAGGACGAAGGCACTGCCGCGGTCGAAATTACCTCGATCATGAAGCGCAACAGCTGCGGCAAGGCCCTGGACGTGGCGCGCCTGGCCCGCGACATGCTCGGTGGGAATGGCATCAGCGACGAGTTTGGTGTGGCGCGGCATCTGGTCAACCTCGAAGTGGTTAACACCTATGAGGGCACCCATGACGTACACGCGCTAATCCTTGGCCGTGCCCAGACGGGTATCCAGGCCTTTTTCTAGGTCCTGTCCGTAGGGTGGATGACGCTTCTTTCATCCACCTTCACCCCCGCGTGGTGGATGGATAAAGCGCCAGCTACGTGCCCCGATCCGCCCTACGTTCACTAGATTTTTCGAGATCTCGACCCTATGCCCGGTGCTCTGTCGCACATCCGCGTCCTTGACCTGTCTCGCGTGCTTGCCGGCCCCTGGAGCGGGCAGATTCTCGGTGACCTTGGCGCCGAGGTAATCAAGGTCGAGCGTCCCGGCACCGGGGACGATACTCGCCACTGGGGACCTCCCTATCTCAAAGACCGGGAGGGGGCGAACACTTCGGAAGCGGCTTATTACCTGTCGGCCAACCGCAACAAGCAATCGCTGACGCTGGATTTCACTCAGCCGGAAGGCCAGCGCATCGTTCGCGAACTGGTAGAACAGTGCGACGTACTGCTGGAGAACTTCAAGGTTGGCGGGCTGGCGGCTTACGGGCTGGATTACGAAAGCCTCAAGGCGATCAATCCACGGCTGATCTATTGCTCGATTACCGGCTTCGGCAGTGATGGTCCTTATGCTCAGCGCGCCGGGTATGACTTCATGATTCAAGGCCTCGGCGGTCTGATGAGCCTGACCGGGCGGGCCGAGGGCGAAGAGGGCGCGGGCCCTGTGAAAGTCGGCGTGGCGCTGACCGATATCCTTACTGGGCTCTACGCCACGGTGGGCATACTGGCGGCGCTCAATCATCGCGAGCAGAGCGGAATCGGCCAGCACGTCGAGTTGGCGTTGCTGGATGTGCAAGTTGCCTGTCTGGCCAATCAAGCGATGAACTACCTGACCACCGGCGTGGCGCCCAAGCGCATGGGCAATGCCCATCCGAATATCGTGCCGTACCAGGACTTTCCCACCGCTGATGGCGACATCATTCTCACCATCGGGAATGACGGGCAGTTCCGCAAATTCGTCGAAGCGGCGGGGCACCCCGAGTGGGCAGTAGACGCCCGGTTTGCCACCAACAAGGCCCGAGTCGCCCATCGTCAGGAACTGGTGCCGCTGATCCGTCAGGTCACCGTGTTCCGGACCACCGCAGAATGGGTCGCGCTGTTGGAGCAGGCGGGTGTGCCCTGTGGGCCAATCAATGATCTGGCCCAGGTGTTTGCCGATCCGCAGGTGCTGGCGCGTGGGCTGCGTGTCGATCTGCCGCATCCGCTGGCAGGCAGCGTGCCACAGGTCGCCAGCCCGATTCGCTTGTCCGAGACGCCCGTTGAGTACCGCAAGGCTCCACCGGTGCTTGGTGAGCACAGCGAAACGGTCCTGCTGGAACTGGTCGGACTGAGTTTCGAGAAGATTCTGTCCTTGCGACAGTCCGGAGTAATCTGAAACCCTAACCCAGCCTGAACTCTCCAGCCGCTTGGCTATCCTTATTCCTGTACTTTGGATTTTTGGATGGACGAGCGAATCATGCAGACGCAGCGTTTACGTACTACCTGGCAAGTTACGGTTGTTCTTTTGATGTCCTGGCTGTTGGCCGGCTGCGGCATCAATAACATTCCGCAGTACGACGAGCAGGTGAAGTCGGCCTGGTCTCAAGTGGAAAACCAGTACCAGCGTCGTGCCGACCTCATTCCCAATCTGGTCGAGACGGTCAAAGGCTTCGCCCGGCAGGAGCAGGAAACGCTGACTGCAGTGATCGAGGCCCGCTCGCGGGCCACCTCGATTCAGCTTAGCGCGGACGATCTCGACGATCCCCAAAAGTTACAGCAGTTTCAGCAGGCTCAGAACCAGCTAACCGGAGCGCTGAGCCGATTGATGGCGGTGTCTGAGCGCTATCCAGATCTGAAATCCAACCAGAACTTCCTCGCCCTGCAATCGCAGTTAGAGGGCACCGAAAATCGTATAGCCGTCGCACGCCGCGACTTCATCACCGCAGTCGAGCGCTATAACACCGAGATCCGGACGTTCCCCGGCCGCATCTGGCATAGCCTGATGTACAGCGACATGCCGATCCGCGAAAACTTCGAAGCCACAGCCGAGAACGCCGAACAGGCGCCGCAAGTGCAGTTTCAATGATTCGTAAGCTCCCGCTGATCCTGGCGCTGCTGTTCTGGGCGAGCGGCCTCTTCGCCCAGCAAGCTGAGCTACCGGCACTCACCGGCAGGGTGGTGGATCAGGCCGAACTGCTCGACACCCAGGCCGAAGCGCGACTGACCAGCATGCTGGCTGCCCATGAACAGACCACCGGCGAGCAGGTGGTGGTCGTTACCGTGCCGGACCTTCAAGGCCGAAGCATCGAAGAGTTTGGCATTGCCCTGGGTCGCGAGTGGGGCATTGGGCAAAAAGATGAAGACACGGGCGCGCTTTTGATCGTTGCCCGGGATGACCGCCGGGTGCGCATCGAAGTCGGGTACGGTCTGGAAGGGCGGCTTACCGATGCGCAATCGTCGGTGATCATCAATCGAGTCATTACGCCGGCCTTCCGTGAAGGCGACTTCACTCGCGGGATTACCGAAGGCACTGCGGCGATGATCCAGGTGCTAGGTGGCGATCCGCTGCGTACTGCCGGTATGCAGCCAGCCATGCCCATGGGTGCGCAAGAACCGGGCGGGCTCGGCATCCTCGGCTTCTTTCTGATGCTTGTCGCTATCTTCGTCATCGGTGGTGGCCGAGGCGGGCGCGGCGGTGGTCGCGGCGCCGGCCGCGCGTTGCTGCTTGGTGCGCTGCTGGGCGGTATGGGTCGCGGAGGTGGTGGCGGCTTTGGTGGCGGTGGTTTTGGCGGCGGCGGAGGCGGTTTCGGCGGCGGTGGTGCTTCCGGTGGTTGGTGATCGCTCGATCGCACCCCCGCGCAATGTGCGCCTAGCTTCTTGATGTAATGAGCGAAACGAGAGTTCTCTTCATGATGAATACGCAATGACCCTACTTTCCGAAAGCGAGCTGAAACAGGTATCCGAGGCGATTGATCGCGTCGAGCGCGATACCGACGCTGAACTTGTGACGGTCCTGGCCGCCCAGGCGGATGATTACCGCTACATTCCGTTGCTTTGGGCGAGCCTGCTGGCATTATTGCTGCCGGGTGCGCTGTTGTTCTTCACGGGTTGGCTGGCCGCTTGGCAAATGCTGTTAGTGCAATGGTTGACGTTCATCGTGCTGGCCGCCGTGTTTCGCATTCCAAGCCTGACTAGCCGGCTTATCCCTCGTTCGGTACGGCATTGGCGTGCGTGTAACCTGGCGCGACGGCAGTTTATAGAGCTGAACCTGCACCACACGGCGGCAGGGACCGGCATGCTGATCTTCGTCTCCGAAGCTGAGCGCTACGTGGAGATTCTGGTGGATCAGGGCATTTCCAGCCGCATCGACGACAGCGTCTGGCAGTCAATCGTCGACACCTTCACCGCGGATGTGCGAAACGGTCGGGTGCTTGAAGGCTTCCTCGGTTGTATTGACAGCTGCGGCTCGCTACTCAAGCAACATGTGCCAGCCACTCATGAGCGCAACGAGCTGCCGAACCATCTGGTGGTGCTTCCTTAGCGTTGAAACCATGGCACGCCAAAACCAAAACGGCGAAGGCAGCACGACTATTCATCGAGCGGCCTTCGCCGTTTGCCGTTGCGAACTGCGTCAGAGCATGCCCGGGCCGTCATCTTCGGGTAGCTCGACCGGTGTCAAATCGAGGAATTGCGTGTTTTCCATGGCGCTGGCAGCGACGCGATCGATGCTGCTCATGGCATGGCCGATGATCGAGCTGACACTCGCTTCGTGATGCTGCTCGGGCAGTCGCTCGATTGCTGCCAGAACCTCTTCACCGGGGACCGTTTCCTCGGCCAGCAACTTGTCGGCAATCTCATCCAACGCCGGCTTCAGGCGCTGCAGCAGGGCCATGCATTCACGGTCGAGCTGCTTGAGCAGATTGTCGGCGGCGCGTATCGATTCGCCGGAATCGAACTCGATGTGTGCGTCGCGTACCGCCTGTAGGCTCAACAGCGAGCCGGTTGGCCCCATACCTAGTGCACCTACCATCGATAGCGCGATCTTCGAAGCTTCCTGCAGATCTTGCCCGGCACCGGACGATACTTCATGGAAGTACAGCTGCTCAGCGCCACGGCCGGCCAACAGCATCTGGATGCGGTTGCGCAATTCGGATTCCATATGCAGACGCTTGTCTTCCACTGGCGTCACCAACGTCACACCCAAGGCCTGACCACGCGGCAGGATGGTCACTTTTTCCACCCGACCGACTTTCAACGCGGCGGCCACCAACGCGTGGCCAGCTTCATGCACAGCGATGCGCTTGCGGTCAGTGGGCGACATCGGCGTAACGCCCGATGGCTGCTCGCCAATACGGCAGGTTTCCACGGCATCGACAAAATGCGCCATGGTCACTTCCTTCGCGGCACCACGTGCGGCAAGCAATGCCGCATGGTTGGCGATGTAAGCGATGGCAGCTGGAGTCAGTCCGACGGTATTACGGGCCAGCTGAGCGAAGTCGAGGTTCTGCTCGGCGCGGATCTTTCCGGCATATAGACGGAACAGCGCTTCACGGTCGCTTAGCCCGGGCAGGCCGACAGCAATGGAACGGTCGAAGCGGCCTTCGCGTACCAGCGCCGGGTCCAGTGAGTTGGGGAAATTGGTCGCGCCCAGCACCAGCACGCCGCTGGCGCCGTCGAAGCCATCCATCTCTGCGAGGAACTGGTTGATGATGCGGTTGCTTTCGGCATCGCTGGAGCGCTGTTGCTCGGCGCGCTTGCCGATACCGTCGATCTCATCAATGAAGATGATGCACGGTGCCTGTTTGCGCGCGGTGCGAAACAAAGCTTTCACTTTCTGAATACCGACGCCGAAATACATCGAGGAAAAATCACTCCCCGTGACCTGGATGAAACTGGCGTTGGATTCGGTCGCTAGCGCCTTGGCCAGTTGGGTTTTACCGGTGCCAGGCTCGCCCGTGAGTAATACGCCTTTAGGTGGACGCGCACCCAGCGCTGCATAAGCGGCGGGATCACGCAGATAGTCGGTCACATCGGTGAGCGCCTGCTTGGCTTCGCTGGCGCCGATCACATCGGCAAAGGCAATGCCGCTGCCTTTGCGCTGCACGCGGAAACCTTGGCTCTTGATGGCCAGATAACTGAGCGCACCGACCAACAGAAGAATGAAGGGTGCGTAGGGCACCAGCGCCTTGTACCAAGGCGCTTCACCGTCAGTTTCGAACAACGTCAGCGGGAACAGCTGGCCTTCGCTGCTGGCGTAGTGATCGAGCAGCAACTGGGCCACGCGACCGGACTGATCCGGGACCCAGTAGCGTAGCCCGTCGTTCAGGCTGATATAGACCGCATCCTGGCCGAGCGCTGCGCTGGCGATGGTGGCGCCACGCAGGTCACTCATCAGTACCGAAAGATCCTGACGGTTGGCTTCCCAGGGTTCGGTGGATTGCTGCAAGGCTTCGAGCATGCTGGCCGCAGCGCCGCTGGATGGCGTGGCCGGAACGCTGGGCTTGAATTGCAAGTATGCCAAGCCGGCGGCGAGCGCCAGTACCAGCAGAACGGAGAGCACAGGGCCGCGGCGGCCTTGTAGCAGACGTGGTGTCTTCATTTCACATCCAATCGGGAGGCCCGACGTTTGACAAACAACCGCCATCGAGGCGGACCACAGTTGTACGCGGGGAAACCCCGCAAGCGCCAATTGCGTGGCGCTGAGCAGTACGGGCTCGTCGGATGCGATTTATATGCCGAACTGCAGGGTCGGGCGCTTCGGCTCCGATAGCCGGCGAGAATACGGCAAGTGCCATCATTCGCGAGCCTGGGCGACGAATGGCGAGCAGGTTTACGACGAATGACCGTTCGGTCGTGGAACGAAGTAATCGGACATGATTCATGCAGCGTGCATCAGCCGTTTCATGTGCGGCCTATGGCCGTTCCGATGAGCGGCCTGCTAGGCGTCGGACGTCGAGCGAGATTATTCGCGATCCGTAGTAAATAGCCTGCCTTTCGCATCCAGAGCAGTTCCCGCACCATGTCCACCCTTACCGAATTGGCCCAGCAGATTGCGGCGCTTTATCCACTGCAAGACAAAGCGGCCGGCAAGCGCTACCGCATCGTCAACCAGCTCGCCGGCATGACCGAGCTGGAAGAGATAAACGGCGCGCCGCGCTATGTCGATACCCATCAGCTCGCCGATCGGAATCTGTGGGATGGCGGCCCTGGGCGGTCGATTGAACGTTTCGCCTCGGCTTAGTCGATTCGCGCCGCTCTACCGAGAGGTTTCTGCTGGCCGTTGCGCTTGTAATTGCCAACCGCCATCCTGCATTCTCCGACGCTGGCCTGACGCTTACGTCGGCGTGATCGTGGTGCTGCGTAAGGGGCCGCGGACGAAGGCCTGACAATCGGCGATCCGCTAGGGAGACTGAATGATGACGTGCGATAGCAGCCGCGCCATGACAAGCCGTATACGGCCTTTGCTGATAGTGGGCCTGCTGGCGCTGTCACCGCTGGGGCAGGCGCAGACGTTGGTCGAGCCGGTCGGCTACATCATGAAGGTACAGGGCGAGGCGACCGTCACCAGCCGTGATCAGACCATCGACGCGGCCATTGGCCAGGCAGTGATCCTCGGCGCGGTGCTGCGCACCGGTGCCGACGGCGCGATGGGGGTGACGCTCAGTGATAACACGGTCATGTCCTTTGGCCCGAATAGCGAATTCACCCTGGACGAGTACGCGTTCGAACCCACCCGCGAAGAGCTGCGCCTGAGCGGCCATATCAGCCGCGGCACCTTGAATTTCATCTCAGGCGTCATCGCCAAGCTCAAGCCTGAAGCGGTCGAGCTGAAAACCCCAACGGGCACCATTGGTGTGCGCGGTACGCATTTTCTGGTGAAGGTCGTTCAGTGATCAGGATGCTGCTGCGGTATTCGCTTGCGCTGCTGTGTCTCGTGCTGTTGTCGGGCTGCGTGACGGGCAACTATGTGGTGCTGCTGGAAAGCCCTGACGGCACCACTGGCGCTGTGGTGATTGATAATGCCAAAGGCCAGACACGTCTGGATCAGGCACATCAAGGCGTCACCATCGGCGGCGCCTCGGCCAGGCCGTTCAACGTCGGTCAGCTGCGGATCACACACGATTTCTCGGCGGCGTTGGCGGCTCAACCCGCACTGCCGCAGCGCTTCCAGCTGTACTTCAAAATCGGCAGCGCCGAGCTGACCGAGGAATCGAAGCGCGCCGTCGAGCAGGTTTTCGAGGCGATCCGCCTGCGTGGCCCGTCAGCCGTCTCGGTCATTGGCCACACCGATACCTTGAGCGGCCCGTACTGGAACGAGCAGCTGGGCTTGTTTCGAGCTCAGGCGGTTGCGGACATGCTGCGCAACCGAGCCATCGAGGTAATCGATCTACGTGTGTCCTCACATGGCGAGCGAAACCTGCTGATCGATACGCCCGATGGAGTATCCGAGCCGCGCAATCGCAGGGTCGAAATCAGCGTTCGCTGAAGCGCTTCACTTCTCCGTCAACTGAATGCACTCGCCGCGCTGGCCGGCCCGCAAACGCTGTAGCTGATAACGCACCAGCAGGTCATCCGGTCGCTCGGTGGACAGCTGTTCGAACGCATCGGCAGCATGCTCATGCTCACTGGCCAGCAACCGGTATGCCGCATCGTAGTCGTTGTCGAAGGCTGTTTCGCAGGGCTCGTAAAGGCGGATCGGCTGCGTCTTGCCCTTGAGCAGTACATCGCCGATGGCGCGCATCGGCACGTCCGGATTGGCGGCACGGATGGCCTCCGAAACGCAAAGATCGGTGCCCAGATAACGATTGAGGCTTTCCAGGCGAGCCGCGACGTTGACCGCATCGCCCAATGCCCGGTAGTCGAACAGGGTGGCGCCACCGAAATTGCCGACCACGACCTCGCCGCTATGTGCACTGATGCGCGTGCGGCCCAGCGGGATGCCGGCGGCATGTTGAGCGGCTGCGTGGGCGCGGGTGAAGCTGCGGATCTCCAGTGCGCAGGCCAAGGCACGGGCTTGGTGGTCGGCCTGGGTCAGGGGCGCCGAGAACAGAATGGCCATGCCGTCGCCGACGATGCGCTCGAGCGTGCCCTGGTGGCGGAAGGCAATCTGGATGAGCCCTTCGAGATATTCGTTGAGCATGCCGACCACTCGCTCCGGTGAGTGACTCTCCATCAGCGTGGTGAAATCGGTGATATCGGTGAAGACGAAGCTGCAATAGCGGCGTTCGCCGCCGAGTTGCAGTTGTTCGGGATGACGTACCAGATACCTGACCAGGTTCGGCGAGATGTATCGTGAGAAGGCATTACGTATCCAGCGCTGCTGATATTCGCTGGCGCGGTGCCGCGCAAGGCTGGCGCCGAGGTAGACCAGCAGCAGACCGATCGAGGGCGTGAGGGCGTCAAGCAGCAGGCCATGGCGCGAGTAGGCCCACCAGGCCGCAATGTTCAGTGTCGCAATCGCTATTGCTGCGATCCAGGCGGCGGTGAGCGCGCCGCTGGTGAGGATCAGAACACAGAGCAGCGATCCGGCGAGCAGCAGGATCAGCGCTTCCAGCGAACTGGCCCAGAACGGGCGTTGCAGCGGCGAGCCGGTCAGTGCCTGTTCGATCGCCTGGGCATGCACCTGAACGCCTGGAAGCATCCCACCAAGAGGGCTGAAGCGCAGATCCTGCAGACCTTGAGCCGAGCTGCCGATCAGCACGATGCTGCCGTCGAGTGGGGCGGTGGACGTGCCATCCAGAACGCGCCACGCGGGCAGGCTCTGCGCGGTCATGTCGCGGCGATAATGCAGCCAGAGCTCGCCTCGACGGTTGGTCGGGAGCGTTAGCGGGCCTATCGCAACCTGTTCGACCGCTCCATTGCTTGCCGTCTCGATGCGGTACAGCTGTTGGTCGAGATAGGTCCGCAGCGCTTCGGCGACCAGCGAGGGGAGCAGCTGATCACCGACGCGAATCATCACCGGTACGCGGCGCACAACGCCGTCTGCATCAGGGTGAAAAGTCATGGCGCCGCTGCCTGCTGCAGCCCTTTCAAGCGAGGGCAATGCGCTGACGGTGCCGGCGTAGGTTTTGAAACGCGGTAGGGCGGCATCCGCACGCTGTCGCACACCGAAACGGCTGAGCGGACGGGTCTGCGACGACGAGTGCGAGGTGGCAAAGCCAAGGACGCTAGGCTGTCGCTCGAGCGCCTCGGCAAACGAGTGATCGTGATCGGGCAGGGCGTCCAGCGTGTCGGCCAAAGCGGGCGGTAGGTCCAGCTGGTTCAGCAGATAGCGTGGCGAGCTGCGGTCGGCCTCGGCGAAGAGCACATCGAAGACCACCACGGCGGCGCCGGCCTGCTGCAGGCGTTCCAGCAACTGCGCCAGTAGATCGCGCGGCCAGGGCCATTGGCCGTGGCGCGCGAGGCTGGCTTCATCGAGGTCGACCACCCGAACCGGTGTTTGCGCCGGCGCTGGCCGCGGATGCCAGCGCTGATACTGATCGAACAAGCCGTTGCGTAGGCTTTGCAGCATCAGCGGTTGAGCCAAGTACAGAACGCAGGCGGCGAGCAATCCGGCCAACGCGAGCAGCAAGCGAGGCGTAAGTCGGGGTACTGCCATCAGTCGCGCTTCCTGCGTCCGCTCGGGTCAGGGGTTCAGTCGAGTACCAGAATGGCGTCCATTTCAACCTGCGCGGCTTTCGGCAGCGCGGCGATGCCGATGGCGGCGCGGGCGGGGTAGGGCTGCTGGAAATAGCGACTCATGACCTCGTTTACCGTGGCGAAATTGCCCAGGTCGGTGAGGAAGATATTCAGCTTGACGATGTCCTTCAGCGAGCCGCCGGCCGCTTCGGCTACCGCCTTGAGGTTCTCGAACACCTGCACGGTCTGCGCTTCGAAGCCTTCCACCAGCTCCATGGTCTTGGGGTCCAATGGAATTTGGCCGGACAGATACACGGTGTTGCCGGCCTTGATCGCCTGGGAGTAGGTGCCGATGGCGGCGGGGGCTTTGTCGGTATTGATCACGGTGCGGGGCATGGGGGTTCCTCGTTCGAGAGCTTCAAGCAGGAAGCCAGAAGCTGAAGTAAGGGCAGGATGCTAGACGAAGCTAAGTGGATGTGACCACCCTTTCCAGCTTCCAGCTTCCAGCTTCCAGCTTCCAGCTTCCAGCTTCCAGCTTCCAGCTTCCAGCTTCCAGCTGCTTAAGCTTTAACCCGTGTAATCCGCATTACACCCTTGATGGTGCGCAGCTTCCGGATGACCCGGGCCAGATGAACCCGGTCATGCACGCTGACCACCAGCTGGACCACGCTGATGCGGCCGTCGCGCTCGTCCATGCCGATCTTCTCGATGTTGCCATCGGCGGCGTTGACGCTGCCTGCGAGCAGGGCAATCAGGCCGCGCTGGTGTTCCAGCTCGACGCGCAGCTCGACGTTGAATTCGCCTGTGACGTCCTTGGACCAAGACAGCTGGATGCACTTGTCCGGGTTGTGGCGGATTTCGGCGATGTTGCGGCAGGTATCCAGGTGCACCACCATGCCCTTGCCTGCGGACAGGTGACCGACGATGGGGTCGCCGGGAATGGGTGTGCAGCACTTGGCGTAATTGAGCACTAGGCCCTCGGTACCGCGAATGGCTAGTGGTCCTTCGGCGCTCGGCGCCTGTTCGCCGTCGCTGGCCAGCAGGCGGCGGGCGATGACGTAGGCCATGCGATTGCCCAGGCCGATATCTTCGAGCAGGTCTTCGATGACCTCCATCTGATACTCGTTGAGCACGGCCTTGATGCGCTCAGGCGATATGCTTTCCAGACTGGTTTCGAAGCCGGTGAGCACCTTGTTCAGCAGGCGCTCGCCCAGATTGATCGACTCCGAGCGGCGTTGCAGCTTGAGTGCGTGGCGGATATGCGTGCGCGCCTTGCCGGTGACGACGAAATTCAGCCACGCGGGGTTGGGGCGTGCGCCAGGGGCCGTGACGATCTCGACCGTGCTGCCGCTTTCCAGTGCCTGAGACAGAGGCGCCAGGCGTCGATTGACGCGACAAGCGATGCAGGTGTTGCCGACATCGGTATGCACCGCGTAGGCGAAGTCGACGGCGGTCGAGCCCTTAGGCAACTCCATGATGCTGCCCTTGGGCGTGAAGACGTAGACCTCGTCGGGGAACAGGTCGATCTTGACGCTCTCGATGAACTCCAGCGAATTGCCGGCGCGTTCCTGCAACTCCAGCACGCCCTTGACCCACTGCCGTGCGCGGGCATGGGTGCCTTTCGGAGTCTCGTCCTCGTTGGACTTGTACAGCCAGTGCGCGGCGATGCCGTTGTTGGCCATCTCTTCCATTTCCCGGGTGCGGATCTGGATCTCGATGGGCACGCCATGCATGCCGAACAGGGTGGTGTGCAGCGACTGATAGCCGTTGGCCTTGGGGATCGCGATGTAGTCCTTGAAACGGCCGGGCAGCGGCTTGTACAGGCTGTGCACGGCGCCAAGTACGCGATAGCAGGTGTCGACCTTGTCGACCACGATGCGGAAGGCATAGACGTCCATGATCTCGTTGAACGCTTTGCGCTTGCCGCGCATCTTCTTGTAGATGCTGAACAGGTGCTTCTCGCGGCCTACCACCTCGCCTTCCAGGCCTTCGCGTGCGAGGCAGTGGATCAGCGATTGCTCGATCTTCTCGACGATTTCGTTGCGGTTGCCGCGAGCCCGGCGAACAGCTGCGCGAATACGCTCGGAGCGCATCGGGTGCATCGCCTTGAAACCCAGGTCCTCGAATTCCACGCGCATCGAATGCATGCCCAGGCGATTGGCGATGGGCGCGTAGATTTCCAGCGTTTCCTTGGCGATGCGGCGGCGTTTCTCGCCGGCCAGTACTTCCAGGGTGCGCATGTTGTGCAGACGGTCGGCGAGCTTGACCAGGATCACGCGGATGTCGCGGGCCATAGCCATGGCCATTTTCTGGAAGTTTTCGGCCTGGGCCTCGGCCTTGGTCTCGAAGTTCATCTGGGTCAGCTTGCTGACCCCGTCGACCAGTTCGGCCACGGTCTCGCCGAACTGCGCAGTGAGCGCTTCCTTGGCGATGCCGGTGTCCTCGATGACGTCGTGCAGCATCGCGGCCATCAGGCTCTGATGGTCCATGTGCATGTCGGCGAGGATGTTGGCTACCGCGAGGGGGTGGGTTACGTAGGCTTCACCGCTGCGCCGACGCTGGCCGTCGTGGGCCTGCTCGGCGTAGAAGTAAGCGCGGCGGACCAGATTGACCTGGTCTGCGCCGAGGTAGGTCGACAGGCGATCGGCAAGAACGTCTATGGCTGGCAAGGGATTGCTCCTCGCCGGCAGGGCGGCTCCGTATTGGCGGCTCGACTTCGACCTGGCATTTAATCAGATGGCCTCGTTGGACTCTTCCTCGTACTGCACGAACAACGGCTCGTCGTCGACGATGTCGTCTTGGGCGATAACGTCGTAATCCACCAGGCCGGAGGCGATTTCACGCAGCGCAACCACGGTCGGCTTGTCATTTTCCCAGGCTACTTTAGGCTCCTTGCCGCCTGTAGCCAGCTGGCGCGAGCGTTTGGTAGCGAGCATGACCAGCTCGAAGCGGTTATCTACGTTGTCCAGGCAATCTTCAACGGTAACGCGGGCCATGGTGTTCCTCATCAAATTCGTAAAGCGTGCCCAAGTGGGCGAGCGGACGGGATAGTCTAAAAAATCACCAGCTGTTAGGGAAGCGGTAAAAGTGAAAAGCAGCGGCAAGCCTTAAGCTGCAAGCTGCGAGTAGAAGAAAAAAAGCCAGTCACGCTCGGGTTCCGGAGTGGCTATCGCACTGATTCGCTTGCAGAGCCCTAAGCCAGCAGCTGCTTGAGCAAACCCTCGAAGCGCTTTTGTTGCGCGCTTTGCAGCAACTGATTGGCACGAAAGATCGCCTGCAAGTCGATCAATGCATGAGCGAAATCGTCATTTATTACGAGGTAATCGTATTCGACGTAATGCGTCATCTCGCTGACGGCCTCGCGCATGCGCTTGTCGATCACCTCGTCGCTGTCCTGGCCGCGGTTGGTCAGTCGCTGGCGGAGCGCTTCCTGAGTAGGGGGCAGGATAAAGATCGATTTGGCCTGTGGCATCAGCCGGCGGACCTGCTGAGCGCCCTGCCAGTCGATCTCCAGAATCAGGTCGTAACCTTCGCCGAGGGTCTGTTCGACCCAGCGCTGGGAGGTGCCGTAGAGGTTGCCGAAGACTTCCGCGTGTTCGAGGAATTCATCGTGCTGTAGCCGTTCGAGAAACTCTTCTCGGCTGACGAAGTGGTAGTTGGCACCATCCACCTCGCCCGGACGCATGGGGCGAGTGGTGTGCGAAACCGAGACTCGAACCTGTGGTTGCGCGTCGAGCAGCGCCTTGACCAGGCTGGTCTTGCCGGCCCCGGAAGGCGCGGAAACGATGTAGAGCGTACCGGTTGAGGCTGACATGAATTTCTCTGGGGCTGTTGCCTGATGAAGCCCGGCGGAACGGATATGCGACGGTCGCATCCTGCGCCAGGCGTGATTGCTATTCGATGTTCTGAACTTGCTCGCGCATCTGTTCGATGAGCACCTTGAGGTTTACTGCCGCCTGGGTGCTGCGCGTGTCGAACGCCTTGGAGCCGAGCGTATTGGCTTCGCGGTTGAGTTCCTGCATCAGGAAGTCCAGACGCCGACCAGCGGCGCCGCCAGCTTTCAGCACTCGCCGCACTTCGCTGACATGGGTGCCGAGACGATCCAGCTCCTCGGCCACGTCGCTTTTTTGCGCAAGCAGCACCATTTCCTGCTCGATGCGTTGAGGGTCCAGTTCGGCACGCATTTCGGCGCAGCGGTCGAGGATTTTTTGCCGCTGCGCGGCAAGCATCTGCGGGACCTGGGAGCGCAGCGTGGCGGTTTCCTCGGTGATGGCGTCGAGACGCTCGTTGATCAGCCGGGCCAGCTCTTCGCCCTCACGCTGACGGCCACTCTTCAGCTCCGTCAGGGTGGCGTTAAAGAGCTTCAGGGCCGCGTCGTTCAGCACCTTAGGGTCAGCTGAATCACCAACTAGCACGCCCGGCCAGGACAGCACTTCCAATGGATTGATCGGCGCCGGCTGCTTGATCAGTGCCGCAACGCTTTCCGCTGCGGCGATCAGCTGGCTGGCGCGATGGCTGTCCACCTGCATCGAGCGGTTCGTGGCGTCCTCGGCAAAGCGCAGCGTGCACTCGACCTTGCCGCGTGAGAGCCCTTTGCGCAGCGCCTCACGGACAGCGCCTTCCAGGTCACGGAAGGTGTCGGGCAGGCGCAGGTGCGGCTCCAGGTAACGATGGTTTACCGAGCGGATCTCCCAGATGAGAGTGCCGTGAGCGCCGGCCTGCTCGGCACGTGCGAAGGCAGTCATGCTGTGAATCATTGCGGTAGCCCTCGGTACGATGCGAAAGGCGGAGGATTGTAAATCAAAACGGCGCGAAGACGCATGAGGCGTGATATGGGCCAGCGTGACGACCCCGCTTGGCGCTGGATGTTGGTCATTCAACTCCAGCGCTTTGCCCGATCAGCCGACTGGCCGCGTAACTACGCATCAAAGGCGCCTATAATGCCGGGCACCCGAATCCATGAAGTAGGAACTGTCCCATGAAGCGTCCCAGTGGCCGCGCTGCTGACCAGCTGCGTTCGATCCGCATCACCCGCAACTACACCAAGCACGCCGAGGGATCGGTATTGGTCGAGTTCGGTGATACCAAGGTGATCTGCACCGCCAGCATCGAGAATGGCGTACCGCGGTTCCTCAAGGGCCAAGGGCAAGGCTGGTTGACCGCCGAATACGGCATGTTGCCGCGTGCCACCGGCGAGCGTAATCAGCGTGAGGCGAGCCGAGGCAAGCAGGGCGGGCGTACCCTCGAGATCCAGCGGCTCATTGGGCGCTCCCTGCGGGCATCCTTGGACATGAGCAAGCTGGGCGAGAACACCATCTATATCGATTGTGATGTGATTCAGGCTGATGGCGGTACCCGTACAGCCTCGATCACCGGTGCAATGGTTGCACTGGTGGACGCTCTGAAATTGCTGAAAAAGCGCGGCGGGTTGAAGGGCGGTGATCCGCTCAAGCAGATGGTCGCTGCGGTTTCGGTCGGCATCTACCAGGGTGAGCCGGTGCTCGACCTGGATTATCTTGAGGACTCCGCGGCGGAAACCGACCTGAACGTCGTGATGACCAGTGCCGGTGGCTTCATCGAGGTACAGGGCACGGCCGAAGGCGCGCCGTTCCAGCCTGCCGAGCTCAACGCCATGCTCGCGCTGGCGCAGGACGGTATGAAAGAGCTGTTTGCATTGCAGTCCGCGGCGCTCGCCGACTGAGTCGAAGGAGAGCGCCATGTCTGATCAAGAGCTGATTCCACAGCCCTCGCCGAAAGCACGGCAATGGGCAATGTTCTGTCATTACTCGGCGTTTTTCTGGTTTCTGGTGCCGATGATCGGCAACGTGCTGGGCCCGCTGATCGTTTGGCAGCTGAAAAAAGACCTGGATCCCTTCGTCGACGAGCAGGGCAAGGAGGCTCTGAACTTCCAGATCACCTTCAGCATTTTGCTAATGATCTGCGGCGTGCTCGCCTGGATTCTGATCGGCTTCCCGCTCATGGCGCTGATCAGTGCGGTGGCGCTGGTACTGGTGGTAATAGCCGGCATTCGTGCCAACGAGGGCAAGCCTTATCGCTACCCGTTTTGCTGGCGGATCGTCAGGTAGCGGCAGGCTTCAAGCTTGAGCTTATAGATACGGGAAGTTGAGAGGCGTCACTGCGTCAGCTTCCATGCTGACTCGCTGGCAGCTTAGAGGCTCAGCGTCCAGTCGTAATCCACTACCAGCGGGGCGTGCTGGGAGAAACGTGGCTGACGGGGCAGGCGGGCGTTGCGCACGAAGCGGCGCATGCCCGAGGTCAGTATCTGGTAATCGAAGCGCCAGCCCAGGTTGAGCATCTGCGCTTGTTCGGTGTCCGGCCACCAGCTGTACAGGTCGCCTTCTCGGCTGGCTTCACGCAGCGCATCGACGTAGCCCATGTTGCCGAATATCTCGTCGAGCCAGGCACGCTCCGGCGCGAGGAAGCCGGTGGCCTGCTGACAATCGCGCCAGTTTTTCACGTCCAGCTTCTGATGGGCGACATACAACGATCCGCAGTAGATGTATTCGCGTCGCTTGCGACGTTGTTTGTCCAGATAATGGGCGAAGTCGTCCATGAACTTGAATTTCTGGTTCAGATCTTCGTCACCGCTGCGGCCGGTTGGTAGCAATAGACTGGCAATGCTGACCTTATCGAAGTCGGCCTGTAGATAACGGCCATAGCGGTCAGCGGTTTCGAAGCCGAGTCCCATGATCACGGCCTTCGGCTGCAGTCGGGAATACAGCGCGACGCCGCCCTGTTCTGGAATTTCCGCGTCGACGGTATAAAGAAAGTAACCGTCGAGCTGGTAGGCCGGATCGTCAAGTTCTACTACGGAGGCGCGGGTATCCTGCAGGCAGATGACATCGGCATTCTGCGCTTGCAGCCAGCTGAGAAGACCCCGCTGTGCCGCCGCTTGAATGCCATTCACGTTGACGCTGATAATCCGCATAAATGGCCCCTAAAAACACGTGCGTGTATGATAACCCAAGCTCTTTGCATTAGCTAAACCAGTGTCTTCCGGGAATATTCTTCATGCAGGCGTACCAGCGCGACTTCATTCGCTTCGCCATCGGACGCGGTGTTCTGCGCTTCGGTGAATTCACTCTGAAATCCGGGCGTACCAGTCCTTATTTCTTCAACGCCGGCTTGTTCAATACCGGATCGGCGCTGGCTCAATTGGGTCGTTTCTACGCGGCGGCGGTTGTCGAAAGCGGCATCGATTTCGACGTCATCTTCGGCCCGGCGTACAAGGGCATCCCGCTGGCGGCAGCAACGGCTATTTCGCTGGCTGAGCATCATCAACGCGACCTGCCCTGGTGCTTCAACCGCAAGGAAGCCAAAGATCATGGCGAGGGCGGCACTTTAGTGGGATCGCCGCTCAACGGCCGGGTGCTGATCGTAGATGATGTGATTACTGCCGGAACGGCAATTCGCGAAGTCATGCAGATTATCCGTGCGCAAGGCGCGCAGGCGGCTGGCGTGCTGATCGCACTCAACCGGCAGGAGCGTGGGCAGGGCGAATTATCGGCCATTCAGGAAGTGGAGCGTGATTACGATATGCCGGTGGTGAGCATCGTTTCCCTCGCTCAGGTGCTGGACTTCCTGGCTCAGGATGAAGAACTCAAGCGGCATTTGCCTGCAGTAGAGGCTTACCGGGACCAGTACGGGATCTGAGTGCGGCTTGTTCGAGCAAGCAGCCAGTTGAATCGTCGCGTAGTCTGTTGTTGGGACGTTAGGCCTGAGTCCAATGTTCTGTTTTGTGTCAGCAACTGACGAATAACGGTCGTTTTGTGTCGCGCTTCAAAAGAAATTTCGCTTAGCGTCGTTGATATGGCACCGCGGGATCGCTGCGGTGCTGTAGCTGTACGCCTGGATGCTTGTTGGTGTGCTTATTGCTGCTCGGTCTGGCCGGTTTGTATAAGCTGGCGTTGTCCGAACATAGAAGGGCGTTTCGAGTGGCTGCGCCGAGCGCGTCAATAAGAAGAGGCGGAAGTATGCAAATAGGGTGCAGGTTGATGTTGCTGTTGGGCTTGCTGGGAGCTGCCGCTGCTCAGGCCGACCTGTATCGCTATGTCGACGACAAGGGCGTAGTGGTGCTCGACCGTCACGGTGTCCCGCCTCAGCATATCGGCAAGGGATATGAGGTCCTCAACGATCAGGGGCGTGTAACTCGGGTGGTACCCCCTGCGCCAACCCCCGAAGAGCGCCAGCGCCTGCTCGAGGCCCAGGCCCGCGCCAGCTCGGATGCGCAGCTGCTGCGTCTGTATGCCAGCGTCAAGGATGTCGAGCGAGCACAAGCGCGAAAATTATCGGAGCTCGACAGCGTCATCGGCATCACGCGTGGCAATCTGCAGTCGCTTCGTACCCAGCAGGCCAACCTGCAGAGCCAGGCGGCCGGGCATGAGCGTGCCGGTCGTGAGGTGCCTAAGCCGCTACTCAAGCAGATCGACAACCTCAGCAGGGAGCAGGCCAGCCTGCGCCGCGATATCGCGCGTTACCAGGGGGCCCGCAAACACGCGGAAGTCAGCTTCGCTCAGGAGCGTCAACGAGTCGCCGAGTTACTCGGCCAATCTGAATAGCGATGCATAAAAAACCCAGCATTTCATGAAGCGCTGGGTTTTTGTTGGCGCGGTATAGCCGCGATATTACTTGCGATTGGTGATCAGCGTGCCGACACCGATGTCGGTGAAGATCTCCAGCAGCACCGCATTGGGGACGCGACCGTCGATGATGTGGGCGCTCTGGACGCCATCCTGGACGGCGTCCAGTGCACAACGGATTTTCGGCAGCATGCCGCCATAAATGGTGCCGTCAGCGATCAGCTCGTCGACTTGCGCGGTGGTCAATCCAGTGAGGACCTTGCCCTGCTTGTCCATCAGGCCAGCGATATTGGTCAGTAGCATCAACTTCTCGGCTTTGAGCGCTTCGGCGACCTTGCCCGCGACCAGATCGGCGTTGATGTTGTACGACTCACCGTCGGGGCCGACGCCGATCGGCGCGATGACCGGAATGAAGTCGCCTCGTACCAGCATGTCCAGTACCCCGACATTGACGCCGGTGACTTCGCCGACCTGGCCGATGTCGATGATTTCCGGCTGGCTCATGCCGGGAGTCTGCCGGGTCGCCTTGAGCTTCTTCGCGCTGATCAGGCGTGCATCCTTACCGGTCAGGCCGATGGCGCTGCCGCCGTGCTGGTTGATCAGCGTGACGATGCTTTTGTTGACTAGGCCGCCAAGCACCATCTCTACTACGTCCATGGTCTGGCTGTCGGTGACCCGCATGCCGTCGATGAACTGGCTTTCGATATTCAGACGCTTGAGCAGATCGCCGATCTGCGGGCCGCCGCCGTGGACCACCACCGGATTGATGCCCACCGCCTTCATCAACACGATGTCGCGGGCGAAGCCGGTTTTCAGCTCCTCGCTTTCCATCGCGTTGCCGCCGTACTTGATCACCAGCGTCTTGCCGACGAATCGGCGGATATAGGGCAGCGCTTCGGACAGGACCTGGGCGAATTGGGTGGCAGCTTCACGGCTGAGGGTCATGCAGGGCTCCGCAAATCAGAACGGCAGGGTGAGATCAGGCGCGACAGTATAAAGCTGTGCACGGAAGACTTCCTGTATGCGCTTGAGTTCTTCCTCGGTTTCGGCCTCGAAACGCAGCACCAGCACCGGAGTTGTGTTGGATGCGCGCACCAGGCCCCAGCCTTTCGGATAATCGACGCGCACGCCATCGAGCGTGGTGATGTTGGCTTCGCCCCAATGGGCATCGCGATGCAGCGCTTCGATGATGGTGAACTTGCTTTCCTCGGTGACCTTGATGTTGATCTCCGGGGTAGAAATGTCGTTGGGGAAAGCGGCGAATACTTGCTCGGCAGTGCGCTTTTCCTGGCTGAGGATTTCCAGCAGACGCACGGCGCTGTAGATGCCGTCGTCGAAGCCGTACCAGCGCTCCTTGAAGAACACATGGCCGCTCATTTCGCCGGCCAGTAGCGCACCGGTTTCCTTCATCTTTTTCTTGATCAGCGAGTGGCCGGTCTTCCACATCACCGGACGACCGCCGTAACCGCTGATCAATGGCGTCAGGCGCCGCGTACATTTGACGTCGAAGATGATGTCGGCGCCGGGATTACGCGAGACCACATCCTTGGCGAACAGCATCAGCAGGCGGTCGGGGTAGACCACGGTACCTGCGTTGGTTACCACGCCGACGCGGTCGCCGTCGCCATCGAAGGCCAGGCCCAGGTCAGCGTTTTCCGACTTGACCTTGGCGATCAGGTCTTCGAGATTTTCCAGCTTGCCCGGGTCCGGATGATGGTTGGGGAAGTTGCCGTCGACGTCACAGAACAGCGGGATTACTTTGCAACCAAGTGCTTCGATCAGCTGCGGGGCGATTACGCCGGCGACGCCGTTGCCGCAATCGACCACGACCCTGAGTGGCTTGGCCAGTGCGATGTCGTCGCGGATGCGCTTGAAATAGCTTTCCAGCACGTCGACCTGCTCAACCTGGCCGACGCCTTCTGCGAGATTGCCAGTCTCGATGCGCTGGCGCAGCGCCTGGATCTGCTCATTAGCCAGGGTGTCGCCAGCGATGACGATCTTGAAGCCGTTGTAGTCCGGCGGGTTGTGACTGCCGGTCAACATCACGCCCGATTTGCCGGCCAGTACGTTGGCCGCGTAGTAGAGCACCGGAGTCGGCACCATGCCGACGTCGCTGACGCTGCAACCGCTGTCCACCAGACCCTGAATCAGGTGCTGGACCAGCTCCGGGCCGGATAGGCGGCCATCGCGGCCGACCGATACATCGGGTTCGCCCTGAGCCAGGCTCTCGGAGCCAACCGCGCGACCGACCCAATAGGCGGTTTCGTTGGTTAGGGTATCGCCGACTACGCCACGGATATCGTAGGCGCGGAAGATGCTCGCGGGCAGTTGCGGGGCTTTCGGGGCGCTCATTGCGGTTTCTCGCTCCTTGGTGTCGAGGCCAAGCCAGTCCTGGTCCTCGTCGAGAATGTCTATGTCGAGAATATCGGTGTCTTGGAACAACGGATCGACGTACTCGTTGGATGGGGCTTGCCGGGCCGCCGGCTGTGGTACGGCCGTGGCTTTGGTCGGCGCCGTACCGGCAGTTCGCAGCGGCAGACGGGCCAGACTTTTGGCCAGCGCGTCGAGCGCCGGCAGGCTCAAAGTCGGTGTTTTGATGGCCTTGCCAGTGGAGAGTTCCTGGACCATCTGTCCCAAATGCATGACATCTTCGCGAAGCCGCCGCTGCTGAGTGCTCAGTACCAGTTGCAAGCCCAGCAGGAGGCCGCACAGTGCCGCCAGCACAGAGGCAAGCAACAGGAGGGGAGATATTGACGCGGTGCTGGACCCGGCGCCGGGCAGGAAGCTGAGCTTCCAGTTGGGATTGGCGGAAGGCAGGGCGATCGCTTCGCTTTCCACGCCGTTGCCGCCTCGTTGCGCGAGAAGCTGAGCTGGCGCACTGCTGAATTGCTGGACCAGACGAAACTGGCCAGCCTCACCGGGCAGTTTTGGCAGGGTGGAAAGCAGGCGCTCCAACGTCGTCACCAGCAATAACGTGCCCTGCACAGGCCCTTGAGGGTCCGGGCGCAAAGCTACGGCGCTATATAGCAGCCAGCGGTTGTCTACCTTGAACGCCTCGGGCATCGGCGGCTGGCCATTCTCGGCGCGCTGTAACAAGTCCAAGGCAGCGAAATTCAGCGGGCCGGGACGCTCCGCGTTCTGGCGGGCTTGGCCGCGAAGGCTCAAATGCGCATCGACCACCCCGTCGCGATAGCTCAACTCGCGCTCGGTGGTGCGTAGCTGGTCGGGCTGTTCGCTACGCAGCGCGTCGAGCAGTTGGGGATCGCTGGCGGTTGAGCGAACGTCATCAGCCAATTGGCGCAGGGCTTGTTCCACTGCCGAGGCCTGGCTCTGACCCCAGGCCTGGGCCAGTTCGGATGCGTGTTCTCGCTGACTGGTCTGATAGGCGACCCAGAGCAGCGCACTGGCTGCCGCAAGCCCCAGCAAACCCGGCAGCAGACCGGGCATGAGCATCTTCAGCCCTGCGTTACGGCGCGGCTGAGCGGGGGCAGTGTCGGCGGGGTTGAGTACGCCGGTGTCCTTGGCTGTGCGCTTGAAGCGTTTCATGGAGCTCCTCTGATCGTCCCGAAAGCGGCTGGCTCAATGGCTGCCAGAGTGTCCGAAACCACCGGTGCCGCGGTCACTGTCACAGAATTCGTTCACCAGTTCGAACTGCGCCTGGATGACCGGCACCAGCATCAATTGCGCGATGCGTTCGCCAACGGCGATGCTGAAAGATGTCTGCCCGCGGTTCCAGCAAGACACCATCAATTCGCCCTGGTAGTCGGAATCGATCAGCCCGACCAGGTTGCCGAGTACGATGCCGTGCTTGTGACCCAGCCCCGAGCGCGGCAACACCAGCGCCGCGAGATTCGGATCGGCGATATGGATCGACAAGCCGGTAGGAATCAGCAGGGTCTGACCTGGTTCGAGTGTGGTGTCCACTTGCAGCATGGCGCGCAGATCAAGCCCGGCGGAGCCGCTGGTGGCGTATTCAGGGAGGGGGAAGTCCCGGCCAAGGCGCGGGTCGAGAACTTTCGCTTGGAGTTTGTGCATGTCGGTCAGGCCTTATGGAAACGGTCGGCGATGAAGGCGATCAGCTGGCGGGCGATGTGCCCTTTGCTGGCCTGGCTGAAACGGGTTTCGTGCTGCTGGCGATCAATGACCGTGACGGCGTTTTCTTCACTGTTGAAGCCGATGCTGGGGTTGGCCACATCATTGGCTACGATCAGGTCAAGATTCTTGTCGCGCAGCTTGCGCGTGGCGTATTCCAGCAGATTCTCCGTTTCGGCGGCGAAGCCGACGCTGAAGGGACGGTCTTCGCGGCTGGCCAGCGTGGCGAGGATATCCGGGTTGCGGACCATCTGCAGAAGCAGGCCGTCACCTTTGGTGGGGTCCTTCTTCAATTTGTGCGGCGCGACTACTTCTGGACGATAGTCCGCAACGGCCGCGGCGGCGATGAACAGGTCGCAAGGCATTGCCGCCTCGCATGCCGCGAGCATGTCGCGGGCACTGACCACATCGATGCGCTGCACGCGGTCGGGAGTCGGCAGGAAGACGGGACCGGCGACCAGCGTCACGCGCGCCCCCGCTTCAGCGGCAGCCTCAGCCAGGGCGAAGCCCATCTTGCCGGAGCTGTGATTGGTGATGTAACGCACTGGGTCGATGTTTTCCTGAGTCGGCCCGGCAGTGATCAACAGATGAAGACCGGTCAGCAGGCTGCGCTCGAAGCAGTCGGCGGCGGCATGGGCCAGATCATCGGGCTCCATCATCCGCCCCATTCCGACGTCGCCACAGGCCTGACTGCCCGCTGCGGGGCCGAACATGCGAATGCCTCGTTGCTGCAGTAGAACGTGGTTCGCCTGGGTTGCGGGATCGGCCCACATCGCCTGGTTCATCGCTGGCGCCAGCGCGACCGGCGCGTGGGTGGCCAGCACCAGTGTGGTCAGCAGGTCGTTGGCGACGCCCTGGGCCAGACGTGCCATGAGGTCCGCCGTGGCGGGGGCGATCAAGACCAGATCGGCCCAGCGCGCCAGCTCGATATGTCCCATGGCGGCTTCGGCGGCCGGATCGAGCAGGTCCAGATGAACCGGATGCCCGGAAAGGGCCTGAAGGGTCAGCGGCGTGATGAATTCTCGACCGCCGCTGGTCATCACAACACGTACTTCGGCGCCCTGGTCGCGAAGCCGGCGAACCAGCTCGGCACTCTTGTAGGCGGCGATGCCGCCGCCGACGCCCAGGACGATGCGTTTACGATAAAGCCGCTGCATAGGCCTGCCTTGTTACGGGTGAGAACTGGTTCCGGCGGGGAGCCGGTTGCCGTGGATAAAAGGCCGCTAAGATAGCACAGCGCCCCAAAGGGTCTGTTCCCGTTTCGCTGCGAGCCGCGAACGGCAACAGACCCTAGTGCGGCGCGCGCTCAACATGGAGGTGACATGAGCATTCGGGACTGGCCTGCGGCGGAACGCCCGCGGGAAAAACTGCTGGAACACGGCGCGGCGGCTCTTTCCGACGCGGAGCTTCTGGCGATCTTTTTGCGCACCGGCGTGGCCGGCAAGAGCGCCGTGGATTTGGCCCGGCATCTGCTCAGAGAGTTCGGCAGCCTGCGCGCGCTGCTGGAAAGCGAGCTTGAGTCGTTCAGCGATCATCTGGGATTGGGGCCGGCGAAGTTCGCCCAATTGCAGGCGGTGCTGGAGATGTCGCGCCGGCACCTGGCTGAGCGCATGCGTCGCGATTCGGCCTTGGAAAGCCCGCAGGCGGTACGCGATTACCTCAAGGCGCGGTTGCGGCATGAGCCGCACGAGCTGTTCGCTTGTCTTTTTCTCGACGCCAAGCATCGCGTGCTGGCATTCGAAGTGCTGTTTCACGGCACCATTGACGGTGCCAGCGTTTATCCGCGGCAGGTTGTCAAACGCGCGCTAGCGCAGAACGCGGCGGCGGTGATCCTGACCCATAACCATCCCTCCGGCGTCGCCGAGCCGAGTCAGGCCGATCGGCAACTGACCCGCAAACTCAGCGATGCGCTGGCGCTGATCGATGTGCGGGTGCTTGATCATTTCATCGTTGGGGATGGCGAGCCATTGTCGATGGCTGAGTACGGCTGGATGTGAGCGGCAGTGGCTCATGCTAGCAGCGGTACCAGCAGCAACGGGATGAGCACGCTGAGCACGAAGCGTCCGTTCCAGCCCACGGCGATGCGCCAGGGCGACAGCTGGGCGTGGCGCGCCAGTAACAATGCAGAGGGCCCGTAAGGCGACAGCAGCATCGCCAGGGAGAAACCGAATAGCAGCGCTACTGCTGGCTGCAGCACCGCAAGGCCCTGGCTTGCCAGCTGCGCCAGCAGCGCCGCGCACAGGTTCAGCGAAATGAGCGGGGCGACGCCAAGCAGCGCCAGCGCCATGATCGCCAGGGTGCCCACCGCGCCCAGCACGAACAGCGCAAGTGGGGTATTGCCGAGGTGATCGGCCAGGTGATGCACCGGCAAGATCGCCGCCACCAGCCCCGCGAGCAGTGCAGAGCTGGCGAAAATGAAGGTCTCGTTGCGCATGCCGAGCAGGGTATCGCTGACCTCGCGGAGCACCTGGCCCGGCGCTGTTCCTTGCCAGAGCAGAATGACGATCACCGCGAGCGGCACCAGCAGCATCGCGGCCTGGGTGGCGGAAAGCCAGGTCGACGCCGCTAGTATGGCAATCAGCGTGATGCCGATCAGACTACCGATGAACAGGCCGCGCAAGCTGCCGCCGGGTTGCGTCGAGGGATCGACCACAGGTTGGTCGGCCAACTGTTGTAGACGGCGGTTTTCGGTCGGCCAGCCGAACAGCAACAGGAGCACGCCGCCGATGAGCCCGAACGGCAGCAGTGCGCTCCAGCTCAGTCCCGGCAGTTCGCGAGTCAGGATGGCGACGGCGACACTGGTCGGCGCTAATAAAGGAACCAGCGCGAAGCCGCGCAGCGCGGTGACCATTACTCCGCGCCGGCCCTCGTGGCGCTGTGCGTCGCTGTAAGGGCGCCGTTTTAGATGGCTCTCCAGCGAGCCGCAAATCAGATTGAGCATGCCGAAGCTGAGCACCGAGCTGATCGCGAAGGTGCTCACCAGGTAACCGGGATAGAGCCACGCGCGTGGTCCCGCCAGCAACAGGCGATGCAGGTCGCTGAGCTGATGAAGCCGCTTGACCAGACAATGCATCAGCCCCAACGCACCGATGAAGGCTGCGTAATACGCCGCCGATGACAACATGCGCGCAGCCTGTTGCCAATTCGCCCCGCCGGACAGCAACCAGTAACCGAGCAACGCCAGGGTGACCATTGCCAGCCGTCGCGGGTAGGGCATCAGCGAACGCCAGTGCCAGGCGAAGAACACCGCCAACAAGGCGCCGCTGGCGACGCTCAGCGGTTGCAATCGGGTGATCAGCGCCAATAATTCGAAGAGCAGCGCCAGAGGCAGCAACACGCTCATTAGACGGGCAGCTCACGACGCAGGGCGCCACGCTTGAATACCCCTTCGCCGAACGCGATCAACCGATCCTGGTCATCCAGCAGATCGCAACTGGCCATGAACACCTTGTGCCCGCTGGAACGGCAGCGAGCAATCGCTCTGACCCGGCTGCCCGTGGCGGCTGGCGCGCTGAAATTGATGTTCATGGACAGCGTCAGTGCGACTCGGCGCTCCGCCGGGTCCGGCTCCCAAGTGCCGCACAAGCCCATGGCGACATCCATCAGGGTTGCCATGACGCCGCCGTGCATGTTGCTAGCATTGTTCAGGTGGCGGGGCAGCAGATCCAGCGCGAGGACGGCGTGCTCCGGACCGTAAGCCAGCAGTTGGCAACCGATGTCCTGGAAGAAGCCGGTAACGGAGGCCTGAACCTGCTGCAATTGCGTAGGTGAATATAAAGAAGTGGACATGGCGTTTCGGTCGCGGATGGCTTGCTAAGGAGACTGGCAGTCTTTAGGCTCAGGGTCAATCAAGGCGGAATGTTATTCCGCACTGCGGAATTTTAAGGGTGGGTCCGAACAGTCGCAACGCTATCTTCATCGAGGAGGTTCGCATGTTTTCCCGTATCGGCATCATCGGCGCTGGCGCCATGGGGCGCGGCATCGCGCAGTTATTCGCCAGCGCCGGTCAGCAGGTCTGGCTGTATGACAGTCGTCCCGAAGCCATCGAGCAGGCGCTGCAATTCAACCGTGAACTGCTCGAGCGCAGCGTAGCCAAGGGCCGCTTAAGTGCCAATGAATTGCCCACGATTCTGGAACGCATGCAGCCGGCTCATCAGCTGGCCGAACTGTCCGGCTGCGATTTGCTGATTGAAGCCATCGTCGAAAATCTCGAAGCCAAGCAGAGCCTATTCGTCGAGTTGGAAGGCCTGGTTGCCGCCGATGCCGTGCTCGCGACCAATACCTCATCGCTTTCGGTAACCCGCATTGCCAGTGCCTGCGCGCGTCCCGAGCGGGTCGCCGGCTACCACTTCTTCAATCCGGTGACCTTGATGAAGCTGGTCGAAGTGGTTCGCGGCGAGCGCACCGACCCTGCGGTTATCGAGCGGCTGGTGCAACTGGCCGAGCAGGCTGGTCACTTCCCGGCGATCACCCCGGATACTCCGGGCTTTCTGGTCAATCATGCCGGCCGCGCATACGGCACCGAGGCGCAGCGCATCCTTAGCGAAGGCATTGCCACGCCGGAGCAGATCGACCGTATTCTGCGCGACGGTCCCGGTTTCCGCATGGGCCCGTTCGAGCTGTTCGACCTGACGGGGCTGGACATTTCCCATGCGGTGATGGAGTCGGTACACGACCAGTTCTATTACGACCCGCGCTATACGCCGTCCTACCTTGCTGCGCAGCGAGTGGCGGCTGGGTTGCTTGGGCGCAAGACGGGGCAAGGGTTCTATCGCTACGAAGAGGGTCAGCAGATCCGCTCGCCGGAGCCCCGTTTCGAGCCGGTGACCCTCGACCGGCCGTTCTGGCTCGACAGCATCGAGCCCGAGCTGCGCAGTCAGGTCGGCGCGATCCTGCAACAGGCGGGTGCCGTACTTGAAGACGGCATCGATCCGTCGAGCCAGGCGATCTGCCTGATCACGCCGTTGGGCGAGGACGCCAGCAACTATATCGAGCGGCTGGCGCTACCAGCGGTGCGTACCATCGCGCTGGACCCGTTCAGCGACCTCGACAAGCGCCGCGTGCTGATGCGCCAGCCTGCGCTGGATCCGGCGCTGGAAGCGCAGGCGCGACAGGCGCTCGGTGCGGACGGCGTGCCGGTGGAGGTGATCAACGACTCGCCGGGCTTCGTCAGCCAGCGCATCATTGCCAGCATCGTCAATCTTGGCTGCGAAATCGCCCAGAAGGGCATCGCTTCGCCGGATACGCTCGATCGCGCCGTAACTGTCGCGCTCGGCTATCCAAAGGGGCCGCTGGGGTTTGCCGAACACTACAACCCCGCACGAATCCTCACGATTCTGGAAGGCATGCAAACCTGCTATGGCCACGAGCCGCGTTATCGCCCGAGCCCTTGGCTGCGGCGGCGGGTGCAGCTCGGTCTGCCGCTAACCGCGCCGGATGCGCCGCGCTGAATTCACACCCGGAGCGTTCAATCGGCCCTCGAGAGAGCGCGGCTTAAGGTTGGCAGCGTGCTGCCGCTAACCCGGTAGACCCGAATGCCGAGCGGTATGAGGTGTAGTCGCGTCCATGCCGCTTAATAAAGGCCAGTTGCTACCAAGGGGCTATGTTCATTGGTGGCCAAGAGGGGTACAACTCGCTCGTTACCGGATGAAAACAAGAGGCCATCGATGCGCCCTGCCTTCCGCCTACACCCCAATGTCTGCCTGTTGCACGCGGTCTCGCTGCTGGCGCTTTTGTCCTTCCTTCAGTGGATGGAACTGCCGTTCTACCTAACAGCCCTTTCGATATTGCTGCTCAGCCTATGGCCCTGGTTAGGTCCGTGGCGCGTCCAAACGGATCCGCCTGGTTCGAGCGAGGCCAATGCCCAGAGCTCTGCTGCGCTGAGCAAAAGCCTTTCGCGGCACACTTGCCACAACGCCCTGTCGGCGGCTCAAGTGTCATTCAGTGCCGAGCAACTTGCGGCACGCCTGCAATCGCAGCTGGCGGCAATCAGCGAGATTGCCAAAGGCGCCGAGGCGATGACCGCGACCGAGCAGGACAGCGCTACCCGCGCGCGTCACTCGCTGGAGGCCGCCGAAGCGGTGCGGCGCAGCAGCGACAACGGGCGAGCCGAACTGCAGCATGCGATCGAACGCATGCAGCGGCTCAGCGCACAGACCGAAGCCAGTCGCGAACTGCTCGACGGACTTTCAGCGCGCACCGAAGAGATACGCCAGATCACCGATGTGATCCAATCCATTGCCAGCCAGACTAACCTGCTTGCGCTCAACGCGGCGATCGAGGCCGCGCGTGCCGGGGAGGCCGGTCGCGGCTTCGCGGTGGTCGCCGATGAGGTGCGCAACCTCGCCGGGCGCACCAGCAGCGCCACCGAAGCGGTCGGACGGATGGTGAGTGATATCCGCGAGCAGAGCGGGGCGGTGGTCAACCATATCCAGAAACAGGCTAGCGAACTCGACGAAGCCGCCGAGCAGATTGCAGGCACCGGCGCCCAGCTCACCGGTATTGCCGATCTGGCTGGCAATGTCGAAACCCAGGTGGCGGAAATTGCTTCCGGTACCGCCACTAATCACGAGCGACTCGCGCAGCTTTTCGTGGCGCTGGACCAGCTGCGTGGTGACGTGCTGGAGAGCGAGACTCAAACCCGTCAGCTGGAGCAGTCCGCGGAGAAGCTTGTCGGCCAGGCGGAAACCGTCAGCGAGCAGCTCGCCGAAGTGCAGCTCGACGACTACCACCAGGGCATCTTCGATCTGGCACGAGAAGGCGCGGCGGCTATCGGTGCGCGTTTCGAGGCGGATCTGCAAGCTGGGCGACTAACGGTCGATGATCTTTTCGATCGCAATTACAAAGCGCAGCCGGGGACCAATCCGATCCGCTACAGCACCCGTTTCGATCGCTATGCCGATGAAGTCCTGCCGGCGATTCAGGAGCCGTTGCTCGAGCGTGACGATGCGCTGATCTATGCCATCGCCACTACGCCGGACGGCTACGTGCCGACTCACAACCGCGCCTTCAGCCAGCCCCCGATCGGCGATCCCGAGGTCGACAAGGTCAAGAGTCGCAGTAAGCGGCTGTTCAATGACCGCACTGGCGGTCGCTGTGGCAGTCATCAACGCAAGGTGCTGTTGCAGACGTATAGCCGCGACACTGGCGAGCTGATGCATGACCTTTCGGTGCCGATCATGGTGGGCGATCGTCATTGGGGTGGTCTGCGGTTGGGCTATCGCCCCGAGCCTTAACGGGCAACGGCGTGTTGGCACAAGCGCCTTGACCTTTGGCACTCGTCCACCACGGGTTGCCGCCCCCGCATGTCGACAAGCTGGCTAAGCTTGCCGGACAACATCTGGAGCTCGCTCTATGAAAACCTTGACCGACCACTTGGCACAGTACGCTGCCTACCACCGCGACCCGCGCAACCTGCTCAGCCATTTCATCGGCATTCCGATGATCGTGCTGGCCGTCGCGGTGTTGCTTTCGCGTCCCGGTATGGATGTTTCAGGACTATGGTTGAGTCCGGTTGCGCTGGTTGCCTTGGCCTCGGTGCTGTTCTATCTGCGGCTAGACTTGCGCTTCGGTGCACTCATGGGGGCGGTGTTGCTGTTCTGCGTCTGGGTCGGTGCGCAGCTGGCGCAGCAGACGACCGCCATCTGGCTGAGCGCGGGGGTTGGATTGTTCGTGGTGGGCTGGATCATCCAGTTCGTCGGGCATTACTACGAAGGACGCAAGCCCGCGTTCGTCGACGATCTCACCGGACTGATCATCGGGCCGCTGTTCGTCGCGGCTGAACTGGGGTTCATCCTCGGCTTGCGCGAGCCGTTGCGCCAGGCCATCGAGGCGCGAGTCGGGCCGGTACGGCTGCGTCAGCGTCCGATCGATGCCTGACCTGGCGCGCTGTTAGGGAACGAGCGCCATCCACTGATCGCTGAGACCACGGGCATGGCGGTCCACCATGATCGGCGCGAAAGGCCGACCCGACGCGGTATTGAAGCTGTTGTTACCGCTGTTCATGTCTTCGAGCGCCACCTTGAGGAAATCCCAGCGAGTCTTCAGCTTGGCGATGGCCGGATTCGATTGGCTGTCCAGGGCGGCGAGTTGCTCATCGATGGAGGGCACCAGATGTCGCTCGTCTTGCCCAAGGTAAGTGTCCGGTTGTTCGCGAGCCGTTTCGAAGGAGCCCACATAGGCGCGGCTCAGGTATTGAACGGTCAGGTATTCCACCTTGGCTGGCAGTTCGGCGCGGAAATCGGCGCCCTGCTGGCTGCGTACCTCGCTGAGGAAGTCGCGTAGCGCCTTGCTCATCTGCAGCGGCCAACCCCAGGGCATGTCGTCTTCTTCGTAACCGAAGCCAGCCCCTTCGCGGAGTGTGGCCTGCAAGGTCTGGTGCAGCTCGCGCAGCTCGGTACTGGCGGCTGGGAAGCTGTTCAGTGTGTCGGTTAGCGCCTTGAGGTCGCCTTCCATCCTTGCCAGATGGGCTTTTTGAAAGCCTTCGCCGCGGTAGAGCAGAAGACTGCTAACTGCACGGTTGGCATGGATCTGCATGCTTTCCAGAGCGGTGAAGGTTTGAGCCTGGGCGGAATTGAGCAGCGCTGGGAACCAGCTCGCCAGCACAATCACCATCAATATCCATTTACGATGATGCATGTCGCGCTCCTTTTTATTTTTATAGAAGCAGTGCCGTATCCGGCATCGGTGCGGCAGCCTAGCTGCCCGATGGCACCTTGGTACCATGGCGAGAAGCGAAAGCAAGCGAGGCGGCGGGTTCGCGGGTTAGATTGGCGGAAATACCTTGCAACCTATATGCCCCGCTAAGGTCGGTCAGAGCATCCGTTCCAGCCCGATCCACTGACTGAACCAGGCGTTGAAACGCCGCCAGGCGCCACCGGGCTCATCCAGGAGCACCTTGCGCCGGCCCTCGTCTTCAGCGATCCAAACCAGCTGTTTTTCGCCGTCGAGCTCGACCAGCCGGACCTCGTAGCTCACCGCCGGCGAGGTGCCTTCAAGTGTAAGCCGTTGTACTTCCCCGGCCAGTTCGGTGCTTTCGATCAGGATGCCGACTTCGGTGTTCCAGAGAACCGAGCGCGGGTCGAAGTTAAACGAGCCGAGAAACACTTCCTGTCGGTCGAATACCGCGGCCTTGCTGTGCAGGCTGGATTCCGACTCGCCGCTCAGGTTATAGGACGCTTCCTGATCAGGCTGCCGACGCAGCTCGAACAAACGCACGCCAGCTTCGAGCAACTCGCGACGGTAGGGTGCGTAACCGCCATGCACGATCGGGACATCGGTCGCCTCCAGCGAGTTGGTGAGAATGCGGATGGCCACGCCGTTTTCGGCGTGGCGCGCGAGGTAGTCCACGCCGTCCTGGGTGGGGACGAAATAGGCGGAAATCAGCGTCATTTCGCGGGTGACGGCGTCCATGCTCGGCTGCAGCTGGGTGGTCAGCAGCAGGTGCGCGTCGGGAATGCCGTCGGCGGTGATCTTGTCCGGGTGGTCCCACATGGCTTCGCCGGGCGCCCAGATCATCCCCTGCAGCCACTGTGCCAGAGGCGGCCCGCCCAGATCTGCCATCAGCCGCTGGTAGCGCTGCGGGGTGCGCTGGCGCTCCGCTTGCAGGTACTCGACGATCTCCTGGCGCGCTTCGTCCAGCGCCGCGGCGCTAGGCGGACTGCGCAGGAAATGCTGGATGGGGACGCTGAGACCATGGTTCCAGTACTGATCGAAGCTGGTCGCCAGCTGCCGGGCCACCGGCCCAGCGCCAAGCAGATCGATGTCAGTGAAGTTCAGGCCTTTTTCAGCATCGAAATATTCGTCGCCAAGATTACGCCCGCCGACGATGGCCAGGCTGTTGTCGGCCAGCATCAGCTTGTTATGCATGCGCCGATGCTGCAGTGAAAGATGCAGCAGGCGACCCACAGTGCGGGTAACGATGTTGCTGCGCCCGACATGCAGGGGATTGAAAACGCGGATGAGAATGTTCGGGTGGGCTGCCAGGGTTGCGATTTGATAGTCGCTGCCGTCGCTGGTTGTGTCATCGAGCAGCAACCGGACCCTGACGCCGCGATCGGCAGCCTTGAGCACTTCGTCGATCAATGCACGGGTGCTGAGGCCGTCGTGGACGATGTAGTACTGCACGTCCAGGCTCGTTTCGGCCGCACGGATCATTCTGACTCGAGCGGCGAAGGCTTCGGCGCTCGAAGACAGCAGGCGAAAGCCCGAATGTCCGGACGGCTGGTCGACGGTCAACGCTTCGATTCGTCGGGCCAGTTCCGTATCCTGGCTCGGCAGGGCGTGGCTCGTGGGTGCGGTAACCAGCTGTCCGGCGCAGCCTGCCAGCAACAGCATCGCCACGAACACCAGATGTTTGCGCAAGAAGCACCTTTTTCGTCGTTAGGGTTCCATGACAATTGGACGCCAGCGCAACGGCGAAATTCAGAACTGGTCCTTGAGCCTGTACCAGAGCATGCCCAATGCCAGCAGCTGCGAGCGCAGCCGCTGGCCGCCGGGAAAGGTCGGATGCGGTACGCGGGCGAACAGATCGAAGCGGCCTTGGACCTGGCCGCTGATGGCTTCGGCCAGTAGTCGCCCGGCAAGGTGGGTGGCGTTCAGCCCGTGGCCGGCATAGGCCTGGGCGTAGTACACGTTGGGTTGATCGGGCAGGCGACCGATCTGCGGCAAACGATTGGCGCCGATGCCGATCATCCCGCCCCACTGAAAGTCGATACCGGTGCCGTGCAATTGCGGAAACACCTTGAGCATCTTCGGCTGCATGTAGGCGGCGATGTCTTTCGGGTCACGACCGGAATAGTGGCAGGCACCGCCGAACAGCAGGCGCCGATCGGCCGAGAGGCGAAAATAATCCAGCGCCACGCGCTGATCGCAGACCGCCATGTTCTGCGGTAACAGTTCATGGGCAAGCGCCTCGGGCAAAGGCTCGGTGGCGATGATGTAGCTGCCGGCTGGCAGTACTTTGCCCGCCAGGTCCGGATTCAATCCGCGAAGGTAAGCATTGCAGGCGAGCACCAGTTGTCCGGCGCGGACGCTGCCGTGCGCGGTATGCACGCGCACCTCCTTGCCGTAATCGATACGCGTGACCGTCGACTGTTCGAACAGGCGTACGCCCAGCGACTGCGCCGCGGCGGCTTCTCCCAGCGCCAGATTGAGCGGATGCAGGTGTCCAGAGCCCATATCCACCAGGCCGCCAACGTACTGATCGGAACCAATCACCTCGCGCATGTCATCTTTCGCCATGCGGCGCAGCGGATGCGGATAGCCCAGGCGCATGAGGTCGGCGTAATCGGCGTCGAAGCCGTCGACATGTCGCGGTTTGGTCGCCAGATCGCAATAACCCCAGGTCAGATCGCAGTCGATGGCGTGGCGCTCGATACGCTGGCGGACGATATCGACCGCCTCGAAGCCCATGCGCTTGAGCGCGTCGACACCTTCAGCGCCGATGATCGGCTGGAACTGCTCGACGTCGTGCCCAACGCCGCGAATCAGTTGGCCACCGTTGCGTCCGCTGGCGCCCCAGCCGATACGGTGGGCCTCCAGCAACACCACTGACAGGCCGCGCTCGGCCAGTTCGATGGCTGTATTGAGGCCACTGAAACCGCCGCCTACGATGCAGACGTCAGCAGTCTGTTCACCTTCCAGGGGTGACAGAGCGAGCGGTTGGTTGACGCTGGCTGCGTAATAGGAGGCTGCGTGATTTTCGCTGTGAATGGCCGCTTGGCGGGTGTGCATGAACGAACCTTGAGTGGATGGCTTGCTTCAAGGGTAGACCGGGGGCGGGTTGGGGAGCAAAAAAGCAGCTTGAAGCTTGAAGCTTGAAGAAAAAGCCACATTCACTTGGCTTCCAGCTTCCAGCTTCCAGCTTCCAGCTTCCAGCTTCCAGCTATTCCGGCACTGGCAATTCGAGCGACTCCTTTACTTCTTCCATGACGATGTAGCTCTTGGATTCGCGCACATGCGGCAGCTTGAGCAGGATGTCGCCGAGCAATTTACGGTACGAGGCCATCTCTGAAATGCGCGCCTTGATCAGGTAATCGAAGTCGCCTGACACCAGATGGCACTCCAAGACGTGCGGCAGCTTCAGCACAGCACGGCGGAACTCTTCAAAGATATCGCCGGATTTGTAAGCCAGGCTGATCTCGACGAACACCAGCAGCCCGCCCTTGAGGTGCTGCGGGTTCAGCCGCGCGGTGTAGCCCATGATGATGCCTTCGCGCTCCAGCCGGCGCACCCGCTCGGTGCAGGGCGTGGTGGACAGGCCGATGCGTTCGCCCAGTTCTGTAAACGGCATACGGCCCTCTGCCTGAAGCAGGCGAAGGATTTGGCGGTCGATCTTGTCCAGCTCACGGCGGGTCTGATGCTTGGTTCGCATAGGTTTATCGACTCCAAGAAATGCGTTTTCGACGTGAATAAAACACGAAGATAGCCGTTTATATAGAGAAAACCACTAGTCAGCGCTTTCTATACTCCGCACTAACAGTGACTGAAAAACCCCGGTCAGCGAGCGGGTGGGAGGCGGCGATGCGTGTTCTGGTGATGGGTGGCGGAGTGATCGGCACGACCAGTGCCTTTTATCTGGCTCGTGCCGGCTTCGAAGTGGTGGTCGTCGACCGTCAACCAGCCGTGGCGATGGAAACCAGCTTTGCCAACGCCGGGCAGGTGTCGCCCGGTTACGCCTCGCCCTGGGCTGCGCCCGGCGTGC
The DNA here is from genome assembly GCF_024448985.1 of Stutzerimonas stutzeri. Taxonomy (GTDB): domain Bacteria; phylum Pseudomonadota; class Gammaproteobacteria; order Pseudomonadales; family Pseudomonadaceae; genus Stutzerimonas; species Stutzerimonas stutzeri_AP. Next base: position 425,178 of record NZ_JAMOII010000002.1, read on the forward strand.
CGCTCAAGGCCATCAAATGGCTGTTGCAACGGCACGCGCCGCTGGCGATCAAGCTCACCGGAAACGTCCAGCAATACCTGTGGATGGCACAGATGCTGCGCAACTGCACGGCGGCGCGCTATGCGGTGAACAAGGAGCGAATGGTGCGGCTGTCCGAATACAGCCGTGATTGCCTCGACGAGCTACGTGCCGAAACCGGTATCGACTACGAAGGTCGGCAATGCGGCACGACTCAGCTGTTCCGCACCCAGGCGCAGCTGGACGCCGCAGCCAAGGACATCGCCGTGCTGGAAGCCTCGGGCGTGCCTTACGAGTTGCTCGACCGCGCCGGCATCGCCCGTGCCGAGCCGGCACTGGCGAAGGTGGCGGACAAGCTCAGCGGCGCGTTGCGTCTGCCCAACGACCAGACCGGCGACTGTCAGCTGTTTACCACCAAGCTGGCCGAGATGGCACGTGAGCTGGGTGTGGAGTTCCGCTTCAACCAGGACATTCAGCGCCTGGAATATTCTGGTGATCGCCTCGATGGCGTGTGGATCGACGGCAAGCTGGAAACCGCCGATCGCTATGTGCTGGCCCTGGGCAGCTACAGCTCCCAGATGCTCAAGCCGCTGGGCATCCGCGCCCCGGTTTATCCGCTCAAGGGTTACTCGCTTACCGTGCCGATCAGCGACCCGGCCATGGCGCCGGTATCCACGGTGCTGGATGAAACCTACAAGGTCGCCATCACTCGCTTCGATCAGCGCATCCGTGTGGGTGGGATGGCTGAGATTGCCGGTCACGACCTGTCGCTCAATCCGCGCCGGCGCGAAACCCTGGAAATGGTCGTCGGCGATCTGTTTCCGCTGGGTGGCGATCCGAGCGGCGCGGAACTCTGGACCGGACTGCGCCCGGCGACTCCCGACGGCACCCCGATTGTCGGTGCCACCGCCTATCGCAACCTGTATCTCAATACCGGCCACGGCACCCTGGGCTGGACCATGGCCTGCGGGTCTGGCCGCCTGCTGGCCGATCTGCTGGCGAATAAACGCACCCAGATCAGCACCGATGGCCTGGATGTTTCCCGTTACGGCACGACCAAGGAGCCGCACAAGCATGCCCATACAGCGCCTGCACACTGACGCTCGCATGAGCCAGATCGTCATTCACGGCAACACCGTCTATCTGGCCGGTCAGGTGGGTGAAGACATGAGTGCCGGTGTCGAGCAGCAGACGCGCGAAACCCTCGATAACGTCGAGCGGCTGCTGCGTCAGGCCGGCACGGACAAGCAGCACATTCTGTCGGTGACCATCTACCTCAAGGACATCGAGGCGGATTTCGCCGGCATGAATGCGATCTGGGATCAGTGGTTGCCCGACGGCGTCGCGCCAGCACGGGCCACCGTCGAAGCCAAACTGTGCGAGCCGGAAATTCTCGTCGAACTGTCGGTCGTTGCGGCGCTGCCGGAGTGAATCCCGTCCGTTGCCGTCAGTCACTTCATTTCGGCCTGACGTGTTGTAAATACTGAACGCCCTCGCCATCATAGCGGCACTGTATTTCGCGCTTGATTGAGGGCTCCCGTATTGGACGTCGGCGTTCGACTGCAAACCATCCGCAAACTCAAGGGCTTGTCCCAGCGCGAACTCGCCAAACGTGCAGGCGTTACCAACAGCACGATTTCCATGATCGAAAAGAACAGCGTCAGCCCGTCCATCAGCTCGCTGAAAAAGGTGCTGAGCGGCATTCCCATGTCGCTGGTCGAGTTCTTCTCCCCCGATTTCGAGCAGGACGGTGACACCCAGGTGGTCTACAAGGCGGGTGAGCTGATCGATATTTCCGACGGTGCGGTGAGCATGAAGCTCGTCGGCAAGGCGCATCCGGGGCGGGCCATCGCGTTTCTCGCCGAAACCTATCCGCCCGGCTCCGATACCGGTACCGACATGCTGGCGCACCAGGGCGAAGAGGCCGGCATGTTGGTTGAGGGGCGCCTGGAACTGACGGTGAGCGGGCAGACCTATCTGCTCGAAACCGGCGATAGTTACTACTTCGAAAGCAGCAAACCGCATCGTTTCCGCAACCCGTTCGATACGCCTGCCAAGCTGATCAGCGCGACAACGCCAGCGAATTTCTAAGCCTGCCCGACGGCATCGTGAAAGGCATTGGCGGTGCGACACGGCGTCGCTGGGCAGGCCTGCACGACATGGGTTGTTTCGGCAAGCATGGCTTGCCGCTATACTAGCCGCCGCCCGCGTAACCGTGGCCGCGGGCGTGTCTAGCCACATGAGGGTGTAAGGTGAACCTGATTAAGAAGATCCTGGTAGCACAGACTGCCGTAGTGGCCCTGTGGGCAGTGAGCGCTCAGGCTGCGACCAACGACGACATCGCCGAGCGACTCAAGCCGGTAGGCGAAGTATGTATTCAAGGTGAAGAGTGCGCAGCGGCCGGTCCGGCAACTGCTGCCGCTGGCGGCGCCGCTCGCAGTGGCGAAGACGTATATGGCAAGTTCTGCACTGCCTGCCACGGCTCCGGTCTGCTCAACGCACCGAAGACTGGCGACTCGGCTGCCTGGACTGCACGTGCCGATGCAGCCGGCGGCCTGGATGGCTTGCTCAAGCACGCCATCAGCGGCATCAACGCCATGCCGCCGAAAGGTACCTGTGCCGATTGTTCGGATGACGAGCTGAAAGCCGCCATCCAGCACATGTCCGGCCTCTAAGCTTCTGCTGGACAGACATCGCCGCCTTCGGGCGGCTTTGTCGTTTCTGGCGGGGAGAAAAGCCGCGGAGCATCGGTCGAATCTACGAATCCGTTCCGAGGGCCGGCGTGATACCTGCCCTCGGCATGACGATGAGGTGCCCATGCCCAGTTCCGCCCCGCAACCCGAGCAGCTGCATTTTTCCAGTGACGGCCGCACGCCGAACAGCCCGCATCCGCTGCTGGTGTACCGGCAATTACCGCTGGCCGATGACGACTACGCCAGCGCGTTCGAGAACCTGTTCAACAGCCATCTGTGGCCAGCGCAATGGCGCGCGAGCGTATACGACTATCACCACTTTCACTCCACCGCCCATGAAGTGCTCGGCGTTTCGCGTGGTTCGGCGCGGCTGATGCTTGGCGGCGAGCATGGGCAGGAAGTGGAGGTGCGTGCGGGTGATGCGTTGGTACTACCTGCTGGTACCGGCCACTGCCGGCTGAGCGCCAGCGAGGATTTCGAGGTGGTCGGCGGCTACCCGGTGGAGCAGCAGTACGATCTGCTGCGCCCGGACGAGCGCAGCCATGATGAGGCGCGTGCGCGCGCCGAGCGGGTTGGCGTGCCGGTCAGTGATCCGGTCGCCGGGACCCAGGGCGCACTGGTAACGCTGTGGCGTAGCGAATAGCGCAGGCGCTTACTCGACGAATACCACCTGACCGTCCGCCAGCGCGGCGACGCGGGCCAGCGATTCGACGCGGAAGCCCGCTTCTTCCAGTTCCTGACGACCGACCTGGAAGGATTTCTCGATGACGATACCGAGTCCGGCAATGCTCGCGCCGGCCTGCTGGATGATTGACACCAGGCCCTTGGCCGCTTTGCCGTTGGCCAGGAAGTCGTCGATGATCAGCACGCGGTCGGCAGCCGACAGATGGTTGGTGGAAATCGCGATGGTGCTTTCGACCTGCTTGGTAAAGGAATACACCGAGGCGGTCAGCAGATGGTCGGTCATGGTCAGCGACTGATGCTTACGGGCGAAGATCACCGGTACGCCTAGTTCCAGGCCGGCCATGATCGCGGGTGCGATGCCGGAGGCCTCGATGGTGACGATCTTGGTGATGCCTTCGTCGCGGAACAGCCGGGCGAATTCCTGGCCGATCTGCTGCATCAGCACGGGGTCGATCTGATGGTTCAGGAAGGCATCGACCTTGAGTACTCGGTCGGACAGTACGATGCCTTCATCGCGGATCTTCTGTTTCAGCTGTTCCACAAACGCGCTACCTCATGCGTGGGCGGCCCGGTACTTCTGACGATTCGCCGTCCCGAAAGGCGACTGGGCGCTACGCCACGATGGCGAGCGCCCAGCCCGTTTCGATCCTGCATCCATTTCGCCAGCGTTCCCGCTGCCTGGAAAGCCGCGCATTCTCGCTCAATTTCATGCCTGGGTCCAAGCGGAGCTTTCAGCCCGGCGTTTCGATCGACAAGCGGCGAAAGCGTGCGGCCTCGCCATGGTGCTGCAGCACGATGAAGCCCTCCGTGGCCTGGGCGAAGCGTGGAAAGGCGGCGAACTTGCTCTGCGCGATGCGGGCGTGCAGGCCTGGATCGTCGAGCCGATAGCCGAGCACGCAACGGCCGCGCAGCCAGTGTTCGACATGACCCTCGCGAACACTCACTGCCGCATTGACGAACTCCCCCTGCTCGATGGGCGTTTCCTGCTTGGCTGCCAGCAACCCGTACAGCGCGCCGTTGCGCGTGGTGGGCTCGCGGCCGTCGGGATGGCCGGCGTCGTCGAGCAGCTGCATCTCCGGGCCGCTGTGCCAACTCTCTTCGGCATCGTCCTCGACCCGGTAGAGCACGCCCGAATTTCCGGCGATCGGCAGTGCAAATTCGAAACGCAGGACGAAATCGCGATAGCGCCGCCGCGACACCAGGTCGACCCGCGGCGCACCGGCGATGGCTTGTAGCTCACCGTCGTGGCGCCGCCAGCTGCCGGTGGGAAAGTTGTCGGTATGCCAGCCCCGCCAATCTTCGGCATCGAGTTGGATTTCCATGAGCCTTAGCCAAACAGCTGCTGTTTGCGACGCAGCCAGCGATAGCCATAGCCGCGCAGACGTAGCCGTAGCGGGTGGCCCTGGGGCTGCTCGTAATCGCTGTCGGCCAGCACGTCGACCATGTTCTGTAGATCCTGCTCGGTGATTTCGACCTCGACGTCCTGGTCCGCCAGGTTCACCAGCATCAGTACGGTCGAATCGTTGTCGTGGCGGATGGCGAAGACCGAGGGGCAACCCGTGTCGACCGGTCGATGCTGGCCCCCGCCGATCTCGCGCAGACCGATACGAGTACGGATCATATTGCCGGTCTTGGCCATCAGGGAGTCGTCACGCAGGGTTTGGGCGTACACATTTATCCGTGAATGGCCGAAGTCACCGTCTTCGATCACCGGCGCGGCCAGCTGCTTCGCGTCCGCGCAGGAAAATCCGGCGTTAGGTTCGTTGGACCATTGCATCGGCGTGCGCACCGCCAGGCGCTCGGGCCGTGACAGGTCCTCACCCATGCCGATTTCCTCGCCGTAACGGATGATCGGCGTACCGGGCAGCGCGAACATCAGCGCATGGGCCATGGCAAGACGTCGCTCGTCGCCGTCGAGCATCGGCGCCAGACGCCGACGGATGCCACGGTTGTAGGCGCGCATGTCTGGGTCGGGGGCGAAGGCCTGCATCACCTCTTCGCGCTCATCATCGCTCAGGCGCTCCAGATCCAACTCGTCGTGGTTGCGCAGCCAGATGGCGTACTGCGCGCGCTCGGGCGGTTCCGGCTGGTGTTCCAGTGCCCGATGCAGGGGCTCCGCCTCGCTGCGTGCGAGCGAGAGGAAGAAGTGGTTGTTGGCCCAGAAATTTAGCAACAGGGTCAGTCGATCGCCTTCGCCAAAATAATCGCGGTATTGCTCCGGCTCGACGTCGACCTCGCCCAGCAGCACGGCTTCCGGTCGGCGCAGGGTGACGAAATCGCGCATGTGCTCGAGCAGCCAGTAGCCGTCTCCTTCGCCTTCGCCGGCCTGTTCGATCAAGTGTGAGGCGGCGTCGACGCGAAAGCCCGAGACGCCCAGGCGCAGCCAGAAGGCGATGATCCTTTCGATTTCCTTGATCACCTTCGGGTTGGCCAGATTCAGATCCGGCTCATGGCTGTAGAACAGGTGGCGGTAGTACTGGCCGGCTTCCTCGTCCCAGGTCCAGACGCTGTCCTCGATGGTGGGAAAGATCGGCTCGATGCTGTCGTCCGGCTCGTCCGCCCAGATGTAATAGTCCCGATAAGGCGATTGCCGATCGCGCCGCGCCTCCTGAAACCAGCGATGCTCGGTGGAGGTGTGCTGCACCACCAATTCGATCATCACGTGCAGGCCCAACTCCTCGGCTTTCTCCAGCAGATACACCACGTCGGCGAGATCGCCGAAGCGCGGGTCGACCTGCAAGTGGTCGCTGACATCGTAGCCGGCGTCCTGGAAAGGCGATTGGTAGAAGGGCATCAGCCAGACTGCCGTCGCGCCCAGGCCGCGGACGTAATCGAGGCGGTCGGTAACCCCGCGCAAGTCGCCGCAGCCGTCGCCGTTGATGTCGAGAAACAAGGACGGGTCGATCTGATAGATCACCGCATTTCGGTACCAAAGTGGGCGCATCAGTGTTCCTCCGGGCTGAGAATCAACGCCTGGCCTGCTGCCAGTTCGCCGCTGTAAGGTTCGCCTTCGCGCTGGGCGTCGCTGGCGATTTCGATCTGCCAGTGCCCGTTGATCGGAAAGGCGTGGGGCTCATCGGCGAAGTTCAGGCAGATCACCCGCAGGTCATCGCCCAGTTGCCGCCTGTAGGCCAGCACGTTCGGGTGCGATGGCAGTTCGTGCCAGTCGCCGTGCAGCAGCGCCGGGCTGCTTTTGCGCGCGGCGATCAGGCGGCGGTACAGCTCGAGGGTCGAGCCTGGTGCACGCAGCTGGCGTTCGACCGCCAATTCGTCGCTTTCGGGCGGAAAGGGTAGCCAGGGCTCGGCGCCATCCCAGCCGTGGGGCGCTGTCGCCAGCCAGGGAATCGGCGCTCGGCACCCATCGCGGCCGCCGGGATCGACCTGCTCGTCCGGCGCGATCACCGCGTCCTCCAAACCCAGCTCTTCGCCCTGAAAGATGAACGGCGTGCCGCGCAGGGTCAGCAGCAGTACCGCGGCGGCATAGGCGCTGCGAAGCGAGCCCTGATAGCGGCTGCGCTGGCGTTGATTGTCGTGATTGGACAGCACCCAGGTCGGCCAGGCGTTGGCCGGTTTCAGCAGCGCCTCGACGTCGCGGATGCAGGTGCGGAACATCACCGGCTCCCAGGGCGCGTCCAGCGGCTGGAAATTGAATGACATGTGCAGCTCGTCGCCAGCCCCGTAGTACTGCAGGACCCGTTCGGTGGAGCGGATATTGACCTCGCCGACCAGCACGCGCTCGCCGGGATAGCTGTCGACCAGCCGGCGCAAACCACGCAATACCTCGTGGCTGTAGGGCTGGTCGTTGAATTCCACTAGCGGCTGGCCGGCCAGGCAGCGCGGATCGTCGGCGAATGTCGGCTCTTTGCCCGTGCAATGAATGACGTCGATGCGAAAGCCATCGATGCCGCGCTCGAGCCAGAAGCGCAGCACGCCGTGCATCGCCTCGACCACCTCGGGGTTACGCCAGTTCAGATCCGGCTGCTCGGGCAAGAACAGGTGCAGATAGTACTGCTGGCTGTGCTCGTCCCAAGTCCAGGCGCTACCGGCATTGAGCGCGGCGCGCCAGTTGTTCGGCTCGTCGCGCCAGATGTACCAGTCGCGCTTGGGGTTGTCCCGCGAGCTGCGCGATTCGATGAACCAGGGGTGCTGATCGGAGGTGTGATTCGGGACGAAATCGAGCAGCACGCGGATCCCGCGGGCATGCGCCTCGGCGATGAGCCGGTCGATGTCATCCAGCGAGCCGAACAGCGGGTCGATGTCGCAGTAATCGCTGATGTCATAGCCGGCATCGCGCATCGGCGAACGGAAGATCGGCGACAGCCACAGGGCGTCGACGCCGAGGTACTGCAGGTGATCGAGGTGGCGCAGCACGCCATTGAGGTCGCCGATGCCGTCGCCGTTGCTGTCGGCGAAGGATCGCGGATAGATCTGATAGACGGTGGCGCCTTTCCACCAGGGTGGCTGGGTTGACTCGCTCATGCTCGTTCCCTTTTCTGGTGTTCGTTTCCGGTGTTCGGCAGGCCGGCTTGGCGGACCTGTCTGGTTACGACTGATGTGGGCCGCTCGGGTTCGCCGTTCGGCGATCTTCTTCGGATGCAGTGAACGACATCCGTGATCGTCCGACTAATCTTGCACAAGCCTCAACGATCCCCTGGGAGACCGCCATGTTGCGTATTGCCATCAATGGTTATGGCCGTATTGGCCGAGCCGTGTTGCGAGCCCTGTTCGAGCGGAATCTGGAAAGCCAGATTCGTATAGAGGCGATCAACGACCTCAGTGACCGGGCTGCGATGGCGCATCTGACGCGCTTCGACACCACCTTCGGGCGCTTTCATGGCCAGGTCGACCTGCACGAGGACATGCTGCAGATCCGTGGGCAATCGATTCGACTGCTGCAGGAGCGCGACCCCGCGCAATTGCCCTGGAAGCAGCTCGGCGTCGATGTGGTGCTGGAGTGCTCGGGCAAGTTCAAGAAGCGCGCGTTGGTCGACCAACATCTGCAGGCCGGAGCCAACCGGGTGTTCGCCTCGCACCCGCTCGATGGCGCCGACCTGACCGTAGTCTATGGCGTCAACCATGAGCTGCTGGGCACCCAGCGAGTGATTTCAAATGCGTCCTGCACCACCAATTGCCTGGCGCCGTTGGCCAAGGTGCTGCATGAGGCTATGGGGATTCGTCAGGGCTTGCTCAATACCGTGCACGCCTATACCAACGACCAGAATCTGCTGGACAAGGCGCACAAGGACCTTTACCGCGCCCGTGCCGCGGCGGAGTCGATGATTCCCTCGACCACCGGCGCCGCCAAAGCCATCGGTCTGGTGCTGCCGGAACTGGCCGGGCGGCTGGATGGCCTGTCGGTGCGGGTGCCGACGCCGAACGTCTCGCTGGTGGACCTCACCTTCGTTGCCGAGCGTGCGCCTGCGAGTGTCGAGGCGGTCAACCAGATCTTGCGTGACGGCGCGCAGACGATGCCGCTCGGGGTAATGGAGTGTAACGACCTGCCACTGGTGTCTCGCGACTTCTTTGGGTATCCGGCATCGTGCGTGGCTGATCTCAGCCATACGCGTGTACAGGGTGATCTGATCAAGGTGCTGGCTTGGTACGACAACGAGTGGGCATTCTCAAATCGCATGCTCGATGTTCTGCTGGCCTGGGGCAACGGCACGGCGCGCGCCAGCTGACGGGCCGCTTGCATGAGCAGAAGCACGAGCGTCTGGTTGCAACCATTAGCGGACTTTCGCGCGGCGACTGCTGCTCGCCAGCCCACGCCCGGTTGCGGCGCAGCGGCTGCGGTCACCGCGGACATTGGCCTTGCGCTGGTGGTGAAGGGGCTCCGTATCAGCGAGGCCCACGGCTCCGACCCGGCCCGGCTCGAGCTGCTGCAGGCAGCCGAGGCGCTGCTGGGTAGGCCCGGCGCTTTTGCGGACGATGACATGCAGGCGTTCGGCGATTACCTGAGCGCCGCCCGTGAAGGCGAGCCCAAGCGTAAGCAGGCGGCCGCGCGTCAGGCCTGTGCGGTGCCGCTGGCGTTGGCGCACTGCTGCCTGGAGGCGCTCGAACTGGCCGTCGCGGCCTGGCCGTGCACGGCGTCGAATGTCCGCAGCGACGTGCAGGCCGGGGCCATGCTCATCCATGCCGGGCTCAATGCAGCCTTGATCAATGTCGCTGCTGACATGCCGAGCCTCGACGATGCACAAGCTCAAGAACAGGCGAGGCAGACACGCCAGCGGCTGCAGACGGAAGGCGATGCTCTGTCGAAGCGGTTGCTCGATTAGGTCGGATGCGGTCACGCGGATGGACTGGAACCCTTCCGGCGCTGGCCGACATTGGGTTGGCGGCCTCGTCGGCCACTGCTCATATCGCCGCACAATCAATCGACACCTGCGAAATCGCGCTCTGGTTCTCTGAAACAGGCTGCCATTTCTTACTTTAAATCTGCGTGACAGGCGCCATAACGCCTCGCGCCGCTGCGGGTGGGCGTCGTTGTGCTGGAGCAACCACGCGGCGGGTAGAGACTGATTTTTCCCCGCGCCGGCATACCTCCAACAGTCTCGATTCAGCTGCGAATTTTGATAATGAGAAAAAACGTCTCGTTTTAGCTTGACGCTGACCGCTGTTGTTTCTAGTCTCAAACACGAATTGAAAGGTCATCCAGAATAACAACCGAGGCCCCGAGGTCTCCCTTAGCAGCTTTGCCTCGTGCAGGCGCTCCGTCTGGCCAAGCAGCCGTCGTTTCAGAGCGCTCCGCGAATGCCCACTGGAGAACACCATGAGCCATCGCATCGTCCTGCCGCGCCTGATGGAAGTTGGCGCCGGCGCCAGCCAGCAGATCGTTTCCGTTTTGCACAACCTGGGCTGCAAGCGCCCACTGATCGTCACCGACCGGATGATGGTCGAGCTGGGCTATGTTGCTCGAATCAGCGAGACGCTGGCCAAGGCCGACATCCCCAGCGACTGCTTCGCCGATACCTTGCCGGAGCCGACTGCGGCATCCATTCATGCCGGCGTCGAGATGGTGCGCCAGGGTAGTTACGACTCGATCATTGCCCTAGGCGGCGGTAGCCCGATCGATTCAGCCAAGGCCATCGGCATCCTTGGCAAGTTCGGCGGTGAAATGCGCGATTACCGTTTCCCGCGCGATGTCAGCGAGGCCGGTTTGCCGCTGATCGCCATTCCCACCACTGCTGGCACTGGCTCGGAAGCGACGCGCTTCACGATCATCACGGACGAGACCAGTGACGAGAAGATGCTCTGTGCCGGCCTCGGCTTCATGCCAGTTGCTGCACTGATCGACTACGAGCTGACCCTGTCGCTGCCGCCGCGGGTGACCGCCGATACCGGGATCGATGCGTTGACCCACGCCATCGAAGCCTACGTCAGCCGCAAAGCGAGCCTCTACAGCGATGCCCAGGCGCTGCAGGCCATGTGCCTATTGGCGCCGAACCTTCGCGCGGCCTATCACCAACCCGGCAATCGCGAGGCCCGTGAGGCGATGATGCTCGGGGCGACACTTGCCGGTATCGCCTTTTCCAATGCCTCGGTGGCGCTGGTGCATGGCATGAGCCGGCCCATCGGTGCGTTCTTCCACGTACCGCACGGGTTGTCCAACGCCATGCTGTTGCCGGCGATCACTGCGTTTTCGATTCCCGCGGCGCCAGAGCGCTATGCCCAGTGCGCGCGTGCCATGGGCGTCGCAGGTGAAGGCGACAACGTCGAGGTGGCGAACGGCAAGCTGCTGAGCGAGCTCCGTGCCATCAACCAAGAGCTTCAGGTGCCGAGCCCTGAGCAGTTCGGCATTACCCGCGAACGCTTCTTCGAACTACGCGAAACCATGGCGAAGCAGGCGCTGGCCTCCGGCTCGCCGGGCAACAACCCGCGCGTGCCCACGGAAGCGGAAATCATCGACCTCTACGAAACCGTCTGGAACCAGGAGTGATCCCCATGCAGACCCTCGGCAACCTGATCAACAACGAGGCGGTCGCTGGCCGCTCCGAACGCCACGCGACCGTGTACAACCCGGCCACCGGCGAGCCGCGATTTTACGTGTCGCTGTCATCAGCGGAGGAAACCCGCGAGGCCATCGCCGCGGCCCAAACCGCCTTCGAAGGCTGGGCGAAAACGCCGCCGCTGGTGCGTGCCCGCGTCATGTTCCGCTTCAAGGCGCTGCTCGAAGCCCGGCGCGATGACGTGGCGCGGCTGATCTCTCTGGAGCACGGCAAAGTGTTTTCCGATGCGCAGGGTGAAGTCACGCGCGGTCTGGAAGTGGTGGAGTTCGCTTGTGGGATTCCGCACCTGCTCAAAGGCGAGTTCTCACCCAACGTCGGGCGCGACATCGATTCAAACTCTCTGATGCAGCCGCTGGGCGTCTGTGTCGGCATCACACCGTTTAACTTCCCGGCCATGGTGCCGCTGTGGATGCTGCCGGTGGCCATCGCCTGCGGCAATACTTTCGTCCTTAAGCCGTCGGAGAAGGACCCGAGCGCGACCCTGCTGCTCGGTGAATTGCTGGCCGAAGCCGGTCTGCCGGCCGGCGTACTGAATATCGTCAACGGCGACAAGGAAGCGGTGGATGTGCTGCTGACCGACGAGCGCGTGCAGTCGGTCAGCTTCGTCGGTTCAACGCCTATCGCCGAGTACATCTACACGACCGCGTCGGCGCACGGCAAACGTTGCCAAGCGTTGGGCGGCGCGAAGAACCACATGGTGATCATGCCGGACGCCGATCCGCAGCAGGTTGTCAGCTCGCTGATGGGGGCTGCCTATGGTTCGGCTGGTGAGCGCTGCATGGCGATCTCGGTGGCGGTCTGCGTAGGTGATGATGTTGCGGACAATCTGGTGGAAATGCTCAAAGGTGAGATCAGCCAGATGCGCACCGGCCCGGGAACGGGTGTCGAGCCTGAGCCGCACATGGGCCCGCTGGTAACTCGAGAGCATCAGCAGAAAGTGGTGAGCTATATCGATCTGGGCGTGGAAGAGGGCGCCACGCTGGTGTGCGATGGTCGCGGCATCGAAGTGGATGGTTTCGAAAATGGCTTTTATGTTGGCCCGACGCTGTTCGATCGTGTGACGGCTGAGATGCGCATCTACAAGGAGGAAATCTTCGGTCCGGTACTGGCGGTGGTGCGCGTCAGTTCCTTCGACGAAGCGCTGAAGCTGGTCAACGATCACGAGTTTGGCAACGGCACCTCGATCTTCACCCGTGATGGCGACACGGCGCGGCAGTTTGAAGAGAACGTCAAGGTTGGCATGGTCGGCGTCAACGTGCCGATCCCCGTGCCGATGGCCTTCCATTGCTTCGGTGGCTGGAAGCGTTCGGTCTTCGGCCCGCTGAACATGCACGGTCCGGATGGTGTGCGCTTCTTCACCCGGATGAAGACGGTGACTCGGCGCTGGCCGACCGGTATTCGTGCCGGCACGGATTTTTCGATGCCGACGATGAAGTAGATACTCTCAGGGGGCTGCGCTCGTCTTGGTGGGCTGAAGCCCACCCTACGGATGAGCATGCACGGGCCGGGCGCCACGTGATCCGTGCCGGTGCGTGAAGAAGGCACTCGTAGGGTGGGCTTCGGCCCACCCGCGTGTTCAGCCCGCACTCGTCTATACACTCATCCCGCGCTACGCGATTCATTCTTTCCAACAATAGGCCAGGCGATGCGCAGTACCCCTCGCGAAAAAGGTTCTTCCATCACTCGCGTGCTGGAAATTATCGAAGCCGTAGCCGGCGCGGCGGAGCCGCTGTCGCCCAGTGCCCTGGCGGAAAAGCTGGATATTCCCAAGGCCAGCGCTCACCGACTGGTGCAGACGCTGGAAAAAGAGGGCTTCTTGCAGTTTGGTTTGCGTGGCGGCCTGCTGCCTGGCGATCGGTTGCACTCCACCGCAGTAAACATTCTCGGCAGTGGGCGGCACAAAGCGCTGCGCCAGGCGATCCTGCGGCAACTGTCGGATGAGATTGGCGAAACTTGCGGTCTGTCCGTGCCGGATGGCCTGGATATGCTCTATTTCGATCGGGTTCAGACCAACTGGCCTTTACAGATCTATCTGCCCATCGGTAGCCACACGCCGCTCTGGTGCACCGCCAGTGGCAAGCTTTACCTCGCCTCACTGCCGGACGACCAGCTAGAACGCATCCTGCCACGCCTGCCGATTCGGCAGATGGCGCGCAACACGCTGACTGATCTGAGTGCATTGCGCGACGACCTGGTGCGTATTCGCGAAGAAGATCTGGCCACCGATTCGGAAGAGTTCATCGACGGCATGGTTGCCTGCGCCGTACCGGTGCGCGATGCCCGCGGCGAGTTGAGTGCCTGTCTGTTCACCCATGCTCCCGTTATTCGCTGTGGGATGGAGCCGCTGCTGGCATTCGTGCCCCGGCTGCGCGCGGCAGCGAAGGAGCTGGAGGCGATTGTCAGCGGCTGAGCCGCGGCGCGGCGCTATGCGTAGCGCGGGCTTCCAGTCGTAGGGTGGGCTTCAGCCCACCAATGGGGAAGTTACTAGGTGGGCTGAAGCGATTCTACGAGTCCGCAGCCCCTCACCCCAGCCCTCTCCCCGCAGGGAGAGGGGGCGGCTTGTGCGTTTGTGAAATTCGTAGTGCTTATTCAGGCGCGGCAGTCAGGGTTGATTCGCTTCCAGTTTCCAGTTTCCAGTTTCCAGTTTCCAGTTTCCAGCTTGCCGCTTCTCTTACCGCTTCAACATCGCCCGCATCGCCGCCAGCGCATCGTTGCCGCGCGCGGCTTTCACTTCGGCAGGTGCTTCGTCCTGGCCTTCCCATTCCAGGTCTTCCTGCGGCAGCTCGTCGAGAAAACGGCTGGGCATGCATTCGATGATCTCACCGTACTGCTTGCGCTTGGCGGCAAAGGTCATCGCTAGATTCTGCCGTGCTCGGGTAATGCCGACGTAGGCCAGGCGGCGCTCCTCTTCGATGGTGTCGGCTTCGATGCTAGAGCGGTGCGGGAGGATTTCTTCCTCCATGCCGAGGATGAACACGTAGGGAAATTCCAGGCCTTTCGAGGCGTGAAGGGTCATCATCTGCACGCCCTCTGCGCCTTCTTCCTCTTCCTGCTGACGTTCGAGCATGTCGCGCAGCACCAGTTTGGCAATGGCCTCCTCGATGGTCATCTCGCCTTCTTCGTCTTTCTCCAGCGTGTTCTTCAACGCATCGATGAGGAACCAGACGTTGCCCATGCGGAAGTCCGCAGCCTTGTCGCTGGAGGTCTGCTGGCGCACCCAGGTCTCGTAGTCGATGTCCATGACCATGCTGCGCAGCGCGGCGATGGGGTCGTTCTGCGCGCATTGCTGGCGCAGGTTGTCCATGTAGCGTTTGAAGCGCGACAGGCGATCGGTGAAGCGGCTGTCCAAATGCTCACCCAGGGCCATTTCGTCGCAGGCGGTGTACATGGAGATCTTGCGCGCGGTGGCGTAGTTGCCGAGCTTTTCCAGGGTCGTCGAGCCGATTTCCCTGCGCGGCACGTTAATCACGCGCAGGAAGGCGTTGTCGTCGTCCGGGTTGACCAACAGGCGGAAATAACTCATCAGGTCCTTCACTTCCTGCCGGGCGAAAAAGCTGGTGCCGCCGGACAGGCGATAGGGAATCTGATGGTGCTGCAGTTTCAGCTCGATCAGCTTGGCCTGGTAGTTGCCACGGTAGAGGATCGCGAAATCGCTGTAAGGCCGATCGGTTTTGAGATGCAGCGTGAGGATTTCCATCGCCACGCGCTCGGCCTCGGCTTCTTCGTTGCGGCAGCGGATCACGCGGATCGCATCGCCGTGGCCCATTTCCGACCACAGCTGCTTTTCAAAGGCATGCGGGTTGTTGGCGATCAGGACGTTCGCGCATTTCAGGATGCGGCTGGTGGAACGGTAGTTCTGCTCGAGCATCACCACCTTCAGCGAGGGAAAATCATCTTTGAGCTGCATCAGGTTTTCCGGCCGCGCGCCGCGCCAGGCGTAGATTGACTGATCGTCGTCACCCACTACGGTGAAATGCGCGCGCTCCTGCACCAACAGTTTCACCAGCAAGTACTGGCTAGCGTCGGTGTCCTGATACTCATCCACCAGCATGTAGCGAACCTTGTTGCGCCACTTCTCCAGCACCTCGGGGTGGTTCTGGAACAGCTTGACCGGCTGCATGATGAGGTCATCGAAATCCACCGCGTTGTACGCCTTCAGCGTGCGCTGGTAGTGGGTGTAGACGATGGCAGCGGTCTGCTCCTTTGGGTTGCGCGCGTTTTCCAGCGCTTCCTCTGGCGTGATCAGGTCATTCTTCCAATTGCCGATGTAACCCTTGATCTCGTCCACGCCGTCGTCGCCAGCGTATTCCTTCTGCATGATGTCGGTCAGCAGCGCCTTGATGTCACCCTCATCAAAGATTGAAAAGCCGGGCTTGTAACCCAACTTGGCGTATTCCTTGCGAATGATGTTCAGACCAAGGTTGTGGAAGGTCGAGACTGTCAGGCCTCGGCCTTCTCCGCCGCGCAGCAGGCTGCTGACGCGTTCCTTCATCTCGCGGGCGGCCTTATTGGTGAAGGTCACGGCGACGATGTACTGAGCGCGAATGCCGCATTGCTGAATCAGGTAGGCGATCTTGCGGGTGATCACGCTGGTCTTGCCGGAGCCGGCGCCGGCGAGCACCAGCATGGGGCCGCCGACGTAGTTCACGGCTTCCTGCTGCCGGGGATTGAGTCGGGACATCGTTGTTTGGGGTGTCTGAGGGCGGGGCGGGGAGTTTAACAGGCTTGAAAGCTTGAAGCCGGAAGCCAAAGCTGGCACGTCTCCCAGCTTAAAGCTCCCAGCTTCCAGCTGCTGTTATCGGACCATATGCAAGAAGTGCATGTGTTTCTCGTACTGATCGAGGATGTCGCCGATCACGCCTTCGCGGCTCCAGCCCATCACGTCGTAGTCTTGGCCACCTTCCTTGAGGTGAACTTCGGCGCGGAAATACTTACGTTCGCCGGGCTCGTCGTCTTCGTTGCTGGGCACGAAGCTCGGCATCGCATAGGCGCGGGGGCGTATTTCGTAGATAAAGTCAGGCTCGCCTTCGTGGGTGATTTCGATGCGGACGCGGCGGTCTTCGCCTTCTTCGACGGTTGCGCCGTAGCCTTGTTTGCGAATCTCCTCGGCGACTGCATCACAGGCGGGACGAGCTACGCCGGAGATGAAGCGCACCACGTCGGGGCGTCGTGGGAACTTCGTCAGATTGCTTAGGCGTCGCTGCCAGTCGCTGTAGGCACGCGGTGTGGTCGGTGAGGTGGTGATCGCCTGGTAGCGCAACCCCTGCTTGGTGGCATCCAGGCGCAAGGCCTTGAGCAGGCCCCACATCGAGCACAGCAGCGCGAGAGTAAAGGGCAGGGCGCTGGCGATGGTGGCGGTCTGCAGCGCTGTCAGGCCATCGGCCAGCAGCAGGGCTATGGCCACCGCACCCATGGAGCCGGCCCAGAAGACGCGCTGCCAGGCGGGCGTGCCTTCCTGGCCACCGGACGCGAGCATGTCCACGACCAGCGCGCCGGAGTCAGCCGAGGTGACGAAAAACACCACCACCATGATGATCGCCACCAGTGAAAGCACGGAGGCGAATGGGAAGTGCTCCAGGAAGGCGAACAAGGCCAGCGAGCTGTCTCGGTCGATGGCTTCGCCCAGGCTGGTTACATGCTCCCAGAGAATCATGTGAATGGCGGTATCGCCGAAAACGGTCATCCACAGAAGGGTGAAAGCGGTCGGCACCAGCAGCACGCCGGTGACGAATTCGCGAATCGTGCGGCCACGGGAAATGCGCGCGATGAACAAACCGACGAAAGGCGACCAGGCCAGCCACCAGCCCCAGTAGAACAGAGTCCAGCCACCGATCCAGTCGTTCGGCTCGTAGGCGTAGAGATTGAAGGTGGCGGTGACGATCTGCGAGAAGTAATTGCCGGTGTTCTGCACAAAGGTCTGCAGGATGAACACCGTCGGGCCTGCTATCAGAACCATCAGCATCAACAGTGCGGCGAGGCTGAGGTTCAGTTCCGAAAGCCGCCGCACACCCTTGTCCAGGCCGGTGATGACGGAAATGGTGGCCAACAGTGTCGTAGCGGCGATCAGGCCGATCTGCACCGGTACTGAAATGGGCAGGCCATACAGATGGTTGAGACCGGTATTGATCTGAGTGACGCCCAGCCCCAACGAGGTGGCGACGCCCAGCACGGTGCCGATAATGGCGAAGATATCCACGGCGTGACCGATGGGGCCGTAGATGCGCTCGCCAATGAGCGGGTAAAGCGCCGAGCGCAGGGTCAGCGGCAGGCCATGGCGGTAGGCGAAGTAGGCCAGGATCATCGCCACGATGGCGTAGATCGCCCAGGCATGCAGACCCCAATGGAAGAAGGTGATCTTCATCGCCTCGCGCGCGGCGGTAACCGTGCCGCCTTCACCGACGGGCGGCGAGAGGAAATGCATCACCGGCTCGGCGACGCCAAAGAACATCAGGCCGATGCCCATGCCGGCGGAAAACAGCATGGCGAACCAGGTCAGCATTGAGTAATCAGGTTCACTATGATCTGGGCCGAGCTTGATATCGCCGTAGCGACTGAGCGCGAGCACCGCCACCATCAGCAGGATGATGGCGACGGCGAGGATATAAAGCCAACTGAGATTGGCGATGATCCAGGCCTGGACATCACCGAACAACGTTTGCGCATGGTCGGAGAAAGCGACGCTGTAGATCACCAGCGCGAGAATCAATACGGCAGAGCCGTAAAACACGGGGGGATTGATGGTGGAAGAGGAAGACTTTTGGGCCTCCATGCTGCGCTCCTTGGTACCGAAAGGGAGTGGGCCGCCTGTGGCGAAAGAGGGTGCACTCTAACATAGCGGCCGACATCGACCGGACAACGGGCCGTAACCACGACCGCCTACAGAGTGTGACCGCGCCGTTCGGCGTATTGCGGCACGCATCTGCCAAATCGTGAGCAGGACCCGCACGGTGGTCCAAAGACCGCATCGTATCTCAGGACGCCTGGCTACCCGGTCGATACTGCAGCGCTTCGGCTAGATGCCGCCGGCCGATCAACGCCTCCTGTTGCAGGTCCGCCAAAGTCCGCGCGACCTTCAGAATCCGGTGCGCCGCACGCAGTGAAAGCCCCAAACGTTCACAGGCGCGCTCCAGCCACTGCTGGTCGTCGGCCTGCAGTTGGCAATGAGTGCGCAGTCCGGTGAGATCGAGAAAGGCGTTCGCGCAGCCTTGGCGGCGCAATTGAATGCGTCGTGCCTGAGCAACCTGTTCGGCGACCACGGCGGTATTGTCGCTGGTTGCGGGTGGCGCGTTCAGCGCGGTGGCTTCGCGTGCCACGGTGAGGTGCAGGTCGATACGATCAAGCAGTGGCCCGGAAAGCTTGCCTCGGTAGCGCTGGATCTGATCTGGCGAACAGCGACAGCGGCCACTCGGGTCGCCCAGGTAGCCGCAGGGGCAGGGGTTCATCGCCGCGACCAGCTGAAAACGGGCCGGGAAACGCACCTTGTCCCGCGCCCGTGCGATCACGATACAGCCTGATTCCAGGGGCTCTCTGAGTACCTCCAGTACCTTGCGATCGAACTCCGGCAGCTCGTCGAGGAATAGCACGCCCTGGTGCGCCAGCGTAATCTCGCCGGGCCTCGGCCGGCTGCCTCCACCGACCAGTGCCGGCCCCGATGCACTGTGATGGGGCTGGCGAAATGGTCGTTGCGGCCAATGCTCCAGCGGCGACTGGCTGGCGACCGAATGAATCGCCGCGACTTCCAGCGCTTCCTGCTCTTCCAGCGGTGGGAGCAAACCGGGTAGACGGCTGGCCAGCAGCGTCTTGCCGGTGCCCGGAGGGCCTGAAAAAAGCAGATTGTGCGCGCCGGCCGCCGCGACCAACAATCCGCGTTTGGCGGCGGCCTGGCCCTGCACATCGGCCAGATCGGGGTAAGGCAGCACCTGACGCAGCAGGCCCTGGGCCTCGAAGGGAGCGATAGGCGTGACGCCGTTGAAGTGCGCCGCGACTTCCAGCAAGTGATCGGCGGCGTAAACCACCAGCCCTGAAGCCAGACTAGCTTCCTCGGCATTGGCTCGAGGTACCAGCAGCGCGCGCCCGGCC
This sequence comes from Stutzerimonas stutzeri, assembly GCF_024448985.1. GTDB lineage: Bacteria > Pseudomonadota > Gammaproteobacteria > Pseudomonadales > Pseudomonadaceae > Stutzerimonas > Stutzerimonas stutzeri_AP. The sequence continues at coordinate 444,658 of NZ_JAMOII010000002.1, forward strand.
TGACGTGCCGCCAAGGCCGCAGGCAACACACCCTGCACCGGTCGTAGCGCGCCGGATAGCGCCAGCTCGCCCAGACATTCCAGGGTATCGAGGCGGTCTGCGGGAATCTGCCCGCTGGCGGCGAGAATGCCCAGGGCGATGGCCAGATCGAAGCGGCCACCGTCTTTCGGGAGATCGGCGGGGGCGAGATTGAGGGTGATGCGGCGGGCTGGGAAATCGAAGTCGGAGGTCAGGATCGCGCTGCGCACGCGATCCTTGCTTTCCTTGACGGCGGTTTCCGGCAAGCCGACCAATGCCAGCGAAGGCAGGCCGTTGGCCAGATGGGCTTCGACCGTGACGGCGGGCGCCTCAACGCCCACCTGGGCGCGGCTATGAACTATGGCGAGGGACATTCGATCACTCCTTTGATCGTGTCGCCACCGAGCTTATTCGGCGGCGGGTGGCTGCAGTCTTTCTTCCAGCTCGGTGACCTTGGCCTCAAGCGCCTCCAGCCGTGCTCGGGTGCGCGCGAGCACTACCATCTGGTTATCGAATTCGTCGCGGCTGACAACGTCCAGTTTGCTCAGCGCGCCCTGCACGATGCTTTTGAACTGGGCTTCGATTTCGGGACGGGGTAGCGGCGTCTCGCCGTTGAACAGGCGTGAAGCCTGAGAGCCGATGGCGTCGAGAAAAGCTTTGGGTGGGAGCATGGACATCACCTGTTTCTGAGCGGCGGGCAGTGTAGCACGGCCTGTTTGAGGCCGATTTTCGTCTCAGTGCACGTTTATGGGCAGACGGTCACATCGCTTTGCCCGGTATTGGTGCGCGGGTTTCGTGGGTTTTGCCAGCGATGCGACCCGCGCGGCTGCGGTGGGGCGCGCTATCACACAGTTCTCACGGACCTGGCATCGATTCTGCTTGGCTCGTCATGAAGACGCACCGGTGCGTTGCGGTGCGCAGACGATTCAGGACGTTTCGTCGGATCGGCTGATGGTGTTGGAGGTCGCTCGGCTATGTCGACGCGTTACAAGAGCCAGACACAGAGCTTAGACTTGTCCTGGGTTCGTACTTCTGAGGCAAGTCCACCTAAACGGGAGAAGTTTTCATGAAATTAGTTACTGCCATCATCAAGCCGTTCAAGCTGGACGACGTACGCGAGTCGCTGTCCGAAATCGGCGTCCAGGGCATCACGGTCACTGAGGTCAAAGGTTTCGGGCGCCAGAAAGGCCACACCGAACTGTATCGCGGCGCTGAATACGTGGTCGATTTTCTGCCGAAGGTGAAAATCGACGTGGCGATTGCCGACGACCAGCTGGACCGTGTGATTGAGGCCATCACCAAGGCCGCCAACACCGGCAAGATCGGCGACGGCAAGATTTTCGTCGTCAATCTGGAACAGGCCATCCGCATCCGCACAGGCGAAACCGACACCGACGCGATCTGATCGGCGTCGTCGCGTAGTGAACGATTGACCGGTCAGCGCCCGGGCTCAGGCGAAATCAGGCAAGCCAGCCGAGTCTGATTTCACACGCTACGCAACGATCCGACGCTTTGCGATTGCCTGCTTCGGCAGGCCTACGAACCCCCACGCCCCAGGAGTAAAACCATGACTCTGCGAAGATTCGCAGGGCTAGGAGCCCTTTTGTCTCTGATAAGCCCCGGCATCGCCTTGGCACAGAACGCGACGCTCGATTCAGGCGGCACAGCCTGGTTGCTTACAGCCACTGCGCTGGTCCTGTTCACGGGCTACCTCTCCAGCCAGAAATCGGGAAGCGTAGGGCCCGTTCCTGGTTCGCACTGCGAGCGCAGCTACTCCTTGTAATTCCATCCAAAAACGAACCCCGGAGCCAACCCCTGGGGTTTGGGGCCGGCTTGCCGAAAGAAAGCTGGCGACCGGCAACCGAACGGCGCGACCTGCGCGACAGCAAGAGGTGACACATGGACAGCACAGCTCTGATACCCGTCCAGTACGGACTCGATACTTTTTACTTCGTCATCTGCGGCGCGCTGGTGATGTGGATGGCGGCCGGTTTCGCCATGCTCGAATCCGGTCTGGTGCGGGCCAAGAACACGGCGGAAATCCTTACCAAGAACATCGTGTTGTATTCGGTGGCATCGATCATGTATCTGCTGATCGGCTACTACATCATGTATTCGAGCCCCGAAGGCGGCATCCTGCCAAGCCTGGGTTTCCTGATCGGTGATGAAAATGCCGTGGACGTGGTCGCGGCGGGTGGTGAGGATGCCCCTTACTACTCGGCGAGGGCCGACTTCTTCTTCCAGATCGTGTTCGCCGCAACCTGTATGTCGGTGGTGTCCGGCGCGGTGGCCGAGCGCATGAAACTCTGGGCCTTCATCGCCTTCGCCGTGGTGATGACCGGATTCATTTACCCGATCCAGGGCTTCTGGAAGTGGGGCGGCGGTTTCCTCGACGCGGCGGGCTTCCTTGATTTTGCCGGCTCGGGACTGGTGCATATGGCGGGTGCTTCGGCCGCGCTGGCTGGCGTGCTGCTGCTGGGCCCGCGAAAGGGCAAGTACGGCCCGAACGGACAGATCAATGCGATTCCCGGCGCCAACCTGCCGCTGGCGACCCTGGGTACCTTCATTCTTTGGATGGGCTGGTTCGGCTTCAACGGTGGCTCGCAGCTGCGCATGAGCACCATTGAGGACGCCAACGCAGTCGCTCAGGTGTTCACCAATACCAACATGGCCGCAGCTGGCGGTCTGGTCGCGGCCCTGATCACCGCACGGCTGCTGTTCGGCAAATCCGATCTGACCATGATTCTCAACGGTGCACTGGCCGGTCTGGTGGCGATCACCGCCGAGCCGTTGACTCCGAGCGCCCTGCAATCCGTGCTTATCGGCGGTGTCGGCGGTGTGTTGGTGGTGTTCAGTATTCTCGGTCTGGACAAGCTCAAGCTGGATGACCCGGTCGGTGCTATTTCGGTGCACGGTGTAGTTGGTATGTGGGGGCTGCTGGCGGTGCCGCTGACCAATGCCGATGCGTCCTTCGGCGCGCAGCTGCTGGGGCTGGTTTCGATCTTCGCCTGGGTCTTCATTGCCAGCCTGATCGTTTGGGGCGTCATCAAGGCCGTCATGGGCCTGCGGGTGAGCGAGGAGGAAGAGTATGAGGGCGTCGATGTAGCTGAGTGCGGCCTCGAAGCCTATCCGGAGTTCACCAGCAAGCGGTAACCGTCAACGTCACGATGAAGGGCGCCTGCGGGCGCCCTTTGTTTTTTCTGCCGCCGCGCTAGAATGCGCCCGTTCAGATGCCGAGGGGCGTTTCAGCATGTGGCAACAGACCGTGATCATACTGCGCCCTAGACCGCGTGGCTTCCATCTGATTACCGATGAGCTGCTTGCACAACTACCGGAACTGCAACAATGCCGGGTCGGTCTGTTACACCTGTGGCTGCGCCATACATCGGCCTCGCTGACCATCAACGAGAACGCCGATGGCGCGGTGCGGCGCGACTTTGAGACGTTTTTCAACCGCCTGGTGCCACAAGGCCAGAGTGGTTATGAACATGATTACGAAGGGCCGGACGATCTGCCGGCGCATTTCAAGGCGAGTCTGCTCGGTTGCCAAGTGAGCTTGCCGGTGGGCGAGGGGCGGCTGGTATTAGGGACTTGGCAAGGTATCTATCTGGGTGAGCACCGCGATCGAGGGGGTGCCAGACAGGTCGTCGCAACGCTGCACGGGATGGCAAGTTGAATTTTTTTTGGCGATGGCGAACAAAGCACATCGCTGGTGTAGGGTCTGTTCCCGTTTCGTCGCGGCCGCGACGGCCCGTCCCTACGGGTTGCGCGGCAAATCTCGCCATGCGGCGTTGCGGGACTTGGCAAGGGAGCGACCATTACCTGCGTCCCGCGCCTTGCCTGGCGAGATTTGGCGCAGCAACGCGGCTCGCAGCGAAACGGGAACAGACCCTTAAACTTCCGCTTTGGCAAGGTACGAGGTTGAACATGAGCGACGAAGAATTAGAACAAGACGATCTGGACGTTAACGACGAGGAGGAAGGCGAGGAGTTAGCCGCCGCTGATGATGGCGACGACGCTGACGACGAGGGGACTGACAGTGAGCGCGCCACCCCGACGACCAAGAAGGCCAAGGCCAAGACGGTGGTCGTCGAGGAAATGCCAAGCCTGGAAGCCAAGCAGCGCGAACGTGACGAGCTGGCACGTGCGATGGAAGAGTTTCTCGCCCGTGGCGGGCGCGTGCAGGAAGTCGAACCGAACGTAGTCGCCGATCCGCCGAAAAAGCCTGACAGCAAGTACGGCAGCCGGCCTATCTAAGCCGGAAAGCGCCTTTATCCGCCCTGTTCGTTCCGGCTGATCATAGCGAAGCCCAACACCGACCGTGTTGGGCTTTGTCGTATTTGCGATTCGTTGAAACCCTATTGCCAACCGGCCAGCAACGTCGGGAGCTCTGCGAGACTGCGGATCACCGCGTCTGGCTGGCCGTCATGCTGCCACGGCGTTCCGGCAGGATTGAACCAGATGGCGCGAACGCCGGCCCGCTGCGCGCCACCGATGTCGTCATCAGGATGATCACCGATATGCACCGCGTGCTCGGCGCTCACCCCCGCGCGGCCGAGCGCTTCCTGGAAAGGCCGCGGGTCCGGCTTGCCGATGCCCAGTTCTTCGGCACAAAGGGTGAACTGGAAATAATCGGCGAGGCCCAGGCGACGGACATCGGCGTTGCCATTGGTCAGCACGCCGAGTGTGTATTGGTTGGCCAGGCACTCCAGCGTCGGGTGCACATCGGGAAAGAGATCAATGGCATGGCGGGCTTCGAGAAAAACCTCGAATGCCTGGTCGGCAATGTCTTGCGCTTCACCACTCGGATAGCCGGCGTCATGCAGCGCATGGAAGAGGATGCGCCGGCGCAGTTCGCTGATGCGGTGCTTCAGGCCTGGCTCGGACTCGACCAGCATGCGACGGAGCGCGGCCAGCGACTCGACAGGAAAGTCCCCCAGGCGCGGCGCGTATTGGCCGAGCCAATCTCGCAAGCGAATTTCGGCGCTCTGAATGACCGGGCCTACATCCCACAGCGTGTCATCGAGGTCGAAGGTGATCAGCTGAATGCTCATGGGTCACTGTCCTGCTTACGTTTGGCACGCGGGTGCGCCTGGTCATAGACCTTGGCCAAATGCTGAAAATCCAAGTGGGTATAGATCTGCGTGGTGCCGATGTCGGCATGGCCGAGCAATTCCTGTACGGAGCGCAGGTCTTGCGACGATTCGAGCATATGGCTGGCAAAACTGTGCCTGAGCATGTGCGGGTGCAGGTGCTGGCCGAGCTCGCGCACACCGGCCTGGCGCACCCGCAATTGCACCGCACGCGCACCGAGGCGGCGGCCCTGCTGGCTGACGAATACCGCACCATCGGGCGGATTGCTCAGCGCCCGCAGCGGCAGCCAGGCTTGCAGCGCTTCGCGCGCCTTGCGTCCGATAGGGAGCACGCGATCTTTGTTGCCTTTGCCATGGACGTGGACCAGTCCTGCGGGGACGTCGAGCTGATCGATATCCAGGCCAACCAGTTCGGCCAGGCGCAGACCGGATGAATAGAACAACTCAAGCATGGCCTGATCGCGATGGCCGATGAAATCGTCCTCGATGCCACCATCGAGTAGCTGCATCGCCCGGTCGGTGTCGAGTAGTCGTGGCAAGCGTTTCTCGCCCTTGGGCGCGGAGATGCCGGCGGCCGGGTCGTGGGCGCAGCGTCCTTCTTGATTGAGGTAGCGATACAGGCCGCGCAGTGATGAGAGCAGGCGTGCCAGGCTGCGGCTGGATTGACCCTGGCGATGCTGTTCGGCAATCAATTGGCGAACGTGGGCGCTTTTCAGCTCGGACCACTGCCCAAACTGCTGTTTCTGGCAGTAGTCCATCACTTTGATCAGGTCGCGCCGGTAAGCATCCAGCGTATGCGGCGACACGTGCCGCTCGCTGCGCAGATGTTGGAAATAAGCGTCGAGATCGGTTTGCATCAGAGCTCACTTCGATATGAGGCAGCCATAAGCTTGAAGCTGAAAGCTAGACGCGAATCGCTCGTGGGCCGCGCATTGGCTTCCAGCTTGCACCTTTTTAGCGTACCGATCGCAGCGGCGCAGAGTAATGCGGCAGTACTCGAGTCAGCACCTCGGCGATGTAACTGAGGAAAAGCGTGCCCAGCGAACTCTTGTAGTGCTGCGGGTCCTTGCTCCCGATCGCCAGAATGCCTTGCTGCTGGTTGAGTGTGACGACCGCCGCCGAGCCGATCTCGCTGCTTTCCTCTTCGCCGAACAGAAACACCAGCTCATGCGGGCGCAGTACGCCGCAAATGGTCTTGCCGCCGCCGAGCAAACCGCCGATGGCTTGTTGTGCTTCGGCGCTCGTCACGCTGCGACCGACTGGTAAGGGCGCTTCGCTGAACAGGATCAGGCTGACATAGGGCACCTGGAATTCGTGCCGAAGGCTTTCGTCCACTGCGCCGATGACCTCTTCCAGGCTGTTGGCGTCCAGCAGGTCGAGCACTAGTCGGCGGGTCTTGTCGAACAATCTGTCGTTGTCGCGGGCCACGTCCATCAGCTGCGAGAGACGATGGCGCATCTCGATGTTGCGTTCGCGCAGCAGCTTCACCTGCCGCTCGACCAGCGACACCGCGCCACCCGGCAGATGCGGAATGCGCAGCTCGGGGATCAATTCATCATGGTCGACGAAAAATTCTGGATGAGCACTCAGATAAGCCGCGACGGCTTCGGCGTCTGGCAGTTGCGGCTTATCCTGGTTTTGCTCGGTCATAGGCGAACCTGTCCTTCGAAAACGCGAACGGCGGGGCCGGTCATCATAACGGGCTGACCTGGGCCTGCCCATTCGATAGACAGACGGCCACCTGGCAGGTCGATCTGCACCGGAGAATCCATCCAGCCCTGCCCAATCGCAGCGACTGCGGCGGCACAGGCGCCAGTGCCGCAGGCCTGGGTCTCACCCGCGCCGCGTTCCCATACGCGCAGTTTGGCGTGCTGGCGATCGATAACTTGCATAAAGCCGGCGTTGACCCGCTGTGGAAAGCGCGGGTGATGCTCGATTTTTGGCCCGAGCTCATGCACCGGCGCGCTGTCGATGTCGTCCACACGCAGCACGGAATGCGGATTGCCCATGGACACCGCGGCGATTTGAAGCTGCTGTCCATCGACGTCCAGCGGATAGCTCAGCGCTTCACCGTCGGCCTGGAACGGAATGTCGGCCGGGACCAGCCGTGGCGGGCCCATGTCGACGCTAATCTGCCCGTCGGGACGGATATCCAGTTCGATAGTCCCGCCCTTGGTCTCGACGCGAATCCGGCGCTTCGTGGTCAAGCGCTTGTCCAGCACGAAACGGGCGAAGCAGCGCGCACCGTTGCCGCACTGCTCCACTTCGGAACCGTCTGAATTGAAGATGCGATAGCGGAAATCCACATCGGGATTGTGCGGCGGCTCGACTAGCAGCAGCTGATCGAAACCGATGCCGGTATGCCGATCGCCCCATTGCTTGGCGTGCTTGGGCTGGATATGCGCGTGCTGGCTGATCAGGTCGATGACCATGAAGTCGTTGCCCAGGCCGTGCATCTTGGTAAAACGCAAAAGCATCGTCGTGGCCTCAGGCAGGCAGCAGGCTTTCGCCGGCGTAGAGCTCCTGCACGCTTTCGCGGCGGCGCACTTCGTAGGCTTGGTCGCCGTCCACCAGCACCTCGGCGGCGCGGCCACGGGTGTTGTAGTTGGAACTCATGACGAAACCGTAGGCGCCGGCCGAACGAACAGCCAACAGATCACCCTCGGCCAAGGTCAGCGGGCGTTCCTTGGCGAGAAAATCGCCGGTTTCGCAGATCGGGCCGACAATATCGTAGTGGCGGGGCTGACCTTCGCGCGGCTGCACCGCCACCACGTCCATCCAGGCCTGATACAACGCCGGGCGGATCAGGTCGTTCATCGCCGCGTCGACGATGGCGAAATCCTTGTGCTCGGTGTGCTTGAGGTATTCCACGCGGGTCAGCAGCAGACCGGCGTTGGCGACGATGGAGCGGCCCGGCTCGAACACCAGTGCCAGGTCGCGCCCCTCGATACGCTGGCGCACAGCCTTAATGTAATCACCAGCCAGCGGCGGTTGCTCGTCACGGTAGCGAACACCGAGGCCGCCACCCAGATCCAGGTGGCGAATACGGATGCCGGCTACCGCGAGGCGATCGATCAGCGCCAGCAGGCGGTCCAGTGCGTCAAGGAAGGGCGGCAGGCTGGTGAGCTGGGAGCCGATGTGGCAATCGACACCGACGACGTCCAGGTTGCTGAGCTCGTGAGCCCGCGCATAGACCGCTTCGGCATCGGCGATGGCAATGCCGAATTTGTTTTCCTTGAGACCGGTGGAGATGTACGGGTGGGTGCCGGCGTCCACATCGGGATTGACCCGCAGCGATACCGGTGCCGTCACACCGAGTTCGGCTGCGACCAGTTGCAAGCGTTCGAGCTCTTCGGTGGACTCGACGTTGAAGCAGTGCACGCCGACTTCCAGCGCGCGGCGCATGTCGTCGCGGGTCTTGCCGACGCCGGAGAAGACGATGCGCTCAGGCTGCCCGCCAGCGGCCAGCACGCGCTCCAGTTCACCGCGCGAAACGATATCGAAGCCAGCGCCGAGCCGGGCCAATACGTTCAGCACGCCAAGGTTCGAGTTCGCCTTGACCGCGAAGCAGACCAGATGCGGCATGCCGCTCAGCGCATCGGCATAGGCGTGGTACTGAGCCTCGATATGGGCGCGCGAGTAGACATAGGTGGGGGTGCCGAAGCGTTGCGCGAGAGCGGGCAGCGCCACGCCCTCCGCGAAGAGTTGACCGTCGCGGTACGAGAAGGCCTCCATGGTGATGCCTCCTTACAGTTCGAATCGGTCTTTGGAGCGCTCTTTGACGGTTGCGTCGTCGTCCGGTAGATACAGCGGGCCTTTCTGGCCGCAACCGTTGAGCGCGGAGGCGAGAACCGCGAGTGCGATGAATGGAAGCAACAGACGCTTCATGGGGGTGCAATCCTAGAAAAATCGATGGGCCGGAGTATACCCAGCACCCACCGGATTGCCTATGTGGGCCGCGCTCGGCGGTAAGCGTCGCTGCTAGCCGCTCGCTAGACGCGGTGGTCGCCTGCTAAGCTCGCCGGCATCGTTGGTGGCCGCTATGCCACCGTACAACCCGTACCGAGGAAACGATTCATGAGTTTGAGCGAAGCCCGCTTTCACGATCTCGTCGACGCCGCGCAGGAAGAAATCGAGGATGTTTTCGATCACAGCGGCATGGATGTCGATCTGGAAAATTCCGGTGGCGTTCTCACCGTACGTTTCGAGAACGGCACGCAACTCATCTTCAGCCGTCAGCCGCCGTTGCGTCAGCTATGGGTGGCCGCGCGCTCAGGTGGTTTTCACTTCGATTATGACGAAGCCGCCTCGCTGTGGATCTGTGACGCCAACGACGAACGCCTCGGTGAACTGTTGACGCGGGTCACGCAGGAGCAGGGTGGCGAGGCACTGGAATTCGAAGAGCTTTGAGGCATCACGCTGAACGAATCGGGTCGCCGCGATGAGCCTCGATCTGGGCTCTTGCTTATTTAATCGGCTGTGTTAGGGTCGACTTCCGGTTAAAAAAACCCCGCCTTCGGGCGGGGTTTTGCTTTTTTACCCCTTTACTTTTTACAGGAGTTTACCCGGCACCATGTCCAGCGCACCGCCTATCATCATCACCCAAACCGATCTGCAGCGGCTCGAGCGGCTGCTCAACAGCCTGTCTGACTACGGTCCGGCCGCCGAAGCGCTCGATGAGGAGTTGTCGCGTGCGCAGGTGGTCGAGCGTAGCGAGTTGCCCGCTGGCGTAGTGTCGATGAACTCTCGTGTTCATTGCCGCGAAGAGGGCAGTGGCAAGGATTACCACCTGACGTTGGTTTTCCCGCAGGACGCTGGCAAGGAAGGCACCGTTTCGGTGTTGGCACCAGTAGGCACCGCCTTGTTGGGCTTGAGCGTCGGGCAGCATATCGATTGGCCGACGCCCGGCGGCAAGCTCCTCAAGCTCACTCTGCTGGCTGTCGAGTACCAGCCGGAAGCCGCCGGTGACGTGAGTCTATAAAGCGCTTCGCGCCACGCGCCGGTCAGACCGAGATCAGTGCTTGATTGATTGCCGCCTCAAGCTGCGCCTTGTAGCGCAGGTGCTGCACGGTCTGGGTTCGCCCTTCGCCGTGCAGGCCAGATAGATCCAGATCAGTGATGTAGCAAGGATAACGCTCGGCGGCGCTACGCTGCCCGAGAATATAGCGGGCCACCGCGGCGAACAGTTCGGCACCGTATTCCAGGCTGGAAAACTCCTGATGATTGCAATACAGCGTGACCTGCGAGCGGCCCCGCTCGTTGGGCTCGATGATTGCCTGGATGTCGTGGAGAGGATCGCTAGCTTCCTCGCGGGGCGCTGCCCTGCGTTCGATGGCTAACGGAGTGGCCGGCGAGGGCTGCTGCAGCCGGTAGATCAGAATGTCCATGGCCGCTAGATGGCTCTCCTCGAACGGTAGCAGCGTTGTGCGGCGGTAGCTTATCGATTTCAGGAAGCGCAGCAGCGGGGTCAGCAGGCTCTGTTCGTCTCGGTACGCGACCTGTTGGCGCCATAAAGCATTGAACTCGTCTAATACCGTCAGCTCCGCCGTCGCACCCTGGACGCGATAGAACACCTGCAAACACTGCGCTCTGGCCTGGGCCAGGATAAGCGGCAGATCCTGGCCCTCCAGCGCCTGCCGATCCACCCGCACCGGGCGGTCCCGATGGTGTGCTTCGCCGAGGTGTTCGATCAGGGTGCGTAGATCGTTCAGTTTGGTATGGCGGACATTGCCAGCGGTCAGGTCGAGCATGTGAAAATGTTGACGGATCTGCAGCAGGTAGCGATTGTCGCTCGCTTCGTCGAGGGCGGTCTGAGCGTCGCGGAACAGCGCCTCCATCCGCCGCGCAATGGCCAGCCCGGAATGGCTGCCAACGCAGCGCACCTGCAAGCTGGGGCGGGCGCCGTTCGCGGGTAGGGCGTCGAGATAGTCGCGCAAGCAATCGGGCAGAGCTGAAGCGCCCTCATAGCGATTGGCGATCAGCTCGTTCCAGCTGTTCAGGCTGAGTTGGTCGATGCTCAGGACCAGATTCTCGCGCGCCCCACCATAGCCGAGCGGATCGTTGCGCTCGTCGGGAGAGTGTTCGCTGCGGAACGGGTCGAGTCCGATATTCACCAGCAGCAGGACCTGGGTCGGCACGGCCGTTGTCAGCAAGGCCTGCTCGGCCACCGTGGGCAGCGGCATGGGAAACGCCTGGCGCAGGTTGGTCAGCAGCGAGAACAGCTCCGCCTCGATCAACCCGCTGTCGCCCGGGTGCAGCGCGACGTGGGTAGCGGTGTCGACGATGCCGTTGCGATGACACCAGCCGAGCAGCGGTATCAGATCTCGCGAACGCTTCAGGGGCGAGAAATTCTCTACTTCCCGAACGCTCAGACAGCCTTCATAGAGCGCCCAGGAAATATCGCCGGCAGCGTCATAGCCTTGCGCCAGCGTCAGGCTGTGCTCGGCCATGTCCGGCGAGATGCCCATGTTGATCGCCTCGATCTTTCCCGCCTTACGTTCGATGGCGGCGTGCAGCCGCCGGCCCAGCACGGCGAAATCACGCCCGTTGATGCTGCTGCTGATCTGCAGACGCTTGGCGAATTCACTCAGAAAGCGATAGCCGTAGGTCAATTCGTTGAACAGGGCACGTCGCTCCTGATCGACCTGCCGCGTCTTCCACTGGGCGCGGCGATCGAGCAGGGCGAACTGACGCTCGTCCCAACCCCAGTCATGCGTGAGGCGTTCGAGCAGGCGGCGCTTCCAGCTCCGGGTGCGGTTGATCGGCGGACGGCTCAATGGCTGATTGATCTTTAGATACAAGCAGCGCCGCAACAGGGCCAGGCGCTCCATGTCGCCGCGGCCCGCGAGATAAGCTTCGACCCGGCGGTAGGCGACGATATAGGGGTCCAGATCGTCCAGCTCCAGGCGGTTGGCATAGACCGCCTGTTTGAAGTCCAGGCTCAGGCAGCGCAGCTGCGGATAGTCGCTGGCATAGGCCTCCACCAGCAGCAACTTGAACAGCGACTTGTACGGCGACTCGATGGCCTTGTACAGCTGCCACAAGCCGGCGCCCAGATACTCGCCTGGCGGAATGCTGGCGAGACTGCCAAGGTCCAGCACCTCGTCGCTGCGTACGAAACGTTTTGCCAGGAGGGTGTGCACGTACTCGGCGTACCGATGTTCTTCATAGTCCGGCACCAGCCACCAGAGCGGTGTGCGACCGCCAAGCCAGATCGCGGTGCGGTAGAACTCGTCCAGCAGCAGATAGTGCTGGGTAGTGCCGCAATCATCGGAGGTCAGCTTCGCCTCGCGTGCGCCCTGCGTGAAGCGCACCGGGTCGACCAGGAAGAAATGCGCCTCGCTGCCCTGGGTCGCCGCCCAGCCCCGCAGCTGATCGCACTTTCGCTGTAGCTCGTCGCGCTGGTGCTCAGAAAGATTCGGGTCGTGACAGACCCAGACATCCAGATCGCTCTGTTCGTCCTGCGCGACCGTGCCCAGGCTGCCCATGAGAAACAGACCCAGGATCGGCTGCGGCGGCTGGCCGCGCAATGGCTTGTAGGAAAACGAGCGGCTTAGGCGCTGCGCTTCCGCCAGCGTCTCGGCATCCGGCTCGAACCCGGACAGCCCAGCCGGCGTGAGCGCCGATACGTAGCCCGGCAGGATGGGATGGTTGACGTGAAACAGCAGTGGCAACAGCTTGATGACCGCCTGCTGGCGCGACGACATGCCCAGGCGGGTGCGCTCCAGGCGACCGGCATTCACCGTCAGGAAACGCGTGCGCAGCGCACTGAGTACCTTGCGGTCGATACCCTCTTCGAGAACGGGGCGGATTTCCAGGTGGCGGGTCATTCAAGCAGTTCGTGCGGGAGGTCGAAGATTGTCGGACCTGATTATCGAGGCGCTAGGCGCGGGAAGGTAACACGGGCTTGCGGGGGCAAGAACCATAGCGACCGTTGCTTGAAGGTAGAGCGACCGTTGGCCGCGAACCTTAAGGCGTGGCGTTTGCGCCACGCCTTAAGGTCATCGTTACGTCGGGGCGGTTTGCGAAAGGATGGTCAGCAGCCCTTGCACATGCCCGGCTGCATCGCGGCCGAGGCTAGTCAGGTAGCCACCGTCAGGCTGGGTCGTCAGGCCTTTGGCGTGCAGGCGTTCGGCTGCGGTGACGGCTGCACTTCCGGCGTCGTGGTGCACTTTCAGGCCTTCGAGCGTGTTATCGAGATTGAACAGGCGAAGGATTTCCAGCTCGGCTATCACATCGGACGTGAAGGACATGTTTGCTCCTTGAGTAGTGAACATCGGCCTCGTTCTGCGAAGTGTAGATGCTGTGCGCAAGCTTGCCGCCCTCGGCTGTTAATCCGGTAGATCGGGCAGATTACGCAGCTGCGTTTCGTACCTGACGGCGTCGAACGGGCGGTCTTGCTCGAGCATTTGCCGAATCTCGTCGGCAAGCACCAGTGCCATCATCTTCAGTATCTCCTCGCGTTCGTAGCCGACTAGGGTCAGCTTGTTCAGCGTGGCCTGAGTGGCAGGTGGATCGCCGGCTTCCAGCTGATTTTCGATCGCCTGGATCAGTGTTTCCTCGGCGAATGTTTCGTCGTCGTCGGCAGTGTCGGTCATGGAGCAACTCTCGTTAGGGAACATCTTGATAGCGTGTTTCGGCGTGTCCCGGCAAGCTGCGCGTCTGCAGCAGATGCCGCCTGAACGCTTCGCCTGGGTCGGTCTCTATTCCTACTATGGACTTTTGAGGAACGCGACCAAGTCATGATCATTTTCCACTGTCTTGAAAACGGCGCGCTGGTGCGGCGTGCTGCCCAGCATCTGCAGGCGCTCCCTGACAATGTGCTATGGATCGACCTGCTTTCCCCTGACCAGCAGGAGGAACGCTTCGTCGAGTCGGCGCTGGGCCTGGATATTCCAACCCGCGAAGAGCTGGCGGAAATTGAGGATTCTTCGCGTTTTTACGATGAGGAAGGCGCCATCTTCATGACGACCACAGTGGTAATGGGGATTGCCGACCGCCGTCCGGAGAACGCCGAAGTCACCTTCGTCCTGACCCAGCGTTGCCTGGTAACCGTGCGTTATGCCGAACTCAGTGCGTTTCGCCAGTTCGAAACCAAAAGTGCACGGCAGCCATCGGTGTATGGCACCAGTCACCAAATTTTTCTTGGCTTGGCCGATGCCATCGTCGACCGTATCGCCGACGTGCTGGAAAACGTTCAGGTTGCGCTCCAGGCCCTGTCGCGTTGCGTCTTCGATAAACGTAAGGAGCAGCGCACGGACCTGCAGCAGATCATTCAGCAGCTTGGTCAGCACCGCTCGCTGCTGTCGCGGCTGGGCGAGAGCCTGTTCAGCTCGACTCGCCTGATCGCTTTCTACCGCCTGCACGCCGGCGAGACCAAGCAGGGAGCCAAAGGAGTTTTGAAGGCGCTGGAGCGGGACGTGCGCTCGCTGGGTGAGCATCAGGCGCGACTATTGGGCGACATCGCTTTTTTGCTCGATGCCACGCTCGGCCTGATCAATATCGAGCAGAGCAGCATCATCAAGGTGTTCTCCATCGCCGCCGTGCTATTCCTGCCACCGACGCTGGTCGGCACGGTCTATGGCATGAACTTCGAACATATGCCTGAGCTCGGCTGGCTGCTTGGCTACCCGATGGCCCTGGTGATGATGGTGGTATCGGCGATCATTCCCTACGCCTGGTTCAAATTCCGCGATTGGCTCTGATCAGCCGAAGAAATACAGCACCACGCAAAAAGCACCGAAAAGTGCCCAGACCGAGGCAAAGATCAGCGGCGTGCGGAGGGAAAACAACAGCGTTCGCTTGTAGCGATGACCCCCAACGGGGCTGTTGCCTTCACCGAACAATGCCGACTCCTGGTTCGGCAGCAGGCCCGCATGGCCCTCTAGCTGAAGCAGTTCGGCCTGTTTCTGGTGCCAGCGTTCTATGACATCGAAGCTGGATTTGATCCCAGGCATCGCGTGGAAAGATGTCAGCAGGCCCAGTCCCGCCAGGATTGCGGGCACGACCAGGCGGAACAGACTGCCCCATTCAGGATTGGTATTGGCCATTGACGAGGCAAAAGCGATCATCAAGAAAGACTGCGCTGACAGATAGGAGCTGGTTCGCTCGGCCAGTAACGTCGACTCGAAGTGGATTTCAGAGCGGTAGAACTGCAGGCGCTCTTTGGGCGTATCGAAGACTTCTGCGCCTTGCGTGTCCTGATTTAGCAGCAGTGTTCGGAGGTCGGTCATAGGCTTACCGGTTCTGGCGACAGGAAATAAACCTGTCGGGTGAGAGGTTACCGGTAGGCCAATACAGCGCGCGCAGGTTCCGTCAGTTGCTGTTTGCGAGCGCCAACAGCGCATCGCCGCTCAGGCGATAAGTCGTCCACTCTTCCTGCGGCCTGGCACCCAGCGATTCGTAAAAGCGAATTGCCGGTTCGTTCCAATCCAGTACAGCCCATTCGAAACGGCCACAATTTTTTGCTACTGCGAGTTTCGCCAGATGCTGAAGCAGCGCCTTGCCAGCGCCGGTGCCGCGCGCTGCGGGGCTGACATACAAGTCTTCGAGGTACAACCCGTTACGGCCAAGCCAGGTGGAATAATTGAAAAAAAACACCGCATAGCCTATCGGCTCACCGGCGCGTTCGCAAATCAATGCTTGGGCTGTGGAGTTCGTCGAGAAGAGGCTGGACTCAATGCCTGCCACATCCGTCTTCACCTCGTGTTCGGCTTTCTCGTAAATCGCAAGCTCGGTGATGAAGCGCAGGATCAGCGTGGCGTCATTGCGAGTGGCGGGGCGGATGTTCAGAGGCATGTGGAATTCCTGTCTTCCTGATCTGAGTAGGAGCGAGCTTGCTCGCGAAAAGGCCCAGCGGACAGCCCGTTCGCGAGCACGCTCGCTCCTACGAAAACAGCATGTGCTTAGCGCGAGGCGAGCAGGTCCCGCCCGCGCTGCACCGCTGCTCTCACCTGATTCGGTGCGGTGCCGCCGATATGGTCGCGTGCATTGACCGAGCCCTCGAGGGTCAGCACGGCGAAGACGTCGTCATCGATCTGATCGCTGAAGCGACGGAGCTCGTCCAGGCTCATTTCGGCCAGATCCTTGCCGGACTCGACGCCGTACTTCACCGCATGGCCGACGATCTCGTGGCAGTCGCGGAACGGCAGGCCGCGGCGCACCAGATAGTCGGCAAGATCCGTGGCGGTGGAGAAGCCGCGCAGCGCCGCCTCGCGCATGATCTCGCGCTTCGGTTTGATCGCCGGGACCATGTCGGCGAAGGCGCGGAGCGAGTCGCGCAGGGTGTCGGCGGCGTCGAACAGCGGTTCCTTGTCTTCCTGATTGTCCTTGTTGTAGGCCAGCGGCTGGCCCTTCATCAGAACCAGCAGGCCGGCAAGGGCGCCGAATACGCGGCCGGTCTTGCCGCGTACCAACTCGGGCACGTCGGGGTTCTTCTTCTGCGGCATGATCGAGGAGCCGGTGCAGAAGCGGTCGGGCAGGTCGATGAACTGGAATTGCGCGCTGGTCCAGAGCACCAGCTCTTCGGAGAAACGCGACAGGTGCATCATGGCCACCGAGGCGGCGGCACAGAATTCGATAGCGAAGTCACGGTCCGAGACGCCGTCCAGAGAATTGCCGGAGATCGCTTCGAAGCCCAGCAGCTGGCAGGTGATCTCCCGCTGGATCGGGTAAGTGGTGCCGGCCAGCGCCGCCGAGCCCAGCGGCATGCGGTTGGTGCGCTTGCGGCAGTCGACCAGGCGCTCGTAGTCGCGCGAGAGCATTTCGAACCAGGCCAGCAAATGATGGCCGAAGGTCACTGGTTGCGCGGTCTGCAAATGAGTGAAGCCTGGCATGATGGTGTCCGCTTCGGCTTCCGCCAGACCCAGCAGGCCGTGCTGAAGGCGGGTGATTTCGGCGAGGATGGTGTCGATCTCGTCGCGGAGCCACAGGCGGATGTCGGTAGCGACCTGGTCGTTGCGCGAGCGACCGGTATGCAGCTTCTTGCCGGTAACGCCGATGCGGTCGGTCAGACGCGCCTCGATGTTCATGTGCACGTCTTCCAGGTCGACGCGCCAGTCGAAAGTGCCGGCTTCGATCTCGGCCTGGATGTCTTTCAGGTTGGCGATGATCTGGTCACGCTCATTGGCGCTCAGCACGCCGGCTTTTTCCAGCATGGTCGCGTGGGCAATGGAGCCCATGATGTCGTGGCGATAGAGGCGCTTGTCGAACTCGACGGAGGCGGTGAATCGGGCGACGAAGGCGTCGACGGGCTCGCTGAAGCGGCCGCCCCAGGACTGGTTGGTCTTGTCGGTGCTCATGAAATGCGCTCGCTGAAATCGGATGCTGGAAAAAACGCGGATGATAACAGGGTTGGCCGGCGCCTCATCGCGTGCGCCGCTCACGCCACGACAACCGCTGCGGGAAGGGGCACCCGAAGCTCCTTCAGGTGATTGCCCCGTCTGGTGCGAATCAGGCTCTGAATTGACCCAGGCTGGCTTCGAGCCGCTGCGCCAGATTACCCAACGTTCGGCCACTGGCCGCAGTGGCAGTGACGGCTTCGGCGGATCGCTCGGCTTCGGTCATGATCACCTGCACGCGCTCGCGCACATCCGCCGCGGTGTCGGCTTGTCGTTCGGCACCCTGGGTCGCCTTTTCCATGGCGTCATGCACCTGTGCCACGGCGCGCTGCAGTGCCTGTTGCAATTGACGGCTGGTGGTAAGCGAGGCCAGGCCGCTGTCGGCCTGCTTGCCAGTCTTGCTGATTGCCGAGACGGCGTCGTGGGCGCCTCGTTGCAAGCTTTCGATATGCGCGCGGATATCTCCGGTGGATTGCTGGGTCTTGCTGGCGAGCGCGCGTACTTCGTCGGCGACGACGGCAAAGCCACGCCCGCTCTCGCCAGCGCGGGCCGCTTCGATGGCGGCGTTCAGCGCGAGCAGGTTGGTCTGCTCGGCAATGCCCTGAATAACCGTCAGTACAATTTCGATTTGCTCGCTCTGTTTGGCCAGTTTCTCGATCACATCGGTGCTGCCCCGTACGCCTTCACCGAGCGCTTCGATGGTTTTGCCGACTTGATCCGAAATCGCCTCGTTGTCGAGCGCCGCCTTGCGGATCGAGGCGACCTGCTCCATGGCTTCCTGCATCGCCTGGCTTTCTTGCTGGGCGCGGCTGGTCATTTCCGCAAGCGCTTCCAGGCTGCCGGCGACCTCGTCGCGCTGGCGTCCGGCCGCTGCCGCCGCGGCATTGCTGCGGCTACCCAATGCGTCGATTTCAGTGCCGGTCTGAACGGCGATAGCGCGAGCTTCCTGGACAATCGGCTGGAGCTTGGCCAGGAACAGGTTGACCGCGTCGGCCATATCACCCACTTCGTCCGCGCTGTGAATCTCCACGCGCTGGGTGAGATCGCCGTGGCCGTCCGACAGCCCTCGTAGCGCCGCCACCAGTAAGCTGAGGCGACGCAATACCTGACGGCCCAGCACCAGCGTGATGGCGATCAGCAGTAGCGCGCCGGTCACCGCCAGGCCGAGGCTGATTTTCCACAGCAGCGTGGTCGCCGAGCGTTCCACGGTCTTCTGGCTGTTCACGTCAATGGTTTCTGCCACGTTGGCGGCGGCAGCCAGGCGCGCCGCCAGCACCTTGGTGCTCTCGGTTGCGGTGGCGGCGAGGCCTGTTTCGACCATGCTCGAGGTTTCCGCGATCAGCGTCTGGAAGCGATTGTCGAAAGCGGCGAGCTCGGTGTTAACGGCCGAAGTGGACAATCCAAGCATGACCTGGCCGATTTCAGCGCCCTTGGGGTTGATGGAGGTCTTGGCGAGATACAGCGACGGATCGTTCTCGGCTGCGGAGAGAATCTTTTCGAAGGCGGTTCGGCCAGTGCCTTTGTCCAGCAGCGTCTTGACCCTCGGGTCGTTGCGATTCAGATGACGGGTGAGCTGTTTGCCAGCCGCGTCGAAATAGACGACGAAAACGACGGCTGGGTTTTGGTGGGCCATCCTGACGAATTCAGTCAGAGCGGGTGTGTCGTTGTCCCAGATGGCCGAGGGCGCAACGCCGGCCAGCAGGATGGCCAAATCGTCACCCGATTGCTTGAGGTGGCGCTCCAGGACGTTCTGCAGCTGCATCTGTTCATCGGTGAGCCGTTGCGTTAGTCCCTGCGCTAGATCGTCTTTCATACGCTCAGACAGCTTGAGCAATCCGCTGCGCACTTCAACGTCTGCGGACTGAAGTTCGCCCAGCAGCTGCGCTGCGTCCTCGCTCAGGTTCTTGCGTATCTCCTGCTCGAGTGCCCCGATGGTGCCGTGTGTCAATGCAAGGGCGACCACGACCTGAACCACGACGGCGGCAAACAGCGTAAGGAAAACCGGCCGCAGCAAGCGGCTACGCAACGAGGAGAACAGCAACATGGCTCAGGCCTCCTGCCGCATCGGGCAGTCAGTGTGATTAAGCGTTTTGATATTGTTGTGCCACGATTCCGTTATCGGCACCTTAGCCCAACTTTTTAATTTTTGCCGACGACCGTTTTCTCGATGTCACGCACGTTACGAAGGCGTGTCACGCACCTGTTCGTAGTGCGTCGCATAAACTATGCCGCCGTAGGTGCGGTGGCGCCGGCTGCGTTCCCGCTCTGCTCATTGCATCCCGACCGCGCGGAAAATCGATCCATGCAGATAAAAAGGCCTGACCGGCCACGCTCCGCCGACCCGGTCGACGATTTCTTCGTGCCAGAACTGTGCCAGCCGGAAGCGCTGCTCGGTCTGGTTCTGCTCGCTGAACTGCTGGTGCTGGTGTTCGTCCTCGCCGAGCCGATGCAGCCTGGCTTCAATTGGATGCGTCTGGCGCTGACCTCGTTGTTCGTGCAATGGGTGATGCTGCTTTCGGCCGGCTTGACCTGCCAGCTCCGGCCATTGCTGGCACGACTGTCGCCTTGGGCGGCAGGGCTCGCCTGTTGCGTGATGGTGGTCGGGCTGACGCTGGCCTGCACCGCCGTGGCGGATATCTACCAGCTAGGCGGACCGCTGACGCGCGCCGGCGAGGTCAATCTGTACCTGCGGCATGCCCTGATCAGCCTGATCATGTCGGGGCTGCTGCTGCGCTATTTCTATCTGCAAAGCCAGTGGCGGCGGCAGGAGCAGGCCGAGCTCAAGGCGCGCATCGAGTCGCTGCAGGCGCGCATCCGTCCGCATTTTCTGTTCAACAGCCTGAACAGTATTGCCAGCCTGGTGGCGACCGATCCGGGCAAGGCCGAGCAGGCTGTGCTGGATTTGTCCGACCTGTTCCGCGCCAGTCTGGCGCGTCCCGGCACGCTGGTGCCATGGCGTGACGAACTGGAACTGTCGCGCCGCTACCTATCGATCGAACACTACAGGCTTGGCGATAGGCTGCAGGTCGAGTGGCAGGTGGACGGTGTCCCGGATGACGTGCTCATCCCGCAGCTAACGCTGCAGCCGCTGCTGGAAAATGCGCTGATCCATGGCATCCAGCCCCGCATCGACGGCGGTATGGTCAGCGTGACGGCAAATTATGTTGACGGCATGTTTCATTTGGAAGTCAGTAACCCGTTCGATGACAGCGCTCAAACGCAGCCATCACGGGGCACGCAGCAGGCTCTGCACAATATAGACGCACGACTAACGGCACTTTTCGGTCCCGCAGCGAGTCTCAGCGTGAAGCGGTATAACGCCCGTTACTACACCTGTCTACGCTATCCATGTGCGACACAAAAGCAGGAAGCCAGATCCATATGAATGTTCTGATTGTCGATGACGAACCTCTAGCCCGCGAGCGCCTCAGCCGACTGGTAGGTGATCTTGACGGTTATCGTGTACTGGAACCTTCCGCCGCCAATGGCGAGGAAGCGTTGTCCCTGATTGAGGAGCTGCGTCCTGATGTCGTGTTACTGGATATCCGTATGCCAGGCCTCGATGGACTTCAGGTCGCAGCCAAACTGTGCGAGCGCGATGCGCCCCCTGCCGTGATTTTCTGCACGGCCCATGATGAATTTGCGTTGGATGCGTTCCAGGTCAGCGCGGTCGGCTACCTGGTCAAACCCGTGCGCCCTGAGCATCTTGCCGAGGCGCTGAAAAAGGCCGAGCGACCAAACCGGGTCCAGCTCGCCGCACTTACACGACCCGCTGCGATCTCCGGCGCCGGGCCGCGCAGCCACATCAGCGCCCGTACTCGAAAGGGTATCGAGCTGATTCCGCTGCCTCGGGTAATTTACTTCATCGCCGACCACAAGTACGTCACCCTGCGCCACGAAGGCGGCGAGGTGTTGCTGGACGAACCGCTCAAGGCACTGGAAGACGAATTCGGCGACCGCTTCGTGCGTATCCATCGCAACGCGCTGGTATACCGCGACCGCATCGAGCGTCTGCAGCGCACCCCGCTTGGCCATTTTCAGTTGTTTCTCAAGGGCCTCGAAGGCGAACCACTGACGGTCAGCCGGCGGCATGTTGCGGGGGTTCGCAAGTTGATGAGCACGCTGTAAGCGCGAGTTGCAAGCATGCCTGGCGGGTTCCACGTACTTGCCTCTAGTTGAGGCTTGCAGCTCCAAGTCTTGCCGCTTCTTGACCCCAGCCAACCCAGCGACTGCGCTGGCCCTGTTATCATCCGCGGCTATTCACTGGTTCTGGATTAGCCCATGTCTCGCGAAATTCGCATCGCCACCCGCAAGAGTGCTCTGGCCTTGTGGCAGGCCGAATACGTCAAGGCGCGCCTTGAAGCCGCTCATCCCGAGGTGTCCGTCAGCCTCGTTCCGATGGTCAGCCGCGGTGACAAACTGCTCGACGCGCCGCTGGCGAAAATTGGCGGCAAGGGCTTGTTCGTCAAGGAACTTGAAACGGCGTTGATGGAGAACGAGGCGGATATCGCCGTGCACTCCATGAAGGACGTGCCGATGGAATTTCCTGAGGGGCTCGGTCTGTACTGCATCTGCGAGCGCGAAGATCCGCGTGATGCATTCGTCTCCAATCACTACGAGAATTTTGACGCGTTGCCGTCCGGAGCGATCGTCGGAACCTCCAGCCTGCGACGGCAGGCGCAACTGCTGGCGCGGCGCCCGGATCTGAAAATCCAGTTCTTGCGCGGCAACGTCAATACCCGTCTGGCCAAGCTCGATGCCGGCGAGTACGACGCCATTATCCTTGCCGCCGCCGGGCTCATCCGCCTCGGCTTCGGTGAGCGTATCCGTTCCAGCATCAGTGTCGAAGACAGCCTGCCGGCCGGCGGCCAGGGGGCGGTCGGCATCGAGTGCCGGACCGGCGACACTGAGCTGCACCAGCTGCTGCAATGCATGAACGACCCGCAGACGGCGGTCAGGGTCAGCGCCGAACGCGCCTTGAATCGTCATCTGAACGGTGGCTGTCAGGTGCCGATCGCCTGCTATGCGGTACTCGAAGACGATCAGCTGTGGTTGCGCGGCCTGGTTGGGCAGCCGGACGGTACGCTGCTGCTGCGCGCCGAAGACCGCGCGCCCGCTGCGGATGCGGAAGCTCTGGGCGTACGGGTCGCCGAGGCGCTACTGGGGCAGGGCGCGGAGAAGATCCTGCAAGACGTTTACGGTGAGGCCGGCAAGGCGTGACCGGTTGGCGTCTGCTGCTGACCCGTCCCGCTGAAGAGTGCGTCGCCCTGGCGGCTGCGCTGTCCGAGCTGGATATTCACAGTTCCAGCGTGCCGCTGCTCGCCATCGAGCCGCTGGTAGAAACAGCCGAGCAGCGCGCGACGATGCTCGAACTGGACCGTTATTGCGCTGTGGTGGTGGTGAGCAAACCGGCCGCGCGGCTGAGTCTGGAACTGCTCGAGCGTTACCGGCCAAAACCGCCGCTCGGCCAGGTCTGGTTCAGCGTCGGCGCCGCCACAGGGGCCATCCTGGAAGGTTTCGGCCTGGATGTCGGCTGGCCCAGTGCGGGCGACGACAGCGAAGCATTGCTGGCGCTGCCACGCCTGAACGAGGCGCTCAATGTGGCAGACCCCAGGGTGCTGATATTGCGCGGCGAAGGCGGTCGTGAGCATATTGCTGAAACGCTTCGCCGCCGAGGCGTGCAGGTTGATCGCCTGGAGTTGTACCGGCGTTATCTGCCCGACTACCCGCCTGGCACGCTGATCGAAACCATTCGTTCGGAACGGCTGAATGCCGTGGTGGTCAGCAGTGGGCAGGGTTTGCTGTCACTGCACGAGCTGGCGGGCGCCGACTGGCCTGCGCTGCGTGAACTACCCTTGTTCGTACCGAGCCCCCGTGTGGCCGAGATGGCTGCGACGCTGGGCACAAAAACAATAGTGGACTGCCGCGGTGCCGGAACCGCGGCTTTGCTGGCGGCGCTACGGGAAACTCCCCAGCCCGCCTCCTGATGCAAAGGATGGAAACGTGAGCGAAGTAGACTCCGACAAGGCAGCGCAGCAACCCAAGGGCAACGATCCCGTCATCCCCACTAAAGACGTTCCGCCGAAGAAGCCGGTAGCCGGCTCGACGCCAGACGACGGTCGAGGCCGTGGTCTGGCGGGTCTCGCACTGGTGATCGGCCTGGCCGGTCTGGCTGCGGGAGGCTACAGCGTTTGGCAGACCCAGCAACTGGCCGAACAGGAGCGCCAGCAGCTCGATGCCGCGCAGGCGACGCGGGAGCAGGCACGTCAATTGGACGCGCGCAGTCAGCAGCTTGCCAGCCGTCTCGGGCGGCTGGAGCAACTGCCTTCGGCGGAGCAACTGGAGGATCGACGTCGTCTGCTTTCGGAGCTGCAAAGCGATCAGCAACGGCTCTCGGGACGAGTAGAGCAGGTACTGGGCGCGAGCCGTGAGCAGTGGCGATTGGCCGAGGCCGAGCATCTGCTGCGCATGGCGATGCTGCGTCTGTCGGCCATGCAGGACGTGCAGAGCGCCGAGTCGCTGATCGCCGAAGCCGATCTGATCCTGCGCAAGCAGGACGATCCAGGCGCGTACGGCACGCGGCAGAAACTGCTGGAAGGCCTCGAGGCGTTGCGCAGCTTGCCCGATCTGGATCGGACCGGCCTGTTCCTGCAGCTGGGCGCGCTGCGTGGCCAAGCCAACCAGCTCAACGGTCTGGCTCCAGAGTTCGAAAACGGCCCAGATCAGCCACAGATGCAGGGTGAAAGCCGCTGGCGGCAATGGTTGGACGAGCTGACGCGTTACGTGCGGATCGACTTCAATGCCGGCACCGACGTTAAACCGCTGCTGGCCGGCCAGAGCCTGGCGCAGGTGCGACTGGCGCTTTCACTGGCCATCGAGCAAGCGCAGTGGGCGGTGCTCAATGGCAACCAGCAGGTTTATCGGCAATCGCTGGAGCAAGCCGCCCGGCTGATCGAGGATCACTTCAGCGAAGAGAATGGCCAGAGCCGTGGTCTGCGCGATCGTATTGGGGAGCTTGCGAAACGGCAGGTCTCGGTCACGCTGCCGGACCTGACGCCCGCGTTGCAGGCGATGCAGTCCTACGTGCAAACGCGCGAGTCTGCCGATAGCAACGAGCCGAACGATAACGCTGAGCGCGGCGCGCCGGCCAGCGAGGCCGAGCAGCCGGCCGACGCCGAACAGGCGGTCGAAGGGGATCTGCGCACATGAAGCGACTGGCCGTTGTTGTTCTCATCCTGCTTGCCCTTGCCGGTTTTCTCGGCTGGGCCATTTTTCAAGACGCTGGCTATGTCCTGATCAGCTACGACCGCTTTCGCTATGAGTCGAGCTTCTGGGTGTTCGTCGGGCTGATCGCCTGTCTCTGGCTGCTGACAATGGCGGTTCACTGGGTGCTCGGGTTGCTTCATGCATCCGGCACGCTGGTCAACCCCTGGTCGCGTCGCCATCGTGCGCGGCGCGTCTCCAAGGCTTCGCGCGCCGGATTGCGGGAGCTGGCCGAAGGTCAGTGGAGCCCTGCACTCGGCCATCTGCGCACCGCCGCCGAACACGATCTGCAACCGCTAGTGCACTATCTCGGTGCTGCCCGCGCCGCGAGCGAATTGGGTGAGTACGAACAAAGTGACGAGTTGCTGCGCAAGGCTCGCGAACGCGAACCCGAGGCCGGGCTGGCCATCGGGCTTACCCAGGCTCAGTTGCAGATCGCGCGCGGCCAGTACGGCGACGCACGCGAATCCCTGAACGCGCTGCACAATGAAA
Source organism: Stutzerimonas stutzeri (assembly GCF_024448985.1). Classification (GTDB taxonomy): domain Bacteria; phylum Pseudomonadota; class Gammaproteobacteria; order Pseudomonadales; family Pseudomonadaceae; genus Stutzerimonas; species Stutzerimonas stutzeri_AP. Next base: position 469,862 of record NZ_JAMOII010000002.1, read on the forward strand.
ACCCGCGCCATCCATATGTGCTGACGCTGCTCCAGCAGCTCTACGTCCAGTTACAGGACTGGCCCGCCTTGTGCCGTCTGCTACCGGAACTGCGCAAGCATCGTGTGCTGCCCCCGGCACGGCTGGACGAGCTAGAGCTGCTGGCCTGGACCGCCGCCCTGGAACAGGCGCCGCAGGCACCGGCCGCAACAGTGGAGGAGGGACAGCAAACGTTCAATCAACGTTGGCAGGCCGTGCCCAGCAAGCTGCGTAACGAGCCGGTGCTGGTGCGTGCCTATGCGGACGGCCTGACTCGACTGGGTGCGGAGGAGAAAGCCGAAGAAGTGCTTCATGCCGCACTCAAACGCCACTTCGATGATCGCCTGATCGAGCGCTATGGTCGCGTTCGTGGGCGCGAGCCGACTCGCCAGTTGGCCCATGCCGAGGCCTGGCTTAAGAGCCATCCGCAAAATGCCGAGTTGCTGCTCGCACTGGGCCGCCTGAGTCTGCGCAACGAGTTTTGGGGCAAGGCGCGCGACTATCTGGAAGCCAGTCTGCGCTTGGAACATCGTGCGGAAACCTGCGCGGAGCTGGCCCGGCTACTGGCGCAGCTGGGCGACAAAGAGCGCAGCAATCGGCTGTTCCAGGAGGGGCTCGGGTTAATCGACGGTGCGAACGGTGTCCGCTTGCCGGCGATCAGCAACGGTTGACCACGGATACTGGCGCTGCCACAGCTTGCAGCCCGCAGCTTGGACTAATACCGTAGCGAGCTTTCCTGTCTGCGGAGTCGCCATGAATCTGGCCAGCCCACGTTCGCTGTTTCTTCTGGCTTTCATCGGCTGTGTGCTGATGATGGTCGCTGCGCTGTATCTCGAGCACGTGGTCGGGCTGGCGCCATGCCCGTTATGTATCGTTCAGCGCATTTGTGTGATCGCCTTTGGCGTGGTCTGCCTTATCGCTGCGATTCATGGGCCGCGCAAAACCGGTCGCCGCATCTATTCGATCCTGGCACTGCTGTTCGCGATGGCGGGCGGCGCCACGGCCGTGCGTCAGATATGGCTGCAGAACATACCGGCCGACCAGTTGCCGGCGTGCCTGCCCAGCCTCGAATACATGATGGATGCGCTGCCCTTCCAGGACATCGCCCGGCTGGTGCTTCACGGTACCGCCGAGTGCGCCGAGGTCAGCTGGACATTGCTGGGCATGAGCATTCCGGAGTGGACGCTGCTGGCATTCATCGCGATGGGCCTGTTCTGCCTTTGGCAGCTGCTGCGGCGCGACTGAGACCTTTTTGTCGAAACAGGCGAATGATCGCTGCGCTTGGTGGTCAATGGACCAGAGCGAAGCGATCCGGTCATGCCTCGCCTGGATGATTTTCGTCCAGGCGGCTTGATGCTTCGGTCGCCGCAGCTTAGTCTGCGCTGGCGGCGACGGTTATCCGCCGATTTCGCTGCCACTCACCCAAGGCCGATACCCCAAGACAAAAAAACGTCTCGGAAGGCGCAATAAGCATCATCGATTAGGGAAGTGAGGTCATCATGCTCGAGAGCTGTCGGAACGCCCAGGAACGCTGGGGAGGTGTACACCTGCTGATCGACCGCTGGCTGCAGGAACGCCATGCACTGATCAACGCATTCGATGGGCTGTATGGCGACCCCGCCGCCGCGAATCGCCCTGTCTTGCAAAAATTCTGCGAAATCCTGCTCGACTATGTGTCGGCTGGGCATTTCGAGATCTACGAGCAGCTGCTCAACGAGGCTGAGGCGTTCGGTGACAAGCGCGGCCTCGAGCTTGCTCGCCAGATCTATCCGCGCATCGAAGCCATTACCGAAGTAGCGGTGGCCTTCAATGACCGCTGCGACAGCGGCGATTGTCTGAATAGCCCAGGTCTGCCCGATGAGTTGAAGCGTCTGGGGCAGCTGCTGCACGAGCGCTTCGAGCTCGAAGATTGCCTGATCGAGGTGCTTCACACCGCTCACAAACAGACCGCCGCGCTGGCCTGATACCGGCCGGCGAGTTAGGTCATATCGCATACGACGGTCGGTAGCGGAGCGCGCGGACCGTCCGACATGGTAGCGCCCATCTCATCAGGAGGCATGTTCATGCCTGCGAAGAAAAACTCGATCACGACGCCGCTGCATCTACTGCAGCAGCTGTCCCATAGCCTGGTTGCTCATCTGCAAAAGGCGTGCAACGAGGCGCAGAGGGACGCCGAAGTGCTGCTGGCCAAGCTTGAGAAGCAGCGCGGCAAGACGCAGGAAAAAGTCATCAAGGCGCGCGCCAAACTCGATGAAGCCGGTGATGCGGGTAAATCGAAGGCGCAGAGCAAAGCCCGCGCCAGGCTGGCCGAGCTGGATGACATGCTTGCCGTGCTGCAGGCGCGGCAGAGTGAAACGCTGGGCTATCTGTCGGAGCTCAAGCGCGACGCCGAACAGAGCCTGAAGCTCGCCCAAGGCATCACCGATGTTGAGATGGCGGCCGCCCAAGCCTTGGCTACGCGCCAGAAGTCCACTGCCGCGACCCGCAGCAAGGCGCCCACCAAGGCGACCAAACCAGCTGCAGCCGAGGCCGCGCCAGCCAAGCCGGCTGCTGGTAAAGCGGTTTCAGGCACGGTTTCGTCGCGTCCGGCTGCAAGTCGCTCCAAACCCGCCGTCAAGACTGGCAGCACGGCAAAACCGGCCGAGGCCAAGGCGTCGGCTACCAGAGCGCCGGCTGCCAAGACAACGAGCGCTCCGCGCCGTCCCGCCAGCAAACCGGTAGCCGCTGCGGAGCCAGCTTCGGCAACCTCCAGACCCGCTGCGGCGAAGAAACCAGCTCGCAAGCCGGCGGCGGCCAAGCGCGAAACCTCAACTCAATCGCCGCCGGTTGCGAGCTGAGAGCCAGCCACACGCCGCAGCGTCTCCCAGAGTGCTTGTTTCTCGCCGCTGAGGCCCGCACAGAGCGGGCCCAGCCAGTTGGTTCGTTCGCTGCCTTTCGGCCAAGGCCGCGTCACCGATTGCAGGCGCTGAAGCTGCATGTGTTCGGCGTCCAGCTCAAGCGCTTTCACTCGTTCACGCAGCCCGGCCAGCTCGTCGTCCGTCGCAGCCTGTTGGCGCCAACTCTGGCGCAAAGTGCGCAACGGTGCGACTACCATGGCTCGCCAGTCATCACTGAGGTCTTGCAGCTGCCTCAGCCGTGCGTCGTCACATGCGACGCCGCGGTGCTCCAGCCAGGCGCCGGTCAACAATAGGCAAACATCCGCGCCGGCCGCCTGCAGTCCGAGGCAGGCTGCTTCGACGCCGGGCTGCTGGTAGCAGCTGAGGGCGAAAGACCAGAGATCGTCACGCTTCATGGGTGTCGGTTTTTTTCGTGAGCAGCCGGATGGATTTCCGGGCGACCTGATAAACTCCGCCGCCATTATGATCCGACTACAGAACTTGACTCTACAGCGCGGTCCCCAGCGGTTGCTGGAAGGCGCCGAACTGACCTTGCATCCTGGCCAAAAGGTCGGGCTGGTGGGTGCCAATGGCGCCGGAAAATCCAGCCTGTTCGCGCTGTTACGCGGCGAATTCGCACCCGACGGCGGCGACTGCCAGTTGCCGCCGGACTGGCGTATCGCCCACATGCGGCAGGAGGTCGATACGCTCGACCGTCTCGCCGTGGATTATGTCCTCGATGGCGATGCCGAGCTGCGCCGCGTGCAGGCCGCACTGATTGCCGCCGAGGCCGCTCATGACGGTGCCTCGCTTGCGCGCCTGCATACCGAGTTGGACAACGCCGACGGTTACAGTGCCGACGCGCGGGCGCGCAAGCTGCTCGCCGGCCTGGGATTTGCCAACGAGCAGATGGATCTTGCGGTCAGCAGTTTCTCCGGTGGCTGGCGGATGCGTTTGAATCTGGCGCAGGCGTTGATGTGTCCTTCCGACCTGCTGTTGCTCGACGAACCCACCAACCACCTCGATCTGGATGCCATTCTCTGGCTCGAATCCTGGCTGAAGAGCTATCCGGGCACTCTGATGCTGATTTCCCACGACCGCGACTTTCTCGATGAAGTCGTAGGCAACGTCGTGCATGTCGAGCAACGCAAACTGACGCTCTACCGCGGTGGTTACTCGGCTTTCGAGCGCGCGCGCGCCGAGCGGCTGGCGCAGCAGCAGCAAGCGTTCGAGAAGCAGCAGGCGCAGCGCGAGCACATGGAGGACTTCATCCGGCGCTTCAAGGCCAAGGCCAGCAAGGCACGCCAGGCGCAGAGCCGAATCAAGGCATTGGAAAAGCTCGAGGAGCTGGCGCCGGCGCATATCGATTCGCCGTTCGACTTCGTTTTCCGTGAGGCCGACAAGGTCTCCAGCCCGTTGCTGGATCTGGCCGAAGGCAGCCTCGGTTATGGCGAAAAACGGGTGCTGGACAAGGTCAAGCTGCAGTTGGTGCCCGGCGCGCGGATCGGCCTGCTTGGCCCGAACGGGGCGGGCAAGTCCACCCTGATCAAGACGCTGGCCAACGAACTGCAACCATTGGGTGGTCGCCTGCAGCGCGGCGAGAACCTGGTGATCGGCTATTTCGCTCAGCATCAGCTCGACGCGCTGGACCCCAAGGCCAGCCCGCTGTTGCACTTGCAGCGCATTGCACCGGGTGAACGCGAGCAGGTGTTGCGTGATTTTCTCGGCGGTTTCGATTTCCGCGGCAATCGCTGTGACGAGCCGGTCGTCAATTTCTCCGGCGGTGAAAAGGCACGTCTGGCGCTGGCGCTGATCGCCTGGGGCAAGCCCAACCTGCTGCTGCTCGACGAACCGACCAACCACCTCGATCTGGAGATGCGCCTGGCGCTGACCTTGGCGCTGCAGGATTTCGAGGGTGCCGTGCTGGTGGTGTCGCACGATCGGCATCTGCTCAAGAGCACCACCGACGAGTTTCTGCTGGTGGCCGATGGACGAGTCGTCGCGTTCGATGGTGATCTCGAAGATTACGCGCGGTGGTTGGTGGATTATCGCGTTCGCCAGCAACCGACCAGCGCCACCGAATCCTCCGCAGACAAGACCGATAAGCGCGCGTTGCGTCAGGCAGCCGCTGCGTTGCGCCAGCAGCTGGCGCCGCTCAAACGTCAGTCGGACAAGCTCGAAAAGGACCTGTCCGGGGTTCAGGAAAAGCTTGCCGCGCTGGAGCAGCGCCTGGGTGACGCCGCCATCTACGAGGCGGCGCGCAAGGACGAATTACGCGAATTGCTAGCCAATCAGGCGGAACTGAAGGCTCGCGAGGGCGAGCTGGAGGAGGCCTGGCTGACAGCGCTGGAGGCGCTCGAAACCTTGCAGGGGCAGCTGGAGGGCGGCGTATGAACGAGCAGTTGTTGATTCTTTCGCAGGAATGGGGGGACCAGCTGCTACTGGGCCTGCAGGTTCTGCTCATTCTGTTGGTCGCCTACGCCTTGCAGCGTTTCGTAGTGCGCGCGCTGACTCGGCTAGGCAGCCGCTATCCGCTGCCGCCTGAACTGTTGCTGCCGCTGCGTGGCGGCATTCGCTGGTTCATCATTGGTGGCGCGCTGATCATGGTGCTGGAGCGCTTCGGCGTCTCGGCGACGGTGCTCTGGACCGCGTTCTCCGGTTTTGTCGCGGTGGCGGCTATCGCCTTCTTCGCTATCTGGAGCGTTCTGTCGAACCTGCTCTGCGCTGTGCTGATTATGACCGTCGGGCCCTTTAGGCTGGGCGACCTGGTCGAACTGGTCGAGAGCTTCGACAAGCCCATCGTCAAAGGCCGTGTCATCGATATAAACCTGCTTTACACCACCCTCGAAGAGGTGGCCGAGAGCGGAACTGGTGCGATCGTCCAGGTGCCAAACAGCTTGTTCTTTCAGAAGGTCGTGCGCCGCTGGCGCGGGACCGACATACAAACGCCTAATCACAGCACTCACGAGTAGCACCTATGGAATGGCTTACCAGCCCCGAAATCTGGGTCGCGTTTCTGACCCTGACCGCTCTTGAAATCGTCCTCGGCATCGACAACATCATCTTCATCTCCATTCTGGTCGGCCGCCTACCGAAGGAGCAGCAACCCAAGGCTCGCTTCTTCGGGTTGGCCCTGGCCATGGGGACGCGGATCCTGCTGCTGCTGTCGATCACTTGGGTAATGCGCCTGACCAACGATCTGTTCACGGTTCTGGGGCATGGTGTATCCGGGCGCGACCTGATTCTGTTCTTCGGTGGTCTGTTCCTGCTATTCAAAAGCACCATGGAAATCTGGCACAGCGTTGAAGGCGAAGAAGGAGAGGAAGGCACTACCAGCGGCGCGGTCAAGGCCGGCTTCGTCGGTATCATTCTGCAGATTGCGGTAATCGATATCGTCTTCTCGCTGGACTCGGTGATTACGGCGGTGGGTCTGGTGGACAACGTACAGGTGATGATCGCCGCGATCGTCATCGCCGTCGGTGTAATGATGCTGTCGGCCAGCACCATCAGCGACTTCATCGAAAAGCATCCGACGCTGAAGATTCTCGCGTTGTCGTTCCTGATCGTAGTCGGCACCCTGCTGATCGCCGAAGCCTTCGGCGCTCACGTGCCCAAGGGCTACGTGTACTTCGCCATGGCATTCTCGCTGACGGTCGAAGCGCTCAATATCCGGATGCGCAAGGCAATGAATCGCAAGCTGAAAGAGCCGGTCAAGCTTGGCAAGGACATGCCGGACTGAGGATGAACAACCGGCTGCATCCAGGTGCAGCCGTTGCCTGAGGCTTAAATCATGACGTTCGAAACCTGGCTTGCATTCTTCGCAGCCTGTTGGGTCATCAGCCTGTCGCCGGGGGCCGGGGCAATCGCCTCGATGTCCTGCGGTTTGCAGTACGGTTTTTGGCGCGGCTACTGGAACGCCATTGGTTTGCAGATCGCCCTGGCGCTACAGATCGCAGTGGTGGCTGCCGGCGTTGGCGCGGTGCTGGCGACCTCATCGCTGGCCTTCAGCTTGATCAAATGGTTCGGTGTCGCCTATCTGCTCTGGCTCGCGCTGAAGCAGTGGCAGGCGGTGCCGGAAATGATCGATGACAGCGCGGCGCCACGGCCCATCGGGCGCCCGCTGACGCTGATGCTCCGGGGCTTTCTGGTCAATGCCAGCAACCCCAAGGCCATCGTGTTTATCCTGGCCGTGCTGCCACAGTTTCTCGATCCGCAGCGCGATCTGGTGATGCAGTACCTGCATATGGGCGCAACCATGGTGGTGGTCGACTTGATCGTCATGGCGGGTTACACCGGTCTGGCGGCGAAGGTGCTGCGCTTGTTGCGCACGCCGCGTCAGCAACGCCTGGTCAATCGCAGCTTCGCCGCCATGTTCGCCGGCGCGGCGGCATTGCTGGCGACAGTGCGGCGGGCCGTGGTGTGACTACCGCCGTGCCATTGCGGGTGTGGGTCGACGCCGATGCCTGTCCCAAGGCGGCCAAAGAGCAGCTGATCAAATTCGCGCTCAAGCGCAAGTTCGAGGTCTTGCTGGTAGCGGGGCAGAGCCAGATCAAGCCGGCCTTCGCCTGTGTTCGCCTGATCGTAGTGCCGAGCGGTCCGGATGCTGCGGACGATTATCTGGTCGAGCATGCGCAGCCGGGCGAGCTGGTTATTTGCAGCGATGTACCGCTGGCCGATCGCCTGGTCAAGAAAGGCGTGGCTGCCCTCGATCCGCGCGGTCGCGAGTTCGACGAGCGCAACATGGGTGATCGTCTGGCCGTGCGCAACCTGTTCACCGATCTGCGTGAGCAGGGGCAGGTCGGCGGTGGCCAAGCCGCTTATGGCGAGCGGGCTCGTCAGGCTTTCGCCAACGCGCTGGACCGGTTGCTCACGCAGTTGACGAAGAAGAGCCGATAGCCGCTGGAAGTTTGAAGGCTGGACGAGAAGAAGCAGCTTGATGGGTCTGGCGGTAAACCGAACGCTTTCCAGCTTCCAGCTTCCAGCTTCCAGCTTCCAGCTTCCAGCTTCCAGCTATCCGCACAAATAGGTGCCAGTCCCCACGGCGACCAACACACCTTCCTCGTTGTGCAACTCGGAGCGAACCACCGCCACCTTGTTGCCGGAGCGCAGCAGCGTCGCGCTGGCGCTGAAGCGCTGGCCTCGTCCCGGTCGTAGGTAGTCGATTCGCAGATCAATGGTGCCGAGCCGCGAGAGGCGCAGGGCGCGCTCCTCGGTGGTCAGATGCTGGTGCTTTTCGAAGGAGCCGAGCATAGCCATCGCACCGCCGACTACGTCGAGCAGAGAGGCGATCACGCCGCCATGCAGGATGCCATGAAAAAAGTTGCCGACCAGCTCGTGCTTCATCGGCAGATGCATCACCACGCGCTGGCGCGTCACTTCGCCCAGTTCGATGCCCAGATATTCGTTGAATGGCATGCGCTCGAAGAGCTGGCGCACGGCTTGTTGCTGCTCTTGGAGGGTGTCGGATTTGCTGGGCATGAGTTCGGCCTTCTGTCTGGTCGGCCAAAGCTGCCGTAGTGAGGCAGGAATGAACAGGGGGGGGCGGCGGGAGCACCGGTACGATTGGCTGTATAGCCATAGGCCGAACGAAAACCCGAGCTGAGCTCGGGATTCGGGAGATGAGGCGATGCTTACTTGTGGGTGAGCTCCAGCACTCGGTCGACCAGTTTGTAGATGCCCGACGCCGCTTCGCTGATCGATTGCGCAAGCATGTAGGCAGGGGTCGTCACCAAGTTGTGCCTGGAATCCTCGACGAGTTCGGTGACCTCGCAGGCTTGGTGCTCGATGCCCATTTCGCGCGCTGCGCCAGCGGCGGGGTCATCATCATTGCCCAGCGTGCAGACCACGCCAGCTCCGAAGATCTGCGCCGCCATGGTGGGTGCGATGCACATCATGCCAACCGGCTTGCCGGCTTTCGCAAACGCCTGAGCCGCTGACAGCACATCCGGGAGGACCTTGCTGGCGGCGCCCTGAGTGGCGAAATCGGAGAGGTTCTTTGCCGCGCCAAAGCCGCCGGGCATGATCAGCGCATCGAACTCGCCCACATTCAACTCGCGCAGATCGCTGATTTCGCCACGGGCCAGGCGGGCGGATTCGATCAGCACGTTGCGGCTCTCCGGCATTTCCTCGCCGGTCAGATGGTTGATTACATGCATCTGTGCGATGTTCGGCGCGAAACAGCGAACCGTTGCGCCGCGCTGGTCCAGGCGCAACAAGGTGATCACGCTCTCGTAGATTTCCGAGCCGTCGTAGACGCCACAGCCGGAAAGAATCACGGCGACTTTTTTGTTCATAGGGATACTCCTGGTCAAATTCAGCGGCCCGGAAGGCGCCGGGTGAAAGTCTTCGATGCTAATCCCTGGCGGGGTTCAAGGTAAGCCCGTACCCGTGTCCGAAAAGCTAGCGGTTCAGTTCTGGCGGCGCATTTTGCTGCCAGACCGCATGCCGAAATTCATTCACCAGTTTTGCCCGGGCTTCAACGCTGGTCAGTTGTACTGTTGGATTCCTCGCCAGGACGGGTGTTCAGTCGAAGCCAGGGCTTGCATACAGGTTTTCAGCCAGACGGTTTGCTTGATCAAAGCACTGGCCGTGCCTGCCTCGGCTGGCGACAATGAGGGCAACGCGCAGCGTCGTTTAACGGTGCTGTCATCAATCGGTCACAAAGTCGGCCTATAAACGTCATATTCGCCCGTTCTGCGGGCCAGGAGTTCGCTGTGAGTTTCGTTCCTGCCAATCGATTGTTTCCCGCTACTCGCCTGCGTCGTAATCGTCGTGACGATTTTTCCCGGCGGCTGGTGCGCGAACATAAGCTGAGCGTGGACGACCTGATCCTGCCGGTGTTCGTCCTCGATGGTGAAAATCGCCGCGAGCCGGTGCCTTCGATGCCCGGTGTCGAGCGCCTGTCTATCGATCTGTTGCTCGAAGAGGTAGAGGAATTGGTGGCGCTGGGCATTCCGGCGCTGGCGCTGTTTCCGGTCACGCCACTGGAGAAGAAATCCCTGGACGCCGCCGAAGCCTGGAATCCGGACGGCATCGCCCAGCGTTCCACGCGTGCACTGCGTGAGCGGTTCCCGGAGCTGGGGATCATCACCGACGTCGCGCTCGACCCGTTCACCACTCATGGTCAGGACGGCATTCTGGATGAGCAGGGCTACGTGCAGAACGATGTAACGGTCGATGCGCTGGTCCGCCAGGCGCTCTCCCACGCCGAGGCCGGTGCTCAGGTCGTGGCGCCGTCGGACATGATGGACGGTCGCATCCAGGCCATCCGCGAGGCGCTCGAAGTGGCTGAGCATCACAACGTGCGCATCATGGCCTACTCGGCTAAATACGCCAGCGCCTACTATGGCCCGTTCCGCGATGCGGTGGGGTCGGCCGGTAATCTCGGCAAGGGCAGCAAGAACACCTATCAGATGGACCCGGCCAACAGTGACGAGGCACTGCACGAAGTGGGCGCCGACCTCGCCGAGGGTGCCGACATGGTCATGGTCAAGCCGGGCATGCCCTATCTCGACATTCTCTGGCGGGTCAAGGATGCCTTTCGCGTACCCACGTTCGTCTATCAGGTCAGTGGCGAATACGCGATGCATCAGGCCGCCATCCAGAACGGCTGGTTGAGCGAGGCGGTGATCCTGGAATCGCTGACCGCCTTCAAGCGCGCCGGCGCCGATGGCATCCTCACCTACTTCGCCAAACAGGCCGCACAACAATTGAAACAGGGGCACTGAGCCCCTTCGAGGCAGATCCATGACCAACCAGGGACTCAGCGAAAGCGAACTGCAGCTTGCCGACAATGAGGCGCAACCTCTCGAGGAGCTGGCTGCGCCAGTGTCCGAGGTGGACACGCAGGAGGAGGCGCCAGCACCGGCACCGCAACCAGTGCCCAATCTGGACGACAACAGCCTGTATATCCATCGCGAGCTGTCGCAGCTGCAGTTCAATATCCGCGTGCTGGAGCAGGCGCTGGATGAGTCCAATCCGTTGCTGGAACGGCTGAAATTCCTGCTGATCTTTTCCAGCAACCTCGACGAATTCTTCGAGATTCGCGTTGCCGGATTGAAGAAGCAGGTCACCTTCGCCCGCGAGCAGGCCGGCGCCGATGGGCTGCAGCCGCATCAGGCGCTGGCGCGGATTTCCGAGTTGGTCCACGAACAGGTCAGCCGGCAATATTCGATCCTCAACGAGGTGCTGCTACCGGCGTTGGCCGAGCAGCAGGTGCGCTTCATCCGACGTCGTCACTGGACGGTCAAGATCAAAACCTGGGTGCGTCGCTATTTTCGTGACGAAATCGCACCGATCATCACCCCGATCGGGTTGGACCCGACGCATCCGTTCCCCTTGCTGGTCAACAAGAGTCTGAACTTCATCGTTGAGCTCGAAGGCATCGACGCCTTTGGCCGGGACTCGGGACTGGCGATCATTCCGGCGCCGCGTCTGCTGCCGCGCGTGATCCGTGTGCCGGAAGAAGTGGGTGGAGCAGGGGCCAATCATGTCTTCCTGTCGTCGATGATCCACGCGCACGCGGACGATCTATTCCATGGGATGAAGGTCAAGGGCTGCTATCAGTTCCGCCTGACGCGCAACGCCGACCTCTCGGTCGATACCGAAGATGTGGAGGATCTGGCGCGAGCGTTGCGCGGCGAGCTGATTTCCCGTCGCTACGGCGATGCGGTGCGCCTGGAGGTTGCCGACACTTGCCCGCCTCACCTGGCCAATTTCCTGCTCAAGCAGTTCAGCCTCAGCGAGAGTGAGCTGTATCGGGTGAACGGGCCGGTCAACCTGACCCGGCTGTTCAGCATCACCGGGCTGGATAGCCACCCAGAGTTGCAGTACACGCCTTTCACCCCGGCGATTCCGAAGCTTTTGCAGAACAGCGAGAACATTTTCAACGTCGTCGGCAAGCAGGACATTCTGCTGTTGCACCCTTACGAGTCGTTCACGCCAGTGGTCGATCTGTTGCGCGAGGCGGCCAAGGATCCTTGCGTGCTGGCGGTCAAACAAACGCTGTATCGCTCCGGCGCCAATTCGGAGATCGTCGATGCGCTGGTCGAGGCGGCGCGCAATGGCAAGGAAGTCACTGCGGTGATCGAGCTGCGCGCGCGCTTCGATGAAGAATCCAACCTGCAACTGGCCAGCCGGCTGCAGCAGGCCGGCGCCGTGGTCATCTATGGTGTGGTCGGTTACAAGACCCACGCCAAGATGATGCTGATCCTGCGTCGCGAAAACGGCGAGCTGCGTCGCTACGCTCATCTGGGAACCGGTAACTATCACGCCGGCAATGCGCGGTTGTATACCGACTACAGCCTGCTGACCTCCGACGATGCGCTTTGCGAAGACGTTTCCAAGCTGTTCAGCCAGCTGATCGGCATGGGCAAGACGATGCGCATGAAAAAGCTCTTGCATGCGCCGTTCACGTTGAAGAAATCGTTGCTCGACATGATTACGCAGGAAACCCAGCACGCCAGCGAAGGCAGGCCGGCGCACATCATTCTCAAGGTCAATTCGCTGACCGATCCGAAGATGATCCGTGCGTTGTACAAGGCTAGCCAGACGGGCGTGCGCATCGACTTGATCGTGCGTGGTATGTGCTGCTTACGCCCGGGGATTCTGGGCGTCTCGCACAACATCCAGGTGCGCTCGATCATTGGGCGCTTCCTCGAGCACAGTCGGGTTTTCTACTTCCTCAACGGTGGCGACGAGAAGCTCTACCTCTCCAGCGCCGACTGGATGGAGCGCAATCTGGACCGTCGCGTCGAGACCTGTTTCCCCGTCGAAGGCAAGAAGCTGATCACTCGGGTGAAAAAAGAACTGGAAGGATTCCTGACCGACAACACCCAGAGCTGGGTGCTGCAGCCCGATGGCAGCTACGTGCGCAGCAGTCCGAGTGGCAACCAGAACCCGCGTAACGTGCAGAGCGCTCTGTTGGAGCGCCTGGGTAGCCCGAGCGCTCGCTGACGTCTGAGGGCGCGCCCAAGTGATTGGGCGAAGGCTCAGCGTACCGTCAAGGTGAAATCGATGCGCTTCAGCCATTCCGCTTCCAGGGCGAAATCGGCTTGAGTGAGCGGATTGTTTTCCAGCCAGCCGCTGGGAAAGGCTACGTCGAGGCTGTTGTCGTCGGCCTTGAGCGTGAATGCCGGCGCCTGCTGCGGCCCGCGGATATGGTGGAACAGAATGGCGAACCGCAGTAGCACGCAGAGGCGGGTCAGCTTCACGCCGTCCTCACTCAGCTCTTCGAACTTCTGCCTCGGTATATTGCGACGATGCCCGCGCACCAATAGCGCAAGCATTTGCTGGTCCTGACGTGAGAAACCAGGAAGGTCGGAGTGCTCGATCAGGTAGGCACCGTGCTTGTGATAATGGTAGTGCGCGATATCAAGACCCACTTCGTGCACCCGAGCCGCCCAGCTCAGCAGCTCGCGATGCCAGTCATCGAGAAGCCCCCAGTCGGCCGACACTTGGTCGAGCGCCTCCAGAGCCTTGCTTTCGACCCGCGCCGCCTGCTCGTTGTCGACGTGGTAGCGCTCCATGAGAAAGCTCAGGGTGCGGCTGCGGATGTCTTCCTGATGATGGCGACCGATGAGGTCGTAGAGCACGCCTTCGCGTAGCGCGCCCTCGGAATGCGCCATGGTGCTGAGCTCCAGCGCATCGAACGCCGCTTCGAGAATGGCCAGCCCCGCCGGGAAGATGCTGCGACGATCCGGCTTGATGCCGTCCATGTCGATCCTGTCTACATCGCCCAGCTTGAACAGCTTGCGCTTGAGCCACCCCAGTCCTTCGCTGGTAACTTGGCCATTACTCAACCCGGCGCCCTTGATCGCCAGACCGATGGCGCGGATAGTGCCGGATGCCCCGACTGTGTCCTGCCAGCCGAGCCGCCGCAGACCATGCTCGATGCTCATTAGCTCGAGTCGTGCCGCCGTGTAAGCCTGGGCATAGCGTGCAGCTGTGATCTTGCCGTCACGGAAGAATCGCTGGGTGAAACTCACGCAGCCCATCTGCAGGCTCTCGCGTAACAGCGAATCGAAGCCCTCGCCGATGATGAACTCAGTACTGCCGCCGCCAATATCAATGACCAGCCGCTTGCCGGGCGCCGTCGGGAAGGTGTGTGACACCCCGAGATAGATCAGTCGCGCTTCTTCCCGGCCTGAGATCACTTCGACCTGATGATTGATGATCGTCTCGGCTTGACGGAGGAACAGCGCTCGATTGCGAGCTTCGCGCAGGGCGTTGGTGCCTACTACACGCACCGAGCCCTGAGGCAGATGATTGACCAGTTGCGCGAAGCGGCGCAGACAATCGAGGCCGCGCTGCATGGCGGCATCGTCGAGCATTCTGTTCTCATCGATGCCGGCGGCCAGTTGGACCTTTTCACCGAGCCGCTCGAGGATGCGCATTTCGCCGTTGCTGATGCGGGCCAGGACCATGTGGAAGCTGTTGGATCCGAGATCGAGGGCGGCGATCAGTGGGGAGGGTTCGGCGGCTGGTGGGGGCATGGCGCGGTCTCTGTGCAAAACCCCGACATCCTGACATGATCATCGGCATCCGCCAACGCGCAGCGCCCTCACTTAGCGCCCGATTATCGGCCACAGGGCTTCCAATTCGTCGCCATGCCCCGATTGACCAAGTGACAGACTGCGACTTTCGGTCCGCATCAAGCCGGGCTATGATGGCGTCACTATCGGTTTTGACCCTGGAGAACATCCATGAGCGAATACATCAACAATGTCAGCGACAGCAGTTTCGAGCAGGACGTGCTCCAGGCAGACGGCCCTGTGCTGGTCGATTACTGGGCCGAGTGGTGTGGTCCGTGCAAGATGATCGCTCCGGTACTCGATGAGATCGCCAAGGACTACGAGGGTAAGCTCAAGGTCTGCAAGCTGAACATCGACGAGAATCAGGAAACCCCGCCGAAATACGGCGTTCGCGGCATTCCGACACTGATGCTGTTCAAGAACGGCAATGTCGAAGCCACCAAGGTTGGCGCGTTGTCGAAGTCGCAGCTGGCTGCGTTTCTCGACAGCAACATTTGATTTAGAGAAGCGCCGCTATCCAAAGCCCTCGCAAATGCGGGGGCTTTTTTCTTGCGGCAGGGTGGACGCTTCGTCTGTGCGGTGCTAAATTCGGCCCCGCGACGCTTCTTCCGTCGCCCTCTGCATGCCGTCGCCGACGCACTTCAGCCTCATAAAGCACAACGAATCTGTTCGTATCCTGCTGCGCGGCTTCTAAAGCTAATCGCTTTCTTCATCCTTCCTGACCTCTCTCTATGAATCTGACCGAACTTAAGCAAAAGCCCATCACCGAACTGCTGGAAATGGCCGAACAGATGGGCATCGACAACATGGCCCGTTCGCGCAAGCAGGACGTGATTTTCTCCCTGCTGAAAAAGCACGCGAAAAGCGGCGAGGAAATCTCCGGTGATGGCGTGCTGGAGATTCTCCAGGATGGCTTCGGCTTCCTGCGCTCCGCGGATTCGTCTTACCTTGCCGGCCCTGACGACATCTATGTCTCGCCGAGCCAGATCCGCCGCTTCAATCTGCGCACCGGCGACACCATTGTTGGCAAGATTCGTCCGCCGAAAGAAGGCGAGCGTTATTTTGCCCTGCTCAAGGTCGACACGATCAATTTCGACCGGCCGGAAAACGCCAAGAGCAAGATCCTGTTCGAGAACCTGACGCCGCTGTTCCCCAACCAGCGTCTGACCATGGAAGCCGGCAATGGCTCCACGGAAGACCTGACCGGTCGGGTGATCGACCTCTGTGCGCCCATCGGCAAGGGCCAGCGCGGTCTGATTGTCGCTCCGCCGAAAGCGGGCAAGACCATCATGCTGCAGAACATCGCCAGCAACATCACCCGCAACAATCCCGAGTGCCACCTGATCGTCCTGTTGATCGACGAGCGCCCGGAAGAAGTGACCGAAATGCAGCGCACCGTGCGCGGCGAAGTGGTTGCTTCCACCTTCGACGAGCCGCCAACCCGCCACGTGCAGGTCGCTGAAATGGTGATCGAGAAGGCCAAGCGTCTGGTCGAGCACAAGAAGGACGTGGTGATTCTGCTGGATTCCATCACCCGTCTGGCGCGTGCCTACAACACCGTGATCCCAAGCTCAGGAAAGGTGCTGACCGGTGGTGTCGATGCCCACGCCCTGGAGAAACCCAAGCGTTTCTTCGGCGCCGCACGCAACATCGAGGAAGGCGGCAGCCTGACCATTCTCGCCACCGCACTGGTGGAAACCGGCTCGAAGATGGACGAGGTGATTTACGAGGAATTCAAGGGTACCGGTAACCTCGAGCTGCAGCTGGACCGTCGCATTGCCGAGAAGCGCGTCTTCCCGGCCATCAACATTAACCGCTCGGGCACCCGTCGCGAAGAACTGTTGACCAGCGAAGAAGAGCTGCAGCGCATCTGGATTCTGCGCAAGCTGCTGCACCCGATGGACGAAAGCGCTGCCATCGAGTTCCTGCTGGACAAGCTCAAGGACACTAAAACCAACGATGAATTCTTCATGTCGATGAAGCGCAAGTAAGCGTCTGGCCGTACCACCGAGGCCGGGGAAACCCGGCCTTTGTTTGTCTGCAGGTTTTGGAATCGGTCACGCCAAGGCTAAACTCTGCGCCTCGACACTTGCCGGCCGATGCGAGGCTCAAGCATGCAGTATCGCGATTTGCGCGACTTTATCAGTGGCTTGGAACAGCGCGGCGAACTCAAGCGCGTCTCAGCCGCCGTCTCTCCCGTTCTGGAAATGACCGAAGTATGTGACCGCACTCTGCGAAAGCAGGGCCCTGCGTTGCTTTTCGAAAATCCGACCGGCTTCAATATGCCTGTGTTGGGCAACCTGTTCGGCACGCCCAAGCGCGTCGCGCTGGGTATGGGCGCCGAGGAAGTCTCGGAGCTGCGCGAGATCGGCAAACTGCTGGCCTTTCTGAAAGAGCCGGAGCCGCCGAAAGGCCTCAAGGACGCCTGGAGCAAGCTGCCGATTTACAAGAAGGTCATCAGCATGGCGCCCAAGGTGCTCAAGGATGCGCCCTGCCAAGAGGTGGTGATAGAAGGCGGGGACGTCGATTTGTCCACGCTGCCGGTACAGACCTGTTGGCCGGGCGATGCCGCACCGCTGATTACCTGGGGCTTGACCATCACCAAAGGGCCGAACAAGGATCGGCAGAATCTGGGCATCTATCGTCAGCAGGTGATTGGCCGCAACAAGGTCATCATGCGCTGGCTCAGCCACCGCGGGGGAGCGCTGGATTACCGTGAGTGGTGCGAGAAATATCCCGATCGACCCTACCCCGTCGCGGTGGCACTTGGCGCAGACCCGGCCACCATCCTCGGTGCCGTCACGCCGGTGCCCGATTCGCTCTCCGAATACGCCTTCGCCGGCCTGTTGCGCGGCAGCCGCACCGAGCTGGTGAAATGCCGCGGCAGCGACCTGCAGGTCCCGGCCGGTGCCGAAATCATTCTCGAAGGGCATATCTATCCCGGCGAGATGGCCGACGAAGGGCCCTACGGCGACCACACCGGCTATTACAACGAAGTGGACCGCTTTCCTGTGTTCACCGTCGAGCGCATCACCAAGCGCCGCGATGCGATCTACCACAGCACCTACACCGGCCGCCCTCCGGACGAGCCGGCGATTCTTGGTGTGGCGCTCAATGAAGTCTTCGTGCCGATCCTGCAGAAGCAGTTCCCGGAAATCACCGATTTCTACCTTCCGCCCGAAGGTTGCTCCTACCGCATGGCAGTGGTGACCATGAAGAAGCAGTATCCCGGCCATGCCAAGCGGGTGATGCTCGGCGTCTGGAGTTTCCTGCGGCAGTTCATGTACACCAAGTTCGTGATCGTCACCGATGACGATATCAACGCCCGCGACTGGAACGATGTCATCTGGGCTATTACCACGCGCATGGATCCCAAGCGCGATACGGTGCTGATCGAGAACACGCCTATCGATTATCTCGATTTTGCCTCTCCGGTATCCGGCCTCGGCAGCAAGATGGGGTTAGACGCCACGCACAAGTGGCCGGGCGAGACCAGCCGTGAATGGGGCCGCGCCATCGTTCAGGACGAGGCGGTCAAGCGCCGGGTCGACGAACTCTGGGCTGAGCTGGGCATCGACTGATGACCCGTAGTCGTTATTTCAGGTTTTTGCATAGATGAAAGTTACGCTACAACCCTCTGGGGCCGTGCTTGAAGTCCAGCAGGGCGAGCTGATACTCGACGCTGCCCGGCGCCTGGGCTACGACTGTCCGCAGGCCTGCCGCAACGGTAACTGTTTGGTCTGCGCGGCCTTGCTGGTCAATGGTCGGGTACGCCAGCGTGGTGTAAGCCAGGATCATGGCGAGGTTTTCGCCTGTCTGGCCGAGCCTGAAGATGATTGCGTGCTGCTATGGGACGGCGTGCTCGCCCCTGGCGAGCTGCCGGTACGGACGTTCAGTTGCCAGCTGATCAGTTGCCAGGACGTGGGTGGCGACGTGTTTCGGCTGCTGCTCCGCGCGCCTGCAGGCAAGCCGCCGCGCTATCATGCCGGACAGTACCTGCTGCTGAAGCGTGAAGACGATGAATTCAGCGCCTTTTCCTTGGCGTCTGCGCCGGGGCGTGGGCGTGAACTGGAATTGCATGTGCTGGCACGTGAGTCGTCGACGATCGGTTTGCTCGATTTCATCAGGCGTCAAGGGATGGTCAGCGTGCAGATGCCGTTCGGCGACACGCATCTCGCCGAGTTGCCGAATGGACCGCTGGTACTGATCGCGGCCGGAACCGGGATGGCACAAATGCACAGCCTGATCGAACATTGCCGGGCCGAGGGCTTCGCCCATCCGGTGCACCTGTATTGGGGCGTACGCCGGCCGGAAGATTTTTATCAGCTCCCCCACTGGGATGAGTGGCGGCAGATGCCGAATCTATTTCTCCATCAGGTGGTCAGCGACGTCTGTGGTTGGCAGGGGCGTTGCGGCATGCTGCACGAAGCGGTATGCGAAGACTTCAGCGATCTCAAGCCGGTGTATGTCTATGCCAGCGGCTCACCGGCAATGATCTACGGCACGCTGGATGCGCTGGTAGAAGCGGGGATGGACGCGACGCAGATGCGCGCCGATGTCTTCGCCTACGCGCCGCGGGAAGGCTAGAGCCGCTGTTTTGCGGCTCTCGTGTGTTTCGGGCGACGCCTTGGTTCAGCGTGCCTGCCGTTGCTGAAGCAGCAGATTGTTGTAGCCGCTTGCAGAAAGCGTCTTCTGCGCCTGGCCAAGCTGCTCACGGTTGGCAAAGGGGCCGACCAGGACGCGGTACCAGTCCTCGTCACGGACGGTGACGTTCTCGACGCGTACATCCTGACCCAGCAGGATAATCTGAGCCCTGACCTTTTCCGCTTCCTGCTGCTTGCGGAACGAGCCGGCCTGCAGGAAGAACTGGGTAACCGGCGCCTTGGCCACCAGCGGTGGGGGCGGCGGTACCTGGCCATTCAGCGCAGCTTCCGCCCGCGCCGTGTCAATCTTGGCTGCTTCTTCGGGCGTCACCGGCTTGGGCGGTTCGGGCTTCGGCGCTTCCGGCGGCAGAATGACTTCGGACTCAGGTAGCAACGTATAGAAGTCGTACTTGGGCTTTACTGGCTGTTCCTGTGTCGGCGTGGAGCGCTTCGGTTGTTCCTTGGGTTTGGGTGTGTCCGTGGTGCGCTTGATCTCGTCTCGGCCGGGTTCGAGGTTCATCAAAAACATGATGAAACCGCCGATGATCAAACCACAAACCAGCCAGACCCAGCCGGGTACGGGCTTTTTGGCGGGCGCCTGATAGCGGCTCGCCCCGCGCTTGGGGGCGGGTTTCTTCCTGGTTGCCACTTACATCCGCTCCAGGGTTTCCAGGCCGAGCAATTCAAGGCCTTGCTTGAGGGTCTTGCCGGTCAGCGCGGCCAAGCGCAGGCGACTCTGCTTCACAGTGTCGCTATCGGCGGTGAGTATCGGGCAGTGTTCGTAGAAGCTCGAAAACAACCCGGCCAGATCGTACAGGTAGCTGCACAGCAAATGCGGGACGCCCTTCTCGCCGACACCATTCAGGACTTCTGCGAACTGGGCAAGCTTCGCACCCAGCGCCTGTTCCTGTTCGGCTTGCAGCTGTATCTCGCCGGTCAGCCCGTCCATCCCGGTACCGAGCTTGCGGAACACGCTGGCCACGCGGGTGTAGGCATAGAGAAGATAAGGCGCGGTGTTGCCTTCGAAACTGAGCATCTGTTCGAAGTTGAAGCTGTAATCGCTGGTGCGGTGCTTGGACAGGTCCGCATATTTCACCGCGCCGATCCCGACGGCACGAGCGATCTGGCGCAGCTCTGTCTCGTCCAGATCCGGGTTCTTGCCCTTCACCAGGCTGTAGGCGCGCTGTTCGGCTTCGTCGAGCAGATCGACCAGCTTCACGGTGCCGCCGTCGCGGGTCTTGAATGGGCGACCGTCGGCACCGTTCATGGTACCGAAACCCATGTGCTCGAGCTGCATGTCGCTACTGACGAAGCCGGCCCGGCGTGCGACCTCGAAGGCCATCTGGAAGTGCAGGGCCTGGCGTTGATCGACGAAGTACAGGGCGCGATCGGCTTTCAATTGCTGGCTGCGGTAGCGCATGGACGCCAGATCGGTGGTGGCATACAGGTAGCCGCCGCCGGCCTTCTGCACGATGACCGGGAGCGGGTTGCCCTCGGCGTTCTTGAATTCCTCGAGAAACACGCACTGGGCGCCGTTGCTTTCGCTCAATAGCCCCTTGGCTTTCAATGCCTCGACGATATCGCCCAGTTCGGCGTTGTAGGCGCTTTCGCCTTTGACGTCATCAGGGGTGAGCTTGACGTTCAGGCGGTCATAGACCTTCTGGCAGTGCGACAGGGATATCTCGTTGAAGCGGTTCCACAGGCGTAGGCAGTCGGCATCGCCGGCCTGCAGCTTCACCACCAGTTCGCGGGCCCGATCGGCGAACACGGGTGAGTCATCGAAGCGCTGCTTCGCAGCGCGATAGAACTGCTCGAGGTCGGACAGCTCGCTTTCGGCGGCGGCGGGATTTTCTTCCAGATAAGCGAGCAACATGCCGAACTGCGTACCCCAATCACCGACGTGGTTCTGCCGGATCACCTCGTCACCGAGAAACTCCAGTACGCGCGCCACCGCATCGCCGATGATGGTCGAGCGCAGGTGGCCGACGTGCATTTCCTTGGCCAGATTCGGCGACGACAAGTCAATCACGACTCGCTGCTTTGGACTTGCCTTGCTGACGCAGAGATGCGGGTCGCCAAGCGCCGTGTCAAGACGTTGGGCGAGCGCAGCGCTGTTTTGGAAGAAGTTTAGGAAGCCCGGGCCGGCGATCTCCACCTTGCTGACGCCCGGATCCGCTGGCAATGCCTCGATGAGCTTCTGGGCCAGGTCGCGGGGTTTCATTCCGGCAGGTTTGGCTAGCATCATGGCAATGTTGCTGGCGAAGTCGCCATGAGTCTTGTCGCGGGTGTTTTCCACCTGGATGGTCGGACTCAATCCCTCAGGCAGCACCCCTTCGGCGGTGAGGCGGTCAAGGGCTTGCTGGATCAGGTGGCGAATGCTGTCTTTCATCGTTTGCTCGGTCGGCCCGGAGGCTTTGGTCGAAAACTGCGCATTATAAGAGCAGCGGCAAGTTACAAGCCACCAGCCGCAAGCGGAAGCAAAAAGCCCGCAGAGGACGCTTGAGTCTGGATGATGCGGGGCTAGAACAAATCGATCGGATCGACATCCAGCGACCAGCGCACCGCGCGACTGGACGGAAGTCGCTCGACCAGTGGCAGCCAGGCGCTCATCAACTTGTGCAGAGGGGCGCGGGCATTGGCCTGCAACAACAGCTGGGCGCGGAAGCGTCCGGCGCGGCGTTCCATCGGTGCAGGCACTGGGCCCAGCAGTTCTATGGCGCTGAGACCGAGCTGTGCCATGAGCTGTTCGGCCTCATGGCAGGCGTGATCGAGGAATTCTTCGGCCTGGCCGGGCTTCGTCGCCTCGGCACGCAGCAGAGCCAGATGGCTAAATGGTGGCAGGCCGGCGGCACGGCGCTCGCTCAACGCCTGATCGGCAAAGGCGAAATAGCCTTGTTCGGTGAGCTGGACCAGCAGTGGGTGATCGGCAAGGTGTGTCTGAATGATGACTTTGCCGGGCTCTTCGGCGCGGCCCGCGCGACCGGCTACCTGGACGATCAGCTGGGCCATGCGCTCGCTGGCACGGAAGTCAGCCGAGAACAGCCCGCCATCGGCGTCGAGGATGGCGACCAGCGTGACTCGGGGAAAATGATGACCCTTGGCAAGCATCTGGGTGCCGACCAGCAGGCAAGGTTCGCCGCGGTTGATGGTGGCCAGCAGTTGCTCCATCGAGCCCTTACGTGAAGTGCTGTCGCGATCGATGCGCAGCACCGGGTAGTCGGGAAAGATGATGCCCAATCGTTCTTCGGCGCGCTCGGTGCCGGTACCAACCGGGCGTAGGTCGACGCTGTTGCAATCCGGGCAGCTGCGTGGCGGGCGCTCGGCGTGGCCGCAGTGGTGGCAGCGCAGCTCGTTGTGACGCTGATGCAGGGTCATTCTGGCGTCGCAGCGCGGGCATTGGCTGAGCCAGCCGCAATCGTGACAAAGCAGCGATGGGGCGAAGCCGCGGCGGTTCAGGAATACCAGGACCTGTTGTCCGGCAGCGAGTGTCTGGGCCATGGCCTGCTGCAGCGGGCCGGAGATGCCCGAATCCAGCGGGCGACTTTTCACATCCAGGCGCAGAAAGCGTGGCGCCTGTGCATCGCCAGCGCGCCGGGTCAGCTTTAGCAGGGCGTAACGGCCGCTGTGGGCATTGTGCAGGCTTTCCAGTGAGGGTGTGGCCGACCCCAGCAGAACCGGCAGATTCTCCTGGCGTGCTCTGACAATTGCCAGATCACGGGCGTGGTAACGCAGGCCTTCCTGCTGTTTATACGAGGCGTCATGCTCCTCGTCGAGGATGATCAGCCCGGGGCTTTTCATCGGAGTGAACAGCGCTGAGCGGGTGCCGATGATGATGTCCGCCTCGCCGTCCCGTGCCGCCAGCCAGGCATCCAGGCGTTCACGGTCGTTGATGTTGGAGTGCAGCAGGGCGATGCGGGCGTTGAAGCGCTTCTCGAAGCGCGCCAGGGTCTGCGGGCCGAGGTTGATTTCGGGGATTAGCACCAAGGCCTGTTTGCCGGCTTTGAGCACCTGGTGGATCAGCTGCAGATAGACCTCGGTCTTGCCGCTGCCGGTGACGCCCGCCAGCAGAGATACCTGGAACCCATCCAAGCCGGCGCGAATGGCTTCGAACGCGGCGCGTTGTTCCTGATTCAGCGGCAGTTCCGGCTGCAGCAGCCAGCTGCCCTGATGCCCCTGAACCTGATGACTACGGCGGGTCTCGATGCGTAACAAACCTTTTTTCAGCAGCAGATCCAGGCTGTCCTTGCTCAACTGCAATTGGGTCAGTAGTGAATGGGCCACGCCGTGGGGATGTTGGGCGATGGTTCTCAACGCCTCGCGCTGACGGGGGGCTCGGCTGAGGCGGGGGTCTTCGGGCCGCGCCCCGTTGGTGACATGCCAGAAGCGCTCCTGTCTTGCCTCGGCGGGTTCGCCCTGGCGCAACAGAACCGGCAGTGCCCAACTGAAGGCATCGCCCAAGCTGTGCTGATAATACTGGGCAGTCCACAGACACAATCTGAACAGAGCGGACGGGAGCGGGGAGCGTGTATCGAGCAGCTCCAGCGCCGGTTTGAGCTTTGCTTCGGGGACCGCGCTATGATCAACGACCTCCACTAGAACCCCTACGATTTCCCGCCGCCCGAACGGCACGCGCAGCCGCATGCCTGGCTGCAGCGACGCGGGCAAGACGCTAGCAGGTGGACGGTAGTCGAAGAGCCTGCGCAGCGGAGAGGGAAGCGCGAGACGGAGTATGGGTTGGGGCACGCGGTAGTCCTTAGCGACGAATGCCGATCTTAAACGATACGGCGCGATGACAGTGTCGCGACGCCTTGAGCGGGACGGGTGCCCGGATCGGCACTATATGAGGCGATCAGCTGTTCTTGCATCAGTACCGGGCTCTGGTATTATTCGCGCCCTTCCGTGCGGTACTCGACATAGGGTCGGGTGGCGGCACAAGTCCTAGAGGATTTTCCATGAAAGCCGATATCCATCCTAATTACGTTGAAATCAACGCTACTTGCAGCTGCGGCAACGTCATCAAGACTCGCTCCACGCTGGGCAAAGATCTGAGCATCGACGTCTGCTCCGAGTGCCATCCGTTCTACACCGGCAAGCAGAAAGTGCTGGATACCGGCGGCCGTATCGACCGCTTCAAGCAGCGTTTCGGTGTGTTCGGCGCCAAGTAAGCTGTCGCCGCGACGGGAATCCCATGAGGTTTTCCGAGCAATTGAAAAAGGCGTCCCTGGTGGGCGCCTTTTTCGTTTGTGTCATTTTCAGCCTGCAGGCGCAGGCGCTCTGTCCCGTCAGTGGTCCGCTGTCATCAGTAAAGGTGGCGACGGTCATCGATGGCGATACGTTGCGCCTGATCGATGGGCGCAACGTACGCCTCATTGGCGTGAATGCGCCCGAGATGGGCCGCAAGGGACGCAGCGCCGAGCCTTTCGCGGATGCGGCCCGGCAGCGATTGCAGGCATTGGTGAAAGCCAGCGATGGGCGGTTGGATCTGCGCCTCGGTCAACAGGCTCGGGATCACTACGGCCGGCTTCTGGCCCATGCCTTCAACGATCGCGGCGAGAACCTGGAAGCTGTGCTGCTGGCCGAGGGGCTGGGTTTCTTTGTGGCTATCGCGCCCAATAGCCTGTTGGCCGATTGCCACCGAACAGTAGAGCGTCAGGCCCGTTCCGCCGGCGAGGGGGTATGGCGCCGATCCCCGGTCATCTCGGCGGAGCGTATACGCCGTGGCGGTTTTGCGCTGGTCCGCGCGCGTGTCGATCGGCTGGAGGTGAATCGGGGTGGCGTCTGGCTGGAACTGGAGGGCCCGTTGGTCCTGCAGATTCCGCGCGATGCCGTTGCGGGGTTTGACGATTCATTGAAAGACCTGCCCGGCAAAGAGATCGAGGCGAGGGGTTGGGTGGTCGATCGCAAGGGGCGCGCGAATTTGTCGCAGCAGGCCCGCTGGTTGCTGAGAATAAGCCACCCAACGATGCTCGTTCCGTTGCCCTGACGAGCTTCCCGTGCGGTGCTGGATGGCATGGGAATTGTTGTTCCCCTGCCCCTGAATGTCGTAGAGCGAGCACTTGACAGTCAGCTTTTTTCATTGGGTTGTGACGGCGATCAGTCTTGGCGTATGCTCGGCGGCCTGTCTGTCCCAGAAAAAACAAGCGGAAATGCCCCATGACTGACCTGAAAACAGCCGCGCTCGAATACCACGCTAAGCCCCGTCCGGGAAAGCTGAGCGTCGAGTTGACCAAGCCCACTTCCACCGCTCGGGACCTGGCATTGGCCTACAGCCCCGGCGTAGCAGAGCCGGTACGAGAAATCGGCCGTGACCCGGAGCTGGCTTACCGATACACCGGCAAAGGCAATCTGGTCGCTGTGATTTCCGATGGCACCGCGATTCTTGGCCTTGGCAACCTCGGGCCGTTGGCATCCAAACCGGTTATGGAGGGCAAGGGTGTTCTGTTCAAGCGATTCGCCGGTGTTGACGTGTTCGATATCGAGGTCGATGCGGAAAGCCCACAGGCTTTCATTGATACGGTCAAACGCATCTCCATCACTTTCGGTGGGATCAACCTTGAAGATATCAAGGCGCCGGAATGCTTCGAGATCGAGCGCGCGCTGATCGAGCAGTGCGACATCCCGGTGTTTCATGATGATCAGCACGGTACAGCCATCGTTACCGCGGCGGGCATGCTCAATGCGCTGGAGATCGCCGGCAAAACGCTGGAGCAGGCCAAGATTGTCTGCCTCGGTGCGGGCGCTGCGGCGACTTCCTGCATGAAGTTGTTGGTGAGCATGGGCGCGAAGATCGAAAACATCTTCATGATTGATCGCAAGGGTGTCATCCATGCCGGCCGCGACGACCTGAACCAGTACAAGGCTGTGTTTGCACACGAAACCGACAAGCGCACGCTGGATGATGCGCTCGATGGCGCGGATGTCTTTGTTGGTCTGTCTGGCGCGAATCTGTTGAGTCCTGAAGGGCTCAATCGTATGGCGGCGAACCCGGTGGTGTTTGCTTGTTCGAACCCTGATCCTGAGATCAGCCCGGAACTGGCACGTGCGACACGTTCCGATGTGATCATGGCAACGGGGCGCTCGGATTACCCGAATCAGGTCAATAACGTGTTGGGCTTCCCCTTCATTTTCCGTGGGGCGCTGGATGTCCGTGCGTCGCGTATCAACGAGGAAATGAAGATTGCTGCCGCACTGGCCCTGCGCGACTTGGCCAAGCTGCCGGTTCCGGCTGAAGTAGCGGCCGCTTATGGCGTAGAGCAGCTGCAATTCGGCCGTGAATACATCATTCCAAAGCCGATGGACCCGCGCTTGATTACCCTTGTTTCTGATGCGGTCGCCAAGGCGGCAATCGAAAGTGGTGTGGCGACCCTGCCGTACCCGTCGAACTACCCGCTTAAGTCGGTCGATGACGTGTTCAATGCCTGACTAGGTTTGGCATGGCTCCGCTTTGGTGGGGCTTGCAGCTCTAAATAAAAAACCCCGGCTTCGGTCGGGGTTTTTTTGTGCTGCTTTTTAATGGAGAAGAATTGCCGTAAAAATCCTGAATAGCCCGGCCGCTGTCAAAGCTGAGTCATTCTAGAACAGGTCGATGGGTGCAGCTTCGGACGCAGGTAGCGGACTGCCAGGCAACGTGGAGCCTGGAATGATCTCGTCATCCATGTTGGGCGGTGAGTCTTCACTTCGAAATACTTCAAAATAGGCATCCGGTGTGTCCGGCGATGCCGCACGGCCGCTTTTTGGGTCGATCCGCAGTGTCAGGATTCCTTCGGGCTCGGCAGGTGCATGCTCGGGAGTGCCTTCCAGTACCGAGCTCATGTAGTCGATCCAGATAGGCAGCGCCACCGTTCCGCCATACTCCCGCCGACCAAGCGTTTGTGGCTGATCGAAGCCGGCCCAGACCGTTGTGACGATGTCAGCGTTATACCCGGAAAACCAGCTGTCCTTGGACTCGTTTGTGGTGCCGGTCTTTCCGGCGATATCGCTACGCCCCATGGCCAGCGCCTTTCGGCCTGTGCCGCGCTTGATAACGTCCTGCAGCATGCTGGTCATGATGTACGCGGTGCGCTCATCAATGATCTGCTCGGCATGCAGCGGTTGCTGCGTGTCTGGCTCCGATGCGCCCATCTGCGGAGCGTCGCTCTGAGCGTAAGTGATCACTTGCGCGTTACCGTCTTCCGCTTGAGCTGCGCTGCGTTGCGGCACGCGCACTGGATTTGCCTCGAATACCGTTTTGCCGTCTCGATCCTCGATCCGCTCGATCAGATAAGGTTCGATCTTATAACCACCATTGGCGAAAGCGGTCCAACCGATGGTGACTTCCATGGGGGTCAGGGTTGCGGTGCCAAGCGCGAGTGAGAGGTTCGGGGGCAGGTCTTCGCCTTTGAAGCCAAAGCGCTTGATGTAGTCAACCGTGTAGGGAATGCCCAGGGTTTGCAGAAGGCGAATCGAAACCAGATTTCGCGACTTGTACAGGGCTTCGCGCAGGCGTATCGGCCCTAAAAAAGTGTTGTTGTCATTCTTTGGGCGCCAAACGCGATCGAGGCCTTCCTCGACGAAGACGATTGGTGAGTCGTTTACCAGGGTTGCGGGGGTGAACCCTGCATCCAGTGCTGCGCTGTAAACGAAGGGCTTGAAGCTGGATCCAGGTTGGCGTTTGGCTTGGATAGCGCGGTTGTAATTGCTTTGGCCAAATGAGAAGCCACCGGTCAAGGCTTCGATAGAGCCATCACGAGGGTCGATAGATACTAGAGCGCCTTGTACTTGAGGCACTTGGGTGAACAGTGTTTCATCACCCCTGATGCTGACGCGGATCACATCCCCAACGTTTACTACATTCGATGGGGTTTTCGGTTGCGGCCCAAGGCTGTTGCTGTTGATGAAGGGACGTGCCCACTTCATGCTCTCCCATCCGATGCTCCGCTCGCTGCCGTCACGAAGGATGACCTTGACCGCGTCTTTTGAAATCGCACTGACTACAGCGGGTAGCAGGCCGGACTGGCTGCGATAAGTGCCCAGTTCTTTCAACCATTCTTCACGATCTGTTCCTGCCAGCTGAGCTTCCGGACC
Organism: Stutzerimonas stutzeri; assembly: GCF_024448985.1. GTDB lineage: Bacteria > Pseudomonadota > Gammaproteobacteria > Pseudomonadales > Pseudomonadaceae > Stutzerimonas > Stutzerimonas stutzeri_AP. Next base: position 497,993 of record NZ_JAMOII010000002.1, read on the forward strand.
ACGATAGCCGTGACGCTGGTCGTATTCGATCAAGCCCTGCGTTAGAGCCTTATTGGCGGCAATCTGGCGCTCGCTGGTTGTAGTGGTATACACGCGGAAACCGTCGGTATAGGCTGCGCTGCCGAAGCGGCCCACCATTTCAGCGCGCGCCATCTCGGCTATATAAGGGGCGTCGAGTTCGGGTGAGGAGCCGTGATAGGACGCGTCGACAATTTCTGCCAGTGCTTGTTGGTAGCGCGTCTCGTCGATTCTTCCAAGTCGATACATCCGGCCCAGGATCCAGTCACGCCGCTCCTTGGCGCGTTCAGCGTTGGCCAGTGGGTTGAACGCCGAAGGTGCCTTGGGTAGCCCCGCGATCATGGCCATTTGCGCGAGGCTCAGCTCGTTCATTGACTTGCCATAGTAGACGTGGGCCGCGGCCTCAATGCCGTAGGCGCGATTGCCTAGATAAATTTTGTTCACGTACAGCTCGAGAATTTCATCCTTGCTCAGCTCTCTTTCGATCTGGAGCGCAAGGAGTATCTCGTTGATCTTGCGCGAAAAGCTCCGCTCGCTGGTAAGGAAGTAATTTTTCGCGACCTGCATGGTAATGGTACTGCCGCCGGTCTGAATCTGGCCGGTTTTCAATAATTGCGTGGCAGCGCGCATCAGGCTTTTCACGTCGACGCCATAATGGTTAGCGAAGTTGTCGTCTTCGGCGGCCAATAGCGCGGCGATAAAGTCTTTGGGTATTTCGTCGAAGCCGATGGGGGAGCGACGCATTTCGCCATACTCGGCGATCAGCTTGTTGTCATTGCTATAGACGCGCAGCGGTATTTGAAGCTGAATGCTGCGCAGCGATTCGACCGACGGCAGGTTGGGGCTGAGATACAGGAAAGCGCCACTCAAGCTGAGCAAAAGCCCGCAGAAAATAGCCAGGCACGACCATAGGAAAAACTTCAGAAAACGCATCGGGGTTCTTTGAATCCAGGGTGGGGAATGAGGTGTAAGTCGCAGACGATGCTGAAAGGAAAAACCGTTCACATTATAAGCGGTTTTTTTGCCGGGGAGCCATTTGCGCTTCTGTCAAGGCTGTTATCTAATGCGGGCAAATATAATTAATCCGTAAGTGGCGGATAAAGATAGGAAATCGGCCGTGCTAGGGCTCTTCACTAAGAAAGCGAACACGCTGCTTGGCATCGACATCAGTTCGACGTCCGTCAAGCTACTCGAATTAAGCCGTTCAGGCTCCCGATATAGGGTTGAGTCCTATGCGGTCGAACCGCTTCCGCCAAATGCCGTGGTGGAAAAGAACATTGCTGAACTCGAAGGTGTAGGTCAGGCGCTGACTCGGTTGTTGGCCAAGGCCAAAACCGGAGCCAAGTCGGCCGCCGTAGCCGTTTCCGGCTCGGCAGTCATCACCAAGAGCATCGAGATGGAAGCCGGATTGTCTGATGACGATCTGGAAAATCAGCTGAAGATCGAGGCGGACCAATACATTCCTTATCCGCTGGAAGAGGTCGCGATCGATTTCGAAGTACAGGGTGCTGCGCCTCGTTCTCCTGGACGCGTCGAAGTACTTCTGGCCGCGTGCCGTAAGGAGAACGTGGAGATTCGTGAGGCGGCGCTCGCTCTAGCGGGATTGACGGCCAAGGTCGTTGATGTCGAAGCCTATGCGCTGGAGCGTTCTTACAATCTATTGGCGCCCCAATTGGGCGCTGGTCATGATGAGCTGACAGTGGCGCTCGTGGATATCGGCGCGACCATGACCACGCTGAGCGTGCTGCATAACGGTCGCACCATTTATACGCGCGAACAGCTATTCGGTGGTCGCCAGCTCACCGAGGAAATCCAGCGTCGTTACGGTCTTTCGATGGAAGAGGCCGGCCTGGCCAAAAAGCAGGGAGGCCTTCCAGACGACTATGACAGCGAAGTGTTGCAACCGTTCAAAGAGGCGGTTGTTCAGCAGGTTTCACGCTCGCTGCAGTTCTTCTTCGCTGCTGGGCAGTTCCATGATGTGGACTACATCCTTCTAGCAGGCGGTACGGCTTCAATCCCCGGACTGGATCGGTTGATTCAGCAGAAAATCGGAACTCAGACTTTAGTCGCCAACCCTTTTGCCGATATGGCTTTGAGCGGCAAGGTCAATGCGGGTGCACTGGCTAGTGATGCGCCATCGCTGATGATTGCCTGTGGGTTGGCCTTGAGGAGTTTCGACTGATGGCCCGGATCAACCTTTTACCTTGGCGAGAGCAGCTTCGTGAAGAGCGTAAGCAGCGCTTTCTGGTTTCCCTCGTCGGCGTTGCAGTCCTGGCGGCGGGCCTGCTGTTTCTCGCCGATCAATACTTCAATCACGCCATCGAGCGGCAGAACGCGCGGAACGAGTTCGTCCGCAAGGAGATCGCCGTACTGGATGCGCGAATCGCCGAGATCAAAGAGTTGCGTGAGCGTCGGCAGCAATTGCTCGAACGTATGAAGATCATTCAGGACCTGCAGGGCAATCGTCCCATCATTGGCAGGGTGTTCGATCAACTGGTACGTACGCTTCCCGATGGCGTGTATTTCACCGAGCTGAAAATGACCGGCAAGAACATCGCCATCGTTGGCGGCGCAGAATCCAATAACCGGGTCTCAAACCTGATGCGCAATTTGGATGGATCTGAATGGCTGGAAGCGCCAAACCTGAACGAAGTGAAGGCTGTCACTGCTGGTGCAGTGGATCAAGAAAACATGTTCCAGCTAACGGTGCAGCAGACGCAGCCGGCCGCAGCTGCTGAAGGAGATAAGCCATGAGTCTGGCTAGTTCTCTGGAAAGCCTGCGCAGTATCGATCTTGCCGACCTGGATATGAATAATCTGGGCTCGTGGCCCGCCGCGGCGAAGGTTATCGCCGCGATACTGCTGATGGTTCTGTTGCTCGGAGGGGGCTATTACTTCCATCTCAGCGATCTGCAGGCCGGGCTTGATCAGCAGAGGGCCCAAGAGGAGACCCTGAAGCAGCAGTTCTCTTCGAAAGCGTTCCAGGCTGCAAATCTCGAGGCTTACAAAGCGCAGATGGTGGAAATGGAGGCGTCGTTTGGCGCGTTGCTGCGCCAGCTGCCCAGCGATACCGAAGTCCCAGGCTTGCTTGAAGACATCACCCATACCGGTTTGGGTAGCGGACTCGAATTCGAAGAAATCAAGCTGCAGCCAGAAGTTACCCAGCAGTTCTACATCGAACTGCCGATACAGATCAAAGTGGTAGGCGGTTACCACGATCTTGCGACCTTTGTCAGTGGAGTGGCGAGCCTGCCGCGGATCGTCACTCTGCATGACTTCGCAATCAAGCCGCTCAGCAAGGATTCGTCTTCCAAATTGCACATGAGCATCCTAGCCAAGACCTACCGCTACAACGACAAGGGGCTGCAGAAATGAATGGAGCCCGAAATATCGCGCTGGGACTAGGTCTGGTTTTGCTGACTGGCTGTGGTGTCAGCGGCGACTTCGAGGATCTGCGCGCCTACATGGACGACGTGCGGGCTAAGCCGAAAGGAACGATCGAGCCATTGCCGGCGTTCTTGCCATACGAAGCCTTCACCTATAGCGCGGCATCGCTGCGGCACCCATTCCAGCCGCCGATGAAGATCGATCTGACCCAGCGGCAAAAAGGGTCGAAAGACATTCGGCCTGACGAGACTCGCATCAAGCAGTTCCTCGAAGAGTTCAATATCGAAAACTTCGTCATGGTCGGAACATTGACCAACGATGCCGGGAGATATGCCTTGATCAAAGGTGGTGACGGGGTTCACCGAGTCAAGGTCGGTGACTATCTGGGGCGCAACCATGGCCGTATCGTTGATATCAGCGAAGCCGAGGTGGATGTGCTCGAAATCGTTCCGGACGGAGAGGGTGGTTGGCTTGAGCGCCCGCGGAGCCTGACCTTGAAAGAGCGCTCTTGAGTCATGGCAAAAATGGAAAACCTTTACCGGTCTGCACAACGGAATCCTTCTATGAATACCACTCTCTCTCGTCTCGGCTTGTCCCTGCTGGCGGCGATGATTTCGCCCGCGCTGTTGGCGGCGAACCTCAATGCACTCGATGTTGCTTCGCTGCCCGGTGACCGCGTTGAGCTGAAACTGGCCTTCGATGAGCCAGTGCCCACCCCGCGGGGCTATACGCTCGACCAGCCGGCGCGGATCGCGCTCGACCTGCCAGGTGTTTCCAGCAAGCTGAAATCCAAGAACCAAGAGCTTGGTGTCGGTAATGCCCGCAGTGTGACCGTAGTCGAGGCCCAAGGTCGCACGCGCCTCATCGTAAACCTCACATCCTTGGTGCCTTATTCGACTCGGGTAGACGGAAACAATCTGTTCGTCGTGCTCGGCGAAAGCGGTGCAGCAGCCGCGGTTGTAGCGGCCGCTCCGGTGGCGCCGGTAATCAAGGCAAAATCGACCGACTCCGTGGCTGCGGGCAAGGCGATCAGTAATATCGATTTCCGTCGTGGGGAAGATGGAGCCGGTAACGTCATTATCACACTGTCGGACCCGTCGATCAGTCCGAGCATCGAAGAGCAGGGCGGCAAGATCCGCGTGTCATTCGCCAAGACGCAGCTGCCCGAGTCGCTTCGTGTCAGGCTGGACGTGCAGGATTTTGCTACGCCGGTCAAGTTCGTCGACTCCACTAGCAAGGCCGAGGGCGCAAACATCGCCATCGAGCCCAGCGGCCGTTACGACTATCTGGCTTACCAGACCGACGACAAACTGACCATCAGCGTCAAACCGCTTAGCGAATCCGACGCCGAGAAGCGCAAGGCCGAGCACTTCACCTATTCCGGAGAGAAGCTATCGCTGAATTTCCAGGATATTGATGTCCGCTCGGTTCTCCAGCTGATTGCGGATTTCACGGACCTCAACCTGGTCGCCAGTGATACCGTGCAAGGCAACATCACGCTGCGTCTGCAGAACGTGCCATGGGATCAGGCGCTGGATCTGGTGTTGAAAACCAAAGGGCTCGACAAGCGTCAGGTTGGCAACGTGCTGCTGGTAGCGCCAGCGGACGAGATCGCTGCACGTGAACGTCAGGAGTTGGAGTCGCAGCGCCAGATCGCTGAGCTGGCACCTCTACGCCGCGAGGTCGTGCAGGTCAACTATGCCAAAGCTTCTGATATTGCCAGGTTATTCCAGTCGGTCACCGACACTGATGGAGCCAGTGGAGATCGTGGTTCGATCGCTGTTGACGACCGCACGAACAACATCATTGCCTACCAGACTCAGGAACGGTTGGACGAGCTGCGGCGCATTGTGGCTCAGCTTGATATTCCGGTGCGTCAGGTGATGATCGAGGCACGCATCGTTGAGGCCAACGTAGATTACGACAAGAGCTTAGGTGTTAACTGGCGCGGTGCAAGAGTTGGCGATAACAATTTCGTCATAGGGGGGGCTGGTGGCAACAGGGTTGGAGCCACGGGTAACCCGGCCGATGCTTTAGGGACATTTGTTGACCTTGGAGCTACTGGGGCTACGACAGGAATCGGTATTGGCTTCATCACCGACAACACGATTCTAGACCTGCAGCTATCGGCGATGGAGAAAACTGGTAACGGCGAAGTTGTGTCGCAGCCGAAAGTCGTCACAGCAGATAAAGAAACAGCAAAAATCCTAAAAGGGTCTGAGGTCCCTTATCAAGAAGCCAGCTCAAGTGGTGCGACGAGCACCTCTTTTAAAGAGGCTGCACTTTCGTTGGAGGTTACTCCGCAAATTACGCCCGATAATCGCATCATCATGGAAGTTAAAGTTACCAAGGATGAGCCTGATTTTTCCCAGGTCGCGAGTACTGGAGGTGTGCCCTCGATCCGCAAAAATGAAGTTAATGCGAAAGTTTTGGTGACTGATGGCGAAACCATCGTCATTGGTGGTGTTTTCTCAAACACGCAAAGCAAGTCTGTAGACAAGGTGCCGTTCCTCGGCGATCTGCCTTTTGTGGGACGAGTATTCCGGCGTGACTTTGTTCAAGAGCGAAAGTCGGAACTCCTTGTATTCATCACTCCTCGGATCATGAATAATCAGGCGATTCAGGCCAGTCGTTAAGCAATCAATGTCCAATATCATCCTTGTAGGCCCGATGGGGGCTGGCAAAAGCACCATCGGGCGCTTGCTCGCCAAGGAGCTTCGCCTGCCTTTTCGGGATTCCGACAAAGAGATTGAACAACGCACGGGAGCAAGCATCCCGCTGATATTCGATGTCGAGGGAGAGCAGGGCTTCCGTGAAAGGGAGCACGTTGCTATCAAGGAATTGTGCCAGATGGACGGCGTCGTGCTGGCAACTGGCGGTGGTGCGGTGCTCCGAGTGGACAATCGTCAGGTGTTATGTGCTGGCGGGCGGGTGATTTACCTCTGTACCTCCGTTGAGCAGCAGCTCGACCGCACCTCTCGGGACCGCAACCGTCCGCTGTTGCAAACACCAAATCCCCGCGAGATTCTCACCAATCTGATGGCTGTGCGGGATCCGCTGTACCGTGAAATCGCGGACGTTGTGGTCCAGACGGATGAGCGCCCCCCACGCCTGGTTGTGGTGGAGATCATTGGGCAGCTTCAAGCTCTAGCGCCTCGTGAAAGCCAGGGTCGATCTGCGCTATCCTAGCTCCCTTTAACCGTGGGGCCCCTATGCAGACTCTACATGTCGATCTCGGCGAGCGAAGCTATCCGATATTCATTGGCGAGCAGCTCATCGATCGCGGTGATCTGTTGTCCCGTCACATTCGTGGCAAGCAAGTTGCGATCGTCACCAACGATACCGTTGCGCCGCTTTATCTTGACCGGCTTTCGCGCAGTCTCGCTGATTACTCGGTCACTTCCGTGGTCCTGCCAGACGGAGAAGCGTACAAAAACTGGCAAACTCTGCAGTCGATTTTCGATGCTTTGCTGACGGCCAGGCATGACCGCAACACCACGGTCATCGCGTTGGGTGGCGGGGTCATAGGCGACATGGCCGGTTTTGCAGCCGCCTGCTACCAGCGTGGCGTTGATTTCATTCAAGTCCCGACGACATTGCTGTCCCAGGTCGACTCGTCCGTTGGGGGCAAGACGGGCATTAATCACCCGCTCGGCAAGAATATGGTCGGCGCCTTCTACCAGCCGCAGGCGGTGCTGATCGACACCGCGACCTTGTCGACCCTTCCGCCGCGCGAGTTGTCAGCCGGCCTGGCTGAAGTGATTAAGTATGGCCTGATCTGCGACGAACCGTTCCTGGGGTGGCTCGAAGATAATATCGACTCGCTTCGAAGACTTGATCAGGCGGCGCTTACCGAAGCTATACGGCGCTCTTGTGCGGCGAAGGCCAGGGTTGTGGGTGCGGACGAGCGGGAGTCAGGTATTCGCGCCACGCTCAATCTCGGCCATACCTTCGGGCATGCCATCGAGACTCAGCAGGGCTACGGCGTGTGGTTGCATGGTGAAGCCGTATCGGCGGGTACGGTCATGGCCCTCGAAATGTCGCGGCAACTCGGGTGGATTTCCGTCAATGAGCGTGACCGGGCCGTACGTTTGTTGGCGCGCGCCGGCCTGCCTGTAATACCGCCAGTCAATATGAGCGCTGCGGATTTTCTACAACACATGGCGGTCGACAAGAAGGTTCTGAACGGGAAGTTGAGGTTGGTGCTGCTCAAGCGTTTGGGAGAAGCCGTAGTAACGGGTGACTTTCCTCGTCAGATGCTGGAAGCCACATTGAACGTCAACTACGACGCGTTTGCCCAAGCGTCGAACATTTAAGAGATGTCCATGACCAGTTTGTCTGCTGACGATTCCTACCTGAACCATTACGGCTTCAGTCACGACCCTTTCGCCGCTCGTGTGCCAGGCTTCAAGTTCTTTCCTGCTCAGCGCAAGCCCGTGTTGGGGCAGCTGCATCACCTGGCCCGCTATAGTCAGTTGCTGTTGGTGGTAACGGGCCCGGAAGGAAGCGGCAAGACGCTGGTGCGCCAGGCGCTCGTTGCGAGCAGCAACAAGCAGGCGGTTCAGAGCGTGGTCATTTCACCGCAGGACACCCTCGATTCCAATCTCGTCCTGCAGCAGATCGCGCAGGCGCTTGGCAGCCAGCGGGCCGACTTCGATTCGATCATGGCGCAGATCATTCAATTAGCGCTCACCGGGCAAGAGGTCTATCTGCTGGTCGACGACGCTGAGCGGCTGACGGGCGCTGCGGTTGAGACACTGTTGCGATTGGCCCAGGGTAACCCCGAAGGCAGGCCGCATGTCTTTCTGTTTGGTGAACAAGCCTTGGTGGCGCGCCTGGAGGCGCTGGTCGAAGGTGAGGAGCGCTTTCATGTGATCGCGCTTCAGCCGTACGAAGAAGACGAGACCCGTGAATATTTGGCGTTGCGCCTGGAAGGTGCCGGGGGCACGCTGAAGTGCTTCAGCGAAGACCAGTTTTTGCGAATCCATGAGCATTCCGGTGGCTGGCCTGGTGCGATAAATCAGGTGGCGCGCGACGAGCTCGTCGATGCCATGCAGCAGTCCAAAGCGAGTCGGAAGTCGACTGGCTGGAGTCTGCCGCTGCCCATGAAGCATCTGCTGGCTTTGGCGGCGGTCGTTCTTGTCGTCGTCATTGCGTTGTTCATGCGTGACTCCAACGAGCAATCAGTGGCTCCGGCCACGACCAGCTTGCCGCTCGATGCAGGGGGCGCTGCGGAAACGGGTTCGCCGAAATCACCTACCCAGGAGCCGGGCGGTGAAAGCCCGGCCGATGTCGTTCAGTCCGTACCTGATCAGCCAATCGTCCGCGAACCTCTTGCCGCTGCCGGCGGCCTGGAGTCGGACAGTTCACCGGTCCTGATTGAGGAAGAGCCCGCAATCGTCAGCGAGCCGTTACGCAATACCGCGCCAGTACCTGCGGCTGCCGATAGCGCCACGATCCAGCGCCCTGCGGTTGAACCCGCTCCGCCAGTCGAGACGCCTCGGGAGCCGGTGCAGCCGGCGGTCGCGAAGCCTGATGCGCCTGCCTCTACGGCGAACTGGTACGCCAATCAGCCCAAAACCAACTACCTGATACAGGTGCTGGGGACACGCACCAAAGGCAACGCCGAGGCGTTGGTTAAACAGCACGGTGAAAGCTACCGGTATTTCGTCAAGCAGCATGAAGGCAAGCCGCTATACGTGGTTACTTATGGCTCTTTTTCCAGTCGAAATGCAGCGCTTGAAGCCATTAAGACTCTGCCTGCCTCGTTGAGGTCGGGTAAGCCGTGGGCGCGGAGTTTCGCTAGCGTGCAGCAAGAGATTCGAGCTCGCTGAAACTCGCCCCAAAAAGGTGCGCAATGCACCTTTTTGGGGCTTGCAAAAAAAAATTGTGTCGTTCTAGCCGGCTTTGTAAACTGCTCCCCCTTTTGCCCACGTGTATGACGGGGTGGTTCCGTGCGCCGTCAATAAGGGGTTGATTTACAACGTATTTAGCTGGTGGAGTGCCTATGAGAGCAGGTCTTTTTCGTCCTGAAGAGTTCAAGGATAACTGCGGCTTCGGTTTGATCGCCCACATGCAGGGCGAGGCAAGCCATCACCTGCTTCAAACCGCCATTCAATCCCTCACCTGCATGACTCACCGCGGTGGCATCAACGCCGACGGTAAAACCGGCGATGGCTGCGGCCTGCTGATGCAGAAGCCCGATGGCTTCCTGCGAGCCATGGCCAAACAGCATTTTGATGCAGACCTACCGGCGCTCTATGCCGTCGGCATGATCTTTCTTAGTCGGGACGCGGCCAAGGCCGATGCGGCCCGCGCCTGCTTCAACGAACAGATCGCCGCGCAAGGGCTGACCTTGGTCGGCTGGCGTGAAGTTCCGGTCGATACCAGCGTTTTGGGCCGCCTGGCGTTAGAGCGTCTGCCGCGTATAGAGCAGGTGTTCGTTTCGGCTGAAGGCATGTCCGAGCGCGACTTTGGTATCAAGCTGTTCTTCGCGCGCCGACGTGCCGAAGTTGCGCTGGCTGCCGACAGGGAATTCTATGTTTGCAGCTTTTCCGACAAGGACATCATCTACAAAGGTCTGATGATGCCGGCTGACTTGGCGCAGTTCTATCCCGACCTCGGCGATGAGCGTCTGGCGACCGCCATTTGCGTGTTCCATCAGCGTTTCTCCACCAACACGATGCCGCAGTGGCCGCTCGCTCAGCCGTTCCGCTTCCTGGCCCATAACGGCGAAATCAACACCATCACCGGTAACCGCAACTGGGCTCAGGCGCGTCGCCTGAAATTTGCCAACGAATTGCTGCCGGACCTGGAAAATCTCGATCCGCTGGTCGTCAACCGCACCGGCTCCGACTCGTCGAGCATGGATAACATGCTGGAGCTGCTGGTCACCGGCGGCATGGATCTGTTTCGCAGCCTGCGCATGATCATCCCGCCGGCCTGGCAGAATGTCGAAACCATGGACCCGGACCTGCGCGCTTTCTATGAATACAACTCCATGCACATGGAGGCATGGGACGGTCCGGCTGGCGTTGTACTTACCGATGGCCGCCATGCGATCTGCCTGCTCGACCGCAATGGTCTACGTCCGGCGCGCTGGGTCACTACCACCAATGGCTACATCACGCTGGCTTCGGAAGTTGGCGTGTGGGACTACAAGCCCGAGGATGTCATCGCCAAGGGCCGCGTGGGACCAGGCCAGATTCTGGCCGTCGATACCGAAACCGGGCAGGTGCTGCATACCGACGACATCGACAATCGCCTGAAGTCGCAGCATCCCTATAAAAAGTGGCTGCGTCAGAACGCGCTGCGCATCCAGTCGACCCTGGACGATAACGATCACGGGTCGGCGTTCTACGATGCCGATCAGCTCAAGCAGTACATGAAGATGTTCCAGGTTACCTTCGAGGAGCGTGACCAGGTGTTGCGCCCGCTGGCCGAGCAGGGCCAGGAGGCGGTCGGCTCCATGGGCGATGACACGCCGATGGCGGTGCTGTCGCGTCGGGTGCGCTCGCCGTTCGACTATTTCCGTCAGCAGTTCGCGCAGGTCACCAACCCGCCGATCGATCCGCTGCGCGAAGCCATCGTGATGTCGCTGGAAACCTGTCTGGGTGCAGAGCGCAACGTCTTCGAGGAAACCGCCGATCACGCCAACCGTGCGATCCTCACCACGCCGGTGATCTCGCCGGCCAAATGGCGGACCATCATGGAGCTCGACCGTCCGGGCTTCGAACGTCAGGTGATCGATCTCAACTACGAAGAATCGCTCGGGCTCGAAGCGGCGGTGCGCAACATTGCCGATCAGGCCGAAGAGGCGGTGCGCGGTGGTAAGGTGCTGCTGATCCTGAGCGATCGCCATATCGCGCCGGGCAAGTTGCCAGTGCATGCCTCGCTGGCGGTGGGGGCTGTGCACCATCGGCTGATCGAGACCGGACTGCGCTGCGATTGCAACATTCTGGTCGAGACCGCGAGTGCTCGCGATCCGCATCAATTCGCCGTGCTGATCGGCTTCGGTGCTACGGCGGTCTACCCTTTCCTCGCTTACGAGGTACTGGGCGATCTGATCCGCACCGGCGAAGTGCTGGGCGACCTTTATGAGGTGTTCAAGCACTACCGCAAGGGCATTTCCAAGGGACTGCTGAAAATCATCTCGAAGATGGGCATCTCGACCATTACCTCGTACCGCGGGGCCCAGCTGTTCGAAGCCGTGGGGCTGGCGGACGAAGTGGTCGATCTCAGCTTCCGTGGCGTTGCCAGCCGTATCAAGGGCGCGCGCTTCGTCGATCTGGAAGCCGAACAGAAAGCGCTTGCGGCGCAAGCCTGGAGCAGTCGCAAGCCGATCCAGCAGGGCGGTCTGTTGAAGTTCGTTTATGGCGGTGAGTATCACGCCTACAACCCCGACGTGGTTGCGGCACTGCAGGTTGCCGTGCAGCAGGGTGATTACAGCCGTTTCAAGGAATACACCGCGCTGGTCGATCAGCGTCCCGCGGCCATGTTGCGTGACCTGCTCAAGCTCAAGGTCTCGGAACAGCCGCTGGCGCTCGAAGAAGTCGAACCGCTGGAGCAGATTCTCAAGCGCTTCGATTCGGCCGGCATCTCGCTCGGCGCGCTGTCTCCCGAAGCGCATGAGGCGATCGCCGCAGCAATGAACCGCATTGGCGCGCGCTCCAACTCCGGCGAGGGCGGTGAAGATCCGGCGCGCTACGGCACCGAGCGCAGCTCGAAGATCAAGCAGGTGGCGACAGGCCGCTTCGGTGTCACTCCGGAGTATCTGGTCAATGCCGAGGTGCTGCAGATCAAGGTCGCGCAAGGTGCCAAGCCCGGCGAAGGCGGCCAGCTGCCCGGCGGCAAGGTCAACGGTCTGATCGCCAAGCTGCGTTATGCAGTGCCGGGCGTCACGCTGATCTCACCGCCGCCGCACCATGACATCTACTCGATCGAAGATTTGGCTCAGCTGATCTTCGATCTCAAGCAGGTCAACCCGACCGCGCTGGTCTCGGTCAAGCTGGTCGCGGAGCCGGGTGTCGGGACCATTGCCGCTGGCGTTGCCAAGGCCTACGCCGACCTGATCACCATTTCCGGATATGACGGTGGCACCGGTGCTTCGCCGCTGACCTCCATCCGCTATGCCGGCTCGCCATGGGAACTCGGGCTGGCCGAAACCCATCAGACCCTGCGCGGCAACGACCTGCGCGGCAAGGTCCGGGTACAGACCGATGGTGGTCTGAAGACTGGCCTCGACGTGGTCAAAGCCGCCATTCTCGGTGCCGAAAGCTTTGGCTTCGGCACGGCACCGATGATTGCGCTGGGCTGTAAGTATCTGCGCATCTGCCACCTGAACAACTGCGCCACCGGCGTCGCCACGCAGAACGATCAGCTGCGCAAAGATCATTTCATCGGCACAGTCGACATGGTGGTCAATTTCTTCACCTTCGTCGCCGAGGAAACCCGCGAGTGGCTGGCGAGGCTCGGTGTACGCAGCCTGCAGGAGCTGATTGGCCGTACCGACCTGCTCGAAGTGTTGCCAGGCGAGACCACCAAGCAGAACCATCTGGACCTGACGCCGCTACTCGGCAGCGATCACATCCCTGCCGATAAGCCGCAGTTCTGTGAGGTGGAGAAGAATCCGCCGTTCGACCAGGGGCTGCTGGCCGAACAAATGGTCAAGCTCGCTCGCGCGGCCATCGACGCCAAGAGCGGCGGCGAGTTCGAGCTGGACATCTGCAACTGCGACCGTTCCATCGGTGCGCGTGTGTCCGGTGAAATTGCTCGAGTGCATGGCAACCAGGGCATGAAGGATGCGCCGATCACCTTCCGCTTCAAGGGTACGGCGGGCCAGAGCTTTGGTGTCTGGAACGCAGGCGGTCTGAACCTGTATTTGGAAGGCGACGCCAACGACTATGTCGGCAAGGGCATGACCGGCGGCAAGCTGGTGGTCACCCCGCCGAAAAGCAGCGTGTTCGAGTCGCAGCTGTCGGCCATCGTCGGCAATACCTGCCTCTATGGCGCAACCGGCGGCAAGCTGTTCGCGAGCGGTACTGCCGGTGAGCGTTTCGCCGTGCGTAACTCCGGTGCGCATGCGGTGGTGGAAGGCACAGGCGATCACTGTTGCGAATATATGACTGGCGGCTTCGTCTGTGTTCTTGGCAAGACCGGCTATAACTTCGGCTCCGGCATGACAGGCGGTTTCGCCTATGTGCTCGACATGGACAACAGCTTCATCGACCGCGTGAACAACGAGCTGGTGAACCTGCAGCGCATCACCGGTGAGGCGATGGAGGCGCACCGTAGTCATTTGCAAGAGGTGCTGCGCGAGTACGTTGCCGAAACCGGCAGCGCATGGGGCGCGAAGTTACTAGAGGATCTCGATGACTACCTGCGGCGCTTCTGGCTGGTCAAGCCGAAGGCGGCCAACCTGGCATCGTTGCTCTCGACCACCCGAGCGAATCCACAATAAAAGCAGCTCCAAGCCGCAGGCCTCAAACCACGAGTGGTGCGAGGCGCGGCTCCGTGATCGTCTTTGCGGCTTGTAGCTTGAGGCTCGCCGCTGCTGTTAAGAGGTTTTGAAATGACTGAACGTCTGAATAACGACTTCCAGTTCATCGAGGTCGGGCGTAAGGATCCGAAGAAAAAGCTGCTGCGTCAGCGCAAGAAGGAGTTCGTCGAGATCTACGAACCCTTCAAGCCGCAGCAGGCCTGCGAGCAGGCTCATCGCTGTCTGGGTTGCGGCAATCCCTATTGCGAGTGGAAGTGCCCGGTCCACAACTACATTCCCAACTGGCTCAAGCTGGTCTCCGAGGGCAACATCCTCGCCGCCGCCGAGCTGGCGCATCAGACCAACACGCTGCCGGAAGTCTGCGGCCGCGTTTGTCCTCAGGACCGCCTGTGCGAAGGCGCCTGTACGCTGAATGACGGTTTTGGTGCGGTCACCATTGGCTCAGTTGAAAAGTACATCGCCGACACCGCGTTCGCCATGGGCTGGCGTCCCGACATGTCCAAGGTCAAGCCGACCGGCAAGAAGGTCGCGATCATTGGCGCCGGTCCGGCCGGTCTTGGTTGTGCTGACGTGCTGGTTCGCAGTGGCGTGACGCCGGTGGTCTTCGACAAGAACCCCGAGATCGGTGGTCTGCTGACCTTCGGTATTCCCGAATTCAAACTGGAGAAAAGCGTCCTTAGCCGTCGCCGCGAGATATTCGGCGGGATGGGTATCGAGTTCCGGCTGAACACCGAAGTGGGCAAGGACATCAGCATCGAACAGCTGCTGGCCGACTACGATGCCGTGTTCATGGGCATGGGTACCTACACTTACATGAAGGGTGGCTTCCCCGGCGAAGACCTGCCCGGAGTGCATGATGCGCTGGACTTCCTGATTGCCAACGTCAACCGCAACCTCGGTTTCGAAAAGTCCCCAGAAGACTTCGTCGACATGAAAGGCAAGAAGGTCGTGGTGCTCGGCGGTGGCGACACGGCCATGGACTGCAACCGCACTTCCATTCGCCAAGGCGCCAAGAGTGTGACCTGTGCCTATCGGCGTGACGCGGCGAACATGCCGGGCTCGCGCAAGGAAGTGAAGAATGCCAAGGAAGAGGGCGTGAAATTCCTCTTCAACCGCCAGCCCATCGCCATCGTCGGCGAAGGCAAGGTTGAGGGCGTCAAGGTGGTGGAAACCCGTCTCGGCGCGCCGGATGCTCGCGGTCGCCGCAGCCCCGAGCCGATTCCGGGGTCCGAGGAAGTGCTGCCAGCCGATGCGGTAGTGATCGCATTCGGTTTCCGCCCGAGCCCGGCCGACTGGTTCGAAGGTCAGGGCATCCAGACCGACAATCAAGGGCGTGTCGTGGCGCCGGAGATCGGCCAGTTCAAGCACCAGACCAGCAACCCGAAGATCTTTGCGGGCGGCGACATGGTGCGCGGCTCCGATCTGGTGGTGACGGCGATCTTCGAAGGCCGTCAGGCGGCTGAAGGGATTCTCGACTATCTGGAAGTCTGAAACGCAGCTGGAAGCCTGAAGCAAGACTGCTTTGGGCTTCGGCCCACGCTTCCAGCTAGCGCTTAAAGCACGCCTGACTTGAATCAAGCCCATAGACAAAAGGCACGGCGCTCGCCGTGCCTTTTGTTTTGTGCTTTGCGACAATGCCGCCACTCTTTTGCTGGAACCCAGACATGACTGCCTTGAAGAACGATCGCTTCCTCCGCGCCCTGCTCAAGCAACCTGTCGACGTCACCCCGGTGTGGATGATGCGTCAGGCCGGACGCTACCTTCCGGAATACCGGGCCAGTCGCAGCAAGGCGGGGGACTTCATGAGCCTGTGCATGAATCCCGAGCTGGCCTGCGAAGTCACGCTGCAGCCGCTGGATCGCTATCCGCTGGACGCCGCCATTCTGTTTTCAGACATTCTTACCGTGCCGGACGCCATGGGTCTGGGTCTGTACTTCGAAACCGGCGAGGGCCCACGCTTCAAGAAAGTCGTCAGCAGCCTGGCCGACATCGAGGCGCTACCGGTTCCAGATCCGGAAAAGGATCTGGGCTATGTCATGGACGCAGTGCGCACCATTCGCCGCGAGCTCAACGGTCGCGTTCCGCTGATCGGCTTTTCCGGCAGCCCCTGGACGCTGGCGACCTACATGGTCGAAGGCGGCTCCTCCAAGGACTTCCGTAAGTCAAAGGCTATGCTTTACGAGAATCCGCAGGCCATGCATGCGCTACTCGACAAGCTGGCGCAGTCGGTGACTAGCTACCTCAATGGCCAGATACTGGCCGGCGCGCAAGCGGTGCAGATCTTCGATTCTTGGGGCGGCAGCCTATCTGCCGCGGCCTATCAGGAATTCTCCCTGGCTTATATGCAGAAGATCGTCGATGGCTTGATCCGCGAGCATGACGGTCGTCGCGTCCCGGTGATCCTCTTCACCAAGGGCGGCGGGCTGTGGTTGGAATCCATGGCTGACTCGGGCGTCGAGGCGCTGGGTCTGGATTGGACATGCGATATCGGCAACGCGCGTGCTCGCGTGGGTGACAAGGTTGCCCTGCAGGGCAACATGGACCCCAGCGTGCTGTATGCCAAGCCTGACGCAATCCGCGCCGAAGTGGGGCGTATCCTGGCCAGCTTCGGCCATGGCGAAGGCCACGTGTTCAACCTGGGCCACGGCATCACGCCGGAAGTCGATCCGGCCCATGCCGGTGCCTTCATCGAGTCGGTGCACGAACTCTCGGCGCAATATCACGGCTAAGCAGATATGAGCTGCAAGTCATGAGCTCCAAGTAAAAGCAGGAAAAGCTTGGCGGCATTGCGGTGCCAGCCAAGCTGAACCACTTGCACCTTGCAGCAGTGAAGCCTGTCAAGGCTGCTGATAGTGTCCTGGCGTGGTGCCCGGCTCATGTTCATGAACCAGCCGGGTTACGCGGATATCAGTAATGCCCACGACCTCGGCCTGCCGTAGCAACTCGGTTTCTTCAGCATCCGCATCGGGCATGACCAAGCTATTTTCGGCATCGGCATTGTGGTGCTCGATCAGACGCCGGGCCGCCTCGCCCTGGGAGAGGCTCTCCTCTTCCGATTCGATGATTTGAGCGCGTGGGTCGTTCTGAAAGATGTAATTGACTTCGAATTTATGCGACGAGTTACCGAACATGAGGCGGCTCCTGAAGTGATTGGCAGGTTCTGCTTCTGTTGACTTGTCGGTCAGCTATTCGTTCGCACGGAAGGATGGTTGCGGCGACAGCCGGAAGACCGCCGCGCCGCTGCAAAGCTGGAGCGCCCATTACGGTTGGTATGGGCGCGGTCACTATTTGACCTGGGCCAGATTACCCTTGAGGGCGACGCCAGCGATGAGCGCGCCAGCATGGCATTCGTACTTTTCGCTGTCCTTGTACTCGACGTGCTTGTAGTTGCTGGCGAGGTCCACCACCGCGTTGGCGCCGGCGGCCTTGGCGGCGCTCTGCAGATTGATCAGTGCTGACTGCAACACCCAGCGGCAGGCTTCTTCGTCGCTCTTGTTGAACGCGTTGGTCTTCTTGCTGGTGGTGACGCCGCTGCGGACGATCTTCGTCCCGGCCGGGCGCTTGGCGAGATAGAACTTCACGCTGCCGTCCAGTCGGCCCGCAGCGGTGGCTTCAGCGACCACTTCATCGAAGGGTAGATAGTGGACGGTGTCGCGGGCCTGGCTGATGCCGGGCAGAGCGCAGAGTACGAGCGCTGCGCCGATCCAGGTTTTTTTCATGTGCATTCTCCTTGCATTGTTTTTTGGTGTGAGGGGGAACGGCGATCAGACCCAGCGGCGGAAGATCAATGAGGTATTGATACCGCCGAAGGCGAAATTGTTGTTCATGACGTACTCGTGCTGCATGGTCCGCGGCGCGCCGACGATATAGTCCAGCTCGCCACAGCGCGGATCGATCTCGTCAAGATTGAGCGTGTGGATATAGCGGTCGCGGTTCATCATTTCGATACTGAACCAGGACTCCAGAGCCCCGCAGGCGCCCAGCGTGTGCCCGAAAAAACTCTTCTGCGAACTGATCGGCATACGCGAACCGAATAGCGCCTGAGTCGCGTGGGTTTCGGCGATGTCGCCCTGCTCGGTGGCAGTGCCATGGCCGTTGACGTAGCCGATGGCATCGGCTTGCAAACCCGCATCCTCCAGCGCCAGCTCCATGGCCCGGCGCATGGTCAGCTGTTCGGGTTTCGTCGCATGCTGGCCGTCGGCATTGCTGCCGAAGCCCACTAGCTCGGCATAAATGGTAGCGCCGCGGGCGAGGGCATGTTCGAGCTCTTCGAGCACCAGCATGCCGGCGCCTTCGCCGATCACCAGGCCATCACGGCCGCTGTCGTAGGGGCGTGGCGTGGTATGGGGCGCATCGTTTTTCAAACTGGTGGCATAGAGGGCGTCGAAGACCATGGCCTCGGTGGCGCAGAGTTCCTCGGCGCCACCGGCGAGCATCAGCGGCAAGCGCCCGTACTTGATCGCCTCGTAGGCGTAGCCAATGCCCTGGCTGCCGCTGGTACAAGCGCTGGATGTAGGAATCACCCGGCCGGTCAGGCCGAAGAAGATGCTGATATTGGCGGCCGTGGTGTGCGGCATCATGCGGATGTAGGAGTTGGCGTTGAGGCCATCGGCGACCGAATTGAGCAGCATGTTGCCGAAGGCCTTGATTTCTTCGGTGCTGCCGGTGGAAGAGCCGCAGGCGACGCCCATGCGCCCGTCACGAATGCTCTGATCGTCGAGCAGCCCCGCTTGCTGCAGGGCCTGCTCAGCGGCTTTTACCGACAACCGTGAGACGCGGCCCATGCTGCGCAGTTGCTTGCGCGTCCAGTGCGAGGGCACGACGAAATCATCCACCGGGCCGGCCAAGCGGGTATTCAACTCGCTGAAACGGTCCCACTCGTCCATGCGCCGGATGCCGCTGCGGTTGGCATTGAAGTTGGCCTCAATGGACGCCCAGTCGCTGCCCAGCGAAGTGATGCCGGCCATGCCGGTGACGACGACGCGTTTCATCAGCACAGCCCGCCATTCACGGCTAGGACCTGACGGGTGATATAGCCTGCCTCATCCGACATCAGGAAGTTCACGGCTCCGGCGACCTCCTCGGGCGTTCCCATGCGCTGGGCGGGGACCATCTTGAGCATCTCCTCGATGGGCAGGTGTTCGTCGAGCATGTCGGTTTCGATCAGTCCTGGTGCGACGCAGTTGACGGTGATCCGGCGCTTGCCCAGCTCCACCGCCAGCGCCTTGGCCGCGCCGATCACCCCGGCTTTGGAGGCACTGTAGTTGACTTGGCCGCGATTGCCGATCAGTCCCGATACGGACGTGATGCAAACGATTCGGCCCGGCTGGCGCCGACGGATCATTGGCATCGTCAGCGGCTGCAGCACGTTGAAAAAGCCGTCCAGATTGGTACGCAACACCTGATCCCAATCGTCTTCGCTTAGCGCCGGAAAGGCGCCGTCGCGGGTCAGACCGGCGTTGCAGACTACCCCGTAGTAGGCGCCGTATGACTCGATATCGGCCTCCAGCCGCATGCGGCATTGAGCACGGTCCGCAACGTCGAACTGCAGGATGCGCGCCTGACGTCCCATTGCCTGGATTTGCGCTTGCACGGCTTCGGCCTCGTCACGCCGGGCGCGGCAATGCAGGACGATATCGTGGCCGCTCTGGGCCAGACGCAAGGCGATGGCACGGCCAATACCACGGCTGGAGCCGGTGACGAGAATGGTTTTGCTCATGGAGTGGGCTCTTGAAGATAGCTCGCCACCTCGGGCGGGCGAAACACGTTGAGACGCGCCTCGGCATGGATATCGGGCCCGTCGAGATGGCATTCGAACACGCCCATGCCGTTGTCATCCTGCAGTGAGCGCAGCGCACGGATGCGCAGCGTGACGCCAGCCGGAAAGTGTTCGACATTGCATTGATAGTTGCGAGTGCCGAGCAGGAAACCCAGCTCGACCGGCAGCCCGGCCAGGCGTGACTGACAGCCGGCGAACGCGGCGACGGCCTGCGCCATGATTTCCACGCCGACCCAGGCCGGCAGATTGCCGTCGGGCAGATTGAGCAGACCGGTGGGCTTCACTTGCAGGCTGGCCTCCAGGCTTTCCGCGTCGAAGGCTTCAACCGCATCGAGCAGAATCATGTTGCCGGCGTGGGGCAGCAGTTCGGCGATTGGCCAGTCGATCATGACGCGTCTCCGAGTATCAGGCTGATGTTGTTGCCGCCGAAGGCGAAGGAGTTGCTCATCATCGTTCGCCGGCCCGCCACGGCCATGGTCGTACCGTCGGTGACCAGATTCAGGCGCGGCAAGTCGGCATCCTGCTGGTTGTCCCAGCGATGCGGTGGCAGCAGGCGTGCGGGATTGCCATCGGACAGCGCCAGCCAGCAGAGCGCAGCTTCCAACGCCCCGGCGGCGCCCAGAGTGTGCCCGGTAAGCGGCTTGCTTGAAGAGCAGGCCACACCGCCCGGAAATACCGTGTCCACCGCCAGACTTTCCATCGCGTCGTTGTGCCGGGTGGCGGTGCCGTGCAGATTGAGATAGCCGATCTGCTCCGCCTGGATCGATGCACTGGCAATCGCCTTGCGCATGGCCTTGATGGCGCTCAGCCCTTGCGGATCGGGGGCGGAGATGTGGTGGCCATCGGAGCTGGCACCACCGCCGAGCAGGGCGATAGGGGCTGGCTCGCGGGTCATTAGAAATACGGCCGCGGCTTCGCCGATATTGATCCCGTCGCGGTTGGCCGAAAACGGATTGCAGATGCGCTCGCTGATCGCCTCCAGGGCGCTGAAGCCCTGCAGCGTGAGGTCGCAGAGGGTGTCCACGCCGCCGCAGATCACCGCATCGCAGATCCCTGCGTCCAACAGGCGTTTAGCGCTGAGCAGCGCGCGTGCGCTCGAGGTGCAGGCGGTGGAGATGGCGTAACTCGGACCGCTTAGCTGCAGCCGTTCGCTGAGAAAGCTCGCCGGGGCGCAAAGCTCCTGATGGCCGTAGTGGTAGCTGGCCGGAAGTTGTCCGTCGCGAGTCAGCTCGGCGATGCCCTGGCTGGCTTCTTGGATGCCGGTGGTGCTGGTGCCCATGACCACGCCGATACGCGCAGGACCGAAGCGGGCTATGGCTTCATGCAGCTCGGTCTCGATCTCCTCGACAGCGGCCAGCAGCATCTGGTTGTTACGTGTCGCATGGCGCTGCGGGCAATCGCCGAGAGAAGGCAGCTCGCAGGTGACGGCACCGACCGGAACGCGCCGGCCGACAACCGGCTGCGGATGCGGCTGCATGGCTGAACCGTCACCTGTCAGCAGCCGTCGGGTCACCTCGGCCTTACCGCGACCCAGCGCGCAGATCACCCCGAGGGCGTTCAGGTAGGCGGTCATTTCTGGCGGGCTCCGGTAGCTGTCGCAATGGGGGCGACACCATAGGTCAGCGCCGACCCTACGTCGAGATCGAAGCGATCGTTCTCCCGATACCGGACATGCCATGCCGACAACGTATCGCTTGCCAGTGATCGCCCGTCCTGCTGCGGGCTCCAAGACGTATCGGAGTACAGGTCGTCCAGCTGATCGGCGGGCGTCAAGGCGAACAGCAGGGCAGCGAACAGCTCGCGCGCCTCGGCATTGGGCGGTAGCAGACCATCCGCCCGCCATTGGCCATCGACCAACAGCTGGCGCGCCAGGGGAACGCCCAGCGGATCGAGCAGCGACCAGCGCAAGGCAGCGCCTTCCTGCTGGATCACCAACCGCCAGGTACGCACGTCATCCTGGCTCCGGCGCTCGATGTGCAGCTGTAGCGGCAAATCGAGTCGTGGCATCTGAGTCGGCAGCGGCGCGCGTTGAGCGCAGGCGCCAAGCATCAGTGCCAGCGACAGCCAGACCAGGCAGCGCGCGTGACGGTTCAGCACATTCATGCAGGCAGACTCAAACACTTGTCACAGGCGCGGCGCACAGCTCAGCCAACACCCGAAGGCGGCGTTTGGGCTCGGCGACGTAGGGATTCTTTTCGTCCCAGGCATAGCCGGCAAGAATCGAACTGATCATCCGGCGGATCTCAGGTTGAGCGTGCTCGTAATAGATCACGTCTTGGAAGCTGCCGTCGTACCAGCCCTCGACATAGGTGCGGAAGGTATTTACGCCGCGCTTGAGGGGCACTGCGAACTCTGCTTCCCAATCCACCGTTTCGCCCGACAGCTGACGATGCAGCACCGCTGCCGCCATGCTTGCCGAGCGCATGGCGATGGTGACACCGGAGGAAAACACCGGATCGAGGAACTCCGCCGCATTGCCCAGCAGGGCGAAACCCGGACCGTGCAGCGACTTGACGTTGGCCGAGTAGCCACCGATCAGGCGCGCCGGTGTGTCCCACTCGGCATGCTTGAGGATGCGCTTGAGGTTGGGCGCCTCGAGCACGAGCTCCTTGAGGCAGGCATCCAGATCCAGCGGGCGGCCTTCGTAGCGCTCGGCGCTGGCGACAACGCCGAGCGAGCAGCGACCGTTGCTGAAGGGAATGGTCCAGTACCAGACGTCGCGCAGCTCGGGATGGGTGGTGATGAGGATCTTGTCGCGGTCGAATTGCGGGTCGTCGATGTTGTCCTGGATGTGCGTGAACACGGCGCGACGCAGCGGAAAGTTCGACGGCGCTTCCAGGTCGAGCAGGCGCGGCAGGACGCGACCGTAACCGCTGGCGTCGAGGACGAACGCTGCTTCGACGGCATATTCGCTGCCATCCAGGCGGCGCACCTGCAGACGCGGGCGCGGATTGGCGAAGTCCGCCGCGATGATTTCCTCTTCATAGCGGATCTCGACGCCCTGCAACCCGGCCTGATCGGCCAGCAACTTGTCGAAGTCGGCGCGCAGAACCTGATAGGTGCTGCCGTGACCCTCGGTGAATTTGTCGCGGAAATCGAACTCGCTGTAGCGCTCGCCCCAACCGAACGCTGCACCATGCTTGGTCTGGAAACCGGCGGCCTGGACCGCTTCGAGCATCCCGGCTTCCTCGACGAAATCCAGGCAGTGCGACAGCAGGCTCTCGCCGATGGAGAAACGCGGAAAACGCTGGCGCTCGATGATCAGCACATCGTGCCCCTTGCGCTTGAGCAAGGCGGCAGCGATGGCACCGGACGGTCCTGCACCAATGACGACGACGCTACGTTGTTCTGCATTCATGAAGATCCGATCCTTGATCGACTCGGTTGGAAGGGTGGCCGCCGTAGGGCAACCGCGGAAAATGTTCAGCGCGGGGTCGAGGTGATGCGCAGCTCACGATGGATGTCGCCGCAGTTCAAGGAGGCAACGCCAGCGTGTGCGATGCTCGACCGCTCAGCATGCGGTTTCTCTGTCAGGCTCGGCGGCCCAGGGCGCCAGCGAGAAGGCGAATACCAGCCCGAGTCCCACCGCCAGGCCGAAATTGCTCACCGCCGGTGTGCTCGATAAGGCTAGCAGCCCGAATGACAACCAGGTGGTGACGGCCGTCAGCAAGGTGCCGACCAGGCTCACCGCGGCTCCGCCGATGCGTTCGCGCATCAGGATGGCGTAGTCCACGCCGATTGCGGTGACCAACAACAGCCCGAACAGGCCGAACAGGGTCAGCGGCTGGCCCAGCCAGCCCAGGCAAGCCAGGCTGCCCATCGCGGCCAGCAGCGGTACGGCCAGGCAGCGCGATGCGCCGCGCCAACCGAACGGCAGGCACAGCAGGACGAAAATCAGCCCCGCCGCCAGCAGCTTGAGCAGCGCCGCCTGACCTTGGGTCTCGGCGAACAGGCGGTTGAGTTCGGCGGGTCGGTCGATGAGTTTCACCCCGCCGATGCCTTCGCCCAAGCCGTGAAGCGCCGCGCTGTCAAGAAGCCCTTGTAGGCTGACCAAGCCCGCGACCGAACCGTCGTTTTGGGCACCCAGCCATAACGGTTGCCAAGGTTCGGCGAGCGGCCCCGCCAGCACCTGATCGAGACTGGCCACCGGCAACGTCAGCAGTCCGGCAAGTTCCTGTTCGAGCATTTCCTGGGTCACGCCGAGTTCCAGCAAGGGCTGGCTGGCTTCCAGCAAGCGTGGCAGCGCGGAATGCAGGCTTTCCTGTGCGGTGGCGGGCGCGACCAGCTGGCTCAGCGCCAGGTAGCCATGCAGCTTGTCTTCGGCGACAAGAACGTCGAGGCGGGCGGCAAGTTCGTCCTGACGCGTCAGTAGCTCGTCGGGGTTGGCCGCGCGGACTAGAAAGTACTGGCTGGTCGGCTCGAATCCAGTGATCTCGCCGATGCGTTCGGTCTGCTGCTGCAGTGCGGGTGCACGGCTGATCCACTGGCGCAGGTCATCCTTGAAAGACACCTGGCTGATCCCGGCGATGCAGAACAGGATGAACGCGGCCAGCAACCAGGGCGTTGGAACGCGGCGGAGCAGGGCGCCGCGCAACTTCATCCAGCGCTCGGCCCAGCCAAGCGGGGCGGCCCATGGCTGTAGCGACGCGTTCAGCAACGAGGGTAACAGGCAGGTGGCACAGAAGAAGGCGCCGAGCAGCCCCGCCGCGGAAAACACCGCCACCTGGCTCAACGCTGGAAACGGCGTAAACGACATTGCCAGATAGCCGATAACGTTGGTTGCCAAGGCCAGCGCCAAGCCTGGAAGCGTCAGGCGCAGCGCTCGATATGCATGCCAAGGTTGCAAGGTCCAGCTTTTGGATAGGTAATGCAGCGGGAAGTCGATACTGACCCCAACCAGGCTGGCACCGAGTACCAAAGTCAGCACATGGATCTGACCGAATAGCGCCACACAAGCGGCGGCACCGCTGAGGGCTCCGACCGCCACTGGCAGCGCGACCAGCAAGACACGAGGCGTGCGGAAAAGCAGATGCAGCAAGGCGAGCGTGGCGACCAACGAGATGCTGCCGATCAGCGTTGCTTCTTCACGGGCCTGGCGCTGTCCATGGGCGGCGTACAGCAGCCCACCGGCGGCCAGTAGCTCGCCCTGGCTGGCTTCCACCCGGCTACGGGCCGCACGTACCTGGTCGTCCACCAGAACCGGCAGTTGGTCGTCGAAGGCATCACCCTGGGCTTGAGCATGGATCACCGCCCAGTGCTGCCCGCCATGCTCCGCGACCAGCAAGCCGTCCAGGCGGGGATGGATATTCCCCGGATGCGGCAGCTGTCGCTGCGCCAGATCGGCGAAACCGAACCAGTCCTGTTCGACGGGCACAAGGCTAGTGCTTTCGAACGGACTGTACAGACGCTGAAGGCGTTGCTGAATGAAGTCTTCCGGCGAGGCGATCAGTGCCTCGCGACTCGCTGGCCCCAGTAGCGCCAGACGTTGATCGAGCAGTTGCTGACGCACCGCAGGCAGGTCGGCTTGCACTGAGCGACGAACCTGGGTGAACAAGCCGCTGGCGCGAAGGGTGTCGGTAATTTCATTGCCCAGCGCGTGGGTTGTGTCCTCGTTCGCATGATGGATCAGCAGCATCAGATCGCGGTTCAACGGCTCCTGCATCCGTCGCTCGGCGAGTTGCTCAAGCTCGCCGGGCGCACCGCTGGGCAGCAACTGCAGCAGATCGGCACTGATCGGCGAGCCGTTGCGCCATTGCCATGTCGTCAGCCCCACCAGCCCAAGCAGCGCAACGAAAAACAGCGAGGAGAGCCAGGTCGGAAGCCTGAGCGCTTTGTCAGTTGGCGAAGTCATGGAGTTCGGTGGGGCTCAACTGATCGTCGACCTGGTTGTCGCTCAATAACAACACGGTGCTGTCGCCCTGGGTTTCGAGGAGGTCGATGCGCTCAGCCGTGGCGCCGCCGCTGATGAGGATGGCGGTGAATATCTGCCCGAGCAGCTTCGAGCGCGGTGTCAGCGTCAGCGTCCACGCCTGCGCGGTGCCGCTAAGCTCCAGCTCGAAATCACCCTGCAGGGCTTCGGTGTCGCCTTGCAGCACAGCAAGGAACAGGTCGTTCTGCCGTGCGGCGGGGCCTTGCTGGTCAGTCGGTTGCCAGCCGCTTGGATCGCGCCGGGCGATGCCTTTTTCACTGATGCGGTAATCCTGCTGCACCGGCTGCTGCAGGAGCCAGAGCAGACCGTGATCGCGAGCCAATACGAAGGTACCCAGGCTGACAATCGGCTGAGGTAGCGCGCGCAGGTACTTTTCCTGAGTGAAGGTGCCGCGAATGACCTCGGGCCCGCCCAATTGCTGGCTGAGCTGCGTGAGATCGAAGACCTGGGCATGCGCTGCGGTCGCGAACAGCAGGCTTAGCGTCAGCAGGGCGCGCCGTGCGATCAGGTTGATCGTTGGCATCACAATAAGGCCCGCTCTACGGCTTCGACAAAGACCTTCGGCGAGGCCAGCAGCATCTCACGGCTGGCCATGTCCACCGCCACCTGAACGCTGCTGCCACGGGTCATGCGTTCGCCGGTCTCGGCGTCGCTGATCAGGTAATTGATCTTCAGACGGTTCTCCCATTCGATCAAGTCGGCACGCACGAGGATGCGCTGATTGAAGCGCGCACCGCGCATGTATCGCAGCTGCACGTCGATCACCGGCCAGGCGTAGCCGGCATCGCGCATCTGGGTGTAGTTGTGGCCGATGCGTTCGAGCAGCGCGCAGCGGGCGACCTCGAAGTATTTGATGTAGTGACCGTGCCAGACCACGTCCATCGAATCGACGTCGAAGAAGGGCACCAGGACTTCGACTTCCGCCTGCAATACGCCGCTCTTACGCATAAAGCCCCCAATGTCGATCACGGATACGTTGCAGACACAGGCGCAGCTCGCCTTCCAGCGCGCGGTCTTCGATCAGCGGCGGGAAGTCCTCGCCCAACTCGGCATGCATGTCGCGCAGCGGTGCGGGCAACGGCCGCGCCTGTTCATCGCGCTGACGCAACCAGACGCCCTGGTTGGCCGCGATCAGTGTTGCCGCTGCCACTTGCTCGGCCAGCTCCAGGCTGCGCAGCGCGTCGCGGGCGGCGATGGTGCCCATGCTGACCTTGTCCTGGTTGTGGCATTCGGTCGAGCGCGAGAACACGCTGGCCGGCATGGTGTTTTTCAAGGCTTCGGCGGTCCAGGCGCTGGCGCCGATCTGCACCGCCTTGAAGCCATGATTGATCATCGCGGTGGACGCCGACGCGCCGGACAGGTTGCTCGGCAGGCCGTGGTTGTAGCGGGTATCGACCAGCAGCGCTAGTTGGCGGTCGAGCAGGTCGGCGACGTTGCCCACCAGGTTCTTCAGGCTATCCATGGCGAAGGCGATATGTCCGCCATAGAAGTGCCCGCCGTGTAGCACGCGCTCATTTTCCGCATCGATGATGGGGTTGTCGTTGGCGCTGTTCAGTTCGGTTTCGATGAATTGGCGCAGCAGCCCCAGGCTGTCGGCCAGCACGCCGAGCACGTGGGGTGCGCAGCGGATGGAATAACGGTCTTGTAAACGATGCAGCGGTGCGGTCGGCGCATCGATGGCCAAGTCCTGGCGAATCCAGGCGGCGACCTGAGTCTGGCCGGGATGCGGCTTGGCGGCGAACAGGCGCTCGTCGAAATGCTCCGGATTGCCTTCCAGCGCCACCACGTTGAGTGCGGTGATGCGCGTGGCCAGTTTGAGCAGGTAATCGGCGCGGGCATAGGCCAGGCAGGCCAGGCCGGTCATCACTGCGGTACCGTTCATCAACGCCAGCGCTTCCTTGGGACGTAAGGTCAGCGGCGTCCAGCCTAGCTGGCGATGCACGTCGGCGGCGCTGCGACGCTCGCCTTGGTACATCACCTCGCGCTCGCCAGCCAGGCTGGCGGCCACGTAGGACAACGGCGTCAGATCGCCACTAGCACCGACCGAGCCTTCTTCGGGAATCAGCGGCAGAATGTCGTGTTCGAGAAAGGCCTGCATGCGTTCGAGCAGTTCGATGCGTACGCCGGACATGCCGTGGGTCAGCGAGCGCAGGCGCGCGGCGAGCACGGCGCGGGTCGCTTCAGCGTCGAGCAGCTTGCCCAGGCCGCAGCCGTGGAAGGTGAACAGGTGCTGCGGCAGCGCTTCGACCTGATGCAGCGGCACCGCCACCACGCAGGAATCGCCGTAGCCGGTGGTTACGCCGTAAATCACGCCTTCGCGGTCGAGCAAGGTGTCGAGAAATTGCGCGCCACGCGCGATTTGCTGGCGGAAGTTAGGGTCGCCCTGCAACTGCGAGGGCGCGCGGCGCTCGGCCACGGCCAGCACATCCTCGATGCTCAGGTGGTTTTCGCCGAAGATCACCGGCTCAGCTGCAGCGTTGTTCATGGTTGTTCCAGAAAGGATAGAAATTGAACCATTGCAGGGGAGCGTCCAAGCAGTGCGCCGCCAGTCGGTCGGCGTAGCGTTGCACCCACTGCTGCACCACCGCATCGCGTTCGCCGCGGCGCCAGTGGATGCGTTCGGCGAAGGGCTCCAGATGGACATGGAAATGTTCGCCGTGTTTCAGGCAGAACAGCAGATTCACCGGGCATTGCAGCAGCCCGGCCAGTAGCCACGGACCCTGCGGAAAATTTGCCGGCTGGCCGAGAAAGTCTGCGCTGGCGATACGCGCGCCATGCAGCGGCACGCGGTCGCCGGCAATCGCCAGCCATTCGCCGTCGTCCAGCCGGCGCGACAGCTCCATCATGATGGCCGGGTCCAGCTCGCTGACCTGGATCAGGCGCAGGTTGACCGCGCCGGATTGGTCCAGCAATCGGTTGAAGCGCTCGGCGTGGCGAGTGTGCACCAGCACGTTCATCTTCACCTTGCGGCCCATTTCGGCCAGCGCGCGACAGATTTCCAGATTGCCTAGATGCGAGCCGACCAGCAGTTGGCCGCGCGGCGCCTCGAGCTCGGCTTCCAGATCCGTCTGGTCGTGCAGCACAAGACTGTCGAGGTCGAGGCGGCCGCCCCAGGCGTCTAGCTTGTCCAGCAGGGCATCGGCGAACGCCATGAACTGGCGATAAACGGAGCGCCGGCTGGGCGCCAGATCGTGGCGGCCGCTCCAGTTGGCAAGGTTGCGCTGATAGGTCCAGGCGCTCTGCCGCGCGCGGCCACCGAACAGGTAGAAGTACAGCACGATCAGGTACAGCAGCGGCGCCATGGCGCGGCGGCCGAGCAGGCACACGGCCTGAGCGGTGAGCTTCATCAAGACGAAGCTGCCGCGCTCGCGGTGCGCGGCCCAGTGCGAGTCGGCGGCGGCCTTGTCGGTCATCCGCGCCACCGACGCCATAGCAATGCGGGCGCACGCAACAGCATGCCGCCGAACAGTCGGGCGTGCATCGAGGAAATCAGCAGGTTGTCGCGCCACAGGCGGAAGTGCGACACCCCATCTGCCGGGTAGTGAACATGGGTTGGTAGCCAGACCATCGGCTGCTCACGCCAATGCAGGCGCACCAGAATCTCGGTATCAAAATCCATGCGCTTGCCGAGTGCTGTGTCGTTGAGCAGCGTCAGGGTCGGCCCGAGCGGGTAGACGCGAAAACCACACATGGAGTCGCGGATCGACAGCGACAGCGTGTTGATCCACACCCAGACGTGGGTCAGGTAGCGCGCGTACAGCCGACCTTTCGGCACGCTGGAGTCGTACTCCGGATAGCCGCAGATCAACGCATCCGGCGCCTGGCTGGCGCGGTCGAGAAACAGCGCCACACGGCCGAGGTCGTGCTGGCCGTCGGCGTCGACCTGCAGCGCATGGCTGAAGCCCAGGCGGGAGGCCTCGCGAAGCCCGGAGGACACCGCCGCGCCCTTGCCCTGGTTGTGGCTGTGCCGCAGCAGATGCACCAATGAATGTTGCGCCAGCTCATCGATGATCTTTGCAGCAGCGGGGCTGGAGGCATCGTCGACGATCACGCACGGCAGATCTTCGGCGAGCAGCGCCCGGACCACCGCGGGCAGGCTGCGCTCGTGGTTGTACACCGGCACCACCGCGCAGGGTT
Source organism: Stutzerimonas stutzeri (assembly GCF_024448985.1). GTDB lineage: Bacteria > Pseudomonadota > Gammaproteobacteria > Pseudomonadales > Pseudomonadaceae > Stutzerimonas > Stutzerimonas stutzeri_AP. Next base: position 527,740 of record NZ_JAMOII010000002.1, read on the forward strand.
TGAACCAGTCTTCATCGATCGCCAGCTGCAGTTGCCGATCGGCGCCGGATGCGATTGGGGTGAGCGTGGTCACGAGTATTCTCCCAGCAGAATGCGGCCGGACGAGCAGGGCGCGTCGCCGTTGCGGTACGCGAAATGCAGCTTGCTGCGCTCGCGATCGAAGCGAAGGGTCAGATATAACTGATCGCCAGGCCGGGCGAGCTGCTGGAACTTGAGCACTTCCATGCCCTGAAAACGCGGTGGCAGATTGTCGATCAATTCGCGTGCGAGGCTGATGGCCCAGTCGATTTGGACCACGCCGGGCAGCACCGGCGTCTGTGGAAAATGGCCGGTGAAATGCGCGAGATCCAGCGGCACGCCGAGCTTCAGCTGCCATGGGCCATCGTCCTGGTTTGCGCTGATTCGCTCGGGCAGCATCGGGCGTGGCGCCTGCAACACGGCATCGAGTTGCGCCTGCGGCAGTTTGCCTTGGGCGTTACAGGGCAGTAGTCGAACCAACCGCCAGCGGCGTGGCAGGGCCAGCGCCTCACAATGGCTCGCCAGGTGTTTGCGCAAGGCCTCGGTCAGGGCGCGCCGGCCACCGTTGCGCAGTGCATGCAGGCCGGCATCGCTAAGGGCGACCAGCGCTCCGAGGTAGGCCCGGTTGTCGGTGATCACGCCGAGGCGCGCTTCGCCGACGAACGGGTGGGTAGCCAGCGCGGCTTCCAGCATCGGCAGGGAAATCCGCTTTTCTTCGAGCTTGACGATGCGATCCAACCGGCCGAGCAGTTCGAAGCGGCCATCTGCCTCGATTCGCGCGGCATCGGCCGTCTGTTCGAGATGGCCGGGCGGCAAAAAAGGTGAGGCGACCTGCAGCGCGCCGTCGTCGTTTTGACTCAGCCGCACGGCGGCGAACGGCTGCCACAGCGTGCCGCCCTGGCGCCAGGCGATGCCACCGGTTTCCGAACTGCCGTAGATTTCCGTTGGCGCTTGGCCCAAGCGCTGTTGCAGCCGTTGCCCGGCGCCGGCATCGAGCGGGCCCCCCGAGGAAAATATCCGCCGTACGTCGCGCAGGGCTGGCCAGTCGAGGTTGTCGCCCATCCGCTTGAGCAGCGCCGGGCTGGCGACCCAGCAGAAGCTGGGGTGCTGACGGCTGGCCAGTTGGATGTCTTCGGCAAATGGCAGGGCACGGCGCAGAAAGAGGCGACCGGCGCACAGTGGCCAGAGCACGCGAAACAGCAGTCCATAGATGTGCTGCGCGGCGACGCTGGCGATTACGCACGCATCGCCCAGATCGTCACCCCAGTGCGCTTCGAGCGCTTGTACTTCGTTCGCCAGCTGGCGCAGGCGCTTGTCGATCAGTTTCGGCTCGCCACTGGAGCCGGACGTGCAGAGCAACAGACGGCACTGGTCTAGGTCCAGCTTCGCCCCTTCGAGCGGTTCGGCCAGAAGATCCGAAAGCCGGGCGTCGCCGTCCTGATCCGTCAGCCAGAGATCGGCCTGATGTGCCAGGCGCGAGCGGCTCGCGGGCTGCAGGTCCGCCGGTAGCAATACCGTCACGCCGGCTCGCCAGGCGCCGAGCAAGGCGATAGCCAGCTCGCCGGCATCTTCCAGATGAACCGCGAGCCGGGCGACGCCGCGGTTGCGCAGGCCGGCAGCCAGGCGTAGCGCCTGCTGGCGCAGTTCGGCGTGGTCGAGGGCCCGCTCCAGGGTAACCTGACGCGACTTGGGCGCCTGCTCGAGCAGATGCTCCAGCGAAATCCAGTTCATGTACGTTTCCTAACTCGCTGGCGTACCAGCCACTCACCGGCAAACAGCAAGCCCATCAGCAGATAGGCGATAAGCCCGGTGTACAACGTCCACCAGCTCAGCGGCGCCCAAAGCACGAGCCCACTAGCGATGCCGGCGTTGATGATGAAAAAGCCTACCCAGACCCATGTCACCTGCCGCGTATAGCGCACCGCAGCCGGCGGCAATTCGGGCTCGCTCAGCCGCGCCAGGCGCTCGATGATCGGCATGCCGGAACACAGACTGCCGGCAAACAGGCCGAGCAGCGCGAGGCTGATCAACACCGGATACCAGGGCAGTAGCGCGGAGTCGTCCACGACCCCAAGCAGCAGGCAGAACAGCAGGGCCACCGCCGCGACTGTGCGGCTCAGGGGAGTCTGCTTAGCGCCGAGCAACCGTGCCAGCCACAGCGCGCCCAGCAGCATGGCGAACAGCCGTGGCGACAAATGCTCCAGGCCCAGATACACCACGAACGGATAGGCGAGGCCGGCCAGCAGCAGGCCGAGACCAATCAGCCGGCTGGCGTTCGCCTTGCCTGTTCGAGCGGATACTTGCATCGCATGCTGTCCGTTGGCGCGAGAAGACGCATCGTTCGGTCCGTGGCCGGCCGGCGCCTGGCTTCCCTGGGGTTTGGCTCAAGCCGTTTGCGTATTCACCAGGCGGTACACCGCCTCGACGACGTCGCCCACGGTACGCACCGATTTGAATTCATCGGCGGCGATCTTCTTGCCGGTCTGGCGCTTGATGTGATCGATCAGGTCGACGGCGTCGATGCTGTCGATCTCCAGATCCTGATAGAGGTTGGCCTCAAGGGTGATGCGCTCGGGTTCCAGCTCGAACAATTCGACCAGCGCGTCGCGCAAGGTCTGGAAAATTTCATCACGGGTGTTCACGTTGGGCTCTCCTCAGGCGACGGCGCGGTTGGCGCTAACGTAGGCGGCCAGGCTGTCGACGCTGGCGAAATGCTTGCGGGTGTCTTTCGCATCGGCGTCGATCTTGATGCCGAAGCGCTTCTGGATAGCCAGACCCAGCTCCAGCGCGTCGACCGAGTCCAGCCCGAGCCCTTCGCCGAAGAGCGGCTCATCGGTCGGAATATCATCTGGTCCGAGGTCTTCCAGACCCAGGGCGTCGATGATCAGTTGCTTGATTTCAAGCTGTAATTGGCTCATCGAGTGCGAGCTCCTTTATGAAGTGTCGATGCAGATGGTCGTTGAGTCGCCTCGAGGCGATGGGCGCCGCCCCCTGTGCGGCGAAAACCTGCGGGTCGATGTCTTCGCCCACGCGCAGGTGAAAATGAAAACGTCGTGCCGGAATGCGATACCAGGGCTCGGCTTTGGTCAGTGTGGTGGGCGTCACGCTGATTACCACGGGCGTCACCAGGCGTGCGCCGCGCAGGGCAATCGCCGCCGCGCCGCGATGAAACTGCGGGGCTTGGCCGGGTGTGGTGCGCGTCCCTTCGGGGAAGATGATTAGCGTTTGGTCCTGTCGCAGCGCGTCGGCAGCTTCGTCGAGCATTTCGGCGCTGCCGTTGTTGCTGATGTACTGCGCCGCGCGAATTGGGCCGCGGGTGAAGGGGTTATCCCAGAGGCTTTGCTTGACCACGCAATTGGCATCGCGGATCAGCGAGATCAGCACCACCACATCGATCAGCGAAGGGTGGTTGGCTAGCACCAGCTGCCCGGGACGGCCGAGCCGCTCGGCCCCTTCGACTTCATAGGTCAGCACGCCGCTGCGATACATGAATTGGACGAACAGCCAGAACAGCCGGCTCACGGTCTGACGCGCTCGTCGGCGGTGTTTGGCCGCATCGCCGGGTAGCAGGTCGAGCAGAGGGAAAACGAGCAGCCGCAAACACAGACCGCCAACGCCGAACAGCGCAAAGGACAGTCCTGTCGCGATCAAACGCCACAGCCATGGCGCGTCGCGATGCTTGTTCAGCGAGTTCGCTGCCAGGTCCATCGACGTCTGTTCCATTGATGCGTGCAGGTGTGGCGACCGTCGAGCAAAGCGCGAATCAGCTCGATGGCGTGTGGTCGGGGTGCCCGGGTGCTTTTTTCGTCGGCGGTTTCGAGGCTCAGCCGCCAACCGTGACCGGGTTTGAGCAATAGCGCCACGGCGTAGGGAAAGCTGATATCGCTGATCCAGGGGGCATAGACAGGTGGTGTCTGGTCTTCGGCAACGACCACCAGAACGGCTGGAGCACCTTCATCAAGCAGCATGGCCGCTTCGAGCACAGCATGCTCCAGGCCGTCGCCTTCAGCTGCGAGCGCCGTCATTTCGCTGGTGTCGCGTTGCTGAATCGACCAAAGACCGATAATCGCGTTATGCACCGACAGGCTGAATTGAGTCGGCGAAAGGGCTTCGTTGTGCGCAAGATCGCTAAGAATGGCAAAGGTGCGCGCGGTTTCGCCATGGCGGGAGGCGTAGACCAGCGGCATCTGCTCGGTAGCCAGCGGCGTGGACACCGCAAATACCATGCGCGCCAAGCGGCTCAGCCGACGCCGTTGCATAGCCGGCAGGAAGCTCACATCCGGCTGTGCCTCGCTGCTTTCGAGGTCGCGCGGATTCCGGGCCCAAATCGCCCAGTCATCAGCGCTTGCCAAGCCTGGAGCCCAGGCCTGCCATTGATCGATATCGAATTGAATCACGCGAGAACTCACCGGCTCGTCCGCGAGCCTTGTTGTTGGCGTGTCGACGTCCCTGTACAGCGACTATCGGTAAATGTCCGCCGTGAAAGTGGCGGCATTATCCAATCGAGGTCGGACAGAGGCAAACATTGCGTGCGATATCCAGATAAGAGGTACGTGTGCCGGAGGGAACCATGGCGCGAAGTGTGTTGTCTGTTACAGGTTTTTCTAATGTACGGCAATCCCGAGAATTACCGTTCTGGCTATTCGAAGCCTCCAGCGCCTTATTGCACGCCCTGCTGCTTGAGCCACGCCAGCAACTGGGGCAGCGGCAACGCGCCGCTCTGGCGGGCAATCTCGCGCCCGTCCTTAAACAGAATCAGGCTCGGTATCGAACGGATACCTAATTGAGGCTGCGGGTTTGCTTCGCTGTCCAGCTTGGCCAGCCGGCAACGGCCCTGTAGCTGAGCTGCTGCCTGTTCAAAGGTCGGCGCGAAGCTCCGGCATGGGCCACACCAGCTCGCCCACACATCGACCAACAACGGCAGGTCGCCCTTGATCTGACTGGCGAAGCTCGACTGATCCACTTTCAAGGATGTATTGGCCAGAACCTTGGCTTTGCAACGGCCGCAGCGCGGTTCCTCGGCCATCCGCTCGGCTGGGATGCGGTTGAGCCCGGCACAGTGCGCACAGGGTACGACGAGAGCGGTCATTGGAAGCTCCACGGTAGCGTGTTGATGTGATCAAGGTGGAGGCGAGACGCCGAATATCAAGGCAGTCATCGATGCGGTGTGGCGGGTTTGCTGCCGCTAGACGCAGGGTGTGGCGGATTGGTCAGAACGGCGTCAGCGGCCAGAACAGCGGAATCACCAGCGTGGCGACGACCCACAACAAAAGATTGAGCGGAATGCCTACCTTGAGAAAGTCAGTGAAACGGTAGCCGCCGGCGTTATAGACGAAGGTGTTGGTCTGGTAGCCGATGGGTGTCGCGAAGCTGGCGCTGGCGGCAAACATCACCGCGACGACAAAAGCCCGGGGGTCGATGCCGAACTGTTGGGCAAGGCCGATGGCAATGGGCGTTACCAATACCGCTACGGCATTGTTGGACAGAATCTCCGTAAGCACTGACGTGAACAGGTAGATGAAAGCCAACATGAATAGAGGGCCTGCCCAAGGCGTCAGGTCGACGACGCCGGAAACGATCAGCTCGACCAGTCCTACCTTGTTCATCGCCACGCTGATGGCGAGCATGCCGAAGATCAGACTGAGAATTTTCCAGTCCACCGCTTTGTAAGCGTCTTCGACATTCAGGCAGCGCGTCGCCAGCACCGCTGCGGCGCCCATGATCGCCAAACCTTCGATCGGCATCACGCCGAACGCCGCCAAAAGCATGACCGCCAGCGTCGCGCCAATGGCGATCGGGGCCTTGTCGCGTCGGAAGGCTCGCTCCTGCACGGCGTTGAGGCTGATCAGTTCACCGTTATCGGCAAAGCGCTTGATCTGTGCGGGAGTGCCTTCAACGAGCATCACGTCGCCGAACTGCAGCTGGAAGTCGTCGAGGTTGCCCTGAATATTCTCGTCCTGGCGATGCACGGCCAATACATTGATGCCGTAACGCGCGCGGAGATCGAGGTCGCGCATCGGCCTGTGGCTGTAACGCGAGTTGCGGCCGACAATGGCTTCGGCGAGCACTTCGTCTTCGCTGCTGATGGTTTCGAATGCATCGCCGCGGTTGAAGGTCAGGTGGCCGCTGCCACGCAACTCGACCACATCCTTTACCTGTCCGTGAATTACTAGCACATCCCCCGCCTCAAGGCTGAAGTCATGCTCCGGTCGGCTATGCAGGTGCACGCCACGGCTGACCTGTAGAACCTGCAGGCCGCTGCCGCCATTGAGATTGGCCTCCGCAATGCTCTTACCGATCACCGGCGAACCTAGCGGAACCCGCAGCTCGCTCATGAACGTTCGCTCAAGACGCGGCCCTAGCAACTTGGACAGCGTGTCGCGTTCCGGTAGCAGTCGTTTGCCGATGGTCAGCATGTACAACATGCCTGCGGCTGCCAGAATCAATGCGGCGCCGGTTATTTCGAACATGCCGAACGGCGGTAGGCCCGCCTTACGCGCCACACCATCTACCAGAATATTGGTCGAGGTCCCGATCATGGTCAGCGTGCCGCCGAGGATGGTGGCGTAGGACAGCGGGATCAGCAGCTTCGACGGCGTCGTCCCGGCGCGCTTGGCCAGTGAAATAGCTACAGGCGTCAGGATCGCGACGACCGGCGTGTTGTTGAGAAAGGCCGATATGACCAACGCGGTGATGGTCAAACCGCCGAGCACCCGAGTCGGGCTGGTGCCCACCAAGCCGCCGAGCCAATTGCCCAGCGCATCGATGCAGCCGGTGCGCTCCAATGCTGCAGAGATCACGAACATACAGGCAATGGTGACGGGCGCGGAGTTCGACAATACCCCAAGAACCTCGGCCGGCGTCAGCAGCTGAGTAGCGATCAACACCGCCACCGCAATCCCCACGACGATATCCGGGCTCCAAGTCTCCCGCACGAATGACACCAGTACCCACAGCAGCAGGGCACAGACGAACAGTAGCGGCAGCGAATCGAAGAACATGAACGTCCTTAACGTAGCGAAACGACCGGCCACAGACAGCGGCCCCGCGCGAACGGTAGTAGACGATGCTTAGAGAGTCTAGGAACGTTTATTGCGGTTTATATTCGATTCGGCTATTAGCGGTGCGGCTATGTTTCTGCTCGCCTGGTGCCAGGCGCTCGCTCCGCCAGTACATGCAAGTAGGAATAAAAAAGCCGCGCATTGCGCGGCTTTAAAGGTGGTGGGCCCACACGGACTCGAACCGTGGACCAAAGGATTATGAGTCCTCTGCTCTAACCAACTGAGCTATAGGCCCTCAGAGGCCGGCGGATTATACCGGTGGTGTTGCGGGTGCGCCAAGCGAAGCTGAGCTCATGTCGCTGTTTTGCCTGGCCTTAAATGCAAAACCCCGGCGCGGGGCCGGGGGTTTTGGTTACTCGTCGAGGAAAGAACGAAGATGCTCGCTTCTCGTTGGATGGCGCAGCTTGCGCAGCGCCTTGGCTTCGATCTGACGGATCCGCTCGCGGGTGACGTCGAACTGTTTGCCGACTTCCTCGAGGGTGTGGTCGGTGTTCATGTCGATGCCGAAGCGCATGCGCAGGACTTTGGCTTCCCGTGCGGTGAGGCCGGAGAGGACTTCGCGGGTGGCTTCCTTGAGGCTTTCCACGGTCGCCACGTCGATCGGCGATTGCATGGCGGAGTCTTCAATGAAGTCGCCCAGGTGCGAATCTTCGTCGTCACCGATGGGGGTTTCCATGGAGATCGGCTCTTTGGCGATCTTCAAGACCTTACGGATCTTGTCCTCGGGCATTTCCATGCGCTCGCCAAGCTCTTCAGGGGTGGGCTCGCGGCCCATTTCCTGCAGCATCTGGCGGGAGATGCGGTTGAGCTTGTTGATCGTCTCGATCATGTGCACCGGGATGCGGATGGTCCGCGCCTGGTCGGCAATAGAGCGAGTGATCGCCTGGCGAATCCACCAGGTGGCGTAAGTCGAGAACTTGTAGCCGCGGCGGTATTCGAACTTGTCCACCGCCTTCATCAGGCCGATGTTGCCTTCCTGAATCAGGTCGAGGAATTGCAGGCCGCGGTTGGTGTACTTTTTGGCAATGGAGATGACCAGGCGCAGGTTGGCCTCGACCATCTCTTTCTTTGCCCGGCGCGCCTTGGCTTCACCGATGGACATGCGGCGGTTGATGTCCTTGATATCGGCAATCACCAGCGCACATTCTTCTTCCAGCGCGAGCAACTTTTCCTGGCAGCGCTGAATGTCTTCCTTGCGTGCAGCGATTGCTTCAGCGTACTTGCTCTTGCTGCTGGCCAACTGATCGGCCCAACCCAGGTCGGTCTCGTTGCTCGGAAACTGACGAAGGAAATCGGCGCGGGGCATGCGCGCGTCGCGCACGCAGATCTGCATGATGGCGCGTTCCTGTGCGCGGACCTGGCCCAAGGCGCCGCGTACGCGCTCGACCAGCGCATCGTACTGCTTGGGAATTAGCTTGATCGGCATGAACAGCGTTGCCAGTTCCTGCAGCGCGTCGGTCGCCTGTTGGCTGCCCCGGCCGTGCTTCTTCAGGGCTTTCTTGGCGGCTTCCAGCTGCTCGGCAACAGCGCCGAAGCGAACACGAGCAACTTCCGGATCCGGACCGCCATCGCCTTCTTCTTCTTCGCTGTCGGACTCGTCTTCTTCGTCGTCGTCCTTGTCATCCGCAGCCGGCTTTGCCGTCGCCTGAGGTGCAACGGGCTCGACTTCCTGCGGTGCGGCTGCGCCGTCGTCGTCAGGATCGATATAGCCGCTGAGAATGTCGGACAGGCGGCCGCCTTCGTTGGTGACGCGTTCGTAGTCGGCGAGAATGCTGTCCACGGTGCCCGGGAAATGGGCAACGGCGCTCATCACTTCCCGAATGCCTTCCTCGATGCGTTTGGCGATTTCGATTTCGCCTTCGCGGGTCAGCAGTTCGACAGTGCCCATTTCACGCATGTACATGCGCACAGGGTCGGTGGTGCGACCGATATCGGTTTCCACAGCCGCGAGAGCCGCGGCGGCCTCTTCGGCGGCGGCTTCATCGGTATCGGCTTCGGCCAGCAACAGGGCATCGGCATCCGGGGCAACCTCGAATACATTGATACCCATGTCGTTGATCATGCGGATGATGTCTTCCACCTGTTCCGGATCGGAAATATCCTCCGGTAGGTGGTCATTGACCTCGGCGTAAGTCAGGTAACCCTGCTCACGACCACGCTGGATCAATTCTTTGAGACGAGACTGCTGTTGCGCTTTTCCGGACATATAACCCTATCCACTGACGGTTCTGGCGGGTTGAAAACAAGCTGAGCATTATAGCTGAGCAGGGACCTCACGCGCCAGTTGAGGTCGATTTAGTGCGCATCTAAAAACTATCTGCATTGGCAGTACTGCGTTAGAAACAGGCTCGGACTGCTCATTTAGACCACTAAATTCCGCGTCCTCGCCTGTTTTCCTTGTCTTGCCTGCCTCGCCTACGTTTTTAGATGTGCCCTATAGCGGGTGCTGAGTTGCGATTTAGCAGGTTGCGCAGTTGGTCTTTCTCCTCTGCGCTGAGTTCACCCTGGCGAGCTTTGCGGAGCAGCGATTCGAGGCTGCGTTCACGTTGTCTGGTGGCCAAGGTCTTAATGGTGTCGAAAAACTGTTGTTCAAGGTTATCGGCCGAGATCAGCCATTCTTTCTCCGCAAGTGCACGTAAAAGACGCCCTTGGTCGGTTCCATGCCAGCGAGCGATCAATTGCAGGCTGCGTAGCTTGGGATTTTTCTGCAGCGCGCCGAGAAGCGCGACCAGCAACTGAGCGTAGGTGTCGTCTTCTGCGGCGAAATGACTCACATCTTCGACTTTCTGGGCAAGCTCTGGGTGATGCAGCAGCGTGCGCAGTGTAGTCAGTGCCGGCGGCTCTACGGTGGCTGGTGTTCGTGGTGCTCGGGCTTTGAAGTCTGGCCGCTGGCCGGGCTTTTTCCAGTCTTTTTTCCACTCTTTCTTGGCGCTGCGTTTCGGCTGAGGCGGTTCGGACGGTACGTAGTAGTCGCCTTCGTCATGTCCGGAGCTGGTGTCGTAATAGACGTTGTCGTTGTATTCCGAGGCTGCACTCGGTGATGCGGCACTCATCTGCTGAAGTGCTTCGCTATGCAATCCGGTGATCTCACCGAGGCGCTGGCGCATCAGGGCGCGAAGGTTGGTGCCCGGTATTTTTTCGATGAGTGGCGCGGCCAGTGTGGCCAAGTGCGCCTTGCCTTCCAATGAGCGTGGGTCTGCTTCTTCGCTGAGTTGCTGGAAAAAGTAATCGGCCAGTGGTTGGGCTTGTTGCTGCATTCGAGCCATGAAGGCATCGGTGCCCTCGCGGCGCACCAGGGTGTCAGGGTCTTCGCCTTCCGGCAGGAACAGAAAGCGTGCGCGTCGACCGTCCTGCAGATTTGGCAGTGCCGACTCCAGCGCCCGCCAAGCCGCCTTGCGGCCCGCTGCGTCGCCGTCGAAGCAGAAAAGCACGCTTGGCACGATGCGAAACAGTCGCTTGAGGTGTTCGTCGCTGGTGGCTGTGCCGAGGGTGGCAACGGCGTTGCGCAGGCCTTGCTGGGCCAGTGCGATCACGTCCATGTAGCCTTCGACGACCATGATCTCATCCAGGTCGCGGTTGGCCTTGCGGGCCTCGAAGAGCCCGTAGAGTTCCTGGCCCTTGTGGAAGACCGGTGTTTCCGGTGAGTTCAGATACTTCGGTTTGTCGTCGCCTAGTACCCGGCCGCCGAAAGCAATGATGCGGCCTCGACTGTCGCGGATGGGAAACATCACGCGGTCGCGGAAGCGGTCGTAGCTTCTTCCTGTTTCGGCGTTCTCGATCAGCAGGCCGGCGTCGATCATCGCCTTCTGCTGCAGGGCGTCGCCGCCCAGGTGCTTCATCAGGTTGTCCCAGCCGGGCGGTGCGAAACCGAGACCGAAATCCCGGGCGATGACGCCGGACAAGCCGCGGCCCTTGAGGTATTCCACCGCGGCCTTGCGGGCCGGGTGCCCCTTGAGTGCCTGGCGATAATACTCGGCGGCGGCATCCAGTAGTGGGTAGAGCGGCGAATCCACCGGCTGACGCGGTTTGCGGCCGGGGCCGCTTTCTTCGCGGGGCACTTCCATGCCGGCGCGCTTGGCCAGTTCCTCGACGGCCTGGGGGAATTCCAGGCTGTCGTGATCCATGACGAAGCCGAGGGCGTTGCCGCCGGCGCCGCAGCCGAAGCAGTAATAGAACTGCTTGTCGGGGCTGACGCTGAACGACGGGGTCTTCTCTTTATGAAACGGGCAGCAGGCGGTGTAGTTCTTGCCGGCTTTTTTCAGCTGGATACGCGAACTCACCACTTCGACGATGTCGGAGCGGTTCAAGAGGTCATCGATGAACGATTGCGGTATCAGGCCGGCCATAGGGGTATGAGAATACGCTCGCAGTGTTCGGGCCGGAATGAAAAAAACTCCGACCATTCGCCGGCTGGCGAAGCGGAGTCTCCTTCAATGCAAAGCCCGGCATAGGCCGGGCTTGATGCAGGTTCAGTTGTACTGGATCAGTACAGGCGAACGCTGCGGCGCTGTTCGCGCTGCACTTTCTTGGCGTGACGCTTGACTGCGGCAGCAGCTTTACGCTTGCGCTCGGCAGTGGGCTTCTCGTAGAACTCACGGCTGCGGACTTCGGCCAGCACGCCGGCTTTTTCGCAAGAACGCTTGAAGCGACGCAGAGCTACGTCGAATGGTTCGTTCTCTTTAACTTTAACGTTGGGCATCCAGGACGTACCTTCACTTGTTTACCGGTTACAACGCGCTTCGGCAAATGTTCGCGAGCACGCTGGTTTTAAGGGTTGCGGATGTTAACGCCTTGTCACGGGGAATGCAAAGCCCGCTGAGCGAAAAGCGCTGGTCGGTCGAAGGTCGCGGCGATTAATATGCGCGGCTTCATTCGCTTCTCTGAAGGTTGTGCCCATGCTGGTGCTGGGGCTGGAAACATCATGCGACGAGACCGGCGTCGCGCTGTACGACAGCGAACACGGCCTGCTGGCCGACGCCTTGTTCAGCCAGATCGACCTGCATCGCGTCTATGGCGGCGTGGTGCCGGAGCTGGCCTCGCGTGATCACGTCAAACGCATGCTACCGCTGATCCGTCAGGTACTCGACGAAGCCGGACGCGATTCGAGCCAGATCGATGCGGTTGCCTACACGGCTGGTCCCGGCCTCGTCGGGGCGTTGCTGGTGGGCGCGTCCTGTGCGCAGGCGATGGCCTTTGCCTGGGGCATTCCGGCAGTCGGGGTGCATCATATGGAAGGGCATCTGTTGGCGCCGATGCTCGAAGAGCATCCACCGGCGTTCCCCTTCGTCGCGTTGCTGGTATCCGGTGGCCATACGCAGCTGGTTCGTGTCGACGGTATCGGTCGTTATGAACTGCTGGGCGAGTCGGTGGACGACGCCGCCGGCGAGGCGTTCGACAAGACGGCCAAGCTCATGGGCTTACGCTATCCGGGCGGCCCGGAAATCGCAGCGCTTGCCGAGCGTGGGACACCGGGCCGATTCACCTTCCCACGGCCGATGACCGATCGCCCGGGGTTGGATTTCAGCTTCAGCGGCCTCAAAACCTCGACCCTGACTACTTGGCAGCACTGCCGTAACGCTGGCGACGACGGCGAGCAGACTCGTTGCGATATCGCGCTGGCCTTTCAGCAGGCCGTCGTCGAGACGCTGACCATCAAGTGCCAGCGTGCCTTGAAGCAGACGGGCCTCAAGAGTCTGGTGATCGCCGGCGGCGTGAGTGCCAATCTGGCGCTGCGTAAGAGTCTCGAAGCCATGCTCGGTGAGTTGAACGGAAAGGTGTTCTATGCGCGGCCACGTTTCTGTACCGATAACGGCGCTATGATCGCGTACGCCGGCTGTCAGCGATTACTGGCTGGTCAGCAGGATGGCCCGGAAATCTCGGTTCAGGCGCGCTGGCCGATGGAGACGTTGCCAGCTGTATGACGTAGCAAACCGTCTAGAAATGCCGCTCCGTGCCTGCGAACAGGTCGCGCAAATTGATCCGGTGACGCCAGACGATAAGCGCGGCCAGCACGATCATGGGCAAGAGCGCGCCAGGCTGTTGCCAGGCCAGAAAGGGCAGGCAGAGCGGTAATGCAGCAAGTGCGGCCAGCGAGCTGGTGCGAGTCGCTTTGAGCACCAGCAGCCAGATGATCAGCGCGAGCAGTGCGGTCGGTGGGTGAAGTCCGAGCAGGGCGCCGGCGGCGGTAGCCACGCCCTTGCCACCATGAAAGCGAAAGTACAGTGGATACAGATGGCCGAGCACCGCTGCGAGCGCGATCCAGGCTTGCTGCTGGATAGAAAGGCCCAAAGCCGCAGCGAGCAAAACCGGCAGCAGGCCCTTGAGCAGATCGCCGATCAGGGTGGTGATTGCCAGACGTTTACCGGCAAGCCGCAGCATGTTGGTGGCGCCGGGATTGCCGGAGCCGCCGGCACGCGGATCGGGAGCACCCGCCAGGCGACTGAGTAGAATGGCGAATGATAGCGAGCCGGTCAGATAGGCGAGCAGTGTCAGTTGCCAGAACATGACATCCATCCGGGGCAGGGAGCTCCTGAGTCTAACGGCGCGTACTGGAATTGTCGTGCTGTGGGAGAGAGTTGCGTGGATACAGTTTTCATCGAGGGGCTGGAAGTGGACACGCTGATCGGCGCCTACGATTGGGAGCGCGGCATTCGGCAGTGCTTGCGTCTGGATCTGACGCTCGGCTGGGACATTCGCCCTGCCGCAGAGAATGACGAGCTGGACAAGGCGCTGGATTACGCCGAAGTGACCGCGGCCATCGATCGCTTCGCACAGGCTTCTCGCTTCGAGCTGGTCGAAACCTTCGTCGAGCGGTTGGCTGCCAGTCTGATGAGCCAATTCGGCATTCCTTGGCTGAGGCTGCGGGTCACCAAACCGGGCGTCAATACTCGCGCTTCGGCGTTGGGTGTGGAGATCGAACGCGGATGCCGCTGACTCGCGTACTGCTCGGGCTGGGCAGCAACAACAGGCGTGAACATAACCTGACCGCCGGTCTCGATGCGCTGGAGCAGTTGCTTGGCGACATGCGCTGTTCGCCTGTCTTCGAAAGCTTGGCGGTGGGTTACAAGGGCGACAATTTCTACAACCTGGTCGTTTGCGGAACTACCGAATTGCCGCTGATGGAGCTGGATCGTCGGCTCAAGTTCATCGAGGCGGACAACGGTCGCTACGCGCCGGATCGCAAAGGCCTGCCGTTGGATATCGACGTGCTGATGTACGGCGATCTGGTGGGTAATTTTCACGGGCTGGAATTGCCGCGCCCAGAAGTCCTGAAGAATGCCTTCGTGCTCTGGCCGTTGGCGCTGCTGGCGCCGGACGTACAGCATCCGATCGCGGGGTGCAATTTTGCCGAGCTTTGGCGGGATTCGGCGATCGAGCAAAAGCTCTGGCCTGTGGCTTTTCAATGGAAAGGAGCGGAGCTGACGCCGCTCGCCCTGTTGCACGGCTGACGGCCACGCCAGCCACCATTTACGCCGCTGATCAATCGCGCCTGTGGCGTTGGAGGGGCATGAGTCAGTCGGAGCGTGCTTTGTCGCAATATTGCCGAACCGCTTCCAAACGTTCGAGTTTGAGCGCCTCGCCCAGCTCCGCGCCCTTATAACCTCGCTCAATTAACGGTTTCACCTGTACCGCTCGAGCGGACTCAGCGGCGCCACGTAGATAATCGGCTTGGGGATAGCCGCCAATTGCAAAATCAACACGGACCCGCGCGTCCATTTCACAGGCGGCGAGAAATAGTTCGAAGCGCTCCGGGCGGCGGTAGATGTCGAAGTGCTGTAGCAGTTCGAACAGCATTAGCGCCGACAGCGTCAACGCGCCATGGCTGAGCGCGAGAAACTCACCAGCCAGCATGGCCAGTTCCTGGCAATCTCGCGGTGCCTTGTAACGGTTGCTGACGGCTTCGATCGGCTGCAATTCCCGTTTATTTGGCTCTGACGCCGAGGCGCCCGGCGTAGCCGACTGTCCTAGATGCAGCAATAAACAGGCCCAGCGCACCGGCAGCGGTTGCTGGTGAGCCGCGCATTCATGCATCACTTTGAGCAGATGCTCGGCGGTGGGCGTGTCAGAGCCCTTTGCGTTGTACAGCCGCTCGATTTCCGGAAACAGCTCTTGCAGCGCGCCGCAGTCATGCAATACCTGCACGAATACGTCTGGGCGGGGCTCCATCAGCGCACGCGAAATTTCCTTCCAACTGCGTTCCGGTGTCAGCGCCTGAAGCTCGCCTGATTCGGCAAGCTGGCGCATCAATGCCTGCGTTTCAGCGGCAACGCTGAAGCCGAGATCGGCATAACGCGCGGCAAAACGGGCCACACGCAGTACCCTCAAAGGGTCTTCGGCGAAAGCGGAGGATACGTGGCGAAGTTGACGTGCCGACAGATCGGATTGGCCGCCGTAGGGGTCAATTAGTTGGCCATGCTCGTCCTCGGCCATGGCGTTGATGGTCAGGTCCCGCCGGTTCAGATCCTCTTCCAGCGTGACGTCGGGGCTCGTATAGAAGATGAAACCACCGTAGCCCCGGCCACTCTTGCGTTCGGTGCGGGCCAGCGCATATTCCTCACCAGTAGCCGGATGCAGGAAAACCGGGAAATCCGCGCCCACCGGGCGAAAGCCCTTGGCCTGCATTTCTTCGGCGCTTGAGCCGACCACCACCCAATCCACCTCGGTTACCGGGCGCCCCAGTAAACGATCACGCACCGCACCACCGACTTTGTAGATCTGCATGTAGTCCTCCTGTGAGCGGAGGATAAAGGATAACGGCGGTGAGGCCGCAAAAAGTGCTGGAGGCTGAAGCTTCAAGCTCGGAGCTCGTTCGGTCAGCCTCTGGGTCTTATTGTCAGTTCATGCCAGGAAACCTGCTTTCGGCCTCCGGTTCGGCCCGCGGTGGCATATGGTGCGTGGTGACAAGCTTGTCGTCCTGCATCGAGTGCAGATGGACATCGAACCCCCAAAGCCGATGCAGGTGCTTGAGTATCTCGTCGGTGGAGCCGCCCAGTGGTTTGCGGTCGTGTTGCTGATGGCGCAGGGTCAGTGAGCGATCCCCGCGACGATCGACGCTCCATACCTGCACGTTGGGCTCGCGATTGCCAAGGTTGTACTGCGCTGCCAACAATTCGCGAATGGCGTGGTAGCCGTTTTCGTCATGAATGGCAGGGACCAGTAGTTCGTCTTTCTGATCGTCGTCGAGGATGCTGAACAACTTGAGATCGCGGATCACCTTCGGTGAGAGAAATTGCAGGATGAAACTCTCATCCTTGAAGTTGTTCATCGCGAATTTCACCGTGGTCAGCCAGTCGCTGCCGGCAATGTCAGGGAACCAGCGCTTGTCTTCCTCGGTGGGGTTCTCGCAGATCCGGCGGATGTCCTGGTACATGGCGAACCCAAGCGTGTAGGGGTTGATGCCGCTGTAATACGGACTGTCGAAGCCAGGTTGATAGATCACGCTGGTGTGCGACTGCAGAAACTCCATCATGAAGCCGTCGGTCACCAAGCCCTCATCGTACAGGTCGTTGAGCAGCGTGTAGTGCCAGAACGTCGCCCAGCCCTCGTTCATCACCTGGGTCTGGCGCTGCGGATAGAAGTACTGCGCGATCTTGCGCACGATACGCACCACCTCGCGCTGCCAAGGCTCCAGCAGGGGAGCGTGTTTCTCGATGAAATAAAGAATGTTCTCCTGCGGCTCGGCCGGGAAGCGCTGGTCACGTTGGCGCTCGTCGTCCTTTTCACCGAATTTGGGAATGGTCCGCCAGAGGTCGTTGATCTGCTTCTGCAGATGCTCCTCGCGGTCCTTCTGGCGGCGCCGCTCCTCTTCGGCGGATATGGGATAGGGGCGCTTGTAACGGTCGACGCCGTAATTCATCAGGGCATGGCAGGAATCGAGCAAGTCTTCCACCGCATCGATGCCGTGGCGTTCCTCGCACTGGGTGATGTACTGCTTGGCGAAGACGAGGTAGTCGATGATCGAGCTGGCATCGGTCCAGGTGCGGAACAGGTAGTTGCCCTTGAAGAAACTGTTGTGGCCGTAGCTGGCATGGGCGATTACCAACGCCTGCATGGTGATGGTGTTTTCTTCCATCAGATAGGCGATGCAGGGGTCGGAGTTGATCACGATCTCGTAGGCCAGCCCCATCTGGCCACGCGTGTAGGATTTCTCGGTGCTGAGGAAATGCTTGCCATAGGACCAATGGTGGTAGCCCAGCGGCATGCCCACCGAGGCGTAGGCGTCCATCATCTGCTCGGCGGTGATGACCTCGATCTGGTTCGGGTAGGTATCCAGCGCATAGCGCTCGGCGATACGTCCGATCTCGCGGTCGTAGGTACGGATCAGGTCGAAGGTCCATTCCGAGCCGGTGGATATGGGCTGTCGTTTCATGCTGCGTACCTCAGCTAGCCATGCGCCGCTGGAAGAGTTCGCGGAACACCGGATAGATGTCGCCTGCGGTCACCAGTTGCTGTTGGGCGAACGAGTCGCCGAAGGCTTCGGCCACCTGGTTGTACTCGTACCACAGCGCCTGATGTTCGCGCGGCGTGATCTCGACGTAGGTGAAGTATTGGACAAACGGCATGATCTGGTTGATCAGGATGTCCCGGCAGATCGGCGAGTCATCGTTCCAGTTATCGCCGTCCGAAGCCTGCGCCGCATAGATGTTCCATTCATTGGCCGGATAACGCTCTGCCATGATCTCCTGCATCATTTTCAGAGCGCTGGAAACAATGGTTCCGCCGGTTTCCCGCGAATAGAAAAATTCCTCTTCATCGACCTCCTTGGCGCTGGTGTGGTGGCGGATGAACACCACGTCAATCTTGTCGTAGTTCCGTTTGAGGAATAGGTACAAGAGGATGAAGAAGCGTTTGGCGATGTCCTTGGTCGCCTGGGTCATGGAGCCGGAAACGTCCATCAGGCAAAACATCACGGCCTTGGAGCTGGGGTTGGGATGCTTGACCAGCAGGTTGTACTTGAGGTCGAAGGTGTCGAGGAAGGGCACACGATGGATGCGTGCGCTGAGCCGCTCGATTTCCTCTTCGGCCGCCTGGATGTCGGTGAAATTGGCGGGCTCTTCCAGTTTCAACCGCGCCAGTTCGGCTTTCACTTCACGCAATTTGGCGCGGCTGCTACCGGACAGAGCAATGCGACGCGCATGAGCCGAACGCAACGTGCGCACGATGTTGATGCGCGACGGATTGCCCTCGTTGCTGATGCCGGCGCGCACCGTCTTGAAGGTGTCGGTACCGGTCAGGTGACGCTTGACCAGATTGGGTAGCTCGAGGTCCTCGAACATGAAGTCGAGAAACTCTTCCTGAGTGATCTGAAAAACGAAGTCGTCCATGCCTTCGCCGTTATTGCTGGCCTTGCCGGCACCCTGACCCCCGCCACCGCCCTGCGGTCGTGGAATGCGCTCACCGGCGATGAACTCCTTGTTGCCGGGATGAACAATGGTCTGCCGACCGCCGCGTCCGTGATGCAGGATCGGCTCGTCGATATCGCGACCGGGAATGCTGATCTGCTCACCATGTTCCATATCGGTGATGGAGCGGCGTCCCACGGCCTCCTCGACCGCTTTCTTGATATGCCCACGGTATCGCTGCAGGAATCGCTGGCGGTTCACCGTGCTTTTGTTCTTGCCGTTCAGGCGACGGTCGATCACGTAGCTCATACGAGCCCTCCGGGTCGAGCTGGAAGTCGTAAGCTTGAAGCTGGAAGTGCTGCTTTGGCTCCCAGCTTCAAGCTCTCAGCTGCTTTACTGTGATTTCCGTACCCGCAGATACCATTCCGAAAGCAGGCGAACCTGTTTCTCCGTGTAGCCGCGCTCGACCATGCGCACGACGAAGTCGTTGTGCTTCTTCTGATCTTCCTTGCTGGCCTTGGCGTTGAAGCTGATGACAGGCAGTAGGTCCTCGGTGTTGGAGAACATCTTCTTCTCGATCACCACGCGCAGCTTCTCGTAGCTGAGCCAGCTCGGATTCTTGCCGTTGTTGTTGGCCCGCGCGCGCAAGACGAAGTTGACGATCTCGTTGCGGAAATCCTTCGGGTTGCTGATGCCGGCGGGTTTCTCGATCTTCTCCAGCTCCTCATTGAGCGCCATGCGGTTGAGGATTTCGCCGGTTTCCGGGTCGCGGTATTCCTGATCCTGAATCCAGAAGTCCGCGTAGAGCACGTAGCGGTCGAAGATGTTCTGGCCGTACTCGCTATAGGACTCAAGGTAGGCGGTCTGGATTTCCTTGCCAATGAAGTCGACGTAACGCGGAGCGAGGTACTCCTTGATAAAGCGCAGGTAGCGCTCGCGCACCTCGGCCGGGAATTGCTCTTGCTCGATCTGCTGCTCCAGCACATAGAGCAGGTGCACCGGGTTAGCGGCGATTTCGTGCGGATCGAAGTTGAACACCTTGGAGAGGATCTTGAAGGCGAAGCGGGTCGATAGACCATTCATGCCCTCGTCGACACCGGCGGTGTCACGGTATTCCTGGATAGACTTCGCCTTCGGATCGGTATCTTTCAGATTCTCGCCATCGTAGACGCGCATCTTCGAGTAGATATTGGAGTTTTCCGGCTCCTTCAGGCGGCTCAACACAGAGAACTGCGCCAGCATCTTCAGCGTATCCGGGGCGCAGTGGGCCTTTGACAGCGAGCTGTTGAACAGGAGTTTGTCGTAAATCTTGATCTCATCGGTGACACGTAGGCAGTACGGCACCTTGACGATGTAGATCCGGTCGATGAAGGCTTCGTTGTTCTTGTTGTTGCGGAAGGTGTGCCACTCCGACTCGTTGGAGTGGGCCAGCAAAATGCCGTTGTAGGGAATCGCGCCGAGGCCTTCGGTGCTGTTGTAGTTCCCTTCCTGAGTGGCGGTCAGCAATGGGTGCAGCACCTTGATCGGCGCCTTGAACATCTCGACGAATTCCATCATGCCTTGGTTGGCGCGGCAGAGTGCACCAGAGTAGCTATAGGCATCGGCGTCGTTTTGCGGAAACTCCTCGAGCTTACGGATATCCACTTTACCGACCAGAGCTGAAATGTCCTGGTTGTTCTCATCGCCCGGTTCGGTCTTGGCAACGGCGATCTGATTGAGGATCGAGGGATAGAGCTTGACCACGCGGAACTGACTGATGTCGCCGCCAAATTCCTGCAAACGCTTGGTGGCCCAGGGCGACATGATCGAGTTCAGATAGCGACGTGGGATGCCATAGTCTTCTTCGAGGATCTGCGCATCCTCGGCCGGGTTGAACAAACCCAGCGGCGACTCGAAAACCGGCGAGCCCTTGATGGCGTAAAAGGGCACCTTTTCCATCAGCTGCTTGAGCTTTTCAGCGAGCGAGGACTTGCCGCCGCCAACCGGACCGAGCAGATAAAGAATCTGCTTCTTCTCTTCGAGTCCCTGCGCGGCATGGCGGAAATAGGAGACGATTTGATCGATGCAGTCTTCCATGCCATGAAAGTCTTCGAACGCGGGGTAGCGGCGGATCACCTTGTTGGAAAAGATCCGGGAAAGGCGTGAGTCGGTCGAGGTATCGATCAGCTCGGGTTCACCGATTGCCATCAATAGACGTTCGGCTGCAGTGGCGTAGGTGCCCCGGTCTTCCTTGCACAGATCGAGGTACTCCTGAAGCGAATACTCTTCCTGGCGGGTTGCTTCGAATCGTTGCTGGAAATGGCTGAAAATGCTCATGACTTCACCTCGGACGATGCTCGGAGCCGGTGTTGTCATCAGGCATTCAGGTGCGGCCGACTGATCGACCTGTGGAGTTCCCCCGAACACCTAATGGTTAAAACCTGAGGCCGGTAGCCAGTAGATGGCTTCCACCTGTTTGGATGGCCTTAACTGAAGGATAGTTCGGATTCAGCAAATTCAAGGGAAGAGAGGGGCAATAACCGCTGCGTTTCGTCGGACGAACAGCGCAAGGCCGCGCAATACGCGGCGTAACGGGAGATATTTTTTTTACAGCGGATCGCCTTGTTCGACGTCCTGAGGGAAGGTCTGCCGCCACAGCTCAAAGCCACCGTCGAGGCTGTAGACGTCGGAAAATCCTTGGTTGATGAGGTAAGCCGCGGCGCTCTGACTGGAGTGGCCGTGGTAGCAAGTGACGATGAGCGGATGATCCAAGTCCGCCGCCGCGATGAAATCGGGCAGCGATTGATTGTCGAGATGCGTCGATCCGCTGATATGGCCGTTGGCGTAACTGTTTGGATCACGAATATCGACGATCACGCCGCCTTCGCTGCGCAGCGCCTGGGCCTGCTCTGGAGAGATGCGTTTGAAGTCGGTCATGGTTTTGCCTCGCAGTCACAGTGGTGCAGTTCGTTGCTGTCGACGTTCATCAGGGTCATGGTGTTGCCCCATACGCAGCCGGTATCCAACGCGTAGACGTTGGGCTCGTCGCAATGACCCTCCAGCGCCGCCCAATGGCCGAAGATAATCTTGCATCCGCGGGCCTTGCGGTTGGGGTGGCTGAACCAGGGCTCGAAGCCCGGCGGCGCCGAATCCAACCCGTCCTTGGCCTGCAACTCCAGCGTGCCGTCGGCCTTGCAGAACCGCATGCGGGTGAAATAGTTAGTGATCAGGCGCAGCCGCGGCACGCCTTGCAGGTCTTTGTTCCACTTGGCCGGCTGGTTGCCATACATGCCGTCGAGAAAGGGCGGCAGCAAGGCGTCGTCGCGCAATGCCTGCTCGACTTCTGCGGCGCGCCGGAGTGCCTTGGCCAGCGTCCATTGGGGTGGAATGCCGGCGTGGACCATGGTTGTCTCGCGTTCGGCGTCGTGATGGATCAATTTCTGCTGGCGCAGCCAGTCGATCAGCTCCGCTCGATCAGGTGCGTCGAGGATGGGTTTGAGCGTGTCGGATCTTTTTAGCCGCTCGATATTGTGCGCAACGGCTACCAGATGCAGATCGTGATTGCCCAGCACCGTAACGCCCGAGGTGCCCAAGTCGCGCACGAAACGCAGCGCCTCGAGCGACTGTGGGCCTCGGTTGACCAAATCTCCGGCGAGCCACAGGCAATCGCGTGAGGGGCTGAAATCGACCCGCTGCAGCAGGCATCGAAGAGGTTCGAGGCAACCTTGCAGGTCGCCGACAGCATAGGTAGTCAATGCAGAGCTCCGGGTACGGCCAGCCGGAAAGGCGCAATCGCGGCTTCGAAGCGGTGTCCATCTTCGGCCAGCATCTGATAGCTGCCCTGCATCGTGCCGACGCGGGAGGTCATCAGCGTGCCGCTGGTGTAGACGTGACGTTGGCCCGGTGCGATCACCGGCTGTTCGCCGACCACTCCGGCGCCGCGTACTTCCTGCACCTGTCCGTCGCCGTCGGTGATGATCCAGTGGCGAGACAGCAGTTGTGCGGTCAGCTGGCCTTTGTTTTCGATCGTTACCCTGTAGGCAAAGGCATAACGGTTTTGTTCCGGCTGCGACTGGTCGGCCAGGTATGTCGGGCTGACGCTGACGTCGAACCAGTAGCGGAGGTCTTCGGACATGGGGACTCCTGCGGTGGGCTTCGCCTTCAGACGCGGTCGCAGACGCGGTCGGAAAGTTGATCTGACAATCTGACGAACGCGGCCAGATCCAACTGTTCCGGGCGCAGGCTGCCGTCGACATCGGCTGCGGCGATTTCGTCCGCGTCGAGCAGACCTTTGAGTGTATTGCGCAGCGTCTTGCGGCGCTGATTGAAAGCCTGACGGACCACGATTTCCAACTGGCGATGGTCGCGCGCCGGATGCGGCAGCACCTCGTGCGGGACTAGACGCACGATGGCCGATTCGACCTTGGGTGCCGGATTGAAGGAGCCAGACCCCACATTGAACAGATGCTCTACACGGCAATGGTATTGCACCATGATCGACAGACGCCCCCAGTCTCCGCCGCCTGGCTGCGCAGCGAGTCGCTCGACTACTTCCTTCTGCAGCATGAAATGCATGTCGCGGATCAGCCCGGCATGGTCGAGCAGGTGAAAGATCAGCGGTGTGGAAATGTTGTACGGCAGGTTGCCGACGATGCGCAGGCTGCCGGGCTCTTGACTCAATTGGGCGAAGTCGAACTTCAGTGCGTCACCCTGGTTGAGCGCGAAGTTGTCTCGATCGGCGAATTTTTGCTGAAGGATTGGAATCAGGTCCAGATCGAGTTCAACCACATCCAGCTGCGCACCGCTGTCAAGCAGGCCTTCGGTCAGGGCGCCCTGACCCGGCCCGATCTCGACGATTCGCTCGCCCGGCTTGGCATGGATGGCGCGCAGGATGCGATGGATCACGCCAGCGTCGTGGAGGAAATTCTGGCCGAAACGCTTGCGCGCGCGGTGTTGGTAGTCGGACATCGAAAGCTCCAGGGAGCAGCTTGAAGCAGAAGCTTGAAGCTGGAAGCGGATAAGGCGCGCATTTTAGCAGGCTGTAAGAAGGGAAAGACGATAACGGCGCTGAAGGCTGAAAGGCGGAACGAGACGGCCGTGTGGGCGTAGGACGGGTGCAACCGCCGAACGGAGTTCGGCATCGGACAGTTAGCCGGCTGTAGCTCGTCCTATGATTCGCGACGAAAAAAAGAGATACATCTACTTACCGAGAAGTAGCGGCAGTAAGGCCAATCGCTACGCTATTCAGCTTCCAGCTTCCAGCTTCCAGCTTCCAGCTTCCAGCTTAGCTCAGCTCGGGCTGGCCATCTGATACGCCGTTTCCACCGCTACCTGCAGGCTACCGGTATCGATTCGCCCTGTGCCGGCGAGGTCCAGTGCGGTGCCATGGTCGACCGACGTACGTACGATCGGTAGGCCCAAGGTCACGTTGACGGCCGCGCCGAAGCCTTTGTATTTGAGTACTGGCAAACCCTGGTCGTGATACATCGCCAGCACCGCGTCGCAGGTGTCGAGGTGCTTCGGTGTGAACAGGGTGTCGGCCGGTAGCGGGCCGATCAGATTCAGGCCATCACTGCGCAGACGCTGCAGGGTCGGTTCGATGATGTCGATTTCCTCGCGGCCCAGATGCCCGCCCTCGCCAGCATGGGGGTTGAGCCCGCAGACCAGAATACGCGGCTGCGCAATGCCGAATTTGCCGACCAGATCGGCATGCAGGATGCGGGCGACACGTTCCAGCCGCTCGGTGGTGATCGCCGCCGCGACGTCTTTGAGCGGCAGATGAGTGGTGACCAGCGCCACACGCAGGCCGTGAGTGGCGAGCATCATCACCACTTGCTCGGCGCCGGTTAGTTCGGCGAGGAATTCGGTGTGACCGGAGAAAGGAATGCCCGCTTCGTTGATCACACCCTTGTGCACCGGCGCGGTGATCATGCCGGCAAAGACGCCATCGATGCAGCCCTGACCAGCCCGCGTCAGTGTCTCCAGTACGTAGTCGCCGTTGTGCGGGTTCAGCTGACCCGCAGCTGCTGGCGCCTGAAGCGGCGTATCCCAGACATATAGACTGTTGGGCAGTGCCGGTGCGGTTGGCCAAGCCCCCGGGCCGACATCGAGAAGGTCGATGGCCAGTCCCAACTGTTCGGCGCGCTCGGCCAGCAGTGCACGGCTGGCGATGGCTACTAGCGCCCGGGGTTGGGCTTCGCGAGCCAGCAGCAGGCAAAGATCTGGACCGATGCCGGCCGGCTCTCCGGGTGTCAGGGCGAAGGGAAGGGACATAGGGCCTCCAGCGGTAGAGCGGCAAGCGAAGGGCAGCTACAAGCTGCAAGCGACAACTAAAGCAGGAGCCAAAGGCTAAAAGACGACAAAGACGCTAGAGGCCGAACGAAAAGCCCGCACTGACATGGGGCGGATGCAACCTTGCCGAGCGGAGCTGGAATCGTAGGGCGGGTTACACCCATCCTACGATTCTTGATAGATCGCATGACCCACTGCACATCGAGAGCAGCGGTGAGCTTCAGGCCAGAAGCAGCAAACTGAAGCCAGCCACCACGCTAATTTGCTTCCAGCTTCCATAGAGCTTAGAGCTTGATTTCCACATAGGCTTCGTCGCGTATCTGACGCAGCCAAGCTTGCAGCTCTTCTTCGTATTTACGGTTGCGCAGCAGGTTAAGCGCCTGTTGCTCGCGAAACTCTTCGCTGGCGTCCGTCGCACGGCGCCCAAGGACTTCCAATATGTGCCAGCCGTACGGGGTCTTGAAGGCTTCGGACAGTTGGCCGCTCGGGGTGTTGGCCATCACTTCGCGGAATTCCGGTACCAACGAACTCGGGTCGATCCAGTTCAGATCGCCTCCGTTGAGCGCGGAGCCCGGGTCTTCGGAAAAATTCTTCGCCAGTTCAGAGAAGCTCTCGCCCGCGAGAATACGCTCGCGAAGACGCTCGACGAGGCGTCGGCTTTCTTCTTCACTACGGATCTGGCTGGGCTTGATCAGGATATGGCGGACATGAATCTCGTCGCGAACCTGAGTATCTCCGCCGCGCTTGTCGAGCACCTTGACCATGATGAAGCCCGGTGGGGTACGCACCGGCTGAGTGAAGTCACCGACCTCCATGGTGCTGACTTCAGTGTCGAACGGTGGCGGCAGCTGAGCGGCTTTACGCCACCCCATGTCGCCGCCTTCCAGCGCGTTTTCACTGGCTGAGCGCGACACCGCCAGTCTGGCGAAATCTGCGCCCTGTTGAAGTTGTTGATAGGTGTCCATCGCCATTTCTTCGGCCGCCTGGATCGTGGCCGAATCAGCCGATTCGGGAACCGGGATCAGGATGTTGGCCAGCCGGTACTCTTCGGAAAGCTGCAGTTTGCCTAGGTCGGACGCCAGGAAGTTTTCGACTTCCTGATTGGATATCTGAATGCGTTCGGCGATACGGCGCTGGCGCACACGACTGATGACCATCTCGCGGCGAATCTGCTCGCGAGCGGTCTCCAGGCTCAAACCGTCTCGCTCCAGAGCCGCGCGGAACTGGTCCAGGGTCATGTTGTTGCGCTGCGCAATGGTCCCCATGGCCTGGTTGAGTTCTTCATCGGAGATGCGGATGCCCGAACGATCGCCGATCTGCAGCTGGAGATTTTCAGTGATCAGGCGTTCCAGCACCTGTTGCTGCATGACGTCCTGCGGTGGCATTTCGGCGCCGCGCTTTTCGATGGTCTGCTCGACCTCGCGAAGACGCTGGTCCAGCTGGCTTTGCATGATGACGTCGTTATCGACGATGGCGACGATACGGTCGAGCGGGCGCACTTGGGCTGAGACCGTCGTGGCGATAGTCGCGCAGCCCAGCAGGAGGGTGCCCGCCAGCAACGGGCGCAGGTAATCAGAAAGCTTGATCTTCACGTTCACGGTAGCCTTGTATGCCTTCGTCGAGGAATGTCTCGGCGGAGCTGCCGAACACGCCGCCGAGTCCCTTGAGGACGATTTGCAGGAAGATGCCATTGTCTGGCTCGTCGTTCTGCGATGGATTGAGACTGGTTTCGTCGTAGTCGATCCAGTAACGATTGATCAGTCGCAGCTTCCAGCAGCAGCTGTCGTACTCGAAGCCGCCGAAGGCCTCCAGCGTACGGTTGCGGCTGTAGTCATGCTGCCAACGTGCGATCACGCTCCACTGTGGCACGATTGGCCAGATGGTGGAGACGTCGTGCTGGTTGATCTTGTAGTAGTCCTTGATGTATTCGGGAGTGCCTGGCGTGCCGTAATCTCCACCATACGTCCATTGCCCTGTCGCCTGGTCGAAGCGGACAGTGTCGTTGCGGTAGCGGTAGCCGAAGTTGACGATCTTTCTTGGGTTGTCGGCCGGTTGGTAGTGAAACATGGCGCTTCCTGAGCGCGTACTGCCTGCATCCGGATCCCAGTTGAATGTCGAAGTGAAGCGCCAGTCACGGTTGTAGCGATACTGGTACTCAAGCGCATATGGCGATACGTCGGTGGTCGAGCCTGGACGGTTCTCAAGGTTTGGCAGCTGCACTTCACGGTCGCGGAAGTAGATTGTCTGACCAATGCTGAAACGCTGACGCTCCAAGCCGTTCGACTCTATCCAGCGGTTGGTCACGCCAAGTGAAACCTGATTAGCGTCACCGATCCGATCCTTGCCAGAGAAACGATTTTCGCGCCACAGCGAGGAATAGCTGAAGGTGCTTTCGCCGGTATCGAATATTGGAATGTCGTCCTGATCTTCTTCCGGTACGTATAAATAGAACAGACGCGGCTCTAGAGTCTGTCGGTAATCCTTGCCGAACCATTGAGTGTCGCGATCGAAGTAGAGACCACTATCGACGCTGAAGATCGGTACGCTGCGGTCGGGTGAATCATTAAAGTCGTCGCCGATGCCGCCGGCGCCAAACTTACCCTGGTTATCCAGCGTGAGGTCGTATCTTGTGTAAGCGTACTTCAGCGACGGCTTGACGAAACCCCACGTCCAGTTCAGCGGCAGACTGACCCCTGGCTCCAGGTGGAGGCGCTCGCCTTCAGCGCGTTTTAGTCCCCGAAGCCTTGTGTCGTACCAAGGTGTGCCAATGGCATTTCCAGACGCATCATAGGGGCCGCCGTCCTCATCGAAAAAATTTCCGCTACGCAGACTGCGCTGGAAACTGACGAACTCGGTGTTGTAGGCAAACCGCAAACCGCCTGGCTGGAACGGCAGCGCACCATTAAGGGTCAGCTGCGGTAGCCGCTCATAGGGCGTAATGTCTGTGACCGTAGCGCGTTCGTAAGCATGCACGCTCAGCCGCGCGGTATAGCTGTCGCCGCGCCAGGTCAGGGTGCCGCGCTGATCGAGATGATCCGGCTGGCTGATACCCAATTGGGTATCCAGATCCTGGAAGTAATAAGGATCGCTGATGTCCGTGTAGTCGACTTCGGCCAGCAGGCGTGAGTCCAAACCGGTCCGGTGCTGCCAGCTGTACATCCAGCGCTGGTCTTCGTATTCGGATTGCAGCTCACGATCATCGTTGCTGTCGTCCAGATAGGCTGCGCCGAACTGACCTTCGCTGCTGCGGGTCAGGTAGCGGAACTCGCCTTCCATCAACAGACCGCGATTGGACATGTAGTTCGGGTAGAGCGTGGCGTCGAAGTTTGGCGCCAGGTTGAAATAGTACGGCGTGACCAGCGAAAGCCCGCTATCGCTCGAGGAGCTGATGCTGGGCGCAAGAAAGCCGGACTGGCGACGGTCATCGATCGGGAAATGGATATAGGGCGTGTAGAACACCGGAATGTCCTTGACCCGCAGCGTCACGTTGGTCGCCGAGCCGAAGCCGGTGGCGGGGTTCAACGTGACGTTATTGCCCCTCAGGTGCCAGCTGTTTTCGCCTGGTTCGCAACTGGTGTACGTCCCGTCCTTGAGGCGGATGATGGCATCGTCTGTGCGTTTGGCGTACAGCGCGCTGCCGCGGATCCTGCCTTCATGGACCACGTATTCAGCGTTTTCGACCTGGGCTTCGCCGGTGTCGAGGAATATCTCGGCACGATCACCGACCATCAGGGCACCCTGATCACGCAGGCGAACATTGCCTTTCAGCTCGCCGCGGTTTTCCAGCTGATAGAGACTGGCTTCATCGGCTTCGGCCTGGATGCTGCCCTGACGCAATACCACATCACCGGCCAGCGTCGCGATTTCCTGCTGCTGCTCGTAGCGCGTGGCTTTCGCCGAAACATAGGTCGGCGCCTCGCTCATTGGCGTGTCGTCGAACCGGCCGGGGCGGCTCGGCTCAACATAGGTGCCGGCGCAGTAGGGGCCTGTTTCCGCCAGCTGGGCATCGGTCAGCTGATCACGAGGTACCCAGTCCAGGTGGCTGTAATCGGCGCTGCGCGAGGCGAGCGCGCGACCCTTGCTTTCGGTGACCAGTTTGGTGGTGGCTGCCTGGCGCTCGGCCTTGTCGGTGCGAGGCTGGGCGGTGCTCGTGTCGCTGGCCGCGCTGCCACGATGTACGGGGCGCGGTGGGAGGTTGGAGCTGGCGGTGTCGGATGCGCAACTCCAGCCCCCGTTGGGGCCAGGCTGACAGGCAAACTGTTCGGCTGCGATAACAAGTGGAGTCGCTACAGGTTGCAATGCGAGCAGACCGCCAGTAACCAGTAGGGGGAATTTTTTACGAAAAGCGGGATATTTGACTGCCATCTTGTTTTTTGGTCCGTGCTTACGGCGAGCCATCGGCCGGGCTGGGCCGCACGCCTCTCGATGGGCTGAAAAAGATGCTGGATAATAAAGCATGACCCGCCTATCGGCTAGCGCCGTGGAGAGCACTGATATGCTGCAACAAGATCAACGCCTGCAGGACCTTAGCGCATGGCTACAGCCTCGATTGACCGAGCTTTTCGCTCGTCGTGGCTGGGGCAGCGTACCCGACGCGCCATTGATTCCGGCCAGCAGCGATGCCAGTTTCCGTCGCTACTTTCGCTGGGAGGCGCAAGGGCGCAGCTTCATCCTGATGGATGCTCCTCCGCCTCAGGAAAACTGCAGGCCTTTCGTCTCGGTGGCGGCTTTGCTGTCCAGCGCGGGAGTCAACGTGCCCGAAATTCTGGCACAGGATCTGGAGCGGGGTTTTCTGCTGTTGAGCGACCTGGGACGCAAGACCTACCTCGATGTCATCGACGAAGCCAATGCTGATGAATTGTTCGCCGACGCGATGCGAGCGCTGCTCGCCTTCCAGACATCACCGATAACGTCGCCCTTGCCAAGCTATGACGAGGCATTGCTGCGCCGCGAACTTGAGCTGTTCCCAGAATGGTACGTGCAGCGCCACCTGGGCCATCGTTTCAGCACAACTGAGTTGGACGTGTGGGAGCGCCTCTGTCGGTTGCTGATCGACTCGGCACTGGAGCAGCCGCGCGTGCTGGTGCATCGCGATTACATGCCGCGCAACCTGATGCTCAGCGAACCGAACCCGGGCGTGCTGGATTTTCAGGATGCGGTCGTCGGTCCAGTGACCTATGACATCACCTCGCTGTTCAAGGATGCCTTCCTCAGTTGGCCTGAGGCGCGTGTTCAAGGTTGGCTGCGCAGTTATTGGGAGGTGGCGCGTAGTGCTGGCGTCCCGGTTCAGACTGATTTCGAGGCATTTCAGCGCGCCAGCGACCTGATGGGATTGCAGCGGCATTTAAAGGTCATCGGCATCTTCGCGCGGATCTGCCACCGCGACGGCAAACCGCGCTATCTGGCCGACGTGCCGCGATTCTTCGCGTATATCGAAACGGTAGCGGCGCGCCGGCCTGAACTGGCAGAGCTGAGCGCATTGCTGCAAGGCCTGCCGCCCTCGCAGGTGCAACCATGAAAGCGATGATACTCGCGGCGGGTAAAGGCGAGCGCTTGCGCCCGCTGACACTGCATACGCCCAAACCGTTAGTGCGCGCAGGTGGCACGCCGCTGATTGATTACCACGTTCGGGCTCTGGCCAAGGCCGGTTTCACCGAGTTGGTGATCAATCACGCCTGGCTCGGTGAGCAGATCGAGGCGTACCTGGGCACCGGCAATCGGTTCGGCGTGTCCATTAGCTATTCGGCCGAGGGTGAGCCGCTCGAAACGGGCGGCGGCATTCATCGTGCGTTGGCGCTGCTGGGTGATCAGCCGTTTGCCGTGGTCAACGGCGATATCTGGACCGACTACGATTTCGCTGCGCTGGCGTTACCGCCGGAGCGGCTTGCGCACCTGGTATTGGTGAATAACCCGGCGCATCATCCGGCAGGCGACTTCGCGCTGGTTGGGGGAAATATCGTGGAAGGTGATGCGTCGCCCAAGCTTACCTATA
This sequence comes from Stutzerimonas stutzeri, assembly GCF_024448985.1. GTDB lineage: Bacteria > Pseudomonadota > Gammaproteobacteria > Pseudomonadales > Pseudomonadaceae > Stutzerimonas > Stutzerimonas stutzeri_AP. The sequence continues at coordinate 558,423 of NZ_JAMOII010000002.1, forward strand.
GCGGTATCGCCGTGCTGCACCCGCGGTTGTTCGCTGATTGCACGGCCGGGGCGTTCAAACTGGCGCCGCTGCTGCGCCGGGCCATGGCGGCTGGCCAGGTCAGCGGAGAGCATTACGCCGGTCGCTGGGTCGATGTCGGCACCCATGAGCGCCTGGCTGAAGTCGAGCGAATCCTGGAGGCGCGACGCTGAATGTTCTGGCCCATTACGCTGTTGGGTGCGCTGGCCGGTTGGTTGATCGCGAGCATTCCGGGGGCTCTGCTTGGTGCGCTGCTTGGGCAGGTGCTCGATCGCCGGTTCGGGTTGAATTCCTGGGCCAGGCTGCGCGATCGCATGACTGGTAACAAGGCGCTGATGCAGGGCGAGGAATTGCTGTTTTTCCTCCTCGGGCGCCTGGCCAAGAGCGGCGGTCGGATCAGTGAGGCGCACATTCAGGCCGCGCGCCGGGAGATGCAGCGGCTGCAGCTGAGCCCCGCGGCCCAGCGTTCAGCCATCGATGCGTTCTACCGGGGCAAGTCCAGCGGCGACGGCTTGCGCGAACCACTGCAGCGCCTGCAGGGGCAGCATGACGCGGCCAAGGCGGTGCTCCAGGCTTGCTGGCGGATGGCGCGCGCACAGGGGCCGATCGATGCGCGCGAGCATGAATTGATCATGCTCTGGGGTAAGTGGATGGGCTGGGATTCGGCGGCCATCGCGGCGCTGGACCCCAGTGGTGGTCGACGCCAGGGCGCGCCAACTAGCCTGGGCGGCGCCTATGAGCAGGCCATGCGGTTGCTGGGCGTGCGCGCCGACAGCGAACCCCAGGCGATCAAGCGCGCCTATCGCCGATTGCTCAGCAAGCATCATCCGGACAAGCAGGCCGGAGCGGGTGCCACTGCACAGCAGGTTCGCGAGGCGACTGAGCGAACCCGCGAACTGCACAACGCCTACACCCTAATCCGCGAGCGTCGCGGCTTTCGCTAACGCTTCAATTCACGGCTGCTTGCCCAGCCAGCCACGAACCCGCCGCAGCAGCTGCTCCTGTCCGGTTTCGAGATCGCCGTTCAACGGCTGCAACCCCACCTGTATATAAGCCGGATGGCTATTTCGACGGCTGGCGTTGAGCCGCTCGCGGGCCGCGGAGCGCTGGCTGACGCTGTTCCTGTAATAGATGTCGCCGGTCGCCAGCTTGAGCGTCGCGATCAATCGCACGAGCGGCTCGTCCTGTCCGTCGGGTTGGCGTGGCTGGATCATCAACAGATGCCTGACATCGGCCGGCGCCAGTTGCTGCAGATAACGCGCGGCCCAATAGCTGCCGGTGCCCTGACCGAGCAGCACAATGGCCGCTGGTTGCTTGCTGCGGGCGAAGGCGAGTGCCGCTTCGATACGTTCAGCAATCTGCTCGGCCTGGTTTGGTTGCGCAACTGCTGGCTCGATGGGCGCATCCGCTTCGGTGAGCTCGATCGGCTGTTCATCCGGCGTGGCTGCGGTTTCCTCGGGCAGATAACCCGCTTCGCTGGGTGGCTCGTCTTCTACGGGCGGTTCTGCGTCGGCTTCGGTCTGTTCGACCGGTGGCTCCGCCGGTTCTTCCGGGGCGGCGGCCGAGATAGGGCTGGGCGAATCCGGCAGGCTGAGACTCAGGGTATGCCAGCCGTAATCGGGCAGGCCGCGGCGCAGCGGGCCGATGCCGCGCGGCCAGTCGGCACTTTCTCCCTCGCCCGGCAGCAGAATGATCACCCCTTTGGCTTCGCCGATATTGGCAGGTCGCCACAGCGCGACGAAATCATCGGAGCCTGCCGTCAGGTTGACGAACTCGGCGCTAGGCAGCTGGCGCAGCAGGTCAGCGGCCATGGTGTCACTGCGTGAGGGCAAGGGTGGGCGCTCGATCGTCGCAGGTGCAGGTGCCGCTTCCAGCGCGGCTGGCTCATCCGTGGCGCTGACCGACTGGGCAGACGCGACCGCTGACAGGAGAGCAAGCAAACGCAGTGAATCGCGAAAACGAGGCATTGAAACTCCTGATGTCGTCTTGCCGGGGCTGTGATGGAGTTGCGGTCCGCTGTTGCGCACCGCCGTCAGTCTAACGGAAGGCAGACTGAAAATTGGTCGTGCAAAATAATGCACGGCGTTCTACTGTAATCCGAACGCTATAAAGGCTCGGCAGTCGATCATCGTATGCTGCTGCGCTTGCTTCCCGACGTTCATTCCGACCCGAGCCGACGATGAGCGGCTACTGAGGAGCTTATGAGCAAGACCAACGAATCCCTGATGCAACGCCGTGTCGCCGCCGTTCCCCGTGGCGTCGGTCAGATCCATCCGATCTTCGCCGACCATGCGAAAAACAGCAGCGTGGTCGATGTCGAAGGTCGCGAATTCATCGACTTCGCCGGCGGCATCGCTGTGCTGAATACTGGCCACCTGCACCCGAAGATCATCAAGGCGGTGGAGGAACAACTCCACAAACTGACCCATACCTGCTTCCAGGTGCTGGCGTATGAGCCCTACGTCGAACTGTGCGAAAAGATCAACGCACGGGTGCCAGGCGATTTCGCCAAGAAGACCCTGCTGGTGACCACCGGCTCCGAGGCGGTGGAGAACGCGGTGAAGATCGCCCGTGCCGCCACCGGCCGTGCCGGGGTGATCGCCTTTACCGGCGCCTATCACGGCCGCACCATGATGACCCTCGGCCTGACCGGTAAGGTCGCGCCTTACTCGGCGGGCATGGGGCTGATGCCGGGGGGGATCTTCCGCGCGCTGTATCCCTGTTCGATCCATGGTGTCGGCGTCGACGAATCGATCGCCAGCATCGAGCGCATCTTCAAGAACGACGCCGAGCCGCGTGACATCGCCGCGATCATCATCGAACCGGTGCAGGGCGAGGGTGGTTTCAACGTCGCGCCGAAGGACTTCATGATCCGCCTGCGCGCGCTGTGCGATCAGCACGGCATCTTGCTGATTGCCGATGAAGTACAGACCGGCGCCGGCCGCACCGGCACCTTCTTCGCCATGGAGCAGATGGGTGTAGCCGCAGACCTCACCACGTTCGCCAAGTCCGTCGGCGGTGGTTTCCCGATTGCCGGCGTATGCGGCAAAGCTGAAATCATGGACTCCATCGCCCCAGGTGGCCTGGGCGGCACCTATGCCGGTAATCCGCTGTCCTGCGCGGCAGCGCTGGCGGTGCTGGAAATCTTCGACGAAGAGAAGCTGCTCGACCGCTGCAAGGCGGTGGCAGAAAAACTCACCGCTGGCCTCGAAACCATCCAGGCGCGTCACAAGGAAATCGGTGAGGTGCGCGGGCTGGGCGCGATGGTCGCCGTCGAGCTGTTCGAGGACGGCGATCATGCGCGCCCTGCGGCGGCGCTGACTTCGCAAATCGTCGCGCGAGCGCGGGAGAAGGGGCTGATCCTGCTGTCCTGCGGCACCTATTACAACGTGCTGCGTGTGCTGGTGCCGCTGACGGTCGAGGACGAGGTGCTCGAACGCGGCTTGGCGATCATCGGTGAGTGCTTCGACGAGTTGACCTGAGCCTCTCTGCGTCGCGCCGGCACCTGCAATTCTGTCAGGCGCGCCGCAATCCCGACCCCTCGGGTACAATGCGCGGCATTCCGCCCGCGCTACCGAGGTCGTCATGCAGCCGTTCGCCATCGCCCCCTCCATCCTTTCCGCCAACTTCGCCCGCTTGGGTGAGGAAGTGGACAACGTGCTCGCCGCCGGCGCGGACATCGTCCATTTCGATGTGATGGACAACCACTACGTGCCCAACCTGACCATCGGCCCGATGGTCTGCTCGGCGCTGCGCAAGCACGGCGTTACTGCGCCTATCGACGTGCATCTAATGGTCAAGCCGGTGGATCGCATGATTGGCGACTTCCTCGAAGCCGGCGCCAGCTACATCACCTTCCACCCGGAAGCCTCTGAACACATCGATCGCTCGCTCCAGCTGATCAAGGATGGCGGCGCCAAGGCCGGCCTGGTGTTCAATCCGGCGACACCGCTGGAGGTGCTCAAGTACGTCATGGACAAGATCGACATGGTCCTGCTGATGAGCGTCAACCCCGGCTTCGGCGGGCAGAAGTTCATCCCCGGCACGCTGGACAAGCTGCGCGAGGCGCGCGCGCTGATCGATGCCAGCGGCCGCGAGATCCGCCTGGAGATCGATGGCGGCGTCAATCCAAAGAACATCCGCGAGATCGCGGCAGCGGGCGCCGACACCTTCGTCGCCGGCTCGGCCATCTTCAACCAGCCGGACTACAAGGCGGTGATCGACCAGATGCGTGCCGAGCTGGCGCAGGCACGCCCATGACGCGTCTGGAGCTACTTTACAATGGCGAATTTCCGCGCCTGGTTATGTTCGATCTGGACGGCACCCTGATGGATTCAGTGCCGGATCTGGCCGCCGCGGTGGACAAGATGCTCATGCTGTTGGGGCGCGAGCCCGCTGGCGTGGCTCCGGTGCGCGATTGGGTCGGCAACGGCTCGCGGGTGCTCGTGCGCCGCGCTTTGGCGGGCCAGTTGGAACATGATGGCGTCGCCGATGAGCTGGCCGACGAGGCGCTGGCGCTGTTCATGCAGGCCTATGCCGGTGGGCATGAGCTGACCACCGTCTACCCTGGCGTCCGTGAATGCCTGGACTGGCTGCGTGATCGCGATGTGAAGCTGGCGATCATCACCAACAAGCCGGCACAATTCATCGAGCCGCTGTTGGAAGAGAAGGGCCTCGCTGGCTATTTTCAATGGCTGATCGGCGGCGACACGCTGCCTCAGCAGAAACCCGACCCGGCGGCGCTGTTGTGGGTCATGGACAAGGCGGATGTGACCGCCGAGCAATCGCTGTTCGTTGGTGATTCGCGCAACGATGTCAGGGCTGCCAAGGCAGCGAAGGTCCGTTGCGTCGCGCTCAGCTACGGTTACAACCACGGCGAACCTATCGCCAACGAACAGCCCGCGCTGGTGCTCGACGGCTTGTGCGAGCTGGTTGCTTCGGCTTCGGGGCTGCGCTAGTGTGGCCTCTGTTCCGCAGATCCCGAAAATCCCGCAGACGAGATCAGATCGTGGTGGTCACCCGCAAGCAATGGATGAATGTCATCAAGGCCCTGGCCCGTTGGCGCTGGCGCGCCTGACATTTCCTGCCGGCACGCCCGGTACGTTTGCACGATTCGACCAGTAGCTCCTCCGACCACGAGGCTGACATGACCCGCGAAGAATTCCTGCGTTTGGCCGCCGAAGGCCACAACCGCATCCCGCTATCGTTCGAAACCATCGCCGATTTCGACACGCCGCTGACGCTTTACCTCAAGCTCGCCGACGCACCCAACTCCTACTTGCTCGAATCCGTGCAGGGCGGGGAGAAGTGGGGGCGCTATTCGATCATTGGCCTGCCGTGCCGCACGGCTCTGCGGGTGCAGGATCACCACATCAGCGTTACCACCGATGGCGTCGAGACCGAGAGCTGCGAGGTTGATGACCCGCTGGCCTTCGTCGAAACTTTCCAGCGGCGCTATCGTGTGGCTCCGGTCGACGGGCTGCCGCGCTTCAATGGCGGCCTGGTCGGCTACTTTGGCTATGACAGCGTGCGCTATGTCGAACGCAAGCTGGCGCAGAGTCCCAATCCGGATCCGCTGGGAACGCCCGACATTCTGCTAATGGTGTCAGACGCCGTAGTGGTGTTCGACAACCTCGCCGGCAAGCTGCATTGCATCGCGCTGGTCGATCCGTCGCAGCCGGACGCCTACGACGCAGGGCAGGCCAAACTTCAGGCGCTACGGGAAAGGCTGCGCCAGTCGATCACGCCGCGTCTGGGGCTGGATTTTGAAAAGAGCGGCGGTACCGAGCCGGCGTTCCGCTCAAGCTTCAGCCGCGAGGACTACGAGCAGGCCGTCCACCGCATCAAGGACTACATCCTCGCGGGCGACTGCATGCAGGTGGTGATCTCCCAGCGCATGTCGATTCCGTTCAAGGCCGCGCCGATCGATCTCTACCGCGCGCTGCGTTGCTTCAACCCGACGCCCTATATGTACTTCTTCAATTTTGGCGATTTCCACGTGGTGGGCTCGTCGCCGGAAGTGCTGGTGCGTGTCGAGGAAGGTCTGGTGACGGTCCGGCCGATTGCTGGCACCCGCCCGCGCGGTGCGAATGAAGAAGCTGACCTGGCGCTGGAGCAGGATCTGCTCAGCGACGCGAAGGAGCTGGCCGAACACTTAATGCTGATCGACCTGGGTCGCAACGACGTGGGCCGCGTCGCCGAGAACGGCTCAGTGCGGCTGACCGAGAAGATGGTCATCGAACGCTACTCCAATGTCATGCATATAGTCTCCAACGTCACCGGTCAGCTCAAAGCACCGCTGACGGCAATGGATGCGCTGCGGGCAATCCTGCCCGCCGGTACGCTGTCCGGTGCGCCGAAGATCCGCGCCATGGAAATTATCGACGAGCTGGAGCCGGTCAAGCGCGGTGTCTATGGCGGCGCGGTCGGCTATCTTGCCTGGAACGGCAACATGGACACCGCCATCGCGATCCGCACCGCGGTGATCAAGGACGGCGAGCTGCACGTGCAGGCAGGCGCCGGCATCGTCGCCGATTCGCAGCCAGCGCTGGAATGGGAAGAAACGCTCAACAAGCGCCGCGCCATGTTTCGCGCGGTGGCCCTGGCCGAACGCGACCAGCAGGAGAACTGATCATGCTGTTGATGCTCGATAACTACGATTCCTTTACCTACAACGTGGTGCAGTACCTAGGCGAGCTGGGCGCAGATGTCAAAGTGGTACGCAACGATGAATTGAGCGTGGCAGAAATCGAAGCCCTGAACCCCGATCGAATCGTCGTCTCGCCCGGCCCTTGCACACCGAACGAGGCGGGCGTTTCACTGGAAGTGATTCGCCATTTCGCCGGCAAGCTGCCGATTCTCGGCGTTTGCCTCGGCCATCAAAGCATCGGTCAGGCGTTCGGTGGCGAGGTCGTCCGCGCGCGGCAGGTGATGCATGGCAAGACCAGTCCGGTCTTCCATAAAAACGCTGGAGTGTTTGCCGAGCTGAACAATCCGCTGACGGTCACCCGTTACCACTCGCTGGTGGTCAAGCGCGAGACGCTTCCCGATTGTCTGGAGATCACTGCCTGGACCCAGAACGAGGACAGCGGTATCGATGAGATCATGGGGCTGCGGCATAAGACGCTGAACGTCGAAGGCGTGCAGTTCCATCCTGAATCCATCCTGACCGAACAGGGCCACGAACTGTTCGCCAATTTTCTGAAGCAGACCGGAGGCGTGCGCTGATGGATATCAAGGAAGCCCTGAGTCGCATCGTTGGCCAGCTGGATCTCAGCACTGAAGAAATGAAAGCCGTCATGCGCCAGATTATGACCGGCCAGTGCACCGATGCGCAGATCGGCGCGTTCCTCATGGGGATGCGCATGAAGAGTGAAACCATCGACGAGATCGTCGGTGCCGTGCAGGTGATGCGCGAGCTCGCCGAACCGGTGCATTTCGATACCCATCGTTTGGTGGATACCTGTGGCACCGGCGGCGACGGGATGAATATCTTCAACGTCTCGACCGCCGCAGCTTTCGTAGTTGCAGCCGCTGGCGGCAAAGTGGCCAAGCATGGAAACCGCGCGGTGTCGGGCAAGAGCGGCAGCGCCGACCTGCTCGAGGCGGCCGGCGTTTATCTGGACCTGACGCCGGAGCAAGTCTCGCGCAGTGTGGAGACCGTAGGGGTTGGCTTCATGTTCGCGCCGGCGCATCACGGCGCGATGAAGTTTGCCGCCGCGCCCCGCCGCGAACTGGGGTTGCGCACGCTGTTCAATATCCTCGGGCCGATGTCCAACCCGGCTGGCGTGAAGCATCAGGTGCTCGGTGTGTTCAGCAAGGAACTCTGCCGGCCGATGGCCGAGGTGCTGGCGCGTCTGGGCAGCAAGCATGTATTGGTCGTACACGCACAGGACGGTCTGGATGAAATAAGCCTGGCGGCGCCGACTCATGTCGCCGAGCTGAAAAATGGTGAGATCACCGAATACCGCATTCAGCCGGAAGATTTCGGTATCAAGAGCCAGAGCCTGATCGGCCTGAACGTCGACGATGCTCAGGGTTCGCTGACGTTGATCCGGGATGCGCTGGGCCGGCGCAAAACCGAAAACGGACAGAAGGCCGCCGACATGATCGTGCTGAATGCCGGCGCCGCGCTTTACGCGGCCGATGTCGCAGGCACGCTGAAAGAGGGCGTCGAATTGGCGCATGACGCACTGCACACCGGTCTGGCACGGGACCGGTTGGAAGAACTGGTGTCCTTTAGCGCGATATTCAGGCAGGAGAAATCGCAATGAGCGGTGTGCCGACAGTTCTAGAAAAGATCATCACCCGTAAGCATGAGGAAGTGGCCGAGCGCCGAGCCCGTGTCGGTCTGGAGGAGCTCGAGCGGCTGGCGGCTGCGGCAGACCCCGTTCGTGGTTTCGCCCGGAGCTTGCAGGAGCAGGCTCGTAATAAGCAGCCGGCAGTCATCGCCGAAGTAAAGAAAGCCTCGCCAAGCAAAGGCGTGCTGCGCGAGGGCTTCGTACCCGCAGATATCGCCAGGAGTTACGAGGCTGGCGGTGCGACCTGCCTGTCGGTGCTGACCGACATCGATTTCTTTCAGGGGGCCGATGAGTATCTCAAGCAGGCCCGCGCTGCATGCACGCTACCGGTGATCCGCAAGGACTTCATGGTCGATCCTTATCAAGTGGTCGAGGCGCGGGCGCTGGGGGCCGATTGCATTTTGCTGATCGTCGCGGCGCTGGGAGACGCGCAGATGGGCGAACTGGCTGATGCGGCAAAGGCTCACGGGCTTGATGTGTTGGTTGAGGTGCATGACGGAGCGGAGCTGGATCGGGCCTTGCGCCTCGAGACGCCCTTGCTCGGGATCAACAACCGTAACCTGCATACCTTTGAACTCAGCTTGGAAACCACCCTTGATCTGCTACCGCGTGTCCCTCGTGACCGGCTGGTCGTGACTGAGAGCGGGATTCTGCATCGCGCCGATGTAGAGCTGATGGAGATTAATGAGGTGTACGCGTTTCTGGTGGGCGAAGCTTTCATGCGCGCCGAAGAACCCGGCGTCGAGCTGCAGCGTTTGTTCTTCCCTGGACGCTCCCGTCCGCGTCCGGTCAGTGATCCGGAGTAACGGCGGGGAATTTGAAAAGCCGGCCTTGAGCCGGCTTTTTCAATGGTGAGCGTTGCTCAGCGAGTACCAAAGACCACCATGGTCTTGCCTTTGACGTGCACAAGGCCTTGGGATTCCAGGCTCTTGAGTACGCGTCCGACCATCTCCCTGGAACAGCCAACGATGCGGCCTATTTCCTGACGAGTGATCTTGATCTGCATGCCATCGGGATGCGTCATCGCATCGGGCTGCTTACAAAGGTCGAGTAAGGTACGGGCAACACGGCCGGTCACGTCGAGGAATGCCAAGTCGCCTACTTTGCGGGTGGTGTTGCGCAAACGTTCGGCCATCTGACTGCCGAGCGCGTAGAGGATGTCAGGATCCTGCTGTGTCAGTTCACGGAACTTGGCGTAGCTCAGTTCGGCGACCTCGCATTCGGTCTTTGCGCGTACCCACGCGCTACGTTCCTTCTCCGAGCCCTCCTTTTCGAATAGCCCCATCTCGCCGAAGAAGTCTCCGGAGTTGAGGTAGGCGATGATCATTTCCCGGCCATCGTCATCTTCGATCAGGATAGTGACCGAGCCTTTTACAATGAAAAAGAGCGTCTCGCTGCGATCACCGGCATAGATGATGGTGCTCTTAGCGGTATAGCGACGGCGATGACAGTGTGCGAGTAGTTTGTCGATGTTCTTGATCTTGGGCGTGAGTGTAATAGCGACCATGCTGTAGTCCCGGAAGATTATCCAATAGAAGGCAGATTCTTATTATGTGTGACTGAGTTCTGTTGTCAGCGCCGAGGGAGCTTAACAGACCGGTTCGTGTCGACAACAAAACTGCGACACGAATATCAAATTCAACGCATTCATTTCGTCGGATTGGTGTGCCCGGTCGCAGACGTTGGTCATGTTAAGCTTCGCTCTTTTTAATCGGAGTCTATTGATGAAAGCGCGCATTCAGTGGGCCGGCGAAGCGATGTTTCTTGGCGAGTCGGGCAGTGGTCATGTCGTGGTGATGGACGGGCCTCCGGAAAATGGCGGGCGCAATCTCGGCGTTCGTCCTATGGAAATGCTTCTGCTGGGGCTCGGTGGCTGCAGTAACTTCGATGTGGTAAGCATTCTGAAGAAGTCCCGTCAGGCGGTAGAAAGCTGCGAAGCTTTCCTCGAGGCGGAGCGTGCCGATGAGGATCCGAAGGTTTTTACCAAGATCCACCTGCGTTTTGTCGTAAAGGGCCGCGGTTTGAAAGAGGCGCAGGTCAAGCGTGCCGTGGAACTATCGGCAGAAAAATACTGCTCCGCCTCGATCATGCTCGGGCGTGCAGGTGTGGAAATCAGTCACAAGTACGAGATCGTCGAGCTCGGCTGAAGGGTCATGCAGCGATGCGCCCGCCCGCTGGCGTGTTGTCCCGAGACGCTCGCCGGCACTGGCACCGCAAGCAATCACTCTGCATAATGCGCGCCCCGTTTTTAACGGGGCCGTTTCTTAGAGCACAGCACAGTCGCAAATGCGCAGAGGTGTATACCGTCCTACGCAGATACAAGGTATCTGACGGGCATGTTCAATCACGCGGTAAGCCGCATCAATGAGAGTTACCAATGGTGAAAAGCAAACTCAAGCTCCACGGGTTCAACAACCTGACGAAGTCCTTGAGCTTCAATATTTACGACATCTGCTATGCCGAAACGCAGGAAGACCAGCAGGCGTACGTACAGTACATCGACGAACAGTATGACGCGGAGCGGTTAACGCAGATTCTGACCGATGTCGTGGACATCATTGGTGCCAATATTCTCAATATTGCGCGGCAGGATTACGAGCCGCAGGGCGCGAGCGTAACCATCCTCATCTCGGAGCAGCCCGTTACTCCGACAGATAGCCAGATCGAGGAATCCCCCGGTCCGTTGCCCGATACCATCCTTGCGCACTTGGACAAGAGCCACATTACGGTTCACACCTACCCCGAAATCCATCCTGTCGACGGTATCGCTACCTTCCGCGTGGATATCGATGTCTCCACCTGTGGCGTCATCTCGCCGCTCAAGGCGCTCAACTATCTGATTCACCAGTTCGATTCGGATATCGTCACCGTCGATTATCGCGTGCGCGGTTTCACCCGCGATGTAGAAGGCAAAAAGCACTTTATCGATCACGAGATCAACTCGATTCAGAACTACCTCTCCGAAGACACTCGCTCGGCCTATCAGATGACCGACGTCAACGTCTATCAGGAGAATCTGTTTCACACCAAGATGCTGCTGAAAGACTTCGAGCTGGAGAACTATCTGTTCGGTGACGCCACTAGCAATCTTCTGCCGGAGCAGCGCAAGCAGGTGGAAGACCGTTTGCGTCACGAGATGCTGGAAATCTTCTACGCTCGCAATATGCCGAGCTGACAGCGATAAGCTGAGCAGGCTGTGCCTGTAAGGTCGGAAAAGGCTGTCGCGAGGCGGTAAGCCTAAAGAAGAAGCTCAAGCTGGAGGACAGGCGGTCCCAGCTTGAGCCAGCTTCAGCTCAGATCCGGTAGGTGCTTTTGGTCATGGCTTTGGCCATCAGACTCATTCCGAATTTGATGGGGGCTGGGAAGCGCAAGCCACCGGCATCGAGAGCGGCGGTCGAATGCTGCGCTTCGTCCATACGCATTTGCTCGAGAATGGCTCGGGACTTTTCGTCGCTCGCCGGGATCTGCTCCAGATGCTCGTCGAGATGCTTGCAGACTTGATCCTCTGTCGCGGCAACGAAGCCCAGGCTGATCCGGTCGCTGATCAGGCCAGCAGACGCGCCGATGCCGAACGACAGACCATAAAACAGCGGGTTGAGCACACTGGTATGGCTGCCCAGTTGGTGGATGCGCTGTTCGCACCAGGCCAGATGGTCGATTTCCTCGTTGGCGGCTTGCTCCATCGCTTCGCGCACTCTCGGTAATCGCGCGGTCAATGCCTGTCCCTGGTACAGCGCCTGTGCGCAGACTTCGCCGGTGTGATTGATTCGCATCAGACCGGCAACGTGACGTGCTTCGCTGTCGCTCAGCTCGGTCTCGTTCTTCAATACCGCAGGTGTAGGGCGGTGGGGTTGGCCGCTGAAGGGGAGCAGTGTTCGCAATGCCGCATCGGCTTGCATCAGCAAACGATCGGCAGGGGAGTATTGGCGTTGGTTGGGCATTTCGCCTCCAAGTGATCCGGAGCAGCCTTGATGTGATCGGAAGTGGTGCGGACGAGTTCGTGATCAGCCCGGCGGCCAATGCATTTGGCGCTGACCGAGCACATGCATATGGATGTGGTAGACCGTCTGGCCCCCAAGGTCGTTGCAGTTCATCACGACACGAAAGCCTTCCTGACAGCCCTGTTCTTCGGCGAGACGCTGAGCCGTGAAAAGGATATGACCAGCGAGCGCTTTGTCGTCATCTTCGCTCAGGTCGTGGAGGGTCGCGATGTGCTTCTTCGGAATGACGAGAAAGTGCACGGGCGCCTGCGGCGCGATGTCGTTGAAGGCGACGACCTGATCATCTTCATAAAGCTTGTGCGCGGGGATATCCCCAGCCACGATCTTGCAGAACAGACAATCCATGGCGTTTCTCCAGCGTGGGAACGATCGGGTGAGTGTAACAGGCGATTTTGTGGCTGGTCAGCCGCTACACGGAGGTAACGCATGAAGAACGACATCCACGATCTGGTGCTGGTGCTTGAATCAAGGGTCCGATTGGTTGTGATCGAATCCTGGGATGAGCGGCGGGTGCTTGAAACGCTGACTGGGCTGGCTGTCAGCCGCGGCCTTGCGCTTCACATCTGGTCCGTCACCGAGGGGCTCAGGCATCTGGCGTTCGGCGGTGAGGCGCTGGATGCAGGCGAAAGCTGCTCGGTGGAAGTCGCATTGAAAAGCGTCAAGTATGATCCGCTCGGCAATCTCTATGTGTTCTGCGATATGCATCCCTTTCTCGATGAACCACGCGTCGTTCGACTATTGAAAGAAATTGCCATGGCGCAGGGGCCGTCAGCACCGACGCTGGTGCTGGTGTCGCATGCATTCAAACTGCCGGCGGAGGTTCAGCGATATGCAGCTCGGTTCAGTCTGAGCCTGCCCTCCGAAGAGGAGTTGTTGAGCATCGTGCGCGACGAGGCGACGCGTTGGAGCGAGCGCAATCGAGGCGTGCGGGTGCGCACCGATAACCGCACGCTGCAGCAGGTCGTTAAGAATCTGCGAGGCCTTAGCCACGCTGAGGCTCGCAGTCTGGCGCATAGCTTGGTCTGTGATGACGGAGCTATTACTCAAGACGATCTGCCGGAACTCAATCGTAAGAAGTTCGAACTGCTCGACATGGATGGCGTACTCAGTTTTGAGTACGAGACAGCACGCTTTGCTGATGTTGGCGGGTTGGAAAATTTTAAGCGTTGGCTGGGCGAGCGCAGGGCGGCCTTTTTTGCTGGTCACAGGTCCGATATGCCTCGCGGAGTGATGCTCGTCGGGGTGCAGGGCGGCGGCAAGAGTATGGCCGCCAAAGCGGTGGCGGGGCTTTGGGGCTTGCCTTTGCTGCGCCTGGACTTCGGTTGCCTGTACAACAAGTTCTTCGGAGAGACCGAGCGTAACCTGCGGGAGGCGCTGAAACTGGCCGAGCAGATGGCGCCTTGCGTGTTGTGGATGGATGAGCTGGAAAAGGGTCTCGCCACTGGAGATATGGATAGCGGCGTCAGTCAGCGGGTATTGGGTACTTTGCTTACCTGGATGGCCGAGCGTGACGCACCGGTGTTCATGGTGGCGACCGCCAACGCGGTGGATCGCCTTGCGCCGGAGCTGTTGCGCAAGGGGCGCTTCGATGAGCTGTTCTTTGTCGATCTGCCCGATGAGTCTACTCGTGCCGAAATCTTCCGCATTCATCTGGCGCGGCGCGAGCTGGATGCCAGCTGTTTCGATCTGCGGAGGTTGGCCGGTGCTTGCGATGGTTTCTCCGGTGCCGAGATCGAGCAGGTGGTGGTTTCGGCCGTTTACGCCGGGCAGGCGCAATCCCGCGAACCGGATCAAGCCATGATGCTGGAATGCATCCGGGCGACGTCGCCGCTTTCGGTCGTGATGGCTGAAGCGCTGGATGATCTGCGTAGTTGGGCTTCGGGGCGCACGGTATTGGCCTAATGGGGTCGGTCTCGCAGGCACTTTGTCGCGTGGCTAAGCAGCGAGGGCTCGGCGACCGTCCGGTGCGGCGGGGAGCTGAGTGATTCATTTGCCGGCCCCCGCGTTACGGTATCGCCAATCCGTTGAGCCGCGTTAATACTGTTCGAGCCCAGCCTTGCGAAACGACTGGCGTTGCTATTACCGCTGCCATTGCTGGGCGAGCTGTGCCGCATGGCGATGGGCTTCCCGATATTCGCGATCAAGGCGTGCGATCAGATCCTCGGCGCTCGGCAGGTCATTTATCTCGCCGACGCCCTGGCCTGCGGACCAGACGGTTTTCCATGCTTTGGCTTCATCGCTTACCGGTTTGAGCTTTTCGCCGTAGTCCATTTTGCCTGTCGATCGCAGACGTTCTTCATCGTAGCCGGCTTGCTGCAGGCTTTGGCGCAGAAAGCTCGCCGGCACACCTGACACGGCGGAGGTGTGAACGATATCCGCCGCTTGGGCCTGCAACAGCATCTGCTTGTATTCGTCAGATGCCTGGCTTTCGCGGCTGGCGATAAAGCGCGTTCCCATATACGCAAGATCAGCGCCCAGCATCTGCGCTGCGAATATTTCGTGGCCGTGACTGAGGCAGCCGGACAGCAACAGGGTTTTATCGAAGAACTGGCGGATCTCGGCGATCAGCGCGAAAGGACTCCACGTGCCGGCATGACCACCGGCGCCGGCCGCAACCGCAATCAGGCCATCGACACCGGCTTCGGCGGCTTTTTCCGCATGCCGGCGTGTGGTGACATCATGGAAGACCAGACCGCCATAGCTGTGTACGGCATCCACTAGTTCTTGCACGGCGCCGAGACTGGTGATGACGATCGGCACCCGCTGTTCCACGCAGATCGCAAGGTCCGCCTGCAACCGCGGGTTGCTGTGATGCACGATCAGGTTGACGGCATACGGCGCAGGCTTCTGCATGGGCGAGAGATGCTCGTCGATTTCCTGTAACCAATCACGAAATCCGCTGCTCTCCCGCTGATTGAGCGCTGGAAAACTGCCCACAACGCCGTTGCGGCAGCAGGCCGCCACGAGCGATGGGTTGGATACCAGAAACATGGGCGCGGCCACTAGAGGCAGGCGCAGGCTTTCCTCAAGAAATGCTGGTAGCGACATGACGGTTCCTATCGATTTCAGAATGGTTTGACGACCACTAGAATCACAATGGCCAGCAATAGCAACACCGGAAACTCATTGAACCAACGATAGAACACGTGACTGCGCGTGTTCTCGTTGCGTGCGAAGCGCTTAAGCTGGGCGCCGCAGACGTGGTGATAGCCAATCAGCAATACAACCAGTGCGATTTTGGCATGCAGCCAGCCGCCGGTACTGAACAGCGCGGGGTTCAGCGCGATCATGCCTATTCCGAACAGGAGAGTGGCGATCATTGAGGGCATCATGATGCCCCGATAGAGCTTTCTCTCCATTACTTGGAATCGTTCACGGCTGGTCGCGTCCTCACTCATGGCGTGATAAACGAACAGCCTTGGCAAATAAAACAGCCCGGCGAACCAGCAGACGATCGCAACGATGTGCAGGGCTTTCAGCCATAGATAGAGCATTCAGGAGTCCTTGGTATGGAAATCGGTCTGATAGTAGTGGCATGGCTGTCGTCGCGTCACCTGAGTGGTTGGCCCTGAACGCCGGCACCTTTATCATCGTCGTTCTTTTTTCATCCAGTGCGCGAGGCAGCTCATGGTCAAAGTCGGAATCGTTGGCGGCACAGGCTACACCGGAGTTGAACTGCTGCGTCTGTTGGCGCAACACCCCCAGGCCGAGGTTGCTGTGATCACCTCTCGCTCCGAGAACGGGGTTAAGGTCACGGACATGTATCCGAACCTGCGAGGCCACTATGACGAGCTGGCCTTCAGCGTGCCCGATACCGCAACGCTCGGCTCTTGCGATGTGGTTTTTTTCGCAACTCCCCATGGCGTCGCTCATGCGTTGGCGGCTGAATTGCTGGATGCGGGGACCAGAGTCATCGATCTGTCAGCAGACTTCCGCCTTCAGGATGCCGACGAGTGGGCTAAGTGGTACGGCCAGCCGCATGGGGCGACGGCGCTGTTACCCGAAGCCGTCTATGGTCTGCCGGAGGTCAATCGAGAGCAGATCAGGGGCGCTCGGTTGATTGCCGTCCCCGGTTGTTATCCGACCGCCACCCAGCTCGGCTATCTGCCGCTCCTCGAAAACGGCTTGGCGGACGCATCGCGCTTGATCGCCGACTGCAAATCGGGGGTCAGTGGTGCTGGGCGCGCCGCGAAAATCGGTTCTCTGTTCACCGAGGCGGGCGAAAGCATGATGGCTTACGCAGTCAAAGGTCATCGCCACCTGCCTGAAATCACCCAGGGCTTGCGCCGCGCAGCCAAAGGGCAAGTGGGGCTGACCTTCGTTCCGCACCTCACGCCGATGATCCGCGGTATCCATGCCACGCTCTACGCAACAGTGACAGACACCACGGTAGATTTGCAGGCGCTTTATGAGCAGCGCTACGCCAATGAGCCGTTTGTCGATGTGATGCCTGCCGGTAGCCATCCTGAAACCCGGAGCGTGCGCGGCGCCAATATGTGTCGCATCGCCGTCCATCGTCCGCAAGGCGGGGACTTAGTTGTCGTGCTATCGGTCATCGACAATCTGGTCAAAGGTGCTTCTGGTCAGGCGTTGCAGAATATGAACATCGCTTTCGGTCTGGATGAGCGACTCGGCTTGAGCAACGCGGCGCTGCTGCCTTGATCAATGCCGTCAGTCGCGCTGTTCAGGCGCGGGCATCTCAACGGGCTGCTCGCGGATGAATAGTTGACCATTTTTGTAGGGGAAGCCGATAATGCCGCGTCAACGCAGTAATGAGCGCTCCCGCGCTAGGAGAACCGAATGAGTGTCGAATCCTTCACGCCCACCGCGATTCAGTTCAGTCAGGGTGCCGCGAGTAAGGTGAAGAGTCTGGTCGATGAAGAAGGTAATCCGCGACTGAAGTTGCGTGTCTTCGTCACAGGTGGCGGCTGCTCTGGTTTTCAATATGGATTCACCTTCGATGAAGACCTTGCAGAAGATGACACCATCATCGAGCGCGAGGGCGTGAGTCTTGTGGTGGATCCGATGAGCTACCAGTATTTGGCTGGCGCAGAAGTCGATTATCAGGAAGGTTTGGAAGGTTCTCGCTTCGTTATCAAGAACCCGAACGCCACGACGACCTGTGGTTGCGGACAGTCCTTCTCGATTTAAGGCGTGTTCGTTGAAAACAAAAACACCGTGCCTGGCACGGTGTTTTTGTTTGTCCGTCGCGATAATGAACGTGGGCGTCAGGAGGGGTAGATTGCGCCCAATATCCGCATTCCTCGAGCGCCCGTCACGCTTGGCCGATTGGCGGGGATGCCTTCCAGACAGCAGTGCGCTAGCCAGGCGAATGCCATGGCTTCGATCCAGTCTGGCTCTACACCGTAATCAGCGGTGCTTGTCACCAGGCATGCCGGCAGCAGGTCCCGCAGCCTTTGCATCAGCGCGACGTTGTGCGCGCCCCCACCGCAAACCAGGACGTCCTGCGTTTCCGGTTGGCTGGCAAGCAGCGAATCGCGGATGCTTCGGGCCGTCAGCTCCAATAGGGTAGCTTGGACGTCGGCAGCAGCCATATCCGAATATGAAGCGAGGTGGGTATCCAGCCAGGGCAGATTGAACAATTCACGTCCGGTGCTTTTCGGGCCCTGCGCAGCGAAAAATTTGTCATCTAGCAGTTTCGCAAGCAGCTGCGCGTGTACTTTACCGGTGGAAGCCCAATCACCATTTCGATCATATGCCAGGCCTTGGTGGCGTTGAATCCAGGCATCCAATAGCACGTTGCCTGGGCCGCAATCGAATCCATGAGTCGTTGTGCTGGGGTTGAGCAAGCTGAGGTTGCTGAACCCGCCGATATTCAGTACTGCGCGGATTCGCGTCGTATCGCTGAACATGGCTTCATGGAAGGCGGGTACCAAGGGGGCTCCTTGGCCGCCGGCTGCCATGTCGCGTCGACGAAAATCGGCTACAACACTTATGCCGGTCAGCTCCGCCAGCAAAGGAGGATGGCCAATCTGAATGGTGAAGCCGCTTTGCGGCTCGTGTCGGACCGTTTGCCCGTGACTTCCAATGGCTCGAATGGCTTTGGCATCCATCTGAGCCTTGCCGAGCAGCTTGTTTACCCCAATGCTTGCGAGCTCAGCCCACGCTTGTTCAGCCATTGCAGCCCGAGCCAGCTCATTGGGGCCGGGCGAGCAAAGGTCGAGCAGGTCCTGCTTAAGCTGCTGCGGCATTGCCTCATAGTGCGTACCGAGCAAGGTTGTCCGGTCGTTCTGCTCTATCAGCGCGAAGTCCAGGCCATCCAGGCTGGTGCCTGACATGAGACCTATGTAAAGCGGCATTATTGTGTGTTCTGCATCGCCAGCATGGTTGCACGCTCTTCGTCCATGCGTGCCATTAGTGGCTTGCTCAACTGCATGAAGCGCTGTGTTTCGTTCTTTGCAATTGGATCTGCCATGGGCAACTTCAGGCCCAGCGGATCGACATGCACGCCATCGACTTGGAACTCGTAATGTAGGTGCGGGCCGGTCGATAGGCCCGTCGTTCCGATGTAACCGATGATCTGTCCCTGCTTAACCGACGATCCGCTGCGTACGCCTTTGGCGAAGCCCTGCATGTGGGCATACAGAGTTCGGTAGCGGTTACCGTGCTGAATGACCACAGTATTCCCGTAACCACCCTTACGGCCTGCAAGCAGTACCTTGCCATCACCTGCGCTCTTGATCGGAGTGCCATGCGGGGCAGCATAGTCCACGCCTTTATGGGCGCGAATCTTGTTCAGAATCGGGTGTTTGCGCCCATTGGAAAAGCGCGAGCTGATGCGGGCAAAATCTACGGGTGTGCGGATGAAAGCCTTGCGCATGCTCTGGCCGTTGGCGGTGTAATAACTACTGGTGCCCTGCTTGTTGGTGTAGCGGACTGCGGTATAGCTCTTGCCTCGGTTCGTGAAACGCGCCGCGAGAATATTCCCAGTTCCTACTTTCTCGCCGGCCACTGTCTTTTCTTCGTATACGACTTCGAAGGAATCGCCCTTGCGTATGTCCATCGCAAAGTCAATGTCGTAGCCGAACACGTTGGCTAAATCCATTGTCAGGTTATGACTGAGGCCTGCATGTTTCGCGGCGAGAAACAGGCTGCTTTCGATACGACCATAGGCGTAAGCAGTGCTAACGTCTGGCTTCAACTGTTCTTTCTTAAATACATAGCCTGCGTCGGAGCGTTCCAGCTGGACGCTTTCCAGCTTATTCAGTGGGCTGCGCAGCTGAGCTAAGTTGCCTTGTTCATCGAATTCGAACTCGAGGCGCTGGCCGACCTTGAGGCGGGCAAGTTGCCTCGCCTCCTTGCTGCTCGCCAGTACATCGTGAACGGTGGACTGCGGGAGGCCTACCTTCGTAAATACGGTCGATAGAGTATCTCCATTAGCAACCACCACCTCTTTCACGCGAGGCTTGGCTTCAGCTTCGGCCTCATTGATGCTCTGCTCTGGTAGAGATGCTTGGAGTTCGGTTTTTTCGATTACAGCGAAGGGCGTCTCGGGCAACTCGTTTGCAAAAGGCGCTTCTTCCGGAGATGCCAGCTCCGAGGTGGTTTCGAGGCGAAGGTCAAGAAAAGTCTTTTTCGCTTCGACTTCACGTGATGGAAATACAAGGAGTGCCAGGCTCAGAAGCGCAGCTACACCGCTCGCAGCCAAGAGATGGCTCTTCGGGTAGAGAGGAGCTTTCGATTTTGAATAGGTCATTAGATGTCTGGGTATCTGGCGATATTTTGTACAGGGAAAATATCTGTCTAAAATATAACCAAAATGCTGTCGAGGCAACCCTTGGTTAGGGCTCGCTGATCGTTGGTCAAGATTCGAGAGCGTTGAATTTTCCCGGCGTTCTTGTAAGGTTTACCGCCTTTGTTTTCTGGATGAGGCCTCCGATGCAGTCGGTTCAAGAGCAGTTGTCGATGATCAAGCGGGGCGCTGATGAAGTGCTCGTCGAGGCAGAGTTAGTCAGCAAGCTTGAGCGTGGTGTCCCGCTGCGGATCAAGGCTGGTTTCGACCCGACTGCTCCGGATTTGCATCTCGGTCATACGGTGCTTATTAACAAGTTGCGTCAATTCCAGGAGTTGGGGCATCAGGTGGTCTTCCTTATAGGAGACTTCACCGGAATGATTGGTGACCCTAGTGGCAAAAGCGCAACCCGTCCTCCTTTGACACGTGACCAGGTTTTGGAGAACGCGGAAACTTATAAGAATCAAGTATTCAAGATTCTTGATCCCGCCAAGACTGAGGTCGCCTTCAACTCAAGCTGGATGGATGTGCTGACGCCATCGGATTTTATCCGTCTGGCATCACAGTATACGGTCGCCCGAATGCTGGAGCGTGATGACTTCAGTAAGCGATACTCGACCAATCAGCCGATAGCCATTCATGAGTTTCTCTACCCTTTGGTTCAGGGTTACGACTCCGTTGCTCTTCGGGCGGATGTTGAGCTCGGTGGCACGGACCAGAAATTCAACCTCCTGATGGGGCGTGAGCTGCAGCGTTCTTATGGGCAGGAGTCTCAATGCATTGTCACCATGCCTCTTCTTGAGGGGTTGGACGGTGTGAAGAAGATGTCCAAGTCCCTTGGCAACTATGTTGGGATCCAGGAAGCGCCGGGCGTTATGTATAGCAAGCTGGTATCGATCCCGGATGTACTGATGTGGCGTTACTTCGAGTTGTTGAGTTTTCGCGATATGGCTGAAATCGAAGAGTTTCAGGCGGACGTGGCGCGTGGCGCGAATCCTCGCGACATCAAAATCAAGCTCGCCGAGGAGATCGTGGCTCGTTTCCATGGCGAGGACGCCGCCGCGACAGCTCACCGGTCGGCGGGCAATAGAATGAAAGAGGGCGAGCTTCCTGAGGATATTCCCGAGATCGAACTGCAATCTCCCGAAGATATGCCCATCTCTGCGGTGTTGAATCGAGCGGGCCTCGTGAAGAACGCGGCAATGGCTCGTGATCTGCTGGCCTCGGGCGGGGTTCGGGTGGATGGTGAAGTCGTTGATCGAACCTTTATCGTCATGCTTGGTAGTACTCACGTGTGCCAGGCGGGCAAGAAGTCCTTTGGGCGGGTTTTGCTCAAGGCTGAATAAAACTGAAAACAACCGTTGACGTGGTTTTCTGGGTGCCTATAATGCGCACCTTCTCCGGCGCAGGCC